>CAWAHB010000017.1:0-600199 GCA_963781505.1 uncultured delta proteobacterium | reverse complement strand
TGGGTACTGTGGTGGCGCCCCTGACGTTACGTATTGCTAGGCCGGCTTGCCTGCGGATGCTCTAGAACGTTCGAGCTCGCCAACGTAGCGCACGAGGTTTTGCCACATGTTGTGAAAGCCGTAGCCTCCCCGCATCATCTCGCTCGATCGCCTCGTCCTTGGTCCAGCCCTGAACGACGATGCGGTACACGGCGGTGATCGGTTCCGGTTCGATCCGACCATGCTGGCAATGCACGAACACCGGAAGGTTGTCCGGATTGGTGACGATCTGGAGGAAGCGGACGACATCCTCGTCCTCGGGATGCCGCGCCTTGGTGGAGATGTGCTGGTGTCGCGGAAGGCCGAGCTTGCACCAATCTCGTCCCGGTCGGAATGCATCGCACGAAGGTTGACCACGGTCTTCACGTGAAGGCGGTGAGCTCTCGCATGCCCTCGGCGCTTCGTAGGCACCCAGATACAGGTCATCGTTCACGCGAAAGAGATTCGGAAGGCCGGGGCGCTGAATCGCGGTAGCCAGCGTGACGGGCGATTCGGCGCCCGAGCCGAGTGGTCGGGCGCCGAAGTAGCGGAGCGTGGGGCGCGGGAATCCTGCCCCGCAGGCGGTGACTCGAAGCAGCACCGCGATGTGCGCGAGCTGCGATTCGCACCATGACACGAGCATAGCGCGGGGGCGTGCTCGAGCCAGCCCGCTCTAACCCGAAACGCATGCGCAGGACATTCGGATCGCGCCTGTGTTCCAGCCGGCCAAGTCATCGAAGCAAGCTGTCCCGCTTCGGATTTATTTCATGCAGGCCGTCGGAGCAGCTCGGGTTCTGCGTGCTGCAGGTGCAAGTGTCGTAGTCGCAGATACTCGTTCGCGAGCGGGTCGCACTCGTTGAAGTAACACGCCTGATTTGCCCGGATCGGCAATGGGTCCTTGCCCGAGGTCAGGTACCGGTGCTCACCCAGTGCACGAGCCTCACCGTCATGCGAGGCCACGCCTCGACAGTCACGGCCACGTCCCCGATAGCTCCGAACACGGAGCCAAAAAGACCGGCTTCGCGTTCTCTCGGGTACTGACACTCGAGCGCCTTCCCGGAGGGCACTGTCGCGCGGAGCGTTCCGCAATCGGAGCGTTGCAGTACGCGCTTCGAGTCGTTGGAAGCTCGGCGGTGCCGACCGCCAGGTGAGCTTTGGGACGGGCCCAAGATACCGGGGATGGCCCCGAACCCTTCACTCCCACCCAGAGATGTCTCGGAGCATGGGCTCAACCATTTGTAATTAAAGACTTAATTGTGAAATTGCTAGGAGCATGTCGAGCAAATGTATGTAAATGTAGGTAACTCGCGCACAACAATTGGCTCCGCCTTCTGACCCGGCGCCATCGAATCCGCGAAAGTGATCGAGGTCGGAAATTTTCAGTCGTGCTCGCTGCCGAGCGCGATCGGCGCTGGTGCATGCACCGGTTGGTGAATCGGAAGGAGCTTCCAGATGAATCCGAATGCGACAAGGTTCCGCTGTTCTGTCACGACTGGGCTCGGGGCTGACAATGGCTCTGTCCCTGTTTGGTTTCGCTGCGTGCGCGAGCGCTACTGGAAACGGCGGGGGGACCGGAGCGACCAGCGGTTTCGCCGGCAGCGCTGCAATCGGAAATACCGGCGGTGCGACCGGCGGATCGGGTAACGCCCACGCGGGCGGGAGCGGCGGCGCAACCGGTGGAAGCGGCAACGGCGCAACCGGTGGAAGCGGCAACGGTGCGTCGGGTGGAAGCGGCGGCGCGTCGGGTGGAAGCGGCGGCGCGTCGGGCGGAAGCGGCGGCGCGTCGGGCGGAAGCGGCGGCGCGTCGGGCGGAAGCGGCGGCGCGTCGGGCGGAAGCGGCGGCGCGTCGGGCGGAAGCGGCGGCGCGTCGGGCGGAAGCGGCGGTGGCGGACCGAAGGGTGAGTGCTGCTCGCAGAACACCAACCAGTCTGGCTGCAATCAGCCGAGCATCGAAACCTGCGTGTGCACTGCCGACCCGTATTGTTGCGACACGGAGTGGGATGGGATTTGCGCGGGCGAAGTGTTGACCGAGGGCTGCGGAACTTGCCCCACTCCCACCGATTGTTGCTCGGCTTCGTCGACTACAGGGTGCAGTAGCGACGCCATAACCAGCTGCGTCTGCGACAGCGATTCGCTCTGCTGCGGCCCGACCAGCTGGTCGGCGACCTGTGTGGGAGAGGTCACCAGCCTCGGGTGCGGGACGTGTGGCTCTTCGCCGACCGTGGGCGTCTGGATCAACGAGATCCACTACGACGACGCCGCTGGTGACGCGAACGAAGGCGTGGAAATAGCAGGTGCGGCGGGAACCACTCTCTCCGGGTGGAGCCTGGTCTTTTACAATGGCAATCCGTCCCAGCTGAAGCAGTACATGACCGAGACATTGACCGGCAGCATTCCGAATCAGCAGAACGGATACGGCACGCTTTGGTTCCCGAAAGCAAACATCCAAAACGGCGGGGCCGACGGCGCCTCTGAGCCCGACGGCGTCGCGCTCGTGAAGGGAGCGACCGTCGTCGAGTTCCTGAGCTACGAGGGAAGCTTCACGGCAACCGACGGTCCCGCGGCCGGAATGAAGTCCACGGACATCGGCGTGTCGGAAACCTCGACGACTCCGGATGGGCAATCGCTACAGGCCGGAGGAAGCGGGCACCAAGCTTCGAGCTTCAGCTGGGCAGCGCCCGCCACGGCGAGCGCCGGGGCGAAGAACACCAATCAAACGTTCAACTGACCGAGCCCCTCCCAGAGGAGGTATGCTCCTACGATGCGCCGGCTCCCGTGTTTTGCGATCCTTCCTCTTCTCTGTGCCTGCGGCGGTAGCGGCAGCTCGGGGGGGAGTGGCGGTGGAGGAAGCGGTGGGTCTGCGGCTACCGGGGGTGTCACCGGCGGCGGCGGATCGAGCTCCGGTGGCTCGAGCGCCGGAGGTTCTAGCGGCAGCGGCGGGTCCACGGGTGGCGGTGGCGGGCAGGCGGGCTCCGGCGGTTGCAGCTTGGTCAAACCGGGTCCAGAGAGCACGGGCGTTCCCGCCGGCACGACACTGACGCCCAGCGGCTCCATCACGGTCGACCAGAACGGCGCGATTGTCGAAGGCCTCGACATCAAGGGCTCGATCACCGTCCTGGCCGACGACGTCACCATCCGCAAGGTCCGGATCACGAGCGGCGACTACTACCCGATTCGCTACTTCGACAACGACAACACCGGGCTCCTCGTGGAAGACAGCGAGATCATCGGCACCTCCGGCGATGTGACCAGCGGCGTCTCATTCGCGAATTACACCGCGCGCCGCTTGAACATTCACGGCATGGCGGACGGCCTCAAAGCGGACGCCAACGTGCTGATTGAAGATTGCTGGATCCACGACTTGTCCAACGGCCCCGGCGAGCACAACGACGACGTGCAATCCACGGGAGGCAAGGGAGTCACGATTCGCCACAGCTACCTGTCCGGCGCGAGCAATGCCGCGGTGCAGACGGGGGACGAAGGCGCCGCGACCGAAGACCTCACTCTCGAGTGCAATTGGTTTTACGGCGGTGGCTGGACCCTGAACATTCGAGGCACGGGCGCTACCGTGCCGAAGAATACCCAGGTCTTGTACAACCGCTTCGGCAGAGATGCCGGCTACGGACCGTGGGTCATCGACGATCCGAACCCGACCATCATCGGCAACGTCTACGATGACGACGACGAGCCGATCGCTCCGTAGCAATCCAGAGCTCGAGGCAGAGATGCGAGGGATCCCACCCAACGGCAGACTCGTTGCAGCGAAGCTCCCGGGCTAAGCTCGCGGCGGATTGACGGACGCGTTCGAGAAAGCCGTGCTGGCGGGCGACCTAGCCGAAGTGCGCCGCACGTTGATGGCCGGGGCGGATCCCAACCTCGTCATCGGCAAAAAGCGCGGTCGGAGAGAGAGCCTCCGCAACGTCATCCCCGACGGCTTCACCGCCCTTCACATCGCGGCTTACCACGACGACGCAGAGCTCTGCGCGCTGTTGCTCGAGCGCGACGTTGACCTCTTCGCCAAGACACGCTTCGGCACTACGCCCCTCGAGCTCGCCGTCCAGTGGGGCTCCCCTTCCGTGGTGCGCCTTCTCGTTGGTGCGGGGGTCGATCCGAATCGTGCGGGCCGTCTGCTGACCACTGCCGCCGGCCGTGGCGACCTCGGGATGGTCGAGCTCCTGCTTTACCTCGGCGCGCGACAGGATCTCGGTGCGGCACTCTCTTCTGCCTGTAGCTATCGAGGTAGTGTCGAGATCCTCGTCGCCCTCATCACCGCCGGGGCCGAACCTGCGACCGTCGGACCCACCGATTGGAGCGCGCGCGTGGTCGCCCTGGATCGACGCAGGTTCGACTGCTTGAAGCTCCTTCGCGAGTCGTTTCGTCCACACACGTTGATCGATGCCGTCATCGATGGCGACGTTGCGGCTGTCGAAGAGCGGCTGAACGCGGGTGTGAAGCTCGACGAGCCACTCCGCTACGACATCACGGCGCTCTCTTGCGCCGCGCGCATGGGGCACCTCGAGATCGTGCAGAAGCTCATCGCTGCCGGCGCCGCGCTCGACGACAAGACCCTCTGGGGGACGCCCATCTTTTGCGCCCTGGTCGCAGGCCACCTCGAAGTCGCCAGCGATCTTCACTTACGGGGGGCCAAGCTAGCAGGTCTCCACGGCCGGCTCTTGTACGCACGCGGGAGCGTCGAAGCCGTCGCCTGGCTCTGCGAAAAAGAGCCACCCGAGAAGCCCGAAGTCTTGCTCTGTACCGCCATCCAGATCGGGGATCGGGCGATCGTCGAGAGACTCGTGTCCATCGGGGCCGATCCCAATGGAGCCGATGCCTGGGGTCGCCGAGCCCTCACGCTCGCGGTGTTTGCCAATCGCGTGGACCTGGTTCGCCTGCTGCTCGACCAGGGAGCGGATCCCAAGGTGCGGGACACGAGCGGCCATCCGATCACCCACTACGTCCTCACGTACGACGACGTCACGGACGACTGGCTCGATCCGGATTACGATCGCAAAAAGTACGATCGCGGATCCCCCGCGCTCTGCACCGAAGCGGTCCGCATGATCCTGGCCCTCGGCGCTCCCCTACCCTGGGATGAGCCAGAGTGAGCGGCTCGCCCATTCGAGGTTGCGCGCAATACCCCACGCTTCCCTTGCCGGAAAGTTGGCTCGCTTTCGAAGCGGCCGCTATAGGCCGTAGCCCCATGGCTTCCCTCACTCGTGCCGAGCTCGCGAAGTACCCGGGCAAGGGCCCCACCGAAAAGGCCGTTGCCGCCCACAACGAGAACCTGACGCCGCTGATGCCGAGCGTCATCACGCCGAGCGCGGTTCGCCCCCGGGCGCTTCCGCGGCGCATCGACCTCCGCCCGTTCCCCGGGCGTACGAGGCTGGAGCGCGCGAAGTGCTACCTCGTGGCTCACTTCGTTCGCGCGGAGTCCTGGTCGGACGAAGCCCTGACCGCGATGGCGAAAGAGCTGATTCGGACGTCAGAGCTCGTCTGAGCCCGGCGACGGTCCGCCTCGCGTTGGTTTCGATCGCGGCGCGTAGGAATTGCTGACAGAGCACACCTGACGGTCCGAGACACCGTCACACGGATCCGCTATTCTGGGTGAATCGCGACCACAAGCGTTCGTGTTGCTTGGCTTTCGTTGGTGGGGCTCGTCTGGACCCTGATGGGCGGTTGCAGCCTCAGCCAGAATCTCGACGATCTGAAGACGGGTGAGGGCGAGCCCGATTCCGGCGCGTGCGCGCCAAAGACGTGCGTGAACCTCGGAGCGGAGTGCGGTCTCGCGCTCGACGGCTGTGGTGCAGTCGTGGACTGTGGAACCTGCCCCGAGGACCAGTATTGCGGAGGTCCCAAGGGAACCAACACCTGCAGCAACTTTCCTTGCCCTGCACGAACCTGCGCGGATCTCGGCGCCGAGTGCGGCAAGCTCTCCGACGGCTGCGGCGTGATTCTCGACTGCGGAGGCTGCACCGCGCCCGACACCTGCGGCGGCGCGGACGTTCCCAACGCTTGCGGGTGCAAACCAAAGACCTGCGCCGACCTGGGAGCAACCTGTGGCAGCGTGTCGGATGGATGCGGCGGGACGCTCGTGTGTGGAACCTGCAATCCGCCGGAGACCTGCGGCGGTGGACAGACTCCGAATGTCTGTGGCTGTGCCCCCAAGACCTGCGCTGCCATCAAAGCGGACTGCGGGACTCAAGCTGATGGTTGCGGTTCGACATTGAGCTGCGGCAACTGTCCGGCGGGTGAGACCTGCGGTGGCGGGGGACCGAACCTGTGTGGGGTCGGTTCCTGCACGCCCAAGAGCTGCGTAGCTCAGGGAAAGAACTGCGGAACCCTCTCGGATGGCTGCGGCGTTCCGTTGAACTGCGGTTCGTGCGGTTCAGGCCAAACCTGCGGGGGCGGCGGAACCCCCAACGTCTGCGGGTGCACGCCGACGAGCTGCGCTGGGGAGGGAAAGAATTGCGGCTCGATTCCCGACGGCTGTGGAGCATCGCTGAGCTGTGGATCGTGCACTCCCCCTCAGTCGTGTGGAGCCATCACCGCAAACGTGTGCGGGTGCGCACCCACCACGTGCTCTGCGCAAGGGAAGAATTGCGGCTCGATTTCCGATGGCTGCACCGGCTCCCTCAGCTGTGGGGCATGCACCGCGCCGGACACTTGCGGCGGGACCGGAGCTCCCAACGTGTGTGGTTGCCAGAAGACGACCTGCTCCGCTCAGGGCAAGAACTGCGGCTCGATCTCCGACGGCTGCACCGGCTCCCTCAGCTGTGGCAGCTGTACCGGCGTCGAAACTTGTGGTGGTGGCGGGACGCCGAACGTCTGCGGTAGTCCGTGCGGCGAAGCTTCGTGCGTGCTGCCCGACGGCCAGTACATCAGTCACTTCACCGGAGCCAACTGCACGGGAATCGAGAGCTACTACACCCCCTACGACGGCTCCGCCTACAAGTGTCGACCCTGGAGCCCCACCGGCGCGGTCTGCGGAACCCAGCTCCGCACCGAGACCAACATCTCCTTCAAGGACTCCGCCGGCGCGTGCACCAATGCTTGGCCAGGCGGCAACATGCTGACGAACTTCGTGCGCGTGTATCGCTAGCTCCAATCCGACATTCGTCGGATCGCGGGGGCAATCAGCCGAGCCAGGCTTCCGCCAACTCGAGGGTCTGCCCGTTTTCCCAAACGCGCGAGAGAAATGTAGTCCGTGTCTCCTCGTCCATCTGTGCCGCGCGAGCCAGCAATCGCTCCCGTGCCACCCGGATGACCTGAGCGGCCTCGGTTTGTCGGCCTTCGTCGTGCAAGAGCTTGGCGTGGGTCAGTCGCACCATGGCCTCGCCGTCGGCCATGTTGCGGATCTCTTTCAATAGATCGTGAGCGGTCTTTGCGGTCGCACGCGCAGCGCTGGTTTGCTCAGAGGCATCCTGCGCCCGAGCGAGGGTTGCGAGCGCCTGGATCTTGAGCGGCGGTACGAGCTCTAGAACCTCCACGGCTCGTTCGGCCGAACGCCTCGCGGCTTCGGGATCGCCGAGCTCGAGAAGTAGCTCCGCCAGATGATTGCGCGCTCCGCCCTCCATCCGGCGATCGACTTGCTTCTCGAGCCGCGGAATGGCGTCTTCGAGAAGTGATCGCGCCTCCGAAAGGCGCCCGAGGCGGGTGAGCACGGCGCCGAGGTTGTTCTGCGCGGATGCGGCGACGTTCAAGAGACCAATGCGCTCGGCGATTCGAAACGTCTGACGCAGCTCCGTCTCGGCTTCTTCGTATCGACCGAGCTCCATGCATGCGTGTCCCACGTTGTGGCGATGTGTCCCAGCGCTGCGAAGATCCCCTGCTTCCTCGCAAAACCCTGCGGCGAGCACGGACATCTCTCGATAGCGAAGCGTCTCGCCCGCATACAGCGCGCGGGCGGCCAGACTCGCGTACCAGCGACCGGTCGCCGCCTTGTTGGCGCTCTGGGTCGGCGCCCAGGGCTCGAAACGAGCGAACACCTCGTCGGCCAGTTCGTACGCGCCAATCTGGACCAGTGCGATGGCAATGCGGCTGCACGAGATCAGAGCGCTCGCGGAGGGACGGTCCGCGTAGCCCCCATCGATCAGCGCGCGGGCCGTTCGCTTTTCAGTCTCGACGTCGCCACAGCGATGACTCGCGCTCACGTGGAGAGCGACCGCCGTGTACCAGGAGGGGGATCCAGGTTCGAGGAGGTCGACCGCGGATTTCGCCATCTCTTGTGCCGCCGTGTGATCGGCGCGCCAGTAGCGAACTTCCCCATCGATGAGATCGATCTCACCCAGGGGCAAACCGGAAAGTCCCGCCTGAGTCGCGAACTGGCGCGCGCGCTGGACCGCCCGATGCGCCGCCTCGAGATCGTTGCCCTCGAGAGCCTCGGCCGCGGCCGTTCTGCACCAACCGAGCGCACGCTCGGGAAGCGCGCCTTGCTCGAAGTGCTGCGCGAGGACCAGAGCTTCGGGCTCACCACTGTTTTCGAGCCAATTGCCAGCGAGTCGATGCCCTCGCTCGCGATCCTCGGGCGTGAGCATCGCGTACCCCGCCTCACGGACGAGGGCGTGGCGAAACACGTACTCGGCGGTGCCTGGAAAACGGCTCTGGGGCCGCGCGGTGATCATTTCCCGCGCCGTCAGGAGCTCGAGCCAATCGCTGATTTCTCCACTGTTTTCCCCTTCTCCGAGCAGCGCGCCGACCGCCGCATCCCAGAACGCGCCGCCGAAGATACTGGCAGCACGCAGCACGCGACGTGCCCCGTCGGGAAGCGCCTCCAGGCGCGACTGCACCATCGCCAGCACGGTGTCGGGGAGTTTTTCACTCTCGCCGTCGGCGACTGCACGAATCAGCTCTTCGAGGTAGAACGCGTTTCCGTCTGCACGTTCGACGATGCGCTGAATCACCTCGGCGTCGACCTCGGCTCCGAGCGCCTCGCGAACCAATCTCTCGCCGGCCTTCTTGGTCAGCGGCGTGAGGCGAAGCTCGAGCAGATCGCGCTTTTCCCAGAGGTTCGGGAAACGTTCGTGAACTTCCGGACGCGCGAACGCAATCACCATGAACGGGAGATCCCGTGCGAGTCGGAGTGCGGCCTCCACGTAACGAACCGTGGGCAAGTCTCCCCAATGGAGATCTTCGAGAATGAGCAGGACGGGCGAGCGTCGGCTCTCGGCCTGCACCCAGTCTTCCCAGGCCCGGCGCATCTGATCGCCCATCAGGATCGGGTCGTGGCGAGCAGCCACGAGCTCCGCGTCCGCGTCCCGATCCTCGTAAGCAACCCGGCAAAGCTCCGCGAGAAACTTCGCGACGCGTTCTCGTTCGTCGACCGAAACGCTGCGAGACACCCTCTCCTTCAAACGCTTCTGACTCTCGACGAGCGGTTCGCCGTCACGGATCCCCGCGCTCTTGCGCACGGCTCGAGCCAAAAGACCGAAAGGCGAGCCGGCACCGATGGGATCGCCCCGCGCCATCCAAACCTCGGCACCCGGGCAACGCTCCGACAGGCGACGAAGCAGCTCGTAGCGAACGCGAGACTTGCCGATCCCGCTCGGACCGGTGACCAGCACCGCACGAGCGACGGGCTCCGACACGCACTCGTCGAAGGAGCTGGTGAGAAATCCGAGCTCCCGTTCGCGTCCCACGGTGCTCGTGGGCTTGCCCAAGAGGTGACGCGCCGTTTCGACGTGAGGGCGCTCTCGCAAGAGGACGGCCGGCCCCGACGCGGGGGAGAACACGTCGAAGCGGGCTTCCAAAAGGCCCGAGGTCACGCGATCGACCACAATCCCTTCGTCCACCGCTGAGGCCGAGAGCAGCTCCGCGGCTCGCTCGATTGCTTCGCCGACGGGAAACGCGCCAGCGACCACGCCCCGCCCCGTCGCGAGTGCCATCGGAGTGGTCGAAAGCAGCTGGCGCATTTCGAGCGAGCAGCGGGCTGCACGCGACACGAGATCCGTAGCGGACCCACCACTACCCATGGCCCCGGAAAACATTACGGCGAGCGAGCCGCTTCGAAGTGGCTCGAGCCGTGCTCCAAAGCGAGCGGCGATGCGCCTGAGCTCGCGCACCCGCTCCGCCGGTGAATCGCTGACCTCTGGCGGTCCGTCCCGCGTGCTGCCTTCGGCAACAGTAGCGACTGGCTCGAACGCGATCGAGCCCCATTCCGAAGCCGCTTCGTCTCCGACGCCGCTCGCCAAGAGCACGGACACGAGGCGCTGCTCGGTTCCGGTGAGCGCATCGTCATTTTGGGAGTCGGGACCCCGACGGGTGACGGGCTCGAGGTGGATCTCGCCCAAGAGCTCGGCAACTTCGGCGGCGTTTTTCGGGCGAAACGCCGGCTCTTTCGCGAGCATTCGCGACAAGATCTCATCGAGCGCGGAAGGTAACTCCGGGCGCTCGCTGGAGAGCCTCGGGGCTTCCTCCAGCACGAGCTTCGCGAGCACCGCGACGGCCGGCCCGCCCGCAAAGGGCGGCTTGCCGGTCAAGCAGTGGAACAGCAGTGCCCCGAGCGCAAAAACGTTTGCGCGTGCGTCGATATGCCGAGTGCCTCGCGCCTGCTCCGGAGCCATGTACCCGACGGTTCCCAGCACGATGCCCGTGCGGGTCACCATCCGGGTCGGATCCACGAGGTGAGCGATCCCGAAATCGAGAAGTTTCACTCGGTCGACCCCACCGTCGAGCAGGATGACGTTCCCGGGCTTGATGTCCCGATGCACGATCCCGCGGGAATGGGCCACTGCGAGCGCGTCGGCCACTTGTCGAACCATCTCGACGCTTTCGGGATCGGTGAGCGACGAACGACGCAGGCGCGCACCTAAAGTCTCCCCTTCTACCCACTCCATTGCGATATAGAACAGGCCGTCTTCGGTCGTGCCGTGGGCCACGTAGCGCACGATGCCGGGATGCGATAGCTCGGCGAGCAACTGGCCTTCGCGCAAGAAACGCTCGGCGGTCCCCGCGTCGCTCATCACCTTCAGTGCTACGGCTTCGCCGGTGAGCTGGTCGCGGGCGCGAAACACTTGCCCCATTCCACCGGAACCGGCGAACCGCTCCACCTCGAAGCGCTCGGCGAAGACGTTGGCGATCTTGAGCACGATCTTCTAGTATACGCGCGTCTCCCCCAAAGAAACCCAGACGAAACGGCTGATTCAGCTGCCGTCTTTTGCGCAGCGAAATCCCGCCACCAAGAGCCGCCATGCCCCCGGATGGTGCACTCGGTTCGACGAGCGCAGACCCTTCGCGGGGTAGTTGAAGGCGCCGCCGCGAAGGACGCGCTCACACTCGGAAGGGATCGGGTTCGTGCCGGTGTAACCCTGTTGATGGCTCTTTCTGAGCTCGTCCTGGGCTGCCATGATTTCTTCGCAGCTCCCAGCAACGCCGTCGCCAGCGGTCTTTCGCTTGTAGGCGTAGGGATCGTAGTAGTCGGCCATCCATTCCCACACGCTTCCGGCGAGGTCATGGTGGCCGTACGGTCCCGCATCGTCAGGAAAGGATCCGACATCCGCGGTCGCGCCCGTCTTGCAGCCCTGAAAGCAACCGTGGCGGTCCGGGTCGGGCTTCTCGTTGCCCCACGGGTACTCGCGCCCGTCCTCGCCTCGAGCAGCACGTTCCCATTCGGCTTCGCGGGGTAGGCGTTTGCCTCGCCACTCGCAGTACGTCTTCGCGTCGTCCCACGACACGCCCATGACAGGCTGATTGGGACCGCGGAATGCCTTTTCGGACTTGTACTTCATGGAGTGAGCCGCGTCTTCGCGGTACGCACGGCAGACCTTTGCTTCGACGCACTTCTCGTAGGCCGAGTTGGTGACCTCGGTCACATCGAGGAAGAAACTTTTCAGCGTGACGTCGTGGGCGGGACGTTCATCCTGTTCGCCCTCCGTGTCGGAGCCCATGCGGAAGGTCCCTCCGGGGACGGGAAGCATTCCGGGGGGCGTCGCGATCTTCGCCCCGGCGTCGGCCGCGGGCGAGGGAGCGCTCGCAACGGGCGAAGCGGACGGCTTGGGTTGGCTACTTTCCGTTGGGGGCGCCTGCGCCGCAGGTGCAGACGTGTCCACTGGCTCGGAGGTCGCGGAATGGGGCTGGGAGGTCCCGTTGCACGCCACGACGGCGAGCGACACGACGCACGACCAGCCGAGGCAAGACATGGGGCGGGTGTAGCCGGAAACCTCGGCGAAAGGCAAAAACTGGGACGGGAGTGGTCTCAAAGCTCGAGGAACTTCCGGTACTACAGGGCCCCGCGCACTGCCTCCACCCCTACGACTCCTTTTACACTCGCGTGAGCGAAGGGGTCGGTTACACGGGTTGGCTGAACGACTTCCTCACCGCTCCCGATCCGCCCGCGTCGGTGACTTGCACCGACATCGGAAGGCGAATCAGGACTCCTCCGCTCGTTCAGCAGCAGCCGACTCGCCGTTCAGACGGCCCAGCTCTTCAACTACCCCCCCTTCATCCTACCTTGCGGCCCGCTCCCATCCCGGCCCGGCACTCCGTGAGAATCGATTTTAGACACGTAGATTCGATTTCAACGCGAAATTGCTGTCTCCACAACGTGGTTTTCTGCGGTAGCACATTATCCAATGTGATTTTTGTTGGAGTTATGAAATCCAATGCGTTATTTTAGAGCTCAACGTGAATTTTTGGAGCTGAGATGCCTTCGAGTCCCGAGGTCCACATGCGGGACGCGCGACCGGTCGGTTATGGCGCTCTCGTCGACCGGCATCGTCTCGAGGTGATTCCACCCCATCGGTTTGCCTTCATCGCCAAGCGAGGGGGGCAGCGGATTCGAGCCCGGTCGCGTGGCGTTGCAGTTGCCTCACATCGCGCCGGACGAGATGACGGACGTTCACCATCTCCTGTTCGCTCTGAAACACGAGGGAGTCGAAGCGTCGGTGATCGATGCATATCTCGGGAAAGTCCCGCGCGGCGAGATCGAGCTCGCGCTATCCACACGCTTGCAAGAGCAACCGACGAGTAAGTACGTGCGGATCCTCTGGTTCCTCTACGAGTGGCTCACCGGACGGAAACTACCCGTCGACGATCTGAAGCCGATCAACTACGTGCCCGTTCTCGGTGCCTCTTTCTACTACACGGGCGAAGGTCGTCGGGTGACGCGTCAGCGCGTGATCGACAACCTGCTGGGTGACCAGCGCTTTTGTCCGTTCGTTCGAAAGACGGACGAGCTCACGAGACGCTCCGTCGAACCACTCGAGCGCGAAATCCGCCAGGTCCTGGAAAAGTACGACCCGGACCTGCTTCACCGCGCCGCGACGTACCTCTACACGAAAGAAACGCTGTCTTCGTTCGCAATCGAGCGCGAAACGCCGAGCTCGAGTCGTCTGGAGCGCTTCATGGCCGTGCTGCAGAATACGGGCAACGTGTCGGACCTCGACGAGCCCGCGCTCACGAGACTCCAAGCCGCCATCGTGGATCCGCGCTTCGCCCAAGCTGGTTTTCGCCGAGCTCAGAACTATGTCGGCGAATCGATCGGCCTACGTTACCAAACAGTGCATTTCATCCCTCCACGACCCAGCGATCTTCCGGATCTGATGAAGGGTTGGCGCTGGGTGTCGCAAGCGCTCTCGACGAGCAGCGTGGTCGACCCGGTCGTTGCTGCTGCGGTGGTTGCGTTTTCCTTTGTCTACCTTCACCCATTTCAAGATGGCAACGGACGCATTCACCGACTGCTGATTCACCACGTCCTCGGCCGTCGTCGAGTGACCCCGAACGACTTCATAGTGCCGGTTTCTGCCGTGATGCTGGCGAGGCGTGCAGAATACGACGAAGTCTTGGAATCGTTCTCGAAGCCGCTACTCGAGCTCATCGATCGCGAGCTCGACGAAGACGGCTCGCTCACCGTGACGAACGAAACCGCACGACACTATCGCTATCTCGATTTGACCGAGCATGCGACGGCTCTCTACCGGTGGCTCGAATCCGCCGTGTCCGACGAGCTGGTTCGCGAGCTCGACTTCTTGGTTGGGCTTCGTAGTGCCAAGCGAGAAATCGCCGACATCGTGGACCTGCCCGATCGATTGGGCGATCTACTCGTGAAATGCCTGCTTCAGAATGGCGGCAAACTCTCCAAAACCAAGCGCGAGGGCCATTTCGACATGCTGACGGACGACGAAGTCTCGAAGATCGAGGAGATCGTGGCGCGCCAGCTGCCGAACCGCGTCTCGCTCGATTGAGTGAGCTGAAACCAGCGGCTTCGGGACGATCGACCCTACTCTGTCGTATCCCGCATTGCCGCAGCCGCCATTCACCGTGCAATCAGCGGAGATCTATTGGTCGAGCACTCCCTTCAAGGGCGATGGCTCCATCCACTGGAACGTTTTCTTCTCGTCGGGGTTCAACAGTCCAAACGCGAGCTACGTTGGAACGCGCGTGATCTGCGTACGCTGATCGCAATTGTCGTACAGCTCCGGTGCTCAGTGAATCGGGACCTCGCTCTGGACCTCGTAGCTCTTGGGATCCAGGCGGAGGGCTACGCCGGTTCCCGCGTCCGGGGAAAAGACTCTGACGGCGACGTTCCCCTTGGCATCGGTACCGGTGATCGACATTCGATACGCCGACGCGGCCCAGCCCTTCTTGTCCTGAATGTACTCGTGGACGGACTTTTCGACCCGCGCGTCGTCGATGTTGTCGGGCCAGGGAGGGACGAGCTTGCTCTGGCCGGGCTTCAGACCACCGAGGTGTTTCAGGATCTCCTGGTACTTCGGATCCGATGGCCGATAGACGAAGCGGGCATGCGCGGGTTTGTAGAGATCCATGACGATGGTCCCGTCGTCGCTCATCTTTGCGTCACCGATGGGGTTCACGGGAGCCTTTTGGCTCGAGCCGCTGGCAGCGGGCTCCGGGCTCGGGACTTTTGGTGCCGATGCGACCGGCGTGAGCGTTTCTGCCGAGGTGGCAGCCGGCTCGGGAGAGGTAGCCGTGTTTTCCCGAGAACACCCGACAACGAACAGAACCAGAACAATCAGAGCTTCACGCTTCACGAATCCACTCCAAGGTTTTTCGCAGCCCGTCCTCCAGGGAAGTCTCCGCCGTCCAACCCAGCACACTCTCGATGCGCCGGACGTTGCCAACGCGGTGACTGCCCGCTGTCCAGTCGGCAGGTCCGTGCTCGGGAGTCGGAGAGCCACCTGCCACGCGAGTGATCGAGTGAACGAGATCCGCCACGCTCGTCGAAATCCCCGATCCGACGTTGAGGACCTCCCCTGAGATCGAAGACTCCATCGCGCGACAGGTCGCGTCGACTGCGTCGACGACGTACACGTAGTCGAGGGACTGGAGGCCGTCGCCGAAGATTACGGCAGGTTCCTTGCGGACCAAGTGCTCGAAGCTCTTCACGATCACACTCTTGTACCCAGTTCCCGCGAACTGCCTTGGCCCGTAAACGAAGAAGTAGCGGAGCGTGACGTGGGAAAATCCGTGCTCTCGGCCGAAAAACGCCAGCAAGTGCTCCCCGGTCAGCTTGCTGATTCCGTACACGGTGCGTGGGAGGGGCACCTCGGTCTCGACCATGGGCGGACCGTCGAGTCGGCCGTACGCATACAGAGACGACGAGAAAACGACCTTCTTCACTCCGGCCCGCGCGGCAGCGGAGTAGAGCGTGGCCGTTCCTTCCACGTTGCTGCGAAGCACACGGCTCGGATCGTCCTTCGATTGGTTGTGCTTCTCCGCCGCAAGGTGAAACAGCATGTCGACGCCACCGAGCGCTCGCTCGAGCTCCGACACATCGCCGAACCCGAGCTCGTGCTGCAGCACCTCGACCGCAACACCAGCCGGTAGATTCTCGCGTTTGCCGTAGCGCAAGCTGTCGATGACGACGATGCGTCGCGCACCACGACGCGCGAGCTCCGCCACGAGATGCGAGCCAATGAAGCCACAACCGCCCGTTACGGCAATGCTCGAATCACGAATCTCAGGCACGGCCCGCGACACTATCACACGCTCTCGGGCGTGACCTTGTCGAGGCGGTCAACCCGGCCGAGCGATGGGAAGAGCCACCACCAGACCGCCACCACGACGAGTGTGCCGACCCCGCCGGCGAGCACAGCGGGGACCACTCCGAGCCAGGCTGCGGTCAGCCCTGATTCGAACTCGCCGAGCTCGTTGGACGCGCTGATGAAGACCAGGTTCACGGCGCTCACCCGACCGCGCATGGAATCCGGTGTACCGAGCTGCACCAGGGTCTTGCGTACGAAGATGCTGATCATGTCGGCCGCGCCGAGCAAGACCAGCGCGCCGAGGGAAAGAGCGAACACCCGTGAGAGTCCCAGCACGATGGTTCCGATCCCGAACACGGCAACCGCGCCGAATAGAATCGGACCGGCGCGCCTCACCAAAGGCCGATACGTGAGTGCGAGGGCCATGAGCGCCGCTCCAAACGCCGGACCCCCGCGCAACATCCCGAGCCCCATCGGTCCCACGTGCAACTGATCCCGAGCGATTGCGGGCAGGAGCGCCACAGCGCCGCCCAGCAGAACCGCGAAGAGATCGAGGGAAATCACCGCCAGCATCACGTTCTTTTGCCAGATATAGCGAAGCCCCGCGAAGACGGTGGAAACGCTCACCGTCTCCTTCACTTCACTTCGTCGCGAAGGCGACAAACCCAGCATGCAAGACGCTGCGACGATCAACAACCCCGCGGTCATGAGATACACGCGCACGGGACCGAACGCACCGTACGCGAACCCACCGAGCGCGGGTCCGATTACCGTCGCGCCCTGCCAGACGATGGAGTTCCACGCAACCGCATTCGTGAAGTCCTTCATCGGAACCAGGGAGGGCAAGATCGCGGCGGCAGCCGGACCGTTGAACGCACGCGCCACGCCCAAGAGCACGAGCACCCCGTAGAGCAGCGCGAGTCGAGGCTCCGAGCTCCGCGATAGAAACGCCAGCGCCCCGGCACCCAATGCGGCGGACAGCGCACACACGACGAGGATGTTTCGTCGCTCGAACCGATCGGCTACGTGACCGCTCGGAAGCGACAGGACCGCCATCGGTAAGAATTGTGCGAGTCCCACCCAGCCCAGATGGATGGGATCGCCCGTCAGCGCGTAGACCTGCCAGCCGACGGCG
This sequence comes from uncultured delta proteobacterium, assembly GCA_963781505.1. Classification (GTDB taxonomy): domain Bacteria; phylum Myxococcota_A; class Polyangia; order Polyangiales; family Polyangiaceae; genus JADJKB01. The sequence continues at coordinate 583,108 of CAWAHB010000017.1, read as the reverse complement.
ACGGACTGCATCTGCAAGCCGACGGTCGTGAGAAAGCGTCCGAGCTCGTAGAGCCGAAAATCGGGATGCGCGAATGCGGCGCGCGAGCTCACGGCGCGGAGGTTCGCACAGCCCCTCAGCGAAAGAGGAAAAACCGTGCTATCCCCGGCCGCGAATGATCGAGGTCGAGCATCTCACCAAGGATTACGGGACCGTGGTCGCCGTGCGGGACGTGTCGTTCCGGGTGAAGAAGGGCGAGATCGTTGGATTCCTGGGACCCAACGGTGCCGGCAAGAGTACGACCATGCGGATCCTGGTCGGTTTTCTCGGACCCACCGGCGGTAGCGTGCGGATCGCCGGACACGACGTCATCGAGGACAGCCTCGAGGCGCGCCAGAGCATCGGATACATGCCGGAGAGCGCACCGCTCTATCCCGAGATGCGTGTCCGCGAATACCTCGGCTTCCGCGCGGCGGTGAAGAAAGTCTCCCGACGGGATCGGAAGAGGAGCGTCGAGCGCGCAATGGAGCAGGCGGCCGTCAGCGAGATGTCCGAGACGCTGATCGGTCATCTCTCGAAAGGCTATCGGCAACGCGTCGGGCTCGCAGATGCGTTGGTCGCCAATCCTCCGCTCCTGATCCTCGACGAACCGACCGCTGGGCTCGATCCGAATCAGATCCGGGAAGTCAGAAAGCTCATCCGGGGCCTCGGCGAGAGCCACACGATCCTCTTGTCGACTCACATCTTGAGCGAGGTGGAGACCACGTGTGAGCGTGCCCTGGTCATCGATCGCGGCCGGCTGGTTGCGGAGGGGACGATCGACGAGCTCCGGGCGCGCCGCCACGCGGGAGGCGCGGTCTTCGTCGTGCGCGGTGACGAGTCGAAGGCAAAGAAGCTCCTCCGCGACCTCCCAGGCGTTCGCAAAGTGCGAGCTACCGAAGACAGCGACGCAACGCGATTCCGAGTTCAATTCGCCGAAGATGCCGGGGATACTGCCGACATCGTCGAGCGCGCAGTGGCCTCGCTGGTTGCCGCCAGTCTCGGGGTTCGGGAAGCAACGCCGGTGCGCGCAACTCTCGAAGACGTGTTCGCCGAGCTCACGCGAAGCGAGCAAACACCGGAGCCCGACGACGATGACGACGACGAGGAGGCATCGTGAGCGGCATCTTTCCGGTGTACCGGCGCGAGATGCTCTCCCTCTGGGTGACGCCGCTGGCCTGGGTGCTGTTGGTCGTGTTTCTGCTGCTCCAGGGGCTCTCGTTTTACAGCATCGTCGTCCACATCTCGAATGCCCAGGCCGTCTCGATCGACAACGGACCGGTGCAGGCGTACTTCGGCCAGTCGATCTTTCTCCTCGTCTCTCTGCTTTTGGTTTGTCCGGCGCTGACCATGCGCCTGTTCGCTGAAGAGCGACGCAGCGGCACCATAGAAACGCTCCTCACCGCGCCCGTCACTCCCGCCGGTGTCGTCACTGGCAAGTACCTCGCGGTCGTCACTACCTACGTGATGATGTGGGCGCCCACCGTGCTCTACATCTTGATCCTTCGGCACACGGGTCAGGTGGACTGGCGCGTCGTCGGATCGAGCTATCTGGGTGTGTTCGGCATCGGCGCCGGGTATCTCGCCGTGGGCACCTTGATGAGTGCGATGACCAAGAGCCAACTCATGGCGTTGGTTTTGACGATCATGGTCCAGTTCGGCCTCTTCATTCTCGGCATCGGGGAATACATCTTCGAGCCCGGTGTGCTCCGGGAGATCTCGAGCCACGTTTCCGTGCTCACGCAGATGGACGAAATGAGCAAAGGAGTCGTGGATCTACGCCGCCTCCTCTTCGACGGAACTCTTTCGATCCTGCCGCTGTTCGTGACGGTGCGAGTCGTGGACTCGTGGAGATGGGGCTGATGGCGAAACCCCGCACGTCCCAGCCAAAACCCGTCGGCGTTGCCAAGAGCCTGAAGGTGCTGTCCGCCGCAGGCGTCCTCGCCGCCGCCCTCCTCGCGGTGATGGTGAACGTGCTCGGGGCCCGCTTTTACAAACGCTGGGATTGGACCTCGAGCGGCCTGTACACGCTCTCCCAAGCGACTCTCGACACGCTGCATGCACTGAGCGAGCCCGTCGAAGTGATCGTGTTTTTGAGCGCGAGCGATCCGCTCACCGTCAGTACTCGCCACATGCTCGATGCTTACGGCGCGGAGACCACGAAGCTCACCGTGCGTTGGGTGGATCCCGACCGGAGCCCGGCGGAATTCCTGGCGCTCCAGCAGAAGTACCAGATCCTGGCTGGCAAGACCGAAGACGGCCGGGTGGTGACCGACGCGGCGATCGTGATGGCGCGGGGTGAGCGGCATTGGTTCTTGACCAGTGACGACATCGTTTCTTGGGATGACGAAAACGGCCAGGCTCGCCCCAAGCTCGAGCAAGCACTGACCGAAGGAATTCGAAATGTCCTCACGCGGGAAAGCGCGAGGGTGTGTTTTGCAATTGGACACCAGGAAATCTCCCTGGAGGATGGCAGTCCGCACGGTCTCGCCGAGCTGAAATTTCGGCTGGAAAAGAACAATTTCGAGGTCGTGACGATGGACCTCGCTCTGCCGAAGTTACCCAAGCTCGATGATTGCCAAGTCGTCGCCATCATCGGCCCGGAAACTCCCCTGGCGGACAAGCCCGCCGAGCACGTTGCACGCTACCTCCAAGATGGAGGCAATGTGCTGGTGCTTTCGAACTCGATGCTCGACGAGGACAACCGCATCCAATCGAGTGGGCTCGAGCCCATCGCGAAAGTCGCCGGCATCGAGCTCGGCGATGACTTGATCATCGAGACGGACTCCGACTTCCGAGTACCCCAGGGTCTGGGCGAAACCTTCTTTTCGATGCCCAAACCCCACGCCATCACCAACGGCTTGTTCAAGGACGACCAACCCCGATTCAAGGTGCTCGCCAGCTTGGCGCAAAGCATGAAGTCGACGGCGGACCGAGCCATTCCCTTGCTCGTCACGTCGAGTAAGGCCTTCAGTGTTCGCGACGTGCGCCCATTCGTCGACCAGGGCAAGCCGGTGGAAAAGGCGCCGACCGATCCCGGTGGGCCATTCACCATCGCCATGGCGAGCGAGCTCCAGAAGCCCGCAGCTTCCACTCTGCCCCACGGCCCGAGAGCGTTGTTCGCGGGGACGGCAAACCTCGCTTGGGGGAGCAACTTTCGAGATCCCAGCCTCAACGGCAACCGCGTGTTCATGGAGAGCGCAATCTCGTGGCTCGCGGCTCGTCCGGCCCTGGTCAGCGTGCCGGAGAAACCCGAGCACGAGGCGGGCATTGGTCTCAGCGAAGAGTCGATGGCCGAAGTCTTGCGCTACGTGCTGATCTACATGCCGGGCGCGGCCACTGCGCTCGGTGTATTCGTCACGCTGCGCCGTCGCTCGAAGGAGAAGCGCTCGCGGGCCGAGGCGGAGGCCAAACATCGCGCGCGAGAAGACGAAGAAGAAGAAAAAGACCAGGACGAACCTGAATCCGATCCCGACCCAGACGAGGACGAGTGATGCGCTCGTTTCCGAAACGGCACCTCACGACCATTGCGCTGATCGCCGCCTCCATCGTCGCCGTCGTCGCTGTCATCGCAACCCAGAATCGCGTCACGACGAGTGAGCGCGAAGCGCGGGAGCACAACGTCCTCAGCGCATTTCGCCAGGACGACCTGACCCGCATCAGCCTCGACCACGAAGGAAAGCATTTCGTGCTGCAGCGGAGCGCGGCCGACGATGCTGGCGACGCAACCTGGTCACTGCGGGAGCCCATTGTCGAGGAGGCGGATGCCTACGCCATCGACAAGCTGACCGGTGCCCTCGAGTACGCGCGCTGGGTGCGGCGGATCAAACCCGAGGAGGTGGATCGCAAGGCATTCGGCCTCGACGACACCAAGTGGGTGATCCGGCTCGAAATGGGCGCGATTGTCTACGAGCTCCGCTTTGGCAAGGAAGCTGCGTCGCCGGAGGGGGCGCGCTACCTCGAGCTGGTGACGAGCGCGCCCGGCGCCGGCGTGATGATCGTCGGTCGCGACCTGGTGACCGAGCTCGACCTGGATGTTGGCGAGCTCCGGGGACGGCAGCTCGTGCCCTATGTGTCCCCCGCGCTCTCCAAGATCGTGATCGAGGGCCCCGTGGGCACACGACGGATGAAGAGCTCCGGCCAGGATCGCTGGCGATTCGACGGCATGCTCGGTGACGTACGGGTGAGTCGCGACGCGTTCGACGCAGTGCTCGTACAGTTTGCTCGGATCAAGGCCGACCGCTTTTTGGAGCTCGGCGCGGCCGAGGCGGCAATTGGCAAAAGCCCGATCCGCTTGACACTCACCCCCGAGAAGAAGAGCGATCCGAAGGCCATCATCGAAGTGGGTGGCGTTTGCCCGGGCAGCGCGAACGACGCCGTCGCGATCCGGCGCGAGCCCGACGCGCTCGCGGCATGCGTCCCGAAGAGCGTCGTCACCGGTTTGGACACCCCCGCGGACTCCCTCGTCGATCGCTCGCTCTTTACCCTGCGCAAAGACGAGGTCGAAAGCCTTCGCATCGAGCGACCGAGTGGTCGGCTCGAGCTCGACCGAAAGGAGTCCGGCTTCTTGATGCGCGCGCCGGTGAAAGGCGATGTGGAGCTCGAACCCGGCAATCAGCGCGTCGAGTCCATCGTCAGCGCGACCGGAACCATCGAGGACAAACCCAACCTCGACCGGCTCGGGCTCCATCCCCCGAAAGGGCGAGCGGTCGTGGAAAGCTCTGCCGACGAGGACGCGAAGGTCGTGAAGGAAGTCGTGGAGATCGGCACGCCGAGTGCGAACGGCAGCCTCCCGGTCCGGCGAACGAGCGACGGGAAAGTCCTGATCCTCGACCGCGACCGTGCGCGGGTTCTCGATGCCGACTCGACGCTGGTCCGATCGCGGAAGATCTTCGATTTCGCGGAATCGGAATTTCGCTCTTTGGAGGTCACTGGCAAGGACATCCACCAGCGATTCACCCGTGAACCCTCTGGAAGTTTCACGCTGGAGCTCCCCAAGGGATTCGAGCGCGACGCAGCCGTAATCAGCAACACGATCGATGCCCTTCGAGGTCTCGAGGCAGAGCGCTGGATCGCCGATCGCGATGACGGAAGCTTCGGATTCGCCGAACCCCGCCTCACCGTGCACCTGAGCTACGTCGCCGGCGACGCGGGCGAGAAAAGCGAAACGTTGACCATCGGCGCGCTGACGACCGGCGGCGCATACGCCAAGATTGCAAGCCAGCCCGGCGTATTCTCGATGCCTCGCAGTGCCGTCGATGCCCTGGGCACGCTCGCGCTCGACCGCAGTCTCTTCATGATCACTCCCGACAACACGACGCGCATCGAAATCGAGCGCAAGGGAGGCCGGCTCATTCTCGAGAAGATCGGTGACGCCTTCGCGCGCGCGAGCGGCGTCGACCTGTCTTCCACGCGAGTCAGCGAAATCGTCGACACGCTGATCGCGTTTCGACCGGAGGCGGCAGTTCACACCGGACCTGCGCGCCCGAGCGAGGGCTTTGCATCTCCCGAGCTCGTGATTCGAGCCCAGGGTACGGACAAACCCCGCACCTTTCGCATCGGAGCCGGCGATTCTTGGCAGGGGACGAGCGTCTACTACGCCCGCGCAGAAGGCGTGGACGCGACGTTCGTGATTGCCCAAAGCAAGGTGCGAGTCCTCATCGGAGCCTTCTGATAGAGTCCCACTCCCATGCAGCGCGTGCTGGCTGAGTTCGCGCACGGCGAGCTGATGGTGCTCGGCGGGGTCGGCATCGTCATTGCCGCGCTCCTGCTCGTCGTTTTACGACTCCTGTTGCCACCAGGGGAGCGCCGCACGCTGGCAATGCCGGCGGTGTTCTTGGTGCTGCACGTGGTCGCCGCAGCGGGACGCGGCTTTCTCGACGATGCGTCCCCCGCCAGTCGCAGCCTCAGGATCATCGCGGTCCTTCTGCTCCTGCTCTCGATTGGTAGGAGCTCGTTCCTGTTGCTCGTGGACTACGTGCTCGGGCGGCGCGTGGTGCACCCCCTGCCGCGGATCATTCGCGACATCGTGCAAGGCCTGATCTACGCCGCAGCGGGCCTCATCACGCTGCGAGCAGCCGGCGTCGAGCCGGGATCCCTACTCACGACCTCGGCCCTCCTCACCGCGGTCATCGGTCTGTCACTCCAGGAAACCCTCGGCAACATGTTCGCCGGGCTCGCAATCCAGGTGCAGCGCCCGTTCGAGGTGGGGGATTGGGTTCAGTTCGACGCGGATCCCGAAAACGTGGGACGCGTCGTGGAGATCAACTGGCGCGCGACCAAGCTGCAAACGCTGGAGCAAGTCGAAGTGATCGTGCCCAACGGCACTCTCGCCAAGGTGCCGATCCGAAACTACACCAAGCCGAGCAAGATCATGCGCCGCTCGGTGTACGTCCAGGCGAGCTACGAGACGCCGCCAGGGCTCGTTCACGACATCATCTCCGAGGCCCTGAATGGCGTGGAAGGGGTGCTCGAGCATCCCCCCGCCGACATCGTCACTCATGGCTTCATGGACAGCGGGGTCGAGTACTGGGTGCGTTTCTTCACCGACCAGTTCAGTCGGCGGGACGTGATCGCCGGCGCCGTGCGCGATCGCATCTGGTACGCATTCAGTCGCGAAGGCATCACGATTCCGTTTCCCATCCGAACCGTGCACATGCACGACGCCAAGGAGCAGGCAGAAGCGGAGAAGGAGGAGCGACGCAAGCGACGGGACCGGATCCTGGCTTGCGTGGATTTTTGGCCGCGTTGCCCAAGGAGGCCTTCGAGCTCCTCGCGACTCGAAGCCGCGTTCGACGCTACGCTCGGGGCGAGGTCATCATCCGTCAGGGCGAGCCCGGCGAGGAGCTCTACATCATCGATCGGGGCGAGGTCTCGATCACGCTCTCGACGCGAGGCGCGGACGTTCGAGATCGCTCATCTCGGCGCCGGTGAATTCTTCGGCGAGATGTCCCTCACGACGGGCGAGCACCGCAACGCGACGGCTCGCGCCGTCTCGCCGTCGGATCTCCCTCATGGTCGACAAGTCCGCGCTCCACGAAGTGCTCGAACAATCCCCCGAGCTCGCAAAGACCATTGGCAAGATCGTCATGGCCCGGCAGCTCCATCTCGACGAGACGGCGGCTTCCAGCGAACGCCAGGGCGCCCGCGTGGTCGAGGACAAGACCAATCAGCTCATCGGCAAGATCCGCGCTTTCTTCAAGCTTTGATGATCCAGCGCGCCGTCTCGACGAAGGGCGGATCCGCGAGGTGCGGCGCGCAACGTTCGCACCCCGTACGCCGAAATCGCCGGCTGAATCTCGCTTTCCATCAGTGAACTGGGCGCCGGCTTTGGAGTAGCTTCAGCCCATGAGCCTGCGCCTGCCGACGGCGAGCTTCGCGCTGGCGATCTCGCTTCTCTCGAGCCTGGCGAGCGCCGCGCCAAAAGTGTTGGTGTTTGGCACTGAGGACGGACCGGCGCCACCTGGTTTCGTGCAAGCCCTGGCGATCCAGTCCGCCGGCAACCTAGAAGTGAAAGCAGGGGGAAGTGTGTCCGGCACGGTGGGCGACAAGCTTCGCTCAGTCGAACAGCCGCTCCGAGCCGAACATGCCATCGTCGGGATCTGGGTCGAGCGCTCGTCCGATCCGTCTCGCGGCGAGTTCGTGGTGTACGTAGCGAGCAAGCAGCACGACCGCGTGCTGGTCCAGGTCGTCCGCTTGCCAGGGAAGGACGAGCCCGAGACGGACCGCGCATTGGCCCTGAAGGTGAGTGAAGTCCTCGACCGCGTAGTGGCGGCATCCGGAGACGTGACGACCGCGGTGGCCGAGCCCGAGCCGAGTGTGCCCGAGGAACCCGGCCCGCGCTGGCAGCCCCTCGTCCTCGTCGGCGTGGCAGCGGCGAGTGCCGGGAACGGGCGGAGCGAGACCGCGATCGGTGGCCTCCTGGGGGCGGGCGTTCGTCGTACCAACGGACGATTCGTCGCCGAGCTCACCCTCGAGCTCCGACCCTTCCTACCCGTCGAGAGCGAGTCGAGCACGGGAACCGCACGCTTGACCGAGCTGGATGCGTTCCTGCGCGCCCACGCATTGCTCTCGGGTGGCCCGCTTGCCGCAGGGATCCAGCTCGCCACCGGTCCCCGGATCCTGCAGGCCACCGGGACGGCCCCCGATGGTCGGAGTGGTGATGCCACCCGCGTGGTTCCGATGGTTCACTTCGGTCCCGAGGCCCGCTTCGCGCTCGGAGAAGTCGTCTCGCTGCGCCTCGCATTCGGGCTGGACGTGAGCCTCCGCCGGCAGCGCTTCAGCGTGCTCGGCGGGGAAGTGGCGGACCTCGGAAGCATTCGCGGCTCCGGGGATCTCTCGGCGATCGTGGCCTTTTGAGCGCCCGCGCCAAATATTTTCAACCGCCAGCCCAGCTGACCTCACTATTGAGGAAGTGCACCCGAAGCGAGCCCCAGAGTCCCCTGTTCGCACTTGGGACGACGCAACGCTGGATGCGTGTCGGAGCGGCGACCGTGCGGCTCTGGGTCGTGTGCTCGCTGCAGAAGCGCCGGCACTCGAGCGCTCGCTGTCCCGAATCGTCGGTTCGCCGAGCGACGTTGAGGACCTGCTGCAGAAGACCTTGATGGCCGCCATCACGGCGTTTCCTCGCTTTCGCGGGGAGGCGAGCGTTCGCACCTGGCTCACGAGCATCGCCGTGCGCGTGACCCAGGCGCATCTCGGAAGCGCCGCACACAAACGACGACTTGCCATCGCGCCCGTCGAAGACTTGGCCTCGCCAGGCGATGGCAGCGAGCACGCTCTCGACGACCGCCGCAAGACCGAGCGGTTGCACGAACATCTTGCGAAGGTGGACGCGAAGAAGCGCGTTGCTTTCGTGCTCCACGTGATTGAAGGGCGGCCCATCGACGAGGTTGCCGCCCTGGTCGGCGCCTCGCGAGCCGCCACGAAGTCCCGTGTGTTCTTTGCGCGACGCCAGCTGATCAAGCGCTTGCGCGCGGATCCGCTGCTCATCGAAATTTTTGGGCCGGGGGAGGGACGCCGATGACACTCCACTGTTGGCGTGCAAAGTCGCTCCTCGAGCAGCGAAATCTGGGGCTCGACGAGCCTCGGAGGTTGCTGCTCGAGGAGCATCTTGCAGAGTGTGATGACTGCCGGACGGAAGCCGATGCTCTCGCGGCGGTCACGACGCTGTTGGGCGAGGGCTTCGAGCTTTCGTCATCCCGACGCAGCCGGGCGCTCAGCCGGGCGCTCGATGCTCGGCAAGAGGACGCCGCAGGTAAAAGCTCGCGGTCGCCCCGGCCCGTCCTCCTCCTCGCTGCGGCGAGCCTGTTTCTCGTAGCCGCGTTTTTCATCGCGCGGGCTCGGTCGTCCGAAAGCCCGCGGCTTTTGGCGAAGAGCCCGTCGGTGCTGTTCGACGTTTCGCGGATTGGCGATCGTGTGCAGCGGGGCGACATCCGGGTCGAAGGTGCGAAGCTCGACATCGATGCTCCCGTCGCGGAAGGCGCGGTCCTTTCCAGCGAAAGCGGTGGAAAGGTGCGCCTCGCGCACGCGGAAGTGGCCCTCGGAGCAGAGACCCGCGCGCGCTGGAGCGCCAACCAGGCCACCCTGCTGCTCGAGCACGGAAGCGTCCACGTCGAAGTAGATCCAGGGCCCAAGCGCGCCTTTGCGGTCGCGACCCCACGCTTTCGCGTCGAGGTCACCGGAACCATCTTCGACGTTTCGCTGGACTCCGTCCGGGTGAGCGCAGGGCACGTGCGCGTGCTCGAGAACGGAAGCGTACGAACGGTGCTCGACCCAGGCCAGCGGTGGAGTCTGGAAAACGTAGCAAGCGAAACTGCCGCACTGGAGCCCGAGCCGGGATCGACGAGTCCAAAGGCGGCGGCCGTGGGCGCACTGCTCGCCCACGCGCGGGCTCGATTGGCATCCGGCGATGCGAAAACGGCGCGTCGCGACGTGAGCCTGGCGCTCGCTTCCCATCCGACCCCCACCCAGGACGCCGAGGCCCGATCCCTGCTCGCAGAGTGCGCGCTGGTAGCCGGCGATACGGCCGAAGCGCAGCGGCGCTACGCCGACGTCGCCCGCCAGCACGCTGGGACAGCCGCCGCAGAAACGGCGATGTTCGCGGCGGCTCGCATCGAGCGAGATCCAGCCCGTCGAGCCTCCCTCCTCCGGAGCTATCTCGCGAAGTATCCAAATGGGCGTTTTTCGGCCGAAGCGAGATCCCGTCTGCAAAATCTGGGAAAGTGAGCCGTGCGCTCCTTGCTCGTGGCCGCGGCTGCACTGGCCGCAACAATCGCTCTCTCTGCGTGTGGGGAGGACGACACGGAGCTCGTCGGCAGTGGCGGCGCGTCTCAGGGCAGCGCGGGCGCTGACGGCGGCGGGAACACCGCCGGCGCATTCGGGGATTGTCAGGGTCACGTTTACGAATGCGGCGACGGCGTGGACAACGACGGCGATGGAAAGATCGACGCGGCGGATCCCGATTGCCTCGGGGCTTGCGACAACACGGAAGCCAGCTACTTCGGAGGCATCCCCGGGCAGAACAACGCACCCTGCAAGATGGATTGCTACTTCGATCAAGACACCGGGCCCGGCAATGACGATTGCTACTGGAGCCACGAGTGCGATCCGCTGGCCGTGTCACCGAGCTATCCGCCGGAGGGCACCGACGACAACGGCAAGCCCTACTGCGAGTACGACCAAAACGCGAAGACGCCGGGAACGAGCGCGAGCTGCGCCGAGCTCATGAGCCAGCAGAGCGACGCGTGTGCCAGTTACTGTGGTCCACTGACCCCGAACGGTTGCGATTGTTTTGGCTGCTGTGAGCTTCCCGCCGAAAGCGGCCAGTTCGTCTGGCTCGGGTCGACAGTCGGTGGAGTCGGAAGCTGCGACATCCTGAGCCTCGGTGATCCCGCCAAGTGCCAACCGTGCACACCGGTGGGCTCGTGCCTGAACGGCTGTGGGCACTGTGAGCTCTGCGTTGGCAAGGAGTCGCTGCCCCCGGATTGCCAGCCGCTCGATGGGGGACAGTGCTCGGCTGGAGTCGAGCCCTGTGGGGTCACCGGACAAGCGCCTTGTCCCCAGGGCTTTTACTGCATTACCGGCTGCTGTACTGCTGCGCCCCAGTGAAGAGGCGCCGTCCTCCCACATTGCTCTACATCGGCGCCCTCAAATTCTTTCAACCGTCTCGGGGCCTACCCCCACTAACCACCCCGGAGGCGAAATGTTGGCACCCACTCGACGGATCACCTGGCTCGGCCTCGCTGCGAGCTCACTCTTGGCGTTCGCAATCGTCCACGGTTGCGGAAGCGATTCCGAAGACACGACGACCAAGAAGGACGCCGGCAATGACTCCGCTCAGGGCGGCACGGCGGGTGGAAGCGCCGGAACTGGAAACGGTGGCACCGCGGGAGTGAGCCCCAATTGTTCCCCCGTTGGCACGACTTGCGCCGCGAACAGCGATTGCTGCACCGCCAACTGCGACCCAACCCTCAACGCTTGCGCCAATCCCGTCGGGAGCTGCGGGGGACCTGGATCTGCCTGCACCGTGGCAACCGAGTGCTGCACCCTGGTGTGCAGCGGTGGGCAGTGCGGCTCGAACCTGTGTACCTCCGACGCCCAAGCATGCACGAGCGACGCCGAGTGCTGCAGTGGTACGTGCGGCGGCACTGACGCGGGTTCGTCGACCTGCACGCCCCTCAACTCGAGCTGCAAAACCGCAGGCAACAGCTGCGGCGCCAACACAGACTGTTGCTCGAAGCTTTGCAAGAACGGCAACTGCGCGATCCAATCGTCGTTCTGCAGCCAAACCGGCGATCTTTGTGGCGCCGACGCAGAGTGCTGCACCGGCATCTGCAACAAGGCCTCTGGCTCGACGGTCGGCACGTGCAAACAACCGGACGCTCCCGGCACCACCGGCTGCCTCATTGCGGGCGAAGTCTGCGGGGCCGGCGCGAACGGCGATGGCGGCACCGCAGTGACCGATGCAGGCGTTCCCGTTTGCGGCGGCGAGTGCTGCAGCCGCTCGTGTGCACCCTACGGCCCGACCGGGGTTCTCGTCTGCCAACCGCCAAGCGGTTGTCATCCCACAGGGGAGGTGTGCGTAACGGACTCCGACTGCTGCGGCGCTCCGGGTGTCCCTGGTGGCAACGGATCGGTCAAGTGCAGCAAGTCCGCCGGCGAACCAACCGGCCGCTGCGACAACGGCCAAGCATGTCGACCCGCGGGAGCGGTGTGCAAGCTCGCTACGACGTCTTGCAACGCCGAGAACAACTGCTGCGCGGGCAACGTGAATCAGGATCCCAGGTGTGCCAGCAGGATCTCCTCGGGATCCCTCGCTGCACCGGAGTCGGCGATTGCTCCGAAGCGGGATCGCAAGCAGGTCAGCCCTGTGCCACGAGCTCGGATTGCTGCGGCCTGCCCTGCTTGCCGGACAAGAACGCAGCCGATGGCGGTTCCCCGTTCATCTGCGGAGCCAGCTGCGTCCCATCGGGAGGCGCGTGCACGACTGACGCGGATTGCTGTGCCGGACTGCCCTGTAAGGCGCCCCCGGGATCCACCCAAGGCATCTGCGGCCAGACCAACATTCCCGACGCTGGAACCGGTGGTAGCGGCGGAACCGGAGGCTCCTGCGCATTCTACGGCCAGGAGTGCACGACGAGCGCAAACTGCTGCAACAACGTTCCGTGCACCAACGGCCACTGCGTGTACCCCGTCCGATGACCATGAACGCCACCCATTGGCTCCGCACCGTCGGCGCGTGCCTGCTCGTGGTCGCAGCACTGGTCTCCGCTTGTGGCGGAGACGACTCGGGCGACGAAAGCCTGAGTTGCACCGGAGCGCACTGCGACCTTTCCTGTCCCGATGGCTCCCCTGACTGCAACGCGACTTGCAGTCAGGGGGCAGACTGCAACCTCGACTGCAACGGCGTCGCCTGCAATCTCAAATGTGCATCGAAGTCTGACTGCTCCGCCGACTGCACGGTCGCTGGGGGCTGCGACACGAACTGCCAGGGCCAATCGACCTGCAACGTGGATTGCACGACAACCGGCGATTGCAACCTGGACTGCGCGGGTGGCTCGAACTGCGACATTCAGTGCAAAGAAAACTGCGGGGGCGGCTGCAACGGCAACTCCGACTGCGGGCTTCAGTGCGAGAGCGGTTGCGGCATTGGTTGCACGGGCAATGCGACCTGTAGCCTGGCGTGCACGACCAACTGTTTCATCTGCTGCAAGGGCTCCGCGACCTGCGATCTGACATGCACGGATTCGGAAGTGACCGAGTGCACGTCCGACGACGGGACACCGGTCAAGGTGTGCGGCCGCGAGTGTCCAAAAGCCGGGGAGTGCCAGTACGGAGCCAACTAGAACGATGTCAGGCCGCTTGGCATGTCTGTTGGGAGTTTCGACGCTGCTGCTCGTGGCAAGGCCAGCGTACGCAGCCAGCGATTGCGTCGAGTCGTCCTTCGCCCCGCGACGCATGACGCTGCCCAAGTACACGCTTCGCCTCGATGACGGACCGTATTGGCCTCTGCCGAGCGGACTGGTCGAGCTTTCGTTCATCGACACGGGCCCCCAGCACGACACCCGAACCGCGCTCAACTTCGGCGCTGGCTTCGGGCTCTTAGAAAGCCTCGAAGTGGGCGCTCACGTGGTCAAGTACTCGAATTCCACGTTCTTCGCGCCGAGCGTGTACGGCCTGTTCCGCTTCCTCGACAAGGACGCGGAGCTCGGAGCGTACGCGGAGATCACTCCTCGCCTCGGCGATAGCCCGACCTTCCTCGTGGGCATGCCAGTGTCCGTGCATCTCGGCGAATCGGTGCGGCTGGACACCGGACCGTTCATGCTCTTCCCGCTGGAAACCAACACCGACGCCGTGTTCATCGCGCCGCTGCAGGTCCCCATCAACGTGACCCCGGAGGTGTATCTCGGGCCCGAGGCCGGCTTCACCTGGGTCGAGTTCGACCAGTCGGATTTTCTTCTCGGCTTCTTCGCGGGCTATACTCTGACGACGGCCCGGGGAACCTGGGGCGATTTCGGCGGGCGATTTCGCGTCCCGAGCACCGAGGTTGGACTCGATCTCTTCCAGATCTTGTTCGAGCTCGATATCTTCATCGACATCTGATGCACGCCAAGTCGGCATACGCAGCACTCGCGTTTCTCGCGCTGGGCATCGCCGGCTGCAAAACGGAACAAAGCGAGGACGAAGCCCCAGGGGACTCTGGCCCCTATCGCCGCGCGAAAAGCGTCGCGGTGGGCCAAGCTCCGGGCTCGCTCGCCCTCGCGGATTTCGACGCCGACGGCAAACTCGATCTGGTGGCCGCCAACTCGAAGGACGACACCATCTCGGTGTTTCGCGGCACAGGCGATGGAAGCTTTCAGTCGACGGCGACGCTGACCACCGGCGCCGAGCCCCGCTCGGTAACCACCGGTGACCTCGACGGCGACGGCGACATGGACATCGCTGTCGCGAATCTCACGGGCAACACTCTCAGCGTGTTCATGAATCCGGGCGATGGAGCGTTCACGACGGCGCTCGAGCTGGCCACGGGCGCTGGCCCGAGCCACGTGGTGGCGCGGGATCTGAATCAGGACTCCCGCGCCGACTTGCTCGTCCCGAATGCGGACGACAACAACCTCTCCGTGTTCCTCGCCGACGCTCAGGGGGGATTCGCACCTCGAACCGACTTCCCAGCAGGAACCAACCCGGTCCGTCTCACCCTCGTCGATCTCGATGCCGACGGTGCCCTCGACGCCGTGACCGCGACCCGGGTGGTCCCGCCAACCGTCGCGGTGATGCTCGGCGACGGCGCGGGGGCGTTCGGTACGGTCGCGAAGTACAAGGCCAGCGATCGCCCCGGCCTGGTGTTTCCCATCGCACCCCTCGCCATCACTTCCGGCGACGTGAACGGGGACGGTCACTCGGACGTGGTGGTGGGCAACCGCGGCCTCGATGTGCTGGACGGCGAGGTCTGGCTACTCGCCGGCGACGGCAGCGGAACCCTCGCCGGTCCCACCGAGATCCCCGGGGTCACGGTGCTCGCCCCGGCGTTCATCGATCTCGTCGACTTCGATGGCGACGGCCAGCTCGACGTGATCGAGGCCGATCACGATCCGACCCTCGCCAAGATCGTCGCTTCCATTTCCGGCAACGGCTACAGCGTGTGTCTGGCTCTTGGCAATGGCCAGGGTTCGTTCGCGCACGACGCGTGCATGACGACCGGGGCCTATCCGTACGAAGTCGCCACCGGAGATCTGAACCGGGACGGCAAGCTCGACTTCGTCACCGCGGACGCGGGCGCGGACTCGGTGTCCGTATATCTGGCACGCTGAGAGCGCGGCGCACATTCACCCACATGCCCGCGCAAATAGTTTCATCCGCGCGGTTCGTCGTCCCTACACTAGCCAGTGTGCCCCCAGGTGACTCCGCCAAGGTCCAACCAGCGTACTTTCTGATCCGCGAAACCCGCAGCATCGCACTCGCCCCCGGCAGCTACGTGATCGGACGCGGGAGCGAAGCGGACATCCTCTTCGATCGCGATCTCAAGCTCTCTCGGCAACATGCCCGGCTGGTAGTCAGCGAGGACGGAGTGGACGTCGAGGACCTGGGCAGCACCAACGGAACGTGGGTGAACTCGTACCTGGTTCAGCACCGCTTGCGCGTGACCGGACGCGCAAAGCTCCGAATCGGTGACGTCGATCTACTGTTGGAGCCCGCAGCCGGACGCGGCCCGGTACTGAAGTCGACCCTTCCGGATGGAAAGCGCGTGAAAATCCCGCCGGCAGAGCAGGATCTTCCCACCGAGCAAACGGCTGCCTTCGAAGTTTCGGAAACGGCGCTTCGCGGACTTCTCGAACGCGGCCGCCTGGGCGAGGCAAAGCAGATGTTGAGCCCGATCCTCGCAATGATCGAAGTCGGGCGCGCAGACCCGGAAATGGGCGCGGTCGAAGTGTATTCCGAGATCGCGTTTCGCGTCGGTCTCGCGGCGTGCGACGCGAGCTATGTCGACGCGGCCATGCGACTCCACTGCGCTCATGCCGTCGTCATGAGCGACCTCAACCTTCAGCTGCTCTCCCAATGTGTCGGGTCAGGGCTCGAGCCAGATCCGAGAAATGTAGAAGTCTATCTGGCGGCGTTGGGCGAAAAGCCCGAGCTTGCCAGTCAGCGCGAACGTCTCCGCGACGCTCTCGCCGGCCCGACGACCACGATGCCCGCACCCCCGATCAGCGGGCAGAGCGATTCCTGACGTCCAATCAGTTCAGCTGCTTGGCAGCGCCGTTTCGAAAGATGGCGTCCCAATTGCGCCGGTACGCGTCGTTGGCCACTTGTGGAGGACCGTCGGCGCTTCGAGACTCCGCTCTTTCGAGTTGAACCTCGACGTCGCAGACATGAGGACATTGCGCCCGGGGATGCAACCGCACGACCTCCCCGTGGATCGGCTTGCCCTCGCTCAGGGGGCGCAAGTCGCCCGCCTCGAGACGTCCCTCACGGCATCTGAGGACTCGCGTACCCGCCCCGTCCTCGGTGGGACCCCGTAGCAGGACGACGTCGAGATGCTCCTCGGATGGAGCGGCCGAATCGCTGACCGGCGCGGACGCGAGCTTCGCTTTCAAGCACCCGCTATTTACCATCAAGTCGGTGCGCGGGCCACGAGACGCGGGAGTCGCTCTTTGGGCAGATGCGCTCGGAGATCGGCCACGAGATCATTTCTCAAGCTCCGGCGCGAGGGATCTTGCCAGAGGTTTTCCCACTGATTCGGGTCGACCGAGAGATCGTAGAGCTCGCCTTCGCTCCCATCGTAGTTTGGCACCTGGGAGCCGTGGCCCCACACCGACCAGTACAGCCGGAAGCGACCGCCGCGATCGCGGGTGCTGGGTTCGTACGCAGTGCAGATGAAGCCATCGCGGTAGATGGTTCTGAGGTGCATTCCCACAGCGGCGAACTGGCTGTCGAACGTGGTGATCACGCGCTCTCGCTTCGAGCCCCGGGCGGTCGGCAAGGGCTCGCCTTGAAACTCATTGGATGGTGAGATGCCGGCGATCGCGCAAAACGTCGGCGCCAAATCCACCAGACCCACTGGCTCGTCGACGACGGCAGGATCGATGGCCGCGCTCGGTGCGGGGCGCCAGATGAGCGGCACGCGCATCAGCGATTCGACGTGATACGGGCCTTTGAACAAAAGCCCGTGATCCCCCTGGAGCTCGCCGTGATCGGATGTGAATACGATGTCCGTGTCCTGATCGAGGCCGCGCTCACGGAGGAACGCCACGACCCGACCGACCGCTTCGTCGATCAGCTCGTTTTCCACCTGGATCATCGCGTCGACCTCGCGGAGCTGATCGTCGGTGAGCTCCCCGGGAGAAAAATTCACCGGCCCACCCTCGGGGTTCTTGTAACGGCCCTCGTACCAGTCGAGCCAGTGTCGAGGCTTCTTGGAGAGGAACCGACGGATGCGCTCGGGAGTCTGGGGATGTCCTTTCGGTAGCGGACGATCGCGGATGCTCACACGTCGTCGCACTTCCTCGAGCGGTGGGTCGAACGGGTGATGCGGATCGGGGAAGCTCAACCAACAGAAAATGGCTCCTCCCCCAGGGATCGAAGCCAGGCAATCGCTCGGTCCGCGAGCCAGTCGGTGTGATAGTGCTCGCGAGGGATCGGGTTCGCTTTCACTTCCGGTGCGCCGGTTTCACCGCCACCGCTACCGGTCAGCACCGCTCCGAAACCGTCGACCAGCTCCGGATGCCGGTCCCAGAGCCAGGCCGCATAGTGATGACCGCCAACCGGACCGTGGGTCGCGAGCTCGACGTGATCGAAGCCCCGCCACGGACCCGTGGAGCGTCGAAGCGCGAGGCGGTTTTCCCCGAACTTGAGCCAGGGATCGAGATGCGGATCGAAGTGCGCTTTGCCGATGAGTGCCGTTCGATATCCGGCTCGCCCGAGCATCTCCGCCACGTTCGGCGTGTCTTCGGGCAACGGAACCCCGTTCGCGTACACTCCGTGAGTCAGTGGATGCTGGCCGGTGAGCATGGTCGAACGCGACGGCATGCACACCACGTTTTGCACGTGACAGCGCCGGTACAGGATCCCGGTCTTGGCCAGGGCATCGAGCACGGGCGTCTTGGCCAGCGAATTTCCGGTCACACCGAGGGAGTCGTAACGCTGCTGGTCGGAAGTGATGAAGAGCAGGTTGCGACGAGGCGCCACCCCGGCGTGAAACTGAGGGCCTTCGACCGAGGGCTGGGCATGGGAAAGCGCCCGGCGCGTGACGAACACCGCGCGAGACAGTTTGAGCAGGGCTCGCGCGGCAGGAGCGGCGCTCTTCATCTTGGCGATACTACCGCCGCTGCGGTCACCGAGCCCGACCCCGAAGCGGACCCTCGAAAAACTGGGAAAACGTCAGGCCGAACTGGAGCTGTCCACGATCCGGCGCGCCCCACTGCCAGCGATAGATCGCCCGTGCGTCAGCGAGCAGCCGAAACGATCCGAGCTCCACGCCGAAGGTCATGGCGCCGAACGGCGCGTAGATCCCGAACCCGCCATCGTCGTCGACGCTGTCGACGATGAAGAAGTTCGCGCCGAAGCCCAGAGTCGAAACCAAAATGGGGCTGCGAAATCCCAGGAACACGCTCATCGGCAAACCGCCACCGCTCGCGCTGTCCGCCGTCCAGAACTCTCCACCGATCAGGGCTCCGCCGATTGGTCCAGCGTCCTTGTAGGCCCCGGCGCTGAACGCTTCGAATTCCACGCGTCCGAACCAACCCGGCTGCAGGTCCTCGGTGAATACTCGACCGAACGTCCCTCGCAGCCCCCCGGCCGCGCCGCCGTGAGGGCCCGTCGCGTCCGACTCTCGAGACGAGTCGTCGTCCTTGCCCCCTTGGCCGTGAGCCAACGCCCGCTTCTGCTCGTCGACCGGGCCGACTGCGACCGAAACTTTCGCTTCTCCTTTGGCTCCTTGGGTCGCTGCCTCGGCGTGAGCCGTCTGGGCGGCGCACAGGCCAGCGAGGATCACATGCCGATGGCGGTACGGAATACCCAACCCTCGGTGCCCTTCGCGTCGTACTTCACCCGATACCAATCGCCGTCCCGCCCGGTCACCACCACGTGCGTTCCGCGGAGAATTCGCGCGACCATATCGCCCTTCTGATTGGCTGTGTCACGAATGATCGCGACCTCCCAGGTCACCGTAGCGCGTCCGCTCGCAGGAGTGACGCTCGCTCCGGCGTCCGCGTCTTCCGTCTTCGCGCCGGGGGGCAGGATCTCCGCGATGTAGAACACCGTGTAGCTTTGATGGTGGTGCTGCTTGATGTCGGCGAGACTCAGAGTCTCGAATTCCTTCTTGGCACAGGCCAGGAACGCATTCGCCGTCTTGTCGGGAACCGTCGTGCTCTTGCCTTTGATGACATCGGTGACCTTACCCGACGCGAAGTCGAGCTCGAGACCGATGGAGAGCAATCCCTCGGCACCCTCTGCAGCGGGACAGGCCCCGAGAGCGAGGAGCTTCGGTCGAGCGACGGCGTCGATCTCGATTGCGTCGCAAGTCGAATGGCGATCGCCGCTTTCGTCGCGGCAGCTGGTGATCTTTGGATCGGACAGTTTGATGCGCTCGTCGTGCGCGGGGGCGGGATCCTCTTCGATCGGTACCGCCTTGGCAGCGGGCGGTGGCTCGGGTGAGCCGGAGCCGGCGGGAGCCTCGGCAACAGATCCGCTCTCGTCGTTCGGAACGCTGGGGGTGAGCTTGATGTGGGCCAGCCGCGGCCAGACCACCCCTATCGCGAACCCCACCATCGTGATGATGGCCACGCGTCCGACCCGCGGCTTGTCGTCGCCGGGCTTGGGTACGTCGACCCTGAGACTGGCCTCTCGCCGAGCCATCGTGAGCGAGACCGCATTACCACGACGAGCCGAAAGCGGAAAAATGCCCCGCGCAACGGGTCAAATGCCGGCTTTTGCCGGGGGCGCGTTTGTCCTTCCAGAAAACCCGGTCCTGGCGGACCATGGACGGAAACCGCCAAAATGAGAGTCTGCCCACAGTGCAAGCTCAAGTATCCGAGCGATAAGTCCGCCTGTTTCGTGGACGGGGCCCGGCTGGTCGATATTCGGGACCCTCGGATCGGCACGAACATCGCCGGCCGCTACTCCCTCGAGGACGTGCTCGGTGAGGGCGGAATGGCGACGGTGTATCGCGCAAAAAATCGCGTGAACGATCGTCCCTGCGCAATCAAGGTGATGAACCCGGAGCTCGCGCACAACCAGGTCATCCAGGAGCGCTTCCGGCGCGAGGCAAAGGCCGCACAGAAGATCGCCCATCCCAACATCATCGAGATCCTCGACCAGGGCGAGACCGCCGACGGCAGCATGTATCTGGTGATGGAGCTTCTCGAGGGGCAGACCCTCGCCGAGCTCATGGAGCGCGGCAAGGTGCCGGTCGAACGGACCCTGCCCATCCTGATCCAGGTGGCTCGCGCTCTGGCCCGTGCTCACGATCTCGAGGTCATTCACCGGGATCTGAAGCCGGAAAACATCTACCTCGCAGAGGGGCCGGATGGTTCCGAGGTCGTGAAGCTCCTCGACTTCGGCATCGCGCGCTCGATGCAAGACGCACGTCTCACGGGCTCTGGGGAAGTGTTTGGCACGCCGCAGTACATGGCTCCCGAACGCATCATGTCGACCGAGGCGGGCCCCGCTGCCGATCTCTACGCCATTGGCGTGATGATGTTCGAGATGCTGACGGGAAAGCTTCCGTTCGAGGCGACCGATGCCGCGACCTTCTTCGTCAAGCACCTGAAAGAGCCTCCGCCCTCGCTGCGCAGCATCGATCCCTCCATTCCCGAGGCGCTCGATCGGCTGTGCCTCGAGCTCTTGGCGAAAGAGCCCGCCGACCGCCCGGTGGATGCCCACCGAGTGCACGCCGATTTGATGGCAGTGGCCGGCGCAATCGGGATCCGCATCCCCGCCGAGCCGCTGGCACCCATCCCGAGCTCCCGCCAACCCGTTGCGAGCGAAATGAGCCCGGCGGAACGCTGGCAACGCCGCTCGCGGGTGTTCGCCCAGATGCTGACCCGCGCCTATCCGACCAATCGACCCAGCGATCTCGCGACGATGCTCGAGGAGGTTCAGGGCAAGGTCGCGGAAATGGAAAAGCTTCAGTCCGAGCGGGTGAAGCTCCACGACACCCTCGAGGAAATCGAAGCCCGAGGCCGGGACGGAAGGCAACGCTTCGGTTTCGCGGTCCACGCGCTCGGTGTGGACGCGAGCCGAGCGCGCGACGAAGCGAAGAGCGCGGACGCCTGGGTGACGGGTGGTACCGCGGAGCTCGACCGACAGCGGGAAGCGATGCTCGAATCGCACAGCCAGGTGCTCTTCTGGGAAGGGCGTTCGGGCTTCCAGGAACCGTACGCCGGTCTCGCCAAAGCCTATCGCGCGGTCGCCACGGTCGTGGACGAGTGGGTCGCGGCGAAGCAACGAAAGCAGGAGCTCGGAGCGGTGGCCGAGCGGAAACGCAACGAAGTCACCGACCTCGAATTCCAGATCCAAGAGCTGCGCAACGCGCTGGCCAAGCACGAGGAAACGATCGAGCGCGAGCAGGCCGAGTGCCAGAAACGGATAGGAGAGATGGGCGAACGCGGAGACCGCTTGGAGACGGAGTTGCTCGAGCTGGCAACGAAGTTCTGCTCGCCGCTCCGGGCTCGGCCGGAGCTCGGATCGCTCTTCACGCAGCTCGAGACCGACGCGGCGGCTTGACCCGCGACGGTCGATTTTCCACGAGCAGCTCGTACACCGGCCCCCGCGCAGAACCGCGGGAGTTGATGGCGCGCGCCACCTTCACCTTCTGGCTCCGCCACGCCTGATACAGGCGGATCGTTTCCTGCGTACACGAGTTCGACAGCAATGCCGGCACGTCGCGTTCGTGGAGCACCCGAAACGCATGCTCGAGACGGTGCTGTTCGTCCGCCCCGAAGGGATGTCGATCGTACGCCGTGAAACTGGCGGTACGAGAAACCGGCCAGTACGGCGGATCGAGGTAGACCGCATCCCCCGGTTCGGCGCGCCGGCACACTTCTTCGAAATCGACGGTCAAGATCTCCACGCCCTCGAGGGTGCGAGCCGCCGCGCGGAGATTTTCGGCATCGCAAATCTTCGGGTTCTTGTAGCGCCCGAAGGGAACGTTGAACTCCCCGGATCGGTTGACACGATAGAGCCCGTTGTATCCAGTCTTGTTGAGATAGATCACGCGAGCCGCCTGGGCGACGAGCCCCCGGGGCCGCTTCGCCCGCACTCGATAGTATTCCGCTTCGGAGTGCCGAAAGCCGCGTAGTGCTTCAATCACGGCGTCGACGTCCTTCTGGAGTGCGCGATAAACTGCGATGAGCTCCGCGTTCTTGTCGGCGATCACCGCGCGACGAAAACGCTTGGCTCGGGCCAGCGCGAAGAACACGGCTCCGCCGCCGATGAACGGCTCGTAGTAGGTCTCGATGCGATCGGGCAATCGCCCTAAAATCCGGTCGAGCAGCGCCGTTTTGCCACCGGCCCATTTCAGAACCGGGCGAGGAGCCCGCCGCGTCATCGAGACTTGCCTACCGCTCCCGCCGACCGCCGTCCAGCTCCCGCGTGGGATTCGATCTCGAGCCGCTTCATCATCTTCTGCAGACCGAAGCGCGAAAGACCGAGCAGCTCGGCCGCACGCGTCTGGTTTCCGTGGGTGCGCTCGAGCGCAGTCCGGACCAGATCCGCCTCGAGCGCGTCCACGCGAAAGCGCAAGTCGAGCTCGCTCTCGGGCCGCGCTCCCTTTTTGCCCCGACCGAGGACCTCGGGCGACAAGTGCTCCGGCAAGACCACGTCGTCCGAGAGAACGATGGCGCGACGCAGCTCGTTTTCCAGCTGTCGCACGTTCCCGGGCCAATCATAGGCACACAAGAGGTCGAACGCCGGCTTCGAGATGCGCGATCCCCGCGCTGCGTGCTTTTGAACGAAGTGGCGGATCAGAACCGGAATGTCGTTCCTGCGCTCGCGAAGCGGCGGCACCGTGATCTTGATCACGTTGAGTCGATACAAGAGGTCCTCGCGAAAGGTCGTCGCCTTCACCAGTGCCTCGAGATCGCGATTGGTCGCACCGATCACCCGCACGTCGACGCGCCGAGCTCGCTCCGAGCCAACGGGACGAATCTCTCCGTCTTCGAGCACGCGCAAGAGCTTGGTCTGCATACCGAGGCTCATCTCGCCAATCTCGTCGAGAAACAGCGTGCCACCATTGGCCACCTCGAACAGGCCGGAGCGCGGTCGATCCGCTCCCGTGAAGGCTCCGCGCACGTGTCCGAACAGCGCCGACTCCAGCAGTCCCTCGGGGATGGCTCCGCAATTTTCGCCGACGAAGGGTCGCTCTTTGCGCGAGCTGTTGTCGTGGATGGCGCGAGCAACGAGCTCTTTGCCGCTCCCGCTTTCGCCGACTACCAGCACCGGCACTTCCGACACGGCCACGCGATCGACCAGCCGCAGCAGCGTGTGGAGCGCCTCGCTTTCGCCCACGATGGCGGGGTAACGAAATCTCGTCTCTCGGGAGTCGCGGGTCCGAGCCAGCTCCCGCTCCGCCACGTCGAGCTCCGCCTCGCGTCGGGCGAGCTCCACGCTCAGGCGCGCTTCCGCTCGACGCGCTCGGCGCACTGCCCGCCGCAAGAGGAGCTGATCCCTCGCGTCGGCAATGGCGACCGAAGCCAGCGCGGCCACCAGTCGCACCCAGGAAAGCTCCGACGGACCAAAGGCGCCCCGGCGCACGCGATCGTCGAGATACACGACGCCGAGCACCTCACCGCGGGCGAGCAGCGGCACCGCCAACACGCTGCGGAGCTTCAACGCATGCACGCTGGCGTACAGATCGGGAAGCTCGACCGCCGCATCCACGGCGACGACCGGCTCGCGTTGCTCGGCGGCACGCTCCGCCAGGGACATGGAGAGCGCGAGTTGCTCGCCGGCGAGATCGGCTCGAGCAATGTTGCGCGCCGCCCGAGGAACCAGCTTGTTTTCGGGCGCGCGCAACAGGAGCAGCCCCCGCTCGACCCCGGTCCAGAGGATCAACGCATCGAGCACCTGATCGAGCAGCGGGCGCAATCGATCGCGCCGGCCGAGAGCGTGGACGAGCGTCTCCACATCGGCGAGCTGGTCGGAAGACACCGCGGTCTCGCTCGGCGACTTCATCGAACGCACCCAGCCGAGTCCGCTGATAGCCGCCCGGAGCTCGGGGCGGGCGCGACGCATCAGCTCTCGAGCGGCATCCCGAGCAGCCATCGCAAATCGGCGTGTGGCCTCGCCGTCGCCGACCCGCGCCGCCAGCGCTGCGGCCGCTGCGAGGCTCGAGCCGCGAACCTGGATCGGCGCCGCCTCGTTCGCCAGAGACGAGAGCTCTCCCAGAGATCAGCTCCGCATCCACCGGTCGACTCGCGCTCTTGGCCTGGCGAGCGGCTCGGGCTCCCCACCATTCGAGCCGAGCCTCGACCCCGATTTTCGGGGAGCGTGCCTCTGCATCGAATCTGCGTACGTTCTCGTCGCGCTCGCGTCGCAAGCGGCGCGCCGCCGCGTGGAGCAGGTCCTCGGCGGACCCGCCACTCAGCAGGGAAGCTGCGCGATCCGCGTGCTCCCCGCCATCCGGATCGCCATCGGGCAGGACGTCCGCCAGGGCGAGGTGCGCGTACGCGCGACAGCGTCGATCGCCGACGGCGCGAGCTCGCGCGATCGCATCTTCGGCGGCTTCTCGGGTCTCGACCACCGCGCCGGACTGGGCGTAGACCGTGGCCCGGGAAAGCGCAGCCCGGGCCGCGTCCCCCGGGCGTCCCAGGTGCTCGAACAAGAGAATGGCGCGCCGAGACGCGCCGAGAGCTTCTCCCAGATCCCCGACGTTGGACGCTGCGGCAGCGACGCCGGTGAGATACGAAGCTTCCTCCAACACGGCACCGGCGCGAACCGCGTGGGCTTCGGCGCGGCGGTAGGCGGACAGCGCGCGTTCGGGGTCGCCGAGGGCGTGAGCAACGAAGCCCGACGCTGCCTCGAGACGCGCTCGTTGCTCCTCGGTTTGGGCAATCGCCAGGCCCCGCGCGACGACGACGAGAGCCTCGGCGCGCCGCTCACTCGCGAGCTCCACGAGGGCCAGGGTTTCCAGGCCCGGGGCGGAAGGGGACTCTGCTTCGATGATTGCCCGCGCCTTGTCGAAAGCTCCGCGATCGAGCTCGATGCGCCCGAGCGTTGCGGCCAAGAGGGATCGAGTGGGCCCGTCCATCGTTTCCGGACGGAGCGCGGAGAGGATCTCTCGGGCACCCTCGGAATCGCCGACGCGCCGGCGGGCTTCGGCTGCTTCGATGCGCGCGCCGTCCGAGTCGACCAGCGCGAGCACACCCAGAGCGCGACCGAGCTGTCCGGACAGGCGCAATCGGCGTCCGAGCTCGATGCCAATCTCGATCGGGAGTTCGCCGGAGCGAAGAAGCTCCTCGGCGCGATCGATCACCGCACTCGGTACCGTCTCTCGCCCGAGTGCGAGCGCGACCTCGAACGGCTCGCTGGGCACCGCGAGCGAGCTCGAGCCGGATTCGATGGCAGAAAACTCGAAGCTCTCCGGCTCGGTCGTTTCGGCCAGGCTTTGCAGTCGTTCCGCGAGCGCCTCGTCATCGAGGGGGACGAGCGGCCAGCGCGCCGCGGTCGCTCCGATCAAATGAACGAGAAATCGAGCGCGAGCAAGCTCGTCGAGGGGGCCGAGGGTCACCGGGCTCGCGTCGACCGCGTCGCCCCGGAGTCGTTGCACCTGGCGGGCGACTTCGACGGCATTTTCCAGCCACCGCCCAGGGGATCCTCCGAGGAGGATCCGGCACTCGCTCCGCTTCGCGGCGGCGAGGATCTTCTCGGCGCCGGACCGCCAGATACGCTCGCTCGACGGCGCGCCGCCGACGCTGCCTGGACTCGGTCGGTGTTTCCCGTTCGCCGAGGGCGAACAGGGCCGAGCGCCGAACCCAGGTAGCGGAAGGCCGCGCGACGGTGGCCTTGGAAAGCAGCGCCGAGACCATCGGCACGACATCGTCGGGCAAGTCAGAGCCGAGAGCCTTCGCGGCGGGATCGGAGGAGCGGGCGACCTGTTCGCTGGCAAGCTCGGCAATCACGAGGCCGAGCGCCCACAGATCCCGAGCGCGCGCGTCGCTCGTGAGCTCGGCATCGTGCACCTCGGGCGCGAGGTAGCGCGGCGTCCCTCCCCGAGGCATCTCCTCGTCGATCGATGCGCCCAGCCCCAGATCGACGAGCCGGGCGCGCCCCGTCGCCGGATCGAGAACGATGTTCGCCGGCTTCACGTCCCCGTGGGCAGTGCCAGCTGCGTGAAGATCGGCGAGGGCCAAGCTCACGTCTCGCGCCACGCCGAGAGCGAGGGTTCGCCGATCCTCGCACGAGGCCCGGGCATCGAGTGCCGCGCCCGGCGCCCACTCGAGAGCGAGATAAGCAGACCCTTCCTCGAGCTCCTTCACTCCCGCGGGAACGAAGCCCGCACCCAGCACGGAGCAAAGAGCGCTCGATCCGACGAACAAGAGCCGCTCCGCTTCGTCGGCCAGACGCCGGGGATCCCGCCCGATCTTCAGGGCGACGTTCCCCGACCCCCGCCAAACCGCCGCATCCGCCCCCTCCCCCAACCTGCCCTCGAGCCGATACGGGAATGCCAACTCAGATGACACCCGTGGCGTTCGCGGCATGAGCCAAATACATGCTCAATCGTCGAACCTGTCAACTCAGGTGATAGACTGATTCGCTGTCCTCCCCGGCAGCGCCAGATGACGGCTGAAACCCTGCGTCGTAGTCTTTTCCGAGTATCTCATCATGCGTGAGGTCTCCGAAGCCCTCCTGGAAGTGCTGCAAAGCGGCCGCAGAGGAGCGCTCGCCACGGTGGTGAGCGTATCGGGATCGGTGCCCCAACAGCCCGGCGCGCGTCTTCTCCTCGGGCCCGACGGGATTCGCGTCGGCACGGTAGGTGGCGGCGCCGTCGAGCAGTCGGTGATCGAAGCTCTCGAAGAATGCAGAACGAGTGGCAAGCCGCGGCTGGTCCAATTCGATCTCGGGCGCGATCTCGGAATGTGCTGCGGCGGACAAATGGATGTGTTCGTGGAGCCGGTGGAAGCCGAGCAGCGATTGGTGGTGTTCGGAGCCGGGCACGTGGCAAAGCCGACGGTCGAGCTCGCTCGCAAGGTTGGCTTTCGCGTGACCGTCGTCGACGATCGCGAGGAGCTCCTCGACGAGGAACGCTTTGCCGGCTGCACTTTGATTTCGGCCGAGCCCGCAGAAGCCCGCTCGCGCATCGCGCCTCGCCCCGAGGACTGGTTCTTGATCGTCACCTACGATCATCGCCTCGACGAGCAGGCCCTCGACGTGTTCGCCCGCTTGCCCCACCGGTACATCGGGATGATTGGCAGCCGGCGCAAAGTCCTGCGTATCCTCCAGCGGATCCGCCAGCGACACGGGCTGCCCAGCCTCGATCGCGTGTATTCACCCGTTGGGCTCGACATCGGGGCAGTGAGTCCGGATGAAATCGCGGTCAGCATCGTCGCGGAGCTGGTGGCCCTCCGACACGGGCGAAAGCCCGCCAGCCTGAGGGTGATGGACGATCCGCAGCTCAGTCGGGTTCTCGGAGGGGAAATTTCGCCGGACGCGGCCGCGCTCGTCGATGCCTCACGGGACGAAGACGCATGAGCCGATCACCCAGGGACCGGGGGGAAGAGGATCCGACCCTGGACGAGTCCGATCCGCTCACCGCTGCCGATCTCGCCCGCACTTTGAAGCGCCCGCCCCGGGAAGATCTCGCCAAGACGGTGAAGAAGGGACCCGCAGCGCGCCCGCTCTTGCCGCGCTTCGAGACGACGGGAAGCTTTACCGAGCTTCGCGATCGACCGCCCCCGCTCGAGTCCGACCCGGTCACCGTGAAAAATCGCGATGCCGTTCGTCTCCCGCCACCGCCGCGCATTCCGGGAGCTCTGCCCCCCAAGCCCCGCATCCCGAGTGCACCACCGCCGCGCGCGCTTCCCTCCCGACCCGCGCCACCAGGTCGCGCGCTTCCCTCGCGACCGGCGCCTCCATTTCCCTCGCGACCGGCGCCTCCATTTCCCTCGCGGCCGGCGCCTCCATTTCCCTCGCGACCAGCGCCTCCGTTTCCCTCGCGACCGGCGCCCCCGTTTCCCTCGCGGCCCCCGGCGCGCGCTCTGCCATCGACCCCGGCGCCCGAACCACGGGTCGAGCGAAACGATCCGACCGTGCCGTTCGTCGTCGCAGCGCGACCCTCACCCCCCAAGACCGAGACGGCGCGGGAGGACCGCACCGTGAACGCCCCGCTCGTCGATCCCCGCGAGCCGCGGGCGCGTCCCGCGCCTCCGCTTGCCACGCCGACGCCGCCACCAACGGCCGCGTCCCGACCACCGTCCAAAAACGTGATCTCGTCCGTGGTCCACCCAATCAGCATCCCGCTCCCGTCTCGCACTCAGCGCCGCGCCGCAGCGTACGGCGTGGGAGCTGCGCTCGGAGTGAGCGCGCTCCTGTCGGTGATCCTGTTTTTCGCGCTTCGTTCCGACAGCACCGAACCGCCCGCGGCAGCCAGCACGCAAAAACCCGCCGCCACGACCCCCTCCACCGCAGCGCCCGGGAACGCACCCGTCGTCTTGACCTGCGGGCTCGGAAAGGCCGGTCAGCTTCTGGCTCGTGCGGTTCCCAACGTGCCACCCATGGTCGCACCCGCACCCGGAAGCGCGCGCGCCGCCCTCGGCTTTGCCAGTGGGAGGAACCACGCCGAAGGCATCGTCGTGCACCTGGACGATCTCACGCTCGAGCATCGCTTCGACGAGGAGCGAAACGGGACGGTGAATCGAGTGACGCCCCTCATCGATCGCGCGCCGGTCGCGTTCGCCGTGGACATCGACGACCCGCGAGTGCGCGGGCTACGCACGATCCCATCGCGGCCCCCAATCCGCCTCGGCGCCAGCAAGTTCGGCTTGGTGCGGCTCGATCCCGGCCGGGAGCCCAGCGTCGTCTGGCCCGGCGGTAACAACGATGACAATGGCGAACCCGCGTTCGCTGCGACCGATCGCGGAACCCTCGTCGTGTTCAAGCGGGGGCGCACCGGCGGAGAAATCATCGCGGGCTGGCTCGACAAGTCGGGGACCGCGGACGGAGATCTCGGTCGAATCGACGCGGGCGCACGGGAAGTCGCCGCTCCGGCCGCGGCCGCCGGCGATGGCTTTGCGCTGGTGGTGTTCCCAGCGCGCGCCCAGAACGAGCGTTGGCACCTGCGCGTCGCCCGAGCCCAGCGCGGCACTCCGCCGACGACATCCCAGGTGCTCGAAGGAGCGGCCAGCGGAACGACGGACGCGACCTCGCCGGCCGTGGTGGGGCTTCCCAACGGAGGATTCGTCGTGCAGTGGATCGAGAGCACGGCGGATGCGCGCCGGCTCATCACCCAGGTCTACGACGAGCGACTCGTGCCCGCGGGCCTGCCGGTCGAAATCGCCAGCGGCGCGGTACAGGACTCCCCCGGTGCCCTGGTGTTTCGCGACGGGCGCGTCCTTGCCGTCTATCTCGTGATGAACGGCGGAACGAGCGAGCTCTGGGGCGCCGTTCTACGCTGCGGCTGAGCCAGCGGTTCCCAGCCATCGAGCGAGCCGTTACGATGGATTCGATGGTCACGCGCTTCACCCTGAACGGCCAGCGAGTGGAGGCAGAAGGCTTCGCGCCGCACGTCACCCTGCTGGAGTTTTTGCGCCGCCGCGGGCTCACCGGAACCAAGGAAGGGTGCGCCGAAGGCGAATGCGGTGCTTGCGCCGTCGTCCTCGTCGGAAAAAACCCGAACGGGAAGACCCAGTATCAGCCAGTGAACAGCTGCCTCCTGTTGCTCTCGTCCGCCGCCGACCACGAGGTCGTGAGTGTCGAGGGAGTGGCTCGAAACGATACGCTGCATCCGGTTCAAAGCGCGATGGTGGCAGCGGGCGGCTCGCAGTGCGGCTACTGCACTCCCGGCTTCGTGATGAGCCTGTTCGCTGAATACTACCGGCCCGATCGCAATGGATACGATCCGGAAGCCATCAGCGGAAACCTGTGTCGCTGCACGGGCTATCGCCCCATCCGCGACGTGGCTCGAGGCCTGGGTCAACCGACGAACGAGGATCCGTTCCGGCGCCGGCTCGACGTCGCGCCGCCCGAGCTTTTGACCGTGTCCGACGAACGGTTCGCGCGCCCTCGCTCCCTCGACGAGCTGTTCCGACGGCTTGTCGCCTCTCCGAGCGCGACCCTGATCTGCGGCGGAACCGATCTCGTGGTGGAGATGAACCAACGCCACCGTCGCTTCGACGAGCTCGTTTCTCTGGAAAATGTGGCGGAGCTCTCCCAGATCGAGTGCAGCGACAGCGAGCTCAGCATCGGCGCCAGCGTCACGCTCTCGGAAATCGAGCGACACGTTCACGGCAAGTTGCCGCTCCTCGAGCAGCTGTTCCCGCTGTTTTCTTCGCGGCTCATTCGGAACCGAGCCACCCTCGGCGGCAATCTCATGACCGCATCCCCGATTGGTGACAGCCCGCCCGCCCTCTTGGCGCTGAATGCCGAAGTGGAGCTCGTAAGCGCCCAGGGCTCGCGTCGCGTGCCCCTCGCGGAGTTTTTCACCGGCTATCGAAAGACGCGGGTGGAGCCGGGAGAGATTCTTGGTGAAGGTGCACGTTCCCCGGCCCTTTCCCGAGCGCCAGCGGTTCTACAAGGTGAGCAAGCGGGTGCTCGACGACATCTCCACGGTGGCGGCCGGCTTCTCGCTGTCGGTCGATCCCGCCGGCGCCATCGTCGAGCCTCGTCTCGCGTATGGCGGAGTCGCGGCGACCCCGATTCGCGCGCTCGACGCCGAGCGCATCCTGAAGGGTCGGAAGCCGAGCCCGGAGCTTCGGGCGGAGACCCTCGCCGTGCTCGAAAAGACGTTCCGACCCCTCGACGATCACCGTGGGAGCGCCGACTACCGATCTCGGATGGTCAGCAAGCTGTTCGAAAAGTTCTGGTTCGAAACCTGGGGAGACGGGTGATGAGCGATCTCGGCAAATCTCTTCCTCACGAGAGCGCCCAGGGTCATGTAACCGGCGCGGCTCTCTACACGGACGACCTCGTCGGTCGCTTTCCGAACACCCTGGAAGCTTGGCCGGTCACTTCGCCCCACGCTCATGCACGGGTGAAGGCACTCGATACGAGCCGTGCGACAGCGGCCTCGGGAGTCGTGTGCGTGCTCACGAGCCAGGACGTACCGGGCGAAAACGAAATCGGACCCGCTCGCCACGACGAGCCGCTTTTCCCGCAAGAGGTCATGTTCCACGGCCATCCGGTGGCGTGGGTGATCGCCGAAAGCGAAGAGCAGGCGAGACTTGCCGCAGCTCTCGTGAGCGTCGAATACGAAGCGCTTCCGGCCGTGGTCGGCATCCCGGCCGCGCTCGCGGCAGAGAGCTTTCTATCGGATGAGCTCGAGCTCGCGAAGGGTGACGCGCCCGGCGCGCTCGCTCGCTCGGCTCGGCGTCTCAGCGGCGAGGTGACCATCGGCGGGCAGGAGCACTTCTACCTCGAAACCCAGGCCGCGCTGGCTCACGTCGACGAGCAAGGACTCGTCTTCGTGCACTCATCCACTCAACATCCGTCGGAGACCCAGGAGATCTGCGCACGCGTGCTTGGGCGTCGCAAAAAACTCCGTCGTGGTTCAGAGCCTGCGCATGGGCGGAGCGTTCGGCGGCAAGGAAGTGCAGGCCAACGCCTGGGCAGCCATCGCTGCGATCGCGGCACAGAAGACCGGTCGCCCGGTGCGCGTTCGTCTGTCGCGCTTTCTGGACATGACTCTCACCGGAAAGCGGCACCCATTCTACGCGCGCTTCGAGGTCGGCTTCGACGACAGCGGTCGGATCTCGGCGCTGACAACGGAGCTCTATTCCGACGGTGGCTGGTGTCTCGATCTGTCCGAGCCCATCTTGTACCGAGCGCTCTTTCATATCGACAACTGCTACGACTTGCCCAACGTCCGCGCGAGGGGACGCGTGTGCAAAACCCACACCACCTCGCACACCGCGTTTCGGGGCTTCGGCGGTCCCCAGGGGATGGTCGTCATCGAAGAGGTGATGGACCGCATCGCACGCACGCTGGACGTTCCACCCCATGTCGTGCGCCGGAAGAACTTCTACCAGGCGGGCTCGATCACCCAGTACGGGCAAACGGTACGCGATCCGGAGCGTATCGAGCGCATCTGGTCCGAGCTACTGAAGTCCTCGGAATTCGAGAAGCGCTGGAAGGAAGTCTCCGAATTCAACGCGAAGCACAGCCACGAAAAGCGTGGGCTCGCCATCACGCCGGTGAAGTTCGGCATCTCGTTCACCACGGCCTTCTTCAACCAGGGGGGCGCTCTGGTCTTGGTCTACCAGGATGGAAGCGTGCAGCTGAACCACGGCGGGCACGGAAATGGGGCAGGGCCTCCACACGAAGATGTTGCAGATCGCTGCCCACACCCTCGGCGTGCCTCTCGACACGATTCGCTCCATGCCCACCCAGACCGACAAAGTCCCGAACACCTCGGCGACGGCGGCCTCCAGCGGATCGGATCTCAACGGCGCCGCCGTGCGAGAGGCGTGCCTCGAGCTTCGACAGCGCTTCGCGGGCGTCGCGGCCAGCGAGCTCGGAGTCGACGAGTCCCTCGTCGAATTCTCGGAAGGACGCGTGTTCGTCCGGGGCTCGGCGGAAAAGGGTCTCTCGTTCGCCGCTCTCGCAAAGAAAGCGTACCTCGCGCGAGTGCCGCTGTTTGCGACCGGCTACTACAAGACTCCGGACATCTGGTTCGACAAGGCGACCGGACGCGGCAAGCCGTTCCACTACTATGCGTACGGCGCCGCCGTTTCCGAAGTCGAGGTCGACGGATTCACCGGCATGTACTCCCTTCGGCGCGTCGACATCCTTCAAGACGTAGGCGATCCCCTCTCGCCGCTCGTCGATCTCGGTCAGGTCGAAGGCGGATTCATTCAGGGTCTCGGTTGGCTGACGCTGGAAGAGCTCGTGTGGACCCAGGACGGCCGTTTTGCGACCAGCGGGGCCTCCACCTACAAGCTTCCCGGACTCGGGGAGTGTCCCGAGGTCTTTCACGTCGCGCTTCTCGAGCGTGCGACGGAAGCGAGCGTCGTCCATGGCAGCAAGGCGGTGGGCGAGCCGCCGCTCATGCTGGCCATCAGTGCGCGGGAAGCGCTGCGGCATGCGGTCGCAGCCTTCGGATCGGGACGGAGCGTCGTGGAGCTCGGATGCCCCAGCACGCCAGAAGCGGTATTCTTCGCCCTCGAGCGCCAACGCACGGCCAGGGCCGGAGCCGAGCGCGCCGCCGAGTGAGTCGATGAAGCTCTCCGCCAGTGTCCTTTTGTTGCTCCCGAGCCTCTTTGCCCTGGGCTGCGGCTCGAGTGACGACTCGGCGGGCGGCTCCTCGCCGAGCGGCAAAACGTCTCGGGATTCGCTGCCCGACGGGCTCTATCACGACTTTCTCGATGGCAAGTTCGACGGCACGGGTCATCCCC
This sequence comes from uncultured delta proteobacterium, assembly GCA_963781505.1. Classification (GTDB taxonomy): domain Bacteria; phylum Myxococcota_A; class Polyangia; order Polyangiales; family Polyangiaceae; genus JADJKB01. The sequence continues at coordinate 549,551 of CAWAHB010000017.1, read as the reverse complement.
TGGATTCCCAGGTGTGGCAGGCCGAGAGCGAGTGTCAGCCGGAGACCGGCAAGAACGAAGCCGAGGGGCGCGGGGTCCAGCCCGAACGGGACGCGAGCGGCATCGCTTGCAGCGCTACATCGAAGACTCTGGGAGTCGGCCGCTTCACGCTGAACGCGCGGGCTCTCGTCACTGACATGTGCGAAGGCGCCAGCTGCGACTCGGTCGTGCTGGAGCTCTCGGTGCTCGGCGACACGGATGCGGTGCTCGAAACGAAAAGCATTGTCTGGCGCGATTTCAGCGCCGCGCTCACCTACAAGAACGCGAGCGTTGCGTTCACGAACCCCACGAACACGCCGGTCAAAGTTCGGGTTTCCTGGCCGGCGAACGTGGCCGCGCGGCTCGATTATGTGGAGCTCTTCCGCTCGACGAAGAATCTGTTGATCACGCCTCCCTCGAGCATTCTGGATCCAGGCGCCGTCTTCTCGGTCGAGGCGCTCGATCCGCCGGCGGGCGCGACGCTCACGGCGCGCTGCGACGATCTCGATCTCACCCCAACCCTCGACGCGCTCTCGGCGGACGGAAGTGCGACTCGGGAGGACACGGATTTTCGCGCGATCTACAGCATCCCCGCGGATGCACTCCTGGCCAATTGCCCTCGACCGACGCGGGTACGCTTCTCGATCGTGACCGACACCTGGGTTCGCGCTTCGGCTCGAGTGACGATCTACGACGCGGAGCCCGCGTGCGCGTTCACTCCCGGGACGAAACGAGTGCTGCTCACCGGCTTCGAGCCGTTCCCCGCCGATTCGAGCAGCGACAACAGCTCGAACGAAGCGGTGCAAGCATTCGATGAAACGAGCGTTCCCGGCATTTCGCTGATGCGCCTGACGTTGCCAGTCGAGTACGCCACGGCCGCTGGAATCGTCGCGGACGTTGTCTCGCGCTGCGACCCGGATGTCATCGTGGGATTCGGGCAGGGCAGGAGCGAGGTAGATCTCGAGACGACGGCCTACAACCTCGAAGACTCCTCGGACTTTGCCGGAGGATTTCCCGACAACCGAGGACACATCGGTGAAGGCGAGCTCATCGTCCCCGAAGGGCCTCCGGAGCTTTCCACCCGCCTACCCACGACCGCCATTTTGGACACTCTCGTGGGCCTCGGGATCCCGACCAACCTGAGCGACGATCCGGGTCGCTACGTCTGCAACGACATCTTTTACCGGATCATGACCGAGTCCGAAGGCACGAGCCGAGTCTCGGGGTTCGTGCACCTGCCCCGGATCGCCAGTGTCGGCGACACCGAGCGAGAAATGCTGAAGACGGTGGTCCGCACCGTGGTCGCCTCGAGCATCAGCGACTAGACGACAAGGCTGCTATTGTCGGGCAACGGCGGAGGCGGAGCGGGCCCTGGCGGGCGGTGGGTCACTAGCGGAGGCTCCGCCAGCCCGAGCTCCTCCGACGACGGTGGCTGCGGCTTCCGAGTCGGCAGTGGTCGGTCCGGAGGCTGGGCCCTGATGCTCCTCAGCCTCGGCCTGGGGCTCCTGCCGTCGTCGCAGCGGACGTCGCCGTGGCGCTCCCGCCTCAAGTCCTCGATGGACCTGGGGTGTGCGCGCCACAGGTTCGCTCCCAACCCGCACTGAAACCGCCAAATTCAAGCTGGCATGTAGGTTGCTGTGGGCCGCAGCACTTCGCCATGCAAACTGTTTCCTTCCCTTCGAAAACCATTTCCCAAAACACTCTTCGAGCCCGCCGCGCCGCCCAGAACGCGGTCGAGTCGCCGGAGATCATTGCGGAGCGTCGCTTCGTCGCCCGCCTGATCGCCGACGAGCCCGCCGCCTGGCGTGAGCTCAGCGAGCGCCACTCTCCAATGATTCACCGCGCGATTGGACGGGTGATGGCCCGATTCGGCTCGGTGAGTGGGTCTGACGACATTCGCGAGATCTATGCCAAGGTGTGCCTCTCGCTCCTCGCACGCGACAAGTTCAAGCTCCGGAGCTTCGACCCCGCCAAGGGCGCCCGGCTTTCGAGCTGGCTGGTCCGAATCGCAATGCAGGCGAGCTACGACCACCTCCGCCGCATCAAGCGAAACCCCTGCGACAATCGCTTCGAGCTTCCCGAGGTCGCCAGCGAGTCCCCCGATCCGTTCACGCTCTGCTGGGAGCGGGAGCGCGCGGAGCTGGTGGCCCAGGTCGTTCAGCAGCTTTCCCCTCGAGAACGCGAATTCATGAAGCTCTACTTCGGCGAGGGCCTCGACCCCGAAGACATCGCGCAGCGTATGGAAATCAGCGTGAAGACCGTCTACACGAAGAAGCACAAGCTTCAGGCTCGTCTCGAAGAGCTGCTCATCGAGCAACGCCTCGCAGCCGCGTGATCAGGTCGAGCGATCCGATTTCGCCGAAGTAGGCGTTTCCAAAAGTCACTGACACTGGTCGACGGGCGCGCCGGCGCGGATCCAGCTCTGAATCAAGCGTACGTCAGCTCGACCCAAAGTAGAGTTGTCGTACAAGCGGAGCGGCATCGGCTCGCCTCGAACGAACCATTCCCGAAGGCGGGTGAGCTCCGCTTCGGGCGGAAGCATGCAGTCGTTTCCCGGACCGAACGGCAGGTTCGGGTAGAGCGATGTGCACAAATCTGGATTGCCCCTGCTCTCGAAGTAGCTATCGGGGCGCCGTAGCATTTTGTAGAGCAGGTAGCTGTTGCCGGGACTATTCGCGGTGATGATGGGCATCCCGACTCCGACCCGCGCATTGATGATGGGAGCCCCGGTCTTGGCTCCGGTCTCCGCTTGATGGGCGACCTTGCCGATCGCCGTCGCGAGAAGCCCTTCCGTGGATTTGAGATCGAGACCCATGCGAGGAACGGCAACGCAGAATGTCTTGCCCGGTACTTGGTCATCCCCCGCCCCAAAGCCTTTGGGGCAGGCGGCCGATCCGCCCGGATTGTGACAGGCCGCACCGCTACATCCCATCCTGGTGAACGCGTCCTGAATTTGCGCGCACGTCGGCGGGTCCGGATCACTCACCGCCGGCGGAGGGTCTACGAGCTTCGTTCGGAAGTGGAACTTCAGCGGAACGCTACCGTCTTCGAGCGGGGCGTCGTCGAAGGCGCGGAAACCGTAGTCCTTGTCGTCCACGCCGGGTCGCAGGATCTCGACGGTGTAGAGCTGTCCCGGCTGGAGGGTTTCGGTCCGGAAGCGGACCACGCGCTCGACGAGATCGTATTCTGGCTCGAGCTCGGAGCCGGGGACCGGGTTATCGGGCTGGCCGAGGTAGTAGCGAACCGATTGGCGAAGGGAGCTCCCCGGCCGCAAGAAGCGGTCGAAGCGGATCTCGAGGGCTGCATCCCGCGGGATGCCACAAACATCGACATCCGCGCATTGGGTGCCGTCGCCATCCGACGGGTAGGTCGCCAGAACGTGGACCGCCGGCCCTCGACTCTCGTCGAAGTCGGGCGTTCCTTGGTCACAGGCGCTCGCGACGAGCGAGAGCGCGATGGAAAAAAGTAGGATCAGCTCTCGGCGTAGAGCTGGAGCTGCTCCCGAACGGTTTCGTCCGAGACTCCCGTGCGGATGTGTTCCTTCAGGCAGTCGGCCAGCGTGATGAGCAGCTCGTCGACGCCCTTTTCCTCGATGATTTTCGAAAGCAGGGCTCGGGCTTCTCGGCTGTCGTCCTCGCGCAAGAACTCGCGCACCTTCTCGACAGAGATATCCCCTTGAAAATCCAAGTACATATTGTCCAAAAGATAACGGACAAGCTCCTTCACGCGGGGCCTCCTTCGGGGTCGGCGGCCATCCGCTATACCGCTCGGGGGACCGGGGCGGCAAGGGGATTGCGTCGTTAACGCGCGATTTCCGTGAGCTTTGTCCGCATCGCGGCAATTCCGAGCCCATCAGCGACACTCCTCGAGCTGGGGATCGGCTGGATTGTGACAGACCAAGCACGGCCTTGCGTTGCGTTTGAGAGCATTGCCGCAGCGGCGCTTGAAGTTTCGGGGATGCGGATTGGCGCCCTGTCCGCCGTAGGTGGGTCGGAGCGACGCGCCGCGACCGCCCACGGCCGCGGTCGCGTGGCAAATCGCGCAATCGCGCTCGGTATGACAGCTCACGCAAGCGCTGAGGTTTCGTTCCGCCTCCCAGGCGTGATGCGCGCTCGAGCGGGGAGGATCGGTCCACAGGCTCTTTGGCGGATGAAATCGTCCGCGCCCGGAAAAGTTCGCGTACGGACCGCTGAGCGTCACCCCGGCTCGCTGGTGGCAGCCGATACAGAAGGTTTGCTCGCGGTGGCAGCTCTGGCAGCTCGGATTGTTCTGGCGAGCCGCGACGGGATGCTGGCTGAGCCAGTCGTTGGGATGCACCTTGCGAGGACGAACGCGTCCGTCATGGCAATCGGTGCAGAAGCGGTCGCTGTGGCACGTCGCACAGAGCTTGCTGTCGTTGCCAGCGACCTGCTTGTGGCGCTCGATCCAGTCCGGGCCGTGCCCCGCATCGTGGAGCCAGCGCGGAGGCTGAAGCGTTCCGGTGGCGAAGCTGGTCTTGATCATCCCGCCCCGCTCGGTCAGATGGCAGTTCACGCAATCGCCCTTGGCCTCGCCTCGAGCCGGCGCCGGCATCTGATGGCAACCGAAGCAACCTCGCATGCGGGGCAGCTGATCGCGGGTGGCGAGCTCGAGCTTCTCGACGTTCCCGTGGCACTGCTGGCAGCCGATGTTGCGCGCGATGTGCGCCGCGTGATTCATCTTGATGTTGGGCTTCGGCAGCACCAGCCGCGCCACGTTGTTGCCGTCCGTCGACTTGTAGCCGATGTGACAGAACGCGCACTGGCTGATGAGCTCCTTGTCGTCGCTCTTCACGGAGCTCAGATCCCGGTGATCACTGCCGTGGCACGCGTCGCAACGAGTCGGTGCGGGCAGCAGCGAATCGGAGCTCTTTTTGCTGGTCTTCGCCTTGTCGTGACAAGTCGTGCACGTCAGCCCGACTTCGGTCATGTGCTTCTTGTGGTTGAAGCGAATCGTGAGCTTTTGTGCCGGGAAGATGACCGGGCTCGGGCCGTTGTCGCCGGCGAGCGCGCCGGGAGGGCGATCTCCTTCGGGAACGGGAGCGTCACCGGGCAGCGGGGCAAGACCGTGAACCGCCGACACCTCCCGAGCGCTAGCCGTGGTGGCCGCCGCCGCTTCGACCTCCGCACGGGCGATCCGCACGTCGGTTCCGAGCCCCACCGCGAGCGCGAGCGCGAGCGCGACCACCAGAAACCAGACCGGGGTCGAGGGCCGCGTCATTCGAGCACCGTGAGGTCCAGGGTGGCGAGCACGCGGAAGCGCTGGCCCACCAGGCGATTCATGCTGTGCTCCCACTCGAGCCCCAGCCGAGTTTGATCGAAGGGCGAAACGCCACCACCGAGCACGTAGGTAAAGCTCGTCGCGTCCCGTTGGGGACGCAGATCGTCCGACCAGTCGTAGACCGAAAGCACGACCAACGCGTCGTAGAAGCCGTTGTCGAAATCTTTGGTCGTGGTCACGTCACCGCCGACGCGGTGCCCCCGCCGTCCCGCCTCCGCCATCGTCCGAAGGCCCACCGAACCGTCGCCGAATCGGTAGAGCCCCCCGGCATTGCCGAGCACGTCGTAGAGCCTTCCGGTCTCGGTGCGATCGGGCTCGACGCTGGCTCCTGCCTGTTCGTCGTCGCCGTAGGTTCCGGAATTGCCTTCGGTCGTGAACTGCTTCACACCGCCGGACAGTGAAACATCGAACTTTCGCGATGGACGCCACTCGGCGCGGCCGAGCACCGTCGTCTGCCCGTCGTGGGTGAACCAGTTGAAGATCGAGTCGCCGTCGAAGGTCGGGTAGTAGTAGTCGTAATCCGCGCCGAGGGTGAACTGGTTGGTCGTGTACCAATCCGCGGCAAACGCGTAATCGCTCACGAGTTTGTTGTAAAAGTCGTAGACGAAGCTCCCGCGCACCGCACCGAGGCTCGCTTCGTCCGCGCGCAGCGAGTAGCCGATGCGCTCGCTCGACACGCGATCACCGCCGACAGTCGTGAACCCGCCACCCGCATCCGCGAAGGGCGAAACCACCACCGTGTCGCGATTGACCACTTTGCGATAGCTGAGGCGTCCGTGGAGAAAGTGGACTCCGGTGCTCTCGATCGCGAAACCGTAGGCCGGCGCGAGCTTCGATTCCTCGAGATACTGAGGATACTCGTTGGTTTCGAGATCACCGCGATCTCCACGATACACGCCGGATGCCGAGTAGCGCTCCGTGCCGAGCATGATTGGCAAACCGCCCCGCTGCTCGAATCCACCGTACGCTTCCACCTGGAAGAAGACCGGCGTCGTCAATCGAACCAGCCCGCCGTCGAACGACCACCAACCGAGGGAATCCGTGACGTACTGGCGACCGACACGGAAACCGATCAGGCCGTTGACGTAGTTCTGCCCTTCCAGATAGGCGTACATCACGTCGACCGGCGATTGCTGGAGGCCCGGAACGTAGCGGTCGGCGCGATTCGGATCCCGCTCTGCGGATTCCTGCCCGAAGTCCGAATCGAGGCGCAGTCGCACTTTGAAGGAGAGCTGGGGGCCGAACGGGACGTAATCTCCTTGGAGATCGTAGACGTGCAGGCCGAGCGTCTGCGTGTAGCGACGCCGTCGCACGGTGGGATCTCCGTACGGGCTTCGAAGCACGTAGAACTGCGCGTCCGAGCTCGCGTTCACCTCGGCCTCGAAGGCGTGGGCCGAACGGCTCCAAGTGGGGATCGCGAGGACCATCGCGACGCCGAAGCCAATCGCGACGCACTTCCCTCTGCCGAGCCGCCTTCTCCCGCACAAAGCGCGGGGAGCATCGACTGTTCCGCTTTACGCTGTCAACTTCACGCGCAAAGTGTGCTCGGGGGGCGGCGGGAAGCGGCAGCCCACTGGCGAATTTGAGCGAGGTCGGCGGCAGGAACGAACTCCTCGAGCTCCTCGAGAGCGCCGGCCTGCCGGAGCTCGACACCGAGCCGGATCGCGGCTGCGCGGGCTATGGCCGCCAACATGGGGCTCGGGGAGGTCGTGAGAGGAACCACGGAGCCCGAGAGCTCCCGAGCGTCGAGCTCTGCGGCAAGCACCAGCGCGAGGGGCCGGGGATCGGCCGGGGACTCGGGCGCGGCGCCGAGCAGCGTCGCCAAGGCGGAGCGGGTCTCCGGGCAGACATCCACGTCCGCGCGCCGATAGCTGGAAGGACCGAGCTCGAGCTTTGCACCGAGCTCACCCGAGCAAAGCAAACGGCGAGCCTCGACGAGCAAGCTCTCGAACGTCGCCTCGGGCCACTCGTCGAGGGCGCAGACTCCCATGAGATCCGCCGCCAGCGGCCGCGACGCCTCTTCGGCGTAGAGCTCGAGATTGGCCTCGAGGGCTTCGAGCGCCACACCGCCCGGGGCACGACCTCCGAAGATCTCGCGCTCGGTGCGGATCGTGACGACGCTCCAGCGTATGCTCGGGGTCGCGTTGTCCATCTCGTGTACGAGTAGAACTTCCACCGAACGCACACCCGCCCAGCGCAGCACCCGTGGGGTCTCGTCGTTGTGAACGAGCACGCCCCACGGAACGATGCTCATGCGCACGTGATTCGTCTCGTTGCCCTGGAGGACCGGTCCCACGGCCTTGAACGCAATGGCGGCGGCACCGAGCCCCACCAAGATCGCGAACGGAAACGCCCGCAATTCGAAGCCGCCCAGAAGCATGGCCAGCGCGAACGTCATCGCGCCTGCGACGACCGGCACACCTCTACCGAACCGCAACGAGGGGCCCGGCTCGATGCCGACGAAGCGAAAATCCGGCGGGGGCGCACTCCTCGGCATCGTCGACGAGGATAGCAGCCGGCGCCCGTACGCGCATGCTCCACTCAGAGCGCACGCACCCAGCGCGCCCACTCAGCCTGGGCTTGTTCCGGACTCTTGCCCAATACGTCGCCGAACGCTTGCTCTCCGCTGGGATCGGTGGCGAAGCCGTCACGGAATCGCTGGTAGAACGGCCAGAGCAGATTCTTCTGATCGAGCCATTGGCAGAAGTACCGAGCGGTGGCGTAGTTCAAGCTCTCCTTTTCGCCACGGAACACCTCGTCGCTCATTCCGATGAGCGCGGGAAGCGTCGCCAGCTCGCGCTCCTTCTTGGATGCCATCGCTTGACGCAGGCGAGGCAGTCGCCAGTTCTTGCCACCGTGGATCTCTCCGGGCTTGGGTAGGTAGAACTGCTCGAAAAGCGACGCGATGCCCTCGTTGATCCATTCTGGAGCGTCGGGGAAGTCGCTGGCTACCAGCGGATGGACGAGCTCGTGGGTGAGCGTTCCGATCCCAGGCCCGACGTTCATCACGATGCGACGCTCGTCGTGGGTGTAAAAGCCGTAGATCGAGATGCACGGCTCGCTCCAACGCTGTCGGCAGTACGCTTGGTAGGGTTGGGTGGTCGGGAACAGATACACGCTGATGGCGTGGGTCGGCCGAGTGCGGAATCGCCCGTTGAAATAGGCCGCCAGCGCCCGGCGGGTCACGTCGATGGCGCCGGCGAGGGCTGCTCTGCCACCGGGAGCCGCCACCACGAAGACCCTTTCGACGACCTCGGTATCCGTCCGCTTTCCGAGCTCTCGTCGAGCTTCTTCTTCCCGCGCGCTGATGTCCGCTGCCAGATCGTACGCGGGCGGCGAAGGCGGCGAAGAGGGCGAAACCGAGGAAGAGGGCTCGGGCGCCGGCGGTCTCTCCGCGCGACCGGCAGGGGGCTCGGGGACACGCTCGACCACGCTCGGACGCTGGCAGGAAACGAGGACCCACGAGAGGACGAGAAAAACGGCTGGGGAACGGCTCACTTCGGTTCGTCGCGACACGACACCCAAGTGTGACGCGATTTCTTACGGGAAGATCTCGCGCTCTTCGTAGACCTGGCGCAAGCGCTCCAGGGCCACGGCGTAGCAAGCGGTGCGGTAATCGCAGTTGTAGTTCCGCGCGGCGTGAACCATGCGGCTGTAGGCGTTCTCCATGCCCTCTTTCAGGCGGCGATCGACCTCCGCGAGATCCCACTGCTCGCTCCGGCGGTTCTGCACCCACTCGTAGTAGCTGACGGTCACACCACCGGCGTTGGCGATCACGTCGGGCAAGATCTCGATGCCTCGGCGGAGCAGCACCGCTTCACCTTCGGGCGTCGTCGGTCCGTTGGCGCCCTCGGCCACGAGCCTCACCTGGAGAGCTTCGGCCTCGAGAGGACCGACCTGGTTCTCGAGGGCCGCGGGCACGAAGATGTCGGCTTGGACCCCGAAGAACTCCTCGCGGGAGATGGGCTTGCCGTTCGGATAGCCCGCGATGCTCCCGTGCTCTTCGACGTATTTCTGGAGGCGATGGGCGTTGAAACCCTCGGGATTGTAGAGGTATCCGGTGTGATCGCCGACGGCGACCAGCGAAACGCCCATGTGGCCGAGGAGCACCGCAGCGTGGGAGCCCACGTTGCCGTAGCCCTGGACGATGAGCTTTTTGCCTTCGAGCTCGAAGTGCGCTCGCCGCGCCCAATCCAGGATGCAGTTCACGAGCCCCTGACCGGTCGCTTTCTCTCGGCCATAGGTTCCACCACTGGAGATCGGCTTGCCGGTGACGACACCCATCACGGCCTGCTTGCTCACCATGCCGACGGTGTTCATGTAGGTGTCCATCGCCCAGGCCATGGTCTGAGCGTTGGTACCCATGTCGGGGGCCGGGATGTCGTAGTCCGGACCGATGTTGCCACCGAGCGCGTGGAAGAACCGGCGCGTGATGCGCTGGAGCTCGTTGCGGCTCACTGCGCGCGGATTGAACTTGATGCCCCCCTTCCCGCCGCCGAACGGCAAGTTCATGAGTGAGCACTTCCACGTCATGAGCGCGGCGAGCGCCTTGAAGTCGTCGAGACTCGCGCTTTCGTGAAAGCGCATGCCGCCCTTGTAGGGCCCGAGGATGTTCGAGTGCTGGATGCGGTAGCCCTTGAAGACCCTCACCTCCCCACTGTCCATCTTGACCGGAAAATGAACGATCAGTTCGTTCTTCGGCTGACTCAAGATGGCGTGGATGTAGTCGGGCACACCAACGAGCTTCGACGCGCGATTCAGGTAGTTCTGAATGACGCGAAAGAACTCGTAACGCTGTGGCGGCACGTTGCTGGGCGACGAAACGTTGTCGTCCTCGAGACGCGGACGCGAAGGCGGGGGAACTTCCTTGATCGCAGCAGGTTCTGAGCGACTCATGAGGATTTCGACTCCTGAAGCTATTTTGCGCTTCCAGGTAGATCCTGGACTTCTTTTTTGCAACAACGCGCCGCGTTAGACATCGAACACCACCTGCGCGACCCATTCCGAGGCCTCCTGGGCGAAGTGCGCTTCATGAAGTGTGATGGCCTTCAGCGCGAGCCCTTCGGCGTGCTGCACGGGATCGAAGACGCCTAGCTCCACTTCGATCTCTGCGCCACTCTCGGCATCGAATTTCAGGACTTCCACGCTCGCTGGCAACAGCTGAGCACTGTCGAAGAGGAACAGGAGCTCCCGCAGGAGATCCACCGCCATCGCGGCGTCGTCGTCCGGAGCGACGCAAATTTGGCGCCGCGAGGAAGCCTCCAGGGCTCCCCCCGCCGTCGAGAGATGGCTGAACGCCAGGATCAGCCGCGCCAGGGTCTCTTCGCGGCTGGCGCCGCGCACGACCACGCCGGCATCCGCCGTGTGATCGATTTCCTCGTACGGCTGGGGGAGTGCGTAGCGGGTCATGAAAACAACGTGGCGCGCTCGAGAGTATGCTCTCGCTCATGCGGGCCTTTGCAACCATGGTCTTGTTGGTCGTCGCGGTAGGCTGCGGCGGCGAATCGTCGTCCAGCGGATCGGGCGGCGGGGGTGGCGTGGATGGGGGCAGTGGCGGGAGTGGCGGAGGAGCTCCGTCGGGCTGTCCGTCCGCGATTCCGAGCGGTTCTTGCAGTAAGGAAGGCCTCAGCTGTTCCTACGGCGACTCGGTTCGTCCCGAGTGTCGCTCTCAGTACTCTTGCTCGGGCGGAACTTGGCTCGTCGGCAAGAGTGCTTGCTTGACTCCGCCGCCCGGTACCTGCCCGGCGAGCGCTCCCTCGAACAATCCCCAGACGTTCTGCGACGGGAACGACGGCGCGGTGTGCGGCTACCCCGACGGTACGATTTGCATCTGCACTTCCTGCAGTGGTGCGTGCTCGCCGCCACCGCCCTGGTGGCAATGCGCTCCCCCCGTCGCCGCACCGGGCTGTCCGAACATCGCGCCCAATCTGGGCGCATCCTGCGACGCTCCCAGCAGCACGATTTGCATCTATGGCAACCCCTGTGCGGGAAGCGGCGTGCGAGTCGCCTGCGACAATGGCGCATGGAACTGGCTGGACGCAGGGCCTTGCCCCGCCTGACGCGCTTGCGGAGCAGGTCCTCCTCCTGTTAACGGTCGCCGGCCTTGGCGCGGAGCAATCTGACCATCCGGGTGCTCACGGCCCTCGTCGCCGTCCCGCTCTTGCTCGGCCTCTTGTTCCGCGGGCCGGCGATTGGCTTCTACGCGCTCGTGGTTGCCGCTTGCGGGATCGGCGCCAGCGAGCTCTTTGCCATGACCCACCCGGGCGATCGCGTGGCGCAGGGAATTGGCATCGCGATGACGCTGGGTGTCAGCGCGGGAGTTTACTTTTTCGGGCACGACTCCCGGACGCTGATCGCGATCTTGCTCGTGATCACGATCCTCGGCGTGCTCCTGCCACTCTGGCGCTTGGGCGACATCGAGAGCGCGGCATTTCGGCTCGTGGCAAACGTGGCGGCTCCGCTCTACCTCGGCCTGCTCCTCACCACGATCGGTCTCTTGCGCCGGGATCAGGGCGGCGTTGGCGCAGAGTACGTCGTCATGACGCTGACCTTCGCCTGGTTCGGAGACACTGGCGGCTACTTCGCGGGTCGATTCCTCGGCAAGACCAAGCTCTACGAGAGGGTGAGCCCGAAGAAGACGCGCGAGGGCTACTTCGGCTCCATTGGCGGATCCGTGGTCGGCGCGCTGGTTGCGCACTTCTGGTATTTGCCGAGCATTCCCTTGCTGCATGCGGTCTTGCTCGCGATCGTGGCGGGGGCCATCGGTCAACTCGGCGATCTCGTCGAGTCGCTGCTCAAGCGTTCGACCGGGGTGAAGGATTCGGGCTGGATCATCCCGGGTCACGGCGGCTTGCTCGATCGCATCGACGCGCTCCTGATCGTGAGCCCGATCGTGTACCTCTACACGCAGTTTTTTTAGGCGCCCTGAGCCGATCAGCCTTTGATCACGCACAGCGGAACGAGCTTCGCGACCTTTCGCGAAACCCCCGCGCCATCGATGACGTCCACCACGTCGGCCACGTCCTTGTAAGCCTCGCTCATCTCTTCGGCGAGAGTGCGGTAGCCCCGGGACATCACCTGGATCCCGAGCTCGAGCAGCTCCTTGTCGATGCGGCGGCCGCTCGCCCGCTGCAGTGCGGCTTTGCGCGACAAAAGGCGTCCCGCACCATGACAACTCGAGCCGAAGGTGTCGCGCATCGCTTGGGCATTGCCCGCCAGTACGAAGCTGTAGCGTCCCATGTCGCCCGGAATGATCACGGGCTGTCCCACTTCGCGATACGCCTCGGGAACTCGCCGATCGCCCGGGCCAAACGCTCGCGTCGCTCCTTTGCGGTGCACGAGCAGCGATCGTTTCTCGCCCTCCACTTCGTGCTCTTCGATCTTCGCGATGTTGTGGCACACGTCGTAGAGCAAGCTCGCGCCGAAGTCCTCGCGAGGCATGTCGAGTGCCTCGGCCAGCGACTCGATGGCGAGCCCGGTCATGACCTGACGGTTCGCCCAGGCGAAGTTCGCTGCGGCCTGCATCGCGCCGAGGTAGCTCCGACCTTCGTCCGAGTCGATGGGAGCGCACGCCAGCTGCCGGTCCGGGACGTTGGCGTAATCCTCGCCGTATCTCACGTAGCTCTTGCTGAGTCGGTGCACGGTTTCATCGCACACCTGATGCCCGAGGCCCCTCGAGCCGGAGTGAATCATGATCGTCACTCCACCCTTGCGAAGACGAAACGCCTCGGCGGCTTCCTCGTCGTAGATCTCGGAAATCCATTGAACTTCCAGGAAGTGGTTTCCGCTCCCGAGCGTCCCGAGCTGATCGGAGCCCCGGGCCAGCGCCCGGTCGGAAACCGCGTCGGGATCCGCCCCAGCGAGGCAGCCGTGCTCTTCCGAGTGCGCGGCGTCGTCGTGGCCCGCGCGAAATCCCCGGTCGATGGCCCAGCTCGCGCCGCGCTCCATCACGGACCGAAGCTCCTTCGTGGATAGCTTCTTGATAGCGCTGTTCGATCCGACTCCGGTTGGAACCTTCGAAAACAGCCGCGTGACCAGGTCCTCGACGTGGGACGCGAGATCGGATCGCTCGAGCTCGGTGGTGATCACTCGCACGCCACAGTTGATGTCGAAGCCAACGCCCCCCGGGCTCACGGCGCCGTGCTGTGCGTCCACCGCCGCCACGCCACCGATCGGGAAGCCGTATCCCCAATGGATGTCCGGCATCGCCAGCGAATACCCGACGATGCCCGGCAAGTGCGCCACGTTCTTCACCTGCTCGAGCGCCTTTTCCGCGTGCACCTTTTCGATCTGCGACGGAGACAGGTACACGCGTCCCGGCACCTTCATCTTCCCTTCACGAGGGATCTCCCAGAGGAACGGCGTGATCTGGCGAAGCTTCATCGGCGCGCGGGAGGAGCGTAGCTGACTTGGAGGCTATGCCGTAGGCGGGGCTTTTCCACTGCCGAGCTCCGCGAAGCTGCCGTTGGGAAGCCAAACAACGGCTGCGGGAGCCGATTCCACCGCCGATAATTCGGCGATGAGCGATCCGGCGCCGGGGTGTACGCTCGGGGTGATGACTGAGAAATCGGAGCCCAAGGCAGCACCGGTCTTGCGCGCGCCGAGTCGCCCCCTGGGGCGCCCGCCGCCCCCGCGCACGCCGCGTACGCCCGATCCGCCGGCGGTGGGAAGGACGGAGCCGACACTCAACGCCGGTGACGTGCGCGCCATCGTGACCGCCGTTACCGACGTTGCGCTCTCTCAGTTGCGCGCTGACCTCCAGCGACTGTCCTCGCAGCTAGCGCGCGTCGAAGATCGCATGGGGTCCGTCGAGCGAGTCGCCGCCCAGCGCCCCGCCACACCCCCCGCGCCTGCCGTGGCGATGGCGCCCGCTCCCTCACCCGCCCCGCCCGTCGTCGCGCCCGCCCCAGCGCCGTCTCCTGCTCCGCCGATTGCCGCCACTCCCTTCGCGCCCGCCGTGGCGCCGACGCCCGCACCTCACGCGGTCACACCGGCGCCCGCCCCGGTTGCTCCAACGCCCCTCGCGGCTCCCCCGGTTCGGCCCCCAGAGATCGTGTTCGATCTGACTCCGGACAGCATGGATCTGCCGTTTGCCGACGGAGCGCGACGTCAGCGACGCGTGATGCTTGCCGTGCTGTTCTTGCTGCTCCTCGGCGTTGGCGCGGCCGTGGTCTCCGCCCTCATCAGCCAATCCAATGGATGAAAAACCGGCGGCGAGGTTGCCCCCGCCGCCGGCGTTCCATTCGATTCGAGTGCCGCGCTAGCGACGCACGGGAGGGGGTGGAGGCGCCATCTTTGCCGCCGTCCGACCGATCGAGATCCCGTTGCCGTTCGCAGCCATGGCGCCGAGCGCACGAGTGAGCTGGGCGCCGAGCGCCTCCAGAGAACCGCCCTGACCGGCGACGAGTACCTCGGGGACGAATCGATTCTTTCCTTCGGCGAGGGAGTCGGCCAGGTTGACGATGGCCGTGGCCGTCGGTCCCAGCGCTTCGACCTGACGCGCGTAGCTGGCCGCGCGAGCCAGACCAATCGCTTCGACTTCGGCACCTTTCGCTGCACCGGTCTCCCGGATGTAGCTCGCCTCGCCATCGGCCTCGCGCTTGCGCGCTTCGGCGTCGTTGCTCTTCGATCTCGACTCCCACGCGAGAACGCGCGAGCTCCGACTGCATGTTCGCCACGCCCTTGGATTGCTCCATCGTGGTGCGCTGGCGCTGAGCCTCTTCTTGTTTCTTGTAGGTCTCGATTTCCTGGTGAGCGATTTCGCGCTCGGTGAGAACTCGCACCATGTCTTCGGGGAAGATCACGTCCTGGATGTAGACTCCCTTGGTTTCCACCTCGTAGGTCTTGAGGTGCGCCTCGACGTGAGCGCGGGCTTCTTCCTGCACTTGCTGGCGAGTTTCGATGAAGCTGACCGCAGGCATGCTCTGGAGCTTGTCGCGGAAATGGTTGCCGACGGCAGCTTGAAGCACCTCGTTCACCAAGTTTTGCATCGAGCCAACCATGCTGATCACCCAGGGTGCGCGGGTATCCGGAACGTGGATCTGCACCTGGAGATCGATGGTGAACACGAAGCCTTCACGGCTCTTGGCGACGATCGGCTGAAGCTGTCGATCGAGGTGATGTGCCTGGGACACGGCCTCCGCCCAGTTGAGCGTGAGGATCGCCGTCGGCACGAGCTCGGCTTGGTAGCAGCGAGGGTTGATGGCGTACTTGCCGGTCCTCAGGGGCTCGCGCCAGATCCCGCGATGTCCAGGTCGCACGAGCGATCCGAACTTGAACTCGGCACCGCTGGTGTCCTGGGTCGATAGGCCGACGTAGCTCTTGATGACCGCGACCTCGCCCTGACGAACCACGAGCATGGGAACCAGCTCGACGCGCACCAGGAACGGATTGAGCGCATAGGCACCATACAGCAGCGGGTCGTGCTGCATGCCGATGCGCCCACCAGCGTCGAGAAACGCCTGGAAGTCCTGGTAGTTGTTGTGCAGAACGTTTTTCATGCCGAGCAGCGTGTCGATGATGAGCGCGTCGGGCTCCCCACGTCGTTCCAGCTCGGAAACGTCGTCGAAATCTCCGAGCCGGCTCGCGATCAAGCTTCCGGGCAAGGGATCGCCCTCGAGGGTCGTCACGATGCCGACCGTGTCGATGAGCTCTCCGTCACCACAGGGCATGGGCTCGATGCGGACGAGATCGAGCTGGGCCGGGTGCAACCCGAAGGACACGGGCGACAGGCGACCTTTCACGGCACGCTCACGAAGCTCCGGAGAGACGGGGTTGCCGAACACCTGGGACTTGGTGATGGCCAAAAACCCCACTGGGTGAAGCGGAACCAGCGAGCCTGGCGGAAGCACGGGACGTTGCACGCCCTTCTCGCCCCCGGCAGCGATGAACGCCTTGAGGTCACTGAAGTTCGCGAACTCTGGACGATAGCGGGCGCTCTTCGCGCCAATGGGCAGCGGGCGACCGACCTGGGCAACGATCACTCCGATCTCGCCAGCGGGGACCTGCACCCACGGATGCTTTTGGACTGCGTACACAAGCCAGTTCTTGAACCGCAGACCGGGGAGCAAGAGCTCCGCCTGGTAGCCGGCCTCCCCGCGAAACGCGATCAGATCATCGCCGGGGAGCCTTCTGCCGAAGCGCTTGATCACCAAACCGACTTCCGTGGGTCCGATGAGGCGGAGCGACGGCAGGATGACGCCGAGTGCGACGAACAATGCGAAAGGGCCGATGAGCTCGAGAAACGAAACCGATGGGGACATGACGAGCACCTCCGTGCTGGATGCTCGAAATGCAGGCAGCGTACCCACTCGTAAGTGCTTGAAATCACGTTCCAGAGGGCCGGAGCTACGTATTCTAATATTGAAACGAGATATTATATTTCTGACATGCACTGCGCTCGTCTTCTGGGATCCCCGCCACCGAAGATCCGCCAGGCCCTCGCGACGGCCGGTCTCGAATTCAGCGAGCGCGCGAGCACGGTCATCGTGTGGCGAGCGAGCTCGCGTCCTCCCGAGGCGCCTGAAGGAGCGCGCCACTGGTTTTGGCTTTCGGGCCGAGCTCTCGATTCCGATGACGTGCGCGACGCTGCCTTACTCGGTGCCTACGAATCCATCTCGATCCAGGAACCGAGCTGGGCGAAGCGGCTCGCCTCGCGAATTGCGGAGCTACCCGACGGCGACCCGGAGATCCCCGACCCACCCGATTTCGTAGCGGTCAGTAGCGCTGCACGCGCCGTGCTGGCGCGGCTCTGGCATGCCGGTCGGACGAGCATGCCCGTGCTGCTGATCGGAGAGACGGGAACCGGCAAGGATCTGGCTGCTCGCATCGTTCATCGCTGGTCGAATCGCAAGAAAGCTCGCTTCGTCCCGATCAACTGTGCGGCGATGCCCAACGATCTGATCGAATCGGAGCTCTTTGGGTACACGCGGGGAGCGTTCAGTGGCGCAGTTCGCGAGTACGACGGCCAGTTCGTCGCGGCCGCTGGCGGTACGGTGTTCCTCGACGAAATTGACGACACGCCGCCCACCTTGCAAGTGAAGCTTTTGCGAGTGCTCGAGGACCACGTCGTCAGCCGGCTTGGAGAAAATGTCTGGAAACAGGTGGATTTTCGTATCATCGCCGCGACCAACCGGGATCTCCTGAAGCTGATCCGCGCGGGGGAGTTCGGCGCCGATCTCTACGAACGCCTCGCGATCCTCTCCATCGATCTGCCTCCTCTCCGGGAGCGCGGCGAGGATCTCCCAGCGCTCGTTCTTCACATGATCCGGCGCTTCTACGCCGAAGAGCCGGATGCAGGGCAGCGAGGAAAGGTGATCGGCCCGAGCCCCCACGTCCTCGAGATCCTCCAGGCGTACCCATGGCCGGGGAACATTCGCGAGCTGAGAAACGCGATCTACGAGGCCTTGGTGCACAAGCGCGCGGGAGACGAGTTGCTCGCCATAGACTTGCCCCGACGGCTGCTGCGCAAAACCGACGAGCCCACCCCGGGCGAAAGCCGTTTGATCGAACGTTCGGAGCTCGAGCGGCGCATCCAGCTCGGTCAAATGAATCTCCGGCGCGAGGTCGAGCAACTCGAACGCGACGCTCTTTGGGCGGCACTCGACCAGAGCGGATGGAGCGCGACGCGCGCCGCGGAGCTCTTGGGTGAAGTCGGCCGGGGCACGTCGCGGGATCCGGGCGGCACGGTGCGCGCCATGATGAGGCGACTCGGTATCGATCGCATCGCGGACAGGTGACCGTCGGCAAAGCGTGGTTACGCTGGGACAATGCCGTACCGCGACGCCGCCGAATCTGCCGACATCGAGCGCCTCCGTGCGGAAATCGTGGACCTCGAGGCACGCCGGAAACAAGGGGCTTTGCGCCTGGCGCTCGCTCAGCGGGAGCGAGAGGAGGCTCGACGTTCGGCAGAAGAGCGCATGGAGGTCGAGCGCGGGGTGATTCGCGAAACCGCGCGGGTGGACGTGGCACGAGCCCTGGAGCGCGAGGAGCTCTGTCGCCGACAGCGGGACGCTTCCCGCGCGCTCGCCGAAGCGGCCAGGTCCCACGTCTCGGATCTGAAGGCCGAAATCGCGGCCCTCCTCGAAAGCAACGAAGCGGCGGTGCTTCACTACAAGGCCCGGATTGCGGCGATGGCCGCACGTTTGAACGACTCGGAGGAGGACGAGCGGGAGATTGAACGACTCGAGTCGGCGCTCGAGAAGGTCAGCTGAAGGTGACATCGCTCTTGCGCCGGCACGAGACCGGGCTGATTCTCGATCCGAGCCGTGCGTCCAGGTGAAACAGACGTTGACTACCGAAAGCGCCTAGGCCGCATCTTCGGGGGGCGTCGTTGGATCTCTGGCAATCGACGTTCCTGGCTGGCGCGACACCTCTCGTCAAAGAGCTCTCGGAGCTCGGCGTCGAGCGTTGCCTGTGCGTCGCGACGTCACGCGGCGCCGGAGCGGGACCGGATGATCGGGTGGCTCCCGATCCCATCGTGGTGGAAGTCCAAGCCACCGACATGATGATGGGCATTCGTCGCTCGCTCGAGGTCTTCGCGCACCTCCCGCCGGATGCGATCGCGAAAATCGACGCGTTCGATCCGGACGGGACTGCCGGCGTTCTCGGCACGATTTTCGACGACGGGCGACCGCTGGCCGGGCGCCGGAAATACGGAGGACGTCCCGCAGAGTGGCAAGACCTCGAAGACAAGACGACGGTCGATGCCTTCTGGGACGACGCGGGGATCGCCCACGCACCCTCGGAAGTGGTGGCAGCCCGAGGCGAAGCCCTGGAAGCGGCCCGCGTCCGGCTCGATCGTGGTCAAGGCGTCGTGTTTTCGGGGGATAGCCGCGACGGATTCAACGGCGGCGCCACCTACGTCCGATGGGTTCGAGGAAAAGAGCAGTCGGCGATCGCCGCCGAGTTCTTCCAGGCCAATTGCGATCGCACCCGCGTCATGCCGTTTCTCGAAGGGATCCCCTGCAGCATCCATGGCTTCGTGTTCGACGACACGACGATCGCACTACGGCCTTGCGAGATGTTGGTCTTTCGCCGCCCCGCGACGAGCGAGCTCCACTACGGTCGCGCCGCCACGTTCTGGGATCCGCCCGATGCCGATCGCGCCGCGATGCGGGAGATTGCACGACGAGTCGGGGAGCACCTGAGAAAGACTCTGTCCTACCGCGGAGCCTTCACGGTCGACGGCATCCTCGGCAGTGATGGGTTTCTCCCGACGGAGCTCAACCCTCGATTCGGCGCTGCGCTGGCGGTCATGACGGCCAAGCTCGGCATTCCGCTCATTCTCTTGAACGCGGCCGTCGTGGAGGGCGAGCCCGTCGACTGGCAGCCCCGAGAGCTCGAGCGGCGGATCCTCGAGGTAGCCGACCAACACCGAAGCGGCGGCGGCATGGCGATGACGCGGAAGAAGCAGACCGAAACGAAAGCGGTGAGTCTGGTGTGGGAACGCGGTGCGTTCCGCATCGGGGTCGAAGGCGACGAGCCAGATGCCAGCGCCATCCTCGGACCTTCGGCCATGGGTGGCTTCTTGAAGGTGGAGCTCGTTCCGGAACGCACACCCGTCGGACCGTCGGCGGCCGGACGCGTCGCGCTCGCGCTCCGCTGCCTCGATCAGCACTGGGATCTGGAGATTGGAGAGCTCGAGCCCGCGCGCGACGTTCCGATCCTCGAGCGGCGAATGACGCGCTAGTCGCGCCGGAATCGCCGCCTCACTCCTTCGAGGAGAGCCCCGTAGGCGGTCGCCGCGCGAAGAACGAACCGGACGCGCTTCGGCGTGGTCATCGCGAAGAGGGCGCGCGCTCCGTTGTAGGAAGTCCGCGCGATCGCGCCGGCGAGACCGTTTTGAGTCGATGGCTCGGAAAGCACCTCCTCGAGACACACGTCCGACCTGCCCTGATTGAACGCACGTCGGAGAAACCAGCGGCGGCGGAGGCGTTCCGGGTGGACGAGGTGGTAGATGACCGCGTCGTGGGCGTACGCCATGCTCCGACCCAGTCGCTCGAGTCGGCGTTGAAACTCCACCTCTTCGTTTCCCATGAGGCCCGCTTTCGAACGACCCAAGCGGGTGTCGAAGAGTCCGACCTCGACCATCGCAGCCCGATCGATGGCCATGTTTCCGCCGCGGAGATTTTCCTTCTTCGGGTGCAAGTCACGCCGATCCGACGAGAGCGCGAAGTAGCCGAGCCAGCCGGTTGCCTGGTCCGGAAGCCAACTCGGGCGCGGGCGCGACCACTCGAGCTCGATCCTACCGGTCACCGCAACCGTGTCCGGGGCGGATGAGAACGCTTTCAAGAGCGCCTCCACCCAAATTGGCGTAGCCACCGCGTCGTCGTCGAGAAAGGCGACGATCGGGGCTCGCGCTTCGAGCGCCCCGCGGTTTCGCGCGAACGACAAGCCCTGCTGAGTCTCCCGGAGCACGCGCAGCTGAGGGAAGGTTTCGGTGAACGAGCTCGCCCACTCGAAGGTATGGTCCGAAGAATTGTTGTCGACCAAGATGACTTCGAACCGCGTCGGGCTCACCGTCTGCTCCATCAGCGATCGCACGGCGCGCTCGACGAGCGTACGGCGATTGAACGTGCAAATGACGACGCTGAGCTCGGGCTCCGACACGATCGGTATGTTGCCTCGTGTCACGGGAGCGTGGGAATCCTTTGCGCGATCCGGGCGGCGTTCTTGACACGGGTCGAGGTCTCATGCCAGGTCGCGGCGTGGGCGAGCGAAGCGCCTCTGGCCTGAATGCCCCGAAAGAGGTCGCGTCTGCGGCTGGCCGCGGCGAGCGCGGTGCTGGGCTCGGTCTGGGGCCGAGCGTAGCGATTTATTTCGTGGTCGCTCTGGTTTTGGCGCTGCTCCCCGCCCGCATCAGCCTCGCCCAGCATCAAGCGCAGTTTTCTGGCAGTGCGTGGCAGCTCGTCGTCGTGGGGCTCGCCGTCGACACTCCCTTCGTCGTCGCGACGTACGTTCTGTTCAACCTGATCGGCTTCTTGCCGGTGTGGGTGCGGGGCAGGCGCCGCCCGAGCTCGCGCAGAGTGAGAGTGAGCGTCGTCGCGGCAACCAGCGCTGCGTTCTTGTTCGTTCTCTGGGGCACGATCGCTGCCACCGAGTTCAAAATAGAGCGCGGCCTTTACCCGATGGTGTTCGACATGAGCGTCGCGGTCGGGGACTTTCGCTACGTCCGCGCGGCACTCGGCACGTTCTTCCTGGCTCGGTTCTTCTGGGGCTGGTTGCTCTCCCTCGGCGCCTTCGTCGCGCTCTCCTACGGGTTTCTGAAAGCGACAGTGCGGCTCCCCGCTCGAAGCGGAACGCAGGATTCTGGTCTCGTGCGCACTGGTGCTCGGGGCCGTTGGAGCGGCGGGCTTCGGTCTGCACCGGGCGAGCCCCCACCTCCTGTCATCCATTGCCAACTGGCGAGTGGTCGAGTCGCCGTTTCCCACCTTCTTCGAGAGCCTGGGCTCCAGCCACGAGAACATCCGCTTCGGTTTCATCGCGCTGCTCGAACAAATGGACTCTCCCGAGCCCGAACGCGCTCCCGGCGCGGAGCTCTTGGGGCTCGCTCCGGCGTCGGGTCGAAGGGTGACGGATGCGGCCTCGGGCGACACATGCGCGCCGCATCCCCTGGCCGAACCCCTCGTCATCCCCAGCGACGGCGACGGAGCCAACAGCGAGTTTGCCAAGCGCGCGGGAGGCGTGCTCGACGACCTGTCGCGGGAGCTTGTCACCGGTCGCCCTCGACTGCGCATCTGGCACTTCTCCCTCGAGAGCATGCGCGCCGACGATCTCGCGGCTCTGAACGACAAGGCGCCGTTCGATGTCGCGCCCACCCTCAACGGCCTGTACGCCGCCGCCGCCCAGCCGGCTCCGCGGGTGATCGCCGCGAAGCACATGTTCCAGGCCGGTGTGCGCACCTCCCAGGGGCTTTCGGCGTTGCTCTGTGGCACCGGGACTCTGCCTTGGGGGCTTTCCTTCGCGCGGGACGTTCGGGCTCGTCCCATTTCGCTGTTTGCCCGATGTGCTCAAAGACGCGGGGTTTTCCCTGTTCTTCTACTACGGCTCGAATCCGGCCTTCGACAACATGCAGAGCTTTCTGCAGTACCACGGGTTCGATCACCTGATGACGGAGAAGGATTACGTAGAGGAGAAGCGTCATCACGGATGGGCGGTGCCCGATCGCATCGTTTTGTCCCAAGCGCTGGCGGCGTCGAATGCGCGACCGCCGAACGAGTCGCAATACAACCTCGTGATGACGCTCACGAACCACCATCCCTTCGACCGCCCAGAAGACTTGCCCCCACAAGTCGAAAAGCGAGTGCGCGCCGCAGTGGCGAATCGCGATCCGAGCGTCGGGGAAGACGACCTGAAACGACTCGACACGCTCTCGTATACGGACTTCGCCTTGGGTGAGATCCTGTCGACTCTCGAAGCGTCGAGCGCCGCCGCCGATTCCCTCATCGTGATTGGTGGCGACCACTCCACCTCGGACTACGTCTTGTGGCACGACAGCGGGAAGGTTCCCGACGACGAGCGCCATGTGGCGCATTCCCGCATCCCATTTCTGATTGTTTTTCCAGAGGCGCTCATCCGGAGCAGCAAGAATCCCGAGCGAGTTCAAAAGCTGGTCTTCGAGCTGAACCAGATGCTCTCCGAGCGGCCCGTTTCCCAGAACGACGTGCCGCGCATCCTGCTTCGCCTGCTTTCCAGCTCCCCCGCGCTCGCGACCCTTGTCGACCCCTGGCGCTGGCACAATCTGGGGGGCCAGGCGCTGAGCCCGTACTTCCGCGTCGAGGCAGCGCCCGATGCTCGAGTGATCGGCATCGACGCTTCCTCACGCCTGTTCTGGCTCACCGAAACGGGCAAGCTCGTCGATCCCGACGAGCCGGCCTCCCCGAGCTTCGATGTCGAAGGCGCGCGGCGCATCACCCCGACGCTCGGTCCGGAGGCAGCGCTCCTGGCGACGTTCATGCAGGGCTACCAGCACCGGTGCTGGGAGTGGCAACTGATTCGGCACGTGAAGTAGGCGTGCCAGCCGGTTGGTCCTGCCCCAAGAGGCGTAGTACTAAGACCTCGGCCATGCGGATCGCGTTCGTCGTGCAGCGCTACGGGCGTGAGGTGAACGGGGGCGCCGAGCAACATTGCCGCCAGCTCGCTCTGCACGTACTCGCGCAGAAGGGCGTGAGCCGCGTGAAGGTGTTTACCACCTGCGCTCGCGATCACACCACGTGGGCCAACCACTACCCAGCTGGCGTCACGACCGTGGACGGCATCGAAGTCGAACGCTTGCCGGTGCCGTTCGGGCGGCGACAAACACTGCAAAGCATCGCGGGTCGACTGGCGCTACGGGGTCCTCGGCTCAGCGCGGCCGAAGCGCCGTGGCTCGTCCTGCAAGGGCCGTACGTTCCCAAGCTGCTCACACGCCTCCGGGCGGACAAGGACGAGTTCGACGTTTCGTCTTCTTCTCGTACCTCTACTACCCGACCGTCTTTGGTTTGCCGGTCGTCGCCGAGCGCTCGCTGTTCGTGCCCACCGCCCACGACGAGCCCGCGCTCCGCCTGCGACGCACGCTGGGTACGTTCCAGCTCGCCCGCGCCGTGGCGTTCAACACCTTGGAGGAGCAAGCTCTGGTCGCCTCGCGCATCGACATGAGCGGCGTGCGCTCCGACATCGTGGGCTGTGGCGTGGATCTCGAGCTCCCGGAGGAACCCCCCGAGGATCGAGGCCGGCCGTACCTGCTCTACCTGGGCCGAGTGGAGACCGCCAAAGGAGTCCCGGAGCTCATCGCTGGGTTCCGAAACTTTCGCCGAAGCTTTGGCGACCGAACTTTTCGAAACTTCGCTCGGGCCGCGTCGGGGACGAGAGCTCGAGCTCGTACTCGCGGGCCGCAGCGGCGACATGCGCTCCGACGGCGATCCCGACATCGACTTCACGGGCTTCGTGAGCGATCACCGCCGCCTGGCTTTGCTCAAGGGGTGTGAGGCGGTGATCATCCCGGGAAAGCTCGACAGCCTTTCCCTTTCGCTCCTCGAAGCGTGGGCGTTCGAAAAGCCGACCCTGGCCACCCAGGAGTGCCCGGTCAAACGAGGTCACACGGCTCGCTCCGGCGCCGGGATCCTGTTCGGCCCCGACAAGGACTTCGCGACCGCGCTCACGGAGCTCCTGTCCGATCCCGCAGAGCGCGCGCGATCCATCCAGGCGGGCGCGGCCTACGTGCAAGAAAACTACGCCTGGCCCGTCGTGACCGAACGCTTCCTGAAGCTCGCCCGCTACGTGGCTCAGGGCTAAGTCGAAACCTAAATGGTAGACGTGGAGGTACGACTTCATGGGCGCGTGCCGTGGTACTTCGAGCTCACCGAGCGTTGAAGCGTCCTTACGGGACGCCAACGAGGTTTAGGAAAGAAGAGATTGAACCGCCAAGAGCGCCAAGAGCGCCAAGGTAGGAAAGAAGAGATTCTATGGAAAGGACATGTGTGCGCGGGCGTCGATCCTTCGCACCTCTTTTCGCTTCCAAGATCCGCAACCGGCCTCGATAGGGAGGGGCAGGGAATCGCGTGACAGCAACCTTCGAACCTTGGCGGCCTTGGCGCTCTTGGCGGTTCAATTTCCTGCCTTCAGACCCGCGCACGCATTTGTGGCGACAATCTCCTAGCTTCGCTGACCCGAGAGGGGTTCGGGCCAGGTCGCGCGCTCGGCAGATGGAGTCGGGCGCAACGCCGACCGGGTCGAAGCCCACACTCGGCGCCATGTCTTCCAATCGAGGCTGCGCTCGGTCCAGAGGCGCCGAGCGACCAGACGCGACTGTCGGACGACGAGCGACCGATGGGATTGGTCCAGCGTTCGCGCACAGAGCTCGCGGTCGCGCTCCCAGACCGCAGTGATGGCGTTCAAGGCTCCTTCGAAATTCTTGAGGGCGTCGAGGCCGACTCTGCTTCGCCCATGCTGAACGTACCGGGCGAGCACCCGTGGTTCGTAGAGCAACGGATAGTGGAGCGAGATGCGCAACCAGAGCGCGTAGTCCTGTCCGCCCCGCTGCAAGGCCGCCGAGCGAGGAAAGCCTCCCACCCGCTCCAGGCAGCGCCGATCGACGATCGCCGTTAGACAGCCAATGTAATTGCCTCGAAACAGCGTGTGCGGCCCCGGCTCGCCGAACTCGCCCGGATGAAGACCGTGAGGAAGCTCGACGCCCTTGTCGTCCACGGTTTGGTAGCGGCAAAAGCAGAGCGCCGGGGATGCCGCTTGCTCGAGCCGACGGACCTGCACCTCGAGCTTTTCGGGCAACCACTGATCGTCGGCATCCAAAAACGCGATGTAGCGACCGGTCGACGCGGCGATGCCGGTGTTCCGTGCAGCCGCGACGCCTTGATTCGGCTGTCGAATCACCGTCGGCCCGAGCGTGTGGCGAGCCGCAGCATCGCCCGTACCCTCGGGACAGCCATCATCCACCACGATCACTTCGACGGACCCCGCGAAAGTTTGCGCTGCGATCGAATCGAGGCTCGCGGAAATCAGGGCGGCCTGCTTGAAGGCAGGTACCACGACGCTGACGACCGGAACGGGCACCGGCCGCCAATCTAGTCGAACGCCGCCATCACGCCAACGATCGCAACGGACGTCCTCAGAGATGCAACCAGTACGCGAGCGCGGCGACCGGTACGCTCGCGAGGGCACCCCACGATGCTTGTCGCGCGACGGCGAGGGGGCCGACGCCCAAGAGCTTCTTGATGCCGTAAAACCAGGTTGGAAGCGTGGTGGAAATCGCGAGCATGACGACCCAACACGCGCCTTCGAGGCCCCACTTCGCGCACGCGGGCCAGATCAAACCCACCGTGCACAGAAAGCGTGGCAGGTTCATCTTGAAGTCGAGATCGGGACGACCGACAGCCTGAAATACGGGGCCCGCGAGCGCAGCGAACGAACGCAAGAAGCCCGCGATGACCAGGATCCGCACCAGCGGCACGATGCGCTCCCATCGCGAACCGATGACCCAATGCACGAAGTCGGGGATGAACCCCCAGATGAGCACGCTCACGGGAGCTGCAATCAAGATGGTAGTACGCGCGACGCGCAGGAACGCCGAACGGAGCTCGACGGGATCGTTCTGAAGGCGCGCATAGGTCGGAAAGCTGACGCGCGACACCACGTGGGTGATGTTGGTAGCTGGGAGATTCGAGACGCTGTACGCGAGCTGGTAAAAGCCCAGCGCCGTGAGCCCGAGGTACTTGCTGACGAAGATGTCGTCGCCCTGGGTGATGAGGAAGATCATCACCGAAGCGCCGGCGATCCAGCGCCCGAAGCCCAGTAGGTACTTGAGCTTTTCTCGATTCCACTCGAAGCGCGGGCGGAACGGTTGCGCGATGTAGGAGAGAGTGACGGTGGCGGCGGCGCCCCCCACCGTACCGATGATGAGCGCCCACACGTTGCGAAGGAGAATGACGGCCGGAATGAAGACCAGCGCGCTGAACGCCGCCGGTCCGATCTTGATGAGAAATTGCGTACGAAAGTCCAGCTTTCGATCGAAGTAGATCGTCCCGACGTTGTGGAAACCTTGCAGGAGCACGTACAGCGTCGACACCATCACGAGCGCCGCGAGTCGAGGCTCGGCGTACCAGCGAGCGAGCCAAGGCGCTGCGATCAGAAGCGCAGTCGCAATCACGGCGCCCCGCAGCACGTGCCAGGTCCACGCCACGTTGAGCAGCGATTCCACCTCGGCCTCCCGCTGCACCAAAGCTTGATTGAAGCCGCTCGTAGTGAACGATTCGAGCACACCGATGGCGAGCATCACCGCTCCCATCAAGCCGAAGTCCGAGGGCAGGAGCACGCGGGCCGACACCACGCTCGCTCCGAGTGAAACCGCACCTGCGATGATCTCGCCCAGGGTGACCCAGGCGGCCCCCGTAGCTAGAACGCGCCCGACGCGGCCCTGCAGCATGATGGGGTTCGATCAGTGACGCACACGGCAACGAAAAAACCGGTGCCAGGCGTCCTCTTCGATGCGGGGAGTGCCGTCCACGGCCAGCCCGGTCGACTCGAATCTCGGATACGACACGTGAAAGCGGATAGCCTCGCTTGCCGACCTCCCAGTAGTGCTGACCGTCGAACTCGTGGACCGGGGGCTTCTTGTTCGGAAGGTCGAAGAACTTGTCGACTCGCTTTTTCTTGAACCCCCACTCCACGTGGATGCGCGCGTACGGCGTCACGTCCGGAAGACTGACCAGCACCCAGCGTCGCGCCACGCGGCCGAGCTCGCTGATCGCGGGGCGAAAGCTCTCGAATGGCAGGTGTTCCAGGGTCTCGAAACAACAGGCAACGTCGAACTCTCCGTCGGAAAACGGAAGCTCGGTGACCAGCCCCAAGGTATCGGGCTCGAGGCGTTCGTCCGCGTCGAGTGTGTGCACGTCCACACCGAGCCCCCGCAAGTAGCGATGCACGAACCCGTTTCCGATCCCCACCTCGAGGACGCGCTCCGGTGAAAGCCTCAGCACCTCGTGGACTTGCATCCAATACGAGATGAAGCGCTCCTTGTTGTCGTAGCTCAGGCCTTGGTAGTGCTCGGGAGCAACTTGGGGCTCGAACGCCATGCGTCGCCCCACCTTAAGGCGCCGCTTCGCACCGGTCCAGCCCACGGGATCCGGGGAATTGGGAGATTTTTACAGGAAGCCGGAAGGGCGGAAGGAGCCTGCTCCGCCCCCACTGCCACTGCCACAGGCAGAGAGCGCAACGGTGAGCACGAACGCGGCGCGGGGTTTCCGTTCCATCGGGCGGAGTCATAACCCTGCGTACTTTGGGCGCAAGCCGGCTCTCGCACCCCGAAACTTGCGCCGACCCGCACCCATCGCTAGACCCGGCCCGGATGCGGCTTCGGTCGTTCGTCAATCAGCGCGTGCGCTTCGTCGCCGTGGCCGCCGGCCTCGGCCTCGGGGTTCGCTGCGCTTCGGCCGCGCCTCCGCCTCAGACCATCGAAGGCCTCGCGGGCATGCTGGGCAAGGCGTCGACCACAGTCGTGGATCCCAAAGACATCGCGTGGGAGCCGAGCCCGGGATTTCTGAGCGAGACGTTCTTCGGACGCCGGCTCTTGTTCTTGGGCGCGAAACGATCCGGAGAGCCCCGAGATCTCTATCGCGCGCGCGTGCGCGTCACGCTGGACGGGAAGCCGATCGGCGTGACCCAGATTCGAAACATCACCGACACGCCCCTGGGTGACGATGCCGGGCTCGACGTCCGCGGAGCCTCCGCCGTGTTTGCGACCGTCGCGTTTGGCCAGATCCAAGGCGTGAGCGTGCTCGAGCTCGACGGAGCGCGCAGCGAGGACAAGCCGGACGACTTCTTTCACCGCGCGCTCCAGGCAGTGACCGCGTATCAACAGACCGGTACCTTTTCCGATCTCGGTCGAACCGACATCGTGCTGGAGCTTCCCGCCCGACAAGCGACGATGACGCTCGATCCGCCGAGCTTGCGAGTCGATCTCGGTGACGCGTCCCGCGCCCTCGCCTTCGATACGGCCACGCGCGAGCTCCGCGGTTTGGAGGGCGGCCAAGCCTATGCCGCCCGCGCAGACATCCATCGGCAGGGAGACAAACCGCTGGTGCTGTGGGCTGTCGACACGGTGCGCGCGGAAGTGGGGCCTGGGCCCATCGCCTGGCTCGAAGAGAAAGTGTTTGGTGCCAAGGACACGTTTCGGCGGGCGAGCTTCCGTGTATTCGACGGATCCGGCGCGAAGAACACGCTGAAGAGCGATGGAGAAGTCGAAGTCGCCAAAGCGTCCGTATTGGAAGCGACGAAACTCCACGAGGGTGACACCTGGCCCCCTCCCGCCGTGCCTTCGATCTGGAAGGAGATGAAGGAAGGCGAGGGGCAGTGGGAACCCGTCACCTACGCGTTCTTGAAACCGCTGGCGACGAGCCCCGGCGCTCCGAAGCCGCCCGCGTATTTCTACACGACCTTCATTCGTCCCGATCCGGAACGGGCGTACGCGGAAGTCCAGCTCATCGCGATGGACATGCGGCAGCTCGAAGTCGGAATGCAGGCTGGCTTCGAGGATCCCAAGCCGCTCACCGGCCCCGCCGGCGATGGGCGCTTGCCTCGGGAAAAATCGGTACTGGATCGGGTCGTCGCCACGTTCAATGGCGCGTTCAAGACCACGCATGGCGCGTACGGCATGGAGGTCGACGGCCGTGTGCTTCTGCCACCGGTTGCCAGCGCCGCGACGGTGATCGTGACGAAGGACGGCGACACCGGGCTCGGAAGCTGGCCCAAGAACACCGAGATCCCCGACGACATCCGCTCATTTCGCCAAAACCTCGATCCGCTGGTCGAGGATGGCGTCGCCAATCCCACGGGCCGCAACATCTGGGGCTGGCAGCTTTCTGGAAAGAGTGTGCTCACGCAGCGCACCGCGCTGTGTGTGACGCCGGCCGGGCACCTCTACTACGCCTTCGGCGAGGAGATCGACGGACCCACCCTTGGCAAGGCGCTCCGCCAAGCCGGTTGCACCTATGGCATGCACCTCGACATGAATCCCGGGCACTGCGGATTCGTGTACACGGACATCGTCGACCTCCGCGCGCACGAGTTCAACCTGAAGAAGTCCCACGATGCGATGGCGCTTTCTCCCGACAAGTTCGTGCGTTGGAGCGCAAAAGATTTCTTCTACGTGATGGTTCGCGATCCACTTCCCCACGATCCTTCCGGTATCCGCTGGCAAGCCGATGGCGCGACCCAGCCTCCCCCCGAATGGATCCCCGGCATTCTCGGAGGCAAGGTCCAGGTAGGAAATCTGACCGTGGACCTGACGAGCTTCGAGGCGGGGCGGGTCGAATGGCGAGTGCGCGCGGGTACGAAGGAGCCGAGAATCGGCGCTCGCGCTCAGGAGCTCAGCGGCGACGATCGGCATCGAGTCGTGGCCTCCGTCGGAGTCGGACACACCACCGATGCGACCAAATACGGCATCGCATTCGGCGGGGAAGCGCCGATCGAGCTCCGCAATTCTTACGCAACGGTCGTGCTCTCGCCCGGCAAACCTCTGCGCATCGTCACGCCCGGGGACGAACCGCCGAAGCTCGAGAAGGACGAGGAAGCGGTTCAGCTCCCGCTGCTCGCCAAGGACGGCAAGCTGACCGAGGAGGCCATGAATCATGGGCCGTTGCGCCTTCGCGGAGCGCTGTGTGTGCTCGGCGGCGGTCGCGTGATCGTGGCGCGTGCTCGACACGATTCGAGCGATCCGATTGCAGCGGCTCTGGTGCGACTCGGCTGCAAGGACATCGTCGATCTGGATCGAGGCTCGCAGCATCCCGCGTTCTTGCATCGCGCGGGGACCGAGACGCCGCCACTCGCCAGCTATGAAACCAGCGTGCTGTACGCGCTCGGTCGCCCGATGTTGCCCCACGCTTTTCGCTGGAAGGCAGACGGGGCCGCTCCTTCCAAGAAGCCGACGTTGTTCGACTATCCGGCACCCAAGAAGAAGAGCGCGGCTTCCCCCTGAAAAGCTGGGCCGGGTCTGCGCTAGCCCCTCGAGTCCGACTCTGCCAGGGTCCGACCCATGCGTCCCTGGTCTGTCGAGTACCAAGGCCGTTACGTCGAGCACGAATTCGACAGCGGCCTGTTGAAAAAGAATCCGCTGGGTGATCCCAGCGTGCGCCCGCTTTGGGTCTACCTGCCTCCCGGCTATGACGAGAGCACCGAACGCCGCTATCCGACCCTGTACCTGATTCAGGGCCTGACGGGTCAGCTCGACATGTGGAAAATCGCGCGCCCTTCCGCAAGAGCGTGCCGGAGCTCATCGACGAGCTGTTCGCGACGGATGGCGTTCCCCCGTGCGTCGTCGTGCTCGTCGATTGCTGGACGAGCTTCGGCGGCAGTCAGTTCATCGACTCTCCCGGAACCGGCAAGTATCTCAGCTATCTATGCGACGAGGTCGTACCGTTCGTTGATCGTGAGTACCGAACGCTCGCCAAGCGCGAACATCGGGGGATCACTGGAAAGTCGAGCGGGGGCTATGGGGCGATGGTCGTTCCGATGCTTCGCCCCGACGTGTTCGCGGGTCTAGCCACCCACGCGGGGGACGCACTATTCGAGACCTGCTACTTGCCCGCGTTTCGCGAGTCGGTGCGGATCCTCCGGGATCGCTATCGACGGCTCTTTCGAAAAATTCTGGACGAAGCTTCGCCAAGGTCCGGCCCTCGCTCGACCCGAAGACGGTGTGCTCATGAACGACTGGTGCATGGCCGCCTGCTACTCCGCCGACGAGGACGGGACCGTGCGGCTGCCTTACGACACGAGCACCGGTGAGCTCATCAGCGAGGTCTGGGACCGATGGCTGAAATGGGATCCCGTGCGCATGGTGAAGCCACGAGCCGAAGCGCTGCGATCGATGCGAGCGATCTACATCGACGCAGGGAAACGCGATGAATTCTATCTGGATCTCGGAGCGGAGGCGTTCCGACGACAGCTCGACGCGATCGGGGTCAAAGACTACTTTTTCGAGCTTTTCGACGCGACTCACAAGATGATCGAATACCGCTACCCGATCGCTCTCCGCTATTTGGCAGAGCGGCTCGGATAGCGAGATGCGTCATTGCTTCAGCATCTGTTTGGCGGCGCTCCTGGCGCTGTTCGCTCCACGGGCTCTCGCAGCCGATAGCTACGTGCACATCCACATCGACGGCGTCATCAACCCCATCAAGGCGCGCTACGTCGAGAGAGCGCTGGCTCTCGCGAAACAAGAGAACGCGAGCTTTCTTCTCATCTCCATCGATACGCCCGGCGGTCTCGTGAGCTCGATGGAGGACATCACCCGAGGGCTCACCAATTCCAAGATCCCCATCGTCGGATTCGTGCACCCCACCACGGCCCAGGCAACGTCGGCCGGGGCCTTCATTCTCCTGGCGTGTGACGTGGTCGCGATGGCCCCGCGCACCCGAGTCGGCGCCGCGCATCCGGTGGGGGGCGGAGCTCCTCTCGAGGGCGCGATGGACGACAAGGCGACGAACAGTCTGGCGTCGCTGGCCAAATCCCTCGCGGCTCGTCGGGCACGACCAGAGGGCTTTGGCGAGTCGATTGTCCGCCAGTCGTTGTCCTTCACAGCCGAGGAAGCCAAGAGCGCGGGCGCGGTGGAAATCATCGCGACGGATCTCGACGACCTCCTGCCAAAGCTCGACGGAAGAAAGATCGCCCTCGACGATCGCACCCTTCACACTGCCGGCATCCGTGAAGTCCCTCTTCCGCTCTCCCGCACGGAACGCTTGCTCGACCTGATAGCAAACCCAACGTTGGCAAGCATCTTCATGACGCTCGGCGTGCTCGGGATCCTGTACGAGCTGTCGTCGCCCGGCGTCGGCATGGCCGGGATCGTCGGCGTGATTTGCTTGCTGCTCGGGCTCGCGGCAATGTCCGTGTTGCCGCTGGCCCTCGGCGGATTCCTGCTGATCGCCGTCGGCCTCGTCGCCATCGGACTCGAGGTGAAGATACAAACTCACGGCCTGTTGGCTGTGGGGGGCACAGCAGCACTGATTCTCGGGGCGCTGTTCTTGATCGACGAAGCAAGCTACTTCGGAGGCACTCAGCACGTGGACTGGCGGATCTTTGCGCCTTTCGTGGCCGTCACGACGGCCGCTTTCGTGATCATTGCGACCGTTGCGCTACGAGCGCGACGTAATCCATTCCGAACCGGCGTGGAAGCCTTCGTGGGCAAACAGGGGCACGCCAAGAGCGAGTTCACCCAAGACGGGGAACGCTTCGTCGGAAGCGTGTTCGTGGACGGAGCGCGCTGGGAAGCCTCGGCGGATGAAGCCATCGCCAATAACGCAGGAAATCGAAGTGGTTCAGGTCTTGAGCGGGCCCACGCGGCTCCGGGTCAAGGCGTCGAAGAAGGGAAAAGGATGATGGAGGAAACGTTCATGGAACTTTTGACGGGACTAGGCGCGGTATTGGTGCTGGTCCTCATCGTGCTCGCGAAGTCGGTTCGCATCGTGAACGAGTACGAGCGCGGCGTGGTGTTTCGTCTGGGACGGGTGGAGCAGGACAATCTCAAGGGACCCGGCCTTCGCATCCTGGTCCCGTTCGTGGACCGAATGCTCAAGGTCGATCTCAGAACCGTGACTCTCGACGTTCCGCCGCAAGAGGTCATCACCAAGGACAACGTCACGATCAAGGTGAACGCCGTCGTTTACTTCAACGTGATGAATCCGACGGACGCCGTGCTCAAGATCGCCAATCACTTCGTCGCAACCTCGCTCTACGCACAGACCACGCTTCGAAACATCTTGGGGCAGCACGAGCTCGACGAAATCCTCGCCGAACGTGACAAGATTGGTCAGGCCCTCCAGCGAATCATCGACGAAGCCACGGATGCCTGGGGCGTGAAGGTCTCCGCCGTGGAGATCAAAGACATCGAGCTTCCGGAGGTCATGCGCCGGGCGATGGCGCGGCAGGCCGAGGCCGAGCGCGAGCGTCGAGCCAAGGTGATCGCCGCGGACGGTGAGTTCCAAGCTTCTCAAAAGCTGTTCGAGGCCGCGCAGGTGCTCGAGGGCAGCAAATCGGCGCTGCAGCTCCGCTACCTGCAGACCTTGGTCGAGATCGGCGTCGAGAATTCGACGACCATCGTGTTCCCGCTGCCCCTCGATCTGACGGCACCCTTCGCACAACTATTGCAGAAGAAACTGGCCAGCTGACCCGGGCGCCACCTGCCAATTCATGGCGCTTTCGGGGATCGGGAATGTCCCCCAGCGTTGGGTGTTGGCCCTACGGCAGGGTCGCTTCTGGGAGGCCCCGTGAAACTCGCCCGCAGACTCACCTTGTTCCTGATGCTGGGTATCACGCTGGTCCTGGCGGGATACGCGGGTCTGACCATGACCCGAGAGGTCCACCTGTTCGAGACCGACATGATTCGGGACCACGACGTGCTCGGCAAGGCGCTCGCGGGCAAAGCCGCGTCGGTGTGGGACAGATACGGGCTCGACGAAGCCATCGAAACCGTCCGGGTCACGAACGACCGAGCGGACTTTCGAGTGCGCTGGCGCTCTGCGGACGAAAGGCGTCCGGGACAGCGGGGCGCCCTGCCGTTCTTCCCCGTCGGAGGCGGCGACCAGATCCATCGCTACGTCGCAGGTAACGGCGCGTCGGAGCTCGTGAGCTTCTACCCGGTCCGTCACCAAGGAAGCGTCGAAGCCTGGATCGAGATCAGCGAGTCTTTGAAGTCACGAGACTCGTACATCCGCACGAGCGCCATCACCGCGCTGGGAACGACCGCAGTGATCGCGTTGATTTCCACGGTACTCGCGGGCTTTTTGGGGCTGACTTTGGTGGGTCGGCCCGTTCAGACGTTGGTTCAGCAAGCGCGGCGAGTCGGTCGCGGAGACCTTTCTGAGCGAGTGAGCCTTGGAGGCCGTGACGAGATGGGGGAGCTCGGCCGAGAGCTCAATGCGATGTGCGATCGCCTGGAAGAAGCGAACGACCGAGTGGCCTCTGAAACGGCTGCGCGCATCACGGCGCTCGAACAGCTGCGGCATGCCGACCGATTGATGACCGTGGGAAAGCTGGCGTCGGGAGTGGCTCACGAACTCGGCACCCCGCTGAATGTAGTTTCGGGACGCGCAAAAATGCTGGAGCGTGGCCAGGTACAGGCCCAGGGCGTCCAGGAAAACGCTCGCATCATCGGCGAGCAAGCCGAGCGTATCGCCACCATCGTGCGCCAGCTTCTGGATTTTGCCCGCGCGCGAGGGCCAAAGACCGATACGACGGACTTGGCGCTCCTCGCGAGAAGCACGGTGACGCTGCTCAGCCCCCTCGCCGCGAAGCGTTCCGTGGAGCTCGTGGTGGAACCGGCAGACCAGACACCGGAAGTTCACGTGGATCCGGGACAGATGCAGCAGGTTCTCACGAACCTGATCGTGAACGGCATCCAAGCCACGTACGAACCCGGCATCGTGCGCGTCGAGATTGCCGAACGCCGAGCCAAACCGCCGGAGGATATCGGTGGGGGCGAAGGCGACTTCGTTTGCCTCAGCGTGAGCGACTGCGGACACGGCATGGCGAAGGAAACCATCGCTCACGTGTTCGAACCCTTCTTCACGACGAAGGAAGTCGGTGAAGGTACAGGCCTCGGTCTTTCGGTCGCTTACGGCATCGTGCGCGAGCACGGCGGCTTCATCGAAGTCGACAGCGCGCTCGGTGCCGGAAGCCGATTTTCGGTCTTTCTTCCCAAAGGAGCTCCATCATGAGTGGGCACATCCTGATCGTGGACGACGACAAGAGTCTGTGTGAGATGCTGGCCGAGGGGCTTTCTCATCACGGTTTTTCGATTGTTTGGGAGACCTCCGGACAGGCGGCGCTCGAACGATCATCGGCGGAGGACTTCGACGTGCTCGTCACGGACATCAACATGAAAGGCATGACCGGCCTCGATGTCTGTCGACAAATCGCCGAGCGCCAGCCGGATGTTCCCGTGGTGATGTTGACCGCATTCGGAAGCCTGGACACCGCCGTGAGCGCGATCCGCGCGGGAGCCTACGACTTCATCACGAAGCCGTTCGACGTGGACGCGATGGCCCTGGCACTCACCCGCGCAACCAAGCACCACGCCCTGCGAGCGGAGGTTCGCCGACTGCGCCGTGCCGTGAGCGAGGCCCATCGCTTCGAGGACCTTTTGGGCCAGAGCCCGCCGATGCGGCGTGTCTACGATCTCCTGACACGCCTCGGTGAGTCCGATGCGAGTGTGCTCATCACCGGCGAGAGCGGAACCGGGAAGGAGCTAGTAGCGCGAGCGCTCCACAAACGGAGTCGCCGCAGCGAGCACCCCTTCGTTGCCGTGAACTGCGCAGCATTGCCGGCGACACTGCTGGAAAGCGAGCTCTTCGGGCACGTGCGCGGCGCATTCACGGATGCCAAGAGCCCGAAGACGGGGCTCTTGGTCCAGGCCAGCGGCGGGAGTCTGTTCCTCGACGAAATCGGCGACATGCCCCTGGAGCTCCAGGCCAAGATCCTCCGAGCCCTCGAGGAGCGAACCGCTCGACCGGTTGGCGGCGATCGCGAGGTGCCGTTCGACACTCGCATCATCGCCGCCACTCACCGCGACGTGGAGGAAATGGTGGAGGCTGGCAGTTTGCGGGAGGACCTCTTCTATCGAATCAATGTCGTTCACGTCGAATTGCCTCCGCTTCGTGCCCGCGGCGGGGACGTGCTTCTCCTGGCGCAGCAATTTTTGGAGCGATTTGCCTCGCAAGCAGCGAAGAACGTCAAAGGCCTGTCGTCCCAGGCAGCCGACAAGATCCTCTCCTATGCTTGGCCGGGAAATGTCCGGGAGCTGAAGAACGCCATGGAGCGCGCCGTCGCACTCACGCGCTTCGAGACGATTTCCGTCGAAGACTTGCCCGAGCGCGTACGGCAGCACACCCGCTCTCATGTGCTGGTGATGAGCGACGACCCCGCCGAGCTCGTATCGCTGGCGGAGGTCGAACGCCGCTACATCGAACGCGTCGTCGAGGCGGTTGGAGGGAACAAGACGAAAGCCTCCTCCATCCTCGGGCTCGATAGAAAGACCCTGTATCGAAAGCTCGAGAGTTACCAGGGAAGGCCCGAGCTCGACGCACACTTGCCACGCAAGAGTTTCGGAGCCGGCATCGAGTCGTCAAACTTCCCAGGCAATGTCCCGGTTGTCGAATCGACGCCTGGGGTGGTCTCAACGCCCAAACCCTGACACCACCACCACCCACCCCATGCTTGGCCCTGTCCGCTGCCCGCGGGCAGGGCCAGATTTCTTTGTAGGGGCGATTTGTCGCTGCGTGGCCTTTCGCCCCACCGACGCGGGGCCTCGATCGCCTGGATCCGCGGCGTTGGGATGGATGGCACGGCACATGCTCCATCCGTCGTGATGCCTCTCCACAAGCCAGCAGAGCGCCTCGTGAGCGGCGTGATGTCGCGGGCACCTCTCGCGGTCAACGCGCGCACGCCCGTACATGCGGCCCTCCGTTTGGCCATCCAGCGTGAGGTTCATGACGTGGTCGTCCTGGCATCTCGCGAGCCTGTCGGTGTGATTTGCGTGTGCGATCTCGAACGAGTGCACCCAAGCGCGCGGATCGCCGGCTGCTTGGCTCGGCCGGTCGTGCGCATCGAGCCCCACAGAACGATTTTCGAGGCCGTGAGCCGCATGGAGACCAGCGGTGTTGGCTCACTTGTCGTCACGGACGAGGAGGGGAGCCTGCTCGGCATCGTCACCCGACACGACTTGAGGAGCATCGGGGCGCTCGGACGCGAGCTCGGGATCGACTTGTGCGCGAGCTGCGGTAGCGGGCATCACCTTTCGGCGCCACCCGGAACGCCGAAGTTCTGCGCGGCTTGCCTCGGCCTCGCCAAAGGAAGCGGTCGCGGCGCGCGCTGGTACACGACACTCGGGGGCAGCGGATAGCCCGGTGCAGCCGCACAGCATCACCAACCAGTCACGCGCGAACAGCCCGTGCCCGTCGCTCCTCGGCGCTGCGCCCGGCTCCGAAGTCGGATCGGTCATCGGGGAGTTTCAGCTGCTCGAATACCTCGGAAGAGGTGGAATGGCGGACGTGTATGCGGCCGCGCACTTGGAAACGGGCGAGCGAGTCGCGCTCAAACGCATGCTGCCCTGGCTCGTGAAACGGACGCATCTACTCGAGCTGTTTTTTCACGAGGCACGGGTCTATGCGTCGCTCTCTCACCCCAACGTCGTCCGCGGTATCGACGTTGCGTTGGACGGGAACGTTCCCTACCTGGTTCTGGAGCTCGTCGAGGGTCTCCCTTGCGATGCCCTCCTTCGGAGGATGGGTCCGTTTCCGCTGGGGGTCGCGCTCACGCTCATCCACGATCTCCTCGGCGGGCTCGCTCACGTTCACGAAGCGCGGGATGGGCACGGACGCCCTCTGGGAATCGTCCATCACGACATCGCCCCCGACAACGTCATCGTCTCGCACTCCGGAAACGTGAAGTTGTGTGACTTCGGTGTCGCGCACAGTTTGCTGACTGGCGGGCCCATGCAAGCTGCGGAGCTTCGGGGCAAGCTCGGGTACGCATCGCCAGAGCACCTCGGGGGGATCGCGACGGATGCACGGGCCGACCTGTTTGCGGTGGGCGTGTTGCTCTCCGAGATGGTGATCGGCCGCCGACTGTTCCGCAACCGGACGAAGTTCGAGCTCACCGTATCGAGCTTCAACGTCGACCAGGACGCCCTGGCGGTGATCGACGAGAGCCTTCCAACACCTGTGCGCGACGTGGTGTATCGGGCGCTCACTAGAAATCGAGCGCTCCGGTTCCAATCAGCACGCGAGCTCGACGACGCTCTCGTCCTTGCATCTCACCAAATCTCCCGATCTCTGGAAGTCGACGAGGTTCGGGATTGGCTGGCTCGCACGGATCATCGTCCGCCGCAGAGCGGGACCTTCGAGGTACCAAAGCTCGAGCGCGCTCGAGATCTGAGCGCGAGGATCGACGAGGTGCACGCGGCGGTCCGCTCGCGACCCGACCCATCCGCGCCCGTCGTGCAGATTGACGAATGGAGGCGCAGCCCCGGACGCCTGCCGGAGACGGCACGCCACCGCGTCCGAGTCGGACCGTATGCCGAGATCCAGGAGCTGAGCTACGCCGAGCTCATCGCGGGCGTCGTGACCGGCCGCTTCGGTGCTGATACCCCCGTCGCGCACCCGCGCGAGGGGTGGATCGCCCTCCAGCAGCTCCCTGGGTTTTCGCAACTGCTCGCGCTCCCCGCTTACCAGCCCCTCGGCACGGAAGCGGGGATGGCACGACCGCTCGAGCGGTCGAAGCTTCCTCGACTCCTGTTCGACATCGCTCGCGGCCGAGCCTGCGGCCGGCTCTGCGCTCGGGCCGGGTTACGGTGGAAGCGCATCTTCTTCGATGCTGGGGTTCCAGTATTCGGCGCATCCAGCGATGAATCCGAGCTCCTCGGCGCCCGACTGAAAGCCCTCGGCGTCGTGGACTCCCACAAGCTGGAAGAGACGGTGAGCTTTGCGTTTCGCCGGGGCTGTCGCCTGGGGGACGCCCTCGTCGAAACCCACGCCGTGAACCCGGCTGAGATGCTGCGAGCGCTCGTTCGACAACTGGAGGATCGCGTCCTCGAGCTCGGATCATGGACGAACGGAGAGATCTCGTTCGTGCACTCCCTTCGACCGGGGCTGGTTGCCCCGAAGCCTCTCGGAACCGTGGCTCGACTGGCTTGTCGCCTGGTGCGAGAGCGATACTGTGACGAAGAGGTTGCTTCGTTTCTCCGCGAGCTCGGCGAGAGCCGCGTCGAGCTCGTCCTGCCAGCCCCCGCGTTTTCCGAAGCACTGCTCCCGATCGAGCAGCGCGTGCTCCAGCGCCTGACCCGACCCGAACCCCTGAGGTCGCTCGTAGACGGGATGCTGCGCTCGAACCTGGCTTCTCCGGAGGACACGCGCCGGGCGCTCTTCCTCGTTCTCTCGGCCGGCTTGGTTGATTGTCCAAGCTCTCGGTCCACTGCCCCGAATCTCCCCGTTCGAGGAGAAAAGCCTCATCGCGGGAGCACTGAATTCGGATGAAACGCAGAACGATCGAATGGCACGCCAGCTGCAACGTCGTGGAATGAAAGGAGAGCTCACCCTATGAAGCTCGTCTCGAAGATCGTTCCACTGTTTGCAGTCATGGCTCTTTCCACCGCGGCGATCGCCGCCCCGGCGAAACACGCGACTCCCACCACGAAGGTGGCCAAGAGCGGGAAGAAGTCCGGCAAGGCCAAGGCTCCTCCCAAGGACGCCAAGAAGAAGACGAAAGACTCCAAGCACGGATGACCGGGCGGGGTCACGGCTCGTGCGCGCCGTGACCCCTTCCCACTCCCAACCAGGATGCCATCATGACCCTAGCTCTCAGCGTCGAACCAGCTCGCGTGGTTCTGGCCGAAGACGACACTGAATTTCGAACGTTCCTCGCAGAGGCGCTGCGAGCTCATGGCTACGATGTCGTCGAGATCGCGGATGGAAGCGAGTTACTGGAATTCGTGGCCGACCGCCTGCGTGCCAACGGCTCGATCGACGGCGTGGACGTTGTCGTTTCCGACATCCGCATGCCCGGGTTCAGTGGCATGGATATCCTCGTGGGCCTCAGGCGAGTGCTCGGGAAGACCCCCATCATCTTGATCACCGCTTTCGGCGACGAGGCAACGCACCAGCTGGCCCACGCGTTCGGCGCGGTCGCCGTTTTGAACAAGCCGTTCGATGTCGAGCACCTGACGAATACGGTGCTTCAGAGCATCACTCCTCAGGGCTGACAGCAGGCCGAACAGAGCTGAGGATAGCAGTACTGGTTTTTGCAACAGGCAAAGCCGTTCCCGCAAGTGCTGTCGGCACACTTGGCACCCGCGTCAACGTTCGTGCTCGCGTCGGGCTTCTGGCAACAGTTGGTACACGTGGCCGCGTAGCAAAAGGCCAACGCACCGCTACTGCAACAGAGCTGATTGGCCTGGCAGGTGACGTTCCCGCATTTCTGACCGCCACCGTCGACCGATCCACCACCATCGGGAGCGATGGTCGGGCAACAGGCGAGACAATTCTTCGGGTAACAATAATCTCCCAACGGACAGCAGGCCTGATTCGCGCCGCACGCGACGTTGCCGCACTTGACCCCGCCATCGTTGACGACGCCGCCCGTGCCTCCACTGGACGTGCCAGCACTACCGCCGGTGCTCGCGCCCGCGCTGCCGCCGGTAGACGAACCGGCTGTGCCGCCAGTAGCCGCGCCCGCTGTGCCGCCAGTAGCCGCGCCCGCTGTGCCGCCGGTAGCCGAACCCGCTGTCCCGCCCGTGGCCGTGCCCGCGCTGCCGCCGGTCGCCGTCCCTGCGCTGCCGCCGGTTCCGCCCGCTGCGCCGGTTCCACCCGCTCCGCCCGTTGCGCCGGTCCCACCGGTGCCTCCGGTCGCTGCGCCGCCGTCGCTCTTCTTGCCACCGCTGCCGCCGAGGCCGCTTTCCGAGTCCGAACCGCACGCCACCGCGACATAAGAAACGCCGAGCAGCAAACCAACGAGCGCAACCGTCCTTCGCATGAAACCGCCTCCGCAGAAAAGCATACACGAAAATGGCCGACCGAACCCGGTTCGAGCTCTTCGCAATCCTGCGGAGTGTTCGCGATCCCGACCCTCAAGGTCGGTAGCGTTCTCCATTGGCCGTGGGCACAGCCGCGTTCAATCCGCCCCATAGGACCATTTCCCCCCCGACGAACGCCCCGACTCCGAATCGATGCTCTTCACCCGAGGGCCAAGCGGCAACGGAAGCCCAAGTATTGGTCCCCGAATTGTAGATGGCCCCATCCTTCACGACCGCGTCGGCGCTGCTGAGCCCGCCGACGATCATCAGATTCTGGCTGCTGATCCGCGCAGACCAACCGCTTTCACGATGGGGAGCCACGCGTGCGGTCGCACCGTTTTGCATGCTCTTCCAGGTACCGTCGTAGCGCAGACCGTCATCGTACGTGGTGTTCTGCGGCGGTTTGCGACCGCCCCACGCGATGAAGAACGCTCCGTCCCATCCCCCGAACGCGCCGAAGCGCTTGCCGGGGCCCTGCGAGAGCACGGTCCAACCGGAGGCGGGCGCGTACCGATGGAAGTCGTCGAAGCTCGCGCTACCCTTGCCGCCGCCATACACGTAGAGCTCCGTTCCGGTCCACGAAACCGTCGGGCTGAACAGAGATTGGGGCTGATTCGTTGCCGAGACCGGCGTCCAAGCGTCGCCTGCGGGGTCGTAGAGGAACGCATCCCCGAGCGGTGTCGTAAGAGCGCCCTGATAACCCGCGAAGAGCAACACGTTGGAACCCGTCCAGAACAAGTACGCCGCTCGGCGAGGGAGGGGGGCGCCTGCTGTCTGGACCGGAGTCCAGCTCTGCGCCGTCGGGTCGTACATTGCCCCGTCGGCGTAATCGACCGCGCTCGTCACCGAGCTTCCGCCACCCCATACGAATACCCGGGTCCCGGTCCAGACAGCCGACGCAAGCACCCGCGGTGAAGGCGTATTGGCATCCTTGGCCACCGGCGTCCAAGTGTTGGTGGCAACGTCGTAGATCGCACCGGTATCGAGGCCGGCGCCTGCAGCGTTGGCCCCTCCCCAAACGAACAGCTTTCCGAGCCCACCCATGACCGCCTGCGCGGCGTGGCTGCGCGCCGTTGGAGCCCCCGTCGCGCCCGTGCTCACCCACTTGGGGGAGCACTGACCGCCGCTGCACGTCCGCCCCACTCCGCAGCTCACGCCACAACCCCCGCAATTTTGGGGATCCGTGGCGGTGTTCGTGCACGCCCCAGCACACAGGATCTCGGACCCGGTGCAGGTCGGGGTGACGCACATGTTGCCGCTGCACACCTTTGGCGCCGCGCATTGACTGTCCGTGCAGCACTCGAAGCAACCGAGGGAGCAGCACACCGTACCCGCGCCGCAACTGGAGTGGCTACACGTTCCCGCGGCGCTGCATACATCCGTCGTGCATGCGTCCGCGTCGACACAATCCGCGTTCGCGCAGCACTCCCGACACTCGCCGCCACAATCTTTCGGTGTCGAAGCTGCGCAGACGCAGGTGGATGCCGAGCAAATCTGGCCGGTATTGCAGGACTTGGTGCAAACGCCGCAATGGGTTTTGTCGAACGTCAGGTCCGTTTCACAACCGGGAGTCGAATCGCAATCGCCAAACCCGGGAGCGCAGGCAGCTGACCCACCGACACAGATCTGGTTCGAAACCCACGGCGGCGCCGCAGCCACCACAGTTTTCCGAATCAGTGTCGGTGTCCA
Organism: uncultured delta proteobacterium; assembly: GCA_963781505.1. Classification (GTDB taxonomy): domain Bacteria; phylum Myxococcota_A; class Polyangia; order Polyangiales; family Polyangiaceae; genus JADJKB01. The sequence goes on along the minus strand of CAWAHB010000017.1, from coordinate 506,497 downwards.
CGCAGGACGAGCCACATTGAGTGAGCCCGCCGGAGCAGACCGAAACGCATTGCGCTCCATCGCAGTTCGGCGTGGCGCCTCCACACGCATTGGTACAGCTCCCGCAGTGCTGAGAATCGGTCTTCGAGGTCTCGCACCCAATCGATGCATCGCAGTTCAAGAAACCTGCCGCGCAGCCGCACTGGCCACCGCTGCAACTTCCGTTGACTCCACAAATCGCCCCGCAAGATCCGCAATTTTGAGGATCATCGGCCAGGGTCACTTCGCAGCCGTCGTTCGCGTCGATGTTGCAGTCATCGAATCCTGCGGAGCACGTACATTGGCCTCCGACGCATTCCTGATGGGCACCGCAACTCGTGCCGCAAGCGCCGCAATTGGCCGAGTCGGTATCGGTCGACGTTTCACACCCGTTGTCGAGGTCACCATCGCAGTTGGATGTGCCCAGCGGGCAAGCGCATTTGCCTTTTTCGCAGGTTTGATCGAACGAGCACGCCGCCCCGCAGCTTCCGCAGTTGTCGGGGTCGATCACGGCGTTGGATTCGCAACCAGTCGCCACGTTCTGGTCGCAATCCAAATAGCCGAGCTGACAGGTGCCAGTGCAGGTGCCATCGCACGTCGTACCAGGACACCCTTGTTCACAGCTGCCGCAATGAGTCGGGTCTTTGGACGTGTCGACGCACTGGTTGTCACAGCAGCTCGCTGTGGCCGGGCACGAGCTGCACGGATCTGCGTCCCCCGCGTCGGTATCCGCATCCGCTCCGCCACTGCCTCCACCGTCTGGACTTCCACCACTGCCGCCCACCGACGCGTCCCCACTCGTACCGCCACCGCCGAGGACGGTTTCGAAGTCGTCGCTCAAGAGCTGCGGGCAGCCGGTCGCCGCCATCGCGAACAAACCCAGAATCGCTGTGGTTCGAAGCAGACGAACCACGGAGCGCATCAAAATGCCCCTCGAACACCAGCGGACCCAGGGCCCGCGAACGCGCCCACCACCGGCTCGCTGTGGGACGGTGCCGTCAGCCACAGCGTCACTCCTGCCCCGACCCCTACCACCGCGACCACGTAGCCCACCGTGGAGATGGTGCGGAATCGGTGGAATGCGTCCACATCGTCGGCTCCGCCTGATCCCTGGGTGCACCTTCCGCCTGGGCACGAGTCCTCCGCCGACCCATGCTTGCTCGTCGCAACGAGCCCCGCGCCCACTCCGATGGCCAAACCCGCTGCACCAACACCGAAGCCGACGAATGCCAACGTTCGGTCGCGTTTGGCTGATGGCGGTTTCTCGCGCGTGACGCTCGGCGCGGCCGCCGCGTCGACGGGCGGATCCGACGCAGCTTGCGGCGGTAGGACCAGCGTCACGGATTTGGATTCTCGCTCTCGAAGTCCCACGTGCTTCGAATCGCGATGCCCGCCGGTCGTTTCCGCGACGATCTCGTGGGCGCCGGGATCGATTGGGCTCGGGACGCCGAGAAGCGCCGGAGGCCATGGCTTGCCATCGACGCGGACGGTGAGCGCTGGATTCTTTCGGTCGATCCCCTCGAGCTCGATCTTCAGGCGGGGAACCCGGGGCCGAAGGGCGGCGAGCTCGTCCTGGGCTTGGCGAACCGCCTCACGAAACGCTGGACTGGCGCTCGGATCGAGACGCGTTCGCGTCGCGCGCACATAGGCTTCCACCGCTTCGACCCAACGACCGAGCGCCACGAGGGAACGAGCTTCTCGCACGGCAAGGGTGGGCGCGGGCACGAGGGCATAGGCGCGATGAAAGAGATCCTGCGCCCGGGTGTGATCACCGCCGGCGGACGCTTCCATGGCCTGCTGCGCGAGCTCCCGGGCAGCGTTCTTCGTCGCGTCGTCCTCCTGGGCGTTCGCATGCGCGGCACGAAAACCAATCAAGAGGAGCAGAGCGATCGGGATCGTGAGTCTCACGTCAAAACCCCAGATCCTCGGAGTATCCACCCTTGGGCTTCGCGGGCGAAGGAGCGGGCGCCGGCGGCGCGCTGGCCGGCGCGGCTGCGGTCTTCTTGGGTTTGGGGGCCGGGTTCGGAGAAGCTCGCGGAGGAGCGCGGGTCGGCTCCGCACTCGGTTCCGGTTGCGATTCGGGACCTTTTGCGGGAGCGGGAGTCACGACAATCGTGGTTACCTGCGCGGGTTCTCTCGGTGCCGCTTCGGGCGCGGGGTCGGCACGACGAGCCTCTCTCGCGCTCAGAAGCACCGCGACTCCGAGCAGAAGTCCAGCCAGTGTTGCCCCCGCGATGACCGGCAGCAGCCATCGCGAGCGCGATTGGTGCGGCGAGAGAGACGGAATCGAAGCGGGTGACGGTGTCGACGGAGACGCCACGCCGTGAGGGAGCGTCGACACGGCTCGGTGCAGCCCGGGCATCGTGGTGAAGCTGATGCGAGCGCTGGAAACTCGACCCAGGCCCGAATCGAGCCACGTCGCGCGAAGCGAGTGCCCGCACGCATCTTCCTCCACGCCGTGGGAGTAGAGCCAATGGGCGCAAGCCTGGCCGAGCTCGCGCATGCTTTGGAAGCGTGCTTCGGGCTTCTTTGCCAAACCCACGCTGAGCAATTGCCAGAGCTCCGGATCGCCGGCGCCGAGCTCGAGCGTCGAGAGGGGTTCTTGCTCGATGATGCTGCGAAGCAGGGAATTGTAGTTGTTTCCCTCGAATGGGATGCGCCCCGTCATGCACTCGTAAATCACGATGCAGAGAGACCAGATGTCCGTCCGATGATCGATCTGGTCCGATCCCCGTGCCTGCTCGGGGGAAAGGTACTCGGGACTCCCGACGACCGTTCCCGCCTGCGTCAGCTTGCGATCGACGATGTCCGGCTGCGCGGCCAGCTTCGCGATTCCGAAGTCCAGCACCTTGGGCTGCATGTGTCCGTCGTCGTCGGCGAGAAAGACGTTATCCGGCTTGATGTCGCGATGAATGATGCCTTTACCGTGAGCGGTCGCCATCGCATCGATGATTGGCAAAAGGAGCTGTAGGGTTTGAATCGCCGGAAGCCTGGCCTGTCGGTCAATGAGGTTGCCGAGCGTCTCGCCGTGCAGGAGCTCCATCACCATGAACGGGTCGTCGTGCCGAGTTCGCCCGAAATCGAACACACGCACGATGTTGGGGTGCCGAAGCCGCGCGAGGGTTCTGGCTTCCGTGAGAAAGCGTTCCTCGATGTCGCTGGTGGCCACGTCGGCACGGATCAGCTTGAGTGCTACCTGAGCGTCGAGCGCGAGGTTCTTGGCGACCCACAGCGAACCCATCCCGCCCGAAGCGAGCTGGCTCGCGAGCTTGTACTTTTCCACGATGACCTCGCCCTCGACGTAGCGCGAGTCGGCGTTCGGCGCGGGCGACGGCTCCATGGCCGCGGTGCGCTCGGCGGTGGGAAGATCTGCGGACACTGGGAAGTCCCCCACTGGATCATGCCCTGACGCGGAAAGCCCGGCATCGGGAAAACGGCGCTAGGAGCACGAGCTCGCTACACCTCCTCGCACCTGGCGATAAACTCCTGCGTTTCCAATACCTTGAGTCAACGTCCCCTTGCGGCTCGAGATTTCGAGGCGCTCTTTCGGGGATGGGCGGGCGTCCGGTGCGCTGGTTTTGCGTTGGGCGAAGCCGGGGTCCGGTTGCTGGACGCGGAGCTCGATGAGTCGTCGCTCGAATCGTCGTCGTCGTCAGAGCTCTTGGCGGCGGCTTCGACCGTAGCCTGAGCCACGGCGCCCCAAAACTCGAGGTCCGGCCGGATGCGATTTTCCACCGTCACACAAAGAGTGTTCGGTGCCTCCGTCGCCGGATTGCAAGTGCCACCGGGATCCTTCTCGAAGCCGGGGCAGGCTTCGACACACGAGCCCACTTTGTCCGCACCGGCGCAAGCGTACACACATTCGCGGAGCCCATCACCGGCAGGACCGGGGTCGTTCGGGGCGCGATACACCGTTCGAGTCACGCCGCAGCCAGTCAACACGAGGAGAAGCACCATCCACCGCATGCGCCCCCCCGAGCAATCCGCATGCCGTCGTGGTCCCTGTCTCGAAGCGAAGAAAACTGATGGAAATCCGTTGCCCGAGCGCACTCGTTGCGACCCGACCACACCCCCGAGTTCTCACCCGCGGGAGTCTGCCCGAGAGAGAACCGCGCGGTAGTCTCGCTCCACGCCTCCCAGTCGATCCGCCCAGCGCTCGGGATAGCCGTCGAAGTATCCGCCCCAGCGCCGGCCGCGGAGCTCGCGATGGAGGATCGCGTAGGCGACCCGAACCGCGCTCGGAGCTCCGACCAGCGGCAGATAGAGCGGCCCCAACAGACGCGACTGGAACGTGTGGCCGAATTCGTGAGCGCGCGTGCTGTCATCGAAGACGAACCAGCGATTTTCACCCCGCGCCCAGAACACGAACCAGCCGAGTGAGACGGCGCTTTGCTTCGATTCGATCAAGCAGCGGCCGTTCTGTCGTTCAATCGCGACGACGCGGCCGAGCAGGAGCTCCACGCCGAAGAGTGACGCTCCGATCAGGTTCTGGGGAAGCTCCCAAATGGCGAGCGCGATTCGCACGCCGCGAAGCTTACTCTCGCTTTGGGGATTTCCAGAGAGTCGGAGGGCTCAGCGGCCGAGAGCCTCGGCGCGATTGACGATGCGGGGCGTGAGAAAGATCACGAGCTCGCCTCGGGTGTCACTCGCACGGCGACGCTGGAAGAGCAGCCCGATGAGCGGGATGTCGCCGAAGAACGGGACCTGGTCCAGGTTACGACCCGTGTTGCGGGTGAAGATCCCGCCGATGACCGCGGTGTGGCCGTCCATCACGAGCAGGCTCGTCTCCGCCTCGCGCTTGAGAATCGTCGGATCGCCTCGGGCCGAGGTCTGGTTGAAGTCCGGCTCGTCCCGGTTGATCTTCACCTTCATGCTGACGCTGCCGTCGGCGGTGACGTGGGGCTTCACGAGGAGCTGCAGCTTCGCTTCCTGGAAGGTCGTCTGCACGCCCTGAGCGCTGATCTGGGAAAACGGGATCAGGGTGCCCTGGAGGATGCGGGCCTGCTGATTGTCGAGGGTCAAGATGCGCGGGCTCGACAAGATGCGCAGCATGCCGCTCGATTCGGCTGCAGACAGGCGGACCGCCAGGTTGATGGTGTTGTCGATGGAGCCGAAGGTGAGGCCGAGCGCACCACCTTGACCCGTGCCGACGGTGGCCGGAAGGTTCACGGCGAAGTTCGGATTCGGCACGCTGTTGGTGAATGGAGACAGACCCGCCGTCGGAGTGTTGGCGTCGCTCGCGCCACCGACCACGCCGACCGAGTTGGGGAATGCGAGACCCGTCGGATTGCCAGTTGCAGCGGAAAAGGTCGCGTCACCGCCCCACTGAATGCCGACATCGCGCAGGTAGCGGCTCGTGGCTTCCACGATGCGCGCTTCGACCAGCACCTGCGGGGTCTGCGTATCCAGGGAGCGAGTGAGCTCCTCGATCTGGTTCAGGTTGCCGGCGAGATCGCGCACGATCATCACGTTGGTACGCTCGTCGACCGCGATCGAGCCCCGCTCGCTGAGAAGCTCCTTTGCGCGCGCCTGGATCTCCTTCGCCTCGGCGTAGCTCACCGGAATGAGGCGCGTCTCCAAGGGTGCCAGCTGGGCTTCGGCCTTGCGCCGTGCGATGGCGACCTCTCTCTCCTTTTGCAGGTCTTCGAGCTGGGCCACGCGGATCATGTTGCCCTGGCGCACCATGCCGAGGCCCTTGCTCTGGAGCACGACGTCGAGAGCCTGGTCCCAGGGCACGTTGCGCATGCGGATCGTGACCGACCCGGAAACGTTGTCGGCAACCACGATGTTCACCCGGCCAACCTCTGCAAGCAGGCGGAGCACGTTGTGAATGTCGGCGTCCTTCAGATCCAGATCGATGCGACGTCCGCTGAACCGACCCCGCGTCTGCCCCATCACGGTGGGCGTCACGGCGGCAGCCTGATCGGCTTCGGTTGTCTGCTCGATGGAGCTGGCGAAGCCCGCGGGTACGCCCGATAGCACTTCCGGAACGTCCGAAGGCGCGTCCTCCACGTACACCGTACGCGTCTTGCGTGCGACACCGCCGTCGCTCCCCACGCCGGTCACCGTCGAGGGCAAGCTGCCTGGTTTGAAGAACGACCACACCAGCGTGTTGCCTTGCTTTCGCACCTGGTTGGCAGCGCTGCTTTCGAGCTGGACCTCGAGCACGATACGCGTCGGGTTCTTCGGATCCGCGTAGCTCGAGATCGCGCTCACACGCCCACCGAACGCCGAAACGTCGAGCATGCGCGTCAATGCTTCGGGCAGGCGCGCCGAATCGATCACGAGCATGGCGCGCCCTTCACCAGTGGAACTGGTGTGAAACTTGGCGTTGCCGGACAGCTCGATCTTGACCTTGTCTTCGACCGCACCGTGCTCGAAATGCACATCGGAAATGCGCGGCACTTCGTTTTCCGCGGAAGCGCTGGGCTTCTGACTTCCGATGCGCTTCACCTGGCGCTCGTCGAGCACGCCGCTCGATCCGGGCTTGAGGGTGATCACCAGACGAGTTCCGTCGATGCGGACCGCGTACTTCGCGTCTTCCAGCAGGGTGATCAAGATGCGCGTGGTGTGTGAGCTCCCGACCTTGAACGCTTGGGCCATGACGCCGCCCACGACACCGTGCCGCTTCGTAATGGCACTCGGCGCACCCTTCATGTCGCTTTGGGGCACGTCGATGATCAAGCGCCGTCCCTTCTGCTCCAATCGAGCGGTGAAGGTGGGCGTGGAACTGAACGACACGAACACTTGCGTGGCTTCGGAAGCGTTGTTCGTCTTAATGCGGATGTCCGTCGCATGCCGTGCGCCATCCGCTCGTGCCGGAGTGCTCGATAGGAGCGTACCGGTACTCAGCGCTAGCGAAATCAGAAGGGCAATACGGGACGAAGTCGACCTCATCATCAGGCTCCGATCGCCGATGCAGCCGGGGGGTCTAGACGCTCCGACCGATCGTCACGAAAGCCTACAGGCACGCGATCTTCGCGAACAAATTACGCGCAAGTTTCGCTGCTCTTAATGAAGTGCCGAGGCCGGACAAACCGTTGCCCAAGTGGGCAGCGAAAGTCCCCTGGCGACGCTCGACGCGACTACTGCTCGTCGCTCACGACAGTGCCTTCGGGACGCAACGGAATCACGCGCGTGGCACTGGGAACGTCGGGATTTTGTGGGTCTTCTCGAACCAGAACCACGTCCCCGTCCCGGATCCGATCGACGCGCCAGTTGACCTCGTAGGAGGTGCCGCTGGCGGTGGCAGCCTGGACCATTTCTGGCCGGCCGATGAACTGGCCGCGTTGGACGACGTGACCCTTGCCGGTCGGATCGACGAGCATGGCCTTGGCCGGGTTGATTCCAGTGACGATGCCAATCAGCTTGAGATCCTCGATTGAATACTGATCGAGCACGACCTCACGCTGGCTCTTCACCTTGGAACGAGCTTCGTTCACGAACATCGTCGCGAAGGAGCGGAACGGATCGCGGCTCTTCTCGCTTTCGGCAAACTCGGCCTCTTGAAAGTCGATCTTCGGCGGCACCACGCCGCCATCATCATCATCGGAGGGAACGCCCCCATCGGCCGCCGCCACCCTTGCGCTCGCGCCCGGCTTCGCCCCCGCTTTGGTCTTGGCCGGAGCACTCGGTTTGTCGCTGCCACAGGCAACGAGGAGGAGCATCAGGGCCGGAAGCACCGCACTTGGCCGCGGTCATTTCTTCCCCCGGGGCGGAGCTTTTGGCGTCTGTTTGGTGGGCTGCCCGCGCTTGTCCTTATTCGTGGTGGAACTACCTTCGTCGAGCATCCGGAATGCCGTGGCGAGCACGCTCACCTTCACGGCGATTTCGTCGCCTTCGACGACCGCGGGATCCGTGACGGAGATGTTTTCCATGTTGATGATTCGGTCGAGCTGACCGACGCCGTAGAAAAACTTCGCAACCTGGTGGAAACGACCAGTCAGCTCCAGCTTCATCGGGACGCGGGAGAAGTACTGCTCCGCCGACTCCTCTTGCGGCGTCCAAGCGTTGAGCTGAACACCAGCAACGTTGGCCACCGACTGCAGCGAGCTCAAGAAGGACGGATACTCCGTCGTCTTCGGCAGGATCTTCTCGAGCTCGCGCGCGCGCTGCTGGCGGTCAGCGAGCTCGGCGAGATCTTTCTGGTAGGCGAACTCTGCCTTGCGTGCCTCACCGAGCTCGTCGCGAAGCTGGCGCTCTTTGCCTTGCGCGGCCTTGATGCTGCTGGCGAGATCGCCGTAGAAGACGACGAAGTACGCGATGGCGACCAGCACCACCAGACCGGATCCGATCCCGAGCTTGGCGAGAGCGGGAAGCCTGGCGAGGCTGCTTTCCTTGCCGGCCATCAGTACCTCACCTTCGCTTCGAGCTCGAAGCGAACCACTTCGAGCTTGGTGTCCTTGTCCAGCTCCGTTCGCGCGGGGAGCAAGCGAACGTCGTAGAAGAAGCTGGACAAGCCCAATCTTCGCGCGAACTCGCTCACGTCCTCACCGTCCCGGGCGATGCCTTCGAGACGCACGTTGCGTTGCTGTTCGACGAACTTGGTGAGCCAGAGGCGTCGAGAGTCCCACGAAGGATTGTAGACGGCCAGGGGGTTTTCCTTGCGGAGCTGGAGCAGTCGGTCGGGATCGACGCTCGGCCCGCGACCGGGAGTGAGGAGGCGGGCCAGCTCCAGCATGACGGCGGTCGGACCCGTCCGCGCGCTTTGGAGCTTCGCAATCGCGTCTTCGCGCGAGCGCAGCTCCAAGAGCTTGTCCTTGATCTCCTTGTGGTTCGCGACGGCCTTCTTGGAACGATCAATCTGCGTCTGGAGCTCAGCGTTCTTGCGGGTCTGATCCTTGAGCTCCTCACCCTTCACGCTGTGGAAGACGAACAGCGCAACCACTTCGAGCAAGAACGCGACCAGCACGGCCAACAGCCAGAGCTGACTGGCTTCGGCTTGCCGCTCCGCTCGCCGTTTCTGCGGAAGCAGATTGATGCGAATCAAGAGCGGCTCTCTTTCTCGTGGCGGAGCGCGAGTCCAAGAGCGACGGCCAACTGCATGCTGTGAGTCTGCAGCTCGGGCGCGTTGACTTCCTTGGCCTCGACCTGCAAACGCTCCACCGGGTTCCAGACTTCGGTGGGAACGCGGGCACGGCGCTCGATCGACTGGGCCAGCTGGGTCAAGCTGCTGGTTCCGCCGGTGATGTAGATGCGTGCGATCTCACCTTCACCGCTGGTGGCGAGGTAAAAGTCCAAGCTGCGCTGGATTTCCGCGGCAATGGCATCCGTCACGGCCTCGATCACCTGTACCACTTGCTGGGGCACCATTCCCGCCCCGCGGTAGGGATCGTTGGGATCGGCGGGTCCTCCGCACTTGTAGGCCTCGGCTTGCTCGAACGGGACACCGAGCGCCTTCTGGATCTCGTCGGTGATGATGTTGCCACCGTTGGCGATTTCGCGAGTGAATGCGCTGACGCCATTGGCGATGATGTTGAGCGAGCACAAGCTGGCGCCAACGTTGATCAGCCCCACGGTCTGATCCGGGGCCAGCCCACGGGAATACTCGAACATGTTCTGCACGGTGAACGCGTCGATGTCGCACACCATCGGCCTTAGCTTGGCGTCACGAGCAAGCTGCGCGTAGTCGTTGATCTGGTCTCTCTTCGCCGCGACGAGCAGAAGATCCATCTGGCTCGCCTCGGGCCGACGCCGAAGGACCTGGTAGTCGACCTGCACGTCCTTGATGTCGAAGGGAATGTGCTGTTCCGCTTCCCAGTGGATCTGCTCGTCGAGCTCCGCTTGGGTCATCATCGGGACGGTGATCTTGCGGATGATCACGCTTTGGCCCGAGACGCTGACCGCGCATTCTTTCTGGCGGATCTTCGAAGTCGTGGAACACCCGCTGAAGGGCTTCGACGACGGCACTGGCGTCCATCACCTGCCCATCGACGATCGTCTGAGCATTGAGCGGCGCATATCCGAAGCGCAAAAGCCCAATCCCTCGACGGGACTCACGCATCTGGCAGACCTTGATCGAGCTGGTCCCGATGTCGATCCCGACCAGGTTCTTCCCTTCACCCATGATACGACTCGTTAGGCATTTGGGTTTTGACCCGGGGTAAATGGTTGCATTGTCCGAAACCAAGCGCCAAGAAAGCCGGGGGTCGCCGGAAAGTGTCCGAGACCGTTTGGGTTTTAGAGGAGCCCATCGGCCTCGGTGACACGGCTTCAAACTCGCAGATTTCCCCGGGTTCCGGTCGCTTTCGCTCGCCAGGGAGGAACTCGCCTCTCGCCACCCTCAGAGTTTTTGGGGCTTTGCTCACAGCGTTGGTAAGGCTAACGGGTACCCCCCCAATGCGTCGCTTTGCTTTCCTCGCGCCCTGGGCGCTGCTCTTGGCAGCCCTCTTCCTGTCCACGGCGGCCGTGGCCAAGCCCAAGGTGCACATCGTGTATCCGGGCCAAACCCTCGCAATGATCGCCAAGCGCTACAACGTGAGCGTCGAGGAGCTCTGCAAGGCCAACGGCATCAAGAAGAAGTCGCCGATCCAGCCGAAACAAAAGCTGGTGATCCCCTCGGACGATGAGCCGGAGGTCATTCCCGCCGCAATCCGCAAGGCCCGAGAGCCCAAGCCCGAGCGCTCCAAGGATCGCCCGCGGGTGAAGAAGAACTCGAAGTCCTCGAAGCGTAAGGGGTTTCTCGTGCTCAAGAGCTACGTGGGCTCGTGGCGCGGATTCGCGGTCAAGCAGGGGAAACTCACGCCGGCTGGCAAGAAGGGCGTCGAACGCGTCCTCGCCTCCTGGCGCACCGGACAGCACGAGCACATCAACGACCGACTCATTCGATTGCTCACGAAGGTGAGCGATCACTTTGGCGGCCGTCCGATCCGGGTCGTGAGCGGCTATCGGCCCTATGTCTCCACGCAGTACACGGCACATTCCCAACACAACTCGGGCCACGCCGTGGATTTCAGCATTCCCGGCGTCTCGAATCGCGAACTGAGAGATTACTGCCGGACGCTGCCCAACGTCGGAGTGGGCTATTACCCCAACTCGAGCTTCGTGCATCTCGACGCGCGGGAAACCACCACCTACTGGATCGACTACTCCGGCCCGGGACAGGCCCCTCGTTACGCGAACGCCAAGGGCAAGGACCCGGGCGAACAGGGCAACGAGGAACGCGACGAGCCCTCGAGCAGCCAGGGCGACGGCTCGAGCTCGGCGGACGACGACGACGATTCGCGGGTCATGCCCAGCGACATCTGATTAAGCGACCTTGATTCGTCGCCGCTTGATGGGCACGTCATCGTCGGCTCGCACGATCTCGTTGGTTTCGAGACTGCGATAGCGCGATTGCAAGTAGAGCTTTTCGTTCTGCGAATCGTGCCAGTGGCGAACCTCGCGTTTGAGACCCTCCCTCTGGGCGCGGGCTGCCTCTTCGGAATCGGTGTCCTCTTTCCACTTTCCGAGGTCCTCGGGAAGGTCCTCGAGCTTGCCGAAGCGCTGCTCCTTGAACCCGGGCACGAGACGCACGAACAGCGTGACGTACAGGCTCACGCCGACGATCCCGACCATGACGAGGAAGGCGTAGAACAACTCGGCCGGATGCTAAATCGCCGAGGGAGATTCGCGAACGCATTTGCGATGAGCCCTGCTCACTCTGGGCCCCGGCGGGCGAGCTCCCAAGCTCGGTCGAGCTCGCGAACCGAAGCTTCGTCGGAGGTGAGCAGGGTTTTTGCGCGGCCGAGCTCCTCTGCGTCGCCGGAGGCGATCGCGGCTGCCCCCAGAAGAAAGGCCGCTCGGGAGCTTTGGGGTGCCTGGGTCAGCGCTCGCCGCGCGTCGTGCATCAGCTCCCGGGCGGGCGGATCCCGGCGCAGCGCAACTTCGATCAGGGCCTGCCGGGAAACGTCATGCCGAATCAGATGATAGCTGTCGTGGATGGTCGAATCCGCCCGAACGTACACCGCGGAGTTTCCGTCGAGAAACGTGAGCTGCCAACGCCGTGACAGCGCGAGTGCGTGTCCGAAGGGCAAGCCTTCGGTGGCGCGGGTCACTGCGAAGCGCAAGTCGAGATCGTCTGCCAGCGCATCGAGAACGCTCGGATCGGTCTCCGATGCGATGGCTCGCTCGACCATGGTTGGATCGTGAACCCAGCCCGTGCGGCCATCGATCATCACTCGATAGTCGGGATAGAGCCGCCACTCGAGCCAACCGCCGAAGGGCAAATGGTTCCACATGCGGCCGTGGAGCTCGCTCTGCTGCAGGAAGCGCACCGCGCCTTCCGGATACGCCGAAAGCGCGTAGCCGCGACCCAAGACGAAACCAGGGTCGATGGCCAGCACGGGCGCGAGCAGCAGCGTCGAAGCTGCACAGAGCACACGCACCCTCCCGAGATCGCGCACGAAGGGGGCGAGACGGTCGGCCACGATCGGAGCTGCCAACAGGGCGCCCACGGCCACCAGTCGAACCGCGGTGACCGCGAGGGCGACACTTCCGAGGACGATCCCGAGATCGAAGATCGACACGCGTCGCTCACCCGAGGCGTCCCGACCCAGCAGTAGCGCCGCCACCACCACGACCCCGAGGAGCAACGCGGCTGGATCGAACTCCGCCAGCAACCCGAGGGTTGGAGGGCGCCACTCGCTGATGCGGGAGTAATCACGAATTGCCGCGCCGGGACCGGTGAGGAGACGAAAACCAGCCGGATTGAGCGCGCTGGCGAAGACGCTGCCGACGGCCACGGCCAGGGAGAATCGCGGGTCCCTGCCATCTCTCTCGGGAACCCACGCGCCCCACTTTCCCGCGAGCGCATGCGCGAGGAGGGAGTAGAGCGCGTAGCCGACGACCAGTGCGAGGGCCAGCACGACGAAGCCATGGGTGTTGGCGAACAGAACGTGGAGCGGCACGACGGAAGCGAGCGCCAGCCGCCCTCTTCTCGATCCCGGATTTTCTCGATGCCGATGGATGAGGAGCGCCGAGAGAGAGAGGAGCACGAACGCCAGGGTCGCCGGACGGGCAACGAGCCAAGGACCCATGCTCGCCAGCGCGAGCGCCGTCATCGGATGACGAACTGGACCCGAGCTTTTCATTCGCAAGAGCAGGAGAAGAGCGACGCCCACGACGACGAGGCCCATGAAAACTTGGATCGCAGTGGGCCCTCGCATCGCCAGGCCGTACAGCAGCACGTCACTCACGGCTTCCACGTACCGGATGGGGCGCTCGGTGAACGACAGGACGTCATGGTCCGGAATGTGTCCGAGCGCGACGATGACCTTGCCGCTCGCGAGATGAAACGGCAGGTCCGCGTCGGAGAGCTCTCTGAAAGAGACGACCGCTCCCGCCGCCAGCGCTCCCAGCGCGGCGAGCGTGGTGCTCGCGTTCGGCTTGGCTTGGGTCATGAGCGCAGGAAATCGTCCGGCAAACCCAGTGCATACTCCACGACCGACGGCATGCGCGCGGGTTCGATTCCCCGCCAAAACACGTGCCATTCCGCTCCCCGCCAGAGTCCGTCAGCGAGTCCCGAATACCAGCTCGAGATGCGGTTTTCGGCTCGTGTGCGCCAAAACATCGTGGGGAAATCCCGCGCGAGCACTTGCCACAGATCCCGACCGATCCCTTCCCCTTGCAGCTCCGGATCCACGGCGAACTTACTCAGGTACGGCACCACCTCCGTATCCAGAACGACCGACGCCGCGCGGTAATCTTCCTCCACGTAAATCGCGGCCGCGGGCTTGTCGAAGAAGTCTTTCTGAAGCGGATGGGTGAAGCTCAGCTTGAAGAGCTCGTGCAGTCGCTTCGCATCGATCTGCGAGTACGTGCTCACCCGCTGAATCGCCGTTCCTCGTTTGATCAGCGTTCCCGCGCCCCGCACCGTGAATAGCTCGCGTAGAAGATCGAGCGGGGAGGTCACGCTCACGACCAGTCGCCTGGCTCGAGAGGCGGACAGAACTTCGCGCGCGGCCTCGAGGAGCGCCGCGTCGGGCTTCCTGAGCCAGCGTCGAGAGTCCAGAAGCTCAGCGTCGGTACGGAGGTTGATCAGGGAGATCGCGCCCCCCTCGACTGGGATCATGTGCCTTTCCGCGAGGGATGAACTGCGCTCGCTCTCGACGCGAAGCGGGCCACGCCGGCGCAACAAGCAGAGCTTTCTCGAGTCGAAGGCAGCAGAGAGCTCGCAGAACCACTCGATTCGTCGAGGGAGGCTCAGGTCGGGGCCCAGCTCGACGATGGGGAACGCTCCTTGTCCGAGCTCGGACCTCAACCGTTCCACGAGCCCGGGCTCGCTGGGCTTGGCTCGTGATGCGCGCACGCCGGCGGCTTCGAGTCTCTTGAACAGGCGCTCCGCGGAGACACCCGCTTCAGCCGGATCGAACAGCCCCACGACGACGGTGGCGGACAGCCCCAGATCCTGCAGAAATCCCAGCTGCATGCTGAGCGCGCCCTGACCGCGGAGCACGGCGGGAGCTCCTGGCGCGATGATCGCGAAGCTCTCTCGAGGAAGCTCTCGAAACACTCGGAGGTAGAGCTCGGCCTCCGATCGCCGGCCCACGCTTTCGAGAAACGTGAGCACCGCTTCGGCGGTCTTCGGGAGCGCGCTCATGCGCCCTCATATCACGGATGAACCGAAGACGACGCCAGCGGCCGCGCAAGCAACGCAGAGGACGTTTCGAAACGCGATCAGTCCCGAGCGATCCCGTCGAGCAGCTCGTCGAGCTCCGGGTCGTGGGCGGGCTTGGCGGCCGAGAGCGTGTGAAGGGTACGCGTGCGGGAGGTCCCGATGCCCGGCACCCGGCAGCTTTTGCCCCCGCCATACAGGCTGAACATGCCAAAATCCCAGGCTCCGGCGCCCTCGCACGACGCCGGGCGCGCACCAACATTCGCATCCCTGCATCGAAGCATCGCTCGAGGGAAGCCGGTGAGTCGCCGAGAAGCGAGCGGACGAAGCGTTCCCGCTCGCGGGGCGAGCTCATCACCTTCTTTTGCTCTTCGGGCGTGAGCCAGGACGCATTCGCTGCGGCTTGGTCGGGGGCGAGCTGCATCAGGCATGCCTCTCCTGCCGGTCCTCGACCGAGGGGCGGATAGCCGAACTCGATGTCTTCGCGTAGGCCCGACTCGTGGAACACCACCGTGAGCGCCGACAATGCCAGTGACTGAGTCGTACCGCCCCACTCCACTGGATGGCACTCGGCGATGGAATCGCCGGCGAGCGTTCGACACTCCGAAAGACGCGTCGCGGTCGCAGCGAGACTCGATGCGATGCGAGCAAACCGACGAACGGCGCTCGCGCGGGTCTCCGTTCGAACCCATGCGTGGCGAGTTTTCGAGTATCGCGGCGCACGGCAGGCAGCGCTCGAGTCACTACAAAACGGCTCGATCGTGCAACTCGCGTGGGCCGGATCCGTTCCACACTCGACGAGGGCTTCGACGGAGTACGGGGATCGACCCGGGTGTCCTTGATCCACCGCGAGTGCGAGGAGCAAGTGTGCCAAAGGATTTCCAGCCAAGGACGCGACCATGGCAAATACAATCGACGCTTCGCAAGTCGGATTCGGACGTTGACGCGTCATCTCATCGAGATCACATGTGCTCTCAGCGACGGCACGTGGTGTGCAAGCACATCCCAGAAGTAGCAAAAGAAAGATTCGGGGACCCCAGGCCGAAGCGCCGCCGCCGACCGCATCGGTGCCAACGGGAGCGTGAGGAACAACCGAAGGAGACAAACGCGTTGCGCCCGATCGCGGAGACGAGTGAGCGACTCCACGTCACGCGCCTTCGCATCGAGAAGCGACCGGAGGGACTCGTCATCCGTCTGATCGAGATGGCCTGCCAACTGAAGGAAGTCGTCTACGATCCGTCCGACCCGACTCGAGACTCGCCGTGCGCACTCTCTGGCGCGCCGGATCAGCGTTCGCATTCGTGGTCGAGCCACGCTGTCACACGCGAGGTCACGAGCCGAACCAAACCAAACTCGCGGGAGGCGCGCTCGACGAGCTGACGCCTTGGACGCGGTCTCCCGACCCGTGATCCGCCTCGGCCCCGGACACGGAACGCATCGATCGAAATGCATCCGAGAAGCGACGGGTCCGTGCGGCCTCGGTTCCGGATGCGAACCCCGGAACACCCGGTCGCGTCCTCGTCTCTTCGCAAGGCGCGATCTTGTTGCAGTTGCGTGACGCCTTCGCTCGCTCACACGATGGCGCGCTACTCGAAACACTCTGCGCCACGATGATGAAACATCGGTGTCGAACGCGTGCGGCAACGCGCAGCGTGGGACGCTTGCTCGAGGATTCGCCCCGAGATTCAGACAAAAATCGTCTGTTAATTCAAACTGTTACGGCAATCCCGTTCCCGGCGGATTGTTCGCGCAGAACGCGACCCCCGCCGGATCCGGATCCGGCAACGGACCCGCGGGCGCGGACGGAAACGGCGGATTCTGGAAGTCGAACATGTCGAGCATCGGCCACGCGTTCGCGTCACGCGCCGTGAGCGCCGGCAGATCGAAACGATTCTGAATGAAGCGTGTCACGCTCGTGATGTCCGTGACGAAGTGACTGACGTATCCCTTCTTGACGAAGGGCGATGCCACGAGCAGTGGCGTCCGGATCCCGAGGCGGGAGAAGGCACCCGTGGGCGGGAGGTAACCGTCCGGCTCGCAGGCGTCGGGAGGAGGCACGTGATCCCAGTACCCTCCGTGCTCGTCGTACAGCACGATGAACACCGTCTTCGACCACGCCGGGCTGTTCGCGAGAGACCAATACACGGTCGAGACGAACTTCTGCCCGAGCTGAACGTTAGCCGGCGGATGATCGTCGTTCTGGTTCGCGCCCGTGAAGTTGGGATCCAAGATCACGAGGTTCGGCAGCGTGTCGTTTTTGGCGTCGTCGTAGAATTTCTGGATCCCGTCGCCCAGGTTTTCCGAGCTGGGTCCGAAGAGGACCGCGAAGGACGTGATGCCATCGTGGTAGATTTTCCAGGTTCTTCCCGCCTGCGCCATCTGATCAGTGATGCGAGGGGCAGTGTTGTAAACGCCAGATGCAACCGGATCGATCACACTCGTTTTCGTGTTGCCCCAGGACGTTGACCCGTAGAAGTAAAAACGATTGGGCCACGTGGGTCCGAGCAGTGAGCAGAAGTGGCGATCACTGATCGAGAACGTCTTTGCCATCCAGAAGTAGAACGGCAAGTCGCCGCCGTCGTAGTAGCCCATGGCGCGAGCGCCGCCGGGGTTGTTGGTGGTGACGAACCCATCCATCGCGCCGCCGTTGTATTGCTCGTGGGATCCGTCCCATTCGTGGTTGGTGTCCAGAATGCAATAACGGCTTTCGTGGAAGACCGTCACGGGCTGTCCGGTGTCTGGATCCGGGTTCGAGAACTGAGCGCTGGCGACGTTGACATCCGTGACTCCGCTTTCCGGAAGCTTCAAGAAGTAGTGGTCGAAGCTCCGGTTCTCCAACATCAAGACGACGATGTGCTCGAAGGGCAGAGCGTCCCCGTGGGGAACGTTGGCGCCGACGGTGTCCGTCGTCACCGCGCCCTTGTCGAACTTGCACTGGAGCCGATCGAGTGTGTGCTCGTCGTAGGCGGGCGGGGTCACGCCGCCGCCCGTTCCCCCCGCTCCACCGGCACCCGAAGAGCCGGAAGCGCCGCCGGAAGCTCCGGTTCCGCCTCCCGAAGCGCCGCTTCCGCCGCTGCCTCCGCCACCCCCGGAGCCACCGCTCGGCCCGCCACCGGTGTTCGCCGGGTCCGAGTCACCACCACCGCAACCCCCGAGCCCGAGCGCGAGCAGGGGAACGAGAAACAAGATCCGAGACCCCATCCACGAAGCGTACGCGAATCAGTGGTTCCCGTCGACCGGGCCGCAAGCGCCATCGATCGCCCGATGCTTCATGCCCCTTGGTCGGGCGATCTCTGGCGGCGCCTGTCTTGCCGCGCCCACCAAGCTTCCAGCACGGACAGGATGGTGCGGAGGAGCCCGTCGACCACGGAGACGACGAGCGCCGAGAGCGCGACATAGCCTGCCACGAGCAGTCGGATGTGATCGCCGATCGTGAAGGTGGCCGCGAACTGTACGAGGGCAGCCAATGTTCCCGACGCGAGAGTGGACACCAGATGCGCGACGATGCGCAGCTTCGGCCCGAGCCGAGGCGCGAGCCACAACGTCGTCAGCGCGATCGCCACGAGCAAGACGATCTCTGGCGCGGCAGCGGGATCGTGGAACAGGATGTACCAGCCCGTTTTGAGTTGGGGCGGGGGTGCATTGGCCTGGCAGCTCGTTGTCTCCGTCCAATGAAACGGCAGGGTAGCGAGCACGATCCCGAAGAGTACGGCGCGCGAATACGGCCAGCGAACCGAGCGCGGGGGGCGCGTGCTGGGCGGGGCATCGACGGGAGGCTCGACCGGATCGGGAGCGGGTTGGTCGGTCCCGGTCACAGCACGAACGGCGTCCGTCCGGAGAGCACGACGTCCCACCAGCGAAATGTCTGAGCCAACACGTGATCGAGCTGCCACGTTCCGCTGTCGATTGCATCCCCCGAGCGGCGGGACAGTGGCTTCATCGTCTTGTCAGGCATGCAGTACGCAGCCAGCTCCGAGCTCTTGAGCAGATGCAGCACGCCCTCGGAAAATCCGACGCCCGCGTAGGTGATGACAGCGGGGACTCGCAGCGATCGCAGATCGTCGAGCGCGTACGGGATCTTCTCGTCGGTGGTTCCTGCCGAATCCTGGTACTTGCACTCGAGCACCAACGCATCCCCCGTCGCCGGAAGGATCAGCAACAAGTCGACCCGGCGCTGCTTGCCGATGATGCTCGTGCCGAGGCTCACCTCCTCGTAGAGGTGAATGCCCCGCTTGCCGTAAGCCTCGAGAAGGTAGCGCGCAATCAGGCGGCGATATTCATTGCCCGTCATCGACTGGGAGCATCGTAGCCGGTCGCCTCGCGCTCGGCACCGGCGTCGAGCAAACGCTGCTCCGCAACGGACACAGCCTCCGCGCACACGTCGCTTCCCGCAAAATGACGGCCCAAACCCACGGCCGCGACGCCCACCGATCCCGAGCCGAAGAACGGATCGATCACTCGCTCCCCGGGCTCGGAGCTCTGCCGGACCAGCACCTCCGAGACAGCGGACGGCTTCTCCGCCGGGTATCCGCCGCGGATCCGCGCAAAGCGCAGGATGTCGGGAACCGACAGGTCCGAGAGCTTCCGCTTGCCCTTCTCGAAGAACAGGATGAGCTCGTAGCGGGAGCGATAGTGGTAGCCCATTCCGATGTGGACCTTGTCGAATACGATGGGCTTCCAGAACTTGAATCCGACGCTCTCCGCAATGGGTTTGGCGACGAACATCGTCTCCGCGTCGCAGAACAGATAGAAGTGCGAGTCGTCGTCCAGCACCCGATAAATTTCGGCAAAGAGCTCGGGAAAGCGTGAGTTCGGGAAGATCTCGAACCACTCGTTGCTGGAAGCTTTGCTGCGCTTGAGCCGCGTGGTGGTTCCGACGGCGCGATGCTTTTCCAGAGACTCGTAGGCCGGGTCGGTGATGACGAGATCGGCAGAGCCGTCTCCGAGCGAGCGGAGCCACTCCACCGCGTCGGCGCGGGCGAGGGAAAAGCGGGGAACCGAGGACACGGAACGAAGAGGAGCGCTCGAGCTCAAAAGCTTTCCGGGTGACGTGAGACGAAAACCAGTGGAGCCCGAAGAGTCATGCATGGCGTTTGGTCCGACAACCTCTACCACTGACCGGGCGTTTAGTCCCCCGTTCCCGGTTGGGCCACGGGAAGTTGTTTGTCACACCGGGAGGCAATGAAGCCGCTTTTCCGGGAGATCCTTCCCTCCCGCCCGCGCTTGGGCGGGGGTCGCTGGAGTTTGATGGGAGCAAACTTCTTTCTCCAGCCTGTGAGGCGTATTCTTCGTGCTTCGGGCTTGGAGCGCATGTCCTCGACGAACCAGCCCCCGGATCGACCTTCTGAACCGCCCGACAGCGGATGGGAGGATACGTTCACCGAAACGTCGCCCATCGCAAAACGTTGGGCACGCGTGGTGAAGCAGGCGTCGGAGCCGCCGCTGGTCCCCGAGATGCCCACGCCTCTCGAGGCGGGTCAGCACGTCGGGCGCTACGTGCTGGTGACCCAGATCGCGAAGGGCGGAATGGCCACCGTCTGGGTCGCCTGGCGCCAGCGCAAGAGCGGCGAGCGCGAAGTGATCGCACTCAAGACCCTATTGCCGAACCTCTCAGCCGATCTCGCTTTCGTACACATGTTCCTGGACGAGGCGCGCTTGCTGGCGGAGATCCGCCATCCCAACGTCGTGGCGATCCGCGACGTCGGGCTCCACGGCGACGTTCCGTTCGTCGCGCTCGAGTGGGTAGAAGGCGATTCGCTGAGCGCATTACTGCGGGCGCTCTCCTCCAAGAGCAAAGAAGTCCCGCTGAGCATCGCGCTGCGCATCGTGGGGGAAGCTTGTCTCGGCCTCCACAACGCCCACGAGCTTCGAGACCGCCACGGCGAGCTCCTGAATCTCGTGCACCGCGACGTTTCGCCCGCCAACATCATGCTGAGCTCGTCCGGCGACGTGAAGCTCATCGATTTCGGCGTCGCCAAGGCTTCCGAGCGCCTCGCCGAGCAGACCCGCACCGGCGTGCTCAAGGGCAAGGTGAGCTACATGGCTCCCGAGCAGGTACTGCGCCTGCCCCCCGATCGGCGGACGGACGTGTGGGCCGCGGGGGTGGTGCTCTACCGCCTGATTGCAGGGCGATTGCCGTATGAAGGCGACATCGCGACCATCGTGCGGCAGATCAAGTTCGGCGAGCCTTTGCCGCCTCTCCCGGCCGGCACCCCCCGCCCGGTCGTGGAAATCGTGCACCGCGCCATGGCTCGAGAGCCGCAGGATCGCTTCTCGTCAGCCGCCGACATGCGTCGTGCGATTCAGTACGCGTACGCCGAAGTCTGCTCGCCGGTTCCGAAGGATCAATTCGCTTCCTTCGTGAACACCCTCCTCGGCCCAATCATTCAGGAGCGCCGCGCAGCGCTCGCCCGGGCCTTGGGCGGCGGCTGACCTACCAGTCCTGTTCTTCTTCCGGAGGACCACCTGGCAACTCGGTTCCCCGAGCCGGCCCAGGATTTCCGATCTTGCACATCTTGTCACCGGTCGCGAGCGGTGCTCCGTAGGGAACGCTCTTGCTCGCCGAACGGACGTACACCTGACCGTTGCCGATGGGTTTGGGGATGATCGCGCCCTGGGTGATCGGACGACCGAAGCGCGCGATTTTCCACGATGACGATCATGTCGTCCCCCGACTGGCTGTAGCCCCAGTACGACGCGCCCATACTGTCGGGTGGAGCGCCGCTACACGCGACCCCTTCGGAGCTCAGTGCGAACACGAGCTGAGTGCGAGGATCGATCGTCGGGGCGGCTCCGTCCCAGCTGAACGTCGCGTCCGCCGGACCGCCGAGGGCAACTGCGAGACAGGAGCAGGTGGGCGCCTTCGCGTCCTTCAGTCTCAGGTCGTGGCGGGCACCGAGGAGGGCCGGCGTCGCCCAGCTGTGAATCCGCCTCGCCTTGTCCAATGGGCCCTGGCTCGTCGTTGAAGGAATCGTCTTGCTTCTTGCCGGTGTTGAGGCTCGCGCTGGCGCTCGCGCGACAGCCACCGGCGACGAGAGCGAGCGAGACGACACACAGCCCGAGGGTTCTCACTCGACAAGCGTGTCAAATCCCCTGGGCAGAGGGCAACTCTTGGGCGTCTTGTCCGGGTTTTCGGCTAGCCTAGGGCCGTGGACTTCGACGCTCTGCGCGCCCGGCTCGCCGAGGCTTCGGCGCTCAAGCCCGAGGGGCGCGTACGGGCAGTCACCGGCCTGAGCGTGCGGCTGGCGCTCCCGGGGGCCGAATCGGCGACGTGGTGCATCCTCCGGCGCCGGGGCGAGCCGCTCTCCGCGGAAGTGGTCGGGTTCCTGGAAGGGGAAGCGGTCGCCATCCCGCTCGGCGTTCTGACCGGCGTGGGTCCGGACGATCCGGTCGAGTCCACGGGTCGGCGCTCGAGGTGGGTGCGGGCGCGCCCTGCTCGGTCGCGTGCTCGACGGGCTCGGGCGGCCCGCTGACGGCAAGCCGCTGCCCGGCGGGCTGGTGCGGGTGCCGGTCGATCGCGCGCTCCTCCCGCCGCCCTCGGACGACGACCGGTGGACCGTCCTCTCGCAACCGGTGTGCGCGCCATCGACTCCCTGCTCACGCTCGGCGTCGGGCAGCGCGTCGGCCTGTTTGCCGGCTCCGGCGTGGGCAAGAGCACGCTGCTCGGCGCGATTGCGCGCGGGCACGAGCGCGGACATCGTGGTCGTTGCGCTGGTTGGCGAGCGCGGTCGCGAGGTGGGCGACTTCCTCGAGCATCGCGCTCGGCGAAGAGGGTCGCGACGCGTCAGTCGTCGTGGTCGCGACCAGTGACGCGCCGGCCCTGGAGCGATTGCGCGCCGCGCAGGTCGCGACGGCCGATCGCCGAGCATTTCCGCGACGAGGGCAAGAGCGTGATGCTGCTCGTGGACTCGGTCACCCGGTTCGCCCGAGCGCAGCGCGAAGTGGGGCTTGCAGCCGGTGAGCCCCCCGCAAGGCGCGGATATCCCCCGAGCGTGTTCGCGCTCCTCCCCGGCTTCTGGAACGCAGCGGTCAGGGCGAGCGGGGCTCGATCACTGCAATTTACACGGTGCTCGTCGAAGGCGGGGACATGGATGAGCCCATCGCAGACGAGGTGCGGGGCATTCTGGACGGACACATCGTTCTCGATCGCGCGATTGCAGCCCGAGGGCAGTATCCGGCGATCGATGTCACGGTCTCGCTATCTCGCGTCATGGACTCAGTCGTACCCCGCGAGCATTCGGACGCCGCGCGCAAGTTTCGTACGCTGGTTTCGGCCTACGAACAAAAGCGCGACCTCATTTCCCTCGGCGCTTACGCAAAAGGAAGCGATGCGCGAATCGACCGCGCCATCGCCGCTTTGCCCGAGATCGAACGCTTTCTCGGTCAGTCGCCCAAGGAGATCAGTCCCTTCGAGGATAGCGTGAAGCTGCTCCAGCAAATCGCGGGGCGCTTCGGCTGACGCGAACGGGGAGTGGTAGGATCCCGGGATGGGCCTTGGCAAGTTCGTCCTCTTCGGGTTTCTGGTCGTGGTCGCTTGTTCGAGCGAGAACACGAACCGCGTGGCGACCTCGTCGGACTCGGGTCCAGCGGACACCGGCCTCGACGACGGCGGGACACCAGACACGGGGCTAGCCGACGCCCCGGCGGAGACCGCGGATCTTTGCTCCGAGCCTTTCTGTGAAGGAACGCAGCCTCAGTGCTGCGTTTGCATGCCCAAGTCCTGTGCGGCCGCCTTCCACGCATGCGCGTGCTCCCAGGAGTGTCGCGGTCTCGTCACGTGCTTGAACGATTGTTCCAATTCCACCTGTGGCGACGCTTGCTATCCGAAGTTCCCCACGGGGGCGGTACTCTTCCAGGACTTCTCGGACTGCGCCGCGCAAAACTGCCAAACCGAGTGCTTCTAGCGCGCGACCCGAAAGAACGTCGCCCCCGCGGAGTGCAGCGGCGTCGGGGCATTCTTGAGCTGGCGGCCCAAGGCTTCGATGGCATCGGCATCGACGTAGAGGCCGGGACCCCAACCTTCGGGGGCATCCTCTTCGTCGTGACGCGCGGCCGCGTCGGCGAACAAGGCTCGTCGTAGTGCCTCGCTGGGGAACGAGGCTTGCGTCACCGGAATTGCCGCCGGTTCCGGCTCGGACTCTCCAACCCAACGTCCGCCGTGGGAAACGACGCCAACGGTAGTGAAACCGCGCTCCGCGATTCGGGCGCGCACCATCTTGAGCCAGACGATGGGATCCTCGCTCTGATCGCCCTCGGCAATTTCGACGTAGAGCGCATGACCGAGATCGACTCCTCGCGCGCCTTCTCCGAGCTCCCACACCCCGAGCGCCTCGCGCCAGGAGGCGACGAACTCTCGCCAGCGCGCGACGAATTCCTCGGGCGCATCGCCGTACTCCGCGTCCTCGATGTCGTACCAAGACACCAGGACTCCGAACGCGTTCTCGTCGATCATGCCCGGGGATCAACCAGCGCGGGCTGCTTTGGCGTCGTCGCCACCGAGCTCGTGGTCGAGCTCTTCCAAGAGCTTCTTGGCTTTGCGGCTGAGCTTCTTGGGGACGAGAACGTCGATCACGATGTGCAGGTCGCCGCGGCCCCGTCCGTCGAGCCGAGGCATCCCCTTGCCACGAATGCTGATCACACTGCCGGGCTGGGTGCCTCCCGGTACGTCTGCGGTGAGGGGCGTTCCGTCCGGGAGCTCGAAATCGACGCTGCCACCCAGCGCTGCCGAGGGAAAGGTCACTCGCTGGCGGGTCACCAGGTCATGGGCATCGCGCTGGAAGGTTTCGTCCTCCGTCAGCATCACGTCGACGTACAGGTCTCCGGCTGGGGCGTTGCCCGGCCCGGGCATGCCTTGACCGGGAACGCGCAAGGTCTGACCGCTATCGATCCCCGGCGGAAAGTTGACGAGCACCTTGCGTCGCCGCTCGACGAAGCGCGTGCCTTCGCAGGCCGGACAGGGCGAAGCGATCTGCTCGCCCATACCCCGACACTGCGGGCAGGTCGTGCTGAACATGATGAAGCCACGCTGCGTGGTGACCTGACCGCTGCCATTGCACTGACTGCAACGAACCGCTTTCGTGCCCGGCGCAGCACCGGTGCTGCCGCAATCTTCGCACGGTGCGTTCCCGCGAATCGCGACTTCGTGCTTAGTGCCGGTGTACGCATCCCGCAAGCTGATCTGCGCTTCGACGCGAATGTCCTGCCCGCGCTCGGCACGCCCGCGCCGGCGACCCGGGGCTCCGCCGAATCCACCGAAGAAATCCGAAAACAGATCCTGAAAGTGACTCAGGATGTCCCCCACGCCCGCACCGGAAAAATCGAACCCAGCGCCGTTCAGTCCTGCGTGGCCAAACCGGTCGTACGCCGAACGCTTGTCGGCATCGGAGAGCACGCTGTACGCCTCGGTCGCTTCTTTGAATTTCGCTTCCGCACTCGCGTCGTTCGGATTGCGATCCGGGTGATGCTTGAGCGCGCACTTTCGGTACGCCTTGCGCACGTCGTCGGCGCTCGCTTCGCGCGAGACTTCGAGCACCTCGTAGTAGTCCCGCTTTTCTGTCATGAGCCAGCTCTGAACGTAGAAGAACCGCTACAGGGTAAGTACGCGAAAAGGCCTGTCAATGCGTCCCCGGCCGGCGGTTTGTATCAAAATCAACGCCCGAGCTGGCCCAAGAGCACTGCTTGGCGCTGGAGCTCGGCCTGAGCGTCGGGGTCCGGGGATCCATTTCCCCCTGCCTGGAGGGTCCAGCGCGCTGCCTGGAGATCGGCCTCGCGCTCTGCATTGACCTCCGCGAGCCGCTCCACTTCATCCAGCAGGTTCCTGCCGAGGCGCTCCGTGTCCTTGAGCTCCGCCTCGAGCCTGCGGATCTCGGCGCCTCGCTCGACGAGCCGCGCTTCCAGGTCCGCTACCTCCCCGGACTCGACGGGTTCTGACCGCGCGGCGGTGCGCAGCGCTTCGAGCTCACGAGAAAGCTCGGCTAGCTTCCGAACATGCTCGGGATCCGGCTCGCGAGGTCGGTTGCGGAGCTCGTCGAGCTCCGCTTGAGCTTCGTCAGCCCGGGCATCTGCCACGGACGCGCGTGATTCGAGCTCGGAAATCCAGGCATCTCGCTTCGCTACTTCGACCTGGAGAGCCGTGACGACGGACGGGTCGACCGAGGGCGCGCGTGGGGCGGAGAGCTTGCCGCGAAGCTCGTGCACCTCGGCTTCGAGCCGGGCCATCTGGTCCCGCGCGCGGCGCTCGCCCTCCCGAGCGTGCGCGAGCTCTTCGTCACTCGCTCCAGGCGGCGCAGCGGAGCGCAACGTGGACAAGGGAAATTGCACGACGGAAAACTCATCGAGTCGGATGGGTAGCGCGCTGGCAAAAGCTAGAAACCACTCGGGCTCTTCGGCGCCCCCAGGGACGAACGCGGTGTCGAGCGATGGATCGGGCGTCGAGTTGCTTGCGAAATCGACGATCGCGAATCCGACGAAGGGCGTCTGTCCGAGCATGCGAACGTGAGGAAACTCGGCTTTGACCGCGTCGTAGAGCTGATAGTAGTCGAGAGCGAACGCCACGCCCGGTACCGGAAGCAGGCGCGTGCGCACGTCGGGATTGGGTACGGCCACCAGAGCCACCCCACGAGGCGTCAGCGAACGACGCAGACGCTTGAGCACGCTGCTGGCGGGCCCGGCTGCTCCAAGGTCCTCGATGATCCCCACATCGAAGGCTCCTTCGCGAAGCGCGAGCGCCCCGTCACCGAGCGGCGCGAAGGAAATCGTGCGCGAGGGATTGCGTGCGGTCGCTTCGGCGACGCGTGATGCATCCGGATCGCAAACGTGAACGAGACGCGCGCCTCGCTCGAGGAGCATTTCCGCGAGCCCGGAGGTTGCGTCTCCGAACACCAACACGCGGCGACCATCGAGCAACGGCTCGGCATAGGCTGCGAGCACGACGCTGGGACGCATGGTTTCGGGCGCGAGCATGAGGGTTTCGGAGCCTAGCCGAGACCCGCGCTCCACACCAGGCGAGCCCGGTCGTACGGTACGGCCTACGGCTGGCGGCAAACTGCCGGGATCTTGCACGGAGAGCCGCAATTCAGGCCCATCGCCAGGCGATCGGGCTTGGTGGTGCCGAGCCCGGTGCCAGCGAGGCACAGCATCACCGCGTCTTCGACGGTCACCGCCTCGGCGGTCGGCTCGATGCACAGATCGTCCACGCAGGTGCCATTGGTCATGCCGTGCGCAGGTGGGCATTCGGAGTCGCGCTGGCAAACGATGGGACGACAGTCACTCGGGGAGTCGGGCTTGCCGGTAGCGCCAACGTCGCAAAGCCCCACCAGGTGACCCGGTGTGTGGATCCCGAGAGCTGTCTTGTCCGAGGCATGCGAACCCTTGACGAGGGTCACCACGCACTCCCGATCCGGCTCGCAGCGGGCGCGCGCCTCGCGGCCCTCGGTGTCGTGCAACGTGTGCTCGCTCGCGCGCTTGCAACTCGGCACGAGCAAGAGGAGCAGCGATGGCGCAAGCAACCAGCGAAAGGTCACGCGGGGATGGTAGCTCCGAATTTCTTGCCTGTGGCGAGCTTCCGAACGGGGTAGCGTTCGGCGGTGCACGAAAGGAAGCTGGTCGTCGACGGAATCACACCGGTCGGTGCCTACTCGGCGCTGCGATCGGATCCGGGGCGCGGAAGCTTCCTCTTGGAGAGCGTGGTCCCGGGGAACGCTGGGGCCGGTACTTCATCTTGGGATTCCGACCGCGGCATGAAGTGATCGTGCAGCCGGCGGCGGGAATCGATCCCTTCACGCGCCTTTCCGAGCTCGTGCCGCCCGGAGAGGAACCGAAGAGCATCGGCGAGCGCTTCGCCCGCGCCCATGTCGGCGTCGTGAGCTACGACACGGTGCACTACGCGAGCAAGGTGGATCCCTGGCCAAATCGCCGAGGCCCTCTGGTGCGACTGGTCGGGGATGCCACGATCGTCGTGTTCGACAATCTGACCCACACGGCGACGATTGCCTCCAGCGATCCGTCGGAAATCGAGCGCACCGAGGAGCTCCTCAGCCACGCCCCCGCGCCGGTCCCCCTCGCCGTTCCGGATCCCCAGAGCCTGCCGAGCGACGTGGACACGGATATGTCGGACGCGGACTACGGACGCGCAGTGGAGCGGATCAAGCAGCACATCTTTGCGGGCGACGCGTTCCAAGTCGTGCTGGCCAGGACGTTCTTCGTTCCGGCTCGCGCGACCGATACTTTCGATGTCTACCGCGCGCTTCGCGTGCTGTCGCCCGCACCCTACATGTATTTGTTCGAGTTTCCGGCGATTGAGAGCGCACCCGCGGTGGCCATTACAGGTGCCAGTCCGGAAACCTTGGTGCGAGTGGAAGGCTCTCGGGTCACGCTGCGCCCCATTGCCGGCACCCGCCGCCGCGGGACGAGCGAGGAGGAGGACGCTGGGTTAGCCCGGGAGATGCTCGCGGATCCCAAAGAGTGCGCCGAGCACGTCATGCTGATCGATCTCGCGAGAAACGACCTCGGGAGGGTCAGCTCGAGCGGCAGCATCGAGCTCACGAAGCGGATGCAAGTGGAACGCTTCAGCCACGTGATGCACATCGTGAGCGAAGTGGTGGGCGAGCTTCGGCCGGACGTGGACCCCTGGGACGTGCTCCGAGCCACGTTTCCGGCGGGAACGCTGTCCGGCGCTCCCAAGGTGCGGGCGATGCAGATCCTCCGCAGCCTGGAGTCGCGCCCCCGGGGGATCTACGGCGGGGCCGTCGGCTACGTCACCGGCGCGAGGGATCTGGACTTTGCGATTGCGATCCGCACCGCAGTGCTCTCCGGCGATCGCTTCGAGGTCACCGCGGGTGCCGGCATCGTGGCCGACAGCGTGCCGGCGCTCGAGGCCGAAGAAACCCGCAACAAAGCCCGGGCCGCCCTGGCCGCCGTCCACGCAGCAGCACGCTTGCCTGGGAGTTGAGCTTGTCCGCGTGGCTCCGCAGCATTCTCACACCGGACCTGGTGGTCGGCGTATCCGTCTTGTCCGCAATTCTGTTCTTCGGAAGCTTGGCCCTCGTACCGTGGCTGGTGACGCGACTCCCGGCCGACTACTTCTCCGACAAGCGCTTGCCGACAGCGCGCGACACCCGCGTGTGGATGCGCGTGGCGAAGAACGCGGTCGGCGTGATCCTGTTCGCAATGGGCGTCGCCATGCTGCTCCTTCCCGGGCAGGGCGTTCTCACGCTACTGGTCGCGATGGTGCTACTCGACTTCCCGGGCAAGCGCCGCCTCGAGCGTCGGCTCGCGAAGAGCCCTCGTTTGCTTTCCATGATGAATCGGTTGCGGCGCCGCGCGGGACGCGAGCCGCTCTCGATCGATTGACTCAAAGCGGATTGAAGCAGCCACCCGTGCAGATGTAGGCAGTACCGCCGATCGTGGTCGTTTCGTTCTCGACACACGTGTCGCAGCAGTCGCAAGCGTTCTGACACTGCCCGCAGATCGCGGGTGGGTCGCACTGGGGATTCGTGCAATCGATTCCGGAATCGTCAGACCCACCCGTGCCCCCTCCTCCATCGATGATCGAGGCGGAGGAGGTCTTGTAACAATTGCCCAAGCAAACGTAGGTGGCGCCACCGATCACGCGCTGAGCCCCGTCCGCGCAGCCCTTGCAACCGCAGCGGTCCGTGCAGTTGTCGCCACAGATGGGAGCGGCGCCTTTCACCTCCTCCGTGCAGGGTGACTGGGGAGCACCGTTCTTCGCTTTTTGCCCGCACGCGCTCGCGCAGAGCAGCGAGAGCACGAACGAGAGCGAAAGCGAAGAGCAGGCGCGGAGCGTCGTCCTCATGAGGCAGGATGCTACCAGAGCTTTTCGGATGCCAGAACCCCAAATGGGCTCGAGATCACTGACATTGCGCATCACCGGGCTCGCAACGCACGACGACCAACAGATACGCGCCCCCATGCTCACCGGCCGCGTCCGTGAACGTGTCGACGACGAGCGTGTGTTTGCCGGCCGGCAATGTGCGCTCGATGCTGCGGTCCGCGCGAGCGACGCAACTCGCTCCGCCGGGAGAACCCGTGAGAACGTGCAAGTCGACGTTGACCGAAGCGCGATCGAACAAGAGCACGCGAACCGCGGTTGGCTGGTCGAGAGAAAGCTCGTAGTACTGCTCCGGTCCTGACTCGTTCTGCGTCGCGTTGCACCCCGAGTAGGCATCGATGTTGCGGGACCCCTTGGTCGTGTCGGCTGCGTGGGTGAACGGCAGCGTGTCGATAACGAACGGATCGCTGGCGCTCCCCTTGCCCGCGAGTGCCGGGGGATCGGCATCCGGGGCGGGGGCACTGTCGACGACGGTGCCCAGAGCCGCGTCGAGTCGCTCGACGCTGGCGAGATTCCGCACGTTGTAGCCGTAGCCGAGCGCGGGCTCGGTGAATACACACGGCGCCATACCGCCAGACGCGTACACGTTTTCGTGGAGGCCATCGGAAAGGAGCCCTTGGTCGGCAAGCCCGCGGGTCGCCAGATAGATGCTGTAGTACGGGATCTGGCGCGCCTCCGCGATCCCCCGCGTCGTCACGTCATAGGTTTCGACCCAAAGCGCCGCCGCGGGATCGGCTCGAGGTGGAAGGCCGGTCACGATGGGCACCACGCCCTGGTTCTCGAGCTCGTCGAGGATTTCCATCATGTTGGAGTAGAAGGGGAAAATCGCGCTCTCGAACGTGACTCCGAGCTGCATGTCGTTCGAGCCGTAGCTCACGAACGCGAACCTCGGATTCGTTTGGGAAAGCTCTTGGGCGAGCGGGGTCGGGCTCCCGGCGATCGCCCAGTTCGCGCTCTTGCCCACCGAAGCAGCGAGGGAGGCTCGATCGAACGGCGTCGTGCCCATCACGCTTCCCGCTCGAAAGTGTTCGATGCTGGGCAGGAGCGCGTCGCGACCATCGAGATCGAGCGTGTAGGAGCCGCCGGCAAAGCAGTAGAGGAAATTCTTGCTCACCGTATGGGAATCGCCGACCTTCATGAAGACGTTGCTTTGCCGACTCGGGTCCCGAGCGGCAATGGCGCGCAAGTGCAGTGCCACGCTCTCGGTGATCGGCGAAGTCACGCCGTCCGTCGGGTAGCGAGTGGGTCCTTGAGACTTTGCGCCACCCGTCCCGCCCGTCCCCGCTCCGCCAACGCCTGCCTCGACGCTCCCGCCCGCCCCGGTCGTACCCGAGCTGCCCCCCGACGCACTACCCGCGGTCTTGTCCACGGAGGCGCAGGCAGCGAACAGCACCAAGAGCGCCATTGCGGGGGCACGAAGCTCCATTTCCAGCAGCGTAAACCAATTGAAGGACACCCGCATCGTGCGTTCGGGCCGGCTGGCGGAGACATCGCGGGTCGGCTGGGAGGAGCTGCCGGTGATTCGCCAAAATTGATGAGCAGTTTTGCGCTAGGCACCCTTGGTGCGCATGCGCCTCACGATGAAAAAGATCGCCGCTCCGAATCCGAAGCAGCCGAGGAGCGCCACGAGCTCCAAGGGGATCGGGATCGCGACGACGTCGTCGACGACCACGGGCGTCCGGCGAAGCTCGACTTGCTCGGCGTCCCGGTGAAAGTACACGTCGGAGAAACCAGGTCGGGGATCCGATCCGTCCTCGATCAAGGTGAGGAACGCCGGCGACGGGATCCCGGCGGCCGGGAGCGCGCCCGCGAGGAGCGTGGGCGCATTGTGCAACGCTCCAGCCCAGACCGCGCGACCGGGAAAGTCGCCACCCACCTCGAGCTTGCCTTCGACTCGCTCGGTGGAGACGAAAGCCACCCGCAAGAGGCGAGGCGGTCCACCCGGCGGCGTGCCTTCGGTCGGCGGCTCGCGATACGGGAAGAACGGTGCTGGCGTCGTGAACGACATGCGTAGTGCACGGGTGCCGAAGCTTCCTTGCGCGCCGCTTCGGGCCAGCTTGAAGGCAGTGATCTTCCAGTGCTTTTTCACGTACGGTTCGAGCCAGCTGACCAACGCTTTGCGAAATGCGTAGCCGTGCTTCTCGAGCCACTCCCCGATAGCCGTGGCGCTGTCCGCTTCCAGAACCGCGGCGTCGAGGCCTGCAACGCGCGTGACCTCGAGCACGTTCACTGCCGAGGCCTCGGCCATCTCGCCCTTGCTTCGCAACAAGAACCCATCGGGAACGACCTTGTAGCGCCGCTTCTTCACCACCTCGGGCTTGGTGTGCTCGGCGATTCGATCGAACACGACGTTGTCGGCTTCGGCCAGCTCGGGCTGGTTGGGTGTTGGAACCAGAAACCCGAAATCTTTGGAGCTGGTTTCGAATGCAGCCCGTCGAATGAAGTGCTCAGTCTTCGTCCTGTCGTCCCAGACGATGAGCGCATCTTCCGCTTCGACACGCACCGTTTCGTCTTCGGCGGGAGCGACCGCGCAGGCCGGCGCCGTGCCCGAACGGGTCAGTGCAATGGCAGCGAGTGCGATCGCTACCGAGCGCTTCATGCCGGAAGATCGCGCTCGTACACCCGGTAGCGCTTGTAGATCTTCCCGCCCATGACCTTGATTCCGATGTTCACCGGAGCGTTGTCTTCGAGCGTCCACGAAAGCTCTCCCCATTTGATGCCGAGCTCTTCGCCCGCATGGTTCATCTTCGTGTAGAGGTAGAGGCTCAGGCCGCCGTACCTCTTTTGACCGCGGAATTTCTTGCGAATGCCCAAAATTACCAGGCGTGCGGTCTTGGCTCCCGTGACCTTCAGACGATAGAGCAGCTTGGGTAGGCCCAGGGGAAACAGGCGCCCGTGGAGATCGCCAATGAGCTCGTTCACGTTCGGGAGTGCGAGGGCGACCGCGGCAGGCTCGCCGTCGATTTCCGTAATGTAGGTGAGCTCGGGGATCAGGATCGGCTTGAGCTCGCTCGCCATCTTGCGAAGCTCGTTTTCCGTCAGCGGAACGAAGCCCCAGTTTTCGCTCCAGGCGTCGTTGAAGACGTCCATGATCACGCGCACGTCGCGCTCGAGGTGGCTCTTGTCCACGTGACGCGACTTCACCTCGCTCATGGCTTCGATTTCGTCGTGGGCCTTCTTGGCGCGCTTCGGCACTTCCCCGACGGTGTAGCGCCACGCGTACACGTCCTTCTTCTTTTCGAAGCCCGCCTTCTCGATGAGCCCTCCCTGATACGGCAGGTGATGCGGCATCAGAATCATCGCCGGCGTGTCGAATCCTTCGACGAGACAGCCCGTCTCTTCGTTGATGTTCAGTGACAGAGGCCCGCGGATCTTCTTCATTCCGCGCCGAGACAGCCAGTCGCCGGCTCGTTCGAGAAGCGCCTTGGCTACTTCCGCGTCCTCCACCGTGTCGAGGAACCCGAAGAAGCCAACATCGTCTTTGTACCGCGAAAGATGCTCGCGATCGATCTGCGCCGTGCAGCGGCCCACGCACCAGCCGTTGCTCCAAGCCGTGAACGTCGTGCCCTCCGCGTGCTCGAAAAACGGATTCTTCGGGCTCAGGCGCTGCTTCAAGTCGAAGTCCAGCGGCCGCACGTACATCTCGTCGTCACGGTAGATGTAGTCGACGACGTTGAGAAAATCGTGGAGGTTGCCTCCCAGCTCGGTTTCACGGATCTCTACGGACATGAGGCGGGGAGCTAACGCCCGGCTCTCGAAAGAGTCAATCGGGCTGCTTTTTGCGCTTTCGATTTCAAGCCGGCCCGAGGACTCGCGTTCCTCCACCTAGCGTCGGCTGGCGTGGTTGGTTTGAAATTCCTGTAGAAGCTCGCCGGGAGCGAGATTGCAGATACAGATGATACAGATGGCAGAAGTCAGGGCTCAGAGCTCAGGAACTCAGGCCGGAGGGCTCAGCACCGCGCCGCAATCGCCCGCCATGACCGCTTTCAGCGCATCAAGCGATTCCGCCGCAGCTCGATGCGCTTCGAGAAGCTCGCCAAGAACTTCTCGCGTTCTTGCACCGGGCCTCTGTCCTTTTGTGGCATCGAGCTGATGGAGACCACCCGGGAGGCCATCGAGCAGTTGCAATCGCCGGGTTTGAAAACACTCTCTAGTCGCGCCGGCGCGAGCGCCGGAGACCTGCCAGGCAAAGCGCCAGGAGCGCAAAGAGCCCGGTGTCGCTCCCGCGGCCACCCGGTGTACTGCAGGCGCAGCCGCCGCCCTCGAGGGTGCCGTCGGTCGCAGCCAGACCGCCACTGCCGTTGCCACCCTTGGCGCCGCTGCCGCCGCTGCCGCCGCTGGCTGCACTGCCGCCGCTGCCCGCATTGGCGCCGCTGCCCGCATTGGCGCCGCTGCCGGCACTTGCCCCGCTGCCCGCCGCACCGCCCGCGCCTCCGCCGGCCACGCCGCCACTGCCGGCCTGACCGCCGGTTCCGCCGGTTCCGGTCTGATCGTCGCTGGGGTCGTTGGGATCGGTTTCGCCGCTGTCGATGGCGCCGTTCTTGTTCTTGTCCTCGTCACCATCGCTGACGCCGCCGCCGTCCGTATCGGCAATCAGCGGGTTCGTGGTGGTCGTCGGCGTCGTCGTCGGGGATGCAGTTGCCCGCGGTCACGTTGGTGTCGGCGTTGGAGCAGCCCTGACCGAGCTCGGTCCCGTCGAACAGGCCGTCGTTGTCCGAATCCGGATCGAGCGCGTTGATCAGTCCGTCACCGTCCGTGTCGTCGGACGAGATTGGGCTCGAGGCCGTCGAGCACGCCATCGTCGTCGCTGTCCGCGTCGTTGGGATTCGTGCCGAGGAAGTTCTCGAGCGCATCGGACAGCCCGTCGCTGTCGCTGTCGACCACGGTGCCGTCGTCCGCACCGTGTCCCGCCGTCGGATCCGTCTCGCCGGTGTCGATCTTGCCGTTCGAGGTTGGCGTCTTCGATGCCGTCGTTCACGCCGCCGCCGTCGGTGTCGGGATTGACGGCCGAGGTGATGGTGGCTCCCGCATCGGCGTCGGGAACGCAGTGCTTCTTGGTGATGTCGGTTGCGGGATTGTTGCAGTCCTTGCCGTCCTCGGTCCCGTCGAACAGGCCGTCGTTGTCGCTGTCGACGTCGAGCACGTTCCATCAGGCCGTCGCCGTCGGTGTCGTCCGCGGGGTTGTGCTCGTCGCCATCGAGCAGGCCGTCGTCGTCGCTGTCGGCGTCGTTGGGATTCGACCCGAGGAAGTTCTCCAGCGCATCCGAGAGGCCGTCGCCGTCGCTGTCGATCGACCGAGCTGTCGTCGGCCGCCGTTGCCCGCGGTGGGATCGGTTTCTCCGCTGTCGAGGGCGCCGTTCAGGTTGGCGTCTTCCGAGCCATCGGTCGCCCCGCCGCCGTCGGTGTCGGGGTTCAAGCGGATCGGTCTTGGTCGTGACCAGCGTCCGCGTCGGCGATGCAATGGCCCGCGGCCGGGTCGGTTCCCGTGCCGCTGCAGTCGAGCCCGAGCTCGGTGCCGTCGAACAAGCCGTCGTCGTCGCTGTCGGGATCGAGCGCGTTGATCAGCCCGTCGCCGTCGGTGTCCTGATCCGAGTTGGGCTCGGAGCCGTCGAGAACGCCGTCGTCGTCGCTGTCGGCATCGTTGGGATCCGTGCCTCCTCCGACCTCCTCGAAGTCGGTGAGACCATCGCCGTCCGCATCGTTGGTGGGGATGTCGATGACGACCGGTTGGGAGCCCGGTGTAGTGTTGTCGCTGTCGGTCGGCGTCGTGCCCGGAGGCGCGCCCTTCAGTCCGCCGGCAGTGATCTGCGCCTGGTTTTCGATCGTTCCGGAGGCGCTCGCGTCGATCGTGACCTGGAACTTCACCGTCGTGCTCTCGCCGGGAGCGAGCGTGCCGCCGACCGTCGCGTTGGCACCGGTGCCGAGCCTCACGGTGAGGGTCTTGGTCGCAGCGTTGAAATTCCCTTGGTCGTCGCCGGTGGCATCGGTCTTGGAGCCCGCGTTGGGACCCTGACTAATTTGAATGGATCCAGGAACATACGTCACGCCCGCGGGAAGCACGTCGTTCAAGACCGTGTTCACCGACGTGTCGTTGCCGGTGTTGGTGACCAGCACCGAATACTCGAACACGTCTCCCGGGAGCACGCTGCCGCCGTTCAGATCGACGACGCTCTTGGCCGAGGTCGAAAAGTCCGGCTTGAACGTCGAGATGGAAGTGACGAACGCGCCGAGCAAATACACGTCACCCGTGCTCGTGGCCTGGATGTCGGCAGAGGTCTGACCGCCGGTCACCCGCGACGTGATGTCCACCACGTCGAAATCGAGGCTGCTCATGCTGCCCGCGCCGCCGGTGAGCTGAGGCAGGTCGCCGGCGACCGAAACGGGCACGCCGAGCAAAGAGCGGGTTCCGTTGAAGAAGTTGTCTACGGGATTGAGCGCGTCGCTCAATCGATCGGCGTTGGTCAGGGGTGCCTTTCCGAAGCGCAGGGAGTCGCCCGTGAGGTCGAAGTCCCCTTCGTAGGTGGCCACGCCGAGCTTGGCGTCGAAGCCAGCCGTCGGCACGAGGAAGCCGGACAGCGTCGCGGACTGCGGGGCGCCGTTGTCAACGAGGTCGAGACCATCGAACAGCGCGAGGTTGCGCGGCGGATCCGTCGCGAGGGAGTAGAAGACCACCAGGTACCAACCGGTGAAGGCAACGCTCTGGTTCAGGTTGGGCAGTGCGACCGAATCCACGCCCGACACGCGGAACGCGCCGTTGCCAGCGGTCTGCACGGCCGTCGTCACGTTGGCAACGGACTGGTAGTAGAAGTCGCCGCCCCCCGCGTTCACGTTGAACGACTGCGTCGCGGTCACGGTCTGGTTGAAGCCGCCGGGTCGCTCGAACACCACACTCGCATCGGCGGCATTGCTGGCGTGACGCGCCCCCCAGTAGAGGAACGCGTGGGTGACGGTGGCGCCGGTGGGCAGCGCCAGGACCGCCGTCGATCGCGATTGGGCCAAGGTGATGGTGTTGTTCGCCTGAGCCTGACCCGCGGCGGGCGCCTCCGAGCGCCAGAACACGTCCGGAGCCGAGTCGCCCGTACTCCCGCCACACGCTCCCACCGTTCCGACGACCGGCGCTGGGATCCCAGCACGACAGTCGTGACCCAGGGTGTTGCCGATCAAAGCGAAGTCACCCTTTTGACTCACCTGCACGCGGAGCGCCGGCGCAGCGGAGACGCTGCCAGCCCAGGCCACGAGAGCTGCGGCACCCAGAATCGTCCTGTGCTTCATTTGCCCGCCTCTTTCGTTTCTTTGATCACGAACTCGACGCGACGATTGCGCTGCCGCCCTTCGTCCGTCTCGTTGGTATCGATGGGCTTGTCGGGACCGAACCCGGCCGAAACCAGGCGTCCCTTGTCCACGTTGTGCTTGGTCAGCCATTTGACCACCGAAGCAGCGCGCCTCTTGCTGAGGGTTCGGTTGTACGCCGCGCCACCGCGACTATCGGTGTGACCTTCGACGCTTACCTTCGTGATCTCCGGGTGGTCGGTCAGGATCTTCAACACGGCATCGAGGATCCCATCACTTTCGGGCAGGATGCGGTCGCTCGCCGTCGCAAACTGCACCTGCTCGAGGATCTCGATCTTGCCCGCTTTGATCTGAGCCTTCGGGCAGCCGTTCTTCTTCGGATCGGGATCCCGCGGGCCGGGCTCGGTCACGCAGGCATCTTCCGGATCGAGGATGCCGTCCCCGTCCGTGTCCTTCGGGGGCGGACAGCCGTTCTTCTGGGGATCGTCGCTGGGGACGCCCTTTTCGTCGGGACACGCGTTCGTCCGCGTCGAGGATCCCGTCCCCGTCGCGGTCGGGAGGTACCACCACCGGACAGCCGTTCTTCTTCGGATCGTCCGAGGGCACGCCCTTTTCGTCAGGACAGGCGTCGTCGTCGTCGAGGATGCCATCGCCATCGCGATCGGAAGGCTTGGCTTCGGGACAGCCGTTCTTCTTCGGATCGTCGGAAGCGACGCCCGCTTCGTCGGGACACGCGTCCTTGTCGTCGAGGATCCCGTCCCCGTCGCGGTCGCTCGGAGCGGCGGCCTTCTCGACATCTGGGAACCACTCGATGGACGCGAGAACGCGGACCTCGGGCGCACCGATACCTCGGGTCAGACCGGGACCGACGCCGGCGCCGATTCGCCAGTCGTCGCTCACGTGATACTTGGCGCCGAATATCACTTCGAGGGGCGTGGTTCGGCGCTCGAGGAAGCCATCGCCAGAATCGCTCACCACCGTGGAGCCGAAGATTTCCGGTCCGACCAGGAGGCTGCCGTCCGCTGCGCGGACACCCAGCGCAGCGGAGAACGTCGCTTCGTTGCCAAAGGGATCGGCTCCGATGTTCTCGTCCCGGGCGCGAAAGTTGAACCCGATCTGTGTGGCGTACGCCACCGGCCCGAGATCTCCTGCAGCCATCAATCGAGGTCGAATGCGAACCTTACCGTCACTGGCAAACGCATCCTGACTGCCGATGGGCGCAAACGCCTGAACGCCGAATGCGAGGCTGAACGGATCGCGATAGTTGCCGACGAGACGCACGTCGACGGAAAATCGCGGATCGCCCACGGTCGTGCCTTCGGAAGTCGAGAACGACGAGTTCGCGACGTTCAGCGCTTCACCGCGGGTGAACACCAAGAGCGGCACGTTCACGCCGAGACGCAGTCGCTCCCAGAGCACGAGCGCGCCCCCGATGTGCGCAAAGACCTGGTGTTCGACAATCGCCGCCTGCTCGTCGCCGTTCGCGTCGTAGAAGACCAACGGCCGATAGGCCCAATCGCCGACGATTCCCAGCGCGGGGCGCAGGTGCCCTCGGAAATCCAGGGACTCGTTGGCAAACCAGTCACTCCCACGCTCCGACGGTTCGTACCGATCGAGGGCGAAGTTTTCTTGAGCGGATGCAGACGAAGAAACCGAGAGAGCGAGGAGAGCGGTACACAGAAGCAACGAGGAGCGTGATGTCATCGGCGACTCCGAACGAACTGGATACTGTTTGCCGCCACGCAAAGCGGGAGGCGTTGAAAGCAAGAACCCGAACCCAGCACAAGAATTACACACGGAAGGGCTTTGGGTAAGGGCGCCTCGATGACCAGGTGGGACATCATGCGCGCGGGTCTTACCCGCTCACTCCGCTGCGTCGAACGCTTCGCACCCTAAGCCCAAGCAACGACAGCGCAAGCAGTATGCAGATGGCGTGGGTGTGACTCCGCAACCACAGGCCGCGAGCCGGACCTAGATCACGCCGTACTTCTTGCCGACCTTCTGGAATGCTTCGAGTCCGCGGTCGAGGTGCTCTCGCTCGTGGGTCGCCATGTAGCTCGTGCGAAGCATCGCGTGCTTCGGTGGAACGCCGGGCGAGATGAACGGGTTCGTGTACACGCCGTGGTCCTCGAGAAGCTCCCGCCACATCATGATCGTGCGCAAGTCCTGCGCGAATGTAGATGGGGATGACGGCCGTCTCGGTGTGCCCGAGCTCGAAGCCCATCTCGCGAAGGTCGTTGCGCATGTAGGTGAAGTTTTCGCGCAAGCGATCGATGCGCCAGTTCTCTTCCTGCATCAGCTCGAACGCAGCCATGGCGGCGGCAACGTTGGGCGGCGCCGCGCCGCCGCGAACAGGAAGCTCGGTGCGAAGTGTCGGATGTAGTCGAGCACTTTGCGTTCACCGACGAGCCAGCCGCCGATGGAAGCCAAGCGACTTGGAGAAGGTGCCTCCGATGAGATCCACCTGGTCGTTCACGCCGAACAGGTGAGCCGTGCCGCGGCCACCGGGGCCGACCACGCCGAGGGCGTGAGCATCGTCCACGAACATGCGCGCGCCGTACTTTTTGACGACCGGCACCAGCTGATCGAGTTTCGCGATCTCGCCTTCCGCGCTGAATACGCCGTCGGTGATGACCAGCGCGCCTTCCGCGTCGTCGAGCTTTTCCAGTGCCTTGTCCAGGGACTCGGCGTCGTTGTGGCGGTAGCGAACGAGCCGGGCGCCGGCAGACTGGCCGAGACGAGCACCATCGTAGAGCGAGGCGTGCACGTTGCGGTCGATGACCGCGACACTCTTCTTGTTGCTGAGCAACGCCGAGAGCGTCGCAATGTTGACCTGATAGCCGGTGGTGAAGACGAGGGCGCTCTCTTTTCCGAACCACGCCGCAAGCTTGTGCTCGAACTCTTCGTGGAGCTTCATCGAGCCGTTGACCAGACGAGAACCGGTCATGCTGGTGCCAAAGCGGTCGATGGCTTGTCTTGGCGGCCTCGCGAACCTTCGGGTGAGTGGTGAGGCCCAGGTAGTTGTTCGACCCGAACATCGTCACGCGTTTGCCATCAATCACCGCTTCTGGACCGTCGTTCAGATCGAGCGGCCGGAAGTACGGGTAGATCCCCATCTTGCGGGCGTTGTCGGCAGCCGAAAACTTGGCGCACTTCTCGAATACGTCCTTGCCACCGATCGCCAGACAGGGAGCTCCGCTCTTTGAGCGACTCCTTCATGTCGCTCGACCCGCTGACCGCGGCCGAAGAACCGTTGCTCTGGCCGTTGGTCTTTTTCGGGGTGGATCGAGTCCCGGCGTCGACCTCCCCCAGGCTCTCGTCGAGGGCAGGATCGATGTTCGGAAGGTCGTGGCCGCTCACGAGCACGCGCCAGGCGGCTCGCATACGGCTCGGCGCATCCATCAGACCCTCGGCCGCACGCATGACGCGATCGTCGGACATGACGCGCATCACAGTGGGGCTCAGGAGGATCTTCTTTCCGCGCTGGGAGATCTTGTCCTTCATCGCCATCTTACTTCGCTCCTCGTACGGTCGGGCTGTCGCGTCCCGCCGGCGGCTCACTCGGGCACGGATCGGATCGTCGTGTGCTCGTCGATCACGCGCGCGCGCCCTCTGCCGAGCCCGGCCTGCTCCTCCAGTGGGATGAGGGGCCAGACGCGGGGACCCTACGTTACGATCGGGGGTTCGTCAATCTGGCCAGGCGTCGCGGCCGTCGTCATCCAGCTCGATGTGCTCGAGGTAGAGGCCATCCGGCGGAGCGGTGACTCCAAGATCCGAACGGGATCTGCTCTCGAACGCACGGGCCACGATTCCCGGCGCCAAACGCCCTCTTCCCACGTCGACCAGCGTTCCGCAAATGATGCGCATCATGCGGTACAGGAACCGATTTCCGGTGATTTCGAGCTCGAGTGCGCGCGTGTCGCACGCCGAGGTCCGGAGCTCGGCGCGCAAGATTGTGCGCACCGTTTCCTCGCGTTGATCCGCCGCTGCGCGAAAAGCACGAAAGTCGTGCTCACCCACGAGAGAGCTCGCCTCGGCTTGCATGAGCTCGTGGTTCAACCTGTCGTAGGTTCGCCAAGCGCGGTGCTCCCAGAACGGATCGGCTACGGAGCTTCGGAGAACCACGTACCGGTAGGTCTTTTGGAGCGCGCGCCGGCTCGGCTCGAAACCCGTCTCGATGCGCGCAGCGCGCACGACCGCGAGCTCCGGGGGCAACTGTTGCGCGAGCGCGAGCACCCAACCACGCGGCTCGATGTCCTTGTGCGTGTCGAACGCGACGCGCTGCTGACGCGCGTGCACTCCGGCATCGGTTCGCGAGCAGCCGCGCACGAGGCTCGCGCGGGGATCGATTGCGCGCACGGCGCCGTCGAGCTCACCGGCAACGGTGCGCGCGTTCGGTTGGCGAACGAAGCCCGCGAACGTCGTCCCGTCATATGCAACGTCGAGGAGGACGCCGAACGCGTGGGGCTCGATCAATCCGTGGAACCGGCGTCGACAGTCGCGGTGCTTGCGGTCCCCGGTCCGGTCACGCAGCCCGGGTCGGCCTGAATAGCGAGCCGGTCTTGCTCGTGCTGGATGGCCGCGGCGTCGTCCTCGTTGCGGATGTCGTAGAGCTCGAGCGCCGGGCACTTGGGCGTCTGACCGGTGTCGTCCCCGCACGCGATGGCGACCCCGGCTCCGAGCGCGATGCTCCCGACGAACAGGAATGGCCCAAGGAACTTCACTTCGCGCCGCCTTTCGGAACGAAGTTCATCGGAACTTGGGCATCCATGCAACCCCCTTGGGGGGGTGGGAAGCTGGACGAGCGGAACATTTGGACGACGCAGGAGGCGACTCCAGGGTCACCCAGGCTGTTGGAAGCGACGCTTGCGCTGCAAACCTGGCCCTGAGGGCCGACCCGAACCGCAATCGTGAGGTGGCCGGCCAGGGTGTTGTTGTTGCGCAGAGCGCGCTCGTAGCAGCCCCGGGCCTGGCCCGCTTTTCCGCTGAGGCCCGAACGGGTGAGGGCCGAATCACCGGTGCAAGATCCCGAGCAGCCACCACTGGGCGTGCCCACCCGAGCGACCTTCTTCTTCCCCGCATCGGGCTCTTCCGGCACGGGCGGTGGGGGCGGCGGAGGCGGTTGCTCGAAGACCATTGGCTTCGAATCGGGGGGAGGTGGCGTGACGACGGGCTTCTCCTCGTTGCCACGCATCTTCCAAAAGATGAGTCCGCCAATCAGCAGCAACATCAGTAGTGCCGCGACGATGAACCCCGCGCTTCCCCCCTTCACGGGCGGCGCGATCGAAGAATCAGGCATCCAAGGCTCCGAACAACGGCACTGAGACTCGCCAATATAGTGGATGGAAAAGCGAATTGGGCGAAAAGATTGCTCAAGACATTTCCGCTGGTTTCCACGGTGAACACCGAAACAGCTGTATCTCCCCAGACTCGGCGCGTGGCGCTCCGGAGCCCGCTTTTTGGGTCCGGGTCGGGCTCGTCAGTTTCAGAGTGCTCGATCACCACCCGGGCCCCGGGCCCGAGGCCGAGGATGGGGCAGAGCTCGCCCAACGCTCGAACAGCCGCCGCGAGATCGGACCACGGCGGATCGCACAGGACCAGATCGAACGGCGCGTGCGGCGCGAGAGCGCTACTCGCTCGCTCCACAGCCAGGGGAATGACCGAGCTCACCTCTTCGAGGCCGAGGGCGGACAGGTTTTTTTTCAGGGCGTCGAGCGCGGCGCGCCGCTCTTCCACGAAAACCGAAAACTGCGCGCCCCGCGAGAGCGCTTCGATTCCCAGCGCGCCTGTGCCCGCGTAGAGGTCGAGCACTCGGGCGCCCGACAGGTCACCCAGCAATGAAAACAGAGCCTCTCGAACCCGGTCGGACGTCGGCCGGGTGGCACGCCCGGGCGGAGCCTCGAGTCGGCGACTCCGAAGCCTCCCAGCAATCACTCGCACGTCGTGCCTAGAACGTGACGTCGACGAGCACGTGCCCGCCCTCGGGGCCGACGCCCACCAGCGGTCGGACTCGCCGAGCCTTCGAAGCTTTGGCTGCCTTCTCCGAGCTCTTGCCGTCGATGAAAACGAGATACGCGCCCACGCCCCCCACCACCAGACCGCTGATGCCCAGGGCGAACGCCAGGGTCTTGTGCTTCTTGTTGTCGTCACACTTGCTGACGACGGGAGAGAAGTTCTGCGCGCGTGCGGAATCACATACGTTCACGTCGTCTGACGCAGGCTTCACGGCGAGCTTGCCCTTGGAGTAATCCTTGATCACGTCCGCGTTGTTGTCTTGGGACGACTTGAACCAGAAGTAGCCGCCTCCGATGGCCAACACCGCGCCGGTTCCGAGCGCCACGTAGCCGAGGGTTTTCTTCAGGCCACTGCCGCCCTTGTCCTTCGTGGGCTCCGTTCCACCGCCGCCTCCCGACCCAAGCGGCACGGGGTTCAAGGTCACTTCGACGCTCTGCCCGGGTCGCACGCTGACGCTGCCG
Source organism: uncultured delta proteobacterium (assembly GCA_963781505.1). GTDB lineage: Bacteria > Myxococcota_A > Polyangia > Polyangiales > Polyangiaceae > JADJKB01. Next base: position 463,272 of record CAWAHB010000017.1, on the reverse strand, counting down.
ACCGCTTCGCTGAATCCGTCGGCTTTGACCGAAACCTTGTGCTCCCCGCTGGGCAGCGTGAGCTCCGTACGACCATCGATGATTTGTCCGGCGGATTCCCCATCCACGAACACTTCGCCGGTGACGTTTCCCGCGGTCACGACCAAGACGCCCTGAGCCGAGCCCGTGAGCTTCTGAAAAGCGTCGTATGCGATGTTGAGCAGTGTGTCGTCGGACGGATCGGTCAGGTTCGAGGCGTACTTGATTTCGGTATCTTTCTTCTGCTCGCCGTCTTCATACAGCCTCAAGACTGCGACGACTTCCTTCTTGCCGCTCTTGGCAACCGTGCCCCACACGTATCGGCTGGTGTTGAGCTTGCCCGCGATCTTCTTCTGACATGCCCCGTCCGGCGGAATGGAACAGCCCAGCGCGGCCGTCATGACTTCCAGAGAGAAGTCTCCCTTCGCGAGAGTCCAGCCCTCGGTGCGGGTCACTGCACGCTTCAGTGCGATGGTGAGCGCTTGCGCTTGCTCGTACGAGTCCTCGCTCGCCATCGTGAGCACCTGAACTGCCGACTTGTTGTCCGCGAGCGCGGACCCCGTCCACAGAACCCAACCGACGAACGACAAGAGCGCGATCCAGAAACGTCGCATTCTTCGGAGAATACCCGATCTGGGGGGGCGGGGTGAAAGTCCCCCTCAAGTCTCGATTTTGGTCCACATCTGGCGCCGCATCTTTTGCCGATTTCTGTCCTTCCTCGACACGATCCGACTCGCGCCCCAGGCGGCGATCAGCTGCCCTTCTTGACCGAGTGCCGGCAGAACCGTGGGACCCACTAGATACGTGCCGGGGATCGGACCGCGAATGGGCTCCCCCGCGAGATCGAGGTAGCCGCTCGGCTCGACGCTCCACAGCCACGACATCGGTTCTCCGCCCGCCGTCGCGCTCTCCACGTGAACGCGATCGATCTCCCTCGGAGAACCGCTGGAGGAATCCAAGAGTGGTAGGCCGTCGTGGGGCGAATCGACGACCAGCACGTGATCGTCGATGAACGGAAGATGCTCCCGGAGCGTGCCTTGCACGGCTTGGCGCGCTTCGAGCAGAGTGAGTGAGCCTCTCAGTGGAAGGAGCGTTTCGGCAACGAGCACGCTTTCGTCCTCCGCCGGGCTCACGGCATCCAGGCGCTGCAGATGCACGACCGGCCTGCGGGGATCGGCCGGGGTCCGCTCTTCGGAATCAGAAACGCTTCGCGACCGAGAGGGTCGGGCAAGCCCGCACGACGCACCACCAGACTCACGATGAAGCGACCGGCACTGGCGGTGAGGCGCGGCCAGTCACGGCGAGCCTGGGGAGTGATTCCCTCCCCGCCGGCAAGATCCGCCAGCGTTTCACCGGAACAGTCAGCAAACACGAAGTCTGCTCCGGTCGGCGCCTCCTCTCCATCCTCCATCACGCCCATGACCTGCCCATGCCGGACGACCAAGCCCGTCGCCCTTCGCTCCATGCGACATTCGCCGCCGTGGGCTTCGATGCGTTCGAGCAAGAATTCTTCCAACTCGGATTCGCCCTGGGCGAGCTCGGAAACCCCACGGGTCCAAGCGCCGTGCAACCGCGCCAGGGCCAGCGGCGGAAGCTCCGACCACAGGTCCGAAGCGAGCTGAGCTGGCAACGTCACGATGTCGCGATAGGCGTGGCCCATCGGAAACTTGCCGAGCAGATCCGATTCATTGCCGCGGATCATCGGCAATTGTGCAGCGGCGCGGCGAGTCTCCAGGCGCTCCCACAGCGTTCCGGGAGGCCAGACCGCATCCCGCTCGAAGACCGCGTCCACGGCAGCATTCACCGAAGCAAACGCTGCGTAGAGCTCGTCGACCAACTGGCGCACTTCGGGAAACTCGCGATCGACCTCCCGGGCGAACAGCTCCATGTCCGGCGGTACCTCGATGCGACGGCCGTCCATCAAGACCACGAACATTGGATCCAGCGGTACGGTGCGTCTGCGAAATCGTGGGCTCTGCGCCAGCTCGTGTAAAATCCTGCGCCAGACCGGAGACGCTCCCGCCAGCAGCGTGAAGCTCCGGCGCTTCAGCTGAAAGCGCTCGAACGAGTAGCCCGAGGGCTTCTGTCCCTGACCCAGAAGCAGCACGCGAAAGTCACGCCGGGCCAAGAGGGCCGCCGCGGAGAGGGCTCCGAGCGATCGTCCCAGTACGACCACGTCGTAATGCCGAGTGGTCACGCGGGCCTCACTCTAACTCGCGTTCGCTGTTCACCTGGCAGGAGCTCGACACGTCTGGCCGCGATGAGGCCGAGCGCTTCGATGAGGAGGGCGTGCTCCTCGACCAGCAAGCGCGCGGTGAGCGATTCGAGCGTGTCGTCTTCGGCGACCACGATGCTGCGCTGGCCGATGATGGGTCCGGTATCCACGCCTTCGTCCACGAAATGCACCGTGCAGCCCGTGACCTTGACGCCATATTGGAGCGCCTGGGCCTGGGCGTGAACGCCCGGGAACGCCGGCAAGAGCGCGGGATGAATGTTGATCAAGCGCCCGCGAAACGCTCCGAGGAACACCGGAGTGAGAACGCGCATGAAGCCGGCGAGCACGACCCACTCCGCGTTCACCTCTCGCAGCGCCGCGACCAGCGCGGCGTCGAACTCCTCGCGACTCGAGTAGTCTCGGTGGGAAATGACGCGGGCGGGGACCCCGGCCTTTTCTGCCCGCGTGAGAGCGAACGCATCGGGCTTGTTGGAAACGACGAGTGACACCCGTGCGTCCAGCCGGCCTTGGCCAATCGCGTCGAGAATGGCCTGTAGATTCGTGCCGCTCCCGGAGACCAGCACTCCGAGCTCGAGCGCCGCCACGATTCAGTCCTCCACCAGAACGTCGGGCTCACCGGGTCCGGCGACGATTTCCCCCATCAACCAGGCGCGCTCCCCGGCTCCGACGAGGGCTTCGAGAGCTTTTTCCGCCGCGCCATCGGCAACCACGACGACGAGCCCGACGCCCAGATTGAACGTGCGGCGCATCTCCGGTTCGTCTACCGGACCGCCGCGTGCGATCGAGATCGAAGATCGCGGGCCGGTCGTGATCGAGGCGCACTCGCGCACGACTGCCCGGCGGAAGCACCCGCGGCAGGTTTCCGACGATTCCGCCACCGGTCACGTGACAGAGGGCATGCAAATCCGCACCCACGCGCTCGATCGAAGCTGAAACCGCCTTCGCGTAGATTTTCGTGGGGGTCAGTAGCACCTCACCAATGCTCTGTCCGAGCTCGGGAAGCGTCGCCTCGAAGGCGAGTCCCTGCTTGTCGATGACCCGGCGAGCCAGGGAGAAGCCATTCGAGTGAAGCCCGCTCGACGCGACGCCGATCACGCGATCGCCGACCTGTACCCGATTGGGACCCAGCACGTTCTTCCGCCCCACGACTCCCACGCAAAACCCAGCAAGATCGTATTCGCCCTCCGCGTACATCCCGGGGAGCTCCGCAGTCTCGCCGCCGATCAGAGCACAGCCGGCGAGCCGACAGCCGGCAGCGATTCCCGGAAACGACTTGTTCGGCCTGGTCAACGTCGAGCTTGCTGGTGGCAAAGTAGTCGAGAAAAAAGAGTGGGCGCGCGCCCGTCGTGATCACGTCGTTCGCGCACATCGCCACGAGATCGATCCCGATGGTGTCGTGGCGTCCCATCGCGAACGCCACTTTGAGCTTCGTCCCCACGCCGTCCGTGCCACTCACCAGGAGCGGCTGTTCGATGCCGGCGGGCAGAGCACACATCCCCGCAAAACCACCGACCCCCTCCACGAGCTCCGCGATGCGAGTGCTCTTGGCGAGCGGTTTGATGCGTTCGACCAGCGCCTCACCAGCGTCGATGTCGACGCCAGCCTGCCGGTAGGTCAGGGCCATGCCAGCTCCTCATACCGCGACCCGGCCGCGAGCCCAAGTCAGGGCCCGCCGAGCTCCGATCCCCGCCAGGGTTTTGGCGTGCCCAAGAGCCAGAGTCGCAGGAGTTGGCGCTTGTTCCCGGGCTCAGGATGCTCTGCTTGCTCGCGACCCGTACACGCCGTCACGCATCGCGCACGGGGCGCGTGAGCTTGTACAGACCCCAGAGATTGAACGCCGCGAACCCCATGAACAGAAGAACCAGTCCGATCGCCCAGCGCGTCGTGGAAGGCGATTCACCGTCGACCAGGAGCCACGCCCCTTCGGGCATCTTGCCCGCCTTCGCGCTCTCCACGGCGTCCGGCAAGCCGTCGAGACGGATGCCGGCCCGAGAGATCGGAACCAGCCGGCCGACGAACGACGTTGGTGGAACGAAGCGCGGACCTTCCATTCCTTCCGGCACCCGAACCTGAACCCAGATCTTTTCGTTCCCTGCGATGGGGGCGAGACGATAATTGTCTGTCTCGAGCGGGCGTCCGTAGCGAACTGCGTGCGACGAGCTGAGCAGAGCTTCGCCCTGAACCCAGGTGTTGGCGAGATCACCCTTCGGCTCACCGAGCTCGGTGAGGTTTCCAATGGACATGGGCGCGCCGTCGCGGAGGGCATAGGTGGCCTCCCCGCGCACCGCCCAGGTCATCGCCACCGCGACCAACGTGGTCACGCTCATCGTCACCAGCGTGAGCGTCCGGGCCGGCCGGCGCGGAGCGGGCAGCGCTTCGAGGTCGGGATCGGGCTTGCCGAAGGAGAAGCCCTCGATCTCGACGGCGGGGGGGCGGGGCTCGGTCATCGTGGGTTCGGACAGCCGGATTGGGCGGAGGTTCCAGGCCGTTGCCGGCTCTACTTCCGGATATACCGCGAATTTCGGACAAAGTACGGTCTCCTCGGGGCAGTTTTCCGCCCGCGCTGTTTTTGGCTAGGCTGTGGCGACCGGAAGCCATGGCCGTCCCCAAGAAAATCATCTGTCCTTCCTGCGGCTTCAAGAACACGTCGCCGCTGCCGAACAACCGTTGCGTGTCGTGCGGCGCCAAGATCGACGACCTCAAGCGCGTGCTCTCGCGCCAAGAGGAGCTCGAACGACGCTACCAACAGGAGGGCTTCAGCCTGATCTGGTTCGTCGTCTCGATCGTGATCATGGCGGTGCTCACGGCGGCAATCGTGATGGGCTTGCCGATGGTCGTGCCGACATTCGATTTCGAAGGCTCGGCAGGCATGATCATCGCCATCCCAGTCTGGTTCGTCGGCGGACTCCTCGTTGGGCTCATCTCGCCCGGCAAGACGTTCATCGAACCGGTGTGTGCATCGTTCTTGATCGCGATTCCCACCGCATTCTTGCTCTTCCGCAGTCAGACCGTGAAGACGATGCCGCCGTTCATGTACGTGCTCATGAGCGCTCTCGGGGTGTTCTTCACTCTCATCGGCTCGTACATCGGTGAGCGGATCCAGATGGGACCGCCGCCAAAGCCCGCGGATTGACCCGCTCCCTGGTTGTTTTCGCCATCGCCCTCGGCCTCGCCGGCTGTGAAGGCGATGCGCGGAACCGATCCGAAGCCGAACGCATCGTTTATGCGGTGCGCCAGCTGCGCGAAGCGGAAAACTCTGCCAAAGCGCCAAAGCTCGAGACCCTCGAGACAGAGCGCGTGCTCCGTCGACGACATCTGCGCGCTCAAGAACGAGTGCGTCGCGGCCTATCGGCTCTACGTAAAGGGCCTGAAAAGCGTGGCCGAGGTTCGCAGCCGTCTGGCCGCGGATGGCGGAACGAAGGCGGCCGAGGACAGCGCCAAGCTCCTCGACAGTGCCGAGAAGGACGTGCAGCAAGGCCGCGACCTGGCCGAACGCTGCAGCCGGCGCGAAGCGGAAGTCGCGGTCCACTACAAGTTGCGTTGAGTTTCGCTTGGACGCTCACCGGTCGGGTATCACGCGCCCCGTCGGGTATCGCACACCCGTCGGGTATCTGAGGCATCCCCTCATTTGGATTGCACAGGGAGGGCAGAAGAGCGGGAGGATTTGGGGTGGTCAGAGGTGAGCCTCCGCAGTCCATTTCGCAGGACAACCTCGTTGAACTTGACGAGCAGGCCGACGGGCAATCGGGCAAGTCGTAGATAGGTGATGAGGCATCCCCTCATTTGGATTGCACAGGGAGGGCAGAAGAGCGGGAGGATTTGGGGTGGTCAGAGGTGAGCCTCCGCAGTCCATTTCGCAGGCCAACCTCGTTGAAGTTGACGAGCAGGCCGACGGGCAATCGGGCAAGTCGTAGATAGGTGATGACCTGCGCTTCGTGAATCGGTAGCAAACGCTCGACCGCCTTGAGCTCGATCAAGATGCAATTTCCAACGACCAAATCCAGACGATAACCGCAGTCGAGGTGCACGCCCTTGTAGACGACTGGCAACGGTCGCTGCCGCTCGAAATGTAACGCTCGTTCGGATAATTCGGCACACACACACGCCTCATAGGCGGATTCCATCAAGCCAGGACCAAGATGCCGATGCACTTCGATGAGCGCACCGATCACCGTGTCCGTCCTATCCCAAAATCTCCCCCTCCCTCTCTCCCTGTGCCATCCCGATGTCATCGGGCACAGCATCCGAGACAGTTGCCGACTTTTTTCGCCCCAAATGAGGGGATGCCTCAGGTCGGGTATCGCACACCCGTCGGGTATCGCGAAGCGCGTCGAAGCGCGTCGAAGCTCGTCAATTCTTGGGGGCGACTTTGAGCTTCGGCTGGCCCTTGGGCGGTCCGCCCTGCATGCGCATACCGGTGAGAACCGGTGGCGCAATCCCGAGCGGCGCGCGGGGCATGGGGGTGGGTTGCGTGGGCGGAAGCATTGGCGTGCTGAAGCCGAACGGCACGGCCGGCACGTAGCCCTTCTCCGCGAACATCACCTGACCGAAGCGCGAGGCCTTGTGGAAATTCCCTTGGCCGAGATGGCGCTCCACCCCACGCCGCTGTTCTGCTGCATTGCGTACAAGTTGATGCGCCAGATGTCGCCGGGCTTGGGCGGCGTCTTCTTGGCCTTGGAGAAGCGACTTCCACGGGATCGCCATCTCGATGACGTAGCCCTGATCCTTGTCGTCGGGCTTGTCGATGCGTGCCGTTGACGGTCGACCGCGGCCTTGAGCTTCGAATCCCATTCCTGGTGCCCGAACGGTCCGTCCGGCTCCTTCTTCGGCGAGTTGTATTCGTCGAACTGGGAATCGAACACGAGGCCCTGGGGATTCACCTGGATCTCGTAATAGTCCTTGTTGTCCCCGTCACCGTCGGGATCGACCATCACCTCCACCGTGTCTTTCGTCCACAGGTGGGGGTCCTTCTTGTCCTTCTCCATGTCCCAGCCGCCGACCACGTCTGGGTCTCGAATGTCGAAGCCGAAATAGAGATTCTGATCGTCGAACAGGATCCGAGCGCTTCCGCTGACGGGAAGCTCGGGTTCGGGACGACCGGTGCTCACGTCCATGAATGGACCGGCCATGCGCGCGCTTCGCCATGCCTCCTCGTCCAGCTTGCCGTCGATGGTGACCTTCATGCCCTTGTCGAGCTTGTCGACTCGCAAGTGAGGAACACGCGTGCTCACGTTTCCCGCCGGTCGACCGCCGCTCACGCCCGTCGAAATGGTGGTGACGATGCCCCGATTTTCGCGGTCGTGAGGTCCTTTCACGATCTTGAGCCGATCGTTTTCCTTCCAGACGCCGGTGACGAACTGGACTTTGTCCGTCTTCACGTTGCCCGGCATCGTGAAGTCCTGCTCGTCGACGTAGACCTTGCCCTGCTCCCACTGGCTCGGGCCCAGCACCTGGCGCTCACCGCGCCACTCGCGCAGCGGTCCCACGTTGTCGATGTTCAAGACTCGTTCACCGGAGCCGTCGAGCACGTGGGTGAACAGGTTCCAGCCGTCGCCTAGCTTCTGATCACACCGCCAGTACATCGTCACCTTGGCGCGGCCGCCCGGCTTCACGACGCCCTTTGGATCGACCTTGTAGCCGAGGAGAGTGACCTTGTTGTCGAAGTTGATCTCCTGCTTGACGCCCACGTCGTCCGGCGCCTTGTCCAGCACGTACTGCCTTGAGGCGCTCCTTGTCTTCCTTGCTCGTTTCGGTGGAGCCGCCGACACACGCAGTGAGGCCAAAGCTCACCGCGAGCGCCAGGAGCACCGCCGCCGTCGGGAGTCGGCGAATCATGGCTTGGGAACCTCCATCTTCACCCCAGAGGGGCTCGCTTGTTCGCTCGGGGCCGTCTTGGCCTTGGGCTCGGGCCACCGGGCACCCGTGGGCACGGTGACCACGATGCCTCGCTCTTGCTTGTCGCTCGGTCCGCTGATGACGCTGAGGCGCAGACCACGGTGGCCCCCGTCACCAAAGCTCATCTCTTTCCACACGCCGACGAGCACGCTGATCTCCGGCACGTTCACCTGGGGCATCTCGAGCTCTTGCTCGTCGACGTACACCTTGCCCGGCTGCCAGTCGCTCGGACCGAGTGCCTGCTTCCCGCTGGACGTTCGGGCGCGAAGCGGACCCGTGTCGTCGATTCCGCCCTTCTCCACGCGTGCTCCACCGGGAGCCACCATGTGGGTGAAGAGGCTCCAGCCTGGATCGAGCTTCATCACGCTCTTCCAGTACATGCGGAGCTTGATCTTGGTACCCTGGGCGAGCGACGCCTTCGGGCTCGATGTCGTAGCCGATGAGGTGGACCTTGCCCTCGAAGTCGATGAGCGTCCTATGTTGGATGTCGCTCGGGATCTGTTCGAGAACGTACTGAGCCAGCGCGGGTTCGACCGCAGCAGGCGCGGGATTCTGTCCCTGAGCGCACCCGGCCAGAACGAAAGCGGACGCTACGAGCGCCGCATAAAGGCCTCGGGATCGCATCATTTCTTTCCCTTGTTCTTCTTGCGCGCTGTGCGCTCTCGTTTGCGCTCGGCTTTGCGCGCGTTCTTTTCGGCCTTGCTGAGGGACCGCATGCGCGGAGCAGAATCGACACCGCCGGGCACTCCCATTCCGGGCATCCCCATTCCGGGCATCCCCATTCCGGGCATTCCCATGCCGGGCATTCCCATTCCGGGCATTCCCATGCCGGGTGGCATTCCCGGCATCCCGCCGCCCATCCCTGGCGGCATCTTGCCGCTCTTCATTGCGCGACGGATCTGGCGGGCGGCGGCGATGTTCTTCATGCCGGGGATGCTTGCCCATCAGCCCCATGTCGCCGGCCGAGGCCGCCCATCATCTGCTTCATGAACAGGAACTTCTGGATGAGCTCGGCAGACGCCTTGCTCCGGCTGCCCGGAGCCGCTTCGCGATGCGCTTGACGCGACCCGGCTCGCGAATGAGCACGTGCGGGTCGGCCTTTTCCTGCCGCGTCATCGACTGGATCATCGCCTGGATGCGGACGAGCTCCTTGTCGTCGAGGTTGACGCCCGGGGGCATCATGCCGCCGATGCCCGGGATCTTCTCGACGAGGTCCTTGAGCGATCCCATCTGCTGGATCATCCGGACCTGATTCAGGAAGTCGTCGAGGGTGAACTCCCCGCTGCATCATGCGCAGCGGCGTCTTCTTCCGCCTTCTTCTGATCGACGACCTGCTCGAAGTCCTGCATCAGGCCGACGACGTCGCCCATGCCGAGCATGCGGCTCGCCATGCCTTCGGCCGGAACTGCTCGAGCTTGTCGACGGTCTCGCCCACGCCCGCGAACACGATGGGCGCGCCGGTCACCTCCTGGACGCTGAGCGCCGCGCCGCCGCGCGCGTCGCCGTCGAGCTTGGTGAGCACGACGCCGGTGATGCCGAGCCGCTCGTTGAACGCCTTCGCGGTCTGGACCGCGTCCTGGCCGATCATCGCGTCGACGACCAGGTAGATGTTCTGGGGCTCGATGCGACTCTTGATCGCTGCGAGCTCCTGCATCAGCTCCTCGTCGATGGCGAGGCGGCCGGCGGTGTCGTAGATGACGACGTCGCAGCCGAGCTTCTTCGCCTCGGCGTCAGCGGCGGCACAAATCTCGAGCGGCGTCGCGCCGGAGACGTTGAAGACCGGGACGCCGATCTGCTCGCCGAGCACCTGGAGCTGCTCGACGGCGGCCGGGCGCTGCATGTCGGCGGCGACCAGCATCGGCTTCTTGCCCTCTTTCGAGAGCCAGCGCGCGAGCTTCGCCGCCGTGGTCGTCTTGCCGGAGCCCTGCAGGCCCACCATCATGACGCCGGTGCGCTTGCCCTTGTCGGCGAGCACCAGTTGCTCGTCGTCGCTCTTCATCATCGCGACGAGCTCGTCGTGGCAAATCTTGACGAACTGCTCGCTGGCAGCGACCTGGTGCGTCTCGCCGCCGTGCTTCACGCGGGTCTGGTGCGTCTGGCCGAGCGCGCTCTGCTCCACCTTGGCGAGGAAGCGCTTGACGACGCCGAGCTCCACGTCCGCCTCGAGCAGCGAAAGGCGCACCTCTCGGAGAGCTGGCTTGATGTTTTGCTCGGTGAGCTCGGTGAGGCCGGCGAGACGATTCTTCGCCTCCCGGAACCCTTTGGTCAGCGCTTCGAACACGACGGGCCAGGGGTCTTAGCACAGCTCGGGTCTGGCCCGCATCCGCTGGATTTCTCGAAGGATTGTCGCGTAGGCTCGCTGCTGGTGCAGTTTTCGGACTTCGTGGTCGATGGCGATTCTGCGCGGGCCCTCGTGTCCGCGGAAGACTCCCCGCGCTCGCTGGAGCACTGGCTCGCCATCGGGGTGGCGGGCACCGCCGTCGTGCGGCGGAGCTGGACGGACGAAATCGAGGTCAGCCAACAGCTGTTCGACGAGCTCTGCGCCAGAAGACCGGTAGATCCGAATTTCGAGCACGCCGTCGAGCATGCTTCCCTCGACTCGGGGTCGACGGCGGCGCGGCCAACCCGCTGCCGAACCTGCGCCGCCATGCCGGGCTGGGCAATTTGCACGGTGTGCGGCGGCTCCGGCACGATGGGCGGAGGCGAGAACGTTACCCGATGCGGCGGCTGCAACGGTGGGCGCACGCCGTGCGTTGCCTGCGACGGTACACGGACGAGCTACGACGTTCGCATTCACTATCACAAGGATCAGCCCACGAGCTTTGCACACGTATTTTCGCCGGAAGAAACCGCTGGGCTTCGTGCTGCTGTGCTCGTGCTCATCAAACGCCAACCCCAGATCCCCGAGTGCCTCGCCATCAATCTGAAGGACGAGTTCGAAAACCGAGATGCGTACCGCGGTCGACGCGGCGATCACGAGTATCGGGGTTGTCGCTTTGGGGGCGCGCTGGCGCTGGCTCGGCGCTACGTCGAGCGACTCTCACAGCAGCCGAGCACCATTGCGATGCGCCACACAGCCTGTGCTTGGCCGTTCAGCACGCGGGTCGGAGAGCGCGGCCAGGGATTCATGAACGACGCTTTCGGCAGGACCTGTCGAGTCTAACTATTGGGATTGCCTGGTGATCTAGCGCGTCCTCTGCGGCTTTTATCCTTTTCGGATAGCGTCGCCGCGCCGTGACCACCGATTCTGCTGCGCGCCCTTCAGCTCGTGCCGTGATCGCAGGCTTCTTGCTCGCGATCCTGCTCTGCGGAGTGAACTCCTACCTCACGCTCTCGTTCGGCGTGATCGAGGAAGGGCCGACGATCGCTGCGCTGTTCTTCTTCGCGATGTTCTTCCTGTCGAAGACGAAGATCACGACGACGGAAATGGTGCTCGTGGCGACGATGGGGAGCGCTGGCGGCAGCCTGGGATTCATCAGCAATTTCTACGCGGCCAAGGCCATGACCGGTGCCAGCTACACCATCTTCCAGATGGCGGGCTTCGCGGTCGTGACGAGCCTGGTCGGCCTCGTCTTCGTCATCCCACTGCGTGACCTCTTGATCTTGCGGGAACGTCTGCCGTGGCCGGGCTCCAAAGCCACCGCCAGCGTGATCGAGGCGCTCGTCGAGAAGGGCGATCCGAAGCAGCCCTACTACCTATTGATCACCGTGGTGCTTTGCATCGGCTACGTGGTCGCCAACAACGATGGCGGGGTGGGACTCGTACCCGACTCGAGCGAGCTTCCGATCCTGGGTCTCGCCGCGTACAGCGCCGCCATCGCCTGGTCACCGTTCGCCATCGGCGGCGCGTACCTGATGGGACTTCGCACCTGCGTCGGCTTCTTCGTCGGGGGCTGCATCCTCCTGGTGATGGCGCCTCACATTTCCACGCCCGCAGCGCCGCATCGCTATGTGTGGCCGGGGATCGGTTTTCTGGTCTCGTCGGGGCTCACCCTGCTCGCCGTCAATTGGCGTGTGGTTTCCTCCTCGATGCGCTCGTTGGTTGCGATTCGGGGCGAGAAGCTCGAGGACGACGATCCAGTGATCCGACCTCGCACGTTCCTCATTTTCACTGTCGTTGCCTTGGCGACCACGGCAGCCTTCTCCTATTTCGCCCTCGGTTTGAATCTCATCCTCGTGATCTTGCTGGTGGTCATCGGTGGCTTCTTGCAAAACGTGATCGCGACCCGTGCCGCAGCGCAGACGGCTTTCAATCCCGCGCGCGTGATGGGCGTGCTCCTCCAGGGCGTGACCGCGATGGCCGGCGGCTCGAGCGCTGCGACCAACCTCGCCGGCGCGGGCTTCGTGGCGGGGAGCGGCGCCCAGGCGGGAAACCTCACCGGGGACATGGCGTATGGCCGCTGGCTCAAGGTCCCATCGCGCTGGCAATTCTGGGCCCAGACGCTGACCATCATCCCGTGCGCACTCGTCAGCGCCTACGTCTTCTCGTGGATTGGCACCACGAAGAAGCTCGCTCTCGACGGAGGAGATCTACCCGCACCCGTCGCGAAGATGTGGGCTGCCACCGCGCTCATCTTCGACGGTTCGACGGAAATGCCAGCCGGCGCCATCAAGGCCATGATCATCGCGGCCGTCATCGGCGTCGTCTACGTGCTCATCGAACAGAACAAGAAGCTCGAACGCTGGGTCCCTTCTTCGATCGGTATCGGCATCGCGCTGGTCTTGCCCGTTGCCTACGACTTCGCGTTCTTCCTGGGAGGTGTCGTGTTCTACCTGCTTCTCGGCCGTGCCTTCAGCGTGAAGAGTCTCACGCTGACGACGATTGCCGTGGGCAGCATCGTGGGAGAGGGCATTGGAGGAGTGCTCAAACCGGTGCTTCAGCTGACGGGTGTGATCAAGTAGTGAGAGCGACGGGCCCGGTCGACGGCACGCGGCGTGTCGAGCTTCGCTTGCTGGCCAACGCGGATCACTACGACGCCCTCGTTGCGCGAGAGCTGCCCGAGGCGAAGGTTTCGCTGTGGATCGCCACGGCGAACCTGAAGGAGCTTCGCGTCGAGGCACCCATGGGAACCCGGGCCCGCGCTCGAGGCGCGCTGGTCAGCATGCTCGATACGTTCGAGTCCCTGACCAATCGCGGCGTGGAGCTTCGCATCTTGCACGGACGCGCTCCGTCCGGGCCGTTCCAGCGTTCCCTATCGAGCCATCGAGGTCTCGCCAAGAAGCTGGCGCTTCGCGAGTGCCCGCGGGTGCACCTGAAGCTCGTCGCCATCGACGGCCGGCTCCTCTACCTCGGCAGCGCCAACTTCACCGGGGCGGGTTTGGGCGCTCGTTCGGAAGGGCGACGCAACTTCGAGCTCGGGATCCTGACCGAGGACGAGTACTTGCTCGATCGCTGTCAGGCGGAGTTCGACACGATCTGGTCGGGACGGGCGTGCGGCAATTGCAAGCTCCGGGCGCGCTGTCCCAAGCCCATCGACACGCTGGTCTCGGAGCTCGCGGCCCAGCGCAAGCGTTGAGTCGTGCCCCACTGTTGCAAGCTGCCCCAGAGCGCTTACGACACGAAGCGACGTTACGGACCGGATTTCGCGCGGCGCGGTCCTTGCACGCTTTCATCGACATGGAAACGCAAGACACCTCCACCAAGATGTCGGTTCTCGACAAGGTGCTCTTGACCATCGCCGCCATCTTGCTCTCCCCCATCGTGATCATCGGCCTCATTCCGATGTTCTTGGTGCTGGGAGCGCTCTGGCCGCTCCTCGTCTTTCCCGTGATTGCCCTCGATCGCACGTTCCCTCGCGGGGAAGAGGGCTTCGAGGAGATGGTCGACAGCCTTCGACCCGGACATCACCAAGTCGCTCACGCCACCTGAGCTTCATTCGAGCACGAACCGTCGCTCAGTCGATGCCGTAGAGCGAGAGTCCCGCACCGTCCGCGCTCGCGTACGGAGTGAGCATCCACTGGGTGCGGGTCGCTCCTCGGCCGGTGTCGAACAGACCGAAGTGCCACCAGGCGGGGAGCAAGAAGCCTGCTGTACCGCCGATGATCGCGCCGCTCAGCACGTCCGAAGAGTAATGCCGATCGGCGACGAGCCGGGTCGTCGCGACGAACGCCGCAGCCCCGAGCCCGGTGCCACAGGCGATCGCGTCGGCCGCACCTCCACCGTAGAGCGGCAGGTTTGCGTGCTGGACGCAGATGAGGCCGGCACCCGTGAAGGACATTGCCGTGTGTCCGCTCAAAAAGCTCTGATTTCGCTGAATGTCGTCGTTGCAATCTTTGTCGTAGTCCGGGTTTTTGGGGCATTCCCGAACGAGCGGACGCTCGCGACCCACGAGCTTCTGACTGAGCACTCCCACGAAACCGCCCATGCTCATGGCCTGGAGATCGATCGAAAATAGCTGACCGGCAACGTCCGGGCTCCCGCGAACTGCCCAGGCGGTGACGCCGGCATCCAGGAATGGATACGCGACCATTCCGTAAAACGTGAGGTCGCCCCAGAAGACCCAGCGGTCCCGCGTCGTTCGCGACTCGATCCGAGCTCCGTCCCGGACGGCGTCGTCGAACAAGATCCCCCCACTCCAATTGTCTTTTTGCTGCTTCACCACGAACAGCCCGGCCAAGATCCCACCGCCGAGGACGCCGGTCGTCACTCCCTCGGCAGCACTGAATCGAGGCCACTCCTCACGCCACGTGAGCTCATCGGCAGATGCGGGAGGCGCAAGAGTGGCAACGAGTGAAAGGCTGCACACCAAGATCCCGGCTCTCATCAGTCGACTTCCTGCCTGCGCGCCCTTTCCACGCGCGCGTAGAGCTCTCGTCGGGAGAGCTTCGAGTCTTTCCTGAGCTCGCTCACGATGTCTTTCGTAGAGCCTTCCTCGCGCACGAGCTCTGCAATCCTGAGGTCGAGGTCTTCGTCGCTCTCGGTGGGCTCCGGCTCGCTCCCGGGACCGAGAACGATGCAAACCTCACCTCGCCACTCCCGCTCTTCGGTCGACAGCTCCTGGAGGCTTCCGCGCACGGCTTCCTCGTGAGCTTTGGTGAGCTCGCGACACACGACCGCCGCCCGGGACGGCATTCTCGCCGCGAGATCGGCCAGGGTTTTCCCGGTCCGACCGGGCGCCTCGAACAGGACGACCGGATCCGGCGAACGTGCGATGAGCTCGATGGCGTCGTTGCGTTTTCCGCCGTGGCGCGGCAGAAATCCCCCAAACCGATAGGGTGCGTCCACGAGACCCGAGAGCGCCACGGCGGTGCTGACCGCGCTCGGGCCGGGGATCACCTGGATCGAAAGCTCGCGGGCGACGGCCGCTCGCACCAGGGCTGCACCCGGATCGCTCACACCGGGCATTCCCGCATCCGTGACGAACGCGACACTCTCTCCGGCGTGCACCCGATCGAGGAGCGAGTCGATGCGTCGCGGGCTCGCGTGGGCATCGATCGAGAGCAGCGGTTTGCGGGAAATCTCGAGGTGGGTCAAAAGCGCACGGGTTCGCCGCGTATCCTCGGCTGCGATGCAGTCCGCCGCGCGGAGAGTCTGGACGGCGCGAAGGGTGATGTCTCCCAGGTTTCCAATGGGAGTCCCCACCAAAAATAGCGTGCCGGGCTGGGCGCCGGAAGCCATGGATCACCCCACGCCGACGGCGTCGCCCAGCGTCTGCTTGAGGTACTCCCGCAACTTTCCGGCGAGACGAGCCTCGAGCTGGCGCACGCGCTCGCGCGACACGCCGAATTCGTCGCCGAGCTGCTGGAGAGTGAGCGGGTCGTCCGCGACCAGCCGTTTGTCGAAAATGGCAACGTCCTTGCCGGAGAGTGTCTTTCGGAACTCCGCCAGCTCCTTCCTGAGGAGCTCTTGGAGCTCGTTCGCCTCGACCACGTCCTCCGGGCCCGCCGAGGTTTCGGGCAACAGGTCCATGCGCGAAGTGGGTCGCCCATCCCCGTCGCCGACCGGGGCATCGAGGGATGCGTCGGATCGCGCGAGCCGCCGATCCATTTCCACCACTTCCTTTTCTTCGACATTCAAGCGTTTGGCGATCTCCGCATGAGTGGGCTCGATGCCCATCGCGGTGAGCTTTGCTTTCTCTTTGCTCAGATTGAAGAACAGCTTGCGCTGCGCCTGCGTGGTCCCGATCTTCACCATGCGCCAGTTGTTCAAGATGAAGCGCAAGATGTACGCGCGGATCCACCAGGCGGCATAGCTCGAGAGCTTCACACCACGATAGGGATCGTAGCGCTTCACGGCCTGCATCAAGCCGATGTTCCCCTCCTGAATCAGGTCCATCATGTTGCGATATGCGCGGCGATACTCGTAGGCGAGCTTGACCACGAGTCGCAGATTCGCGGTGACGAGACGCGCGGCCGCTT
Organism: uncultured delta proteobacterium; assembly: GCA_963781505.1. Taxonomy (GTDB): domain Bacteria; phylum Myxococcota_A; class Polyangia; order Polyangiales; family Polyangiaceae; genus JADJKB01. The sequence goes on along the minus strand of CAWAHB010000017.1, from coordinate 446,765 downwards.
CCACGTCCTGGGTCTCCGAGTACCGCACCGCCAGGTCGTGCTCTTCCTGGGGGGTGAGCAACGGGTGGCGCTGCACCTCGCGCATGTAGATCTGGAGAGGATCGACCCGAGTTAGCGACCCGGCGCTGACTTTGGCGATCTTGCTGGAAGACGGAAGCTCTCGGTCGTCGACGACTTCGGCCGTCGTATCAATCACTTCCGCATCGATGTCCGCATCGTCGTCCTCGTCCGCCGACTCCTCCCCGTCGTCATCCGCTTCCCGTTCGCCTTCGTCTTCGTCTTCGGCGTCGCGCTCCTCGCCATCGGAAGCGCGAGCCTTCGCCTTCGCCTTCTTGGGAGGTCGCTTCTGCTTCGTCTTCGCCTTCGGCGACTTCGCGGCTGCCACGAATCGGAAACGTTGCTTGTCCCACCCTGGGTCGTCAAGCTCTGGTTCGACGTTTGCGGGTCGGAGCCGGGAGGATCAATCAGAATTCGCCGCTGACCGTCACCGAACGATAACCGACGCTGACGCTGGGTCGGAACGACCGGACCTTCGCGGCGGGCTTCTCCTGCTTCTTGTTGCTCATCAAGTAGAGCACGGTGCCGGTTCCCAGGCCGACCACCCCGACCACCAAACCAATGTTGGCAATGGTTTGATCGCGCTTGCCCGCGTCCTTCGTGTCCTGAAGATCCTTTGGGCACACGCCGTCCTTGCACTTGTCTTCGAGCTCGCTGTGCTTGGAGTTGGCCATGATGCCGAATACGCCGAACGTGATGAGCCCCGCCGCGCCCACGCCGCCCGCGATGTAGGCCCACGTGCGCATGCTCGGACCTCCACCACTCGTGGAGACGTGTCCTTCCGCGCTGGTGGTTTCTGGCGTGGGACCGGGGGGTGGTGCGGCTGCAGGAGGCGCGAGCTCCACGGTCGACTCCCCGCCCGCCGTTGGCTCCACGGTTTGGGTCGCCACCGGAGCGGAGCCGGATGAAAGCTCGATAGTCACGCTGCTTCCCGGGCTGAGGGCGATGGGCTTCTGCCAGTCGCTCTCCGGAATGTCGCGGCCGCCCACCGTGACCTTGCTGTCGGCGGCTTGCCCGGACACCGCGAGGTGCACGACATAGACTTTCTTCTTCAGCTCGTTCTGCTCGTTGGTCGCGCTCTTGAGAGCTGCTTCGTATTTCGGATCGGTCGACATCGCGGTTTGGGCTTCGGCGATTGTCGCTTCGTACTCGGCGAACGCTTCTTCGAGCTTGCCGAGCTCGACGAGCTCACGCGCCACCATCAAGTGGGAGTTTGGACTGGCCACCGCTGCGTAGGAATCGCGGAACGCCTGGAGGGCGTCCTCGTGCTTCTTCGCTTTGGCCTTTTTGATACCCGCCTCGAATGCCTTCCCGGCAGCCGCCTTCTGCTCGTCCGTGGCGCTCGACAAGCTGGCGCCCTGCGCGAAGGCTGGACGGACGAATCCGGGCGAAAACACGAGAGCGCTCGCGAGGAGCGTGGCACAAAGCGTGATCTTGGTGGGGTGCATGGATCAAATCCCTGAAGGCGTGAACTTGGGTTTCTTCGTCTTCGGCTTGCTGCTGGTCGTTCGCGGCTTGTAGGTGGGCCTCGAGACGGGTTTGACCGCGACGGTCGTCTTCTTTTCTTCTTCGGCCTTCTTCTCTTCGGCCTTCTTCTCTTCTTCGGCTTTCTTTTCTGCCGCGGCCTTTTCTTCTTCGGCCTTTTGTTGCGCAGCCTTTTCTTCTTGGGCTTTCTTTTCCTCGGCGAGCTTCTTTTCTTCGAGCTTCTTGGCTTCCGCAGCGGGATCCGGCTTCGCGGGTTGCTCGACCTTCGGCGGCTCGTGGGCAGCGGGGGTCTCGCCCTTGCCTCCGAGCTTGGAGATCACGACACCGAGGGCCAAGAGTCCAGCGAGCCCGCCGATACCCAGCGCCACCCACTTGCGCATCTTCGAGCGTGCGCTCGGGCACTCGCGACACCGGGGGCTCGTCGTCGTCATCGTCGAGCGCGACTCCCGGAGGAGGGCCGACCCAGGCGACCGCCGAGCCGTCGTCGGACGCCTTCTTCGGCTCGGCCACGTCGTCGTCCTTGTTGGACGCCTCGAGCTCCTTTTCCGCGAGGACTGGCGGCGGCGCCAGGTCCTTCGGCTTCAGCATCTCGGTCGGGGCCTCGTCATCGGCGTCGCCGGGAGTGGAGGGCGATCTGTCCGGCTTCTTGTCGGGCGCGAGAGCTGCTCCCATCGCAATCGCGTCCCCGGTCGCGCTCGGCGGCTCGGAAATCAGATCGAGGTCCATCGAAACCGGGGCTGGCTCATCCTGGAACAACGGAAAGACCGGGGGAGGAACGTCGGCAGCTGTGGCTTCGGCGAATCGGCAACCGCCGGCGCTTTCGGCGAATCGTCGGGCACCGAGGTCCGCGTCGGCGGCGGTGGTGCGACTGCCCCGGGCTTGGGCGATTCGACTCGGTGGGTAGGCGCCTCCTCGGACGGGAAATCGCTGGTCGAGACCGCGATGACCTCGACCTTCGACACCGATTCCGAGATCCATCGAGTCCAGCGACTCCATGGGCGAGCGGGGCTCGGGCGTGGGGTCCGCAGCCGGCGGGGGAATGCCGATCAGCGTCATCTTCCGGCTCTTTGCCTGAACGGCTGGCAGCGGCTTGGCTGGCGCCGCCGCGGTTGGCTTCGGAATTTCGAGCTTGGGCTTTGCAGGGGCCACGGTCGCGCGATCCACCAACTTGCGCCGACTCGCCAGGGTGTTGCCGGCAAACTCGTCGACCAGGGTCCCGACGGCCTCTTCCGTTGCCACGTCGGCCGCTGCGCGAACGGCGTCGGCCATCTCTTTGGCAGTCGCGTAGCGGTCTCCCGGACCAATGGATACCGCTTTGGCTACGACGTCGGCGACTGAGCTCGGTATCTCGTCACCGCCAACGGGCTTGGCAGCATCGAGCCGTGGCACGTTTCCGGCTTTCACCTTGTCCGACACGGCCTGGTGAGTGGAGCCAACGAACAGGCGCTTGCCCGAAAGCATCTCCCACAAGAGGACGCCGACGGCGTACACGTGGGAACGCACGTCGGTGCTGGATGCGTCTTCGAGTTGCTCCGGCGGGGCATATGCTGCCATCTCCGGGTGACGGGCGATGGGCCCGACTCGAGTGGCGGGACCCAGAATGCCGATGTCGAGAAGTCTGGCTCGACCGTCGCGGCCGACGAGGATGCTGTCGGGCACGAGACCACCCGCCGGAAAGCTCTGCTGGCCGTTGCTCAGCGGCTCGGCCTGCTCGGCGGCAATCTCGATGCCCTCGAGGAGCTCCAGCGCAATCCGCAGGCCAATCCCCACCGGAATCGGCTTTCGTTTGAAGCTCGAGAGTCGCAGTAGTGAACGAAGAACCTCACCCTCGGCATACTCGGTGACCACGCCGAGCTCGCCTTCGGTCTTCACGACGTCGATTCCGCGAGCGATCCGAGGGTCTTGGAGCTCGAGCATCCACCAGGCGCCCTCCGACAAGGTGTCGACCTCATCCGGCGTGATGGGAGCGGCCGTGGACACGCGGCGTATCAGAACGACCGGCGTATTTTCGCCCCCTGTTGCGCGGGCCACCCAGAGCGGCCCGAGTTGGCCCTTGGCGACCTCGCAGATCAGCTCGTAGCGACCGAGCGTCTTCGAGGTGATGCTCATCTTCCCATCCGTGGCATGAAAATCCGTCCGTCCAGTATATGGCCCTTCGGGACTTCCGGACAGGCGGGAAGCGGCGCAGCCGCGGCAGATGTCGGCCCTAGGGGGAAAACCCGCAGGTTTGTCGGCTTATCGAAGCTGTGCCGGGCTCAATCGGCTGGCTCTTCGCGGCAGAGCATGAACCAGTTGTTCGTTGCTTTGCCCTTCTTGTACGCGCGGCCAATCGACACGTGCGATGAGACGCGGCGCATGTAGTCCTTCATGCCTGCGTAGATGAAGCGGCTCGCTCCCGATTCGTTCACACGGATTTCCGGCCATTCATCGGGCTTTTTTTCCGGGAGACGCGTGTAGTCGATCACGTAGGCCCCGGGCGGCTGTTTCTCTTTGCTCGTGCCGTGAGCCACGTAATAGCCGGGCCCGGTAATCGCTGCGAGCGTCGACGATCCGTTGTGATTGTAGCCCCAGAGGTCGTCCGCTTCCTTGCTTTCCGAAGGACGACAGAACCGCTTCTGAAAATGCGTGAACGCGGGCAGTGAGTTCTTCCCGAAATGGATCACCTGCTTGAGCGGGTCGGTACCCGCAGGCACGAAGAAGTCTGCGTCGAGTGTCTGATCCTTCACCAGCTCCCAGAGGGTCTCCATGTCCTCTTTGGTTGCGCTTCTCACCGTGTAGACGCGCGACTCGGGATCCATGGCGTCGAGCGCGTCGCCGATGCGCGCAAGCGCGTGTTCGTCGTGATGGCCAAGGAGCAGTGTGCGAAATTTCACGGGGTGATTCTTAGGCCTACAAGCGCCGGTTGTCGACCGGACGCGGTCATTTTCCGAACATCGACTTTGCGCCCCGCGATGGGCGTTTCACGCAGGAGCACCGGCATGTCGAGCCCTATGCCTTCGATCTTTCTGGCCGAAGCCGCCAGGTCGTAGGCAAGGCCCCACTCGATGGGTGGGGCGGCGGACACGTAAAAGAGTCGCGAGCCTTTGCACGCCTTGGCGTATCGCTCGATCGTTTCCGCGGTCGTCGAGAGATCGGGGCCTGCAAAACCCTTGGAGCGCTTGCTGGCCGTTCCACCGCTGATTTTCCAGATGGCAGTTCCCCGATCCTCGCAAAATCATTCCGGCAAGTGCGCAGGGCGTGGGCGTGGGCGCCTTGTCTTGGGGAGTGAAGGCGAGCTCACCGGGGAATTCTTTGCGTGTCTCGGTCTTCACGACGACCTGCTTCACGCCGATCTTCGAGAGCGCGTCGATCATGGTGACGACCCAGGACATCTTGGCTTTGCGCACCACGACCAGGGTCGCGTCCTTGCCTTCGAAGTGGCTCTTCACGTCCTCGAGCTCTTTGTCCAGCTTGTCTTTGCCTTCGGGTCGTTCGAGCAGCACGCGGGTGTAACCGACTTTGGGTCCCAGATCGTCGATCGCGAGCTGCGGCGCTCCGCTTGGTTTGGGCATGGCGCTCGCAGGGGGAGGCGTGTTCGTCTCTTTGGGCGGAGGCTCGAACGGATTTTTCTTCGGCGGATCGTCGTCGCACCCCCCAGCCAAGAGGAGAGCGGCGATCGCGACGAGAACGTGCCGGTCGATCATGGGCGACGATTTGAAACGTCGCCCGGGCGAGATGGCAAGACGAAAGCGCGAAGCGCCCGCTTCAGCGCAAGTCTGCGCACATTGGCTCGGTCGGAGCGAGCACGACCTGGGGCACGCACGTCCCCCCGCCGGCTGCGTTCTGCGCGCAGATCCCGCTCTTGCACTGGTCGTCGCTGGAGCACGAGTCGGTGTCGTTGCCCTTTTCCGCACACGTCATCGACCCTGTGGCGCCCAAACACTGGAAGTCCTCGAGGCACGGGAGGTTGGGGTCGCACGTCGCCCCGGCGCCCTGCCGAGCGAGGCAGTTGGCTCCCGTCGACGTCGTGCTGCAGTAGAGGCCCACGTCGCAGGTCTGATTGGCCGCGGCGCAGGACTGCCCGCCGGCGACCACCACGGCCACCTGACACGTACCGCCGCCAGCGCCTGGCTTCGTGATGCACGAGAAGTCCTCGAGCGAGTTGCAATCGTTGGAATCGAAGCAGGTATCGCTCTCGACTCCGGGCCCCTTGTTGAGCTTGTCGCAGGGAGCGCCGAAGTTACGAACGACTTCGATCTCGTCCTTGGTGAGCTTCGCGTCCGAGAACGCCTTCTTCACGGCCTCGACGCACGCCTTGGCATTCGTCGAATCGTAGTGGGGAGGCAAGCGACCGAGGCAGTAGCTGGTCTGCTTGGCAATGCACGCTGCCGCGTCCGCAGCGGCACAGTTGCTGACGACCGTGGAGTTGCACGCGGCCTTCGCCCACTGGGTGCAGAAGCCGTCTCCACCGGCGTAGGGGTCGGTTGTCTTTCGCTTCGAGGAGCTGGAGCAGCCCGCGAGAAGACCGACGGCAAGGAGCGGAAAAAGGAAAAGGGTTAGTCTCATGACGTACCGCGTTCGACGATAGCCGAGGCCGGCCTATTCGGCACGAAACGCGGGCGGGCGTGATAGGGTGGCTTCCCGATGCTTTTGACCTGAGCCGTGGGTGAGCGGGGTTGAGCAGCCAGGATCGTGTGCCAGCCGAAGTGCGGATTCCGTCCCCGCTGCAAGCGCTATTGGTGTGGGTTACCAGTGCCGTTGCCGTCATCGCCGCGGGTTTCGCCACCGCCGCTGTCTTGGCCGCCCTGATAGCCGCCAAGGGTCAGAGCCCTGTCAAGGTCCTCGGCAACCTCGAAAAGTCCCCCCTCATCAACGACCCGGCCTGGATTGCCGGCGGCACGGTCGCCAACGAGCTCGCCGTCGTGGCGGCGGTCCTGATTTGGATGAAGCTCCTCAAGACTCCGCGCTCCGTTGCGCTCCCCATCGGGCTGCCGTCGGTGCTGGGAGTCATCGGCGCGCTCCTGGTCGTGTTCGGTCTGGCACCTCTCGCCGAGCTGGCCGGTGAGCTCACCCGACGGGTGCTCAATCCCGAAGTCACCGCCTCGCGTCTGGTGATGAACGCCGCGCACAACGCCAACACCGCCGGCCTCGTGTTCTTGCTCTTCGGTCTCGCCGTCATGCCCGCGCTGGCAGAGGAAGCGTTGTTCCGCGGCCTGCTCACCCTCCCGTTCGAACACCGCTTCGCGCTCGGTCTCGTCGTGCCCAGCGTTCTGTTCGGTCTCTTTCACTTGGAGCCCACTCAGGTCGCCGGCACCATCGTCCTCGGCATCGGCTTCGGCGCCGCCCGCCTGTGCACTGGCACGCTCATCACCGGAGTCATCGCGCACTTCATCTACAACGGAGCCGTGATCATCACCGTCCGCTACACGGTCAGCGACAACCAGCACGAGCTCGCATTCTGGCCCGTCATCGGCGGCCTGGTCCTGGTGGTCGGCGGCGCGCTTCTCTTGGGCCGCGAACGTCGGCAGATCCTGTCGACGGGACGCAGGCCGACCTTGCCGTCGTGGTGGTTTTGAGGGGACTTGCAGGCGGCAACGCCTCGTGCGTCTCTCGGACGCGCAGTGAAATCGGGCTCTGATGCCGCTCAGTCGATGTCCCCGACGCAGCCTTCGGCCGTCTGTCAGTGACAGAAAGGCGTTCGTGACTGCGCCCTACTGGTCATTCGAAGATGCGGGGGATTTCGTTCAGTCGTTCACGGCGGCGTCCTCGATGCCGGTATCGCCGGGGCATAGGGTGTTCCAATCCGGTGGGCAACTCGGAACCTCGATTCCACCGTCGAGTTGCAGCCCTGAAAACTTAGCCGTCTGGCATTCACAAAGCTCACCGTAGGGCGATTGGCAATGCACAACGCATCTTACGTACGGTTTTGGTGAACAGGTCGATTTCGAACGGTGGCAACTCGTAGAACGACCGTGGGCACACTGGTTCGGACGCTGGTGGGTGGCAGTAACACATCCCTTCCGTATCGGAGTAGATCTTCATCGAGCACACCGACTCGGTCGGATCCGTGTCGATTCGCTCTATGCAAACCAGACTGACGCAGCACTCGCCTGCATCGCAATCTTGGTCCGACGCGCACGTCGTCGGGGGGGCAGTCGGGGGGGGAGTCGGTGGAGGGTCGTTGTGGGGTGAAATGCCGTAGCCATCACATGCGAGAAGTGCCAGCAGCGTGAATCCTGCTCCCAACAGCGTGAAGGTTTTGGGCGAGGACTCCATGTTCACACAGACTCAGTCTGGCGGAATTCCGGGTCCCAGGGAATCGAGCTTGATTCGGACGATGCTCACCGCCTCGTCGGCGAACTGGAACTTCGCGAAAGCTTCCTCGCAGGTGAAGCCAAGGAAGCTCATGAATTGATAGACCCCCGGCGGATTTGATGGTGGTTGGAACACCCACGACACGCCATCGGAAAGTCGGACGATGACCAGATCCGCGCTCAGCCCGCTGGAAGAATAGAAATTGCGTGCGGCGTAACCGCAGCCGACGGCGTACGGGTAGGGACTCAGTTGACCGGGGTCCGAGCGGAGGCGCTTTGCGGTCGCCTTCAGGACATCCGGATCCGTCGTGAAAGGCGCCGTCATGATGTCACGGATGGGGTACTCCTGGCTCGATCCAGCTGGCTTGTTCTTGCCGTAGGTCCAGACCATGTCCTTCCCATCGGTGCTAAAATTGCCCGCAGCTTGGGTCGTGTCACCGAACCACCGAAGCAGCGGGCGAATGCCTGCACTCGGGATCCAGGACATCACGCCATTGTAGCCGGCCACGCCGACCTCGAAGAAAACTGCATCCCCGAGGGCCGAGACGTTGTGAGCGGGCATGTTCTCGGGATCCGTACCGGGATCGTAGACCAGAGTTTCGGTCGTATCGTCCCACGGGCGAACGTGAAGGCTCGTGTGCCAGCGAAGCAGCCACTGCGAGGAAACGCGCCATGTCGTGAAGAGTTGCTCCGCTATCGACTGACTCTTGAGGACGCTAGCGGGAGCTCCAACCGAGCCTGCAAGAACGCCCTCGTTTGCGTCCGCGCTGCTCGGCGGGAGGATGGCACGAACAGATTTCCCTTCACGCAGGTCTTGGTCGATCATTCCACAGGGACCATTCATGTCCCCACCACTTCCCGACGAATCGGGCTCGCGGTCCGCAAGTGCACCTCCGGGCCCGCCGTCCGACGAGCCACACGCGCAGCCGAGCACAGCCGCGCTCGCACCGAGGAAGATTAGGAAGTCGCCTGCGGTTAGAAGCATGCGGCTATCTCGTCGAGCCACTTCGGTATCTTCAGCGGAAGGCTCTCGGTCCGCTCGACGTTGAGCTTATGAGAGTTCTTTCGCGTGATCAGCCAGTAGCCGTCCATGTCGCCGACCCTGTCCTTTCTTCGGGTGGAACCCGGTACCGTAGCTCGTATCCGTCATGCGGAACCTGGCGCCGCTCTGGAAGAATTTGGCAAAGCCTTCAGGGCTTTCGAGATGTCCGGAACCCAAGGGGCGCCCCATATCGTACCGACCCAGTAATCGTAGTCTGCCTCGAATTGCCAGGTCATCCACGCCAATGCTTGCGTGCCACCATAGGTCCTCTGCCCGTCGAGGATGCCAGGAGTCGCGTTCTTATTGCCAAGCGTTACGTGGCACGGAGTCTCCGTATTTTCAGGGACCGCGAGGGCGGGTTCACGAGAAACGCGTCGGCCAACGACTGCGTCTGCATCGCAACGAACCCGGGTCGGCGGGAACGCTTCGTCCGGGCAAAACCTGTAGTGCGTCGATAGGACAATCCTCGACACTAGCTCGACCCACGCGCTACCGAACGACCGCCGGCCGGTAACGCCCTCGCGCTCTCGCCCCGCAGATCCACCTGTCCTGAGACAGGTGACCAAGCGTGCGCCAACCAATGCGTGTCACTTCCTCGACCGAAGAGTGCCGACGACCACGAGCGGGCAGCACGCACGTTTCGGAACACTTCGGCGCGCGCGAACCGCCGGATACACTTCTGCACAAACGAATTTGTGGCCACATTGTGGCCAGCACGGGGCCGTTTTGTGGCCGCACGAAAAAACCGCGTACGCAAACACGGAGCAACGAATTCCCTTGACGTGTCCCGCGGCGCCCACGCGTTCGCGTTCGACTATTCGACCAGAAGTACCGCCCTGCTCCCTCTGATTCGAGCCAGGACACGCTGGCCGCGCAAAGATGATTTTCGAGTCGTCAGGGAGCGCAAACGACGCCCAGAGCGCGTCTGACGAGGGACAAAAACCCCGTGGTATGCAATCCCATGCAATCGATATCCTCCCTGTCGGATTCGGAATTGCTCGCACGCATGCCGGATCTCGTTCGTACCGAACGTGGGGCCATGGCCGATGTCATCGTCCATCTGGTCGAGATCGGGCGACGGCGTCTGTATCTCGACCAGGCTTGTTCGTCCCTGTACTCATACTGCCGGGAGCGCCTCTCGTTTTCGGAAGACGAGGCGCTGAAGCGTGTTCGGGTTGCTCGTCTGGTCGAACGCCTGCCTCGGGCACTGGCGGAGCTCGAAACCGGCTCGATTCATCTGACGGGACTCTTCCTACTGTCTCGGCACCTGACCGAGGAAAACGCGGACACGCTGCTTGGCGAAGCTCGTGGCAAGTCGCGACGGGAGATCGAAAAGGTCATTGCGTCGTGGTTTCCTCGACCGGACGTGCCCGAGCGCATCGAAGCGGAACCGCAAAGCCTGCCTCTTGGTGCCTCTATTACTCCTGCTACTACTCCTGCCGCTACTCCTGCCGCCTGTCCCGGGACCGGTAATCAGCAACGATCACGAACCGCTCCTCCGCCGCGACTCGAGCCGTTGTCCGAAACGCGCTATCGCGTCGAATTCACCGCCAGCGCCGCGCTTCACGACAAGATCGAGCGCGCTCGGGAGCTCTTGAGCCACTCGATCCCCGATGGCGATCTCGCAACCCTCATCGAGCGCGGCCTGGACGAGATCATCGAGCGCGAGACTCGGCGACGCATGGGCGCGGGCAAGAAGCGCAAGTCGCGGGCGCCTGCCAAGTCGCGAACGCCTTCACCGAGGTCGCGGCACGTCCCGCTCGAAGTTGCGTGCATCGTGCGAGAGCGCGATGGCCATCAATGCACATTCGTCGACCCCAAGGGACGACGCTGCAGCGAGCGCCGCTTCATCACCATCGAGCACAGGCAGCCGTTCGCTCATGGTGGTCCGGCAACCCCCGAGAATCTCACCTTACTCTGCAGGGCGCACAACGCTCATTCAGCGCGGAAGGTATTTCGGCGAGGGGCACATCGAGAAGCGACGAGAAGAGCGAATGAATCGAGCTCCGGAGAGTCGAGTCGAGCCCAAGGTTCTCGATGCCCTGATCCGCCTCGGGTTTCACAAACGCGAAGTCCAGCGCGCTGTCCGCAGGATTGAGCCTTTGGGCGCAGAGGACGTTCCCGCAAAGCTGAGGGCTCTGCTCGGTGTGCTGGTTCCGAGAGCTTGAATGTATCGTCGTTGGTGCGAACCGTGAGGATGCTCCTGTGCTCTCGGAGTAAGTGTCCCACGATCGCAACTGCCTTTGGGGCCTCTGACCGCGGTGCGACGCAAGCTCCACCTGTCCTGGATCCCGGGACAGGTACCGAGCTCGGCAACGCCTCGTTCGTCTCTCAGACAGGCAGCGGTGGTTTTGAGGGGATTTGCAGGCGGGAGAACGCCCTCGCCGCCAAGGTCGACCTGTCCTGGGACAGGTAAACGACGCCGCGCTGATCGATGCACGTCACTCGACACGCTCCCGAACCGCGCGACCCCGCCTCGCCGCCAAGGTCGAAGGTCAACCTGGCCTGGGACAGGTAAACAAGACGGCCGGCAACGCCCTCGCCGCCAAGATCAACCTGTCCTGGGACAGGTAAACCACACCGCGCCGACCGATGCGCGTCACCTCCTCGACCGAATCGTGCCGACGACCACGAGCGGGCGGCGCGCGCGCGTCTCGTGGCCCGCTCAGTCGATGTCCCCGACGCAGCCTTCGGTCGCGACGTTGACGCTGCTGTCGTCGAGCGTCGTGTCCACGTCGACGCGAACCTTCGCTACGATACGCCGGGTGCTCAAACGCTGCGCCACCGCGTTCGCGCGATTCGTTGCCAGCGTCACTCCGCTCGGGTCTCGTGCACGGCCCCGAATCACTAGCGTTACGCCGGAGGTCAACTTTCGCATCTCGAGCGCGATGCGATCGAGCAAGTCCTTTGCCTGCGTGGGGAGCTCGGCCGAGCCTGGCTCGAATGAAATGCGCGGCACCGGCGGATTGGGGCAACCATCCCGGTCTGGATTGGGCAGGAAGCAGTCGTCGGGGAATAGCTCCGAGCACTTGTCGTCCGCGACTGGCGGCGTCGCAGCGGGATGCGACGTTGGAGCGAGATGCGACGTTGCGGGCGCGGGTCTCGCGGCGCTCGACTCCGGTGCCGGGACCGGAGCGCAGGCCACGACTAAGAGCGTGAGGACGAGCGGCTGGGAACGACAGCTCCAGGAATCACCGGGAGCCCGCCCAATCCCGTTGCTCACGCCCCGAGCCAAGGAAAAAACTCCGCCCCCGTCGCTCGCTTGATGAACCAGATCGCCGCCAGGAGCGCGACGATGCCGGATATGGGCTTGAGCAATCCCTTTTCGTACCAGTCTTTGCGCGCCGAGAGGGCGAGGGCTGGAAAGGCCACGATCACGATGCTGAGCTGCGCGAGCTCGATTCCCACGTTGAACGAGAGCAGCGCCCACACGGTTCCCCGGGGCGGCAGCTCGGTTTCGGCCAGCACCGAAGCGAATCCGAAGCCGTGGACCAGCCCAAAGAGGGTTGCGGTGACGCCGCGCCAGCGGACTTCCTTGCGGATCAGGTTTTCCACGCCGACCACCACGATGCTGAGCGCGATCACGCTCTCCGTGAGCCGCGAGTCGATACGCACCAGATTCAATCCGGCGGCGATCAGTGTCACCGAATGACCGAGGGTGAAGCCCGTGACGACGGTGGCCATCGCTTTGAGCCCTTGGACCAGGGTGTGATTGCGGCTGGCGCGTGCGGCAGCCACGAGCAGCGCAATGACGAACAGCACGTGGTCGATGCCGGTGAACACGTGATGCATGCCGAGGCGCACGAACGTGCCGAGTACGCTCGCCTGGGACGGCGGGGTGCCGATTTCGCGCTCCTCGGAACCCGGACGAAAGACCCACGCGGAGCCATCGATGGCGCAGACGTTCTCGGCGAGGGGGTCGACGTTGAAGCGCCAGGCATTTTCAGCGTGACGACTCCGGGCGGGCACGCGAACGCGAGCTTCATGTCGACCGTACGCTCTCCATCGCGGGTCACGAGCTCGAAGCTCGGCGGTTCGGCGCTGCAGGGACCGCTCGGAGTGTGCGCGGACACCTGCTCCGAAAGTTTCGTGCGGAGTCCCTCGCGAGCGGCGAGGATCTCCGCGTCGGAAGGCGTCTTGTTGTCGATGCCGGCGGCGGGCGCGAGATGCGAAGCGCCCGTTTCGACACTCACGTCGATTCCGCCCGCGACCGTGCGCACCGTGCAGTAGCTTCGTCCGGTTTGGTGCGCGAACGCGCTCCGTCCGACGAAGAGCGTCGCCAATACCACGCATGCAATGAGCCAGCGGGTCACTCGAGGGCGCATGCTAGCTCATGTGCTAGCGTTTTCTGTGATGGATCGACGGGCGTTTCTCGGGGGCGCCGCCGCTGCCGCCGCCGCTCTGACCGGCTCGATTTCGCGACCGGCTCCCGGGGACACGCCGAGCTCCGCGGACTTCACTCAGCGAGATCTTTCCATCGACGGCGACAAGCGAATCGCCAAACGTGCGCTCTGCCTGATTCCGAAGCACGGCAAGAAAGGAGAAAAATTCAGGATCCTCGTTCTCCTTCACGGTCTCGGTGAAACCGGCAACGAGCTTTTGGGGATCCACGCCTGGGGACAGCGGTACGGCCTGGTGAGCGCGTACGAACGTCTGCGGCGCCCGCCGGTCGTGCGCACGATGCCCAAGATGAAATGGTTTTCGGACACGCACCTCGCGAGCGTCAACGACGCGCTGAAAAAACGTCCTTTTCGCGGAATGGTCGTCGTGTGTCCGGTGACGCCCAATCCTCACAAGGTAGGCCCCGCCGCGCGCACCCTGGATCGCTACGCGGACTGGATCGAAGAAAAGCTCTTGCCGGCAGTCCGAAAGGAAGCCGACTGCGCCGAGGGCGCCGACAACGTCGGACTCGACGGCTGTTCCCTCGGGGGTTACGTCGGGATGGAAGTCTTTTTGCGCAAGCCCGAGCTCTTCGGCACCTTTGGGGGAGTGCAGTCCGCGTTCAACGTGCCGGCCGCGCTCCGCTACGCAGCGCAATTGAAGAAGACTCTCGACAAGGTCGGCGCGCGACCGATCCACATCGAGAGCTCGTCCCAAGACCCGTTCAAGAAGGCGAACCAGGCGCTGTCGAAGAAGCTCGGAGAGCTCGGCGTCAAGAGTACGCTGAGCGTGATCCCCGGCCCGCACAACCAACCCTGGCTCACGGAGGTCGGCACGCTCGAGATGCTGCTCTGGCACGATTGGCATCTCGGCAGCCCGCGTCCCTGAACCCACTCCCGCTGCGAGTGTTTGGGCAACTCGGGTTCGTGGGTCTCAACGGGTGGCGGTTTCCTCGCGCCGAAGTTCGAATCGTCGGGTCATCGCACTTTCAAAAGCTTGATGATCTTTTCGTTGTTGCTCGTGTCCTGACCGCGACGGAGCAGCACGAAAATACCTCGCTCGTCCAAGAGGCCGTACTCGCCGGATTCGAGCACCGGGAGCACTCGCTGGGCTTCGGCGCGGCTGAGTCCGCGCTGGAACAGGATGTAATCGGGGTGATCGCCGAGGGCGTAGCTCAGGTTGTAGAGAATGAGGCGAGTCGATACGTGGGGACCCTCGTGCTTCGTTGCCGTGACGGAGGCGTTTGGGGGGATCTGAGCGACGAGGCTGTGCAGATCCCGATAGCGCTCGAGCTCGCCTTGGCCGATCACGATTCGCTTCTCGCCGAACCCGCCAATGATGCTCTTGCCTCCGAGTAGAATTCCGTACTGAAACCCGGCGCCTGCAGCGCACAGGCCCAGGCACAGGGCCGCCGACGTTTGCCGGATCCGACCCAGGCTGGGGGAAGACCCAATGTGCTGGAGAGCCAGGATGCTCGCGATCACGATGTAGGGAAACCACTGGTACGCGTACTGAAACGACGATTGAAACATCGGAGCCCGGTTGGTCACCATGAGCGTGAAGAAAACGGTCGGAAGAATCGCGGCCCAGAGATACGCGCGGCGCACCCACAAGAACAAGAGCGGCGCCGTCATGTGCAGAACGAACAGAACCTTGGGCTCCTTGACCATCGACTTCAAAACGAACACCGGGTTCGTGAGAAGCGTCAGCACGACGGCTCGATAGCGCTCGGCTCCGGATGCCTTGATGTCGTCGTAGACGTTGTCGTACCAAGAGACGCCGACGCGAGGCATGATGACGAACTTGATGAGCACGAAATAGCCCAGGGAAAGTCCCAGCATCGTCAGCGAGAGGCGCGGTGATTTTCCGTAGAAAAGCAAGAAAACGCTGACGATCACCATGCCGAACGCGATGTCCTCCCGCGACGCGAGAGCCAGCACGAACGCGATCCAGAACAGGGCGTAGTCGCGCTTCCTGTTGGCTCCAAAGTGGAGAATGCGGTCGACGCCCCAAATCGCCCAAGCCACGAAGAACATGCCCATTGGCACGGCGTGAAAGTCGTAGAAGTTCGGCCGCTCGATGACGGGCAAGAGCAGGAACGAGAGCGCGACGATGGCGGCGATCCAGCGGGGAATGCGTCGCGCGCCGAAGAGGTAGATGGGAATGGCGGTGCCCGCCACGAACAGAGTCTGGAGGATCAGCAGGATCTCGGGTCCGGGCCTGAGCGCATAGAACGGCAGCAGAAAGTAGATGATGAAATCCGCGTGAAACTTGAGCGCACTCCAGTCGTGAAGGTTTCCTTCGGAGGCCGGCAGGCGGAACGGATGGCCGTGGAGCGAGTTGAAAAACTGATTGTCGTACTCGCCGAGATCCGCCGTATCCGTCACCATGCGCACGTGCGTGATGAGCGTGTAGTGGCTGATGAGAATGGCGTAGTAGAGGACTCCCGCGCACACGAGAACGACGGGTAGTCGCTGAAGCCAAGAGAGGATCAGCTCGCGTCGCGGCGATTGTGCGAACGGGACTTTCACGGGGCCGAGCGCGTCGAAGGACAGGGTGAGGAGCTGCTCGAGCACCAGACCGAAGATCCCGAGGATGACGAGATAGGTCGCTTCTTGTCCTCCCCACGGCCCTCGAACGAACAGCGCGGGCACGAACACCGACAGGATGAGGGGACTCGCGACCTTCCCCCAGCGCAATACCTGAGCGGCGGGCATGGGCTTCTTGACGAAGCTGACGATCGAAACCCCGAGCACCGTCACTGCCGCGACGCCGAACGTGATTCTCAACGTGAGCAGGCGCCTCGGAAGCTCGAGGGTGTTCTTGCCAATGAGATTCGGAAGGCCTGGCGCGAGGCCGGTTTGCAACACGGCTAACGTGAGCGACAAGGTCGCCCCCACGAGCAGCACGAGCCCGATGCCGAGCTGTCGCCAGCGTTCCACGCCGAGCGGCGCGGGCGCTTTCGTCCCTGATTCAGCCGTCTCGGGCTGGGACGGATCGGTCGGCGGGGATCCGGTCGTCGAGGTCATGGGTGCTCGTTGCAGCTCACTCGATCCCGGCGCACCCAGGCCTTCGCCTTGCGACCGTCCTTGCTCGTTATTTCCTGCATCTTGCAATAGTTTTCCCTCAGGTACTTGACCAACTCCGGCATCACCATCAGCGAGATGTCGCGCATCGTTCCCGGTGCGTCCAGCACCACGAGCGGGCGACTCTGTATCAAGTCCGCCATCAAATTTTTGCGCGCGTCGCGAGCGATACGGTCATTTCGTTTCTGGTCCCAGAACGGTGGCACCGTCCCCGCGACGAGCGTGAGATAGGTGAAGCGCGTCGCCGGGTGTCGGTGGCAGGTGACGTAAAAATCTCCGTCGAAACCCCAGATGAAGACGCTGTCGTCGGGCCCGCTGTACTGATCGAAGAAATCGCAAATCGGCTCCGGAAGAGCCGCCTGCCACTGTCCGGCTTTTCGCTGGGTCACCAGATCTCTCAGGCGAAGATTTGCAGAGTAGCCGACGCCAATGGCCACGGACGAGGCGAGCACCAGCGATCCGGTGAGGCGCGCCGCGAAAGTACCCTGGCCGCGCTCCGCGATCTTCGCCGTGACGATACCCACGACCAGGGCCACGAAGGGGTAGACGAGAATGAAGTAGGGTGGAAAGTAGCGCTGGGGGCTGGCCATCGCGACGAACGAGATCAACGTCAGCAGCGACGCGGTGGCCTCGAGTCCGACGCTCGCGTACGCGCCGAGCAGACCCCGGGGAAACGTTCGGATCTCGCTGATCCAGCGCACCACACCCCACATTCCGGCCAACCCGACGACGCAGAAGAACAGCTGACTACCGCGCAACCAGCGATCGAACGGCTCTCGAAGCGGCGTATCCCGGTAGGGCGCCATGTAGACATCGGCGTTGTACGTATAAAACCAGTACCAAAAGGTCTTGAGCTCCCCTGCGATCAGGTAGCGCAGGATCACGATCAGAATGACCGCGCACAGGCCGAGCGCGAACGCGATGACCAGACCCCAGCGCTGTCGCCCCTCGAGCCCATCGAGGGAGAAGGCCGCTGCCGCCACCCAGAGCCCGATGGGCACGGCCATGGGAAATGCCGTCTGCTTGGTCATGCCAGCCAGCGCGACGAAGCACCCAGCCAGCGCGAGCAGGATCCGACGCCGCCTCTGGCTCCCATCTCTCAGAAGTGCCCAGGCAACAGCGCACACCGCGAGAATGCCGAGAGCTGCGGCGATCGCCTCACCCGTCACCGCAAAAGCACTCTCGGGCGGGTGCGCGACCAGCGCCAAGAGGACGAATGCCATCGACGCCAGACCGCCGGCGAGCGGCAGACGCGCCGCAAATCCGGTCCCCACCAATCCGCCGACGGTCGTGAGTGACACGAGAAGCATCAACCAGCGCGGACCGGCCCAGTTGAAGCGACCCGAGAGCTTCTGCGCCAGAGCGACTACCCAATAGAGAAACGGCCCGCGATGGCTGCACCCATCCACATAGGGAAGCCAATGGCCATCGATCAACCGCTCTCCCAATGCAACCGTGTACCCGTCATCGAAGCCGATGTTCGCCGGAGGTGCGCGCACGAAAAACCAGTGCAGGCTGCACACCATGATCACGGCGGGCACCGCGACCAGAAGGCCGGCCAACGTCGGCAGCTTGTCGCGATTCCATTTCACGACTGGGCACTTCGGTTAGGGGTAAGCAAGCTCGCCACGACCAAACGGCCGGCAGCATACTCCGGGTCCAGAGTCGACCGGCAGGGCGTGCCGAGCAAGCCGCGTGCCGAGCGCATCCCAGGCCGAATGGCCCAGCGTGGCACATTGGAGGCTGTCGGCGACGAATGCACCCAACCACGAGCTGAAAATCGCTCTCCACTCTGGCATGTTGCCCTCGACCGCGATGCTCGAAAGCCCTCTCACCACTCGCTTCCTCGCCCTCGCCTCCCAGGATCGCGCCGCGATTTGGGACGATCTCGAAACGACGAGCTTCCCGGATCTCGTCCTCCGAGCGTCGCGGGTCGCCGGAGCGCTGCAAGACCATGGGCTCGGCGGGCAACGGGTCGCGATGCTGGTCACCCAAGGCTCGCGCTGGCTCGAGGCGTTCTTCGGGATCGCGCTCGCGGGCGGGACCGTGGTTCCCCTGAGTCCGCTTCATCCGGAGATCGAGCAGCGCTGGTTCGTGGAAGCCTCCGGCTCGAAGGCCATCGTCGTCAGCCGGGAGCTCGAGGCGCGGGGGGCGGCGCTCGGGCCCGTGCTCCGGGTCGAAGAGCTTCGCGAGTCGACGAGTGAAACGAAACCGGTTGAGTCTTCCGCCGATGACGTAGCGCTCATCTTGTACACCAGCGGGACGACCGGAAAACCCAAAGGCGCGCTCATCAGCCACCAGAATCTCGAGGCGCTGTCCCGAATGCTGGCGCAGGCGTGGCAGTGGAAGACCGACGACGTGCTCTTGCACTGCCTGCCGCTTCATCACCTCCACGGACTCGGGATCTCCCTTTTCGTTTCGCTCCTGGCGGGGGGCGCAGCTCGAATGCTCGACAAGTTCGACGCACAGCGGATGTGGGACGGGATGGCGAGTGCGACCGTGCTCATGGGCGTTCCCACGATGCACAAGAAGCTCATCGACGCGTTCGACGAGGCGGACGACGAGACCCGAGCGCGCTGGAGAACGAATGCCGGGCACTTGCGCCTGGTTACCAGTGGCTCGGCGGCCTTGCCGGTGAGCCTGGGAGAGCGCTGGCGAGAGCTCACCGGTGAGTATCCGCTGGAGCGCTTTGGAATGACGGAGATCGGCGTGGGTGCGTCGAATCCCGTCGCCGGGCCACGGGTCCCGGGAAGCTGCGGACCCGTGCTTCCGGGAATGAAGCTTCGCATCGTGACCGAAGCGGGAAGCGACGCGCCGCCCGGCGAGTCCGGCGAGATCTGGATCCGCGGACCCTCGGTGTTTCGGGGCTATGACAAAAATGATGCGGCCACGCGGGAAGCATTTTGCGATGGCTGGTTCCGAAGCGGAGACACCGCCACGTTTCTCGCGGACGGATACGTGAAGATCCTCGGCCGAACCTCGATCGACATCCTGAAGAGCGGTGGCTACAAGCTCTCCGCGCTGGAGATCGAGGAGGTGCTGAGGGAGCACGACGCCGTAGCGGATGCCGCCGTGGTGGGGATCCCGGACGAGACCTGGGGCGAGGTCGCTGTGGCGGCGGTCCTTGCACGATCCGGGCGCAGCGAGGAGCTCTCCGAGCAGATCTTGCGCGACTTCTCCAAACAGCGCATCGCGTCGTACAAGGTTCCCAAGCGGGTCTTCGTGCTGGCGGAGCTGCCGCGAAACGCGGTGGGCAAGGTGCTCAAGCCAGAGCTCAAGAAGCTCCTCGAATCCCGGCTTTCGTCGGAGAGAACCTTCGCCTAGGCTCCGGGCCCCATGGCCATTTTCGACCTCCTCGCGAAGTACGACTACGGCGAGCTTCACCTGAAACGGGACGCCGCCACGGGCATGCACGCCATCATCGCGGTGCATGACACGCGGCTCGGTCCGTCCCTCGGCGGTTGTCGTTTCATCCACTACGACACCGAGGAAGAAGCGATCATCGATGCGCTCCGCCTCGCCCGTGGGATGACCTACAAAGCAGCGATCACTGGCCTTTCCCTGGGAGGCGGCAAGAGCGTGATCATCCGACCCCACGAGGAAGTCGATCGCGCTGCGCTCTTCCGTGCGTTCGGTACGTTCGTGAACGATCTCGGCGGTCACTACATCACGGCCGAAGACAGTGGAACGAGCCTCGAGGACATGGAGATCATTCGCACCGTCACCAAGCACGTGACCGGTGTGCTTCCGGAGAACGGCGGCTCGGGCGATCCCAGCCCCTACACCGCGCTCGGCGTTCGGCGCGGCATCGAAGCCTGCGTGAAGTTCGTGATGAAGCGGGATTCCATCGACGGGCTCCAAGTTGCCGTACAAGGAGTCGGCCACGTCGGCTACCACCTCTGCAAGGAGCTCCATGCCCTCGGCGCCAAGCTCATCGTCGCGGATGTGGATCCGCTGAAAGCCGAGCGCGCTCAGCGGGAGTTCTCCGCAGAAATCGTGTCGCTCGATCGCATCTTCAACGTCGAATGCGACGTGCTCGCGCCCTGCGCCCTCGGCAGCGCGCTGAACGACGAGACGATTCCCAAGCTCACCTGCCGCATCGTCGCCGGCGCAGCCAACAACCAGCTGGCGGAGCCCCGTCACGGAGACGACCTGATGCAGCGCGGAATCGTGTATGCGCCGGACTACGCCATCAACGCGGGCGGGCTCATCAACGTGGCCACGGAGATCGACGGCTACGACGAGGCGAAGTCCCGAGCGCGGGTGATGAAGATCTTCGACACGATCTTCGAGATTGCCGAGCGCGCCGAACGCGCGATGCAGCCCACTTATCGAATCGCCGACACGATGGCTCAGGAGCGGCTGGCCCGCGTGGCGCGGGGAAGCATGCCCCAAATCTAGCGGGAACCGGGCGTGCTGGTGGACTTCACCAGGCCCGTGCTACACCAGCGACCGAAGCATGGGTTCTTTCAGCCTCGCCCACTGGCTCGTCGTCATCGTGATCCTTCTGTTGATCTTCGGGCCCAAGCGTCTGTCCGAAGTCGGCAAGGGTCTCGGTCAAGGCATCCGCAATTTCAAGAAGGGCCTCGACGAAAACGACAAGGACGCGGACGAGGTCGCCGACGAGGACGAAGAGCCCCCGGCGAAGCAGCTCAAGGGCGGCAGCAGCAAGAAGGCT
Organism: uncultured delta proteobacterium; assembly: GCA_963781505.1. Taxonomy (GTDB): domain Bacteria; phylum Myxococcota_A; class Polyangia; order Polyangiales; family Polyangiaceae; genus JADJKB01. The sequence continues at coordinate 425,744 of CAWAHB010000017.1, read as the reverse complement.
TCCGCGAAAGCGGCATCCAAGAGCGCGGACTGATCACGAACCGCGAGTCGCGACTCCGTACACCAAGCACGCGATCAACGGGATGAGGATCCAGATGAGCGGCAGCCACGGGCTGTGAAGCTCCTGGACTTCGTGGGTCGTGGGCGCCTGCACGATCGCGTCCTCGATCACCGAACGCTTCTTCGACTTCTTCTTGTCGGTCTTTCGTCCGGAGAGGCGTCCGCTCTTTTTGCCGTCGGCCATGAGGCGGCAGAACATACCCGAGCGCGAGCATTCGTCGAGGGTTGTGTACGGACCCCGGGAAATCAGCCTGTTTTGCTCGGAAGCTTCGACTTCTTGGCGAGCTTGCGCTAGTTCCGCTTCCTCTTCTTGCCGAGGGGTGCCCGTGACCGATGCTTTGATTCAGTACCTCGAGACCATGGCGACGTACGCGCCGACCTGGGGCTTCGTCTTGATCTTCGTGTTCATGGCGGTGGAAAGCTCGTTCATTCCATTTCCGAGCGAGGTCGTGATGATCCCCGCCGGCTTCCTCGCCGCGCGCGGCTCCATGATGTTCGGCTCACCGGGTGTCGATGCAGCCGTGGCCGTCGTGTTCGGCGTGGGGGGATCGCTGGCCGGCGCCTTCGTGAACTACTACCTGTTCTCGTGGCTCGGCACGCCGTTTCTGGAAAAGTACGGGAAGTATTTCCTCTTGCCCAAAGCAAAGCTCGAGCGTGCAGAGGAAGTGTTTCGTCGTTACGGCGCAGGAGCGACGTTCGTTTGCCGCCTGCTCCCCGCCATCCGTCAGCTGATCTCGATCCCGGCAGGGATCTCCCGCATGCCGATCAAGAGCTTCACGCTCTGGACCGCACTTGGCGCCGGCATCTGGGTCACGATCCTGACGGGCATCGGCTACTACCTCGGCCACACGACGGCGACGATGACGTATGCCGAGCTCGTCCACCGTGGCAAAGACATGGTGCGGAGGGACCTGGTCTTCATCATTCCCGCATGCCTGGCGGTGTTCGTCGCGTACGTCGTGATCTCGAACAAGATCATGAAAAAGAGCGGAACGGGCGACGCAGCGAACGCGACCTGATCACGCCTGGCGGCTCGCACCCTTGCAGGAATAGGCGACGGCGCTGTCCTCGGCGCCGTGTGCCGCATCCCCCTCCGGACTCGCTTCGAGATACCCGAAGGGCTGATGATTGGTCACAACTCGAGCCCCCCGTCAGGTCCGTGTGGACTTCATCGGACTCGATGTCTGGTGGCATCAAAAGCAAAATGCTGTGTGGCCAGCGTTCTTCCGCACTCGGAGCGGGACCGCTCGACCGCATGAGCTGCCGGCGCCCGGCGCTCTTCCGGTTCGCAAGTGATTTGCGCCGCTCCGCGCTCCGAACGAGGCATTCGAGCGACGCCGCGCCCGCCGCGCCGTAGCGGCAGAGTGAAATTTCGGTTCGTTAGGGTACACTGCGAAGGTGCGCGCGGCTCTGGCGGTCTTCGTCTGTTTCGTCGTCGCGGTGAGCTGCTCTTTCTCATCGCTCGACGACTTGAAGGGAACCACCGCGGGGCCGGATGACGGGGGGCCGAAGGGCGGCGACAGCGGCAGTCACTTGGACGCGAGCAGCTCCGACGGTTGGGCGTGTGCTCCGACGAGCTGCCAAGCAGCCGGTGCAAGCTGCGGTCAGATCCCCGACGGCTGCAACGGCATGCTCGAGTGCGGGACGTGCACCGCTCCGGAAACCTGCAACGGCAGCCACCAGTGCGAATGTGCGCCGGCGACCTGTGCTTCGCTCGGTGTGCAATGCGGCTCGGCAGAAGACGGTTGCGGCGATACCCTCGACTGCGGCACCTGCGCTAGCGGCGAGACCTGCAACGCTGGCCAATGCGTTTGCGCTCCAAAGACGTGCGCTTCGGAAGGTTGGTCCTGCGGCGGTCCGCTCGATGACGGTTGCGGCAATCAACTGGATTGCGGGGCGTGCGCGGGCACGACGACGTGCGTCAATCACGCCTGCCAAACGGGCATGCTCCTCAGCTGCGCCGGCTGCCCGAGCGGTTACACCACTTATGGCGGAGTCTCCAATGCGGTATGCGGACCTCAGACCCAGTGCGGCCAGTACGTCCAGACCATTTGCGTGCTCGCCGGAGCGGCTTGGGATCAGGGGTGCGCCCTGCAATGCCCACCCGGCCTTCACGCTGCCGCCAATCTCGCCCACTGCGCATGTCCATCGACCGTCACCTTCTGCTTGGCGGATTGATGAGCACGTTTCGAACCCGCTCGCGCGGCGAACCCGACGCGGTCGTGTCGTTGGCTTCGTTGCTGCACACGCTGACGATCGGGTTTCGCGAGCAGTTACCCTAGACAAGATGGACCGAGCTTGGGGCGGCGTGCGTAGCTGACAGGCTTGGCGGCGGAAGTCGACAGGTCAGGGCGCTTCGCAGCATTCGTGCCGAGCTCGGTCGCGCGCGATTTCGCTCACTTCGCGAGGGCGCCCGCTGCCGAACGAGCGGTGGCCGGCGGCGATCGCCACCGCTCTTGCCGCTAGCCGAGCGAGACACCTGGGAAGGAGCCGCGTATTGACAGGGCGCCATCGCAATCGCCACGCGAAGCACGCGGCGAGCGAACGCAACTCGAACCGCCGGTTGCGAACCGACTACGACTTCTGCGTGTAGCTCGTATTCTCGAGCAGGATGATGTTCGTCTTCGAACGCGTCTCGCCAGCGTTCGTCACCTACACGACGGGCTTGTCGACGATCGGGCAAACCTTCTCATACGCTCCGCAGCCGATGCACAGGGAGGGGTCGACGTGGGCTTTGTTGCCCCCACCGGTGGCGCGGCGGCAACTGGTACGGCGCGCGTTTCGTTCTCGTCAGAGCTGTCGCGATTCTCGAGCTCCGCCTGGCCGCCACGCCCTCGAACTCCCCCTGATTCGATTGAGGAACGTCTGCAGGGCGGCGGCACGCTCAGTGGCGGCTGCGCTCGCTGCGGCCGCGTGCCACGCGCAACAGAGCCCGAGCTGCCCGCCGTCTCAGCCCCCGGCCCCGATCGTCGCTCAGGCGCCGCCCGAACCCGCCCCAGCGACGCAATGCCCCTGCGCCAGCGCGAGCGAGGCGCCCGCTCCGCCCTCGACGAAGCCGAGGTTCGACTCCACGAAAGTGTTCAAGTTGGGCGAACAGGGGAGCGTGACGAGTTACCAGATGCGCGTCGATCAGAGGTGTGAACGCTGCGGCGGGCGCCTGAAACTTGGCAGGGCCGGCGAACGCCTCGCGTGGGCATTCCGATCGAGCTAGGCTTCGCCCCGTGGTTCGTTCGACGGCCAGAAGCCTCCTCGGGCACGCTGCTGCGGTCGTCGATCGCGCGGCAACCCTCGCTGCCACTTCCGCGCCGAGGGGATCGCCGAACCGGTGTGAGTAGCCGTGAGTTTCCGAACTTTGACACGCAGCGGCGTCACCCTCGGAGCAAACACCCTCACCAACGCCGAGCTTGAAGCAACGCACGTGCTCTCGTTCAGTATTGGCTGGCCCTGAGCCTCCCCTCGCTGGAAGACGCGGGCGCGCATATGCTCCCCGCGAAATGCCCGCCGAAGTCCTCCGGCCCGATCCGGTGACCATCCAAGCTCGCGTCCCGCTCGCCGACAGTCGGAGCGAAACAGGTCTCGGCGAAGCGCTCGGAGAGCTCGTGGCGTTCGCTAACGAGCTGCCGCGTCTCGTGGGAGAGACAGAGGATGATCCCCCTCCCTTTCTGCTGCTCACGTTTCACACGAACGAACGGAAATGAGTGAGCGAGCGTCGCTTCTTCGAACGCTGCGCCGAGCACTCGTCGCTTGCCAAGAACATCAAGGCCTACATCCAGGCCGTGAACCCAAAGCGTTGGCCAAAGGATCCGTTTTCGGGCGCCGGCTACTGGACGTCGATTGTCACCCCAGCTGGCTCACTGGCGATCGTGCCCCTCGCGTTGAGAGCTCCCGAACATTTGCCCGACTTGGTAGAGCACCTTCGCGGAGTCGATCTCGATCACGAAACGTTTCAGAGCTCGCTCACCATCGAGCTCGTAAAGCGTCACGGATGGACCAACGCGATGCTGGACTTCGTCGCGTTCCGAGCCGTTGACGGCGCCGGGCAGAACGGCTGTGGAGACCTCCGCTGGCTGAGCCGTCATGGAGCGCTGGACGACCTCTTGACCACTGACGCAGAAATCCAGTCCTTCGCCGAGCGTGTCGACCGCGTCTCCCAGCGCAAGAAGGAGCGCTATCGTTCGCTCTACGTCGCCTCAGCAGGGAAAGCGCTCTTCTCCGACTCGGAACAGCAGTTTGCTCGCTGGCTCGCGTTCTTCGCAGGGCGCGGCCTCGAGTTCAGCGATCAAGAGCGAACTCTCGATCCGGTTCACGAGTCGAAGACAGCCGACTTCGACGAGGTGTGGGACGAGGCGGCCAGCTGTACGGACCGAGACTGATTGCGTCAGGGATAAGGATCGGCCCATTCACGCGCACCCTCCCGGTTCCAGTACTCTACGCGAAACGGGCCGACGGCTTCCCCGGCCCCTACCTCAGCCACAGAAGTAGGCGGACAACTGGCGGTCAGGACTCCTTCTTCCTCCCATACAAGCACCACTGGTCGTCGGTGTCGTCAATCCCTCCGCCACGACAATGGTAGATGTGGAAGCGCCTGCTGACCATCTCCAGGATGTCGCTTTCCGGGAGGACGCTGCGGAGTCGATCATCGCTGACCTGGTTCGGCGGACTTCGAAACCACGAGCAGAAGATGCGGCCACCCGGCTTCAATGCGCGGTGAGATTCCGCGAGGTAGCGTTCGCACACCTCCCGCGTCCCGAGGTGGGTGTAGAGCGAGCCGGCGATCACGGCATCGAAGGCAGCGGATTCGACGGGGAATGACACCGATTGCGGCGACTCCCGGCCCTCGGGGTTGTAAAACTCGTTCTTCACGTCGAGATGCATGAATTCGAAGCCCGGCAGCGCTCCGAACGCCCGCTTGCAAAACGCGATGCTCTCGACAACCACGTCGAGCCCCGTGTATCCGCCTATCCCGAGCTCGAGCAGACCAAGTGCGGAGCGGCCGTGGCCGCAGCCGGTGTCGAGCACCCTCGCCCCGCGCTCGAAGACGCCGAGATTGTAGAGGTCCTCCGCTTCCTGGCGACTCGCCTGAAGTGCTCCCTCGAAAGGCGGAATGTGCCCGCTGACCAGCGCAGCGTACAGGTTTCGGTAGGCGTCGAGGCTCCAACCCGCCTGCATGGCTACGTGCACCCCACTTCGTTATGCACGACGGGGCGATTGTTCCACAGCTCCGGGGGCTGCACCAGCCGAGCGCTCGCCGAATAGCTCGCGAGGGTAGCTGGCCTGGCGAATCGACCTCGCCTTCCCCGATCGATGCATCCTCTGTGTGCTCTGCGTCTCTGGCTCGACGAGCAATCCACTCACGGCGATCCTCGGTACGCGACCCGCCGCGTGGCGCACTGGGTTGATCGAATGGATGATTCCACCCTACAGGAGGACCATCCGATTCGGAACAGGGATCGGGGTTTTGAGCTGCGAGCGAGAGGCAACGACTGATCCTCCCCCACTTCCGTGGACATCATGACTATGCCGCACGTGCTTGCGCGCGCGAGCATGCAGAAGAGCGCAAGCGGGGAACCGCCGGTACGGAACGGAGCGATGAGCTCCCGCAAATTTGTGTTGGTGCGAGCGGCGTACTCACCGTCGTCGGCCTCGCTCCGGCGGCCACCAGACGTGCGTATCCCGCGCCCCCGGGTGGCAGGGCCGGCGAACGCCTCGCGTGGGCATTCCGATCGAGCTAGGCTTCGCCCCGTGGTTCGTTCGACGGCCAGAAGCCTCCTCGGGCACGCTGCTGCGGTCGTCGATCGCGCGGCAACCCTCGCTGCCTCCTCCGCGCGGAGGAAGAAGGGCCGCGCCGAGTCCCTGAACCACGGCCAGCGGCTCGAAGCCCTCGACGAGCTCGCCAAGCTCTACGAAACGGACGGCGAATTCTTTCGGGAACCACGCCGCATCTCGCCGAGCGAGCGACTGGTGCGCTGGTATGCAAAAGGCTCCCGCGTCGTGGATCTATCTTGGGCCAGCGACTACGCGCCGTTCGTCCCTGCGATGGAGGAACGCTTCGCGCGCTACCCGGAAAACTTCGCTGCCGCGACCCGCCTGATCGCCGGACCCAAACCTCGCCCCGTCGCCATTCTGATCCACGGCTACCTCGGTGGGCAGTACTCCCTGGAGCAGCGCGTTTGGCCGCTCGAGTGGCTCGATCGCATCGGGTTCGATACCGCCCTGTTCGTCCTGCCTTTCCACGGCGTCCGGCGTCCCGACGCGGGAGGTGCAGCCAAGCCTCCGCCGTTTCCCGGCAGCGATCCCCGCATGACGAACGAGGGCTTCCGCCAGGCGATGGGCGATCTTCGAGACCTCATCCATTGGCTTCTCGAGCGCGGTCACCGGAGCGTTGGCGTCATCGGTATGAGTCTTGGGGGATACAGCACCGCTCTCTCGGCGACCCTCGAGCCGAAGCTCGCTTTTGCGGTACCGATGATCCCCCTCGCCTCGGTGGCAGACTTTGCTCGCGATCAGGGTCGCCTCGGTCGAAACCCGGAACAGACCGAGCTCCAACATCGTGCCCTCGAACGAGTGCACCGTGTCGTGAGCCCCCTCGCCCGCACGCCCCAGATCGAAAGAGAGCGGGTGCTGGTCATCGGCGCCCGCGCGGATCGCATCACCCCCGTCGAACACGCGCGTCGGCTGGCCCATCACTTCGGAGCGCCCTTCGAAACCTGGCACGGAGGACATCTGCTTCAATTCGGTAGGGCTGATGGATTCCGCAGGATTGGCCGCCTGCTCGATGAGCTCGGGCTGACGACACGAAAGTGATTCCGACGCCAAAACACGGGTCAAGGGGCGAGCGCTTCGAGAACCTTCAGGAGATCGGCCAGCGCAAGGGTCGATCGCGGCGTCCTGAGGAATTCGACTCGGAGCCATCCAAGTATCCAGCGGGCACAGTTTTGCCGCGTTCCCTACGACCACCCGGCAGCCCGCGACGGGTTCGAATTGGCACGCATGCTGAGCCGCGTTCGGGCAGCCAGGGGCTCCGAATCTCCTGTCGGGTTTCGGCCAGGCCGGGTTAGGATCGGGGGAAGATCATGTCGGACGAACGACGCACCGCACCACGGCACTCGGCGTACATCGGTGCAGAAATCACCGACGACAAGGGTCCGATCAGCGCTGCCATTACCCAGGACGGGAGTGCCACCGGGCTGCTCCTACTCACCCGCGCCAAGCTCGACGTTCGGGCAAAGCATCGAGCTCAACGTGTTCTTGGTGGAGGGAGAGGCCCACAGCGTACGAGGAAAGATCGTGCGCCAGGAGCCTCTCGTTGGTGAGGAGAGCTCGCTCTGGCGGACCAAGGTCGCCGTTCAGATCACCGAACCCGATCCCGATCTCGCTCAGCATTTCGAGAACCTCGCGAAAGAGCAACTCCGCGTTTACGGCGGCAAGCTCAAGAGCTGAGCGTTACTCGGCAGGGCCGCTCGTCGATTTCGTGCCGGAATCGCTCTTGGCCTTGGTGGGCTCGCGAGTGGATTCCTCGCGCTCGCGCTTGCGGCGTCGCTCGCGGCTGCTCTCTTTTTTGGGCTCTTCCACGCTGGGGGGTGGAGTGGCAGTGGCAGTGGCACGAGCACAGCGCGGACTGTCCAGCACGACCGTCACTCCCTCGTTGCTCGGCACGAGCTGATTCCAGAGCTTGGTGATACTCGGGTCGGCGGTGAACACGTCCACGTGCTTGCCCTTGACGCGCAAGCCGCGATCTTGGGCCATGAAACAGCCATCGTGCACGCCGGTCTGGTCGTAGTCCCGGGGCACTCCGTCGTATTCGGGAATGTAGATGTAGCTGTTCAGCGGTACGACCGTCGTGTCGACGGCTACCGTGAAGAGCGGGGTGATGGGTTGGCCGGTCGCGCCACGACCGTACGGGAACTTGTTGGGGTCGAGGGCATCGAAGCAGATCTGCTGACCAGTGCGAGGACACTTTTCGGCGCAGGAGCAGTCCCGTTTGGCAAAGCTCACGGTCTGCCGGTTGTTGAGCGTTCCACTGCCCTGGACGCATACCGACTCGAAGAAGCCGCGCGGTACGTCCGCGATGGTTTCGCACTTCGGGTTCTTCAGCGCGACGGTCTTGCCCTTGAAATCCGCTTCACTCGGAAAGTCGTAGTACGTGTTGCGAAACTTTCCGAGCACACGGCCCTTGAGCTTGGATGTGTTCACGTGGGCGTTGGGAGAGCGCTGGGGCAGGTCGGAGAGCACCTGAGCGCCCGGCTGATGAGGCCCGATGTTGCGGCGCTGGCGGGACGGTGGTGTCGGCATGGGATCGCTCGGTGACCCTTCCGGACCTTCGCCTTCGGTCAGCGACCCGAGGCTCTCGTCGTCGGCAGTGAGGGGTTGTTCCATCCAGGTCGAGCCTGCGGTGGTGCACGCGCCGCAAGCGAGGGCGAGGGACAGGAGAAAGCGGCTCGGTTTCGTCTTCATGCTCCCTCTTGGTTCCCCTTGCGGCGGGCCAACACCCGCTCGCGTGCGGCCGTCGGGTCACACTCTGCCCCCGCGTCGCGCGTGATCAGCGGTCGCAAGCTCAGTGTGTGCTCGATCCAATGGCTCTGCACGGAAGCGGGTACTTCCTCGTCTGCGAGCGTTTGCTTCAGGATCTCGAGGCGTCGCATGAACTGACCACCCATGATCGGATGCGAAGCGTGGGCCTCCGCGAGGGGGCGACCCGTGTATTCGATGCCAGCACCCAAATGCTCGGCAGCGTGCTCGAATTCCTTCTGCTTCAAGCGCTCGCGATTCACGCTTTCGAAAGAAGAAGCCAATCATGGTGTCGTCGCAGACTCGATCGACGAAGCGGTCGACGATCGCCCGAAGGCGCGCTTCGCCGCCCAACTCTTCGTACAGGGATGCCATCGACGCGAGGAACCTACCATCTTGCTGGATCCTCGCCCCTGTAAGCGCCAAGCCCCCGGGATGGCCAAGAAATCGGGGGACCGGCGTGCTGGCGGAAACTACGGAAATCCTGGAATTGTTGGGCAAATGCGCCAGGGCGCGCTAGCACTCGGCGCGTGTCGCTCTCCCGCGCTCTCACGGCCGCTTGCCTGGCCCTCGCCCTGCTCGCCCTCTTGCCCGCGGCGAGCCAGGCCAAGGGCAAGCGCGCAGGCGTCACGAAGGACGAGAAGAAGCGGAGCTCGAGCAAGCAGAAGAAGGCGCGAGGCTGTGAGCATCAGAAGCCCCACTCATTTCCTGATTCGCAAGGGCTTCATGAAAAACGGGCAGCTCCAGCCCAAAGCCCACCGACGCGCAGTGAAATGGCGCGCGGAGCGCTATGGCTGGGTCGAGGGGCTCGGTCTCGAAAAGTACAACGACAAGAGCGCGATCTCCCAGGCTGCGAGCACGAAGTTCTTCGGCCTGCCCATCCGCGTGCACAAGCGGATCGTGAAGCGTCTCAAGTGCGTGGAAAAAGAGCTGCGCTCGAGCTGCACGGGGAAGAGCTCCCGCTACGTGCCCAAGGCGATAGGCGGCTTTCGCGAGAGCAACACGTATCGGCAGGGGGAGATCAGCAACCACGTATTCGGGATCGCAATCGACATCGATCCCGGACGAAATCCCTGTTGTGGCTGCGTGGATCCCTGGCCCACCCACCCTGCCTGTGCCGGCGACAAGAAGCGGAGCGTGTACGAGAAGACCGAGCTCCCCCGCTGCTGGATCCGCACGTTCGAAAAGCACGGTTTTTACTGGCTGGGTCACGACACCCTGCAAGACACCATGCACTTCGAGTTCCTCGGCGATCCCGACGCGTGATCGTCACACCCCGAGGGCTCGCGCCACCAGCTGGGTGACGTCGCGAGCGAGTTGGGTCGCGTCCTTGCGAGTCCGGCGTTCGACGAGGGCTCCGAGCCGGTCGTCGATCCACAGCGTCGCCAGTCCATGAACCAATGACCAAGCCGCCGCGGTCGTCACGCGGACGCGGTTGGGATCGCCGTCACCCAACGCTCCTTTGACCGCATCGACCAGCACTTCGAACGCGCACATCGCGGGGGGCATGAGCTCCTCACTTTCCACGCCGTGAAGCTCGGAGCCGAACATCAAACGAAAGCGCTCCGGATGCGCTACCGCGAATTCGACATAGGCGACGCCGGTCGCGTTGAGCCGTTCGACGGGCGAGCCAGCCTTGTCGGCGGCTCGTTGCATGGCCGCGTGCAATCCCTCGAAGCCTCGGGCGGCGACTGCGACCAGCAGCGACGTGCGATCGGCAAAGTGATGCCCCGGCGCCGAGTGGGAGACGCCCAGCCGACGGGCCACTCCGCGCAGGGTGAGCGTCGCCGCCCCACCGGCGTCCACGAGCTCGACCGACGCATCCACGAGAGCGCGTCGCAAGTCGCCGTGATGATAGCGATTCGCGGGCTTCCGGGAGGGGGACATGGAGATCATGGGAGCACCGAGTCTTGACAGCGTCAAGATTGGCAGCTATTCCAATCTTGTCAACGTCAAGATCCAAGGAGCTTCCCATGACACGTCCCGATCGCTTCCGCCGTCTCGAACAGGAAACGTTCGATGCCATCGTGGTGGGTGCGGGCACGAGCGGGCTGACAGCCGGGGCTCTGCTCGCCCGCCGTGGCCTCTCGGTGCTGGTCGTCGACCGGCACTACGCCGCTGGCGGCAATGCGACGGTGTTTCGTCGCCCGGGCTACGAGTTCGACATCGGGATCCACTATCTCGGCCAATGTGGACCGGACGGAGCCATGCCCCGAATTCTCCGATCAGCGGGAGCAAGCGGTGTGCGCTTTCGGCCCCTCGATCCCGACGGCTTCGACACGCTCGTGTATCCCGATCTGGAATTCCGGGTCCCGAAGGGCATCGATCGCTATCGGGAGCGGCTGCTGGAAGCGTTCCCTCGCGAACGCGCCGCCATCGACGCCAACAGTCGTCTGATCAGCCAGGTTCTCGGATTGATGGCGCTCGGCGCCAAACCGAAGTCTGCGTGGCGAGTATTGCCACGATCGCTGTTGGCGCTCCGAAACTCGTCCGCCACGCTCGCGAGCTTTCTCGGTCGCTACACCCACGACGAGCGCCTCGGCGCCGTGATCGCGGGCGAAGGCGGAGACTACGCGCTACCACCGAGCCGGGCGTCGGCCATGATGCACGCTGGGCTCATGGGGCACTACCTCGAGGACGGAGCGTACTACCCCGAGGGTGGGGGCCAGGTCATGAGCGACGAGCTCGCCGCGTCCATCGAATCGAGCGGTGGGAAGATCCTGCTTTCCACGAGCGTGGAGCGCATCGTCGTCGACGGCGGGCGGGCTCGGGGTGTCGTACTCTCGAACAAGCACATCGGTCGGGTGCAGGTGCGCGCCCCGATTGTGGTGGCATCCAGCGACATCAAGCGGGCTCTGCTCGAGCTCATCGAGCCCGAGGCTCTCGCAGAGCGCACGCGGGAAAAGGCAAAGGCGTGGAAGATGTCGCCTGCCCTCGGCGCGCTCTACCTCGGCGTGAAGCGGGAAGGGCTCGGCTCGCGCACGGCCAACACCAACTACTGGATCTATCGAGGCTACGATCTCGAAGAGCAATACCGGACCATCGACGCGGGTCACTTCCCCCGCGACCTATTCGCGTTCGTGTCGCTCGCTTCCCTCAAGGACCCGAACAACACCCGGATCGCGCCTCCGGGGATCGTCAACATGCAGCTCATGGGTCTCGCTCCCTCGGAGCCGAGCGCTTGGGGAACGACGGTAGAGGAAATCGCCAGCGGCGGGTATCGCGACAGTCCCCGCTACCTCGCCGCCAAGGCCGAATACACCGACCGCTTGTTCCGAGCAGCGGCGCCCGTCTTTCCGAACCTCGAGCGTCACGTGGTGTTTCAGGAGCTCGCGACGCCGATCACCCACAGTCGATACACGTCGTCGAGCAATGGCACTTCGTACGGAATCGCGGCAACGCCGGATCAATTCCTGTGGCGACGGCCGGGCCCGAAGACCGAGATCCCGGGACTGTACTTGTGTGGCGCGAGCACTCGAGCTGGACATGGAATCATGGGCGCCATGATGGGCGGGCTCCTGGCGGCCGGCGAGATCCTGGGCGGGGGTCTCGTGCGGAAAACCCTCACCGGAGCGGCGGTCGAAGAGACGCACGACGACCGGCGCGCGGAGAGCGCCCAAAATCCGAAATGGGAATCGGCCCAGAGCGCGCCGTAAGCTATTCGATGCCGAGGAGTCGAGAGCGAGCCGCGGGGTCGTTGGGATCGATCGCCGCGGCGTTCTTCCAGGCTTTGATCGCTCCGTCGCGATCCCCGGTCTTCTGAAGTGCGTCGCCCAGAGCAAGGAACGCGGGCAGAGACTTCGGATCGGCGGTGGCAGCCCGGCGTGCCCAGTGGGCAGCGGCGGGGAAAAATCCCTCTTCCAGCAACGTTCGCGCGACTCCGGCGGCAGCGGAGGCACTCGACGGGTCGAGCACGGACGCACGCCGGAACGCGCGCTCGGCGAAGGACAGATCTTGTTTCTTGGACGCGTCCTCGGCAGCTTTGATCTGCGACGCGGCCAGCGTCTTGCGCGACGAAAGGCTCTTCCACCACGATCCCCGAGCCGAGCAGGATGGGTTCGGCGGCCTTGCTGGGATCGGTGAGCGCCAGCGCATCGCCCAGGAGAAGCTGTCGGCTCTTTTCATCGGGGGCCAGCTTCACGGCTTCCCGCGCGTACTCGACGGCTTGCTTCGGATCGCGCCGGGTGAGCATCAGGCGCGCGATCCCGACCAGGATCTCTCCGTTCGCGGGATCGAAACGCAGGCCCATGCAGTACTCGCGCTGGACTTGGTCGAGATTCCCGCGCACCAACGCTCGACGCGCGGCGCGCAGCTGATCGTACGCGGCGCCGGGGTAGACGCCGGGATTCGGCCTCATCGGGCCGAGGAGGGTCTCGCAAGTCGGCGCATCGGAAAGCGCGTTGGCATCGGCGGCGGAGACCTTCACCGGTGCTGGTGGAGGCTCGGGTTCTTTCTTCGGAGGCGGCGTCGACGCCGTCGGCTCCGAAGTTGCGACGGACTCGGCCGGCGTTGCCATGGGCTTTGCCGATGGAGCGGGCGTGTCCGTGCGCTCCACGCGCACTCCGAATCCTGTGAAATAGAGCACGGCTCCGCCCAGGAACAGCACGCCGAGCAAGCCAGCGACGCCAAACCCGACCGTCGCCAAGAGCCCGCTCTTCCTCTTCACACCTGTCACGGATTCCACGGGGCGCGCATCGGCAGGTCCGGGCACCGGCATGCTGGGCGCGATGGGAGGCGGCTCGGCATCCGCCATGTTCAAGGCGACGTTGCTCGTTGCCATGATGTTGGCCACCGCGGGTTGCTCTGTCGGATTGACGTGAACTCGCCCCGAGCTCACCACCATCATCGCGGCCAGTGCCGCCGAGCCGGTGAGCTCCCGGTGCTCGTAGCCGATAGTCTCCCCCGTCGCGCCCACGACCAGTCCGTCGGACACATCCACCGTCACCCGCACACGAGGATGCTGGAACGCTAGGCGCATTGGTTTTCCGGAATCGACCAGCGCCCGAATCATTCGCGCGGGCCCGGTGATCTCGAGCCGCGTATCGAAGGGGATCCCTGCGGCCGCTCGTTCGTGCAGAGCGCGCTCCGGCTCTGCGAGCGCGGCCAGGGTCCCGATGATTCGGTCGACTGCCGGCACCGCCGCGCGTTCGGTCCACACTTCGTCCCAGCGCACCACGAGCAGCGAGGCCCACCGGAGACGCGTGTCGCGCCGCATGCGTCGCATGAGCTCGTACCCCGAGCCCTTTGCTTGCTGTTCTCCGATCAGCAGGATGGCCGCATCGACTCCCCGCAAGCGATGGAATCGCACCTCACTGGGGTTGAGATCGGTGACCACCACCTCGACGTCGAACGCGCGAAGCTCTCGAGTGATCGCGTCCGCCCGCGCGGCATCGTCATCCGCGAGGATGATCCGCAAACCACCCACATCCGCCCGCGCCTCCGGCGATACGATGTCGTCGGCACCGAGGAGTGAGACCGTCCCGCCCGCGCGTTCGTCGAACTCGTACAGCAGTGGCTCCGCCGTCACGACGTGCTCGCGCACGTGCGCCACGAACTCGTCGATGGTCTCCGAGAGCGTCCTGCCTCCGGAAAGCACCAGGCGAATGGCGTCGGATTCGGAGCTCCCAGGGGCGCGGATGGACAGGATCCCGCTCCGGAGCTCCTTGCCGAGTGCCGTGATGAGCTCCGCCAGCGTGGCCTCGCCGACGTCCCCGAGGGATTCGCTGTCGCGCTCCGGGATCTCTCTCGCCAATGTGGCGATGCGCTCGGCGATCGCGTCCATGCTCGCCGAGCGGGGGATCACCGCAGCCGCTCCGTGACGAAACGCGCGCAGTCGCGATTCGAGCTCGGCATTGTCCTCGAGGATTGCCACCGGAACGACCGACGTTTGTGGTGAGCTCGAGAGTGCCTTGAGAATGTGATGTCCGGCGTCCCGCGCCGCTTCCCCACACAGCACGACCAGATTCCGGCGCCGCTGCCACGACCGCTTCGGTCGCATCGTCCGCATCGCACTGCTCCATGTACACGCGACGCCGAGTCATCGGCGGCTCGAGCGCAGAGACCAGCGCGTCCGACGCTCCCACCATCAGAACGCTCGGTTCACCCGGTGGAGCGGTGGAACGCCGGCGCAAGCTGCTCGGGCGATACGTGGGTCTCGATGTGCTGGGGAGGTTGCTCGGGCGGCGTGTTGGCAGCGAGCTCGCTCCCGGCGCCGGAGCGTAGGAGCCAATGACGCCGGCCAATGGCGGCAGCTCACCTGTCGAGCGCGGCAGTGGAGGCGGCTTCAGCGCGTCCGAAGACGGGAGCTGTTCTCGCGGTGCGGGGACCGTCGGGCGATGGTGCGCACTCGACTGGGCTTTTGGATGCACAGCCGGTGACTTGGGTGAGCCGCGCCCGCCTGCCATCGGACCAAAATGATCGCAGACGTCGGGCGGTTAGGCCAGATGACGACAGCTATTGTCCGACCAGGCCCAGCAGCACTTCATGAAGCACTGCGTTGTCGGCCAAAACATGGCCAATCTCGAGGAGAACCGGCCCGCCGTCGAGGTGCGACACGCGCCCACCTGCGGCGAGCACGACGGCTGAGCCGCCGGCGAGATCCCACGGGGCGAGCTTTCGCTCCCAGTAACCGTCGTAGGTTCCGTCGGCCACGAAGCACAGATCGATGGCCGCCGCACCGCAGCGACGAACGCCCTGACACACTTTTTTCACGCGCTCGAAGGTCGCAAAATTGTTGTCGGGCTCGCGGCTTCGGTCCCGCGGAAAGCCGGTCGCGAGCAGGGCATGCTCGATGTCGGGAGTCTCGCTCACCTGACACGGCACGCCGTTTCTGAGTGCGGGTCCGCCCCGAAATCCGGACCACTCGAGAGCGAGGGCGGGAGCAACGACCGCTCCCGCGACCGGCTCCCCACCGATCAACGCTCCGATGCTCACGGCCCACACGGGGTGACCGTGGGAATAGTTCGTCGTGCCGTCGATGGGATCGCAGAGCCAGGCGTCTTTCGCGCTGGCGTCTCCGCCTTCTTCTTCGCCGACGACGGGGATTTCGGGCGCGAGCCTCCCGAGCCGCTCGCGGATCAAGCGCTCGACGCGGAGATCGTAGCTGGTGACCAGATCGAACTTCCCTTTCTCGGTGACCTGGAGCCGATGGCGAAATCCCTCGAGCGCCAATGTTCCCGCCTCGCGCGCCACTTCGATCGCGACTTGGGCGAGGCGCTCGGGCGTCACGTCACGCTGCCTTGCCGTGACACTTCTTGTACTTCTTGCCGCTGCCGCACGGACACGGATCGTTGCGACCCACCCGAGGTCCCTCGTGCTTCACCGGAGGTCCGACGATCTGTTCCGCGTCGGCGAAGAGCCACTTGCCATCCCGCTTTTCGAACTTCGCTCGCTCGCGATGATCGACCGCGACGTTCTTGACCTTGTAGCGTGCGACGAACTCGACCATTCCCGCGCTGTCGTCCGGACCGCCCGCTTCCGTGGTGATTACCTCGAGACCCAGCCACTTCGAGCTCTTGCTCCAGGCCTCCGTGTTCTTGCGGTCGACGTCCTTTCCCGCCTCGGGGGTGTGACTCGAGAGAATGAAGTCGATCTCCCCGAGCGCGTAGGCGGAGTAGCGCGCTCGCATCAGCGCTTCGGCCGTGTCGGCGTCCTTCTCACCTTTGATGATGGGCAGACAGTGAGTCTCGGTGGACTCTCCGATTCCACAAACGCAAGGCATGGCTCGGGCGAATGCCACTCTTTCGACGACCGCACAAGGATTTCCGTCTCGAGCGCGATAAGCGCTCTCGGCAGGGGCTCACGAGAACGGGTTGAGGCTCACGGCGCGTCGCCGGGCGCGCCGGCGGCCCCTTCGTCAGCGAAATCCGGAGGCAATGTCTCGTCGTTCGTACCGCCATCCACATCGATCTCGCCGTCCGGATCGTTCTCCAATGCATTGGCGACTTCGGCGTCAGGCTCTTCCAATCGAGGATCCCCACTGCGGTCCCGGTAGTTGCCGTCGTTGCCGCCGCACGCCTCGACCAGGAGAGGCGACGCAAGCACCGCAGCGATTGCGACGCGACTCTTGAGCCTTCTCAGCAATTGGTGCTCGGGAACGAGACGCGTCCGGTTTTCCGCGCGCGCGCCGAAAACCACTTGGCCGCTGTCGGCCTCGTACACGTAGCGTACGCACACTCGCTCACGGGGTGTACGAGCGAGGAGCTCCCGCGCCTGCCGTTCGCTCATCGCCGACAGATCGTGGACCACCTTCTCGCATTCGTCGCAGAACCGGCCGCCGGTCGTGGTGGACATGGCCCCGAAGTCGGCACGGCAGGGGTAGGTCAAGTCGAAGCGCTTCATCGTCGGGCGTTCAGCAGAGAGCGTGCCGCCGGGGATTCATGCGGGAAAATTGCGCTCACGCCCCGCCAATGCATGATCGAGCTGTCACGATCGGGTCGTCAGCGCGTGTCGACGCTGACCATCGCCGACAGGCCCGCCTGAAGTTTCACGTCGGCCGGATGCTCCCAAACGATGCGTACGGGGACGCGCTGGACGACCTTGACGAAGTTCCCGCTCGCGTTGTCGGGCGGGAGGAGCGAGAAGCGCGCGCCGGTGCCCGGCGAGATGCTCTCGACGTGACCCTCGAAGGTCTGGCCAGGAAACGCGTCGACTTCGATTTCGGCGCGCTGACCGGGATGCATGCCGTCCGACCTGGGTTTCTTTGAAGTTCGCGACGACGTAGGTTTCACTCGGCACGACCACGACCAGGGTCTGGCCCCTCTGCACCAGCTGTCCTTCGCGAACAGCGAGTTTCGAAAGTCTTCCGGTCGCCGGTGCCACGACTTTCGTGTCGGACAGATTCGAGCTCCGCGCGTTCGAGGTTGGCTTCGGCGCTCTTGACGTCCGCGTCGGCGAGATCGGCGTCGGCGCGAGCAGCGGCGAGGCGAGCGTCGACCGGCGCGCTCTGGGTGAGATGCCCCTGCGCCTGTCCCACGCGGCTCTCCGCGGTGCGAACTCCGCTCTTGGTGGCAGCGAGCTCGGCCTTGGCCTGATCGACAGAGCTTTCGGCGAGGTCGTGGGTGGACTCTGCCGCATCGAGCTCGGCGTTGGAGACGCTTCCGCGAGAGGCGAGCTGCTTCACGCGGTCCAGATCGAGTCGCGCTTTCTTCTCCATGGTCTGGGCTTTGCTGAGCCGCGCTTGAGCCGCCGTCACCGAATCGCGAGCTTCCCGGACGGCGACGGCGGAACCCCCGAGCTCGGCTTTCGCGCTCGAGAGTCCACCCTTGGCGGATGCTTCGACGATCTGGACCTGGGCTTTCGCGGCAGCGGCACGAGCGCGGGCCGCTGCGAGGGCGGAATTGGCAGCCTTCCGTTTCACTTCGAGGTCGGTGCGGGAAAGCTCGATGATGACCTGGCCCTTTTGAACCTCGGCGTCATCGGCGACGAGCATGTGCTCCAGGGTTGCGGAAATCCGGGCCGAAACGGGGACGATGTCCGCGTCGATTTGTGCGTTGTCCGTCGACTCGACCGTACGTGTGGCGATGCGATAGGCGACGTAGGACCCGACCGCGACGATCACGACGAACCCGAGCACGACGTAGCGGCGTCGAGCGATCTGACCTCGGGTCGGCACGCTTCGCACCGCGGGTGCGTCTTCGGAAGATGCGGTGGTCATTCTATGCTTACCTCGATTTCGGAGCTCTTCGCGGGTCTACGCGCAGGAAGAAGAGAACGGGGAGTACGGCGAGAAAGCACACGCCCTGGAGTACGAACGCTTTCTCGAACGCCAGAACGGCGCTCTCCCGCATCACGTGCCCTTGCAGCGCGCCGATGACCGCCTGGGGATCGCCCATGCGCTCCATCATCAGCTCCGCTCGCTCGGCGATCTCGGGACGGAGCAGGCTGACGTGGGGCACGAGCCCCCCGCGCGCATCGGCGGCGAAGCCGCTCAGCATGGAAGCGAACACGGTGAGTCCAATGGAGCCGCCAATCTGTCGGACGAACGTGTTCAAGCCGCTGGCATCGGCGAGCTGGGAGCGTTGGATGAAGGTAAGTGCTGCCGTCGTGAGGGGCA
Organism: uncultured delta proteobacterium; assembly: GCA_963781505.1. GTDB lineage: Bacteria > Myxococcota_A > Polyangia > Polyangiales > Polyangiaceae > JADJKB01. Next base: position 407,123 of record CAWAHB010000017.1, on the reverse strand, counting down.
CGAACAGGCACGCGAAACCCGCGCCGGTCACGCCGAGCGGGATGATCATGTCGGTGGCCGAGCTCTCGAGGGTGATCTTGCTGAGCTCGTAGGAGCCAAACACGACCAGCAGCACCCCGAAGGCGATGGTGAACGCCGGCGGAATTCGGTTGTACAGGCGGCCGACGATGGGTGTGAAGACCATCATCACGAGGGTTCTCGGCAACAGGACGAGCCCCGAGGTCGTCGCGTCGTATCCGAGGAGCTCCTGCATGAAGACCGGCAACAGGAACATGCTCGCCATCAAGATCCCGAACATCACGCCGCCGATGAGCGTTCCAGCCGCGAAGGTTTTGTCGCGGAACAGGCGTAGGTTCACGACCGGAGCGGTCGCGCTGAGCTCGCGGATCACGAACGCGATGGCCGAGACCGCCGAAAGGGCCGTACAGCCGAGAATCAGTGGCGACTCGAACCAACCCTCGGATTGGCCTTCCTCGAGTACGTATTGCAGCGACGAAACGGCGAGCACCATCCACACGATGCCCTGCCAGTCGAAGCTGCCGCGTTGCGCGACGGCGCGGAGCTTGTTGGCGCGGCGGATGTCTTCGGGCTCGTGGACGAGTTGCCACACCATGGACAGCCCGAGGATTCCGATGGGTAAGTTGATGTAGAAGATCCACGGCCAGTCGTAGTTGTCGGTGATCCATCCGCCGAGAACCGGACCCACGGCGGGACCGATCATCACGACCATCGCGAACATGGCCATCGCCATGCCCTGCTCTTCGGGCGGAAATGTCTGGCGCAAGATCGCCTGCTGGGTCGGCTGAAGCGATCCGGCACCGAGGCCCTGGAGCACGCGAAAGAGCACGAGCGTCGGCAGCGAGCGTGCCAGTCCGCAGAGCGCGGAGCCGACGATGAACAGAACGAGGCTCGCCATGTACACGCGCTTCTGTCCCCAAAGAGCGCCGAGAAAGCCCGTCATCGGCATGATGACGACCATGGCGATGATGTAGCCGATGGACACCCAGGTGATTTCCGACAGCGTCGCTCCGACAGAGCCTCGAATGTGTGGGAGCGCGACGTTGACGATGGACGTATCGATGGTGCTCATCAGCGCGCCGACGCCCACGGCGGCCGTGACCCACCACTTGCCGACGACGCGGGGCGGCGGGACCGAAGCGATGGACGCCGCCATACTCGTCACGTGGCCGCACCCTTCAGGAAGAGCTCGACGATGAAATCCGTTTCCTGAGCTGGCTCGCGCCGGGCGCTGGCGTGGGAGCGGATCAAAACGCCGCGCAGGATCCCCCAGAGCGCCGCGGAGTACATCGCGCTCGCTCCGGGGCGCAGGGCTCCGTTTTTGACTGCCTGCGTGACGAGCTTGTCGAGATAGTGTTCAACCTGCAATTGCGCCGGAGCGACGGCTCCTTCCGACGTCGGCCGCGAGCGAACGTGCTCGGCCTGGTGGGCGATGCGCACGAAGTCCGGGTGCTCGTCGAAGTGACCGACGACGGCTTCGATGATGCCGCGCAATCGCTCTTCGAACGAGCCTCGGGCGCTGCCCCTCCACGCTGCCTCGAGACGAGCTCTCAGCTCCGCACGGCGAGCGTCGAACAAGGCGCGGAGCACGTGCTCGCGATCGTCGAAGTGGTTGTAGAGAGTCCCGACCGAAACCCCCGCCCCTTCGGCGATGGCCTGCATGGTCGCCGTGGTGACGCCGTCACGAGCCATCACGCCCTCCGCCGCGCGAAGGATCTCGCTCTGGAGGGCCTCCCGGCGCCGATCCCGAAGGGGTCTTGAACCCAGATTCATTTTCTGAATCTGGATTATAAAACGTGGACGGACCACGTCAAAGGCGGGTTTTGCCGCCTAAATTGAGGGCGAGCAGCGCGATCAGCTCGGGGCGGTGGCCGGCGCGCTGGCGATGGGAGCTGGTGTGGCGGCGGCGCCGACCCCGAGGCGCAGCATCGCCTGGTGGTGCATGAACAGCACGAACACCAGTCCAGCCACGAAAACCAATCCGAGAAACAGAAACGCTTTGCCCACCGGTACGGGGTGAGCGGGTGGATTTTGTTCCGCTTTTTTCGCCATTGGTGTGCCCTCGATGTTGGGGAACCTGCTGAGCTCCGCCGTTGTTCCGCTCAGTTCGCGCAGGGATCGGGAGGCGGCGTCACCGGGGCCGCAACTTGACCGATCAGGGCCGACGCTGCCTCGAAGCCGAGGCCGAACGAGATGCCATCGCAATCTTGGGTCGGATCGCCGTTGGTTCCGTCGAGCATGATGTCGCTCGCCGAGCGGATTTGCTGCGCGATGGAGTCGAAAGTGGGGCCGGAGCAAAGTGAGGGATCGAACCCACCGGCAACCTTTTTGAGCTCCGTGACGAACTGCTCGGTATCGATCACTCCGCTGAAGATGCCCTTTGACGCGGTCGCGCCCGGCCCACTTCCGGTCACGTTCATGCTCACGCGCAGCAAGTGGATCTGGATGAGCAGATCGAACCCTTGGATGCTGATGGTGAGATTGAGCGGGGTGGCGAACAACGCATCTTCGCTGCTCCATACACCCGTCGACACGGAGCTCTGGCCCGTGGCGATGCCGGGCTTCGTCACGTCTCCGCCCATGACCGACTCGTAGGTGACCGGCCAAACATCCGCGCCGTTCCAGAGCGGAGGCGCACCGCGATCGGCTCCGGAGTAGAGGGCCAAATCGACCGCGGTCTGGCTCGGAGTCGAGTCGAGGGCCGCCGAGTGAAAGAGCCAGGTGAGGATCCCCGAATCGATGCTCTGGCTCAGCGTCTGGCTGGGATTCGATGCGAGGTTCTCGATGATCGGAACGATGTTGGCACCGAAGGAATTGTCGATCCCGCTGTCGCCATCGTTCTTGACGGTCGAGCTCGAGCCGACCTGAAGCTTGCAGTGGTTAGCGGACGCCGACGTGGAAACCAGCCCGTCGATGTCTCGCCCGAGCTCCCGCCACGCGGTGGGGGACGGTGCACCGTTCCAGTCCGTCTCCCCGAGAAACACTCGCCGTACGGCGAGCGTCGTGCCTCCGGTCGCTCCACTTCCCGCCGCACCACCGGCCGCGCCGCTGCCACTGGCGCCGGCGATGCCTCCGGTCGCGCCGGTTCCGCCGGTTGCGCCCGTCCCTCCGCTCCCGCCGAGCGCGCCCGCTCCGCTAGCGCCGCCGGTACCGCCCGTCCCTTGGGGACCGCCGTTGTCGGTCGATCCACCACAACCGAGCGCACAAGCAACCCAGAGTCCAACGAACCATCTCGTCATCGTGCCCTCTCCCGACCGAAAGAGTGCCTCGTTTCCAGGAGGACGCAACTCAGCGCTGATCGAGGGCGAGGAGCAGCTTTTTGTGGATCCCCCCAAAGGCACCGTTCGAGAGCAGCGCGATCACGTCCCCGGATTTCGCGCGCTTCGTGAGGGTCTCGAGGATCGAATCGATGGTCGCGTGAGGTTCCGCCAAGCCACCCGCCGCGGAGATCCCAAGAGCGACGGTAGCGACGTTCCAGCCGAACGTCCGCGGGCAAGTCTCGTCCAAGGGGCGCGAGATGCACTTCATCGGCGAGCTCGAAGCACTCGATGTACTCCTGCTGGTGGGTGTTGCGACAGGCCGTCGCACTGCGGGGCTCGAACACGGCGAACAAGCGCTGGTTCGGATGTCGCTCGCGCAGTGCGCGCAACGTCTCCCGCACGGCGGTCGGGTGATGCGCGAAGTCGTCGTAAACGAAGATCCCCCGGGGCTCGCCCAGGAGATCGAGCCGACGGCGCACCCCTTCGAACCGCGACAGAGCATGGGCGAGACCGTTCACGGGGGCGCCAAAGCCCTGAGCGCACGCAGCGATGGCAGCGAGCGCGTTCTTCAAGTTGTGACGCCCCGACGCGCGGAGCGCGAACCGTCCGCACGCGACGCCACCCGCGAACAGGTCGAACGTCGTCCCCGCCGGACCCACTTCGGCGGGTGCCGCGAGCCAGTGAGGCGCGCGACCCTGGGTGTCTTCGCCTTCGAGTGCGTACCAGGCGATGGGCGCGCGGGCCGAGCTTTCGACGGTTTGAACGACCGCGGGTTCCGAAGCGCACGCGACGACGAGCCCATCTTCGGGAACGCCCGCAACGAAGCGGCGGAATGCTTCGAGGTACGATGTCAGGGTTGGATAAATGTCGACGTGATCGTGCTCGATGCTGGTGACGATCGCGATTTCGGCGCCGTAATGAAGAAACTTCGCGGTTTTCTCGAAAAACGCCGTGTCGTACTCGTCGCCCTCCAGAACGAACGGCGTCTTGCGCGGCGAAAGGACGCGGCCCGGACGAGCCCGCGCCGCGCGAAAGCTCTTGGAGAAGTTCTTCGGGATCCCGCCAATCAAGAAGCCCGGAGCCTGACCCGTCGCTTCGAGAAGCCACGCCGCGATGGCACTGGTCGTCGTTTTCCCATGGGTCCCGGCCACGACCAGCGGAGACGTTCCGGCGAGGGCAAACTCGGCGAGCGCACCCGCGATGTGCGTGATGCGAAGTCCCCGCTCCTGTGCTGCGACGACCTCGACATTGTCCTTGCGACACACGTTGCCGACCACGACGAGCTCTGGCGCGGGCTCGAGATGCTTGGGATCGAAGCCCCGCAGGCACTGGATGCCCCAGGCTTCGAGCGCTGGTCCCATGGGTGGATCGAATGCCAGGTCGCTCCCGCTCACCGTATGCCCGAGCTCGGAGAGAAGCCCTGCTAGCGCCCCCATTCCCGTTCCCGCCACTGCGACTACGTGGATGTGCATGCTGGTGCCGACGCCCGGGGCCTGGTAGACCCTCGTCTTCTTACACGGCGGACCCGTCGAACCGGCAAGAAATCTCGTGAAGATCAGCGACAAACTCGCGTTAGCATTGCCTTCTTTCTCCTTCGAGTTCTTTCCCCCGAAGGACGACGAAGCGAAGGAACGGCTGTTCGAAACGGTGGCGAAGCTCCGACCCTACGAGCCGACATTCGTTTCGGTAACCTACGGTGCCGGTGGCAGTACCCGGCGACTGACGGTGGAGCTCGTGGTGCGCATCAAACGCGAGGCTGGGCTCGAGAGCATGGCGCACCTCACCTGTGTGGGCGCGACGCGCGAGGAGATCGCCGAAGTGCTCGACCAGCTCCAGGCCGCAGGCATCGAGAACGTGCTCCCTTTACGCGGAGATCCACCCCGCGGCCAGACAGCGTTCGTGAAGACGGAAGGCGGCTTCGCCTACGCGAACGAGCTCGTGAGCTTCGTGAAAAGCCGATGGAACTTCTGCCTCGCTGGAGCCTGCTATCCCGAGACGCACCAGGAGGCGGAATCCCCGGAGCAAGACCTCGAGAACTTGAAACGCAAGGTCGACGCGGGCGTGGAGTTCTTGATTACTCAGGTGTTCTTCGACAGCGCGGACTACAGCTCCTTCGTGGAGCGCGCCCGAAGGGCGGGTATCACGCTGCCCATCCTGCCCGGCATCATGCCCATCACGAGCTTCTCCCAGATCAAGCGCATCACGGCCATGTGCGGTGCCAGCATCCCAGCGGCGCTGGTCTCGAAGCTCGAAGCGGCGGGGGCCGACACGGAAGCGGTCAAGAAGATCGGTGTGGAGCACGCCATCTCCCAGTGCCGTGCACTGCTCACGGGCGGCGCACCGGGAATCCATTTCTACACACTGAATCGCTCCCACGCGACGGTGGAGATCCTCGAAGCAATTCGCTGACGCACGACGGGGAGAGCTCATGTCGGAAGGCTTCAAAAGCCTGGAATTCGAACGACTGACGCCGCGCGAGATGACCGAGCGGGCCCAAGAATTTCTCGCCCGCATGCGCACTCGTCGTTCCGTTCGCGATTTCTCCAAAGAGCCCATTGATCTCGACGTTGTGCGCACCTGCATCGACGCGGCGGCAGCGGCGCCGAGTGGTGCCAACAAACAGCCGTGGACGTTCGTGCTGGTCACCGACCCCGAGCAGAAGAAGCAGATCCGCGAGGGTGCCGAGGAAGAAGAGCGGCAGTTCTACGGAGGGAAAGCGCCCAAGCGCTGGCTCGAAGACCTCGAGCCCCTGGGTACGGACGAGCACAAGCCATTTCTGGAGGACGCTCCCGCGTTGATTGTGATTTTTGCGCAGCGCTACGGTGCTGCCGAAAACGAACGTCATTATTACGTTCAAGAGTCGGTGGGGATTGCGGTCGGGTTCTTGATCGCGGCGCTCCACCATGCCGGCCTGGCCACGCTGACCCACACGCCGAGCCCGATGGGATTTCTAGCGGAGATCCTGGACCGCCCCGACAACGAAAGACCGTACTTGCTGCTTCCCGTCGGACTGCCGACGCGAAACTGCCAAGTGCCCGACATCGAACGAAAGTCGCGTGACGATTTCTTGACCGAACGTTGAGCGCGATCCCCGTTTCAGGCGCGGAGATCCTGGGATACCCTGCATCGCCATGTGGAAACGCCTCGCCTTCGTCCTTTGCTTGTTGTCGGCTGCCGCTTGTGGTGACGGAGAGGAAGCGACCGTCAAGAATCCGAAGCCGGACGCCGGTGTTGGAGGAGTTGGCGGAGGCGGCTTTGGGGGAACGGGCGCCAGCGGCGGGACCGGCGGGGGCGGAGGCAGCGGCGGGATCGGCGCAGCCGGAGCAGGCGGGGTAGCCGGCGAAGCGGGCATAGCGGGCGGCGCTGGCATCGGCGGAAGCGCGGGCTCGGCGGGGAGCGCGGGCTCGGCCGGCAGCGCAGGTGCAGCGGGCAGCGACGGTGGCACGGGCTGTTTGTCTCCGAGCGACTGCCCCGGACAAGACGACGACTGCCAGACTCGAACCTGCACCGCGGGCGTGTGCGGCGTTTCGTTTGCTGCCCTCGGTACGGTGGCTTTCACGCAGACTGCGGGCGATTGTCATCAGAACCAATGCGATGGCGCGGGAAGTGTCACCGCCGCCGTGGACGACTCGGATCTGCCGGACGACCAGAATCCGTGCACGGTGGACGTGTGTACGTCCGGGACCGCTTCTCATACGAACGAGCCGTCGGGAACCGTCTGCGGCACGAGTCTCATTTGTGACAATGCCGGAACCTGCGTGGGCTGCGTCAACGCCACCGATTGCCCGGGCGTGGACAACGAGTGCCAAACGCGAACCTGCGTGAGCTCGAGCTGCGGCTTCTCGTTCATCCCTTCCGGTACCGCCGTTTCGAGCCAGACCGCCGGTGACTGCAAGCTGGCGGTGTGCAACGGCTCGGGCGCAGTCGTGTCCCAGGTCTCCAACACGGACGTACCGATCGATTCCAAGCAGTGCACGAGCGACGTGTGCACGAACGGAACTCCGTCCAACCCGCCCGTCACACCCGGCACGAGCTGCACGGAGAATGGCGGCAAGGTGTGCAACGCGGCGGGAACGTGCGTCGAATGCGTCACGGCCGCCACCTGTCCGGGCACCGACACGGAGTGCAAGGCCCGAACCTGCGTGAGCGGCGCATGCGGCGTGTCGCTCGCGCCCCAGAACCAGATCCTCACGAGCCAGACGGCCGGTGATTGTCAGCTCGCGGTGTGCGATGGCCTGGGCGGCGTCACCTCCCTCATCGACGACAACGACCTACCGGTCGACGCCAACCAGTGCACCGACAACGTCTGCACCAACGGCACCCCGTCGAACCCAGTGTCGGCTTCGGGGACCGCGTGCACGCAGAGCAGCGGTCACGTGTGTGACGGCACCGGTGTATGCGTCGATTGCGTTTCGCCCACCACCTGCCCCGGCACGGACACCGAGTGCCAGACGCGCACGTGCCTCGCAAACGCATGCGGCATCTCGTTCACGCCCGGCGGCACCGCGGTGACGAGTCAAATCGCTGGCGACTGCATGAGCGACGTATGCGACGGCGCGGGAAGTGTCTCGACGGTCATCGACGACACGGACGTGCCCCTGGACGGCAACGCATGCACCGACGACGTGTGCTCGACCGGTACGCCCTCGAACCCCAACTCCACTCCTGGGACGCCCTGCTCCGTGGGGGCGGGTGTGCTGTGTGATGGTGCGGGGATGTGTGTCGAGTGCCTCTCGGGACCGGATTGCGCGAGCAATGTGTGCAAGCCGGACAACACGTGCCTTGCCGCGACGTGCGTGAACGGCAATCCCGATCCCGGGGAGACCGACATCGATTGTGGCGGGCCGCTCTGCGATGCTTGCGTCCTGGGCAAGGCGTGCGGGGTGGACTCGGATTGCGGGAGCGGCGTTTGCATCGGGAGCGTGTGCGCCGCGAACGTGTTCTTCAGCGAGTACATCGAGGGTACGAGCAACAACAAGGCGCTCGAAATCATCAACCACTCCGGTGAGAACGTCGATCTGTCGACTTGCACCGTTCGAATCTACGCGAACGGATCGGCCACGGTGTCGACGACGATCACACTTTCGGCATTCCTGTTGGCAGACGGCGGCGTGTACACGCTGTGCCATTCAAGCGCGTCGTTCTCCGGCAGCTGTGACCAGACGACGGGCTCGGTGAACTTCAACGGAAACGACGCAGTCGAAATTGCCTGCGGCATGGCGCCGACGCCTCCCACCCTGGACGTGATCGGTCAGATCGGAGTCGATCCCGGTGCTGGGTGGACGAGCAACGGCGTGACGACCGTCAATGCGACGATCCGGCGCAAGTGCTCGGTCACCCGCGGAGACGTTGATGGCTCGAACGCGTTCGATCCGAGCATCGAGTGGGGCGCGTTCCCCGTCGATACGTTCGGGGACCTGGGCGTTGCGACCTGCGTGCCCTGATCACTTCCGGACGACGACGTAGGTCGTCTTCTCGGCCGGCTGGCTCGTGCCGTGCCAGCCCGAGGGGACGGCGGGCTCGACCCACTGCCAGACCCGCTGCGCGTCGGCCGGAGAGAGCTGGATCTGACCGAGACCGTGCTCGATTCCGAAGCGGTCGTGCCACAGAGAGCCGCACAGGATCTGTCCGCTCGAGAGCTCCACCGCCCACGGCGCGTCGTACACGTCGATGTAATCCTGAATGCTCTTCGGATTGAACTTCGCCGCGGTGATGTGCTTGCCCACCACGTCGAAGGTTCCCTGGGCCGTCGATGCGGTGGTCTTGGGATCGCCCAGACGATCGTGGCCCACGCTGACCAACGTCACGAATACGGGAGTCTGGCCCTCGTACAGGATCATCGTACCGGTGACGATGCTCACGTCGATCCACTTCTGATCGCCCTTGGCAAAGTCCGGCCACACGTTGCGCTTGCGAATCACCGTGACGTTGCGGTGGCGCACGTAGCGATCGTCGTCGGTCGCCCAATACTTGAGCGGCCCGGAAGTCCGGTAGCGGCCCGTCAGACGGAGTGTCTCGTGATAATTGAGCCCACCAATCTTTTCCGCGTCGCCCTTTTCCACCCGCCAGCTCTTCACGCCGCGCTTCACGACGAACGCGACGGGGAGCTCGTTCTTTTCGTTGACCTCGACGCCATGAAAGTCGCTCGGCTCGGCCGGGCGCAAGTCGGCTGCCCGCACGAAGAGCCCGTTGGTCATGAGCGCGAGCCGTTCCATCTTTCCGTCGGGATCGAGCGCCGTCCAGGAGCCGACCGCGGCCAGGATGCTCTTTGGACGAAGCTTGCCGACCGCTCGAACCGCGTTCTCTTTGCCGGGATCGCGCTCGAAGAGTGACGTTTCCTTGATCGTCCGGCCATACGCATACGGCAGCGGCTGATCGAGCTTCGGCTGCTGCGCCATCGCTTGAAGCGTGGGGTGCTTCAGATCGAGCGTGGCCGTCTCGCCCACGCAGACGAAGCCGCGGGGGCGGATTGGATACCAGCCGCCCGAGCAGCCCTGTTTCGAGTACGGCTCCTCGGAGCGAGCGACGAGCGCGCCGGCATGGAGGTAGCCGAGCTGCTTGCCCGTCGTAGCGGGGCGGTCGAGGACCGGGGTGATTTCGGCAATGGCTCCGAGCTTCGGACCATTTTCGGGAGGAGGAGGCACATCGGGAATGCCGACTTCCTCTGCTGGCTTTGCGAGCGTCGGCTCGTTCTTCTTCTTGGCGCAGGCCGTCGCGGCACAAAGGACGATGAGCCCCCACGCCGCCTGTCGAAGAACGGACGAGCCACGCGAGCCCAGACGGGACTTCGGTGTTTCCATCGAGTACGCGCCTGTCATGCTTCGAGAGGATCGGCCCAATTTTCGGCGTGAAATGTGCGACCCTCAGCCCCATGAGCGGCTGGGAAGACGCGCTTTCGGCCATCGTGGGCGCTCGGCACGTTTCGACCGCCCAAGAGGCCCTCGACGACGCGGCCCGAGCGACTTTTGCCACGAGCTCGCGGCCCCAGGGGATCGTGCGACCTGGGAGCCGGACCGAGGTCCAGGGCGTGCTGCGGACCGCAGCGGCCCACGGCCTCAGCGTCTACCCCGTCAGTGGCGGCAAGAACTGGGGCCTCGGCTCCCGCGTCGCGCCGACGGACGGGGCCCTGCTCCTCGATCTCGGTCGCATGAACCGCATCATCGAGCACGACGAGGAAATGGCCTTCGTACGCCTCGAACCGGGCGTGACGTTCCGAGAGCTCTACGAATTCTTGAAGGCCAAGGGCTCCCGTCTGTATGCGAGCACCACTGGGGGCAGCCCCGACGGAAGCGTCATCGGCAACACGCTGGAGCGCGGCGACGGCTCCGGACCCCTCGGGGACCGGGCGGCGGCGGTTTGTGCACTCGAAGTCGTCCTGCCGACCGGTGAAGTGATTCACACGGGATTCGATCGCTTTGCCAACGCTCGCACCGCTCATCTCCAGCGCTGGGGAGTGGGACCATTTTGGACGGACTGTTTCTGCAATCGAATCTCGGCGTGGTGACGGCGATGACACTGTGGCTGACTCCGCTCGGCCGATTTGCATCGAAGATCAGGCTTTCGAATCACGGATCCCGCCGATCTGGGCCCGGCCATCGACACTCTGCGCGAGCTTCGACTCGAAGGGACTCTGCGCGCTCCCATCGGACTCTGGAACGACTACCGGGTCTTATCCAGCGAACGCTCCGCACCCGGCGCGGTTCTCGATCGCGCCTCGGTCGCTCGAGAGCTCGATACCGAAGCCCGTTGGTTCGGGCTCGCGACGCTGCAAGCACCCAGTGAGGAGCAGGGAGTCGCGTCCGTCCGCCGCATCGAGCGAGTCCTCGCGCCCGTGGTCGACGAGCTGTTGGTCGAGAGCCGAAGCGGTGAGCCCGTGAGCGGCCGGGAGCTCTTCCCTGCCACCCATGGTGGGAGCTGTTTCTTTCAGGGCATTCCCCACGCCGAATCGATTCGCAGCGTGTACTTCAAGAAGCCCGGTGGGGCGCTGGACGATCCGGATCCAGATCGCGACCGGTGTGGCGTCCTCTGGCTGTGCCCGACGCTTCCGGCTCGAGGGAACGATTGCGTCGCTGCGGTAGAGATTGCCGAGCGCGTCTGCTCCGAGCACGGATTCGAGCCACTCTTGGCCCTGATTGTCGGGAGCGACCGTTCCGCATCGTTCGTCCCCATGCTCGTCTACGATTGCGAGCTCGACGGCGAAGACGAGCGGGCGATGCGCTGTCACGACGCGCTGCTTTCCGAGCTCACCGGGGCGGGATATCCGCCCAGGCGTCTCGGCATCCAGTCGATGGGCGCTCTGCCCGATGCCAGGGACGACTCGGCCTCGGTCTTTGCTCGGCTGAAGCGCGCCCTCGATCCCGACGGCCTGCTCGCGCCCGGACGGTACGATCTCGGGAGCCAGACGCCCGCTAGAAAGAGCTGAAGTCTCCGGGGTTGCCCGGAAGCCAGCTCGTGGAATGCTGAAGGAAGATGACTCTCGCCATGGGCGAGGGCGACGCCCCGACAACGCGCGCCTTTCTCGCAAACAAGAACAGAGTGCTGGACCTTTCCAATGCACTCGCTCGGCTCCGCACGCTGCGCGACGCGGGTCCGATTCGAGAATTTTTCGAGCGCCACGAGGCAGCGTGTCGACAGGCCGAGCTGACAGAGCCGATGCGCGTGGAGCGCCGCGAGTGGCAAAGCGCTTGGCTGGAAGTCAAAGACCTTCTCGGCTCCCGAATGCCGAAGGTAGTGGCCGGCAGTGAAGCGACCGAGGTGGTCGTTCGCAAGCTCGGATGGTTGAAGCTCAAGAAGCAGCTGGCTCTGGCGTGGGCGCTCCTGCGGGTCGGCGCTCCGGAAGTGATTGCGACTCAGCAGAAGAATCGCGTGCGAGCTGCGTACCTCGCAACCGGGTGGGACGAGAAGTACGCGCCGTCCCCCCCGGCTCCGCCGGAGCTCGACTTCTGGTCGCTGCCCGTTCGGACCTCCGACGACGATCCACTCGCGATCCGGATTGGCGAGCTCGACCCGCAAACCAGCGAGCAGCAAGCGTGGGGCCACGCTCAGGAGCTGATCGAGCGAGGCGTCGAGCTGTGTGTTCCTCCACTCGCACAGCCCCTGAGTCTCGGCGCATCCATCGCGCTCGCGGCGGATGGAGAGCCCCTCGTCGACACCACGACTCCCGCGTGCGCCGGTTGGGTGGAGCCCAACAACTTGCCGCGCTTCGTGATCGGAGAAAGTGCGCTCGGCCTCGTGAGCAGTGTGCGAGGGCCCAAAGACGCTCCGCCCAAGGTCCTGGAGGATGCTCGAGAGTGCTTGGCGGGCGCGGCACGAACCGCCGCCTCCGAGCATCTGGCGTTGCTCTGGTGGCCTCTTTCTTGAGGTTTAGAGAGGCTCGCGGAGCGGCGGCGTGCCGTAGGGCTGCGCCATGCCGGAAAACCCGCCGCCGCCTCCAGTGCCGCCGCCTCCGGTAGAGATCCTCCGCTGCCACCGCTCGAGGCACCCGCGCTGCCACCGCTGGAGGCACCCGCAGCTCCACCACTCCCGGGGCCGCTGCCGCTGCCGCAGGCAGCGAGGGGCACCGCAGCGAGCGCGGCGCCGAAGGCCATCACTGCCGCGCGACTCAGGCCCCGGGGCGGGGCCGGTTGCTCCGCGGTCGAAGCAGGTAGCTCGCTCTCACAGAACGGACACGTCGAGTGAGCCTGTGCACGGACATGGCGGTTGCAACTCGGGCACGTGAAAAGATGGCTCAAGGTTCGCTCCTCCCTGTTTCGACCATCCACTCTATCATCACCCGAGCGCAGGCGGGGTCGACTTCACCGCGCCCTGCGCATCGGAACGATTCTTCGCGATTGGGATGCCGTTGCATCCAGTGATCGACTCCGCCAAGGGTCAACGCTGTCCCGCGCTGGGCCCACCCCGCGATGCGCACGTGGTCGTCAGGATCGACGATCCAGTCCTGATCGCCGAAGAGCGCCAGCACCGACGACTGGCGGCGCCACGCCGATTCGAGGTCCAGTTGCTCGATGTCGTGGAAGAACGCTGCGTCCCGGCCGAAGATCGTGCCGCCGGCGACGTCCACGGAAGCCCGACTCGAAGCGATCTCGGGGAACCGCTCCAGCACCTGCTCGGGCGGTTGACCTTCCTGGAACACCATTCGATAGAGCCGCGCTGCGGCATCCGTTTCTCGAGCCAGCTCTTCCCCAGAGAGCCCCCAGAGCTTTAGCTGACGCGCGGCAGAAAGGGCCATGCATTCGCTCCAGGCTCGGCTGGGCGCCGCGTAGGCGACGATCCCCCGCGGACGCTCGGCGACGAACGGCGCGATCATGCCTCCCAGACTGTGACCGACGACGAACAGTCGCTCAGCATCGACTTCGTCGAGTGCCCGCAGTGCGTCGAAGCTCGCCCGATGGATGGCGAGCGTCGCACCGAGCGACGCGTTGCTTGCCAGAGGCTCTGCGCGCAACGTGACGAATCCAGCATCGGTCAGGGCCCGAAGAAGCGTGAGCAACGCGTCGGGGGCGTCGCTCGCGAGATCGCGAGCCAGAGTCGTCGTTCCGAGCGCGGGGAGATACAGCACTCCAGGACGATTCTCGTGACCTTCCGGCAGCGTGACGTGGGTATCGGTCGAGCTTCGACCGGATCGAACGCAGAGCCGCCGTTCGATGACGACCATCGAGCGAGTGTATCATCGCCCTGGTCATGACACGCTACGTGGTCGTTGGAGCGGGCGCGGTCGGCTGCGCGATCGGCGGCAGCCTGAAGCTTGCCGGAAGCAACGTCCGCTTCGTCGCTCGGGGGGCACAGCTTCACGCGCTCAGAGCCCGAGGTCTCGAGCTATCGACTCCGAGCTCGAGCCACCGCATGGCCGTCGAGGTTTCCGAGGACGTGGCCCTCGAAGCGGACGACGTGGTCCTGCTCTGTACGAAGTCTCAGGATACCCAAGCGGCTCTCGGATCGATTCGCTCCGACCCTTCCATCGTGTGTGCGCAGAACGGCGTTGCGAACGAAAGCGTCGCCGCGAAGCGCTTCTCGCGGGTGTACGGGATGCTGGTGTTCGCACCCACCACCTTTCTCGAGCCCGGCAAGGTCTTGATACACTCGGATCCGGTGCGCGGCGGATTGGACGTCGGAAAGTACCCGCGAGGGATCGACGCGCTGGCCGAAACGATCGCCGGCGACTGTCAGCGAGCGGGCTTCGGGGCGAGCACGACGGATCGTGTCATGCGACTGAAGTACGGAAAGCTGCTCGGCAATCTGGAAAGCGCGGTCCAAGCCCTCGCTGGCCGAAACGGCCTCGGCAGCGATCTCGTGGCGCGGCTCCGGCGCGAGGCCACCGATGTGCTCGAGCGCGCCGGCATCGATTACGCAACGCTCGAGGAAATTGCCGAGCGCTTCTCGTTCGTCAACGATCTTCCGGTCGAGGGCCGAACGCGCGGCGGCGGATCGTCGTGGCAGAGCCTCGCCCGCGGGGCGGGCAGCATCGAAACGGACTACTTGAATGGCGAGATCGTGCGGCTCGGCGAAGCTCATGGCGTGCCGACGCCTTGCAATCGAGCACTCGTGGGATTGGCGCTCCAGGCGGCGCGCGAGCACTGGGCCCCGGCGGCGCTGACATCACAGGAGCTCGAGGCGCGCCTGACGATCCCGGGAGCGTGATGGCGTGAGCTCTCGCGTCAGCCGCGGCTCAGAAAGCGTGCGTGGGCGCCTTGGCAGCCGGCGCCTCCGTCGACCGGGCGATCAGGTAAAATACGCTGCCGAGAAAAACCATCGCGACAACGACCAGGACTGAAATCACTCGCCCGGAGACGCCGCCCTTGCGGTCTTTGGGTTCGTCGCGGAGCGGCATGCGCGGCCAGCTTGATCCGACGGAGCTACGGCCGTCAAGCCGACCGGGTGTACCATCGCGAAACCGTGCCCTGGTTTTACGCGAAGATCTACGACCGCTTCATGCAAAAGACCGAAAGGGCCTGCCTCTCGGAATGGCGAGGTGAGCTCATCGCTCCCCTCGCGGGGGCGGTGATCGAAGTCGGCGCAGGCACCGGCGCAAACCTCGAACACTACGGTTCCGGAGTCGATCGGCTGGTGCTGAGCGAGCCGGATCCGAGCATGCGGGCGAGGCTCTCCCGCCGCGTCGACGGGAACCGAATCCCCGTCGAAGTGATCACCGCGGCATCCGCCGAGCTTCCATTTCCCGACGAGAGCTTCGACGCGGTCGTGTCCACGCTCGTGCTCTGCAGCGTTCCGGACCCTGATCGCTCCTTGGCCGAGATGCGACGAGTCCTGCGGCCAGGCGGACGGCTCGTCTTCATCGAGCACGTGGCCGCGGAAGATCGACCGTCGCGATTGCGCTGGCAGAAGCGGATCGAGCCATTCTGGACACGGATTGCCGATGGCTGTCATCTGACTCGCGAAACCGACAAGAGCATTCTGCGCGCCGGATTCGATATCGCCCGGATGGAGAGAGAGAGCATGCGGAAAGCGCTGCCGTTCGTACGCCCGAGCATCCGAGGCGTGGCGCGCAAAGCCTAGTTTTTTCCCAGAAGCTCGCTCGCCAGGGTTTCGCCGAGCGTCACCGTGGCGCCGTGATCTTCGATGGTACCGACCACCGCTCCCGGACCCGTGAACGCAACGTACGAGACTCCGCTGTCGGTGCCACCCGTCGAGGGATCTGGATCGATGCCGAGGCTCTTGGCCATGGCGTAGGACGCCTCGCCGATGATCTTGGCGGGCCCTTCGTCACCGAAGACGCCGTAGTTCACCTGCCCCTGATAGATCACGGCGATCACGCTTCCGAGCTCGAGCCCTGCAGCATTGTAGTCGAACCGCGAGCTGGGAAGCGGGACCACGACGAACGGAAGGGACGCCGCATCGAGCGGATCCCCGTTCGAGTCGGTCGCACTGGTCTCGGGCAGGTACGCGGGATCCGTGTTCAGGTTGCACTCTGCGCTCTGCTTGCCGTCGCAGTCGACATCCATGTCGGCTTGCCAGAAGACCGCACCGGTGAGACCGCAGATCGGAATCGTCGCGGGTGAACCGTCATTGTCCGTTTGATAGTTGCCATTCGAAACTTCGGTGCACGTTGCGAGAAGCGCGAGGAGATCCGCCGCGCTCGGGACCGCGCCACTGCCGCCACCCGACCCCGCCACCCCACCGCTTCCAGTACTTCCACTACTTCCTCCGCTACCTCCGCTCCCTCCGCTCCCCGCCGTCGCCCCCGTGCCACCACCACCACCGCTCCCACCCGTGGCGGCGCCTCCGCCGCCGGTCGAAGTGGAATTTGCGTCGGACGAGCCGCAGCCCGTCGTACCGACAACGAGCGAGAGCAACATCACCTCGAGGGGTCGCACCATGATCGGATACTAACCCATCCGATCAGTCGCTCGAACGAGGATCGAACGTGAAGTCGTCGCCATCCCCACCCCGCTGAGTGAAGTACCTCCAATACGCCAGCACCCCAAACAAGAGGACAATCGCGAGGACCACGATGGCATACGCCTTCTGTCGAGTCTGCTTGTCCTTCTCGACGCGTCCGATGGTGTGGTCCACCGCATCGCGCAGCAGGCTCGGACCATCCCGCGAGTGGGGTCGAACATCGAGCGTCTGGCGTGCAATCCTCTCTCCAACGCGAGGCGGCGCACCTTGGAACGTGCACCACCAGACTCGATCGAGACACAGTGGACTTTGAGCCAAGAGCTCGGGCACGCTGACGATGCTGTCGCAACTCGTGCAGCGGGTGCTGGGCGAGGCGTCCGGCGGCAAGTTGCATTCGCCGCCGCAGCGAGGAGCAACCCAACGTATCTGGACCGCCCACCGCCGCGCTCTCTTCGAGAGCTGCGCCGTAGAGCTGCATCGCGGATCCGACCTCGAACCGCACGAAGCTCGGCACCGGCCGCGTCGCGAGCCCGC
Source organism: uncultured delta proteobacterium (assembly GCA_963781505.1). Lineage (GTDB taxonomy): Bacteria > Myxococcota_A > Polyangia > Polyangiales > Polyangiaceae > JADJKB01. The sequence goes on along the minus strand of CAWAHB010000017.1, from coordinate 389,958 downwards.
TCCCACACTCCCCACACACGACCGTCTCTTCGCTGCCGGGAGCGCTGAGCGCCAGAGCGTTATTGCATCCGCGACACGTCGGGGCGAGGGATTGCCAGCGAGCCAGAAAGAATCCCCAGGCTGACTCTCGACGCCTCGCCGCGATGGCGGGATAGCTGCCCCAGCTATCGAAGCTGTGCTCGTCGGCGTCGGACAGGATCTCCTGCCACAGCGTCGGGGAGAGCTGACCGAGCGACCACAGGCGGCGCACGCAATGGAACGGACGGGGCCCAAAAGGTGGATCGGCGCGTTGCACGCGGTGCAGTAGATGCGAAGCTCGAGTGCCACGGGGCGCTCGGCGGCCAGCTTCGGACCGACGACCATGACTCGATTCTAGCTGCTCGGAGCCCAGCCGAGTCTTTTGCGTATGATGCCCGGATGCGCCTCGCGCTCGTCTCGACCTGCACGGCAACGAGATTGCACTCGATGCCGTGCTCGCCGACGCAAGGCGCACGGGCTACGACCAGCTCGTTTGCTTGGGCGACGTGGCCACGCTCGGCCCGCGACCGAGCGCAGTGCTGGCCCGCCTGCGCGACATGGGCTGCCCGTGCATTCTTTGGCAACCACGACGAGTTCATGCTCGATGCGGCGCTCGTTCGCTCGTACAGCGAGTTCCCGCTGGTGATCGAATCGGTGGATGCAACCCGAGAGGCACTCTCGGCCGAGGAGGTGGCGTTCATTGCGACCTTCGCGCGCACGCTCACCTTCGATGACGTCTTTCTGTATCACGGCACTCCGCGCTCCAACATGGAGGACCTACTCGCGATCACCCCAGCCGAGCGGGTCGATGAAATGCTCGATGGCAAGCGAGCCAGGGTTCTCTGCAGGCGGTCGCACGCATTCGCAAATGCTGCGTCAGCATCGAGGCATGCTGATCGTGAACCCGGGCTCCCTCGGCAACCGTTCGAGGAGTCTGCGTCCGGAGGTCCCCGGTGATCTTGCCTCACGCCGAGTACGCCATCATCGACGTGAGAGCCGACGGCGTCAGCGTCGATCTCCGGCGCGTCGAGCTCGACCGGCAGGCCCTCGCTTCTCAAGTCGATGGATGGGACAACGCTTTGGCGCCATCGCTGCGAGAGGATACTCATGAGCCGACCCAAGCACGTCGTCCGACGAGACTTCCTCAAAGGGAGTGCGGCCCTGGTTGCCGCCAGCGTCGGGTGTGGCTCGAAGGACGAACAAGTCGAAAGCGCCGTCGATACCCCCGTCCCGGTGCCTGAAGGACGGGCCGCGGTGGGCATAGTCGCGGCAAAAAGCAACGTGGATCACGCGGTGCGCCGTGCCATCGCCCTCGCGGGCGGGCTCGAAGATCCTTCCGGGTCAAACGGTGTTCATCAAGCCGAACGCCGTGCACGGAGCCACCGCGGGAGCTCCGGGTATCGTCACGTCCAACGAAGTTTTGAAAGCGGTGATCCGCGCGGTCAAAACTCGCAAGCCCGGATACATCACGGTCGGCGATCGATCGTGGCGACAGGGTGCGTCGTGGGCGGTGTTCCAGACGACCGGTTTGGAGGACGCGGCGCTGGAGGCTGGCGCGGACGAGGTGTTTCCGGCGCTCAAGCCGATGGAAGATCCGTCGGCGTGGAGTCTCGAGCAACCGCCGGCGTGGGAAGAGACGTGGCTCGACCAGGGCGGGATCTTGGCGATGAAGAAGATCCTGGAAGCCGATCACTTGATCGAAATCCCCGTCTGCAAGAATCACCGCTGGGCGGCCTTCTCCCTGTCCATGAAGAATCTGATGGGCGCGGTCGGCGACGATTCCCGCGACCCGATGCACTACAACGAAGGGGATCCCGATCGTCTTTCCCGGGACATTGCGATCCTGAACGGTATCTTTCACCCGACGCTCGTCGTCTTGGATGCCCAGAAGGCCCTCGTCAACGGCGGGCCCGAAGGCATTCTTTCCGACAAGGTATTCACCGATCCGGGTCTCATCTTGGCCAGCAGCGATCGCATCGCCATCGACGCGGCGGGCGCATCGATTCTCAAGCGGGAGCTGTCCGCCGCGACCGTGCCCGAGCCCGATGCCATGCACGCCATCTTGACCGGCACTCCCAGTTGGGCTCTTCCGCAGATCGTCCACGGCATCGAGCGTGGCCTCGGCATCAGCGCGCAGGACCTGGTCGATCTCCGCTTCGAAGGAGTGGCAGCTGCCGCCGAGATCGAAGCGCTGTTCCGCGCGACCTAGCGACGCTTCTTGCGGCCCGGCAGCTTCGCGGTCGCGCCCTCTTCGATCAGCTCGCGCAGCACGCGTTCCATCTGTTGCCCGAAGATCACCCGCACCGCTTCGATGCTGGTCGGGCGCAGCTCCTCGAACACGCGCGCCCAGTTGCCGTGCGCCGGCGGCTGCACTCGACCGTGCTCGGCCTGCGCGAAGAACGTACTTCGCGAGATCGCGCGCGGCGCGGCCCAGGTGCTTGCGCAGGATCGTCTCGGTGCCGATCGCGGTCTCGAGATCGATGCCTGCGGCCTCGAGCCGCATCGCGAGGCGCAACAGCGCCGGGCTGCGGACGAGGTAGACGTCGCCGGTGCGCTCGACCGCACGCAGTCGCACGAGATCGGCGACCAGCCCGACGCGCTCGGTGCCGACCAGCTCGTGCAGCTCGGTCGGGGTCGACCGTGCGCGGCTGATCGTCGGCCCACGACGCCTTGAGCTCGGCGTCGAGCCCGAGCCACTCGCCGACGTCGAGCTCGCCGCTTCTCGATGCGGCTGAGCAGCGCGCGGATCGCGTCGATGCGCAGCCCGCGATCCTGCAGCTTGGCGATCAGCAACAGCCGCTCGAGATGGAGCGGTCCGTAGTACGCCACGCGGCCCTTGATCTCGGGCGGCGGCAGCACGCCCTTGGACTGATAGTAGCGGATCGTCCGGCTCGGGACGCGCGACTGCGCGGTGAGCTGGTCGATCGTGAGCTGGTCGGGATCCTCGGCCATCGCCGGCCCCTCGATTACCTCCGGCGCGGTCGCGAGCGAAAGTGGGACGTCCATCGGCGGCTCCTTTCGCACCTACGTCATCTCCCGCAGCACTTCGCGGCTCGCCGCGAGCGGGCCACGGTCGCGCGAGAGCGTGCCGATCCACCGCGAGCGCGCGTCGCAGCACCCGACCCCAGCGGTCGGTTCGGTACGCGATGCCGTGGCGCTCGCACAGCGCCCGCACCTCGGGGGCGATGCTGACGCAGGCGGTGCGGCGGCAGCTTGGGGAACAGGTGGTGCTCGATCTGGCGGTCGAGCCCGCCGCAAAGGACGTTCCACGGCCAGCCGACCTCGAAGTTGTTGGTGGCCTCGACCTGCATCGCGTACCACTGGCCGCGGTTGCCGGCCTTGGTGCCGAGTGCGTAGCTCTTCACCTCGTCGCCGACGTGCCCGCAGAAGATCGTCGCCGCCGAGTAGACGTCGCGCATCGTGCCCGCGAGCCAGTTGCCGAGCATCACCTTCCAGAACATCGGGCCGGCGAGCAGCGGGAACAGCACGTACTCCTTGCCGTAGTACGGGACCCACTTGCGCAGCGCGTTGCGCCACGCCTGGCGGCGGCTCGCGGGCGAGCGATCGGGCAGGAAGTCGAGCCCGCCGGGTAGACCGTTGTCGACCGCGAGATCGCTGAGCCCGGTGAAGTGCAGGTTGATGCCGAACGCGAAGTTCGGGAACAGCAAGAACAGCGTGAAGGGCAACTGCCAGCGGTGGCTCGGGCTCCATGGGGTCTGCTCGGTGAGCCGCACCGGACCGAAGTGGATGTCGGCGTCGCGACCGGCGACGTTGGTCGCACCGTGGTGTCGCGCGTTGTGCATGTTCGTCCACGACGCCTCGTCGATCGGGATCTGCCAGCGATACGTGGCAGAGCGATAGGCCTTCGGCACCCGGGAGCTTGTCGTAGGCGCCGTGCAGGGCGGTGTGGCCGATCTCGGTGGCCTGCAGCTGCTTGTGGATCCACAGCGCGACCACGCCGGCACCGAAGCCGACGGGCTCGAAGCTGAAGTGGATCAGCAGGCGCCCGACGACTTCCAGCGAGCGACTCGCGGCGTTCATCCGGCGCACGTAGCGAACGTCCTCGGCCCCCATTTCGGCCTGGACCCGCGCTTTGATTCGGTCGAGCTCCTGTCCAAAGGTCTGCCACTTGTCTTGGCAGGGCTCTGCCGTCACGACTGCTGTCGTCATCACACACCTCTCCCGATCCGCTGGGTTTCCCGCCCAAAATGGCGGTCAGCGGCTCATCTCGACAGTAGTAACCGTTACAGTGTTTACTGTCAAGTACCAGTGGCGTCGGGCTGGCCGCGCAGCGCTTCCCGCGACCACACGGGGATTCGATTGGAGTGAGCAATGAGCGTGAACCTCGCTGAATACGCGGAGCGCCACAATCGCGGAGCTCGCTCGCGCGACTTCAGCGGCCGTTCAACTGGTTGTCGCTCGGTGTCCGCATCGAACCGACCCGGCGTGTCGTCACGGGAAACGAAGCCGTATTCCAACGGTGTCGTCGCCCGCACGAAGCGAGTCGGCGCCGTCGCGGGAGTCCGGCGCGGTCGAGGTCAAAGCGGCGATCGACGAGTCGTTGCTCGATCTCGCGCGCCCGGGATCCCGTGCGTTGATTGTTCCTCTGGAAGCGACTAGCGTTCTCGTCGTGAGCCTCTCCATCCCGTTGTTTCGAGCGCTGAGCGGGTGCGGGGCGCGGTACGTAGTCGTGGGCGGAGTGGCGACGGTTCTCCACGGCCACGCCCGGTTGACCGCGGATGTGGACTTGATCGTCGAGTTCGAAACTGAGCCCCTCGTGCGGCTGCTCGACGTTCTGACGGGGCTTTCGGCCCCGACCCCCGGTGAAGATCCACGAATTCGCTGATCCGGCGCGCCGGTCTGCCTGGGTCCGTGACAAGGGTAGTCCGCCCAGTCCGCGTTGCCGCACTGCAGCAGGAGCCCTTTGACCGACGTGCCCTGCACGAGCACGGCGGAACAACCGACGCTTTACTTGTTCTTGGCCCTTCGGCATTCTGGCCTTCATGAGGGGTTGGCTGTTACTGGTTTCGGGGCTGCTCGCCTCCATGACGAGCTGCGCGTCCGATGACGGCAAGATTGCGGAGCCGACTGGTGTCGGAGGCAACGGCGGAAACTCGGATGCCTCGAGCGACTCTCCGGCCGACGGCTCTTCGGATCAAGGATCGAGCTGCAGCGACGGCTCCAAGAGTGGCGACGAGAGCGACGTTGATTGCGGAGGCTCGTGTCCCAAATGCGACGCAAACGAGCACTGCAATGCTGGGACGGATTGCAATGACGGCGTCTGTGAGAGCGGGAGCTGCCAAAGCGCGACTTGCTCCGACGGCGTACGGAACGCGGGCGAGCTCAGTGTGGACTGCGGAGGACTTTGCCCGCCGACCTATCATGGCTTCGGTTGCGTGAGCGGCACCAACGGATCCCAAGCTTGCTCGAGCTTTCCGGGCGATGCCGGAACGCCAACACCAGATGACGCAGGTACGCTCAAGTTCCAGGTAGCAATCTCTTGGAACGCGACCGGCGGTAACGGCAAGGTGAACTACGTCCTGGTCTACGGAGCGAACGGGATCTTCAACTCCCAGGGCCTTCTCGGTGGCTCACCGCTCAACACGTGCACGAGCGGTCCGGTGACCGAGAACTTCGAGCTGCCTTTGGGGGACACCTACACGTACAAGATCTGGTGGGCAGATTGCGTCAATCCCAACGCCTGCGCCGGGTGTGGCTCTGACGTTGTGATCGCCGAGGGCGGTCCCTTCGGAATCGCAGCAGACTTGTGCCTGTGACCCGACTCGAGCGCATGGCACTGTGAGATCTAGCTGGGGGATCTGTCATTCACCGACGTTGTAAGGACCGACGGCGATGACTCGAGCCGCGGGGCCGACGGGCTCGCCACATTCCGGCGAGCAATACTTCTGAAACTGGACCACGTGGAGATTGCCGACAACCCAGTGCTCGGTGCCCACGCCCGCACCCCAGTTAATGTAGTTCGTGGAGTCCGGGTCGATCGCCTGGATCGCGTAGATCGTCTCGGGCCGCGGTGGCTCACCACAAGGCGTGCAGCCGACGTTCGTGCACTGCGGCTCTGCTTCGATGTGAGGCCCATCCGGAATGTCGGCCGGGACGGACCGCCCGACCAACGCCGTGTAATGGTCACTGATGATGTAGTCCCAACCATCGGGGATCGATCCGTGCGCTCGAGCTCCCGCGAAGACGACTTCGCCCTCCGAGAACCAATCCGGCAGCACCGTCCGAGCGCGAAACTCTGCCGGCGTACCTACGAGCGTCACCCGATCGAAATCGACGCTCTTCACCACATAGAGCCCGGGTTCCGGGGCGCAGCCATCGAATCCGAAGCCGTGCTCCCACTCCTGGAAATTCGCGTACGCCGAGAGCATCAATTGAGAGCATGCAGGGACGCCAGCGTCTCCACCAGTGGACACGCCGAATGAGCTGGCGCCGGTTCCGCCAGACGCAGCACACTCAGCGCTGCCCGCATCGTTGTCGCCGCCCCCACCACCGCTGCCCCCCGCGTCGCCCGACACGTCACCGGAGGTTTTGCCGCCGCAAGCCCCGAGCAAGGTGGCAAGACAGAGGCAGGTCATCCGAGCGGCGCCTGGGAGCATCACGCCAAAGATAGCTCACTGTTCCGGGAACACCCGCGGCCGGATCCGGAAGCGGGCCGAACACGATTCTCGTGCGATGGCTGAAACCTCACTGGTAGTTGATCGCCGTGTACGGGCTTCCGGTGCTGAAACCGCACGCCGCTAGACTGAATCCCGGGCTGACCAGCGCCAGGTAGTGACCGCAAGTCGGATTCGAGGTCGTCACTTGGCAGTTCGGGCAATTGCCGGCAAAGCCATCGTTCAAGCTCGGACACTGGTCGCAGCCCGAGCAGATGGATTGGTCCTTCTCCGCCCACATCAGATCGATGCAGCTCGTCACCGATCCAGGGCCGCTGCCCGGACACTCACCTTGGCCGTAGGCGCTGCAATTGTTCCCCGAAGCAAATGCCGCGTGGGGACTGTGGGTGGAGTCGTAGGTCGCTTCGCCATCCACGCACGACTCCTGCGCGGTCCAACGCGTGTAGGGCGTGCGCCCCTTGCCGGCACGCAGCTCGTTGATGTGATCGATGCAGGCCTGGCGAGCCGCTTCGAACGGATCGCTGCTACCGCCAGTCCCACCGGTCGATGCGCCTCCCGTCGATGCGCCCCCCGTCGATGCGCCACCGGTCGATGCGCCACCGGTCGATGCGCCTCCCGTCGATGCGCCTCCCGTCGATGCGCCTCCGCTCGATGCCCCGCCGGTCGCACCGCCGTCGCCCGTCGCGCCGCCGCCATCGGAGGAGCTGCACCCGACGGCGAGCGCCAGTGCCAATGTGCCTATCCAAATGGCTCCCATCGAGGACGAGGTCTGGGCGATCATTGATCCAATCGGACGGCATTGCCAAACCCAAGTCAAGCAGCTGCCGCCGCGCCCCGTGTTTCGACACCTTCGCGACCAAAGACACCGATCACTACGCCATCCTCGATTCGAGCTTGGGAGCCGTGGCCTCGGTGTCCAAGCGCATCGATCTCACCGATCGCAGGAGCTACGCGTTCGGTTAGACCCGCAAGCAACGTGAGCGTGATTTGCACTGGAGTCGTGACGATCTTGCGGCTTCCCTAGGTCAAGAGCCGTTGCTCACGCCCGCTCGTCGCCTCCCGGATCGACGCCGCGAATCACCCGCGCTGGCGCGGGTGAAATCCACTGCTGGCGTAGTGCTGGACGCGACGAGCTCCCGCGCGAGACGTATCGCGCGACAGTTCCTTCCCCTCGAAGTCCGATCGCTTCATCCACTTCGCCGCGATGTTCCCCGAGCGCATTATGGGCGGGGGCGCGGTTGCCGATCCGGCGCCGCCAAGGTCAACGTAACCGGAGGGGCCGGGCGGTTGGTGGCGCGTCGGTCCAGGAAGTGACGCGCATCGCTTGGCGGGGTGTTGTTTACCTGTCCCAGGCCAGGTTGACCTTGGCGGCGCGGGCGTTGCCGGCGGGCGGCGCGGTCTTGTGTACCTGTCCCAGGCCAGGTTGACCTTGGCGGCGCGGGCGTTGCCGGCGGGGCGGCGCGGTCTTGTGTACCTGTCCCAGGCCAGGTTGACCTTGGCGGCGCGGGCGTTGCCGGCGGGGCGGCGCGGTCTTGTGTACCTGTCCCAGGCCAGGTTGACCTTGGCGGCGCGGGCGTTGCCGGCGGGGCGGCGCGGTCTTGTGTACCTGTCCCAGGACAGGTTGACCTTGGCGGCGCGGGCGTTGCCGGCGGGCGGCGCGGTCTTGTGTACCTGTCCCAGGCCAGGTTGACCTTGGCGGCGCGGGCGTTGCCGGCGGGCGGCGCGGTCTTGTGTACCTGTCCCAGGCCAGGTTGACCTTGGCGGCGCGGGCGTTGCCGGCGGGGCGGCGCGGTCTTGTGTACCTGTCCCAGGACAGGTTGACCTTGGCGGCGCGGGCGTTGCCGGCGGGCGGCGCGGTCTTGTGTACCTGTCCCAGGCCAGGTTGACCTTGGCGGCGCGGGCGTTGCCGGAGCGGGGCGGCGCGGTCTTGTGTACCTGTCCCAGGCCAGGTTGACCTTGGCGGCGCGGGCGTTGCCGGCGGGCCGTCTTGCTTACCTGTCGCTGCTCTCGAGTGACGGCCTGGGTTCGCGCCTCCGCAGCAACCTGCGATTTGGCAGGGCGCCGTCGCATTGGCTTCGAGGAGCGCGTGGAGGACGCGCGGCAAGGCGGGGTGGTGGTGGCGAACCCGAAAAACCTACGACGCTTCGCGGTGCTGATAGATGCCGTGCTTGACGAGGAATTGCCCGTCGTGGAACGCGCTGGGCGAAAGCTCGCGGATCCCTTCGACGCTCATCTCCAGGATGCGGGTGGCGACCTGGTCGACCATGTTGCGATCGTGGGTCACGAAGATGCACGTTCCCTGGAACACCCGGAGCGCCTCGGTGAGGGCGCGAATGGCTTCGAGATCGAGATGATTGGTGGGCTCGTCCAGGAGCAGGACGTTCGGCTCCGCCAACATCAGCTTGGCCAGTAGCAAGCGAACCGTTTCGCCGCCGGAGAGGACCTTGGTGGGCTTGAGCGGCTCTTCCTTCTTGAACAGGAGTCGGCCGAACAGGGCGCGGAGATTTTCTTCGTCGGCGCGTTCGTTGAAGCTCCAGAGCCAGGCGTGGGCGCTCTGGTCGGAGCGTTGAACGAGCTCGGAATGCTCTTGGGGCATGTAGCCGATGCGTGCTTCGTAGCCCCAGGTCACTTCGCCCTCGTCGGGCTTCACTTCGTCGTTGAACATGCGGAGCATCGTGGTCTTGCCGATGCCGTTCGGGCCCACGAGGGCGATCTTGTCACCCCGCATGACGCTCAGGTTGAAGCGCTTGCAGATGTTGAGGCCATCGAAGCTCTTGCAGAGATTTTGCACGGTGAGCACGCCGCGCCCGCTGGGACGGGACTGCTCGAAGCGGATGAACGGGCGCTGGATGTTGGAGCGCTTGAGATCGACCATCGCCTGCTTCTCGCGCTGCATCGCCTTCTCGCGCGATTTCACCTGAGTGGCGCGGGTTCCGGCGCCGAAGCGCTGCACGAAATCCTGCAGCTGATTGACCTTGTCTTGCCGAGCCGAGTTCGCGAGCTCCAGAGCCGTTCGGGCTTCGGCCTTGGCGCGGATCATGTCGTCGTAGTCGCCGGTGTAGACGATGATGCTCTCGTAATCGATGTCGGCGATCTTGGTGCACACAGTGTTCAAGAAGTGCCGATCGTGGCTGATCACGATGAGCGCGCCGGTGTACTCGACGAGAAAGCTTTCCAGCCAGCGAATGCTCGAGATGTCGAGGCTGTTCGTGGGCTCGTCGAGGAGGAGGCTGTCGGGTTTTCCAAACAGCGCTTTGGCAAGAAGCACGCGGACGCGATCTCCGCCTTGGAGGATCTCGAGCCGGTCGGCGTGCAGGTGCGCCGGGATGCCGAGCCCCTCGAGGAGCGCGGTGGCCTCACCTTCCGCGGTGTAGCCATCTTGTTCCGAGATCGTCATCTCGAGCTCGCCGAGGAGCATTCCCTCTTCGTCGGTCAGCTCCGAGGTCTTGGTGACGAGCTCCGCCTTCTTCTGCATCGCCGCCCACAGCTTCTGATGCCCCGACAGCACCACGTCCAGGATCGGCTGATCGGCGTAGATGGCGTGGTCCTGCTCCAGGACTCCCAGCCGGCCCCGGGCCACGACGTGCCCAGTCACCTGCTCCTCCTGGCTCGCCAAGATCTTCATGAATGTCGACTTGCCCGCTCCGTTGGGACCGGTGAGGCCGTAGCGCTCCCCGTCGTTGAACGTCACGTTCACGTCATCGAAGAGCACCCGCTCTCCAAAACTCATCGATATCCCGTTTACGGTGATCATGGTCGTGTCCCTGTGGATCCCGGTCGTTGCGGCTAGCCGCTCGACCGACTGCGCTGTGAGCTTGCGACCCGGACCAGAGCGACTCGAACGCGGTGCTCGGAGGAGCCGGGATTCGCGAGGCCGCGGAACCTAGCAGAAGTCGGGGCGAGAGGCCCGAAATTCGCAAAATGGCCGAATCGCTGCGGTGGGCATCTCGACGCTGTCCGGGGTCGGTCCTAAGGTCCGGCCATGCGTTACAAGCTCTTGGGGAAAACTGGCATCAAGGTATCGGAGCTGTGTCTCGGAACGATGAGCTTCGGGGACCGATGGGGGTTTGGCGCCGACGAGCCGACCTCGCTCCAGGTCGCCGCGGCCTTCCGTGAGGCCGGCGGGAATTTCCTCGATACGGCGAACAAGTATCACGAGGGCCAGACCGAGGAGATCTGCTCGAAGATCATCGCTGATGATCGCGATCGCTGGGTGATCGCCACGAAGTTCACCCTCGCGATGCGCCCCGGCGATCCGAATGGATGCGGCAACTCGCGAAAGAACCTGGTTCAGGCCCTGAATCACAGCTTGCAGCGCCTGGGGACGGACTACGTCGATCTCCTGTGGGTCCACGCTTGGGACTTCACGACGGCGGTCGACGAGGTGATGCGCGGCCTCGACGACGTGGTCCGTGCTGGCAAGGTCGTCTCGATTGGCGTCTCGGATGCTCCGGCGTGGGTCGTCTCCCAGGCCAACACGCTGGCCGAGCTTCGGGGTTGGTCCTCGTTCGCCGCGCTCCAGATCGAATACAGCCTGATCGAGCGAACCGTCGAACGGGAGCTGATCCCGATGGCGGATGCATTCGGCCTCACGGTGACGCCCTGGGCGCCTCTGGGTGGCGGAGTGCTCACCGGCAAGTACTCGCGTTCGAGCAAACCTCCCGAGGACAGCAAGCGAACCCCCGGCACGCGGATCAACGACCGCAACATGGCGATCGCGAAGGTCGTGGATGCGATCGCCGACGAGCTCGGCAAGACCTCGGCGCAGGTCGCGACCAACTGGGTGCGGCAGCGGGGAGCGAACATCCTGCCCATCGTGGGAGCGCGCAAGGTCTCCCAGATCACGGACGTGCTCGGCTGCCTCGACTTCACGCTCAGGGACGAACATCTCGCGCGGCTGGACGAAGTGAGCAAAATCGAGCTGGGTTTCCCGCGTTCATTTCTCGGGAGCGACAACGTGCGCGGCATCTTGTACGGCGATCAGAACGCACAGATCGATCTGCCGCCCGCGGCTCGGCCGCCGCGCTGAGCGTTGCTCAGGCGGATCGCCGGCGACGCGGGGAGCCAAACAGCGGTGCGAGATGCTGTCCCGTGTAGGACGACTCGATGCGCGCGACTTCCTCCGGGGTTCCCGCCGCGACGATCTCTCCGCCACCCGGTCCGCCTTCGGGACCGAGATCGATCAGGTAGTCGGCCGTCTTGATCACGTCGAGGTTGTGCTCGATGACGATGACGGTGTTGCCCGCGTCCACCAGCCGTTCGAGCACCGTCAGGAGCTTCGCGATGTCGTCGAAGTGAAGCCCGGTCGTGGGCTCGTCGAGGATGTACAGCGTCTTGCCCGTGGCGCGCCGGGAAAGCTCCCGCGCGAGCTTGATGCGCTGCGCTTCGCCGCCTGACAGCGTGGGTGAGGGTTGCCCGAGATGGAGATAGTCGACCCCGACCTCGGCGAGCAGCGCAAGGGGAGTGCGGATCTTGGGATGGGCGCTGAAGAGCTCGATGGCCTCGCGCACGGTGAGCTCGAGCACGTCGAAGATGCTGCGATCCTTGTAACGCACCCGGAGCGTTGCTTCGTTGAAGCGCTTGCCGCTGCACTCCTCGCACTTGACGAAGACGTCCGCCAAGAAATGCATCTCGATCTGACGCACCCCGTCGCCTTCGCAGGCCTCGCAGCGCCCTCCTTTCACGTTGAAAGAGAAGCGCCCGGGAGTGAAGCCATGCATCCGAGCCTCGGGCAGGGCGGCGAAGAAGTGGCGGATCTCGTCGAACACCTTGATGTACGTGACGGGATTGCTGCGGGGCGTTCGACCAATGGGCTTCTGATCGATGTCGATGACCTTGTCGATCTTTTGAAAGCCCTCGAGGCGAGTGCCCGGTGGCGGGCGAGTTTCGGTGCTGCCGAGCTTCTGAGCCAGCGCCGGATAGAGAACGTCGACGACGAGAGTGCTCTTGCCGGCGCCACTCACACCCGTGATGCACGTGAGGACGCCGAGTGGGAACTCGACGCTCAAGTCTCGTAAGTTGTTCGCGCGTGCGCCGCTCACGCGCAAGGTTCCGGTCGGCTCGCGACGCCGCGTGGGCATGTCGATGCGTTTCTTGCCGGAGAGGTACGCGCCGGTCAGAGAACGCTTCGACTTGGCGAGGTCTCCCGGCGTGCCGGCGAAGACGAGCTCGCCGCCATCGACACCGGCGCCCGGACCGAAATCGATCACGTGATCCGCGGCGCGAATCGTGTCCTCGTCGTGCTCGACGACGACCACCGTGTTGCCGATGTCCCGCAGGCGCTCGAGGGTGTCGAGGAGGCGGCGGTTGTCCCGCTGATGAAGTCCGATGCTCGGCTCGTCGAGAATGTAGATCACGCCGGTGAGATCGCTCCCCACCTGGCTCGCGAGGCGGATGCGCTGGGATTCGCCGCCAGATAGGCTCGGACCCGAGCGCAACAAGGAGAGATAGCCGAGGCCCACCGAACGCAAGAAACCGAGCCGGCCCTTGATCTCCTTCAAGACCTCGGCGGCGATTTCCGAGGAAGCACCCACCAGCCGCAGGTCGTCGAAGAACTTCGCCGCGTCTTCGACGGTGAGCTCGGAGAGCTCGACGATGCTCTGCCCTCCGACCTTCACGGCGGCGCTCTCGGGACGCAGGCGCTTGCCCTGGCAGGTCTCGCACAGGGCGTCCCCCATGAAGTCGGCATACCAGCGTTTGGCGCGGTCGGACTGAGTGCTGGAAAAGCGTCGCATCAGTCGATGCACGATGCCTTCCCACTCCACCTCGAGAGATCCAGAGCCGCTCTTGCTCTTCCACCGCACGCGATAGCGCTTGTCACCGGTGCCGTAGAGCAACGTCTGCTTCTGTTTCGCGCTGAGCTTCTTGTACGGCTTGTTGCAGGGGATCCCGGTGGCCGCCAGGAGCTGACCGCGAAACCCGTGCATCCATCCGACCTTCTGGGAAGCGTCGGGCCCCCAGGGTGCCACCGCGCCTTCGTCGATGCTGAGCGATTCGTCGGGAACGATGCGCCCGGGATCGATGGTCATGCGAGTGCCGAGCCCATTGCACGCCGGGCACATCCCCTGAGGGCTGTTGAAGCTGAAGCCCTGAGGGGTGAGCTCCGGAAACGAGATATTGCACTTCGCGCAGGCCATCTTTTCGCTGAACGGCTCGTCCCCTTTGGGCGACGACACGATCAGCGTTCCATCCCCCACGCCCAGAGCCTGCTCCACCGATCCTACGACCCGCCCCTGGAGACCCGGCCCCGCTACGATGCGATCGATCACGGCTTCGACGTGATGCTTCTTGTTCTTCTGGAGCGCGACGAGCCCTTCGCTCTCCACGACCTCGCCATCGACGCGCAAGCGCACGTAGCCGGCCTGTCGCGCGTCCTCCAGGAGCTCCTTGTGCTCGCCCTTTCGGTTCACCAGCAGCGGCGCGAGGATCAACAGACGCGTGCCCTTGGGAGCCGACAAGATCGTCTTGGCAATGCGTTCGGGAGTCTGCGCCGAAACCGGCGATCCACAGCGATGACAGTGCTGCTCCCCCACTCGCGCAAAGAGCACGCGCAGGTAGTCCGCGATCTCGGTAATCGTCCCCACCGTCGAACGCGGGTTCGTGTTCGTCGTCTTCTGCTCGATCGAAACGGCCGGCGACAGACCCTTGATGCTGTCGTATTTCGGCTTCTCCATGCGCCCGAGGAATTGTCGAGCGTAGGCGGAGAGCGACTCCACGTAGCGCCGCTGTCCTTCGGCGTACAACGTGTCGAACGCAAGGCTCGACTTTCCGGAGCCGGACACGCCCGTCAGGACGACGAGCTTCTTCTTCGGGATGCGGACGTTGACGCCCTTCAGATTGTGCTCCCGGGCACCCGTGATCAGGATGTGATCGAGCTCGAGCCGCGCCAAGGTTCGCACTCACTAGCACAAACGAAACGCGGATCCGCTACTCTACCCAGGTCGTGAACGATCCTCCGAGCTTCGCATCGCTCCTCGACATTCACGAAGCGCTCGAGGAGATCTTTGCTCTTCATCAGGAAGCGCTCCTGCTCACGGATTTTCCCGCGGCTCTGGAGCTTCTGACAATCCATTCGGAGCTTTTGCGCGTTCACATGGATCACGAGGAGAGCTTCTTGCTCCCCGTGTTCGAACGCGCGGGTCCGGTCGAGAAGTGGCCGCGGGTGCTCTACACGGGCCAACACGAAAAGATGCGCGGCATGCTCGAACGCGCCGACGCGTCTTTGCGAACGTTCATCGACAATCCGCCCACCCGACCCCGCCGCGCGGTCATCGGACTGATGGACTTCGAGACCACTTACAAGCACCTCGTCGAGCATCACGATGGAGCCGAGCGGGAGGGACTCTTTCCCATCGCCGACGCGGCGGCATCGGCGGAGGAGCGCCGATCGCTCATCGAGAAGTTTCGTCGCGAGTGGGACGAAGCGCTCGCGACACACAAAGCACGGATCGTGGAGCTGCGGTCGGGGCTCGAAGCTCGAGAGGATTAGTCGGTTCGCAATCGCCAGTCCGCCTGGCCATCGTGCTCGATGCTTTCCCCGGCGGTGAGCGGGTACCGCTGCCAGAGCAAGCGATGTTCAGCTTCGACTGATCGGTCGGTTTGCGTCGTGGTGTTGCCAATTGACGCGACGATCCCGTCGGACTATTCGATTTTCCTGGAGGGCCCGATGCAACTACACGCACTATTGATCTTGGCAGGTGTATCTCTAGCAGCGACGACCGGCTGCAAGAGCCAGGTGGAAAAGTGCATGGATACGACCAACGAAACCTACGAGCGTGAGGTCGCTGCCTGCAAAGACGACGCGTGCAAACAGCAGGCGGAAAAGAGCAAGCTCGAGTTTTACGAGTCCTGCAAAAACCTGAAGTAGGCGGCGGAAGCGCGACACAGGTGCCCGGGTTGTGCCGCGAAAGTCCGGGCCACTTCCGCAATCCTCGCAAATCCGTGGAACGATGGCTGGCACGCGCGTTGCGAAGGGCGCGACGATGATTCGCTTTCTCGCTCTGCTCATCCTCGGTGTCGCCATTGGATGTGGTGGCAACACGGAGAGCTCGTCGTCGCTGCCGGCTGACGCGGGAAACGAAGCTCCCGCGATCGATACCATCAGCTGCGGAGCGATGAGCTGTACGGGAACCGCCCCGACGCGAATCGATCCTGGGGGAACGACCGCCTCGCTGTCGCCCTGCTGCGCGAGCGTGGATCGCTGCGGCGTGGATCTCTCCAACTATGGCTACGGTCCGCTCCCGACGGGCTGCGTGGATGCCCATGGTGAGGGCGTCATCGATCCGTCGTGTTCCAGTTTTTCGGTGTCGTGGCCCCATGGCGCCGGCGAGCTCGACGGGTGTCGGCGCCCGGACGGAAGCTGCGGCGTGATGATCGGAAAGGGGCTCGACTTCGATCTCGGCTGTCAGGACTTCGGCGGAGTGCCCGGTTACGGCGAATAGCGTCGTGCTTGATCGCGCTCATGTGATCCGCGCTGAGCGCAGCCGGATTGCCTGGTTTCCGAACCCAGCGCTTCGCCGGCCACATCGGCTCGACATCCATCCACGCGCCAACTAGAAGAGCCCGATGCAGCGATCGATGATTTACGCCACCTGCGTGGCCGCGCTCCTCGTTCCCTCCACTGCGCTCGCTGAGCCCTTGCCCGAAGGCACGCTCGAGGCCAAGCCAGCCACCGAGGGCAAGACGGAGCTCGCCGCCGACAAGTTCGAGGCGGCCAAACGCGCGCCGGACGAGAAGAACGACGCCGCGACCGCCGAAGCCAGCGCGGGAGGGCTCATCACGAGCGGGAACTCGAAGCAGCTGGCGGTCACGAGCTCGGGAAAGCTCCGGCTGCGCCGCAAGAAGCATCAGTTTTCGTCCGCGGTGGCAGCGAACTTCGCTCGCTCGGCGCCCGACGCAGACTCGGAAACGCAAACCAACGTCGAGAACCTCCAGGGTCGAGTCCGCTACGACTACTTCTTCATCGAGCACTGGGCCGCGTTCCTCGGCGTGACCGCACGGCGCGATCGCTTCCAGGGCTTGGACCTTCGGCTGAACGCCGATCCCGGCGTCGCGTACTATTTCATCGACGAGGAGAAGCACAGCTTGTGGCTGGAAGCCGGTTACGACCTCCAGTACGACATCCGTCGCGACGAAAACATTGCTGCGGCCAGCGCCAAAGGCGACCAGATCGACAAGACCGAGGTCCGCCATAGTGGACGCGGCTTCGTCGGCTACGACAACCAGGTGAACGAACGCGTCCACTTCTCAACGGGTGTCGAGTACATCCAGAGTGTGCAGAACCTCGACACCTGGCGACTCAACTGGGACGGCGCCGTCACCTCCAACGTCGTGGGACGCCTCTCGACGGCCGTCGTGGTCCAGGTGAAGTACGACAACGATCCGTTGCCGGAAATCAAGAAGACCGACGTGATGACCTCGTTCAATCTCGTCTACACGCTTCTCTGACCGAGACGCACGCCGAACCTACTGCGCCGACGAGGAAGTCTCGATCGGGATGGCGAGATCGTTGTTGCTCGCCATGCAGCTCAAGATCGCGATCTCGCCAAACGGTCGGGTGAGTCGGCCCTCCACGAGACCATCGGGCCGGAAGGTGATCTCGAGCTGAGCCGACCCGTGCGAAACACGCCATGTGCTCTCGCAATGGATCGTGCTCTTCGTCGGCATCGGGCACGTCGGGTAGGTCGCATTCTCGTAGTTGTCGTACGCCCGTGCGGCGAAGTGGCTGGCGTCCGGGGAGAGCTGGAGCTGGGCGCTGATCGGTCGACCGCCCGCCGAGCACTCGATCGATCTCGGGACGTACGTCTCAGCGGGCGGTGCTGCGTCGGCAGAAGCGTGGGGCGATTCGACCGAGGAGCTCGTTGGGCTGCAACTCACCGCAAGCAAAAGAGCTAGCGGCGCGAGGCGTGAGCTCCAGAGCGAGGCCATGCCAGGTTGTAGCACCTACCCGAACGCTCCTTCGAGAGAGTCGTGATAAGACAGCGCGATGCGAATCACCGAGATCGGTCTCTCCATCGCCGCGCTCTGTCTGTCCTTCGCTGGGTGCTCGGGTTCCAGCAATAGCTCCGGAACTGGGAGCTGCACCCAAGTGTCGGGCTCCTGGACGCTGAGCGGAAACTGTCTCGACACGAGCTGCAGCGTCAGTCAGAGCGGATGCAACGTCAGCGTCGCCTGTTCGCCCAGCGGGGACACTTACACGGGCACGGTGAACGGGAGCACGCTCTCGTTCTCGACTTCGGCCGGCGCTTCCTGCAGCGCGAGCGTCAGCGGGAACACTGCGAGCGGGTCGTGCAGCGACACCGGGCAGACCTGCTCGTTCACCGCGAGCTGCAGCAACGGGAGCTGCGGGTCGACGGGCACGGGCGGCGGCGGGGGATCGGGCGGCAGCACGGGCATCGATTGCAATCAGAGCTGCGGCTACCTCACGAGCTGCTGCACGGCGCTCGGTATGTCGGATTGCCTCAGCGGCTGTCAGAGCTCTCCGAACACCGAGCCGGCCTGCGCCTCCTGCTTCAACGACACGTCCTGCGGGAGTCTCCCGTCGTGCGTCATCGCGAACTGCGGGCTTCCCCAGGAAGTGTGTTACGGCCAGGCAGGTCTCTGACACGGCCAGCACGAACAACGGCTGACGAGTGCTAAACTGCGTCGATGAGACGAGCTCACAGCTCCCGCTCGATTCTTCCGGTCGCCCTGCTATTCGCGTCCGCTGCTTGCTCCAGCAACCCGAGTGAGCCCAATGGCAGCCCGAGCAACGACGGCGGGACGGACGGCGGCGCGGATGCTGCCTTCGATGCGCCCGGCGATTCCAGCCCGCCCGCGGTCGACGACTTGGCACCGGTGCTCGAACCGATCCGCTCCGCGAGCGGACTGCCCGCGCTGGGTGCTGCGGTCTGGAGGGATGAAGCGCTCGTCGCTCTTGGTGTGACCGGGGTCCGCAAGTACGGCGACCCGACACCGGCCGAGACGGACGATCTCTGGCATCTCGGCTCGGATACGAAGGCGATGACCGCCACGCTGATCGGGATCCACGTGGACCGCGGTGAGATCCAGCTCGACGACACGATCGCCGATCTCTACAGCGGGGAAACGATCGACCCGGGCTATGCGGCAGTGACCGTGCGGGATCTGCTCCAGCACCGCGGAGGCGCACCCGGGGCCGTGCCCGCGACCATCTGGGCCAAGATGTGGGCCGACGGACAAGCACCGAGCGCGCGAAGTGACGCCGTCCTGGCGATGCTTGCACTGCCGCCGGAGCAGACCCCTGGAACGTTCGTGTACTCGAATGCGGGCTACATGATGGCGGGCGTCGCTCTGGAACGAAAAACGGGTCAGACGTGGGAAGAGATGATGCAAAAGGATCTCTTCGAGCCCCTCGGCATGACTTCGTGCGGTTTTGGGGCCCCCGGATCTCCCAATGTCGTGGACCAGCCGTGGGGACACGACGTGAGCGCTCCATCGGCTCCGCCAACGCCCGTAGCTCCTGGGCCGCAGGCGGACAATCCTCCCTCGCTCGGTCCGGCCGGCACGGTGCATTGCTCTCTCACGGATTGGGGGAAGTTCCTTGCGGTGCATCTGGCCGGCGCGCGGGGCGAGTCCTCCCAGCTGATTTCACTAGCGACGATCACGGAGCTGCAAACGCCACCGGCGGGTGGTGACTACGCCTGCGGCTGGGGCGTCACCACGCGACCGTGGGCGGGAGGGCTCACCCTCACCCACAACGGCAGCAACACGTATTGGTTTGCCACCACTTGGCTCGCCCCCGCGAAGAACGTCGTGCTCTCGGTCGTCACGAATCAAGGCGACGATATCGCCGCGACGACGGTCGACGAAGCGTTTGGCCCGTTGATCACGACGTACGTGCCGTAGCGGCGCTTGCCGGATTTCGAGAGTGCTCGACGAACCTACGAATCACCTCGATCTGCCGTCGATGGAGCGACTCGAGTCGGCGCTCAGTGCGTTCCCGGGAGCGATCGTCCTGGTGAGCCACGATCGAGCGTTTGCCGAACGCGCGACGAACGGGGTTTGGGCGATCGAAGGCGAATCCGTGATCGTGTCGTGAGCCGCTACCGGCTCGCCCGCGCCCAAGCGATCACGTCCAAGGCGCGCTCCTCGGGCTGAGTCACTTCGGAAAACCCGAGCTCGCTGCGGATCTTGGACGAGTCGATCACGAGATCGTTCGGCATCTTTCCCAAAGCTTCGAGATCGGGCGGCACCTCGTCGGTCTGTCGCCACTCGAAGCTCACGTCCATGGCTTGGGCGAGCTCCTCCGCGCGCTCGCGCATGGACGGAGTCCGGGCTTCGCTCACGTTGAACACACGATATCCAGAGCCTGGCTTTTCCGCCGAGAGCACCGAGGCGTGGGCCACGTCGCGCACGTGGGCGTGGGCATGGCGCCACGAGGCACCGCCCTGCTCGGGCAAAACGCGCTCTCCGCGATCGAAGCGGTCGATGATGGCAGCCAGGCGGCGTTTGGGATCACGTGTGCCGTACACGGCGCACAGCCTGAGCACCGTAACGGCCGGCGCTCCATCGCTGGTCACTCGCAAAAGCTCCCGCTCCACGTCCTTCTTGTCGTAGTCCGGTCCTGCCTCGTGCTCTGCAATCCCGCGAAAGGGATAGGGAATCGTGAGCAGCGCGCTCTCCGTCACCACCGCTTCCGGCTCGGGCGCGGGCAAACCGTTGAGACGCCCGAACTGCGCGTACACATCGATGCTGGAGAGCACGACGCCGGGTATCCCGAGCAACTTGAGAGCGAGCGCGGTGACCTCGGCCTGACTTCGTGTCATGGCCCGCGTATCGATCAGAGCGTCGGGCTTGGCTCGCTCGAGCGCAGCACAGAAGGGAACGGGGTCATCGCGATCGACCAGCACGTCGCTCGCGCCCGCCACTTCCGACGGATGCTGCCCCCGATGGAACAGCGTGACTTCGTGGCCCCGCCAGATCGCCACGCTCGCGATCGTGTGCCCGATGAACCGGGTCCCTCCGACAATCGCGAGCTTCATTCGCCGTCACTTGCCCTTCTTCTTGTCCTTCTTGTCCTTGTCTTTGTCGTCCTTGTCCGTCTCGTCGACTTCTTCCCACACGCAATTGCCGGACGCGTCCGCGGCAGCCGTTCCCTTGAGGTCGACGTCGCTCCCCTTGAGTCTCGCTTTGAAGGTTTTCGTTCCGCTCGTCATGGGAAGCTCGAACTCGACCCACTCCCCGGGCTTGACGCGAACATCGAGGGACTCGCTCTTGCCGTCCACGGCGTAAGAACCCCGGTATCGATATTCCGCGGCGACGATCCGGTCGTCCTTGATCTTGATGACGAGCTTCTCGTTGCTGCGGGTGTCCTGACCGTCGAAGCTATTTTCCATGAAGGAGCAAACGCCGGTCTTCGGCTTGGCTGGGGCGGCAACTCCGGCATCTTCCGGCGGGACGTAACCCGGAGGATAGGCAACGACCTCCTTGCTTCCCGAGCTCGGTTCGTCGACCGCGCTCTCGGAGGTGGCGGTTTGCGTGCTCGGGGCTTTCGACTTCTTGTCTTCGCATCCGCCGAGAGCGAGGACGCAAACCAGGGCACTCGTGATTGTCGAGGCGCTCATCACGCGCCAGCGTAGAACGGAAAGCATCGATTGGTCACTCCTCTGATCGCGCGGATTCGGGAATCGCTTCGACTCGACTTCGCTCCTCTTCCTGTCGATGCCGGTGCAGAGCCAGCGCGACCAGCGGCACGATGATGAGCCCGCCCAGCGAAAAAAACGTCACCGACCAGCGTGGTTCGAGCACGCAGCCAAGCGTCGCGGCACCAAGCACGAAAGGAGTGGGCCAGAGCCAACGAGACAAAAGGACGGTGGCAGCCGCTGCCAGCACTGTCAACGCGACTAGATCCTGAAGGAGTACGAGCGGGCTCGGCAGCCCGATTCGCCAGGCGATCGTGCGGCTGCCGATCAACGTGAGGCCGGACAGGAGCATCACACCGACGACTCGCCGATTGAATGCGTTTTTGAGGAGCACCTTCCGGCCGATGCCTACGACAATCAGCATCATCGCGAACAAAACCAACGCGAAGATCAAGAGACTCCCTGCGCGCAGGCGGTTCGGATTCGGCTGGGATACCGCGTACAGGGAAATCGCGAGCATCGCGCCACCGACTGCGGCGATCCCACGTCCGCGCTCCCGACTGGACACCGACGTGTCCAGGTCGTGGGCGAGCTCCCGCAGGCGCTTGCCTTCCGCGCGCTCACGAGCCTTTTGATGTCGGGCCTCTCGAACGCGTCCGAGGAGCTCCTTCGGTGGATCGCCCAGTTCCCCGAGCAGCGCTTCGGCACTCTCTACGTGCCCCTGCCGGAGCTCGAGCTCGACTGCGGCAACCACGGACAGCCGAAGTCCATCCCGTGCAGCGGGATTGTCCCGCCACTCGTCGAGTGCCTGCGTGAACCCGAAGCGGGCTTCGCTCACGAGTTGGTACGCGCGCTGAAGCTCATCCGGCGGGCCGCTCCCGGCATCGGCCAGGAGGGCTGCCAGGGTTCGCAGGCGATCTCTGGCACCATCCGCGAGCGCGATCGAGCTCTTGTGCTGGAGGTAGTCGACAATCGCCTGCCGAAACTCGAGAGCGCTTTCATGGCGCTCACCGGGATCTCGGCTCATTGCACGATTGGCGAGACGCGCCAGCTCCTCGGGCACGCTGTCGCCGTACGTCTGGGGTTCGGACTCGAATGCGGAGCGAAGCGCATCCTCCAATTTGTCACCATCGTGTCGATACGCGCCCGTGAGGACGTGGTGCAAGGTCGCGCCCAGGAGATACACGTCCGTGTGAACGCCAACCGGTCCTCCCGATACGAGCTCGGGCGCCATGTACGCCGGCGTGCCCAGCAGCCCGCGGCGGGTTTGTCGAATCTCCACGTCCTCCGCTCGCATGGCGACGCCCCAATCCACGAGGCAGACTTCGCCGAATTCGCCGAGCATCACGTTCTCGGGCTTGATGTCACAATGGATGACGCCGCGACTGTGCGCGAAGTGAACCGCCTGGCAGACCTGAAGCAAGATCTCGAGGTGCGTCGTCAATCGATCTCCAGATCGCGAATCCCACGCCGGGTGTCGGGGGTCGTCGATCAAGCGGCGCCACTCCACTCCGTCGATGCGCTTCATCACGAGTACGGGCACGCCCCGAGGATCGAGCCCGAGCGCGTGGATCGGCACGATCCCAGGATGCTCGAGTGACCCGGTGATCACCGCCTCGCGCAAGAGGCCCGTCATGTCGGTTTCTGTCTTCGGCGCGGCCCGAAGTGTCTTGACCGCCACGTCGCGTTCGAGAGAACGCTGGCGTGCTGCGTGAACGCGTCCCATGCCTCCTTCGCCAATGACTCCCCTGACTTCGAGATCCGCCTGACCGGGCGGTGGAGCGCTGGTCCCGAGCTCCATGGGAGCGTACGCGAGGGAGATCCGAGGAAGCTCCTTGGGGTCCGGTCGCGTCCAGCTCAGCGGTCGCTTGGGCTCTCTGCTCTCGATGGGGAGTGTTCCCACCCGGATGGTCTCTCCGGTGGCCAGTGCAAGCGCCGTCTCCGCCAAGCCGAGATCGACGTAGCGAGCGTCGAAGGTCGCACGAAGCTCGTCGGAAGTCGTCATGGAGAGCTCTGTCAGAATCCGGAGTATATCGTCAAAGCTCGCAGGTCGGGTCGTCGAGGACGAAGTCACCGACCTCGCCGCGATACTTCGCCGGGAGCTTCGCATCTTCCCCCAAGACAGCGACGCAGACGGTCCGGTCGGAGCTCGAGGCGGGACGCAGTTCGTGCGTGGTCTCGCTGCCGAACAGCTTGGCGAGCTCGGCATCATTGGCGTGCACGATGATGCGATCGCCGTCCTGAATCGCGTCGAACCCGTCCTTCTTCATGCGCCCGGTCACGCGGCGTGCGCGCGCCGGATTCGGCGGATGAGTCGCGATCCACAGACAGTGCGGTCCGTGATTTGCAACGGGACAGACGGCCTCGGGAGGATCCGCAGGTGGGAGCTCGGAAACGCTTTCGGTCGCGGGAGGCGGAGGGGCTGGAGCAGGCGTGGGCGGAGCGGGCTTCGGAGGTGACGGCGCTGGCTGCGTTGCACAGCCCATCGCGAGGACAGAAGCCAAGATGAGGATGCGCATCGGGAGGTTCTCCGGATCAGGTCGGCGCTTTGGCGCCCAGCTGGTCGAGCTCCGCTCGAGTGTCCAGATCGTCGAGCACGCCAGGATCGTCGAGCGCCAGATCGAGAACCGAGAACGCCGCGAGCACGTCCCGAGCCGTCGAGTCGACCGGCGCATGGACGAGCGCTTCCGCCACTCGGCGGGAAACGAGCACTGGATGCCCCGGCTGAGAATCGAAGCTGGGTCGGACTGCGGCACTCTCATTCGTTTCGAAAGCCTCGATCAGACTCCGGATCGTGCTCGAGCGAACGCGCGGGTGATCGACCAGGCTGAACACGACGGCATCCGGCTCGCTCCCCAGCGCCGACGCCATTCCAAGCCGGAGCGAGCTCATCATGCCCTGCTCGGGGTGGGGATTTCGCACGACGAGCACGGCTCCGGAAATCTGCTCGAGGATCGCCTCGTCGTAAGGGGGCGCGACCACCACGTGGAGCGGCCCGAGCCCTGATTCGAAGAGGGTGCGAAGTGCCCGCGCCACGAGCGGCTCCCCGTCGAGGGTGGCGAGCGCCTTGGGAAACGGAGTCCGCTCCGAACGCCCGGCCGCCAAAACCAACCCACTGATGCGCATTGCGGAAAGCAGCGTACCGGAATTAACAGGGGAGAAGACCGCGGCATCTCCCCTCGCATGCAACGACCCGCATCGACTCTGGGCAGCGTCGGACTCTCCGCCTTGGCGCTGGCTTGTGCCGCGAAAAAGCCGCCGGAAGCAAAGCCGGTCCCCACGCCCCAGGCCCAGGTCGAGCTCGGCCCGAGCCACGCGCGTCACGTGCTCAATCGCCTGGCGTTCGGTCCAAAGCCCGGTCAAGTCGCCGAGCTCGCCAAAATCGGCCTCGATCCCTGGCTCAGCCAGCAACTCGCGGCGAAGAAAGCGGTCGATCCGGCCCTCGAGGCCGAGCTCGCCCCCTATGCCGATGCTCTCGCTTCGCCGGCGGAGCTCGTCCGTCGCGCCCTCGGAAGCGCGAACATGCAAGACGCGCTCGCCAACAAGGGGCTCAAGAAGAAGCTCAAGAGCAAAGCTCGACAGCACCTCGCGAAGCTCGCGCTGGCCGAGCTCACCCGCCACATGACGAGTGAGCGACAGGTCGAAGAGGTCTTGGTCGACTTCTGGACCAATCACTTCAACGTCTTCGCCCGCAAAGGACTCGTGCAGCTGTTTGCCGGTGACTACATCGAACGCGCGCTGCGTCCGAATGCTCTCGGTCGTTTCCAGGATCTCTTGATTGCAACCGCGCGCCACCCCGCGATGCTGCTCTATCTCGACAACGCCCGCAGCGTGCGCCAACCCGAGATGGCAACCGCGAACAAGAAGCGTCGCGGACTCAACGAAAACTACGCGCGCGAGCTCCTCGAGCTGCACACGCTGGGCGTCGACGGGGGATACACCCAAGCGGACGTGATCGACGTGGCCCGAATTCTCACCGGGTTTTCCGTGAGTCGTCCCCGCGAAGGCGACCTCTCGTTCCTGTTTCGAGAGCGCGCCCACGATCGGGGCGAAAAGCACGTACTCGGCAAGCATTTCCCGGCGGGCCGCGGCGAAGAGGAGGGCATCGAGCTCTTGAAGATGCTCGCCGCTCACCCGAAGACGGCGCGGCATCTCGCAACCAAGCTATGCGCGCGATTGGTCGCCGACGATCCGCCGAAGGCGTGTGTCGATCGCGCCGCTCGCGCCTATCTCGAGTCGGGGGGAGACATCCGAAGCGTGATCCGCGCGATCGTCTGGAGCCCGGAGTTCTTCGGCGCCGAGTCCAAGAAGCTGAAGAGTCCTCTCGAGATCGTCGCCAGCGCGGCTCGCGGCATCGGCGCCAAGCTGGATGGGAGCCTCCGGGGAGCTCGCGTGCTCGTCCAGATGGGTGAGCCGATCCTGCTCGAACCCGTCCCAACCGGTTATCCCGAGGCCGAAGAAGATTGGCTCGGTAGCGGCGGCATGCTCGCGCGCATGAGCCTCGCGTCGCTCTTCGGCGCCGAGAAATTGCCCGGCTTCGATGTCGACCTGGACCGCGTGTTCGAGGATCCGTCGGGCGACATCGCCGCGCGAGTGAGCGAAACGCTGCTCGGCGAAAGTCCCTCCGTCGAGGTGATCCGGCAGCAAGTTCGTGACGTGAGCGACCCCCGGGAGCGCCGGGCGATCGCGGTGGCACTGGTCCTGGGTAGCCCGGAGTTTCAACGCCAATGAAAATGAATCGACGAGCTCTGTTGATGGCCGGCGCAGCGCTGTCGGTTTCTTCACTCGGGTCGCGGTGGGCGATCGCAGAAAGTGCGAGCTCGCGTCAGAGCCTGCTCTTGTGTGTGTTCTTGCGGGGAGGGATTGACGGATTGAGCGTCGTCGTGCCCCACGGCGACCGCGCGTACTACGACGCTCGCCCGAGTCTTGCCATCCACGCTCCCGGCAAGGGAGACGACGCAGCCATCGATCTGGATGGACACTTCGGTCTGCACCCGCGTCTGTCGCCACTGGCCGCAGCGTGGAAGAGCGGTGAGCTGGCAGCCGTCCACGCGGTGGGCTCACCCGATTCGACCCGCTCGCACTTCGAAGCCCAGGACAACATGGAGACCGCCGTCCTCGGTCATCGAGCCAAGGACGGCTGGCTCGGCCGAGCTCTCGAGGCTCGCCCCGGGTCGTCCACGCCGCTCGGGACCGTTGCTCTCTCCGGCCGTGCGCCCCTCGCCCTTCGGGGCTATCCCGCAGCGCTCTCGACCCCCGAGCTCGCACGGTTTCGTTTGCGCGCGCCGCCGCGACTCACTTCGCGCCTGGAGCAGGGCTTCGCTCGCCTGTACGACCCGGGACGGAACGAAATCGAACGAGCGGGACGCGACGCTCTTCGAGTATCCGCTCGCCTCCGGGCGCTCAGTCTCGACGACTACCAGCCCGACGGCGGCGCCAAGTACACGAACCCGACGCGCCCGCTGGCCGAGATTGCTCAACTCGTGAAGGCGGATGTCGGCCTCCAGGTCGCATGGATCGATGCGGGAGGCTGGGACACCCACCAGGCCCAAGCACCGCGACTGTCCCGATTGCTCGATGCTCTGGGCAGTGGGCTCGCCGCGTTTCGCACCGATCTCGGATCCCGAATGGAAAACGTCGTAGTCGTCGTGATGAGCGAATTCGGTCGCACCGTGCGCGAGAACGGAACCGGCGGCACGGACCACGGTCACGGCACCGCCATGCTGCTCCTCGGCGGCCCGGTCGCCGGCGGCAAGGTCCACGGACGCTGGCCGGGTCTCGCCGAGAGCGAGCGCTACGAGCAGCGCGACCTTGCGGTGACGACCGACTTTCGGGACGTCCTCGGCGAGCTCGTCGACAAACGGCTCGGAGTCTCGCCGGAGCGAGCGCTCGGCGGCTACGCACCGAAACGAATCGGCGTCTTGCGCTGAGACGCTGAAATGATCGGGGTTTTGTAGCACCTTCGGGACCTTCGTCCGGGGTGATTAGATTCTCTCGAGATGAACAGTCCGACCAGCGACCCTGCTCGTTCCCGCCTCCTGACCATCCTGGGCGGCGCGATCATCGCAATCGCGGTCGGCGCCGTGATCGGGCGCCTGACGGCGGCTCCTCCACCCAAGCCGCCGGATTCGATCACCGTCGTGCGACCGACGCCCAGCGTCGTGACGGCGCTGCGCGATCTTGCTCGTCTCGAAAGCGCCGAGTGTCACGTGGAGCGCGTCATCGATCTCAAGGACAAGCAGACGCGCTGGTTCGGCCTGGTTCACGCTGAGGACGCGATCCTCCTGGTGGCGAGCGGGGACGCGGTGGCCGGGGTGGATCTGTCCAAGCTGAAAGACGGTGACGTAACCGTGGATCCGGAAAAGAAGCGTGCGACCATTCGCTTGCCGAAACCCGAAATCCTGAGCTCGCGAGTGGACAACGACAAGACCTACGTCCACGCGCGTTCCACCGACGTTCTCGCCAAGCGCAAAGAAACGTTGGAGACCGAAGCGCGCAAGGAAGCGGAAAAGAGCATCGTCGAGGCAGCCAAACAATCAGGCCTCTTGGACCGCGCCCAGAAGAACGCCCAGAAGACCGTCGAGAGCCTGGTACGCTCTCTCGGTTACGAGCAGATCACGATCGAGTTTCGCTGAGCCAAGAGTGAAGAGCAGTTACTGGATACAGTAGTAGTTCTTTCGGTCCCGCGCCGGGTACTCGAATACCGCCGCGAAGCACATCTCGTCGTTGCTGCTGTCGCCGAAATAGACGGGGTTTGGCTTCGGATTTTCGTAGGTGCAGTCGACCGCTGGCGCGCATTCAATCGATCGTCACCACCGGACCGGGCTCGTCTTCGAGCCAGTGCTCGGACAGGAACAGACGAAGCTCGTCGCTTCCCCCGTAGTACTGGAGATTTTGCGCGCCCACGATCTGGATCAAGCGCCGATCACCGCGACGCAGCGGCAAGATCACTTCCGCGGTCCACTTGGATTCGTCGAGGTCGCCGTCCCACCAGTTCGACTGCAGCTCCTCTTCGGTCGCGAAGTGCTGTTCGTTCACCCAGAAGTAGACATCCTTGCGATCCCCGGACACGAGCGAGAGGCCGTAGGTCACCAGCGGCGTGCACACGACGCGCAACCACTCGCGGAGCCGCATGGCCCTGCAGATCGATGGAGAGCGCGCCATGCGAACCGGGTGGGCTTGCCTCCACTCGGCGAGCTTAGGAAAGGCGCTGACTTCAGCGCTGGGAGAGTCGACCTCCAAGAGCTTGGCGGCGGGAGCCGCGGGAGCGCTCGAGGCGCTGGGCGATGCGCTCGGAGCCGCGTCGGCGGAGAGGGCGGCAAAGACCGACACGAGGAGAGGCAGCATCCGCTTCATAGCGTCCCCAAGAAGGCGATCAGCGCATCACGATCGGCTCGCGACAGCTGCTTGGTGTGTCCCATCCGATCCTCGTTGGCTTCGATCAAGAGCGAGAGCGTCGAAGCGCTCCCGTCGTGGAAGTACGGGGCCGTTCCGCTGACGAACGCCAGGGATGGCGTCCGAAACATCGGGTCGGGATCGGGATCGAACCCAGACCGCGGGCGGGCAAGAGGCAGCGTGTGCCGTTCCCGATCTGTGTACTCGCTGTCGGGAACGTGACACGTGCTGCACCCGACCTCCGTGCTGGTGAACAGTGTGCGACCCCGCGCTTCGACGGGGGTGAGCGGCGTTTTGGATTTCGGTGGCGGGACCAGACCCGTGCGTACGAACGCAGCCAGGTGACCGGCGCGCGCGGCCAGAGGTCCCGCGAGGGAATCCCACGGCTGGTCACCGAAGTCGTCCACCCAGCGGTGAAGCCGGAAGCCATGAATCACGCGAGCGACGATGTCTTTGTCGTTCGCATGCCACCCAAACGGACCCTTCGAGGCCACGCGGCCCGCTATCATCGGCGTCTGCCGTGGATAGCCGCGTCCGTGCTCGAGCTTCAAGGACTTGGTCTGATGTGCTGCCGCAACGAAGGCGCTCGGCTTTTCGAGCTCGCGCCATACATGGCCGTCGTCCCGACCCTCGGGGTGACAGCCAGCGCACGCAAGGCCTCCGCTCGTGATTGGGTCCGTCGCGTTGTGAAAAATCTTTCGTCCCAAAGCAGCGTCGTGGGCGAGTCGATCGTCGGCCAGGTGCACCACGGGAACCGGACCCGTCTCGAACTTTCCGTCGAGCTCATCGAGCACCAAGATGCCCAGATCGTATGTGGAGTGGCAAAAGACCCACGCCATGCCTTCGTCCGCTGAAAGCGCGATGCCCGAGGGGGCTCCACACCGATCCGCAACTGGAAGCACCGCAGGATACTTGCTGCCGACCTTGTACACGCGGAGTGGCTTCGCGCCGGGATCGACGGAGCGAGCGTCCAGCTCGACCACGCTGTCGTTGCCCTCCGCGGCGACCAATAGCGTGTCGGTCTTCTTTCGATAGACCATGGCCCGCGGCTGCACGAACTCCGTCGGTCCGCTGAGGGCGATGGCACCGAAATCCGGATCCACGGCGATCCGCGCATACTGCGGCGCCTGACCGATGGTTTTGCCCAGGGTCGACGCGAATGCGTGGGACGGAGCCTGGCGCGGGCCGAGCAGCGGCTCGTCCTTGCCGGTCACGAGCACGTCGACGGTGCTCGCCCCAAACCATGCCCGCGGCGCCACGGCGCCCAGAGCGTGTCGTGCCGCGAAGAGACGTTTGCCGTCCGGAGAAGAAGCCAGGCTATACCCCAGGGAAGCTTCGAGCTCGACTCCATACGGGGCTCGGGAAGGAGCCGGTGGCAAGGAGACGATCTTGACGCTGGGCTGCCCGGCGATGCCATCGAGGCGTGTGATGTCGGAACCCACCAGGTGGGAAACGTAGGCTCGGTCCTTCGACACCACGATGCCCCGCGGCTCGCGCCGAACGTCGACCGACCAGCGCTGCTTTTTTGCTTCGAGATCCACCGCCGTCACACGATGGGTCCACGCGGAGGTCACGAACGCGGTTTTCTCGTCTGGCGAAACGGCGATCCCCCACGCATCCGCCGGAAGCTCCACACGCCCAACCTCTCGGAGCCCAGCGGCGGTCGAAAGGATCAGCAAGAGCCCGGGATTGCGAATCGTGACCAGGAGAACGCCGTCCAGCGCGAGAGCCGATGCGGGCGAACCGGGCATCGGTGTCTCGATGGGCTTTTCGTTCGCGTCGACGGGAAGTCGGATCGTGCGCACGACCTGATGATCTTCATCCGCGAGGTAGAGCACCGACTCGCTCACGCCACGCACCAGGGCGCCGCCCTCCCGGCGTTCCGCGGGCACGTGGGGCTTCTCAGTGCGGGCGTTGCCGGATGGCGAGGCGTCAGCGGACGCGGTGGGCCCGTCGCGATGAGAGCACGTGCACGCCGGCAGGCCCCCCAGGCAGAGAAAAATGGCGAATTTCGTCCAGCGAGCCATGGCTTTGAAACGCACGTGGGCCGAGAGCCATTCTACGCGGATGGAAGGGCGCCAACTACGCTAGATGAGGTAGTCTCGAGGGGTGATCGAACGTTGGTCCTCCATCGTTCTGGTGCTCTCCGCCCTCGGTTGCTCGTCGAGCGCGACGAACGACGATCCCGCGACGGGAGGCGCGTCGGGGTCGAGCGCCGGTGGCGTGGGGGGCGGCGGGGGAGCCTCGGGCACTGGAAACAACGGGAATACCGGCGGAGCAAGCGGGAGTGGAGGCTCGGTCGATGCTGGAGCACTGAGCTGCCCGACTGGTTTGTCGGGTCCCGAGCTGATTACCGTCGACGACTTTTGCATCGATGCAACGGAGGTCACTGCAGCGCAGTACCAAGACTTCCTGACCGATGCGGTCCCAACGAACGGTCAACCCACCGAATGCCTCGTGAACGACGACTTCACGCCTGATCCCTCGTGCCCGGTACCATTCAATCCCGGCGGAAGCGGGGACGTTCCGGTCGTGTGCGTGGACTGGTGCGATGCTCACGCCTACTGCAAGTGGGCGGGAAAGCACCTGTGCGGAGCCAAGAAGGGCGCCAACGTACCGCCCGCCCAGTGGGCGAACAGCAACGTCGACGAGTGGTTCCACGCTTGCACGGAGCCCGAAGGCGAGCTCTATCCCTACGGCGCCGACTACTTTGCAGCAAACTGCGTGGTTTGGCCCGCGACTGCGCCGCAACCCGTGACGGATTTCCAGACCTGCGAGCACTGGACGTTCCTTGGGCTCTATCACTTGAGTGGCAACGCGGCCGAGTGGGAGAATTCCTGCACCACGGACACGAACGACTGCGGGATTCGGGGCGGATCGTACAAGGACGAGGAGCTCGACGTGAGCTGCGCGGGATCGACGGGCAGCGCCAAGCTGCTTCCGCGCCTGAGCCGGATGGACTCCGTCGGCTTCCGCTGCTGCGCGGATCCCGTCCCGAATTGACGCCGGACGCCGCTCAGCTGGTCGGCGCGTCGCCGAGCCCGGCGGCGGCCAAGATCGTCCGTTTCACGTAGACCGGGACCATTTCCCGCCGGTAATCCGAGTCCCCCGGGACGCTGGGCATCGGATGGCACTGCTGGTAGGCGCGATCCGCGACGGCTTGCACGGCTGCCTCGAAAGAAGCCTCGCCGACCACGCTCGCTCTCAAGAGCTCTCCGACCTTCTTGATGCGGAGGGGACGCGCCTGGAGAGCGACGAGGACCACGTCGGCATCCACCACGCGCTGTTCGTCCAGATCCAATCGCACCGCGATGCCGAGCTGAGGAAAATCGAACGAGCCGCGCTCCCGAAGCTTGCCGTACGCGCCATGATGTCCCGGGCGCTGGGGCGGAATGCGCACGGAGACCAGGATCTCTCCGGGCGCCGTCTTCTTGTTGTAGATGCCGTCGGTATGCCAGAAGTCGTCGATGTGGACACGCCGTGAGCCCGAAGCGCTCGTGAGCTCGAGCAGTCCTCCCAGGGTCATCAGCGCGGGAGCGGTGTCGTTGCTGGCAGCGGCGACGCATTTGCGACCGCCCGCGACGACGTGACACAAGGTGCCATCCTTCTTCAAGCAGTAGCCGAGGGACTTGCGCCAGAAGTGAGTCTGATTGATGTAGCGACAGCGCGTGTCGAGCATCACGTTGCCGCCGAGGGTGCCCATGTGACGGATCTGCGGGCTCGCGACGATGCCCGCCGCTTGGGCCAACACCGGCGCCCGCTCCTGTACGTCAGCGTTTCCAGCGACGCGATCGAGGGGGGTCATGGCTCCGATCACGAGCGAGCCGTCGGACTCGACCCTCACCCCCGATAGCTCCGGGATCCGCCCGAGCGCGACCAATACGTCGAAGTCGACGATGCGATGCTTGAGGTTCGGCAGGAGATCGGTGCCACCGGCCACGACGGAGGCTCGATCACCGTGTGCGGCGAGAAGCGCCACGGCCTCTCCGAGGCTCTCGGGTCGCGCGACGGAAAACGTAGGGAGTCTCAGCATGGCTTACTCCGCCGCGTTCGGTCGCGCCGTTCGCGCTTGCTCGGCGCGAATCGCAGCCAGCACCTTGGCCGGCGAGAACGGCAGCTCGCCGCATGCGAATGCCGACGGCGTCGAAGATCGCGTTGGCGATGGCCGGGATGACGGAGTGCAGCGGCCCCTCGCCGGCCTCCTTCGCGCCGTAGGGCCCCTCGGGATCGAGGCTCTCGACGATCAGCGAGTGGATCTCCGGCGTGTCGAGGGTAGTCGGGATCGGTAGTCGAGCAGCGACGGGCGCCAGTGCAGCCCGCGCTCCGTCGACGCGTGTTGCTCCATGACGACCTCGGCCGACGCCCATGTACGCCGAGCCCTCCATCTGCCCCTCGACGAGCAGTCGGATTGAGCGCCCGGCCGCAGTCGTGCGCGACCCAGATCTGTTCACAGACGATGCGCCCGGTCTCCACGTCGACCTCGACCTCGGCCACGTGGGCGGTGAAGCAGTAGGCAGGCGACGCGCCGATGGTGCCTCCGCGATACTCGCCGCCGCGCTCCGGGGTGTTGTACGAGCCGACCGCGCCGAGCGGGCCGTGGCGGCCTCGGCCAGCTGAAACGCCTCGCGCGCGCGACACGCGGTGCTCCGGCGTCCTCGAGGTCGACGACCTCGCCCGGCCAAGCACATGCGCTCGGCGGGCACCTCCCACTTCCGGGCCACCGCCTCGCGCGATCTTCCGCGCGCAGCTTCGCGGCACGCGTCGAGCGTGGCGTTGCCGACCATGAACGTGATGCGCGAGCGAGTACGCCCCCAGATCCACCGGACACAGATCGGTGTCGGCGGCGACCACGCGCATGTGTTCGAGCGGCACGCCCGAGCTCCTCGGCGACGATCTACGCGAACGACGCTGTTGGAGCCCTGGCCGATGTCGTTGCGCCCCCGTGAACACGCGTGCACCGGCCCGAGCGGTCGACTTTGAGCTGAACTCGCCGCCTGGGGCATCTCGTTCGGGTAGATCGGATAGTTCGTGCCGGAGATGTACGTGCAGCCGGCAATCCCGAGGCCCGCGCCCGGACGGCAGGTTGCCGCGACGCTCCTTCCAGTCGCTGGCCTCCTCGACCGCATCGCAGGCACTCGAGGAATCCGTTCGACGTGACCCGCTGACCGTTGACCGTTTCGCGTGTCGGCGCCCTGGTAGTTGCTGCGCCGCATCTCGATGGGATCGATGCCGAGGCGCTCCGCGGGCTTGTCGAGCTGGACCTCGAAAGCGAACCGCGGCTGCACCCAGCCGTGACCCCGCTTGGGCCCGCACGGCGGCTTGTTGGTGTAGGCGCGCAGTCGAATCGAATCGGTAGCCCGGAAAGCGTAGGGCGCGCACAGGAGCTGCCCGGAGTAGTAGGTGGTGACCAGCCCGAAGCTGAGTGTACGCGCCGCCGTCGATCAGGATGTCCGCATCGACGCGCGGTGATGCGACCGTCTCGCGTCGCGCCGGTCCGGTACCGCATCTTCATCGGATGGCGCCCGCGGTGGCTGTAGAACACCTCCTCCCGCGTGTAGAGCATCTTGACCGGACGCCCGGTCTGCATCGCCAGCTTGGCGACGCAGAACTCGAGGTCGAACGGCTCGCTCTTGCCCCCGAACGCCCCGCCGAGCGCGGGCTGGATCACCCGGATCCGCTGCGCCTCGAGACCCAGCACCTTGGCCAGCTCGCGATGCAGGTAGTGCGCCACCTGGGTCGCCGACCAGACCGTCAGCAGGCCGTTCGGCTCGACGCGCGCCAGGGCGCAGTGCGGCTCGATCGGCGTGTGCGTGGTGCCCTCGAAGAAGTACTCGCCTTCGACCACCACGTCCGCCCCGGCGAGCGCCGCCATCGACGTCGCCGAACGCCAGGTGACGTGCTTGGAGAGCGTTGCCCTTCTTGTCGTCGTGGATCTGTCGGCTCGCCGGCCGCGAGCGCCTCCTCGGGATCAGAACAGGGCCTGCAGCAGCTCGCAGTCGACCTCGATCGCTCGCACGCCTCGATCGCGGTGTCCTCGTCCACCGCCGCCACCGCCGCCACCCCGTCGCCGATGAAGCGACCTTGTCCACGCCCAGGGCGTTCTCGTCCGGCGTCCAGGGAATGACGCCGTAGCGCTCGGGCATGTCCTTGCCGGTGATGACCGCGTGAACGCCCGGGCATGCGCCAGCGCGCGGCTCGAGTCGATGCGACGATCCGCGCGTGGGGGTGAGGGCTGCGCAGCGTCTTGGCGTGCAGCATGCCCGGGAGCTGGATGTCGTCCGTGTACACGGCCTCCCCCGTCGCCTTCGCCATCGCGTCGACTTTGCGATGCGGCTTGCCGATGACGGAGAATTCGCCACCGAACGGGGGGTTCGGACCGTGCTGATCGCGGGCCGCCATGCTGTTCGATCCCTAGCGCGACCCTTCCGAGTTAGCTAGCCGCTGTTTGTTTTGGATTTTTGGTTTGCAGCTTTGTGGGCGGAGACGGTCCTACGCGTCGCCAATACGGATCGCCTTGCGCTCTCGGATCCGGATCCGTAGCCGTAGCCGTGGCCGTTCCCGTGGCCGTTTCCGTGGCCATTTCCGTACCCGTCGCCGTGGCCGGAGCCGTAGCGGCTTCCGTCGCCGATTCCGTAGCCGTAGCCGTAGCGGCTTCCGTCGCCGATTCCGTAGCCGTTTCCGTAGCCGTTTCCATGGCGGTTTGGGTCCAGGGGAACGGGACAGGACATCGCTGACACTTGCTGACAGGGTAGGTGACGGGATCGCAATTCTTTCAGTGCGGCAAGTAGGCGATTCGCTTGCTTCTCTCCGCACCGAGGAGGTGTTGCGGATCTCTCACTTGGATCGTGAGGCGGCTTGGGGCTGAGCTCGAGCTGGGTACGCGGATCGATGTGCCATGGGCTTCTCTCGGCCGGCCAACGCGGCGGCCTTCCCACCCTATCGCGCACTCGGCGCGCCAATCCGCCGCGGGATCGGGTGGCTCCCTGCACGAGAGTCTCGACGCGGCGGCTTGTCACGCCGCCTGCGCGTGTTTGGGCGTGAAGGCCGCCACGTTGGCCGGCCGTTGGAGGAATTTGTCATGACAACTCTCGTCGCTCACGCTGTCGTTCTCGAAGCCATCGTTGCTCTGCGTCCGCTCCTCGCGCAGATCGCACGCATGGATCGTGAGCTTCACGATCAGATCCGGTCGGCGTCCAACAGCATGGGGCTCAACATCGGGGAGGCTGCCGGGTCGCTGGGGGGCAACTGTCGCGTGCGCTTTCATTCCGCGCTCGGTAGTGCGCGGGAAGTCCGCTCCGGGCTCGCGCTCGCGGTGGCGTGGGGGCACCTCGAAGCTCAGTCGGTCGCAAAGGTCGACGCTCTGCTGGATCGCGTGTGCGCCATGCTCTGGCGTCTCACTCACGGCCGGGGCTAGGGTCGTAAATCGCGTAACTATTTGAAATCACTAGTTAATTCCACGTAAAGGCGCCTTTACGTGAGCGAGCCGACTTTGTTTCTCGAGCTTGCGGAAACGCGCGAGTCGATCGCAGAGCTGATTGGCGGCGGCGCCGTCCAGGCGTGTGCTCACGCATGCTCCTCTGTGATTGTGCGCGCGCATGGGATGAGGGAACTCCGCGAGCCCGCGCGCGACCGAGTCGACCGGACGCCTTCCTCGCCGCCGCACGCTGCGCGGCGCATAGCTCTTCTCGGTGCCCGAGTGCTGGAGCTTCGGTTCCCGAATACCTTGAACACCGCAGTCCACTCGACCGCCTTTTTTCAGCCCCATGTCGACGCCGATCTCGACGAGGTCTTGGATCACGACGGGTTCGATTTCGGCGGCTTCCATGGCTTTGATCATCTGATGGTACCTCTCGCGCATGGCCACCGCAACGACGACGCGCAGGAGGACGTTGCCTCGCTTGACACCCCCCCTTCAGCCGTAACGCCTAGGGTAGAGGGGCAGATCATGAAAAGCTCGGCGCTGCGATGCGTGGTGGTGTTCGGATCGGTCACCGGGGTCGTCGCATGCTCGGCGCGGGATTCATCGCACGACGAGCATGCGCTCCAAAACGAGCGCGCCTCGGCACTCGAAACTGCGGAGTCGCCGGGCGCCGGCATGTCGAGCGCCAGCTCCTGGGGCGGTCCGAGCGAAGTGAAGTCGATCGGACCCAGCTCGATCAACACGGCCTTCGGGACCTGGACGCTCGGCCGCACTGCGCCACTCCAGGTGATCCATGCCTCCCTGCTCCGAAACGGGAAGATCCTGGTGATCGGTGGCAGTCAGGCAAACTGCTCCTACACTTGGGGCAGAGTGAGCACGTACCTCTGGAGCCCGACCGGCACCGAGTGGACGGGGCCCTTGTCCGGCCCGTACGATTCAAACAGCGACGCGTTCTGTTCGGGCCACGCACATGATCACCTGGGACGCGTGATCGACGAAGGTGGCCTGCTCGGCGGGCAGACCCCCCGCTCTCGCTCTGCGAGAACAACGGTGTCGGGATCTCCAAGAGTGCGCGCTACGATCTGACGAGCGGCAGCTGGACCAATCTAGCAAACCCGCAGCCTTACTACTATCCGACGGTAGTCGCCGGCAACGACAGCCTGTTTCTCTTCCCGGGACCGAACTCCACGAAGATCGTCTGGAAACTGAATTACACCGGACTCAGTGCCAACACCTGGGCCAATACTGGCGCGACGCCGGGCGCTTGTAGCACCTACCCACGCGTTCACTTGATGCCGGACGGGAAGTTGTTCATTGCTTCGCCGAAGACCTGTCATGACGACTTTACGCCCAATCTCAAGAACTACTTTTTTGATCCGGTAACGTATGCGCTGACGGCCGCGGGTAATGACGACGTGCCGTCCGACGGCGGGCACTACATCTACGAAACCTTCCACGACTCGAGCGTCCTGCTCCCGATCGC
Source organism: uncultured delta proteobacterium (assembly GCA_963781505.1). Classification (GTDB taxonomy): domain Bacteria; phylum Myxococcota_A; class Polyangia; order Polyangiales; family Polyangiaceae; genus JADJKB01. The sequence goes on along the minus strand of CAWAHB010000017.1, from coordinate 352,407 downwards.
GCCGTATCAACAGCAGTACGGCAGCGCGACGGTGATGATCACGGACGGCACCACGTATTATAAAAAGCCGATCTATAACTACAACGGCTGCCCGGGCGGCAGCACTCCCTGTTGGCAAGCCACCGAGGCCCGCCCGACGGATACGGTATGGGAAGCCGACCCGAACGACCCCGGAGGCGGCACGTGGGTCACATTCCCGAAGATGCGCGCCAATGGCATCGCGACGTTGCTCCCCACGGGCCAGGTGTTGGTCAGCGGCGGAGTCTCGGGACCGCACGAAGGTGCCTTGGACACGACGCACGTCAAAACGCCGGAGGTGTACGGCATTGACTCTGGCATCATTTGGTCCAACGGGTGGTTTTTGACCAACCCCGCGACGGTCACGCGCAACTATCATTCCGTCGCGCTCTTGCTTCCGGATGGCCGCGTCTGGACCACCGGCTCGAACAAGGACGGATACGGCTCCTATTGCAGCGACCTGAATGATTGGTGCCGGGGCGGGAATGTGGACCGCCGCGAGCGACGCGTCGAGTACTTCGTCCCCTGGTACTACGGCCGCTCCGACCGGCCGACGGTGACGTGTCCCTCGAGCATGGCGACGAACGGCGGCACGTATGTCGTGGGCATCGGCAACGCGAGCGGTCACGACATCGGAAAGATGGCGCTGATGCGTGCTGGCAGCGTGACGCACGCGGTGGATATCGACCAGCGCCTGGTGTATCTCGACATCGTCCTCAAGAGCAGCACCACCGTCACGGTCAAGGCGCCGTACACCACCGGTGCCGCGCCACCCGGCGACTACATGCTATTCGCGCTCCGCACCAATGGCACGTATGGCGCTCACATTCCTTCGGTCGCATGCTGGACGAAACGCTGAAACTGACCCTCACGGCCGCTCGCCACTGATTCGTCGCGAGCGCCGTGGGTTCGTGCCTAGCTCTGAGCGCTTGCGGCGGGGAGCTCGACGCGGAGAGCATCCACGAGGCGCCCGACGCGGGCGATGCCGCGGTCGACTCGGCGAGCGATGCTCGTTCGGATGCCGACGACGCCAGCGTCGACTCGGATGCATCAGCGCCGATTTGCGAACATCACAGTAAGTGTGGCGATCTCGGCTCTCAATGCTGGAACGGCTGCGGGCTGCCGTGCACCTGCTCGGCGACTTCGACATTCAATTGGTGGATTTGCGAGATTCCGGTTCTAGGCGCGCCTTGCGATCCCATCTCGGAGGCTGCGTGCACGTATCCTCCGAATGGCAACGCCGACATTGCTGAATGTACGTGCGTTGCCCTCGAGGAGGAGTATGTTCGGACCTGCGGCGGCGGTGCCGGGTTTCCGACGGTATGTCCCGAGGACCATCCGGAGGATGGCTCGGAGTGTGGCTCTTCGGTTGCAGTTGGAATAATCTGCTTCTATCCCCTAGACAGCAGTCTCGATGCCTCGTGCACATGCCATCGCGTGAACGGTGAAAAGGTTTGGTCTTGTTATCCGTAACCGGGCTCGCGATCAGCCAAGCCCCCCGCTCACTCTGATCGTTCTCGAAGCCATCGTTGCTCTGCGTCCGCTCCTTGCGCAGATCGCACGCATGGATCGTGAGCTCCACGATCAGATCCGTTGCGCATCGAACAGCATGGGGCTCAACATCGGGGAGGCTGCCGGGTCGCTGGGGGGCAACTGTCGCGTGCGCTTTCATTCCGCGCTCGGTAGTGCGCGGGAAGTCCGCTCCGGGCTCGCGCTCGCGGTGGCGTGGGGGCACCTCGAACCTCAGTCGGTCGCAAAGGTCGACGCTCTGCTGGATCGCGTGTGCGCCATGCTCTGGCGTCTCACTCACGGAAAAGGGTGAGCTCGCCCTGTGCATGGTCACTCATCTATTTGATATTATTGATATATTCCACGTACAGGTACCTTTACGTGGAATCGCTGAGCTGCTTTTCGAGCTTGCGAAGACGCGAGAGAACGTTGGCGAGCGCGGTCGCTGCTCCCGTGTCCAAGTGCGTGCTCACGCACACGCCGCGATGGTTGTGCACCCGCATGTGATGCGTGACTCCGCTCGGGAGAGCGTTCGACCAAGGCGGCTCGACGCTTTCTTCGCAGCGGTGCGCTCTGCTGCGCTCGGCCCCGTCTTGCCCGCCATGGCACCGAGGATGTCGCTCGCCGAGAGGACGTTCACCATTCGGCCAGCCAGGCGCGCGCTCGAGCGTCTTCCTCAGCAACTCGCTCCGCTCGTTTCCGAGCAAGCGCTCAGACCTGCACCTCGGCCAAAGGCCTCGTTTCCGGTTCGGAGCGAGGAACCGCCGCGGATCGCTGTTCGGACTCTTCGGCGAGAAACTGTTCGAGCTCGCCAAGGCCACTCCGCTCTGGCTGTGGATGCTCGTCGGAGCTGTCATCGTTCTCGGCTGGTCCACCGCGTTTCTCGTACGACGGCGCCGTGTGGCCCCACCCTTGCATTAGCGAGTCCGTGCCTCCAGGGCGGCACAAAGTGGCACAAAGCTCGCGGTTGGGTGAACCCCAGTGATCCAACCCGCCGGCTGGAAGCATAAAGCCAGCAATCCGACCCATGCTCTCGCTTTCGCTCGTCTGGCGGCACCGCATTCGCGTCTTGGCAGCCACTCTAGGCCTGTCCGTCGCGCTCGCCGTCCTCTGCACTCAGCTCCATCATCACTATCCAATCCAGAAGTGGTTGGTCTGGCGGTACCTACAGTATTGGCTGCTCGCACTGACGTTCAGTGCCGTGTGCGTGAGTGGCGGCTTCGGCGTGCTCCGCTTCGTCGGACCGAAGTGCATGCCACTCCGCGAGCGCCTCGTGTTCAGCATGGCGACGGGCGTGTTGCTGTTCTTCCTCGGCATGTTCCTGGGCGGGATCTTCGGCCTGTTCGGCGTCACCTTCGCGATCGCGTGGCCGTTGCTGCTGTTCGCGAGCGGGGCCCGACCGTTGTTTCGATACGCAAAGCGCGCCTGGCCGCATCTCCGTCACGCGCGACGGCGCGCGCTTCGGCGAAGCAACTGGCAAGTGATCGCGCTCCTCCTGGGCGCTCTCGGGTTCTTGCTAGTGTACGCGAGCATCTGCGCGCCCGAAGCGGCTTCGTGGGACACGCGCTGGTACCACCTGACGCTTCCCGAGCGCTACGCGGCCGCGGGCGGGATCGAGCGCTCGCCCGAAGGCTGGTTCCACACGGCGCTCCCGCACCTCGCGAGCTTGATCTACACGTGGCCGTACCTGTTCCCGTGGACGTCCACGTTCGACCGCGTCGAGCTCGCGGCGCACCTCGAGCTGATGCTCTTCTTGTGGACGGTTTTTGCGGTCGGCCCGCTGGTGCGCCATCTGGTTCCCCGCGCGCGCGTCGGCGCTGCCTGGGCCGCGTTTTTCCTGTTTTCGGGCGTATTCGTGTACGACTCGTCGCTCAACTTCGGCGCCGATCACATCGCGGCGTTCTGGGCGATACCGATCTGGCTCAGCCTGCGACGAGCGTTGCGTGAGCGCGACCTCAAATCGTCCGTGCTCGTGGGCGCGATGTTGGGCGGCGCTCTGAACACGAAGGTGCAGTGCGTCGCGCTCCTGGTTCCCGCTTGTCTCGCCGTCGCGATCGCCGGAGCCCATTCGCTCGTGTTCCGCCGTCGCGCGCTCGCGGCGCCGTTCGTGACGCTCGGAACGCTCGCCCTCGTCACGACTCCGTTCTGGCTCAAGAACTTGATCTGGTATGGCGATCCGCTCTACCCCGCGTTGCACAAACACTTGAAGCTCCGTCCTTGGCACGCGGACATGGAGTTCTTCTACGCAACGCTCGTGGAGCGGAACTTCTGGCGCCCGCAAGGCACGACGCTGGAGCAAGCCAAAGAGACGGCGGAGGTGACGTTCACGTTCGCGTTCGTGCCCCACGACTGGGGCTGGATGCATCGCGACTGGCCCGTGTTCGGGTGCCTCTTCACGCTGAGTTGGTTCGCGCTCCCGTTCGTGGGTGCAGGCCGCCGCCTCTGGGCACTGTTCCTCGCTGGACACGTGGGCGTGGTCACTTGGTTCCTGTTCTCGCACCAGGATCGCTACCTGCAGATGCTCGTGCCGTGGATGGTGGCGTGCGTCGCGGCGATGATCGTGCGGGCCTGGCAACTCTCGTGGTTCGTGCGCGTGCCACTACTCGGGTTGGTTGGGATCCAGGCCATTTGGGGCTTTGCCGCGGCATTCATTCAGGCCCCCAGGCGGCCCGGCACCGCATTCCCAATCGAGAATGCGATGTTGCTGGCAGCGAGCGGCTATCGCGGTGATTTCGGCAAGCGCACCGAGATCTTCAAGGAGTTTCAGGACCTCGGGAAGGCCACTCCAAAAGGCTCGCGGCTCCTCATGCATCGCACGCTCCTCCACGCCGGCCTCGATCGCGTGGCGGTGATGGACCATCCGAACTGGCAAGGTGGCATCAGCTATCGCCGACTCGAAAGCGAGCGGGCAGTCTACGACCTCTACCGCAAGCTCGGAGTCACCCACGTCGCGTGGCAGGTCAATGGCGATACGGTGCGGGAGGAGACTCTGGCGTCGGACTTGCGCTTCCTGGGTTTCGTGACGCATGCGCTTCCGGATGCACGCCGGGTCGGTAGCTGGTGGCTCGCACCGCTCCCCGCGGCACCGCCGACCAGCGAGCCCCGCGAGGGTGTGCTGTTTCTCGGGTGCAAGGACTACGAGCCCGGCTTGTACGAGCTCTCGGATCTCGTCGTGCTTCCGGTGGATGGCAAGCGTCTGACGACTCCTCGCACGCCGATCCAGCCTCGTCAGCCGGCAGTGGTCGAGCAACTGAGTCGGGAAGCCAACTACCTGGTCATGAGCAGCTGCCGCGCCGACTTCACGCTGCCGGCGAGCGCCGCGCAGGAGTTCACGCAGGCTGGCCGCCGGTCCGACGAACGACTGTACGTACGCAAGACTCCGCTTCTCGCGAACCCTTCCGCGGACGTTCGCGCAGCCTTCCCCGTGACGAACCCTTCGGGCATAGTCCGCCGCGCGAATGACCGAGGAAACCGACAACGCCATCGACCCGATCGACTTTCGTCGGCTGGCGACCGGCGTCGCGCTTCTCGTGGGAGCAGCGGTCTCGCTGACGCTCGCGATCCTGCAATGGACCACTCCCGCGTTTCAGGACTTCGTCGCCAAGAACGCGCTGGCGCTCCCGCGTCGCAAAGCAGCCATCGCCATCACGCTCGGTGTGGCCGGCGTCGTGGGTGCAGGACTCGTTGCGTTCGCCTCAAGTCCAAGCCGACTCCCGCAGCGCGGATCCTGCGTTGGGGGAAGCTCGCGAGCCCCCTCATCGTCGCGGGACTCTTGCCACCGCTGTTTTTGCGCGGACCTTGGGCTGCGTTCGAGATCCAGTACCTGATCTTGCTCGTCATCACCGGCCTCTTGCTCGAGCAGCTACTTCTCCATCTCGCTCGCCGAGCTCGCACCCGAGCCACTGGTGATTCCGAAACGCGTTCAGCGCGTCGTCAAGTGGCTTCCCTGCGCCTTCGTCTTCGCCGGAGTCCTCTACTACGCGTTGCTCATCAGTCACTACACGCTGGTGTCGCACTGGCGCATGGCCACCGCGATCACGGATCTCGGCGAATACGACAACCAGTTCTTCAACTCCCTGCACGGTCACCCATTCCGCCTCCCGGCCTCCGAAGGGGATCTCGCGAACTGGAGCGCGCTCAAGTTCCACGCGGACTTCGTCATCTACCCGCTCCTGCCGTTCTACGCCATCAAGCCCGGGCCCCAGACGTTGCTCGTGATCCAGACCGTGTTCGTGGCAGGTACGGCCGTTCCCATCTATCTGTTTGGCGTGAAGCGCTTGCCGCACTGGATGGCGGCGCTCGTGGCCCTCTCGTTCCTGCTCTTGCCCGCCATCCAGCGACCGAACTTCTACGACTTCCACGCCTGGCGCGAGCTCATGCTCCGCAGCTTCGCCATCGAACGTCGAGAAGTGCGACCGCTGCGGCGCCCGCCTCAAACTTCGTGCTCTCGTCCTCGCGGCTGCCAGCATCGACCGACGCGCTTCGTGATACCCGAAGGGGTGCTTCCTGCGCCGCATCGGCGAGCCCACCGAACCGCCCGCTCTCTCCCCCGCGCGCGACCCGCCCTTTTTCAAGAGCCGCGCGCTCCGCCAGAGGTTCGCCGGCTCCGACTCCGGCTCCGGCGACCAGCTCTCGATGACCCTCGGCTGACCCCCGCGTGGACTCACGAAGGCGGACGTGTGGGACACGATCCGCAAGAGGCCTCGCGAACGCCGCCCGGCTCCCCAATCCGCCCATCGAGAGCAGCGGAGCACTCCCCTTCGGTCAAGAACCGACGAGCCGACGGCCCAAATCCCGCCCAAGCCCGCGCTCGCTCCGGGTCGGGAACCCGCTTGTCTTACCTACGCGCTTCTTACTGGTTAGGGTTCGTTCCGCCCTGCCCCTTGCAGGGGTTCCCTTCGGTCTCGCGCAGGGTTCTTGCGCCGATATCATGACGCTTGTCATTGGGCCTCACCAAGCTCGACCAAACGTCGTCCGCGTCCTTTCGACGGCTATGCCGGCGGCGTAGCATGGCCCATGACGAAACGCTGGCCGTCTCTCTGCGTACTCCTTTTTGTCGTGGCGTGCGCTGCTGGGGGCAAAGGCACAGCAGTCGTCGCCCCAACGGATCGCCCGCTGTCCGCTCACGCGAACGCACCGACCGGTCGCGCCGACACTGCGGTCGAAACATTGTTCGCCCGACTCGTGAAACCGAAGTCCGCGAACGAGGGCGCGCGCGCGGCCGCCGAGGCTTTTGCTTGGGCAGGGATGGCGACGCACACACTGAAAGGGGTGAGCCAGGAGGCTTCGCCGCCGATTGCTCCGATTGTCACGCCGGACTTCGTCACGAATCGCGCGGCGCAAGACTACGCAAAGGGACCCGGCGCTCCGCGAGTCTCGCTGGAGAAAGTCGGCGAGTGGCTCGAGCACCTGGGCTGGAAGCCTGCGAAACATCCGCCCGCGGAAGCGCTAGCGCTACTTCTTTCCGAGTGGGTGAAGGAGGCGACAGCCCACCCTCAAGCTCCCGACAGCTTCGTTCCCTTGTTCCTTGCGCGGTCTTTGAAGGCGGGTGGCGGTGCCAACGTCTCTCAGCCCGGTCTGCCACCGAACGAAATCACGCTGACCGTTCTCGACTTGCGCTTGTTCCTTGGCGCGCACCTACGCGGGATGCAGGTCAGACCGATGACGAAGAAAAAGGCCGCGCATTTCGAAGCGCCGCGTAACACACAGCTGGCCAAATCCTATGACGGGCCGACGTTGGGCGGGGGAACTGCCCTTCCTGCCATCTGTTCCGAGTTCGTGGCTTGGATGGGCGCGACCGGGATCCCCGTCTCGGGGGCGGTGGATGTCGCAAGCAGCCGCGCCGTCGGCGCCATCTACAGTCGTCTCGGCATCGGAAGCGGGGCGGGCAGCGCCATTTACTGGTTGCTGCGAGGACTGGATCTCGTGCTCTCGACCCAGAACAACAATTTGAGCTTCACCTTGCACGGGAACCCGGCGACGACGCACAAGACCGCGCACGGAGATCGTACCCGCGAAGCTCGCTTCACGGCGCGCGCGCAGATCATGGAGTTCACGAGCGACGTACAGAGAATGGCCCGCGATTGCGCGGAGAAGATCGGCTTCGACATCGATACCGGTGGGCGTGACATGCCCCAGTGGCGAGTCTACTGGGGTGAAGGCGACGAGTTCGGAGAGTCGGCCACGATCCCTGACCGAAACAACTTCGACTACGCAGACCCGCTCGGTCACAATCTTCATGTCCATCGTGTCAACCAGACGACCCAGGTCGGTACTGCCAGCTTGATCATCGACATTGGCGAGGAAGAGCAGCACCGGCCCGGGTCGCCGCTCCAGAGCAAGAAGGCCTGGGTTCGTGCCGAGCTCAACCAGGCAGTGGCGCCGGGCCTCGAATCGCTGTTCGGACCGACCGTCTCCGCAGCCTACGGGTTTTCACCCATGGGCGTGGCGGGCGATCTCTTGTTCGTAGCCCAGGGGTTGTATCAGGAGTTCACGCCGGAAGTGGCGCGTGCCTACGTCACTGTCGAGTCCTGCGCGGTCGAGCGGCAGGCGTGGAAGGGCACGATAAGCTACACGCGAACCGTCGAGAGCACTGTCCACGACCCGCCCTCTACGAATCCCCGTGAAAGAACCTCTGGCACCTCCGTGACCAGTTCGGTCGAAACGGTGTCCGTCAGCGTCGACGGCAGCAAAGCAAGGGCGAACTTCACGAGCAGCAGCAAGCTCGAGGCCAAGACGCACCGAGCGTTCATGCAGACGTGCGAGTTTCGCAAACATTATTTCCAGAAGGAGGTGCAGATCAGCGTTTGGGCCAAAGAAACGAGTTCCGTCAGCGCCTCCGCCAACGTCGAAGCCGGAATATCAGTTTCTCCGGATGGAACCTACGTCGTGAGCTTCGCAACTCCCGCAAGGCTGTACGGGACGCACACCATCGCGTCGAGCGAAACCCAGATTGGCTGCGAAGGAAGCTCCACCACCGCCGGCCCATCCGTCAACGATACCAAGTTCCCCATGGGCGGCTTTTCGGATTCGGCCACGGGAACGTACTCGGGCTCCGGCGGCATCAGCGGTGAGCGCAACGAAAGCGCGCCTTACCTGGGCGGGACCATCAGCGTCCACATGACGTGGAACTTCCAACCAGTGTCGCGCTAGGCGGCTGATGCCCCAGCACGATCAAGCAGCATGCGCTGAGGCGACGCACGTTGGCGTCGTCAAAGGTTTTGCAGCTCGGTTTGGGTCAGGGCTCGATCGAAGATCTTCATGTCGGACAGGGCGCCGGTGAAGAATGGGCCGGGCGAGGCGCCGGAGAGCGCGATGTCGACCTTGTTGGCTCCCACTGCCACGGCGTCGTAGCGGGCGATCTCGTCCGGGCTGATGCCGTAGTACCGGACCTCACCTGCGTTGGGATCCGAAGCGACGGGCTGCGCGTTGATCCAGAGCGTGAAGGCGGCGCCGTCGTAGGTGATGGCGAACTGGTGCCAGCCGGGAGCCAGCGTAATCTGATTGGTTTCCGTGCCAAGATGGTGCGGCCGACTGCTGGGAGGAGAGACGCCCGGTGCCGGCAAGCAAGTAATCGGACTCTCGAATACGTCTTCGAATTCTGAAATTTCGTGGAGGGAGTGGTCTTGCGCCGGGTGTGGCCGGTTTTTCTTGGCCATTCTGTTCATGGACCGAGTCGAGCTCTTTTCGCTGTGTGCACCGTGCTTGCCACGCGTCGGAGCGCTGATTCACGGAACTGGCTCATCCTTGTGGAAGCGATCATGAACTTGCGCGGCGTTTCGATCGCGGGCACTGGTCGGGCAACTACTCGTAAAGCCTGCAGCCTCCCGGAAGTTTGCCGCGATCAAAACGCGGCGCATTCGCGCGATCGTTTCCACCGGGAGCGTCCAAAGCGGAAGGAGTACCCACCGCGCCACGATCCACCTCTGTTTCGGGCTTGCCCCGTAGTCGTTGTTATCCTACAATTATCCTACTCACCATGGCTACCGAGAAGGTCTCTGCTAGCGTCGACCGAAAAGTGCTCCGCGAGGCGCGGCGGGTCGCCGGTCGCCGCGGATTGTCGGCGTATCTGGATGCAGCGTTGCGAGAAAAGCTCGAGCGAGACCGAAGGCGTCGCGCCATCCTCGAATATCTCGACGAGCTCGATGAAGACGATCCGCTGACGGAAGCGGACTGGGCCGAGGTCGATCGCAGGTTGGCGGCGTACGAGAAGGGACGAAGATGACTGATCTCGTCGTTCTGGACTCGGGCGCCCTGGAACGCGTCGAGTCCACCAAGATCTTGCGCGGCACTCTGAGGCGCTTGGTGGAGGCTGGAGCCGACGTGGTCATTCCAACGGTCGTGCTGGCGGAAGCCGTGACGGGTCGCGCGACCGATGCGGTCGTCAATCGCGTGCTGGCCAGCTTTGGCACCGTCGCGACTCCCGAACCCATCGCGCGCAGGGCCGGCGCACTCCGCCACCGGCTTCCGAGAGCTCGGAGAGCGAAAACGTCGGCCGTGGACGCCATCGTCGCGGCCCACGCAGTGCTAGGCGCCGCGTCGACCGTGATATTCACGACCGACGTGGACGATCTCACCGCGCTCGTCACGACGCAGAGCCACGTGCGCGTCGAGCGCGCGTGAGCCATCGCGTCGCGTAGTCCGACGGACCGCATGCAGATCGAGCATGCGCAGGGCGAGTGCGTACTGTATCGGGCGTGTCGAGCACATCAAGGCTGGGGCGTACCGCGGGACGCGATAGGCACTCGAGCGATGCTGCACACCGTCGTCGGCGAACCCGGCGAGACGAAGATGGTGGACCAGATCTCACCGTCGACGAGCGTTCGATTTCGTCATGGAAGGCAAGTCCTATCGCCCCCGCTGGAAGCGATCATGAACTTGCGCGGCGTTTCGATCGCGGGCACTGGTCGGGCAACTACTCGAAAAGCCTGCAGCCTCCCGGAAGTTTGCCGCGATCAAAACGCGGCGCATTCGCGCGATCGTTTCCACCCTCAGTGTTGGGTCCCGGGATTCCGCCGAGAAACGCTTGCTCCTCGCGGCCGATCGTTCAGTTCAGACACGCGATGTACGCCGGACAGGTGCTCAGGCAGTCCAGGCAGGCCTTGGGAGCGGCCTGCCCAGGGGGAGTCGGGCTACATCCAGCCCACGCGATGCTGCATTGCGCAATGCACGTCGCGCCCGGGGCACACGCACACTTGCTGAGTACCTCGGACAATGCCTGAGCACATGTCGGGTCCGGAAAACTGGTTGGAAGTCCATTGCCGGCAACAAACTGGTCGGCTGCTATGCCGCAACACGTGCTGGAACCACCCCCAGTGCCTCCCGTGCCGCTCGGCAGGTCAGACTGGCAGGCCGAGAGTTCCGAAACGCATGTCTCACATCCGCCGCTACACGCCGTGTACGCCTTCGAACCGGGAGGTTGGCAGAAGTCCGCGCTGCAGTTGCTCGGGCAGTTCTCGCACGTACAGGTCGCCAGGCTAGCGTAGAGCGCCTTGGACGCGCCGCACAGCGTGGCTGGATCGGCGCCTTTGGCGACCTCGGAGCAACTGGCGCAATTGGACCCGCCCGTCCCGCCACTGCCGCTCAGGCCGCCGCTGCCGCTCACACCGCCATCGCTGCCGCCCACGCCGCCGCTTCCGGCGCTCCCGCCGTCCACGCAGGCGGGGTGATTCAGGCAACCCTCGACACTGCCTTTGTGATCGTCGCAATCGATCAATTTGTCATTGTCGTTGTCGATCCCATCGGTGCAGGTGTCTTTCACGCCGTTGCACTTGACGGCACAATCCGGGTCGTCGCAGTCGGTCTTGCCATCCCCATCGTCGTCCACGGCGTTGGTGCAGTTGGTCTCGCCCTTACGCGACTTCTGTACGGCCGCATTTTTCCCCGTGCACCCTAGCCCACTGCCCAGGATGATCAGCATCATCCCCCAAAGTTGATGCGTCCGCATTGAGCGCGTTGTCTCAGAAGTCCTCGTCACCGTTCACCTCTTGCCTTCGGGAGCACGCGCTCCGCAATCCAAAAACGCTATTCCCCGGGCCGGCAAGCCCGTCCATAGTCATTGGATCGAGTCCACGCCCTGTGGCGCCGTCCGCGTCCGTGGTAAAGTCGTGCGGAATGGCGGGGACGTCACGGGTGATTCAAGCGGTGGAAGCCGCCTACCGCCTGGACGTGGAGGACGACGAGTGGTTGCGTCAGCTGACGGATATCGTCGAACCCTTGCTCAAGCCCGACACCGGCATCGTCTCCTATTTCTTCGACCTCACTGGACCACGCACTGCACTTCAGCATCCCTATTTGAAACGCGCGGAGCTGTCGCGCGCGATCCAAGAGATGCCGACCTTCAATGATCCGGCGCAACGCAGCACGCTCATGCTCGCCTCTCCCGTGAGCACCATCAGCCAATTGCTTACGGCGGCGCAGTATCGGCTGTGGTTGAAGGACAACGGCAGTGCCATGGGGATCGTCGATTCCCTCGGGCTGTGCGCTCTAGATCCCGATGGGCAAGGTGTGGTCGTCTCTGCGGGCCTGATGAAACCGCTGCGCTTGGAGCCCAAAAGCAGAGCCCAGCTGGCGCGGCTGTCCACACACATCGGCAGCGCATTCCGCCTTCGTCGGCATTTGGCAGAGCTCAGCGGCGGACACAACGTCATCAATGCCGCAGACGCCGTGCTAACACCGTCGGGCGAAGTAGCGCACGCGCGCAGCGCTGCGCGCCAAGCGAACGCACGGTCTTTGCTGCGCCGCGCCGCAAAAGCCGCCGACCACGCGCGGTCGCGAAGCGGGCGTCGGGATCCGGAGCGCGCGCTGGCGGCGTGGAAGGGAATGGTCGATGGGCGCTGGTCGCTCGTCGATCAATTCGATAGCGACGGTCGGCGTTTCTGGCTAGCTCACAAGAATCCGCCGCACGCGCCCGACCCGAGGCGGTTAACCGCCAGAGAGCGGCAAGTCCTCGCGTACGCCGCCATGGGCCAGAGTCAAAAGCAGATCGCCTATACGCTAGGCATCTCGATTGGCACGGTCGGCAATCATCTCAGCGCTGGAATGCAGAAACTGGGGGTCCGCTCGCGGGTCGAACTCGTGCGGTACTTCTTCGGCGTTTGGATGATGCGCGCCGCCGGCCAACGGCCGGCTCGCAAGGCTGGGTCATGAAGACGAAGCGCGCCGAGAAGAACTCCGAGCAGTTCCGCGCCAGCGCGCTGCGCGTCGGTGATCATGAGTTTATGGTGCTGAGTGCACCACTGCCCGACACGGAATGCATGAGCTGCCTGACCGCCGCCCAGCGTGAGGTCGCCGCGCTTCTGTTGGAGGGGCAGAGCCATCGCGCGATTGCCAAAACGCGCGGCTGTGCAGAGCGTACCGTGGCCAACATTGCCGCCGCCATCTACCGCAAACTGGGTGTTCACGGACGCGCTGAACTGGCCGGTCGCTTCAGGAGCGCGGCGGATCACGCCTAAGCGGGTTGAACGTCAAAAGCCCGCAAAACGCGCACGCGCTTCGACACGGCGAACGGGTCCAGGCCACGCCGAGCGGACTAGGGCACCGTCCAGGTGCGCGAATTCTCGAAGTATGGCGGTCTTTCCCGCCCGCCGCCGACCCCAGAGCACGACGAGCTGGGCCTGTTTCGCTCGCTCGCACTTCGCCAGAAAGGTGAGCTCCGCGCGTCGATCTAGGAACCGCACGCCACTACGACTTGCCCGATTGCCCGTCGGCCTGCTCGTCAACTTCAACGAGGTTGTCCTGCGAAATGGACTGCGGAGGCTCACCTCTGACCACCCCAAATCCTCCGCTCTTCCGCCCTCCCTGTGCAATCCAAATGAGGGGATGCCTCAGGCTTGTACTAGCTACGCGCCTCGCGAGCGCGTTCATGCGATCTTACACGACCAAGGAAAAAGGCAGCGGCATGGGCCACTCGCTGTGCCGCGAAATCATCGAAGCCCACGGCGGCCGCATGAGCCTCAGCAATCGCGAAGGCGGCGGCGCGCTCGTCACATGGGTGCTGCCCGGTCGTGTACGCCCCTATCCGCGCACGACGCGATCCCGTGCAAGGCTCACGCTTTCGCGGACTTGACTCGCCGCTGTTTTTTTTGCGGGCGACGACGGGGGACCGAGCGAGCGGGGCAAGCTCGTGATCGAATGACCTGCTAGAATCGGCGCGTGCATCGTTGGGCCATCTGGGGACTGAGCGCGACCGCGATCGGTCTGCTGACCGCCATGCTCGTCGTGCATCGCGTTCGAAACAACCGCGTGCTCGCTTCCGAGCCCGAGCCCCAACGCAGCGCATCGACCACCACGTCGAACGGCTCGAGCGCGGCGCAGCAGGGCGAATTCGCGGCGCGCGCCGATCTGGCCGCCGGCGTGCTCGGCTGGAAGGAAAGCGGAGGTTACGGGCTCCCAGCGCCGCGGACGTTCGACGAAGTCAGCATGGGCGATATCTTGGCGCAAGACTTCGGTGTGCGGCTTACTCGAACGCCTCACGGCGGTTGCATGGCGCCGTCCGGCGCCGACGACGAATCCCAGAGCTTCAGCGCCTACAACGCGGTGATGAAGCCCGCGATCATCGCCAAGCACGGCCCTGACGTTTTCGAGGTGGCGATGACTCGCGCCAAAGCGGAAAACGAGCGCCGCGCGGACCACTACAATCGTGAGCTGCGGAAGCCCAACGAGTCCCCGGACGCAATGCCGAGCGGACACGCAAATCCGCGCGTCGACGCGAAATGCGATCCGCCTTTCTACGTCGACCAGAAGACCGGCATCCGGCGCATCAAACCCGGCTGCATGTGAGCACTGCTCGTTATATCCTTTGCACGCCGATCCTGGGAGGCAATCACCATGCATCATTTCGGTTCGGGTACCGGTCGCTTGTGCGCTTACACGTTCGTGATTGTTGCAACGCTCGCGTGCTGCATCACGACGACGGGGTGCGGCGGCGACAGCAATGACGGCGGCGGCGGTAAAGACGGTTCGTCCACCGGCGCAACCGGCGGTGGAGGCTCGGGGGGGACGAGCTCGGGTGGCGGCGGATCCGGCGGCACGAGCTCGGGCGGTGGAGGCTCGGGCGGCACCGCGACCGGAGGCGGCGGAAGCGGCGGCAACACGGGCGGCGCTTCCGGCGGCGGTGGAACGGCCGGTAGTGGCGGCGGCGCGGCCGGCGCAGGCGGCGCAACCGATGCAGGCGCGTGCGGCAACGGCAGCGGCTGCGGACAGCTCCAATGCTGTTACCAAAATCAGTGCATCGCCGACGGACAACCTTGTGGAGCCGGCAACGTTTGCTTTGCAAACCTCGGCAGCGCAACGTGTCAAGCCTGCGGGCACAAAGGTGAGCCTTGCTGCTCGGGCAAAACCTGTGTCGATAGCTCGAGCTGCGTTGCAACACCGCAAGGTTATCGCTGCGTGAGCTGAGCCGCGACCGACGGCACACTGCTGGGATTCGATGCGCGCCATCGACCCCATCACTCACGCGCATCGCTCGGCGACCACGTGTGGATCCGGGCCGGCGCGGTGAGCTCGTCTTCGAGCTCGGCGGCGGACGTTCGGACGATCGGAAGGCTTCTTGCTCAGAAGGTGGAGCGCGATCTGCTCGAGCTCGTGGGGAACGCCGTCGTGCGTGACGAGCGTGCCGATGCTCTCGGGACGAGCTACGAAAATCCACGCTTCGAGTGCGACCAGCTCGCGACTTGGACCCCCGCCCGAAACTCCGCCAGCGGTCCGATTTTGCACGCAGTCGACCGCGCGGAGCCGAGGGAGTCCGGTTCGAGGACATGGGCGCATCGATTTGCGCGCTATGCCTGTTGATGCGCCGAGGGCCGGCTGAAAGGTCGCCCGTGCTAGGCTGGGAGTACGCGTGACGAGGCCGCATCGGCATGGGTATCTTCTCTCGTCTGTTCAAGAGCCGCCGCGAAGACGAATCGGACGACGGCGAACTGGAGGAGCTGGACGGCGACGTATTGCTCGACGACGAAGCTCTGCACTCGGAGCACGACGAAGACAGCGAAGTGCACACGATTGCCGTGCACGCTGCGACGGATGATTCCGGGGATCGACCCAGTCAGGAGTCCGGTCGGAAGAGCTTGCAGCTCGATCCGCTCGATCCGGCAGACTTCGAAGTTCGGACGAAGAGCGGACGGAAGCGACTCTTGTCCGTAGGGGCAGAGAGTGATCCCCCGCCCGAACCGCCCGTCGAGCCTTCCGAGCCTTCCGAGCCTTCCGAGCCTTTCGAGCCTTCGGTGACATCCAGTGCGGAAGTACCGAAGTTGACGCCACTGGCGATCGATGTCGAACGGCTGCTCGAATCGGAGCCCCCGAAGATCTCGGAAGCCAAGCGCGCAGAGGACGACCTCGATCTGGATTTCGATGCCGAGCTGGAGCGTGGGTTCGCCGAGTCGCTGCGGCGTTCGAGTCGGCCGGCGCCGCCGATGCCCGCGGGCGCCGACTCCGTGACGACGGAATCGGATCTCGCACAGGTGCGGGATCTCTTTCACGACATGGCCGCGCACTACGTGGGTCAAGTGCGTGACTTCATGCTGGAGCTCCGGCGCGCCGATGCGGCAGCGATCTGGATCCCGCTGTGTGAGCCCGTCGTTCAGCGACTCCTGTCGATGTGCCAGACCTTGACGATGCCGGAGGTGTCGAGCGCGCTCGAGGAGTTCGGTGGCGCGCTCACGCGTGCCAAGAGCGCGGCCGGTGGCGTCGTGCAGGGAGCCGAGCGCGATGCGCTCCTCGCGAGTTACGATCGACTGATCGAGCTTCTGCCGCGCGCGTTCGACGTCAACGACACGGGACGCGAAGCGATCATCGTGGAGCTCCTGTTGCTGCAGATCCCGGCTGTGAGGCATCTGACTCTGGAGAAGCTGTACCGCGCCGGCGTGCATCAGTTCGACGCGTTCATGACGGCGGATCCTCAGGAGCTCGCCGAGGTGTCGGGGATCGAGGTTTCCGTGGCCGAGGAGATCGTTCGGCGCTTCCGCGAGTATCGACAGAGCGTGACGGGTGTTCTGGCCGAGCCCGAGCCGGACGTGGAGCGCAGTCGACTCGTGCCGCTGGTCGTGCTCCTTCGAGAGCAGCAGGACGGGTACGAGAAAGCGTCTGCGCGTTGGTCGAAGGACGCCATCGCCGACAAGCGGCGGCTCCGGCCCGCACGCCTGAAGACCCTGTCGGAGGTGTACGTCGTGCTCGCGCGGCTGGGCGAAGTCGAACGTGTCGCCCGGCTGAAAAAAATGGGCGTCGAGTGGCAGCTGAAGGACATCATCGCGTATTTGCGCGAGTTCAACACCGAGCTGCCGCCTGGCTGAGGTCGCGCGAATCCTTTCCAGTCACTCGGTTTCCGGTCCGAAGTCGAGCTCTGCGATGCGCTTTGGCCCACCAGCCGACAGTCACACCGTCCCACCAGCTCCCTGGCCTGCATCCCTTCCCACTCGGTTCACGCGCTTTTTCACCTTCGATTGTCCTCTGCGCCGCTGCTCACCTTCGATTGTCCTTTGCGCCGGGTGTAAACTCCACTCGTGCGCCACCACGCTTGGACGTTTGCGCTCTACTCCCTGGGGTTCGCTACCGTGGCGTCAGCGTGCGGTTCGAGCGACGATCAGGGGGCGCCCGCAAACGCAAACGGTGGTGCTGGTGTCGATTCGGGTTTTGATTCGGGCTCGGACGTTGTTTCGAGTGGCGGCAATCCTCAGGGCGGTAGTGGAGGGGACACCGATGCAAGCGTTGGTGGAGCACCGGGTGGGAGTGGCGGCACGGCGGGCGGCGTGACGCTCGGCGGCGGCGGGCTTCCCGGCTGCGCAACTGTGAGTGGCCCGGCCCAATCGCCGCCGTTCGACGCCTACCTTTTGCTCGATCAATCGAGCGCGATGAATCAGCCCGCGAGTGGTTCGACGACCAAGTGGGCTCTTGTGAGCACCGCGCTCGGCACATACGTGACGTCGCCCCAAGCCAGCGGCATGTCACTGGGGATTCAGTACTTTCCGTTGCTCGGCTCGTGCGTCGCCGCGGACTACGCGTCTCCCGATGTGGAGATCGGTGTGTTGCCCACGAATGCGTCGGCCCTCACGACTTCGCTCGCGGCCCACTCCCCGAACGCCGGTAGCGGGGAGCCAATTTCGGCGGCGTTAGAGGGGGCGCTCGACCACGCGAAGAGCTACGCGGGCTCCCACCCCGACCATGACGTGAGCGTGCTCTTTCTCATGGGTGCCGATCCGAATGCGTGCGACACGAATCTCGCCACTCTCGTCGGTCTCACCAGCTCCGCCGCATCCACGCCGCCATTCGTTCTGACGTACGTGATCGGAGTGGGTGGCACTACGAACACTCTGGATCTCTTGGCCACGACCGGGGGCACGAACAAGGCCCACATCCTCTCCGGCAATTTCGGGCAAGCGCTCGTCGACGCCCTCACTCAGATCCGCGCGGTCGCCAGTTGCTCGTTCTTACTACCAGTTCCGCCCAGTGGGGAGGCGTTCACGCCTTCGAAGGTAAATCTCAGCTTCATGCCATCGGGCGGAGCTCCCGAGGTCATCCCTCTGGCGGTGAACGAGAGTGCATGCCCTTCCGTTGGTCTCGCTTGGTACTACGATGCCAGCTCACCAACCCGCATGAAGCTCTGTCCGGGCGCGTGCAGCCAAGTTACCGCCGACCCTGCCGGTGCGGTCACCGTGACGTACGGTTGCGCCACTGTCGTTCTCCCGTCGTGATAGTTTCCGCTGCATGAGATGGGCGTATCTCGTCTTGGTCGCGGCAGTTGCCACGCTTTTTGTGACGGGTGACGCACACGCCAAGGGCGATCTGGAGCTCTCGGTTCGACTCGGCGCAGGCGCGTTCGTGAAGCTCGTCTGGGATGCTCCGAGTCTGTCGTCTCCCAGCTGGGCGGCGACTATGCTGGCACACAGCATGGTGGCGGCGGTCTCATGAGGCAAGCCGGAGCGGGGCTCGCCGGTATGAGGTCGCCTCTTCGCGCCCGAGCACGCTGCGCCGGACTGATAGCGCCGTGCGTAGTGGTCATACGCTCCCGCGCTCGGGACTCTCCCCAAGCGTCGTTCGCGTGTCAGGCGGCGTTTTCGAGTGTATTCTTACGCCGATGGGATGCCCGTACGGTCCCGGCGACCTGATCGCCGGACGCTACCGTGTTGAACGCGTCATTGGGGAAGGCGGGATGGGTGTGGTTGTCGCAGCCGAGCATCTGGAGCTCGGCGAGCGAGTCGCCATCAAGCTGTTGCTTCCCGAAGCTTTGCGTGACGCCGAAGCCATACCTCGCTTTCAGCGCGAAGCGCGCGCAGCAGCGCGTATCCCCAGCGAACACGTCGCACGCGTCATGGATGTGGGCACGCTCGAGGGTGGCACGCCTTACCTGGTCATGGAGTACCTGGAAGGGCGAGACCTGGCCCGAGAGCTCGAAGCCCGTGGAGCGTTGCCCACCGAGGAAGCTGTCGGCTACGTGCTCCAGGCGGCGGTGGGCGTGGCAGAAGCTCACGCGCTCGGGATCGTCCACCGAGATTTGAAGCCGTCGAACCTGCTCCTGGCGCGCTTGCCGACCGGCCGCAGCTTGGTGAAGGTTCTCGACTTCGGGATCGCGAAGCTCACCACGGGCGGCGACGCACACAAGCTGACCAAGAGCTTCTCTGCGTTGGGGTCGATTTCTTACATGTCGCCCGAGCAGCTCCGAACCGCCAAGGACGTCGATGCTCGAGCGGACGTTTGGGGATTTGGCGTGGTCTTGTTCGAGCTGCTCAGCGCGCAGATGCCGTTCGACGGCGATAGCCTGACCGCGATTGCCGCAGCCATCAGTGTGGACCAGCCGCGCTCCCTCCGTCACTACCGCCCGGATGTGCCCGTGGAGTTGGAGAGAGTGATCTTGGGTTGCTTGGAGAAGGATCGTGAGCGGCGGACGCCTTCACTCTCCGCTCTTGCTCGCCTTCTGGAACCGTTCGGCGGCAAGAGCGCGTCCCTTCTCGTGCCGCGAATCCTCGATGCACACCCGAACGCTCCCACGCCATCGTTCGCCTCGCTTCCGTCCATCCCGACCGGCCTTGCCCCTGTCTCGATCGCAGCGACCCCAAAGAGCGAGTTCGGACTCACGCGCCCGTCTTGGTCGACCGACGACGACGCCGAGCCACCGACCTTGAAGCGCCGACAGCGAACATTCCTCCCCATCCTGCTGGCCGGGATCGGCGCACTCCTCTTGCTCGGTCTCGGCGTGGGCGTTGCCCTCTCCCGCACAGGGACCGCGGGTGGCGTGGCTGCGGGAGTGGCGACGGAATCGCCTGCTCCGATTCTCGCTGCGTCCGCACCAAAACCCAGCGAATCCGCGCTGAGCGCCCCAACGGCGAGCGAAACGGCCGAGAGTGTTCCGATCGAACCCCCGAGCGCGGAACCCGATCCCGTTCCCGAAGCAACTCCCCCTGCAACCCAGACCCCGACCAGAAGCGCACCGAAAAAGTCGACACCCTCGCGGAGAGTGAAGAAGCCTCTCGTTACCCACCTGTGATCCTCTCATGCCTCGAGACCGCCTCGCCCCATCGTTGACGCTTCGCGCGTGGTGCTGTGCCGCGTTCGCGGTGATCGGTTGCGGCGTCGACTTTCAAGCCGACCAGGCCGGATACGACAAGCTATTGTGCCTTCAGGATGCTGCCGCTTGCCCGAACCAGGGCGGCGCGGCGGGCCTGGGAGCAACCGGAGGCATTGCCGGGACGGACGCTTCGGTCGGCGGCACGGGTGGCGTGAGCGGAAGTGGTGGAGTCGCCGGGACGGACGGGGGTCCGTGCACCATTGGTGAGACTCGCTGCACCGGCAAGAGCAGCGAGCTCTGCGTGGGCGGCGTGTGGCAGGCGACGCCCTGCACTCTACCGACACCCGAATGCGAGCTCGGACAATGCGTCGTCTGCATCAACGGGGCCTCGCGCTGCGAAAACGCTGTTCCGCAGTCGTGCGTGAGCAACTCCTGGCTGTCCCAAGCCGCCTGTTCCGGGGGCGCGATCTGTCAAGATGGCGGCTGCGTGGTCCCGCCGAGCTGCATCGCCCTCGCCGCCAATTGCGGGCTGGGCGGCAACGAGAGCTGTTGCCAGACCACGAGCGTGCCCGGAGGGAGCTTCGCACGCGACAACAACGCGGCGTACCCAGCCAGCGTGAGTACGTACTTGCTCGACAAATACGAAGTGACCGTCGGGCGCTTCCGCAAGTTCGTCACGATCTACCCGTTTACGCCCGCGGCCGACGCCGGCAAAAACCCGAATGTCCCGGGCAGCGGTTGGTCATCGACCTTCGACGCAATGCTCCCGCTGACTCAAGCAATCTTGATGAGCTCTCTCAATTGCAACTCGTTCTCGACCTGGACGGATACGCCGGGAGCCAACGAGAATCAGCCCATCAACTGTCTGGACTGGTATACCGCTCTTGCATTTTGCGCCTGGGACGGTGGGAGACTCCCCACCGATCTCGAATGGAATTACGCGGCAGCCGGGGGCAACGAGCAGCGCTTGTATCCGTGGGGGAACACCGCCCCCGCGGCCAACGCGCTCCTGGCAGTGTACGGCTGCTACTACAAGGCTGGCGCCTCCTGTGCGCTCGATGACATCGCCCCGGTGGGCTCCGTGCTCGCGGGCAACGGCAAGTGGGGTCAGGCGGATCTCGCAGGAAACGTGGAGGAGTGGGCTCTTGATTTCAGCGGCCCCTACCCCGCTTCTTGCATCGACTGCGCGAACATCGCGACCGGCAGTTTGCGCGTCCTGCGCGGAGGGGCTTTCAACGGTGTGGCGAGCAGCCTCCTCACGTCCGCCAGCAACGCTCTGACCCCCGCTGTCAAATCCTCCACCGCCGGCGTCCGCTGCGCGAGGACGCCATGAGCCAGTGTTGGGCGCGGCCCTGCGCGGTCCTGCTGCTCGGTTTCATGCTGATTGCGCCTCGAGCGCATGCGGACAGCGCCACGGAAACCGAAGCCAGGAAACTGTTCCGTGAAGGCGTGGCGCTTCACAACGACCACGATTATTCCGGCGCGTTGAAAAAGTTTCGAGAAGCGTATCGTCTCTGGAAAAATCCGAAGATCCTCGCGAACATCGGCACGGAGGCCTGGGAGCTCGGGAACTACCCGCTCGCCGCAAACTCCTACGAGCGATTTCTCGCGCAGGCGGCGCCGGACGCGCCCGAGCGTCCGGAAGTGGACAAGGCCTTGAAAGAAGTGCTGCCGAAGGTCGGCACGCTACGGCTGAAGTTGAGCGGAGCACCTCACAGCGTGACCATCGACGGGCAACCGGTCGATCCCAAGAAATCCGTGGTTCGAGTCCATCTCACACCGGGTCGTCATCGCGTGGAGGCTGTCGCGGAGAGCGGCTCGAATGCGGGGCAGTCGGTCAAGTTGACGGCGGGCTCGACCGTAACGGTTTTGCTCTCGCTCGAGACGGCCAAAACGGACAAGCCCGCCTTCGCTCTGGAAGAAACGCCGAGCGAACCCGACGCCGAGCCGGCACGCGGGCACTCGATTCTTCCCTGGGTCGTGGGTGGAGTCGGTGTGGCCAGCCTGGCGACCTCGGTGGTGCTCTACTCGTTGCGAAACAAAGAGGAAACGGCCCTCAAGAGCGAGTGCTTCAACACCGTCTGCCCCGCATCCTCGAGTGACAAGATCGACCGTGCCAATCGCCTGGGCGCGCTGAGCGCAGTTTTTTTCGGGGTCGGAGTGGCGGGTGTCGGCGTCGCGACCTACCTGTTCGTCAAACCAGCAGGCCAAGAGCCCGCTCCGCAAGCGCAAGCCTTCGAGCTTCGGGTCGGAGCGTCGCCCACGGCAGCCAGCGTGAGCTTCGGCCGTCAGTTCTGAATCCGCGCCGCGCCGAACGGCGACATTCGATGAGCTCACGGCGAGGCACAGAGCGCCCTAAAACGCACCACTCATCGCCACGCCGCTCGACGAGATGCTGACTCGCGCTCTCGCACTCGGCGCTCGCTCGTCATCACCGCCCAACGCCCGATGCACCCGTCCGCTCGATACGGCAGCGCACTCGAAAGCACGTACGGCACCGAGGACGCGATGGTTCCGACGAAAGAGTCGTGCGAGCTCGCGCTAAAGTCCGGAGGCTTTTCAGCGCGCCACTACGATGCGAGTGGCGAGGCGCTCCTCGCCTCTGCGCCGCCGGGCTGCGAGAACATGAAGCTGACCTGGGAGACGAGCTCCAGCGCTTCGAGATTTGCCGGAGAGCGATACCTCGCTGTCTTCGACGGCGCCGGCCACAGCTTCGATCAGTCGATCCCCAGCGAGAAAGCCTTGATGCAGGCCGTTGGGATGTTCCTGGTCGCGAAGATGCAGTGACCGTCGCCTCGCTCGGGTATTTTTTTGGTTCGCAACGGCCCGTCCGCCTTGCATCCCCTCGTAGGCGGGCTTGTCGCGGCACTTGCGGTGGCGCCCTGCCAATACGCGGGAGCGAAGACCTCTGTTGCTGCTAGGATGGTCGATGATGATGGGATCGACGGCGAGGTTCATCAAGGTCGCTGCGCACATCGTCCCGATCCTCGTGCTGGGCTTGCCGGCATGCTCGAGCGGAGGGGATTCCGGCGGCGGCAGCTCGGGCGGCGGCGGGCGCTAAAGCTGGAGGCGGAAGCGGTGGCCAGGCGGGGAGCGTCGCGAATGGTGGGAGCTCCGGCCGATGGTGCCCTCAGTACACGAAACCAGGACGTATTGTCGGAGCGAACGGAAGATGGGGAGCGTGAGCACGAGGATCAGAAGAGCGGGTCGCATGATCCCATTCTATGCCGATTCGGCTCGACGCCCAGGAAGCGAGCCGGTCACGAACCGAGCGCTCGCTCGACCCTCTCCACCGCCGCCCTCGCCCTCGCGCTCACGGCCTCGTCCAGCCGCGCCTCGCCCGCGATCTCCTCGTGAAGCCGCTCGGCCTGTTGCCGATCCCCTCTCTCGAGGGCCACTTCCGCCAGCACGGCGCTCGCCAGTGCCACTTGACTCCTCCTCTTCACCGCCTTCGCCGCACCAAGCGCTTCCGTCGCGCGGAGCTCGGCTCGTTCCAGAAGCCCGCGGGCGAGATCGCGCTCGGCGGCGTGGGTGAGCGTGTAGGCCAGGAGCCCCTTGGCATCGACGGCGCGAAGCTCTTCGAGCGCGTCTTCCAGCTCGCGTTCGCTGTGCGTCGGGTTGCGGCGCATGCGCATCAAGGCGCCGAGAGCTCGGGCGGCCGCGCCCTCACTGCCTTCGCTCAATTTTTCTGCGACGGCGGTGAGCTCTGCTCCGTGATCGCGCGCCGGGATCGGGTCGGATTCGATCTCGATCATCAAAATTTGACGCAGACATTCGTATTCGATCCAGCGGTCCTCGATGGAGCGCGCGCGCCCGAGGACGAGCTCGAATCGAGCGGTCGCCGTGGCCTGGTCCCCAGAAAACGCGGCGAGAATGGCACCGGCCCACGCCACCGCGAGCGGTTCGTCGCGCACGTGAGTGCAGATCGCGCGTGCCTCGTCGTACATCGCGTGGGCTCGCTCTACGTCGCGCTCGAGGAGGGCGAGACAGCGGGCGCTGTCGGCGAGCTGGGTGGCGAGCGTGAGTGGATCGGCCTCACGGCTGAAGTCGGCGGCTTGGAGAGTGGTCTCGTGAGCGGCGCCGAGATTGCCACTGTCGTAGTGCATCACCGACAAGGTCCTCCAGCCGTGGGCGGCTTCGGCATGGAACCCGAGCTCACGAGCATCGTGGATCGCGCGACGGAGATCGCGTTCGATGCGCGGTGCGCGCCGGACCCAAGCCCCGCTGAAGATCAGCGCCGCGAGGAGCCCGATCTCGAGTCGGACGCGATCGCCGGCCGTCACGTGCTCGAGTTGCTGCAGGCCCGCATCGGCCAGGCGCGCGGCCTCGGTGAGAGCGAACATACGCAGCGCGCGCTCCGCCGCCGCGAGCGCGGCGCTGGCGGACAGAAGCGGCTCGCCCCCGAGGGCTGCGTGGCGCATGAGCTCGCGAGCAACGGAGCCGTCTCGATCTGCGTCCAGCTCGAGCACGTGTGCGATGGCGCGATGCACGTTGCGGCGGCGTGGTTCCGAGATCTCGCGGTAGGCGCTGTCGCGGACGAGGTCGTGGACGAAGTCGTAGCCCCTGCCGTCGCTCGAAACACGAATCAATACACGTCGTTCCAGCTCGGCGAGGCAGGCGTCGAGCTCGACGGGAGAGAGGTCCAAAACCCTCTGGAGCCGGTCGATGTCGAAGCTCGATCCGAACGCGGAGGCCCAAGCGAGCAGGTCGCGCGCGCGGTCGTCCAGACGCAAGAGCCGCTCGGAGATCAACCCGTCGATCGAGGTCCATCCCGTGGGGTCACCCTGCTGACCCGCGCGCAGTAGCTCGATGGCGAAGAGTGGATTGCCCGCGCTCTGACGGGCGATGCGTTCCACATCGGCGCCGCTCCCGAGCTCGTGCACGAGAGCGGCGAGCGCCTCGGGATCCAGGGGTCCGAGCTCGACGAGCGATGCGCTCGGTTCGCGGCCGAGCCCGCGCACGAGCTTCCAGGCCGGGACGTTGTCGGAGAGCTCGTCGCCACGCGCGGCCAGCAGGATCGCCACGTTCTTCGACCGCAGCTCGCGTTCGACGAAGTGGAGCAGCGAGATGCTCGCCGCGTCGCACCATTGTAGATCGTCGATCAGGATCGCGACGGCGCTACGACTCGAGAGCTCGACGAGACAGGTGAGGACGTTCTCGAAAAGGCCGGCGCGATCGATGGCACCCGTGGTCGTCGCTTCGGCGCTCTGCAACAAGAAGGGTGTGGTCTCGGTGGGGGTTCGGGAGACGACCGCGCGGAAGGCGTCGATCCAGGGACCGTAGGCGCGGGCCGTTTCGGACTCGAAGGCGCGAGCAGAGAGGACGAGTCCGCCGCGGGATTTCATTCGCTCCGCCGCGGCATCGAGCAGGCGTGTCTTTCCGATGCCGGGCTCGCCCGTCACGACGAGCGCGGGCCCGGCTCGACCGGCGAGCGCGGCGTCGACGGCCTTGTCGACGCGCGCGAGCTCTGCGAGGCGGCCGACGAAGGGAACTCCGGCTAGGGGATTCGGGGCGATTTCCGGCGGGGAAGTGTCGGGCGCCGCTTCGATCCGGGACGACCCGCCGATGCGCATCTTCGCCTCGACGAGCGCCGGCGACGGCTGGCGACCGAGCTCGCGCTCGAGAATGCGGCAGCAGGTCTCGTACTGCGTGAGGGCGTCCCGCCTGCGACCGAGCTCGGCGAGGATGTGGATGAGTGCGATGTGAGACGCTTCCGACAAGGGATCGATCGCCGCCCGCTCGCGCGCCCAGGAGAGCGCCGTTTCCGGCGTCGAGGTCGAGCGCTCCACCAGCGCGTCCAGGATCCGGATGCGCAGTGTACGCGCCGCCTCGCGCTCCCGGGTCGACCACTCGTGGAAGCGATAGCAATCCGCGAGCGTGAGCCCTTCGAGGAGCTCGCCGCGAAAGAGAGCGAACAGGTCGGCAAGCTCGGCGCTCTCGGTCGCATCGATTCCACCGCGCAGTCGTTCGCGCACGGCGCCAAGATCCGTCTTGGCGTCGATGGGCCCGATGCGTTCGCGATCGGCGGCGATTGCGCCGGTACCGAGCACGCCGCGGAGCTTCGTCAAGCTCCAGCGGAGCGCAGCGCGGGGATCGTCCGGCCCCTGCCACAAGAGATCACAGAGCTCCTCGCGCGAATGAGCACGGCCGCTGAGGGCGAGGTAGCCGAGGAGCGCGCGGGTCTTCTTCGACGCCGGCAGGGCGACGGGTCGGCCTCCTCGACGGACCGAAAGCTCGCCGAGCAGCAAGATTTCGGTGGTTTCGGGCATCTCGGTCGGTTTCTACGCTCGCTCCAACGGGGATTCAAACGGGCACGGCGCAACCTCGAAATGTCCCGAGAGGAGGACAGAGCATGACCATCGACGAAAACAAGCTCGGACAGTTCATGAATCAGGTCGTTTCCGACGTCGGCGCCGCGATGAGCGGAGCGCTCGTGGTGATTGGCGATCGACTCGGCCTGTACCGGGCCATGGCGGCACTCGGACCGACGACCGCGAGCGAGCTCGCGAAACGCACGGAGACGACACAGCGGTATGTTCAGGAGTGGTTGAATGCGCAGGCGGCGGGCGGTTACGTCACCTACGATCCGAAGAGCGAGCGGTACACGCTCCCGCCGGAGCAGGCGTACGCCCTCGCGGACGAGTCGAGCCCCGTGTTCTGCCCCGGCCTCTTCCAGGTCACCAAAGCCGTGTGGGACGCGGACGAAAAGATCACGAAGAACTTTCGAGAGGGCGGCGGTACGGAGTGGGGCGCGCAGCATCCGTGTCTCTTCGAGGGCACCGAGCGGTTCTTTCGAGCGGGCTACATCGGCAACCTGGTCGGAGCGTGGATCCCTGCCCTCGATGGCGTGAAGGAAAAGCTCGAACGCGGCGCGCAGGTCGCGGACGTCGGTTGCGGCCTCGGCGCCTCGACGATCCTGATGGCCCAGGCCTTCCCCCAATCGAAGTTCCGCGGCTTCGACTACCACGCGCCGTCCATCGAGCTCGCGAAGAAGCGCGCGCGGGACGCGGGCGTCGCCGATCGCGTCGAGTTCGCCGTCGCCCAGTCCACCGACTATCCCGGAACCGGGTACGATCTGGTCGCGCACTTCGATTGCCTCCACGACATGGAGGATCCCGTGGGCGCCGCCCGGCACGCGCTCCGCACCCTCGCGAGCGACGGAACTTGGATGGTGGTCGAGCCCTACGCCGACGATCGGCCGGAGCTGAATCACAACCCGGTCGGACGCGTCTTCTACTCGGCATCCACGATGCTCTGCGTACCGCACTCGCTCTCGAAGCATGGGCCCGGTCTCGGTGCCCAGGCTGGCGAAGCGCGGCTGCGCAAGGTGATCGTGGAAGACGGGGGCTTCTCCCGCCTGCGCCGCGCGACGCAGACGCCCTTCAACCTGATTCTCGAAGCGCGTCCGTGAGCGTAGACTCGATCGCGGACTCGGAGGGATGCATGGCGCGCGTGGTGTTGGAGCAGAGTTTCGATCAACCGATGACCGACGAGCAGCTGGCGGATTTCGCCAAGCGGCTCGACCCGTGTCTGGACATCCGCGACGGAGCCTGGGCGCGGAGCTACCTCGCTGGCGATCGACGCCGCATGATCTGCGAATTCGAAGCGCCGGACGCCGACTCCGTGCGCGAGGCGCTTCGCTCCGCGAACGTTCCCTTCGATCGCGTCTGGTCCGCCACGGTCTTCGATGCCGCCGAGTTCCCGGAAGCCAGCGCGAAGCTCGCGTCCCTGCGCGGCGACTAGTGTAGCGCATCGTCCCGAAGGCCATCACGCCTCGTTCAGCGCTCGCCCGCCCGCTTCGGTAGCTCGCGGGCGAGCATCTGCGCGAGCGCCTCACCGGCAGCGATGTCTTGACTTCCGCTCCATCGATCGTAGCCGTGGCCGTTTCCGTAGCGGTTTCCGTAGCCGTGGCCGTTTCCGTAGCCGATTACGTAGCCGTAGCCGTGGCCGATTCCGCTCTCGGATCCGGATCCGAAGCCGTAGCCGTCCGGTCTTAAAGTGTCACCCATGCTCCGGGCTTGACCATCCGGCTGCGCCGTCAGCGGCGCATGCGGGGGATGTACTTCACAGCGCCTGCACCAACACGCCTGCCCCGACGAAGAGCGGGCGATAGGTCGTGAGCTCAGCGGAATACTGCGCGGCGGTGAAGCGCAGGAACGGCCCGACGGGCCCGACGGTCCAGCCGGCAGCGATGCTTTCGACCGGACCCCGCAGGCTCCCCGGTTGTCCGCCGTCCCCGCCAGCCGTGTCCTGACTGCCGCCGAACGATGCCCAGCCCCAGCCCAGACCCAAGAGCACGAAGGCGCCCAGATCCGGGAGCGGTCGAAGCTCCGCCAACGCCGACACGCTCACCAGGCTTCCACCCGGGCCAACCGTCGTGTGGGAAAATCGCGCCACGGTTTCATCCAGGATCCCGATCTCGGCCCCGATGCCGAAAGCGGCCAGCCGCCACGGTCCGTAGCCGACACCAGCGAGGGCGCTGTAGGAGCTCATCGCGCTTCTGTCGTCGTCCGAAGGATTGTAGTGATACACGCCGCTGCCGCGGAGAAACGAAAGCGCGCCGACCACCCAGACGCCCGGCGGCTCGTCTCGCTCCTTTGGGGAAGGCTCGGCCCAGCACGCGGAGGACGTGAACAAGACGGCACCCGCCGCGATGACCCCGACGCGAACGTGCATGCACGAGTCTACCCGACCCCCGCGTCGATGCTATGCGCGCGCGGCCTTCCATGGAGCGAGTTCCCAGGCCGGCCCTTGCGTCCAGGTAGGGCGAGGGACGGAGGTCTGCGTGCCCTGGGAGCAGGACACGAGATCGCTCGCCGTGGATGGCTGCAGCGAGGCGGGGCCGTTCTGGCCACTTTCGGGGGCGTTAACGAATGCCCCGTCCACGGTATGTCGAGACATGCTGCCACGAACTCGGTCTGCTTCGAGCTTCCTCCTGTTCGTCGTCGCCTGTGCCTGCGGGTCCAGCGCGGAGAACAACAACGCGGATCCCAATGCGCCGGACAGCTCCGCAACCGGTGGAAGTGCTGGAAGCTCCGGAATCGGTGGTAGTAGCGGCACCGATGCTGGCACCGATGCGGGTGGCGCGAGTGCCGGCGCGGCAGGAGCTGCGGGAAGTGCTGCGGACGCCAGCTGCGGCGATACGACCTCGGATCCAAAAAATTGCGGGAACTGCGGGCACACCTGCCTCGGTGGCACGTGTGAGAGCTCGCACTGCACGTCCGTGACGATCGCGACGCTGTCTCCCAGCGAACAGCCGACGTACATCGTTTCGAACGGCGCGGACATTTTCTTCCACTCTTCGCTCGGTGTACGCCGAGTGGCAAAGGACGGCCTTTCCCAGCCCGCGACACTGTCTTCGTCCGTGACTGGAGGGCTGCGCGGACTGGACCGCGGCGGCCCCTGGATCTACAGCGCGGACTCCACTGGCTCCGTCTACCGAACGCCGACAACGGGCGGCGCCATAGAGGTGCTGTGGAGTGGCAGTGGTACGCCGGAAACACTGACGGCGCTCGGCTCCTACGTGTACTTTGCCGATCCCAAGACCGACTCGATCCGACGCGTGATTCAAACTGGCGGTGCCGTGGAAACGGTCACCACGGTGCTGGGTCAGAACGCGTACGCGCTCGCGTCGCAGGGTCAGGTCTTGTACTGGGCACGACTGAACGGAATGCTCGCGAAACTCGACCTCTCGCAGCCAACCCCCAGCCCCGCGAAGTTCGGCGACCTGTTGAAAACCAGCTCTGCGCTGCACGTCGCGATCGCTGCGTCGGCTACACGCGTGTACTGGAGCTTCGAGGGCTCCGCGAGTGACTCGCCGGTGGCGTCGAGTGTCGCGATCGGTGGTGGCGACCAGCAGCCTCTGACGGCCGACCCGGTTTGGGGCCTGACCACCGACAATACCTACGTTTACTGGTCCCGCTCGGGTCCGTCGGGTTCGATCACGCGGCGCGTTCAGACGAACGCTACCGCCCAGGAGGAGCTGGTCGGCTCCCTCACCGAGACCCGCGGCATCGCTGTCGACCCTGACGCGGTTTACTTCGCACAATACGACCCTGCGACCAGCCAGGGCTGGATCAAGAAGGTCGCCGAAATAGCCGCCAGGGCTACGACATCGATCTAAGGCGTGTACTTGGCGACGAACACGTCGTCGGCGCCGGCGCTCGTGAGCGGACCGTTTCCGAAGTCGGCGCTGTCGGAGAGCGCGCCCGCGAGGTAGGCGACGTTGTCGAGGGCGTTGACGACGAAGATCTGCGGAGTGCCGGTGGTGTGGTCGACGCGCGTCGCCCAAAGCGCCGTGCCGTTACCGTCGAGCCTTGTGGGCGGCGTGGCCATCGCGGTGACCTGTTGCTGCCCGCTTCCACCGAATCGCACGCTCCACGCAGACGCATGCGATGGCACCGTCGCGCCACCTCCGCCGGTACCCGCGCTGCCGGCGATACCGCCCGAGCCGCCGCTGCTGCCGATTCCACCCGACCCGCCGCTGGCGCCGGTTCCGCCCGAGCCGCCGCCGGCGCCAGTTCCGCCGCTCCCGCCACCGCTCGCGGCACCGGAGTCGCCGTCCGAACCGCAGCCGGCGATGGCAAAGAGCGCCACGCACGACAGCGCCGCCCACCGGCAAAACGATGCTTGATCACGCCACTGCATCGAGCCCTCTTGACCGGTTTGCCGTTTGGTCACGCGATGGACAGGGCCTATTACCGCCGACTGCGACCCGCGTCATCCAACGATCGCTACACGCGCTGGCACCCCAAGGGCGATGCTCGTCTTGGCTCTCGCCCCAGAGCGTCGGCCGCGTGTGCCGAGCTTTTGGTGAGGAAACTGGATCGCTTCACTTCAAGCGCCGTTGGATCGCGCTGACCGCACCGAACACGAGCAGGTGGTCGGACGATGCTCCCCAGAGGGCGTTGTTGCCTGGTCCGGGGAGTGGGATGAGCTCGAAGGCGCCACCGGTGGAGACGAGTAGCCCGTCGTACTCGAGCAGGGCGACGGTGTCGTCACCGCAGCCCCAGATCGCAGAGATGCCAGTAACGGGTTGGTCGAGCTGCGACCAGGTTGCGCCATCGAAGTGATATGCGGCCTGAAGGCCTCCAACCCAGACATCGTTCGGCCCGCGTCCCCAGATCGTGCCCAGCACATGCTCGATGGGGGTGCCTGGAAGCGTTTGCGCCTCCCACGCCTTGCCGTCGAAACGGGCGACACCGTTTGCGGAGGCGATCCAGACGTTGGAGTCGCTACTTGCCCAGATCGCGGTGGGCGGCAGCGGAGAGGATCGTTGCAGCAGGCTAGAACCGTCCCAGTGGCGGATATCCGTCTTCGTGGCGATCCACACATCCGAGGGTCCGGTTCCCCAGACGTTGATGAGCTCCGCCTGCTCGGTCGCGATGGTCGACCAGCTCGTACCGTCCCAGCGATGGAGATCGCCGAGACCGACCGTGTACACCTCGCTCGAGGATGCGCCCCAGATGGCGCGCATCTTCGATGGTGCGATTGCGATCGGAGTCCATTGGACGCCGTCGAAGTGTGCGAGCGCGTCTTCTCCGACTGCCCAAACGTCGTTCCACGCGCTGCCCCAGGCATCGTGGAAAAATTCGTCCAGTATTGGTGGGAAGGCGACCCACGCGTTCCCGTCCCAGTGCTGGAGTCGGTTCCCCCCGTACACCTCGGCAGCAAATGCCCATGGTTGTCCCGCGGCAGGCAACCAGAACCCGCCACCTAGAAATCCAATGCCCGCGAACGTGCTCGTCGTGATCTCGGCTCCGTTCCAGTGCTGTGCCTCTTGGCCCGTCGCCAGCCACACGTCAGTTGCGGTTCGACCACTGATTGCGCTCACGATGTCACTCCCAGCGGGAAGCGGTACGCTCGCGTACGTGCTGCCATTCCAGCGCACGACAGCTCCGGCTCCGGCGTCATCCGCACCGCCAATCCAAACGTCGTTTGGAGCCGACGCCCACAGAGCCCGAACGTGCGTGATCGGCTTGGGACTGACCTCGTTCCACGTCGAACCGTCGAAGCGATACAGGCCGGTGCCGACCGCTGCCCAGACGTCGCTCGGGCCGTTCGCCCAGAGCGCCCACGTCGCGGCGGAAAGCGGCGCGCCGACGCTCGCCCAGGTCGAGCCGTTCCAGTGCCAGACCTCGTCGGTCCCGATCGCCCAAACGTCGTCAGCTCCGCTACCGTGCACGGTCTCGAGCGGGACGCCCACGCTGGTCTTGGACCAGCTCGAACCATCGTAGTGATGGATGCCGTCTCCACCCACGATCCAGATGTCGTTGGCTGCGCTTCCCCAGATCCCGCGCCCGGCCGGCGCAGAGCCAGCCGACCAGCTGACGCCATCCCACCGCAGTGACCCGCTTTCCTGCACGGCCCAGGCATCGGTGTCCGTGGAGCCCCAGATCGCGCGGGTGATGAGTCCGTTCGGGAGTGGAGACTCCCAGCACCAACCGTTCGCATCACACGTGCCTACTGGTGACGCGTAGACCTTCGGTGCTGGGTAGCAGGGTTGCACCGAAGAAGGTGTGAGCCCGCCCGTCCCTCCGCCGGAGACAGCACCGGCACCTGCACCAGCGCTACCGCCGGACGCGGACACTCCGCCCGTACCTTCGGAGCGCAGCCGGTCCGACGAGCTCCCGCACGCGAAGGCGACAACAGCAACGACGGACGAGACCCAGACTGTCCAATGCTTCGCCATCCGCCCGATAGTCTGAGCTGTCCTTCGAGATCAGGCGAGTCTCTTCTCGCGAGGGCGGTCGAGCTCGACCCGTTTCGGTGGCTCGAGCTCGGTCCCATCCATCCGACCCGCCAGGCGCTGCCAAAGAACGCGCGTACGACACGAAGCGACGAGCCCGTGGAGTGGATCGCCAGGCGCGCAAGTCACGGGCATGCGCTACGGAGTGGAGCCCCAGCTACCTTCGCCGAGCTTCGTTCCGTCGATGGCATCAATCGTAACGCTGTCTCCAGCCTTGCCGCCGTGACCGTCGTCCTCGAGCGTGCTCTCGACGTTCCAGACGATTTTCAGCAAGCCATAGTGATAGGTCAATCCCGCGCTCCAGGTACTGATCCCTTGGGATAGTCCGAGGCTCACGGCCACGCACAACGCCGCTTCGCGGGTCATCAACAGGCTCGCATCGCAGACGGACTCGGGTTGGCCCGCGCTCAGGCATTCCGATTCAGCACGATCTTGGGGCGGAGGGAGCGGCGCTCGGCTTCCATCCGGCGGCGAGGTGGACGCAGTGAGATCGTCTTGCCAGCCGTACCCCGCAGCGGGCGAAAACTGATTCTTGCAGTCTTCCCCCGTTGTTCCCGATGGGGCCTTCCCGATTCCGCTTCCGTCAGAGCTGCATGCGCCAACAGCGATGGTCAGCAGCATCCAGGGATAGCGCATGGCTAAGCTCAGCACATCGCATCCACTGGAGCAACGCGGGGTGAGACGTTCCGAGGAGACGGATTGCCCGTCATCGCACTCGCCCGCGTCCTGCCCTCAAAATGCCCTCGGCTCGGCGAACCCAACCCGTGGCTTGACAGAAATATACACTCTCGTGTATATGCAGGAATATGCAACTCGATGTCTTCCAGGCGCTGGCCGATCCAACGCGACGTCGCATCGTCGAGACGCTTCGCGGTGGCGAGCAGCAGGTCGGTGACATCGTCAAGAAGGCTGGGATCCACCAGTCCGGTGTCTCGCGGCACCTCCGCATCCTCTTCGAATCGGCTTTCGTCTCCGTGCGACCGGACGGGCAACGTCGCTTCTACGCCTTGAGGCCG
Source organism: uncultured delta proteobacterium (assembly GCA_963781505.1). Classification (GTDB taxonomy): domain Bacteria; phylum Myxococcota_A; class Polyangia; order Polyangiales; family Polyangiaceae; genus JADJKB01. The sequence continues at coordinate 318,620 of CAWAHB010000017.1, read as the reverse complement.
GAGCCGTTCCGGGAGCTCGACGAGTGGCTCACCCAATACCGACAGCTGTGGGAGGCGCGCCTCGATCGCCTCGAGGTCGCCCTGAACAAGAAGGCGAAACGACGCTCGACGCGTCGAGTCGCAAGCCGGAAGAAGCAGAGATGAATAGCGGGAGCAAATCGCGCAGTGAGGCGAAGGTCGTCATCGAGCGCACCTATCGGGCGGCCATCGAGGATGTGTGGGATCTGTGGACCACGAAGGAAGGCTTCGAATCGTGGTGGGGTCCTCAGGGCTTCCGATCAGAAGTTCGAGAGCTCGACGCACGAGTTGGTGGCGTCCTTCGGTACGAAATGATCGCCGACTCGCCGGAGATGATCGACGCGATGAAGAAGATGGGGCGGCCACCCTCTCACGCAGCCCACGCCCGCTTCACCGAGGTGAAGCCCCATTCGCGGCTCGTCATCACGAACGTCATCGACTTCATCCCCGGCGTCGCGGTCTATGAGAGCCAGATCGCCGTGGATCTCTCTTCGGCCGGTGACAGCGTCCGCATGCTGGTCACGCTCGACACGATGCACAGCGACGACTTCACGAGGATGCAAAAGGAAGGCTTCACGAGCCAGCTCACCAAGCTCGACGCACGGTTCGCGAGTGTCGTGCCGTCGCAGTAAGCGCGATCAGGGGTCGTGCTGGTAGGCGCCGATGTCGCATCCGTCGGTACGCGGAGTGCCGCGCTGATCGGTGGCTGGGCAGTCGGCGCCCGCCCCGATGGCGGGACTGCCCGCGAGGAGCGCCATGGTCTGTGTGGGACCACCGTTGTCGGCGAGAGGGCCCAGCAGCGGATCGGCAAAAGCAACGCCCGCGAGGCACGGCGTGTCGTCCTGCCCGCTGGCTTGCTTCGGGGGATACTGGAGGCTGTGATCGCCCGAGCCCGTCTCGGTGCAGCTCACCGGATTCCATTCGTTGCCTGCGCTGTTGTTGGCCACGATGGTGTTTTGCAGCGCGAGACCGCTGCCGCCGGTGATCGCGCCGGCGAAGGAGTCCGTGTCGTCTGCGTGGTTCGACGCAATCGTGCAGTTCTTGAGCGTTCCGCCCACACCGTTGGCGGCGATGCCACCCGAGAGGCTGTCGAGCGCGGAATTCTGAGCAATCGTCACGTTGGTCATCGATACGGGACAGTTGTAGATGAAGATCCCGCCTGCGCCCCGGCCCGCCACGTTGTTGGAGATGGTGCTGTTGGTCAGCGTGAGCGGCATGGCGCCGGGCGTGTCCGTGTGAACGTAAAGCCCGCCGCCAAGGCCCTCGGGCGTCGATTCGGCGGTGTTGGCATCGAACACCGAGCTGTCGATCACCGTCGACTCTTCCGGATATCCGTAGCGATAGACGCCGCCGCCCTCGAGCGCCGCCGTGTTGCTCGTTACGACGACCCCGCACAGCGTGAAAACCTTGCCGAAGTCTTTATTCTGCCCGTCGAGCGCCACCGCTCCGCCGTTCTGATCGAGTGCGGTATTTTGGGAGAAGCTGCTGTTCACGATGGTGAGGTTCGATCTCAAATTCCCGATCGCGCCACCGCTCGCCCCCGAGTTTCCCGCAAACGTGCTTCCGGTAATGACCGTCTCACCGCCATAGGAATAGATCGCGCCCCCTCCGATGTCGGCGCCGGCCGGTGTGGAGTGGTTGTTGGTGAACGTGCAGTCGATCAGCGTCAACTTGCCCGAGTGGCGATACACTGCCGCCCCGCTGTTGGCCGCGCTCGGCCCGGATCCCCGAGGACCATCCACTTTGGCGTCAGTCAGCGTGATGCGCTGCAGCGTGAAATCGATCTCGCCGTCGACTTCGAAAATGCGGGTGCTTCCGCCGCCACTCAACGTGATTTCCCCACCACCGTCGATCACGGTGTCTTGGGTAATCGTCTTTTTCTGAGTCAGCGTGATGGTGGCGGGTCCACCGCAATCGAATGTGATGACTCCTCCGAGCGCGATGGCGGATTCGAGACCCGCCTCATCGCAACTCTGAACCACGGTGGTGGGACTCGATACGTCGGCCAGAGTGACAGGCGCCACGCAGGAGTCCGGTGGTGGGGGTGGCTCGATGGTGCCGCCGCTACCGCCACTGCCGCCCCCGGCTCCAGTGCCTCCACTGCCTCCTCCTCCAGTGTTGGCACCGCCGCGTCCCTGGGAGTCATCCCCGCCCCCACAACCAGAAACCAAACCGAGGAGCGCGAAGATGAACGCGAGGCGGAACATCTTCGGGAGTATAGCGCGGGACGGGATGCGCATCCCGGGGATGTGCGCCCAAGGCATCAGCGCAAATGGCGAACGGACTCTTCGGCGCCCCGAGCTCGGGACGCGACCAGGCGCCGTGCGAGCGCTCTCCCTCCTGGAACATCCGAGTCCGCGGTGAAGAAGGCACTGGCCGACAAGAGTCCCGTCGTGCGCGACGAAGCGAAGCTCGCGGAAGAGAAGCTCTCGAAGCACTAGCGGCCCCCGCTTCCGGAACGGGACGTGTTTTGCGGGGGAATTCTGCGCTAAGCTGAGCGTTCATGCAGCTCCGCCACGGCTTTCGGCTGACCGCGCTCGCCATCGCACTGTCGTTGCAAGCCGTGCCGGCCGCTGCGGACAAGCGAGAGGACACTCGCTTCGGTGAGCTCGTGAAGGAGGCCACGGCGGCGTATGGTGCCGGCAAGCTCGAGGAGTCCGTGGCGCTCCTCGAACAAGCGTACGCCATCAAAGAAGATCCGCGTCTGCTCTACAACATCGCCAAGGCTCAGGAAGGCCTCGGGTTGTGGCAAGAGGCTCGCGACGGTTATCGCGCGTACTTGGAGAAGGACCCGAAGGCAGCGAATCGCGACGTCGTGCAGGGCCGCATCGCCGTGCTCGAAAAGCAGATTGCGGAGAGTCAGCACCAGGCGGCGACGGCGGAGCGACTGGCGGCTGACCAAGCAGAAACCGACGGCAAGCGGCAGGAAGCCATCGCGAAGTATCGACGCTATCTGGAGCTTTTGCCCGATGCGGCGGACCGAAAGCAAGTCGAGGCAAAGATCGCCGAGCTGAAAAAACCAGCTCGCGCGAAGCCGGTCACTCGGAACGCTACGGACTCGGGATCGCGAGGCGGCTCGATCGCACCCTGGATCGTCGTTGGAGCTGGCGGCGCGGTAGCGGGAACCGGCGCTGTCTTCGCCATCCTATCCCGGGGAAAGTACGACGATGCCCGGAGCGCCAACAGCGGGCAAGCTGCGGATGACGCGCGCAAATCCGGTGACACGTTCACCACGGTCGGCAACGTCGCGATGATCGCGGGGGGCGTCGTGGTGGCTGGTGGGCTCTCCTGGGTGCTCCTCGGAGGCAACTCCCGGTCGCGAGAGCCCGCAGCGCTCGAATTGACGGTGTCGCCGACCCAACTTTCCGTCGGAGGGTCGCTGTGAGCTCGAGGTCGCCGGGTGGGTGGCTTGGAGCGGGGACTCTGGTTTTCGCTGGCGCGGCTCTCGCCTTGGGCTGTGGCAAACAAGACATCGATTTGAGCGGTAAGGCGTGCCCGTGCCCCGACGGTTCGGGATACAGCTGCGATGCCGTGTGCAAGATTTGTGTGCCGGAGGGCACCGCGCCGGGCTCGAGTTGCTCCGGTAGCGGTGGCGCCGGCGGGGGTGGCGGGAGCGGTGGAACGGGCGGAGCCAGCTGCGCTGGAACCATCACGTTTCAGAATTTCAGAGCTGCGTGGGCGACACCCGAGGTCATTCGCTGGGAGTGGGAGCCACTATCCCCCGTCACGGCGCAGGATCAGTTCAAGACCTACGAAATCGAGGTCACGGCCGACGGGGAGGCGCCGAAAATTTTCGATGGGACGACCAATCCGGAGCTCGGTGTGTTCGTGCAACCCAACGGCGGGGTGGACTACACCCAAGCGACTCACACCTCCGGCCTCACCCCCGGCACACTCTACACCGGCTTGCTGCGAGCCATTGATACCAACGACTGCGTCTTCGCTTCGGCTCCTACCTCGGCACCGAAAACGATTCAGCCAAAGGGCGGAGCGTTCGAGCTCTACGCGGACACGAGTCCAGGAAACGGCGCGTACCCTTTTGATGCCACCGAAGTGACCGCCGGCTGCCGGGCTGGAGGCTGTCTCCGCAGCACGGACTGCCAGGGTTCGGGTTGCTGGAACAACATGGGCTGGTCGGATACGGCGTATTCAGCGCCGATCAGCGCCGGCGACTTCAGCAATGCGTATGTCGAGTTTTACGTGAAGAGCAACGCCGCGACGCCGCTCTGGTGGTGCGACACGTTCTTCGCTCTGGCCCCCAGCGATTTCTGGCACCTCAGTCCCTACTCGGTGCCCTCGGACGATCAATTTCACAAGATCCAACTTCCGCTGCGCTGGTTCTCGAACGGCGACGTGCAGCTCGACTACGCGGCGTTTGCCTCAACCCCCATCAGCCAGTTCGTGTTCATCGGCGCAGGGCCCACGGATGGCAGCTACATGTGGATCGATGACGCGTACCTGCGCTGGTGAAGGCCCTCAGAACAGCGGCACTTCTACCCCAGACTTCGGCTGGGTCGCTCCGGGCTTCGTGTTGGGAGTGGAGCGAGCGATCGGCACGAGCGCAAGGTCGAAGCTACGCGCCTGATCGGGCACGACCTGTTTCTCGAGCGGTTGGAAGCCGGGGCGTTCGATGCGCAACGTAACTTGTTTGTCGGAGCGCGGCACTTCCAGGTTCCTGGGCGTGGAGCCGCGGTCCTCACCATTCAGGAACACCGTGGCACCACTCGGGCGTGACGCGATGCTGAGTACGATGGATTGCGGCGAGCTCCGTGGAGTTGACGTCGTGCTCTTCACCTCGGACGGGCTCGGGAGCTCCGCGGGCGTCGCCGCCACGCCTTCGGACGGAGCGAGGGCAGCTTGTCGCTTGCTCAGCACCAGTGCCACGACGCCAGCGATGGCTGCCAGAGCGACGGCGAGGACCAGAATTCGCGTGGCGCGACGCCCGGGTCCGGCGGCTGCGCTCGACTTCGCAGAGCTCGCCCAATCCGTGATGTTGGGCAACTCGACGCCGGAGTCCGCGTCGTTGGCGGGGATGTGCTTTGGCGCGCTACCAGCGCCCACGCGTCGCAGCATCTCCTCTTTTTCTTGGATGCGATCCAAAAACGCATCTCGCATCAGCGCTGACAGCGCAGCCGCCGGCTCGTCACCCGCGCCCAACTTCCGCGCTACAGCGAGTAGCTCGCTGCGCATCTCGGCGGCGGTCTGGTAGCGCTCGTCGGGGTTTCGCGCCAGCGCCTTCAGAACGACGCTTTCGAGAACCGGCGGGTAGCCTTGGATGGTCCTGCTGGGAAGCGGAATGGGAAGCTCACAAATGGCCTTGAAGGTCATCAGCCCATTCTCGCGTTTGAACAGACGTTGATTGGTCGTCAGCTCGAACAACACGACACCGAGTGAAAAAATGTCGGAGCGCCGATCGAGAGGCTTGTGCACGCACTGTTCCGGCGACATGTAGTGGAATTTGCCTTTGAGCTCCCCCACGCCCGTCTCGGAGCTACGGTCCGCCGCTTTGGCGATTCCGAAGTCGAGAAGTCGAACGGCGCCGTTGTACAGCACGAAAACGTTTTGCGGCGACACGTCGCGATGAACCAGGTTGAGTGAAACGCCGTTCGCGTCGGTCAGCTCGTGGGCCGCATGGAGTCCCGCGCATGCTTCCGCGATCAGATACGCGGCCAGCGGGTACGGGACACGCTTGCCGCTGGCAACGAAGCGCCGAAGGATGCCGGAAATGGCCTCGCCTTCCAGATATTCCATGACCAGGAACAGCTCGGCGTCGGCTTCGCCCAGCTCGTAAACCTGAACGACGTTGTGGTGACGAATGCGTGCGACGAGCCGGGCCTCGTCCATGAACATCTTGGAAAACTCTTCCGAGTGGGCGAGGTGGGGCAAGATGCGCTTGACCACGACCGGCCGCTCGAAACCGCTCGGCCCCGAGAGCCGGCCCAGCAGGATCTCGGCCATGCCTCCCGTAGCGAGACGCCCCAGCACTTCATAGCGGCCGATGCGCTCCGGAAGTGGGGACGAGACCATCAAAACGTGATGGTACTCCCGATCGGATCGATGAACAACTCGCGGGGGCGCCGTGCGGGGAGGAAAATCGAAATCGGAATTCGAGCGCAGAGCGACGATGGCTTCGAGCGTGACCCGGCGTGGTGTTCAATCCGACGACACACGATCTGGCAGATGTGTTGAACTGGCGGTCCGAGTACACCTCACAGGGAGTGATCCCCAGCTACCCGAACGATCGCTGCCTCATCCTCGCTCGTGAATACCGACCTCCACACTTGGCTCTCCGATCTGTGGGCGCGGCTTCGTCCGGCGGATGTCTTGGACATCGCGGTCGTAGCCGTCGCCATCTACGTGATCGTCAGCTGGGTCCGACGGGCACGCACTCGCTTCGTCCTCGGGGGGCTCGGAGCGCTGGCCGGCCTTTACCTCCTGGCGCGGCTGCTCGACATGGTGCTCACGCTGGTGATCTTCCAGGCGGGGCTCACCCTCGCGGTGGTGACCTTGATCGTGGTCTTTCAGGAAGACATCCGCCGCGCGTTCGAGCGCATCGCCATGCGCGGGCGCTTGCGTCGCCCCGCGGCTGCCTCGGCCCACACCGACCTGAGAGAGCTCTTGGTGAGCTCACTCATGGACCTGGCTCGCAGACGGGTTGGCGCGCTGATCGTGCTGCGCGGCGGCGAGCCCCTGGCGCGACACCTGTCGGGCGGCTTCACGCTGCAAGGCCGTCCGAGCGAGCCACTCTTCGCCAGCATCTTCGACACCGGATCCGCATCATCGCGAAGGAAGAGCGAGCGGTCGACCTTCTCGACCCTACACACGACGGACGTTGACCGGCTCGATGCACAGCTCCCTCACCGACTCCAAAGCGAAGCGCGCGGTGCGGATCGCGGCGGCGGCGGCAATGGTCACAATCGGAATCATGCACTTTGTCGCCCCGGATGGAATTCGTAAAGATCGTCCCATCGTTTTTGCCAGCGCCTCGCACGCTCGTCTTCGTGAGTGGATTCTTCGAGATCGCCGGCGGAATCGGCTTGCTCGTTCGCCGCATTCGATACGCCGCAGCGATGGGTCTCATCGGTCTCTACGTGGCGGTCTTCCCTGCGAACATCAACATGGCAGTTTACGACGTGCAGCCGGCGGGTTTCCACATCCCGTCCGCGCTGATGTGGTTCCGGCTTCCATTCCAGCTCGTATTCATCGCCGTGGCATGGTGGCTTCGCCGCGGTTCGCCCGTGGCGGCGGTGAAAGCTCAGTAGTGCGCGCGTTGGGTCGAGTCCGTCGCTGGGCGCGAGTGACTAGGGCGTGTCGGCTGCGAGGATGGCCGCCCAGCCATGTCCCGACGCGGCCCGGAGATCGGTCTGCTTCCAATTCGACATGACGATGAGCGCGACGTTGCGTTCGTCGAGGTAGTAGGCGGACGTCAGGTATCCGCCAATGCCGCCCGTGTGGCCGAACAGCGTGTACGGGCTGTCGTTGTTGCTCCCATTCTCGATGATGGTGCCAAGCCCGTAGTCTTCCTCGTTCGGCGTGTTCAGACCGTTCGGCGTCGTCATGAGTGCCAACGTGTCGGGTGCTAGAAACTCGCCTCCGTACAGAGCGACCGTCCACTTCGCCAGGTCCTCGGGCGTGCTCACGATGCCGCCCGCAGCCCAGCCGAAGGACGGATCGGCGGAAGCGGTGATGTCCGTTGGCGGCGTGCCGTCATAACAGCGGACCAGCGTCGGACTGTCGTCGCCGGTGTGCGCCAACCTCGGATCCTCGAGCCGCGTGGGCTCGAACAACCAGGCGGTGAGCGCATCCTCGTAGCTCTTGCCCGTGGCAGCTTCGACGACCAGCCCCAAGAGGACGAAGTTCGTGTTCGAGTACTCCCACTGACTTCCCGGCGTGAAGCGGAGCGCTGGCTCGTGGGTATACGCCCACTCCACCAGCTGCTCGGGCGTCCACGGAGCAGATTCGTCGAACGAGCCCACGTAGTTGTAGCTGACGATGCCACTGGTGTGCCCAAGCAGGTGCGTGAGTGTTGGCCCGGAGTACCAGCCCGGCACCCACGCCTCGATCGGGTCATCGAGGGACAACACACCCTGTTCGGCCAGTCGCAGAATCAGCGCGGCCGTGAAGGTCTTGGTGACGCTGCCGATTCGCGACTCGTCCGTGGGGAGCCACTGCTTTTGCTGCGGCACGTCCGACAAGCCCGTTGCCGACACCCACAACCGGCGCGAGTCTCGATATGCGATCGCCATTGCCAAGCCCGGTAGGCCTTGCTCGGCACGCGCGTCCTCGATCGCAGACTGGAAAACCGCGGCCAACGGCGCGTCCACTTCAGTCCAAGCCTCGCCCGAGTGGCTGGGAGTCTTCGTTGGATCGCCTGGATCGTTGGTGCAGCCCGCGATCAGCAGTGCCAGACACACAGCAAGAGCGGCCTCAGCCGTCCGAAGGCACACGGCGCTGATCCTAGCGCACTTTCGCGTCGTCATTCGGCGCGGGATCACGGTCGGGACGAAGTCTCCAACGTGAGCGCTAGACATGCGGCGCTCCCATGTACCTCGCAATATGTCAATACGGATGCGGGGCGTAGCCGGCGGCTGCGCAGTAGTCGTAGTAGCGCCGGCATGATGTAGTCGATGTAGTCGGTGATGGTACTCGGTGCAGCCGGTCGTGCTGCCGTGCGACGCGAGGTTGCCGAGCGCCATCAGCGTGTACTGGTCCTCGGTGCAGCCGGGGAACAGCATCTCACCTCGTCGCGATTGCCCGCGAAGCCCGCGACCCCGACGTGGATGTTCACGTCGGGGTTGTAGATCGAGCCCTCGAAGTCGGGCGAGCTTGGTGTCCGTCTCGAGGTTGGGGTGGCCATCGGGCCGCAGGCCCGCACCGTCGGCGATCGGGCCGCACGCGGGCACGACCTGCATCATCCCGTAGCAATGCGACTTCGGCCTCGGTCCAGCCGTCGGGCGTGCCGCACGGCAGGTTGTCGCAGCCGGTCGGCCGCGTAGTCGAAGCGCGACTCGCCGTAGATCATCGCCTTGACGATCATCGGGTCGGGCTCGCCGTATTGCGCGGCCCACTTCAGGATCGAGCAGTCGGCGACGTCGGCCGACACGCCGGTCTGCTCGGCGACGAGGCCGGTCTCGAGCGGATCGGGGTCGCAAGTTCCCGGCGAGATGGTTCCGCCTCCCGAGCCACTCGAGCCACTTCGAGCCACTCGAGCCACTCGAGCCACTCGAGCCGCTCGAGCCGGAAGAACCGCCCCGTCCTCCGCTTCCGCCATTGTCGTCGCTGCCACCACAACCGAGCATGCACAGCCCCAGGCAACCAACGACGACCCACGTTCGCATCCCACGACGATACGCAATCGACGCGCGGCCGTCATCGACGGGGGCTTGGATTGGTTCGCAAGCATTCCGAACGCGTGGGGTGCCCGCCGCCTTGGTCACGGTTCGCCGCCCTCGAATCGCGATGGCTCCCACGTCTTTCGTTGAGCCGATTTCCGCGTCAGAGCTCCAATGCTACCTATTGTGTCGTGCGTCAGAGTCAGGACCCCGAGCTGTTGCGCCGCCTGCTGCGCGCGAAGGACCGCATGGACGCCGCCTCGCACGAGGAGTGGCCCGTGCGGCGGCTGGCGCGCGTGAGCGGCGTCTCCGAGGCCCACTTCGCGCGATCGTTCAAGGAGGCCTTCGGCGTCCCGCCGCACCGGTACCTGCTCACGCGGCGAATCGAGCGGGCCACGGCGCTGCTGCGCGACACCGACCTGTCCATCACCGAGATCGCGTTCCAGACCGGCTGGAGCAGCCTGGGCACGTTCGGGCGCACGTTCCGCGACGTCACCGGCGAGAGCCCGGGCGAGCTCCGCGCGCGCGAGAGAGCCGCTTCCGCACGAGCTCGAGCGAGTCCCGGCCTGCTTCGTCAGCGCCGCGCACCGGCCCGACCTCACGATCGCAGTTTCGGAGAAGCGACGGCAGGACGCGGGCGGTATGAATGGGTCCGAAGAAACGGAGGTCCCATGAGCCAAGGTGTCGAGGTGGTCGGTCTGTACGTTCGCGATCAGGACGAAGCGCTCGCAGTTCTATGTCGAGAAGCTCGGATTCCGCGTCCACACCGACGCGCGGAACGGCGACTACCGCTGGCTCACGGTGCAGCACCCGGACCAGCCGTCGTTCCAGCTCGGCCTGTTCACGCCGGAGTCGCCGACGCTCGACGCGGCGACGGCGCAGACCCTGCGCGAGATCGTGGCGAAGGGCGCCATGCCTCCGCTCGTGCTCGTCGTCGACGACTGCCGCGCCGCCTACGATCGGATGCGCGCTCGCGGAGTGGAGTTCACGCAGGAGCCCGTGGACCGCTACGGACGTGGACGCCGGCTTCCGCGATCCGTCCGGGAACGGCTGGAAGATGATCGAGGCGCGCCGCTGAGCCAGGTGCCCACGCGCGGATCCGACACGAGCTCCCATCCGGCGCGCAGCCTCACGGAAAGGTGCACTGACCATTGATGCACACTTCGCTCGGCTGACACACGTGCTGGCACGAACCACAGTTTTGTGGGTCATTGGCGATGTTCGCGCACACACATGGGCTCGCGCACTGCGTGAATCCGGTTGGGCAGGAGCAGACGCACGAGCCCTGGGAGCAGACCTGGGACGCGTTGCAAAGCGCACTGCAGGCGCCGCAATTCTGCGGGTCGTTCATCAGATTGGCGCAGGCGCAGCCACCCGAAACCGGGCAGGAGCTCTGACCGCTCCCGCAGCTGCACGTGCAGACTCCCGCCACGCAGCTGCCCGTTCCGCAGCTCACGTTGCAAGCGCCGCAATGCGTGGTGCTGGTTTGAAGATCGATGCACTCGGCGCCGCATTCGGTCTTCTGACATTTGCAGAAAGCGTTTTGACAGAGCTCGTCGGGGTCGCAGACGTTGCCGCAAAAGCCACAGTTTTGCGGATCGGAATCGGTTTGGATACACGTGCCGTTGCAGGACGATTGACCGCTCTTGCAGCCGCCGGTGCCACCGCTACCGCTACCGCCACCGCCAGCGATGCCGGAGCCACCGCTGCCCGAGCCGCCCGCAGCGCCGCCGTCACCGGTGCCGCCCCCTCCTCCCGCACCGGCCGCTGCCGAATCGGCGCCCGCGTCGTGGGCGTGGCTCCCGCTTCCGTCCGGCTCTTCGCTCGTTGCACAGGCTGCGGAAGCGAGGGCGACGAGAAGGATCACGCCGGATCGCTTCATCGCGATCATGATAACGCCTCTCGGGGTGCCGCGCGGCTGAATCAGCCGGAGCCGGATCATTCGAGCGAGGCGCCCAGCGGTGTGACGCTGATCTCGGGAGTGGTGGTATCGCGCGAATCTCCGACTATCAGGAGCACGATTCCGGCAGCGAGGGTTGCAAGTCCGAGCCCGAACTCGATCGCGCCCGAGTGGTCGTCTCGGTCGTCCTCCTTCGCCGTCGCAATACCGAGAACCATCAGCCCAACCCCGATCGGGGTGAGCACCAGTCCAACGGTGCTGGGTGCGCTGGTCTGGTCGCGCTCCTGCGCGCGCACCCGGATTTCGCTCGGGCGCCGTAGACGGACCTTCGTTCGACCGGCCGCGGTCTTCCGGGTGCTTCGCACCGCGACCCAGTAGCTCCCCTCGTAAGCCCAACCATTGCAGTGGTCGGTGCAGTAGAGGTATGGCCGTTCGTCGTCCTCGGTCGAAAGCGTAACGCGAAGGCCTTCCGGTTCGCTCACGAGCACGATCGGGAACAAGTGCACACCCGGCGGGTAAGGCAGGAGGCGAGCTTGCTGCTCTGGCACTCGCTCTTGTGCGCTCGCGGGAAGCGCGGCAACGAGACACACGCTCGCGAAAAGAGCGGCCACGCATCTCCCGCTGGCGTGGCATCCCACCGGACCAGCCCAACCTGCCACCCAAGGAATTCTAGCACCGGCGGGGCGTCCGGCAGGTCGCTGGAAGCTCGGTGTGTGCGCCGAACGCGGCATGCGCGCTCGCGGATCGGCGATCCCGTTCCGATCGCATCGAAGGGACCTGAGTTATACTCGGAAAATGAAGCTCAGCGATCTCCCCATCCCCGAGCCCTGCAGCTTCTCGCGCGAGGAGATGACCGAAAGGCGACCCGGTCAGCGCTTCTGCCCGCGCTGCCAAAAGACGGTGTTCGATCTTTCTGCCCTCTCGGAGAAGCGAGCCAAGCAGCTCTTGAAGCAAACGGGGGGTGACCTGTGCGTCGAGTACTGGGTGGACGACGACGACGACATCGAGTTCGCGAAACCATCCCCTCGATCTTCCCTTCGCGTTGCCGCTGCCGTGGCGCTGCCGCTGGCCGTCGCCGCATGCAATCGCAAACCCGATCCCAATCGCGACATTGTCTCCGAGCAAGTGGAACCGGTGAAGCAAGCGACTACCCCGGCGCCAACGCCCGAACCCGCGCCGGTGATACCGATCCCGATCGTCCCCATTCCGCCCGATCCGGGCTCGGCGACTTCGAGCAGCGCCGCAGCGGCCGACAAGGATGCGGGCGCAGCCAGCACCTGCACCACCACGACGACGACCGTGAACGGCAGGCGACGCCGCCTCGCCGGCAAACCCGCCAGCAACAGCGGGCTCTAGCGCTTGGCGTGAAACGAGAACACGTACTCGACAGCGATCCCGAAGCTGTAGATGGGCGGTCCGCCGGCGTCGGTCCCCGAGAAAAGCACGGTGTTTGGGCCGCGTGCGACCCTCAAATCGTAGGGCACCTCGCGTCGCCCGAAGAGGACGAATTCGAGGGCCCCATCGACGACGCGGGAAATCCGATTCGTTTCCAATCGAGCTCCGGCGTCTAGGCCGAAACCGAATGAGTCGACGTGGGCGTCTCCGGCCGGCGAGGAAGTGGCCATGCGCTCTAGCTCGAGGCCCGGGCCGAGCAGCAACCGAACGTCAGGTGCGATTGTCGGCGCAAAGCGCGGGCTAAACGCCCAACTAGCGGTCAGCGACGACCCGAGCTGGTCGGGCTCCGAACCGAGATATCGGCGCTCGATCCGACTGAGATTGAGTCCACCAACTGCGATCGTGGCGGTCGTGTCGAGCTCGACGTCGATGGGAAACAGGACGCCGGCGCGGAGCTCGAACCCGAGGGCTCCGGGGCTCGTGTCGTCGCCGCTGCCGTAACCGGACTCGCCAGCAATCTCTGCCAGATCGACTGCGGTGGTGTGACGAAAGGACGCCCCGGCGCCCGCCAGCGCTTCGACTCTCGACTGCGCTTGGGCGCTCGGCGCTTCGAGCGCGGCGTACGTCAGCACTAGCAACAACCAAATCCTATGGGAGAGCATCGAGGTGCCGGCGGTCTGCATCGATCGGGCCAGCGCCATGAGCGCGCGTTTAGGCAGAATCCCCGGGGAGCGAAGCCAGCCGTTCACGCCGGGGCTGACAGCGCGATCAGGCGTGGCGTCGGGCAAATGCTCCTGCGCGAGGGGAACGCCTTCACAAGGGCGCGATCGACGCGCTCGTCCCCGACACGTTCATTCGATAAAACGAGTCCGAGCACCAAGCAGAGCCCCAGCGCACGAGACATCGATCGCGGACCAGCAAGTCCCGTGCCGCCAGCCGGCGAGGCAACTCCTGGCATTTCTGGAAGCCACCGCATCCGACGCGCAACCAGGGTTTGGCAGGATCAGTTGGCAGCGCGGGGGATCCAGACAATCAAGCCCGCGCGATCCACTCCGTCAGTCGCTTCCGCTCCCGGATCCGCGCTCTGAGATCGCTCGTGCGGAGGAGCTCGTCGAGCTGAGCGGCGACTGACAGATCCGCCATCGTCCTCTGGTCGCCGACGAGCCAGTCGCTCTGGGCGAGCAGTGTCTCGAGGCCGTCGACGAGAGTGAAGAACTTCCGCTCGACCTCGTCCGGTGGCAAGCGTCCGAGGCCTTGCTGCGCGAGCTTTTTCGGATAGCGCCGGTGGAAGACCAACTTCATCACGGCTCGTTCCCAGCGTGGCCGACCGGAGCAAATCAGGTCGAGCGCACGCTCCATCGACGCGGGATCGAGCATTCGAAAGTAGATCTCGTAAAAGTAGAGGGATTGCGCGGCCCAATCGTCCCAGAAGCGCACGCGGGCGAGCAGGGTCGGGTCCGTCGGGTACAGCGGCGGGCTTGGATGCTTCTCTTCGAGAAACTCCAGAATGCGGGTCGAGTCTTGAATGCGCTTGCCGTCGTAGTCGAGCACCGGAAGCTGACCCACCGCGGAGAGCGAGGCGGCCTTGCGGGCCTCGAGACCGTTGTAGTCGATGACCTGGTATTCAATCCCCTTGTGCGCGAGGCAACGGCGCACCTTGTTGCAGAATGGGGACATTTCCCACTGGTGCAGGACGACTTCCGGCATGGCGCCGGTCTACCACGGAGCCCCTTGCGCGCGGAGGGCCGCCGAGGAATCGTCCGCCCATGGTTCTCGAAGCCCAAGCCGCCGCAGTCGATGCCCCGGACGACGACTATCGATTTGGCGCGCCGCCGAAGGATCTCCCCAAACTCGAGCCAGCGCCTGCGGGCCGAGAGAGCGCTCACGAGGGAGTGCGAATCCAACGCGTCGACCTTTCGAAGAAGGCTCAGCGCAAACGCTTTCTGGACGTTGCCGACGCCATTCAAGGACAAGATCCGAACTTCATCTCGCCCCTCCGCATGGAGCGGATGAAGTTCCTCGACACCGCGCACAACAAGGCCCTCGCTTCCCTCGAGCTGGAAGCGTGGATTGCCGAGCGCGACGGTCGGGACGTCGGTCGCATCACTGCCCACGTGGACCGCGCCTACGATGCGCATCACGGCGTGAAGGCGGGCTGGTTCGGGTTCTTCGAATCCGTCGATGACCCGGCCGTGGCCCACGCCCTCCTCGCCAAGGCCGTCGAGTGGGTTCAGGCGAAGGGGGCCCACGAGATCATCGGACCGAACAACTTCACGACCAACCACCAGTGTGGGCTCTTGGTCGAGAACTTCGACCGGCCGCCGTTCGTGGAGATGACCTACAACCCGCCCTACTACGAGGCGCTGCTCACGAGTTTCGGGTTCGGCAAGGCAAAGGATCTCTTGGCGTGGTGGATCGACGTGCGCAAGGGCACGGACGATCCGAAGATGAAGCGCTACTACGACATCAGCCAAAAGGCGCAGAAGCGTTACGGGCTCCGCATTCGCAACGCGAACATGTCGGACTTCGAAGCGGAGGTCGCGACACTGTTTCGCCTGTACAACGAGTGCTGGCAGAAAAACTGGGGCTTCGTTCCCGTGAGCGAGGACGAGTTCGCGTCGATCGCCGCCGACTTCAAGCAGATCATCATCGATGAGCTCGTCTTGCTCGTGGAGGACAAGCAGGGAAAACCCGTCGCGTTTTCCGTTACCGTCCCCAACGTCAACGAGGTGATGCCCAAGAACGGACGACTCTTTCCGTTCGGCTGGTGGAAGCTCCTCACCGGCATGAAACGAGTCCAGCACGCGCGTCTGATCCTGCTCGGGGTCGCCCCCAAGCACCGGAGGCATGGTGTCGAGGCGATGCTCTGCATCGAGACCGCTCTTCGAGCCAAGAAGATCGGCATGCATGGCGGCGAGATCGGCTGGACGCTCGAGGACAACGTTCTCGTGAACCGCGCGGTGGAAACCTTCGGCGGCAAGCTCGATCGTCGCTACCGCATGTTCGGCATCGATCTCCGCTGATGCGAAACGCGACCGATCCAAGAGTCTCTCGCACGCCGATCGGTTTCATTTTTGCGCGAACCCATTCTCGGCTCTAGGCTCCACACCATGCTTCTTCGGATCCGGTGGCTGGGGACACTGCTTCTCCTTTCGGGCTGTAGTAGTGGCGGGAGCTCGGGCGGTGCGATCCCGGACGCGTCCTCGGACCTCGACGCTGGTACGGACAGCGGATCGGTTGTCGACGCCGGCTCGTCAGGCGCTTGCGATCGCTTCGTGACTTGCTCGCTGAAGGTGCAGCCGGAGACGGCCGCCGCGACGCTGGCAGCATACGGCCCGGACGGGGCGTGCTTCAAAACGCAGACCCAGGAAGTCTGTGAGGAAGCGTGCCGGAACGGGATGGTCGCACTCCACGCGCTGGCACCGTCGGAGCCGGCTTGTCGGGTGTGCGTTTCGAAACCAGGACTGCAGCGCCCCCACAGCCGCTTGCAACACCACGACGGGTGAGTGCGTGCAGTGTCAGAGCCCCGCCGATTGCAGCGGATCCTTGCCCGCCTGTGACACGGCGAGCGGGACCTGCGTCGCGTGTACTGGTGCCTCGGACTGCACTCCGCCGCTTGCCGCTTGCGACACGGCGAGTCACAGCTGCGTCGAGTGCGTGAGCGGTTCGCAGTGCAGCTCCGGCAGCTGCAAAAGCGACCACACCTGCTGCGTTTCCACCAATCCGTGTCTCGCGAGCAGTTGCGGGGCGGTGTACGACGACTGCGGTAAGACGGTGAGCTGCGGCAACTGCCCGAGCGGTCAATTTTGCAATTCGAGCTCCTACTGCGAACCGATCAGCACGACCTTCGAATGCAATGCCGGCGGCACGAACAACACGTGCACGAAGTATCTCCAGTATTGCCAGTACTATTTCAACGGCCCTGGGGGCACGACCGCGTGGTGCAGCACCATGCCGGCGGCCTGCCAATCGAACCCAACGTGTGCCTGCCTCGCCAGCGCGGGCGAATACTATCCGCCCGACACTTGCTCCCCGAACACCGGTCCGGACGGCGCAGGTGTGCTGTACGTCACGTCCAAGCCGTGACACGGAGCTCCCAACGGACCCATCCAGAGCGCCCAACGAGTCGACGGTGGTTCCGATATACTCGGCGGCATGGGCGAAGACCGGATGCGCATCTGCATCGACGCTTACGTTGCTGCATGGAACGAAATGGATGGAGCGAAGCGTCGCGCTCTCATCGAGGCGGCGTGCTCATCGGAGCTGACCATGGTTACGTCAGGGAGAAGGATCGCCGGGCGAGACGAGCTCGAAGCGGTCATTGCCGACTTCCAGCGACGGAGGCCGGGCGAACGCGTGTTCCTCTCGAGCGGAGTCGACATCCAGGGTCAGCTGTTTCGCTTCGCGGGCAGGACCGAGAGCTCGATGGGCGGTCCGCCCGCTGAAGGACTCGACACTGGCGAGTGCGATGACGACGGCCGTATCCGGCTCATCCTGACGTTCATTGGCGCGGCTCCCCCGCGCGAGTGACTCCGTCCACTATACTCGCTCTCCACCATGGAGGATGACGACCGGAGCCTCATTCTCAGTCGGCGGGCGGCCTACATCGGCTCGGCGCTCGCGGTGCTTTCGAGTTGCGCGCGCTCCGGTGAGTCGACCGCGGAGGCTCCGACGGCCAGTGTGATCGCCATCCCGACGGTGGAAGAAAGTGACGCCGGAGAGATCACGAAGGATGCCCCGCCCGGCCGCGCTGACCACTGGATCCGGGCCGGTATGCCCTCGCTCGATGTTCCCCAAGGAGTCAGCGACAAGGCCCGGATCAACTACGAGCGGCTCGCTCAGACGATGACCGAAGCCCACGCGCTGCTCGACGATCTCGAGTCGACCTTGCCGGCGAACTGCCTGGTCACGGATGCGCGCTGCGAATCGAGCTGGCGAGCGTTCGCCGAGAAGCTCGACGAGCTCACGAACAAATTTCGCTACTTCCACACGTGTCGCGGAAGCTCGACCGAGGCGAAGGAGTACGCGGAACGCGAGCAGGCCCATCTCAAGTTCTACCAGGGGCGGTACGAGGCACTGGACAAGCAGCGACAAGAAGCAGTGAAATCCGCGGGCCCGAAAGGCAACGGCGCGTGGAGCAAGATCCAGTGGGACGTTCCGGCGGGGAAAGCCGTCGGTCTGCCTCAGCTTTGGTTGCACGGATTGGTGAAATGATGGGCAACGACGACCGTGAAACGATCCTCCGGCGCAGAACGTTCTTTGTCACCAGCGCTCTCGCGGCGCTTTCCAGTTGCGCGCGCACTGCGCCACCACCCGACCAGCCGTCCACGAGCGTCGTGAGCATTCCCCAAAGCGACGATGACGCGGGGGCAGTGGCGGTCGAGCCTCCCGCTCCCGATCGAGATGCCCAAGCCGCCACGAACTCGCCCCCGTTCGATATTCCAAACGGCGTGAGCGACACCGCACGACAGAACTACGACGTCCTCTACTCCGCAATGCGCGACGTCTACCGCTTGCTCGACGAGGCGGAAGCCGATCTGCCGAGTTGCAACATCCTCGACGCCGCCTGCGAGCCCCGCTTCGCTCGCGTCGCGGACAAGCTACAAGAAATGGGCGAACGCCTGAGCCGGCTCCGCATCTGTGGAGGAAGCTCGGCGGAGGCCCAGACGTTTGGCGAGCGGCAGACCGCGCATTTCAGCCACTACCAGGAGCGGCGCTCTGCTCTCGAAGCGGAGATACAGCATCGCACGGCAGAAGGCGGGAAGGCAGCCGACGAACGCTGGGCGAAGGCTCAGGAGGCGGCGCGGAGCGCACATCCGACGCCCTGCCTCAAATACGGCTGCCCGGACTGGTGAGGCTATTTCTCGCCGGGTTTCTCTTCCCGAAAGCGGCGCCATCCGGGCCCGTCGTGAGCTTGTCCCCGGGAATTGGCCGCAGCGAGCTCGACGGCTTCCAGGATCTGCGTGTATCCCGTACAGCGGCACAAGTTTCCGCTCAGGGCTCGCTTGATCTCGTCTCGGGTTGGGCTCTCGTTGCGATTCAGTAGGGAGCGCGCGCTCAAGATCATTCCCGGTTGGCAGAAACCACACTGAAGAGCGCCGCAACTATCGAACGCGTCCTGCACGGGATCGGCACCCTCTCCACCTCGCTTGCGATGGAGTGGCGTGAGCCCCTCGATGGTGACGACCTGGCGACCTTCGGCCAGAGCCGCGAGGGTCAGGCAAGAGAGAACCGGCACACCGTCGAGAAGCACGGTACACGCCCCGCAGTCCCCTTTGTCGCAGCCCTGTTTGCTGCCCGTCAAACCCAGCTGGTAGCGAAGGACCTCGAGAAGTGTCCAGTGAGCGGGAGCGGCGGCCTCGACGGAGTCGCCATTCACCTGGAGCCGAAGGGTTTCCAGCTTTCTCATGCGGGAAATGGATCCCGCCACGGGCTCGCATTCGGGTCAAGGATCGCCTCTTCGGAGGGAAAATTCATGCCCCGACTCCCCTACTTCGGAAATCCGCGGTAGAGGATCGGGGTGGATCAGAAGCGGGAACGCCACACAATCGCCCACGATTGGAACCGCGCACGCGGTCGGGCGAAGCTCTTCGACGAGCGGGTGACGTTTCAGGACGAAACGCTCCGCGACGGGATCCAAAATCCCTCGGTCATCGATCCGAGCATCGGCGACAAGCTCGAGCTCATCCACATCATGGAGGAGCTCAAGATCCATTTGGTGAACGTGGGTCTACCAGCGGCCTCGACCAGAAATTTCGAGGACTCGGAAACGGCGTGCCGCGAGATCGCGAATTCTCGCATGGCGATCCGACCGGTCATGGCGGCCCGCACCATGGTTTCGGACATCGCACCGATTGCGGAAATCGCCCAGCGCGTCGGGATCCCGATCTGTGTCTATGCGTTCATCGGGACCAGCGAGATCCGAAAGCTGGCCGAAAACTGGGAGCTCGAAACGATCGTAGAGCGCAGCACGGCTGCGATCCGCTTTGCCGTCCAAGAAGGACTGGAAGTCGCGTATGTCACCGAGGACACGACACGCGCGCGTCCGGAGACTTTGCGCACGATCTGGAAGAGCGCGCTCGAGCACGGTGCCAAGCGCCTGTGCTTGGCCGATACGGTCGGGCATGCCACTCGTGACGGCGTACACAATCTCGTAGTTTTCACTCGCGCATTGATCGACGAGACCGGGATCCCGGACGTGGGCCTCGACTGGCATGGCCACAACGACCGCGGTCTTGCTCTCGACAACGCGCTCTGGGCGCTGGAGTACGGCATCGATCGCATCCACGGCACGGCGCTCGGTATCGGCGAACGGACCGGAAACGTTCCCATGGAGCTCTTGCTCCTGAATTTGTGGCTGGAAGACGATCTGGAGCTCGAAGACCCGACGGCCCTCGATCGCTACTGCGAAGCGGCCGCGCGAGCCACGGCCTGGTCCGGCCGGCGTCTGTCCTCGGACCGCGCTGCCGATGAATGGCCGGAAATCGTGCCCGAGCCGGGCGCCGTACGGGTCGATCGGCGCGTTTCGAACCGCTGAGTGGAGAGGTGCGTCAGCGCAGTCCCGATCTTCGAAGCAGTCGGTGCATGTGCACGCGTCCCACCCCTGCGGCACGCGCCGCCTTGGATACGTTGCCCTGATGTGCTTCGAGCTGCGCTGCGAGATACTCGCGCTCGAATTCCAGTAGCTTCCGCCGGCGCACCTCGTCGTACGAGAGGGTGAGGTCGATGGAGGGGCCCAGGCGTTTCACCTCGGGTGAATCGATCTCGGCGATCTCTTGTTCGAGGACCAGGCTTCGCTGAACCGCGTTTCTCAGCTCACGCACGTTTCCAGGCCAGGCCGACCGCGCGAGATTTCGAAGATGCTCGTCGGTGGTCAAGCGGGCGACCGCCTCGGGGGATGCAGCGAAGACCCGCAGGAAATGTCGGACGAGCACCGGAATGTCCTCGGGACGCTCGCGGAGCGACGGCAACCGGACGCGAACGACGGCAAGGCGGTAGTACAGGTCTTCGCGGAGCTCGCCAGCGTTGACCATCGCGCGCAGATCCCGATTCGTCGCGGCAATGATCCGCACGTCGACGTTTCGCGAAACATTTTGGCCCAAGCGCTGGATCTGTTTCCGCTCCAGCACACGCAAGAGCTTTGGCTGGAGCTCCAGCGGGAGCTCGCCAATCTCGTCCAAGAATACGGTGCCGCCGTCCGCTTCCTCGAATGCGCCCAAACGCCGCTCGCTGGCACCGGTGAACGCTCCCCGCTCGTGACCAAAGAGCTGGCTCTCGAGCAAGTTCTCTGGCACTGCCCCGCAATCCACGACCACCAGTGGCCCGTCGCGGCGTGCCCCCTCCGCGTGAATGCCTTCGGCTGCGCCATCCTTGCCGGTTCCAGTCTCGCCCTCGAGCAGAACGCTGGCGTCGCTCTTGGCGACCCGTTCCAGCAGCGCGAACGCGGCTCGCATCGCAACGCTGGCGCCGAGCAGCGTTCCAAAGCTCGTTTGTCCGACACCGCAAGCTCGTTCCGCCGACCCTGCGAATCGATGCCGAAGCCGAGCAGCGTTCGCCCGAGACGAATCGTGCTGCCGCGTTTGAGGTAGGCATCGACGACCTCGGTGCCGTCGACCGTCGTGCCGTTCAAGCTCTGAAGATCGCGAATGCGCGCGCCGCGCCGCTCGACACTGATCTCGCAATGAAAGCGTGAGACGGTCGGGTCCGAGAGCACGAAGTCGTTCGAGGGATGGGATCCCATCGAGCAACGATCGCCCGTCGACTTCCACTCGAGCCCGAGCGCTTCCCCCTCCTTGACCGTCAGCGAGAAGCTTCTGACCGAAATCTGACCCGAAGGGAGCGAATCGAGCTCCACGGTCGGCTCGACGACGGCGTCGGGCTCGGCCGCGGGCGGGAGCGTTCTGCGTCCGCCGGGCCTCATCGCCAACCACGATAGCAGGCGCGATTGATTGTGTTGCACGAATGGATACAGCCGACGCCCGACGCGTATCGGGCTCGGAGACACGAAGCGCGCTCTCTCGACGCTTTTGGGGCAAACCCCGCTGGCCTGGCGATTGCACCAGAGCTGTACATGACCTACCAAGCGCTCGGGAGTTTGACGGTAATCTTGTTGTTCTCGGCGTGCTCCGCGGCCCCCGAGAGCGGATCGAAGCACACGACCAATGCTCCGGGTACCGG
The DNA here is from genome assembly GCA_963781505.1 of uncultured delta proteobacterium. GTDB lineage: Bacteria > Myxococcota_A > Polyangia > Polyangiales > Polyangiaceae > JADJKB01. Next base: position 296,798 of record CAWAHB010000017.1, on the reverse strand, counting down.
CGGCACGGGTCCGCTGGGTGCGGGCGGTTCTGCTTCGAGCCTCGGGCTCGGAGGCGAGACGGGCGATTCGAGCGAGCCGTGCAATGGCTTCGACGACGATGGCGACGGTCTCGTCGACGAGGGCTGTCCGTGCACTCCGGGAACTACGCAGGTCTGCCATCCCTACGCGCCCGGTACGATCGAAGGCGTCGTGTGCGAGCCGGGCGTTCAGTCTTGCGCCGCCACGGGCGAGCTAGGCAGTTGGGGAGAGTGCGAGGGAGGCGTCGGTCCCACACCCGAGATTTGCGGCAACGGATTCGACGAAAACTGCGACGGATCGGACGAGCCATGCGGCGGCACCGGCGGCACCGGTGGTAGTGGGGGCACGCCGGGATGCGTTCCAACAGCCGAGATCTGCGGCAACGGTTTGGACGAAGACTGCGACGGTCAAGATGCACCCTGTACGGATGTCGTGTGCCAGAACATTTCGCTGTTCGGCGATTGCCTCACCGTTTCCTGCCCCGCGTCCGCACCGTACCCGCAGTCGTGTAACGTGTTTTTCACGCCGGGTGATGATCGAGGCTGCGTGGCCAACGCTCCGAACAGCTCGGTCGTGTACTTCCAGGCGGGCGATCAATGCAACGCGGGCTTCGTCACCGGTGAGCTCTGCTGCGCCAAGACGCCCCAGCCTCCGCTCACTCAGCAGAATTGCCCGATCAACAAGCCGACGCAGTTTCACGTGAGTGACCCGAATCAGTGTCCGGCCACCACCAACTGATTCGTCACGCGCGCGTTCGCGGCTCGGGTCGATTACTGTCGACCCAGCACGATGGCGGCCGACGAAACTTCGACGCACACCGAGACCGAAGAGGACGGCGCGCCGACCATTGCGGATGCCGACGCCCAACAGACGATCAAGGAGGAGGCGCTCAAGAAGGAAGGCCACGCGCACGCCCAGACCGGAATGCGTCTCACCATCCTGGGCGCCGCCGGGTGTGCGGTATTGCTTCAGTTGGTCGTTCACAAGCGACCCATTCATTGGGTGATCACCGGCCTCCTGGTGCTGATCATCGCGCTTGCGACCTACATCCACGCAACCGCTCGTCACACCTGGCGCGCCGCGCACCCTGCTCGTACCTCGTTGGGCGTCCTCATGGCGGCGACCGGTGTGGCCGCCACCGGCTACCTGGGTGTGCTCTCGTCCACGGCGCTCGTCTTGGTCATCATCGTTTGGTCGTTCGCGACCAACGATCACCTGGGAGAGGCGTGGGCCGTCTATCTGATCTGCGCGCTCGGATACCTGGGGCTCACGCTCTTGACCTACTTCGGTGTGATGCCCCTCACCGGTTCGGTGCTCGCGCTCACGAAGGAAAATCTCCGGGCACTCTTCGGACTGACGATCCTTTTGGAAATGCTGCTGGCAATGGTGTTCTGGCTGGCGTGGACGGGTCGGCGCGCCACCGTTGATGCCATCGGTCACGTCGCTCGCGCGCGGGTGGAAATCGAGCGCAGGAGGGCATTGCTCGACGAGGCGCGCGCTGACCTGCGTCAAGCCCAAGATGCGGCGCGCCACGGCCGGTTCACCGGGTGTCGAGTGGGTGATTATCGGGCCGGAGAGATCATCGGACGCGGCGCGATGGGTGAGGTGTATGCCGCCGAAGCACTGGCGGATGCGCGCCGTGTGGCGCTGAAAGTGCTCCATCCGCACCTGATTGACAGTCCGGCCGACGTCGAGCGCTTCGTTCGCGAGCTTCGGATGACCGAAGCCTTGGACTCTCCCAACATCGTGAGGGTGCTGGGAACGGGCACCGCGCCCGACCAAAGCCCGTACCTGGCCATGGAGCGGCTCGAAGGAAGCGATCTCGCCACGCTGCTCCGAAACGAGGCTCGGCTCCAGCCGAGGGAAGTGCTCGGTCTCATTTCGGACGTTGCCCGTGCGCTCGCCACTTCCGAGAAGGCCGGGATCGTGCACCGCGACGTGAAGCCACAGAACCTATTTCGCGTCGAAGGCTCCGACGGTCCGATCTGGAAAGTTCTGGATTTCGGCGTCTCACGCCTGGTCGACGTTCAAAGCTCGCTCACCCATGGCGTCATCGGCACGCCTGCGTACATGGCGCCGGAGCAAGTGAGCGGGCACCGCGTCGACCACAGAGCGGACGTGTTCTCGCTCGCCGCGGTCGCGTACCGGGCGCTCACCGGGCGCCCCGCGTTCAGTGGCCCCGACCAGTTCACGGTCTTGTTTGCAGTGGCGAACGCGCAGCCGGCCAAGCCGGGTGACCTGGCCATGCTGCCGGCGGATGTGGAGCTGGTGCTGGCACTCGGACTATCGAAAGATCCGGAGCTCCGTTTTCAAACTGCACCGGAGCTGGCCGACGCTCTCCGCTCTGCGCTGCACAACGCACTCCCCCAATCCCTGCGCGAGCGGGCAGAGGCGCTCCTCTCGACCAGTCCCTGGGATTTTGCCCCCAGCCAGGGCGGCCTCTCGGACGCTTGACCAAGAAGCGGGTGCGAGGTACAGTGGCTCATCCACTGACCCACCCGACCATGTCTCAGTCTCAAATTCCCGCAGAATCCGAGCCCGTCGAGCGCCAAAGCCTGGTGGACCGGGTGACCTCGCGCCTCGGGGAGGCGATCCTCAGCGGGCGATACAACCAGGGGGCCACCCTACCTCCGGAGCGCGATCTGGCGCGCTCCCTCAGCGTCAATCGCACCTCGCTCAAGCACGCGCTCCAACGGCTGGAGCAACTCGGTTTCATCGCCACCCGGCACGGCATCGGCTCCGTCGTGCTCGATCCCACCGAGGCGGCTGGCTCGCGGCTTTTGTCGTATCTCTTGTTCCGCGCGAGCGGGATCGACGCCGGAGTGCTTGCCGACATGATCGAGGCGCGCACTCTGCTCGGGGGCTTCTTCGCGCGACTGGCGGCGGTGCGCCGGAGCAAGGAGGACATCGCTGGCTTCGAGAAGATCCTCACGGAGCTCGGCGAGGCTGAAGGGGATCCCGTCGAGGTACAACGGCTGGAGCTGAAGTTCTTTCGCAGCGTCCTTCGCGCGACCAAAAATCAGATCTTCGTGACCCTCGCGAACTCCATGTTCGCCATCTATCACGGGCGAGCTCATCTGTTTCGCGGCGCGTTCACGGATGGAGCCAAGGTTCGGCGCTCGCTCGCGCTCATCGCCGGGGCGATCGAAGACAAGAACAGCGTTGAAGCGGAGCGCGTGACCCTCGAATACCTGAAGCAGAACGGCAACGCTCTCATCGAAGCAGCACGGGAGAAGTGAGCATGAACGTCGCACTCTACGGCTTCACCGAAACCATGCGCGGCACCTGGACGCCGCTGGATGGCAGCGGTCGCAAGACCCTGTGGTTCTCCGCGGAAGCGGACGCGGCAAACGGCCGCGAATACCTGAAAAACGGCACATTGAACCTGGTCGGTCGCATGCACGCCGAGGGCCTGGCCGAGGACGCGGTCGCGTCGGGGAAACTCGTCGTGCAGCCGCTGCGCGGGCGCATCGGGTACGAGCTCGACTTTCGCGGAGACGACGGTGAGCGCTATCGCTTCGTCGGGCACAAGTCGCCCCACCTGCTTCGCCTTCGGAAAACGATGACGACCCTGCCCGGCGAAGTGCTGGACGCCAGCGGCTGTCGGATCGGCACCGCAATGCTCTACTTCGACCTGAAGCGCGACCTGGTTCCCTTCCTCGCTACGTTTCGCCGGGCGCGTACGCCGGAGCTCTTGCCTGCAAAGGCCAGCGCGTGACCACCTCGCTTCCGATGGCGACCGAAACGCCGATTCGGCGCGAACCGCGGGTGACCGGTGGAATCGCCAAGGATGCGTTCGGCGACGAGATTGACGTCGCGCGAGCACTGATGACGGCTGTGTTTCCCGGCGGTCGAGTACTCCGTCGTGCCGACGATTCCGCGCTGGACCGCTTGGCGCGGTTGCTCTCTTCGTTTCACCCGCGCTCGCCGCGACAGTACAAGACGCTGCTCAAGCTCCTGGACGCGTTCTCGCGACTCACCCACGGAAAACGCTTCGCTGAGCTCGACGACGCGGAGCGCGGATCCCTCGTCTGGCGACTGCACGGTCGAGACTCGCTGCGTCGAGGTCTGTTCATGGCCCTCACGTATCCCGTGAAAAACGCCTACTTCGACGATCTCGACACCTATCGCTCGTTCGGGTGCGTGTGGGAGCACCCACCCGCCAAAGAGGCTCCGCCGAGCTGGATGCGTCAGGTCATGGCCGCCAGCGACATTCCCGCCGAGGAAGTTCTGGAGTGCGAAGTCATCGTCGTCGGTACCGGCGCTGGTGGAGCGGTGGTCGCCAAAGAGCTTGCCGAGCGCGGTGTTGCCGTCCTGATGATCGAGGAAGGCGAATACCGCACGCGGACGGACTTTTCGAAGCGCTCGATCCCTGCGACCCAGCAGCTTTATCGAGACGGTGGCATTACCGGTGTCGTCGGCAACTGCGTGATTCCTGTCCCAATGGGCAAAGCGGTGGGCGGCTCGACGACGATCAACTCCGGCACCTGCTTTCGAGTTCCCGATTGGATTCTGGAGCGCTGGCGGGAGGAACATGGCCTTTCGGAATTCACGCCCGACCATCTCGCGCCCCACTACGAGAAGGTCGAGGGGATCTCTGGAGATCGAGGCATCGAGCGAGAAGGCGCGAGGCGCTCCGAGTCGCGTGATCGGGGAGGGCTGCGACAAGCTGGGCTGGAGCCACTTTCCCGTACGCCGCAACGCGCCAGGCTGTGATGGCCAGGGCGTTTGCCAGTGGGGCTGCCCCACGGATGCGAAGCGCAGCATGAACGTGTCGTACGTCCCGATGGCGTTGACGCGGGGCGCGCAGCTCGTGACCGGGCTTCGGGTCCACGAGATCCTCGTCGAAAACGGTCGCGCCGTGGGTGTCCGGGGAAGCGCCGCGCCGGACGGGAGGCGGATCGAAGTGCGGGCGCGAGCCGTGATCTTGGCGTGCGGGGCGATGATCACCCCGGTCTTGCTGCTGAGAAACGGCATCGCCAACCACAGCGGCCAGGTGGGAAGGAATCTCTCGATCCATCCGGCGACCAGCGTGAGCGCCGTGTTCGATCGCCCGATCCGCGGTTTCGAGCACGTGCCCCAAGGGCATGGGGTGGATCAGTTCCACCGCGAGGGGATCTTGATGCTGGGCGCGAGCGCCCCGCTCGACATGGGCGCGACCATGTTCCCCTTCGTCGGCGAACGCTACGTCGATATCATGGAACAGTACGCCAACGTCTGCTCGTTCGGCGTGATGGTGGAAGATGGGCCGAACGGTCGCATCATGCTCGGTCCGCGCGGACGGCCGATTGCTCTCTACCACTTGGGAAAGCACGAACGAAAGCTGCTAGCCAAAGGCTGCGCTCGGGTGGCTCGCATCTTTCAGGCAGCCGGCGCCCGGAGTATCTACGCCGAGATCAATGGTTTCGACGAGCTCCACGACGGCGCCGACATCGAACGCCTCGAGGGAGCCTGTCCCAGCGGCTTCGACATGACGATGGTCGGATTCCATCCTCTCGGCAGCTGCAGGATGGGTCCCGATCCGAGGACCAGCGTCGTCGACGAGTACCACGAATCCCACGACGTACCAGGCCTGTACGTGGTGGACGGCTCCAGCGTCCCGAGCTCGCTCGCAGTCAATCCACAGCTGACGATCATGGCGCTCGCCACCCGGGCCGCATCGCGGATTGCCGACCGCTTCAACTGAGAAGGCGTGCCGGACCGAGCGCGGTCTCGAGGTCGTGGGGCTTGCCCGCCACGACGTTGCCCAAGACCTCACCCGCAGCAACGCCCGCGGTGAGACCATGACCTCCGAGCCCCACCAACCAGTACAGGCCTCGCACCCGGGGATCGGCGCCCACGACGGATGCGCGATCCTCTGCGAAGGTTCGTAGGCACGCCCACGACCGGCGGACGCGGGAGCCCGCGAGGGCCGGCGCCATCTTCCCGAGCTTGTCCCACAGGATTTCGAGGGCAGCGGGATCCGCAGCGGGAAGCTCCGGCTTCCAAGCGACCGCATCGCCCGGGCTCGCCAGAACGCTCTCGCGCTCCGGGCGGAAGTAGGACTCGAGGCCGGCATCCCAAACGGTGGCCGCATTTCGCGCGATCGGTTCGGTGGGCTGGAGCAGGACCAGATGTCGTCGAACCGGTGTGAGTGCGAGAGGCGCACCACACGTTTCACCGAGCCCACTCGCCCATGCACCACCCGCGATGACCACGCCGTCCCCTTCCCGCAAGCTCCCGTCTTCGAGCTCCACCGCCTTGACGCGATCTCCCTCGGTCACGATCCGACGCGCACTGGCTTTGGTTTCGATGCGCCCTCCAGAGGCGCGGAGCGCACGCGTCAACTCGACCTCGATCGCATGAATGTCGAGCACGCCGGCTTCGGGGAGAAACATTGCGGCGCGGGCATGGCCGTCACGAGTGACGGGCGCTCGCGCCACGAGATCGGCGGCATCCAGGGATTCGTGGGCGATCCCCGCAGAGTCCGCGATCTCGGCCAGCGGCTCCAGGGCGCGTGGATCCGCCGCGGTCAAGATCACGCCGTCTCGAGCCAGCCACGCCTGGCGGGAGCCACAAAGCTCGTCGAGCAGGCGTGCGCTTCGCACCGCGAGATCGGCCACCACGAGAGGCTTTTCGACGGGCCGGTAGATGGCGGCGTTCCTGCCCGAGCTGTGGGCGAAGAGCTGCTCCTCGCGCTCCAAGAGCAGCACGTCGTCGATCCCCGCGCGCGCGAGCCCTCGGGCTGCCGCGAGCCCGGCGATGCCTCCGCCGATGATCACGATGCGCATGGTGCGGGCCTTGACGCGGATGAAATCCGGGGCAAAGCATACGCCCCGTCGCGGGCGCTCACAGCGCTTTCTGCCCCATGGCCCGTCAATTCAAGGCGTCCCTTTCGCGGGACCAGAGAGCCATCGCTCTCTGGCTGTGGATTTGTGCGGGCTGCCTGTGGGCGATGATCGTGCTGGGCGGTGTCGTGCGCCTCACTGGATCTGGTCTGTCGATCACGGTCTGGGATCCCATCGTTGGTGCCGTTCCGCCGCTGACGCACGCCGATTGGGAACGAGCCTTCTCGCTCTACCGCGAATCGCCGGAATACCGACTCAAGAATCTCGGCATGGATCTATCGGCGTTCCAGACGATCTTCTGGTTCGAATATTTTCATCGTCTTCTCGGGCGCTTCATCGGAGTGCTCCTCGCCGTGCCAATGGCGGTGTTTGCGATTCGCAAATCGATCGACAAGCGACTCCTCGGGCGCTTGGGACTCCTCTTCCTCTTGGGCGCGCTCCAGGGCGTGGCCGGCTGGTACATGGTCAAGAGTGGTTTGAGCGATGCTCCGCAGGTCAGCCACTATCGTTTGACGCTACACCTCGGCCTCGGCTTGCTTTCGTTCGCTCTCACCGTTTGGCTCGCCATCGAGCAATCGTTTGGCATCGCCGGTCACGCAACGCTTCGCCGGGCCACTCGTGCACTGATCGGCGCCGTATTTCTGACGGCACTTTCGGGCGGGCTCGTGGCCGGTCTTCACGCGGGCCACGCGTTTCCGACGTTCCCACTCATTGCGGGCTACTGGATCCCGCCGGGGCTCTTCGCGATCGATCCGCTGTGGCGAAACTTCTTCGACAGCGCGCTCACCGTTCAGTTTCAACATCGCATACTGGCGTTTTCGGTGTTCGCGTTCGTCCTCGCGCTCTGGTGGAAGGGGCGCGGCACGGCGGCCAAATCCGCCTTCGATCTGCTGCTCGCCGGCGTGCTGGTACAAGTAACGCTCGGCATCACGACATTGCTCTTCCACGTGCCCGTGGTCCTGGCAGCAGCTCACCAAGGCAATGCCGCGCTTCTGTTCGCGCTGGCGCTGAACGCGCATCACGCGCTCGGCAGAACCTCGCCGGCTCAGAGCACGCCGCTCACGCCAACGCCCGCTCCCCCTTCGACCGGGATCACGGTGGGGTGCCAAGAAAGCACGATGTTTCGGGAAGTGTCCGCATCTCGCTCGAGCGGCGGGTGAAGGAAATGCGGTAGGGCGAAGCCGATTCCGGCTCCGATTGCCGAACCGATCACGATATCGCTCGTCCAGTGCGCATCGGCAGCAGCACGCCCGTATGCCGCGACCGCTGCGTTCGTGAGACCGACTGCCCACACCATCGGGGCCCAGCTGTACCCGCGCATGCTGGCCAGGGTTCCAGACGAAACCGCCAGCGTGAAGCTCGTGCTCGCGTGCCCAGAGAAGAACGAAGAGTTCTTCTCACGCGCGCTGAAGTCATTCTCACGCTCGGCTCGATAGTAGACCGCCGGCCGTTGCCTGGCCGCCAGACCCTTCGCGAGTTGCGAAACCAGAACCGACGTCGTGGCGGCTTCGGCTATGTACAGCGAATCTTCGGCAATCTCGTCCGCCCGGTCGTCATGGGCAGCTGCGAGTGCGGTGAGACCGAATGCACTTGCTGGAGCGACCCCGAATGCCGCAATGTCCGTCACGGTGCCGGCGGTACGCGGGTTCTTCCATTTCAGCGCATCCCGCAAGTTGGCGTCGAAACCCGGGGGCTCGCACCACCGACACTTGGTGGGGACGAAGCTTTCGTTCAGCTTCACCTGAAGCAGCACGACCAGGTAGACGTTCGCGCCGGTCAGGAACAGGTCGAACGAAGGATCGCCCTGGAGCTCGACCTTCCGATCAGCCGCCGTCGAAACGTTACAAAAGAGCGGAAATGAGCAGGAACGTGAGCCAGCTCGAGGTCTGGCGACGAAGCATCCCAAACGGCTTCCCACGTCCCGGCCCGGGCCGTCCATCGGAAAATCCTGACCCCGTCCTCATGCTAGCGTAGGTGTCGTGCGCGCGGACGATCTGGTCTTCGAATCGATCCTCGATGCGGCACCTGACGGCGTCGTGATCAGCCGGAGCGGTATGGTTCTGTTTGCGAACGATGCCGCCGCGAGGATCCTCGGGGTGGGAAGCCGTGACCACGTGATCGGCTGCCGGCTCGACCAATTTCTCGGGGTGGAAGGCGCTCGAACCATGCAGGAGCGGATCGAGCTGATGCGTCGCACTGGCTCTCTGCTCGCACCGCTCGAGTATGCAGCCAAGCGCCCGGATGGCAGTACGGTGATCGGGGAAGTCACCAGCATGATCACCAGCTACCAGGGTCAGCCTGCCGTGGTGGCGTTCGTGCGCGATGTCACCGAGCGGGTCCAGATGCGCGAGCAACTCGCCCGAAGCGATCGATTGGCCGCAGTGGGAACGGCTGCTGCGGGGGTCGCCCACGAGATCAACAATCCTTTGCAAATCGCCACCCTCGCGCTGGGCAAGCTCGAACGACAGATCGGCCCAGATGCCGCCGCGAAGCGCTCCGTGGGGGAGCTTTCCGTCAGCCTCGAGCGAATCGCGAGCATCGTCCGCGACCTCATCACGTTCTCGCGCGCCGAGAAGTTCGAGGCGCGGGAGGTCGACCTCAAGAGCGCACTGGATGCCGCTGCTCGATTCGTCCGGCATCGCCTCCCGGAACAGGTGAGACTCGAGGCAGAGGTCCCGACGCTTCCTCCCATTCAGGGCAGTGCTCACCAGCTCGAGCAGGTGATGGTCAATCTGCTCATGAATGCCCTCCAGGCCCTCCCGCTGAGCGGGGGAGAGATCCGGCTGCGGGGTCGCGACGAGGGGGAAGGCACGGTGTCGATCGTGGTTTCGGACACCGGAGCCGGCATTCCCGCGGACGTACTGCCCAGTGTGTTCGACCCATTCTTCACGACCAAACCCCCCGGAGCGGGGACGGGTCTCGGCCTCGCCGTTTGCCAGGGGATCGTCGCCCGGCACGGAGGGCGCATGGAGATCGAAAGCGAGGTCGGCAAGGGGACGACCGTGCTCGTGTGTCTCCCCATCACGGCGCATCGAGAGGCCACGGCTCGAGCCGACACGTTTGGATCGAACACGGAGCCGAGCGGCCTCAAGATCCTGGTCGTGGACGACGAACCGGCCATCGTCCAGGCGCTCGAGCTCTTGCTCACCGGCAATCGCGTGCTTTCGGTCACCAATGGCACTGCAGCGCTGGAGCGCCTGCACTCAGAGGACTTCGACGTGATCCTGTGCGACCTGACGATGCGACCAGTCAGCGGGCGCGATGTGTTCGAGGCCGTTCGCGCGCGCCGCCCCACCCTGGCCGCGCGATTCGTGTTCATGACTGGCGGCGCCAATCTGGCAGAGCTCGCCGCTTTTCTGGAGACGCTCCCCGCTCCTCCGTTGCAGAAGCCCTTCGACCTACCCACGCTCCATAGAGCGATCGCTCGGGTCGTCGAGGTGGTTCCCTAGCCTGATGTGAATCACGTGCGTCGCAGCGAACCGGGACGCAGCGAACGATCGAGCGCGATGAAAAGCAGGCCGTACCGGCGGGGCAAGAGCCACGAAAGGGCTGGTCGAACTGGCTGCCAGGGGGTCATGGGCACGTTCCGATGCAAGAGGACTTCGTTTGGAGCAAGCAACGCGCGTGCCATGGGGCTGATTCCAAGCGGGCGCGGATTTAGAGGATTTCGCGGGTACGGTGCTGACAACCCTGGGTTGGCTGTTCGCAAACTAACGTGACTGGGTGACAGCACCGTGCCGTTTCATGCCGGTGCGCTCGAGTTCGTTAGATAGCCAGCGTGGCTCGGCCCCGAGCCGGTAAAATCCACCACAACCCACACGCCGCGGACACCCGCCGCACTCGGCCCCATGCTCGCGGCTCCGTCGGAGATGGTCGTACAAGTCCACCCCCTCGAAGTTGGCGAAAACGAAGCGATCGGGCAACTCGAGGAAGTCGGGCGCGACGTGTTCTTCGTAGCCGGGCAAGAAGCACGGGGGAAGATTCAGCACTCTCAGGCATATGATCTTGCGCCAGCTTTCGAGGATCCCCATCACCACCCGGGCCGTGGCTTCGGTGCCGGTGGCTTCGTTCCCAAACGGCAGCAAAAATCCCAGGTCGACGTTCGTGAGACCGATCTCGTGGCAAAGGCTCACGATGGCATCGAGAGTCTCCACGCTCTGGCGGGTCAACGTGACGCTCGCGCCAAGGTCGATTCCGCGAACCGCGAACTTCATGACGTTCCGGACTCCAGCGAGGGTCTGCTCGAACGCGTCGGCGTCACCCACGTCTCGATTGTGGGTCTCGGCCTCCGCTCCTTGAATGCCGAATTGAACATGGGTGAGACCAGAGTGAGCGATTCGCTCCGCATACTCGGCGTACGCCGCGCGGCGACCATTGGTACGGAGCACGATCTGCTCGTATCCAAGGCGTCGCGCCTCGCTGATCAACCGAAAGAGGTCGGGATGCAGCGTCGGCTCGCCCCCGTCGAGCTCCAGTCGAGTGGCTCCGCGCGCGCGATGTTCCGCGAGGAGCTCACCGTGCCCGGCGCCGTGGATTTGGGCTCGAGTGCCCGTCACACAGAAGCTGCAGCGATTGTTGCACTGGTACGTAGGCGACAGGACGACCGTTTTGGGACTGCGGGACAGAGCTCGTCGGGCGTCGAACGAATCCTTCATGACTCGAAGATCGGCTTCACTGGCGCTTTCGCCGAGCTGGGTCGGGATCTTCTGGAACCGCGGCCCCCAATCTTCGACCACAGGAAGCGATTTGGCCATCGACGCCAGGCGCGTCCCGGGAAGCGGCGTCGCGAACTGAACACTCGGCTCCGCACCAAAACGTCGCTCGAGGTCCAGGGCAAAAGCTAGCGTTCGGTTCATCTCCTCGCGGGTCTCGCCGGGGAGACCGATCATGTAATGCACTAGCAGCGACACCTCGCTCGCCTGAGCTCGCTCGGCAACGCTCTCGATGCAGGACAGATCGAGCTCCTTACCGACTACCTCGCTCACCACACGCGGCACGCCACTCTCGGCACTCACGCTCAGCGTGGTGATGTGGCCGCGCATCAGCGCAAGGTGGCGATCGATGACGTAATCGGCACGAAGGCCGTTGGGGAGCTCGAGCTGTAGATTGCGCTCCGTAATGAGCTCGAGGAGCGAGTCAAAGTGTCGTTCGTTGACGTTTGCCAGCTCGTCCAGAACGTGAACGCGCCGCGCCCCGAGGGCGACGAGAAAGTCCAAATGCTTCGCGAGATACTCGCCTGGGTACCGCCGCTGGGTTTTGGGAGATCCGGGCGCTCGACCCGGATTGGACGAGCAGTGCGCGCAGCGAAACGGGCAGCCCCGCGACGAGAGAAACGGCAACGAGCGCGAAGCTATGGGAAACGCCCACTTCGGACGGCCGAGTCCCCGGGTGATGCTCTCGTGCAAACGAAAGTACGCCTGGACGTCGACCCGATCCCATGCCGGTAACGGAAGCGACGAGAGATCTTCGACTTCGCTTCCCTGCTCGGCGCGGGGTATGGAAGGCCGCCCGCTCGACAAGAGCTTTTCGACTTCGCTTTTGAGGATCGCCTCCGCTTCATGCCGCAGAAGCAAGTCGACCTCGGGAAAGGCGCTCAGGATCTGCTGTGAAGGAGCGTCGACTACGTGCTGTCCGCTCTGGTGAAGATCCGCGAGCACGATGGGAGTTTCTGGCGAGCGGCGGCGGAGCTCCGTCGAAAATCCTCGCAAGCCATGGCTCCCGAACCGGGGGTCGGTGGAACGGCGTGTAGGCAACCAAGATGACGTCGGCCGGCTCGATGTTTTCGAGCACGCGCTCTACCGGTGCTCCCAAACCGATCCACTCGTCGTCGAGCTCCCGAAGCTCGGAATCGGGGTGTGCCAGGGCATCGACCGGGAACACCTCGTGCTCCGCGGCGAGGACCGCCGCAGCTTGTACCAGCCCCAGGTCCGAAAAATATGGGTAGTCGATGAAGTCCCGGGAGACGCGAAGCGGTGGAAAGACGGCCGCGACCTTTCCCATGTCTCGAGCGTAGCGCACCGGGCCGTACCGAGGAGGGATCCGGGGACCCCAGTTTGTAGGGGTTTTCAGGCTTCCGGTGCCTCGGACGCTTTTTCGTGACGAAGAGCGCTTGACCTAGAGGGCACGAGCAAAAGATAGAAAGGGGCCCGATGAAGCGCGTCTTTGGCTCCCTCCTCGGCTCGGCCGCATTCGTCGTAGCCGCGACGGCGCTTGCGGAACCGGCGGCCAAGAACGCTGAGTGGAGCGGGGACTACGACGTGAAGTCGTCTCGCCGCTCGGACTTCACGGCCGGCGCAAGCCTCTCGCTCCTCTTCGCCAACGCCTACGGGTATCCCAACGAGGCGGAGAAGATCGACAACCCTCGCTATGTCGCCGACACCGGCGTGGCGCTCGGCCAGATGAACTCCCTCTGGCTCGGCGGTGCGCTTCGCGACTGGTTCGCGTTCGACATCGGGTTGAGCGGCATGACCTTCGAGGGACACAAGCTCAAGGCCACTGGCGGCGTATTCTTCTTCCGCGTGGAGACGTTCCCGATGTTCGACGCATTTCCCGCCGGCAAGGATCTCGGCCTGTACGGCCAGTTCGGCTTGGGAGGTCTCAAACTCGATCAGGGCGGTTCGACAAAAGCCGATGGAGGAGCCATCTCCAGCATCGCATTCGGCGCGTTCTACGAACCGATCCGCTTCGGCATCTTCTCGGCAGGACCCAGCATCGAGTATCAGCACATCTACAGCCAATCGCTCAGCGCCTACGCGGCGAGTGCGGGCTTCCGATTGGTGCTCTACACCGGGCCCTGACCCAGCCTTCCACTCACGACACGTTCGTGACCGCCGTAGTCTTTCGTGCGCTCGACTTCGACGAACCCCGCGCCTTCGATGAGCTCGCTGACGCGCTCAGCCTGATCGTAGTGCACCTCCAGAGCGAGCACGCCGCCTGGGCGCAAGCGCGACCGCGATTCGAGGACGATTCGGCGAACGATGCTCATCCCGTCGTCGCCACCGTCGAGGGCCAGACGCGGCTCGAAATCTCGAATCCCTGCGTCGAGGGCATCGACTTCGTGGCTGGGAACATAAGGCGGATTGGCGGTCACGAGATCGAATCGCTCGTCCGGAGCAACAGCGGCGAAGAGGTCGCCGGGTACGAGGCGCACGCCGTGCACGGCGCCCAGCCGTAGAGCGTTGGCTCGCGCGAGCTCGATCGCAGCTTCGGAGAGATCCGTTCCGGTCATCCGCCACGTGGGCCGACGCTTGGCGAAGGCGACCGCAACGCAACCGGAACCCGTGCAGAGATCCAGCGCATCGCCGAACATGGAACGCGTTGCGGTGCGCCCGAGAGCGACGTCGACCAGCGTTTCCGTATCGGGCCGCGGGATCAGAACACGCGGGTCGACGCGGAACCAGTGCCCGTAGAACTCGCGACCACCCAGGATGTAGGCGATGGGCTCGCAAGCTCGACGACGCTTGATGAGCTCTCGGTATCGGCCAAGCTCTTCACTGGCCAGGGGCCGCTTGCACTCCAGGATGAGCTTCACCCGATCGAGCCCGATCACGTGGGAGAGCAACAGCTCCGCATCCAGGCGCGGAGTGTCGATGCCTCGGCCCTTGAAGTCTTCGCTGGCGAAAGCGAGAACGCGTTCCACCGTCCAAGCTTCGGTCGCCCCCACGGCTCCCGTGCTGCTCGTCGCCATGTGGCTAAGCACGCCCCGCTTCCCGCTTCGCCGCTTCGAGCGCGGAGTCCACTTCGCGACGAACCTCCGCGAGCCGCGCTTCTGTGGGCGCTTCGAAGCGCAGGACGAGGATGGGACCGGTGTTCGATGCTCGCACCAGAGCCCATGCACCATCCGAATAGGTGACGCGTACCCCGTCGATGTCCGTGAGCTTTCCGCTGCCCGACAGGCGGCGTTTCACGCCTTCCACGACCTGGACCTTCAGCTCGTCGGGACACTCGACGCGGATCTCCGGAGTGCTCACGCCCTGGGGCAGGTCCGAGAGCAGCTCGATCACGGTCTTGTTCTCCCGAGCCAAGATCTCCAGCAAGCGCAGCGCCGCGTAAATGCCGTCGTCGAAGCCATAGTAGCGGTCCGCGAAGAAGAAATGACCGCTCATCTCACCAGCGAGCAGCGCACTTTCTTCTTTCATCTTCGTCTTGATCAAGGAGTGCCCGGTCTTCCACATGATGGGCCGGCCCCCGTGCGCCGCGATGTCGTCATAGGTCGATTGGGAGCACTTCACTTCTCCGATCACCGCAGCGCCCGGGTGCGACGCGAGCACGTCCCGCGCGAAGAGCGCCAGGAGCCGATCGCCCCAGACGATTTCCCCCGTGGCATCCACCACGCCCAATCGATCGCCATCGCCGTCCCAGGCCACGCCCACCCGAGCCTTCTTTTCCTTCACCGTGGCGATCAGCGTCTCGAGATTCTTCGGAACCGTTGGGTCTGGATGGTGATTGGGAAACGAACCATTCATGTCGCAAAAAAGCGGAACCGGATCGAGCCCAGTGGCCCGAAGGGCGCGTACGCCGAGGGGCCCGGCAGATCCATTGCCGGCGTCGATGACCACGCCGAGATCGGTGCGCGCGAGCTTCACCGCCTGGCGCATCTCGTCCAGGTAGTCTTCGTGGATCGGGATGGTCTGGACCGATCCCCGTGGACCGATGGGTTCGGAACCCACTTCCACCCGCTCCCGCAGCGTCTGGATGTCGGCCCCAAAGAAGGACGCTTTGCCCTTCATGATCTTGAAGCCGTTCTCGTCACCAGGGTTGTGGCTGCCGGTGATCATCACGCCGCCGTTCGCATCCAGGTGATAAACGCCGAAGTACATCAGGGGCGTGGGGCCCACTCCGATGTCGATGACCTCGGCGCCGGCATCGACGAGACCGTGCACCAGCGCTTCGAAGAGCCGAGGTCCCGAACGCCGACAGTCGCGGCCCACGACGATGCGTGGTGGCTCGCCACGCTCGGTGGGCTTCAACATGCGCGCGAGCCCGTGGCCGATCTTCTTCGTGATGTCGTCGGTTAGATCGCGGTCTGCAACACCGCGGATGTCGTACTCGCGAAAGATGTGGGCACTCATGAGCGGCCGGAGAATACGAGCCGATCGAGCTGTTGTCGATTTGGGCGTTTCTTGGCTCGTATGCGGCCCAAAAGTTCACGAGCGGAAGCGATCGAAACGCTCGAGCTCGATCCCCGCGACTTCGAACTCCCGAGCCACGCGGTCCACGAACGGCTGGGGATCGACCGGGGTCTGCGCTGCGCGGAGCAGTGGATCCTCGCGCTCGGCGCGCTCTTCAGAGGTAGCGAGTCCGAAGGTGTCGGGCAGCACCGCGTCGAGCTCATCCCACTCGAACGGCATCGCGATCGTCGGCGATGTGCGTGCTCGGAGCGAGAAGGGCGCGACCACCGTGGCTGGAACGCGGTTCCGCAGCCAATCGACGAACACACAACCCTCCCGCCGCGCAACGCGAAACGCCGTCGTCAGCGCGTCGGGATGGCGATGTGCCGCGAGCACCGAAAGCTCCTCGGCCGCCCGTGCCAACTTCGCCGACTCCACGCTCGGAATGATTGCGACCACGACATGGTACCCCTTCGAGCCCGTCGCGACGGGAGTGCTGGGAAGACCCAGCTCTCGGAGCTCGTCTCTCAGGATCACGGCAGCACGTCGGGCGAGGGAGACGCTGCCTTCGGGCGGATCCAGATCGATGATGAAGCGGTCGGGGTGACTCAGATCGGGTGTGCGCACCAACGGGACGTGGAGCTCGATGACTCCTTGGTTGGCGAGAAACACGAGATGCTCCGCCTCGCTCACGCACGGATGAACGGTGACCCCGCCTCGCTTCGGGATCTCGATGCGCTCCATCGACGCGGGATAGCTCGCGGGTACGTTCTTCTGGAAAAATCCCTTTTGACCGACACCTCGCGGATATCTGCGCAAGGTCAACGGGCGGCCCGCCAGGTGAGGAAGGATCCGAGGCGCGGCGCGCTCGTAGTACCGGACGACGTTGCCCTTCGTGTGTCCCGTCGCGGGATACACGATTCGATCGGCGTTCGTGATCGTGACGGCCATGACGACGCATCGAGGATGGAGCGTTCGCGCGCGAAGCGTCAACCCGCTTCGACGAGCGAGCGTGAGGAGAGACCCGTCAAAGGCCGCAATACTGAGCGGCCGAGGTCAGCGAGAGCTCGGAGCAACTCGCCAGCGTGAAAGTCGTTCCCATTTGGGGGCCTTCGGTGCAAGTGCACGCCAGCGTCGGTGACGTCACCGTTTCACAAGTGACCGCCTCACGGGGCGCCGTGAGTGCGTTCCTCCGCTTCCGCATTACTGAAGGCGATGATTCACTCGCGGCTGTCGCGGATCGCCTCCGCGTCAGTCGTACAGCGCCAACCGAATTCACCCGCGACTGTCGCGGATCGCGCACGACTCCACCCATCGTCCGCCCGAGCTGACCGAGCGACGCCGCGGGATGTTCGCAGTGCTGAAAAAAACGCAGACCAGCGTCGAATTTTCGTGACAGGATTTTCGACACTGGCGAGCTCGTTGGGACGACGGGCGTCAGAAGGGTTCATTCCTCACACGCAGACGGCGTGTGACGGGCGCGTGGGGGAAAATGAATTGCGCGCCGGGTCGCTCGCCCGAAACGCGTCCTCGGGCGATTGCGGGGCATGGAAATCCCCATGGTAGGACGTCGGAATGAAGAGTGCTGATTTCAGTTCGTTGGGGAAGCTCACCGATGGCGCGCTTCTCTCGGAGCTTCATCGGGTGACTCGGGCACACCAGGGATTGACCGCGGAGCTCGTGGCGCACCTCGCCGAGATGGAGGCGCGCAAGCTTCATCTTCGGGAGGCGTGCTCGTCCCTCTTTGCGTATTGCACCGAGCGGCTCGGATTCAGTGAGGATGAAGCGTGTCGGCGGATCGAAGCGGCACGCTTGGCTCGCAGGTTTCCGTGCATCTACGACAGGCTCGAGAGGGGTCGAGTTTCGCTTTCGGTGCTCGGGCGTCTGAAGAGCGTTTTGACCGAAGAAAACGCACAGGAACTGCTCGACGCGGTGAGTGGGAAGAGCGTCCGCGAGACGGAACGAGTGCTCGCGGCTCGGTTTCCGAAGCCCGATGTGGCGGACAGCATTCGTAAGTTGCCCGCTCGACCGGTGCTGACGTCGAACGTCGAACAGATCTCGGAGCCCGATCCGTCGCCGCCTCCCGCTGCGTCCCCTCCGCCCGCGAAACGAGAAGCTCCGCCGCGCCCAGCAGACCGCGGCCGCGTCTCACCGCTGTCTGCGGAGCGCGTGCTCGTGAAATTCACCGCGTCTCGAACGCTGGAAGAAAAACTCAGGCTCGCGCGGGATCTCATGAGTCACAAGAATCCCAGCGGCGACCTGGCAACCATCGTCGAAGCTGCGGTGGACCTCCTGATTGCCGAGCGGATGAAACACAAGTTCGGACAGACCGAGCGCGCTCGCAAACCGCGGGCTGCCAAACCATCGCGGGTCACCAATGCGACCAGGCGCGAAGTGGCCCGGCGCGACGGACTCCGCTGCACGTTCGTCGATGCCCGCGGTCGGCGCTGCTCGGCGCGCGGGTTTCTGGAGCTCGATCACGAGCAAGCCAAGGCTCGGGGTGGAAGCTCCGGGGCGGAGAACGTTCGCGTCCTGTGTCGCGCCCACCATCAGGGCGAAGCAGAGCGGGTGTTCGGGCGGAGATACATGGAGCGTTGTCGGAAGAAGCGAGACTTCACCGTTCGCGATGGAGCACGTGCCACGTACGTTCGGCCTCCTGATTTTTCTGGTCTTCGAACGTTCGCCGTCGGCTAGCGAGATGTTCCAGGCCATGGAAAGCCGCTGTAACTTTGGCAGTTGCGCGCCCTCTTCTCTTCACCACCAGACCCAGCGAGCAGACCTCCACGCATTTGCCGGAGAGCTTGGACCGAAAGCCGAGGAAGTGATCATGAGCGGTGCACAAATGCTGATTGCAGTGGGCAGAGCCGAGGGCGAGGCGAAGGGCAAGGCTGAGGTGCTTCTCAAAATACTGAGCACGAAGTTCGGCACCCCAGCAGAGGCCGTTGTCACGCTCGTGCAGAGCGCGAGTACCATGGAGCTCGACTACTGGCTCGACTGCGCACTCCGCGCTCAGTCAATCGACGCGGTGTTCGACAGCTAGGAAACTCCGAGCCTCTTCGCGCGCGAACGACCCCGCGCGGTTGAGCCGCGTGCTCACCGCGACCGGAGCGCTCGATCTCGCCGTCGAACGCGCGACGCCCACGTGGGCACTCGAGCCGCCGCTACTCGAAGATCGCCTCGGCCGTTCCCACCGTCACCGCACGAGTGAGCCAAGCGTCGAGCGCTTTGAGATCGCGCAATGCAAGAATCCGATCCGCGACGGTACGCGGCACCGAAAGCCCTCGAGCTTTGAGCACGCGCAGCACCCCTTCGGCCATGCCTTGCGCGACCCCTTCGGCCATCCCCTCTTCCCGGCCCTGCTGAACGTATCGCCGGGCGTAGTCGCTCTGGTACTCGTAGTTCTGAATCATGATCTCCTCGACTTGCTTTCGGACGGCGGGCTTCAGAGCCACGAGCACCACGTCCATGTAGAGTTTACGCTTGTCGGGCTCGATCGCCAACGCTGCGTCGATGGCCCGCAAGCAACTTCGAACGCGTGATTTCCATGACCGTGGACCAACACCGACGGGAGGGGCGATCGCCAGTTGATTTGGGATTTTGGGGTTCGCAAATTTTAGAGTGGACTCGGTCCGACGCGTCGCCAATACGCTTCTACTTGCTTCCTCGGGATCCGGATCCGTGGCCGAACCCGAATCCGAACCCGATTCCGATTCCGACTGGGTCCAGACCGGGAGCATGGGTGACAGCTAGGGGCGGCGGTGCTTCACGCCGAGAGTCGACAATCGTGCGTCTTTTGTGCACGGCTGCTTGCCACGCGTCGGATCATTGGCAGGCCTTACCAGGCTCGTATTGGCACAACCCCTTTTCCTTGCATCTGGTCGATTGCTTGCAATCCTCGTCGGACTTGGGAGCGCAGATCGCAAGCTCTTCGGCCGCGCCCGTCGTGTAGACGCTGCAATTCCCAACTGACTTGCATTCACTGTTCTTTGTGCACTCGGTTTTCGCTTGGGCGAGATCCCAGCACTTGGGATGGCCCTCCGCCGAAAGGCAAACGAAATTGTCTTTACAGTCCTTGTTCAAGTAGCACTCGCTCCCGGAGCCTTTCTTACATCCTAAGAGCGCGAGCCCGAGCAGTGTGAGACCGACCGAAACGTCCAGCTTGGTGACCATTTGCCGCGGTTCTATCACACGCTCCGGTAGTGTCGACAACGCGTTGTCGCGACGCGCGGCGTGACGGGAGCCGGGACCTCTTCCCCAATCAAATCGACCTCGACCGGCGGAGCCGCCGGCGCGCGCCCTCGCCGGCGCAGGCGATCGCCAGTGCCCGAACCCGAATCCGATTCCGAACCCGATTCCGAACCCGGACCCGATTCCGATTCCGAACCCGATTCCGATTCCGATTCCGAACCCGATTCCGATTCCGAACCCGATTCCGATTCCGAACCCGATTCCGAACCCGGACCCGATTCCGAATCCGCATGGGAACAGGACAGCGTCCGATTCCCGCCGGAAGGTTCCGAGACCTCGGGTGGTAAGAGACCCCTCGGAGGAACTCGGATGCACGAAACTCGTTGGATTCTCATGGTTGTTCTTGCCGTCAGTGCCTGCGACAAGGCCGAGGCGGCGAGGGCTGGTGCCCCGACTCCCTCGACTCCAGCGACACCGACGTCTCCCGTCGCCAGTGCGACTGCATCGTCAGCGCCAGTCGCACTGACCGCCGAGCCGGCGTTCGGCGACATCAAGCCATCGAAGAAAGCTCCGTTCGATGCGGTGAGGTTTCGCATGCGCGCCGAGCGGGGCGATAAAGGCTGGCCCGAGTTCGACGCCGCCAACTTCTCCAACAAAGCAGTCACGTTCGTGAATATCGTTGGCTACGCCTACGACAAGGACGAAAAGCAGGTGGGCCGCTCCAGACCGCTCGGTGTGACCGACGATCTCGCGCCCGGAAAGCAGATGTCGATCCGCGTCGGACGCTTCGAAGAGAAGGTTTCCGACGCCGCCGTCGCGTTCGAGCTCTGCTACACGACCATCCGGTTCCAAGGCGAGAAGAAGGCAACCCTTGACCACGAGCGGTGCCCCGATCAGAAGGAGAAGGGCAAGTAGGCCATCTGAGACTCGATTGCGTATTTCTTTGGTTCGCAGCTTTTAGAGCGGACTTGGTCCGACGCGTCGCCAATACGCTTCTACTTGCTTCCTCGGGATCCGGATCCGTGGCCGTAGCCGAATCCCAATCCGATTCCGATTCCGATTCCGATTCCGATTCCGATTCCGATTCCGATTCCGATTCCGATTCCGATTCCGAAGCCGATTCCGATTCCGATGAGCTCCACCGCCTGCACTCCATGGCCCGCCCTGCTACTCTGAATTCGGGCCATGGTGGGAGCTCTCCGAACTCACACTTTCCGATTCGTGATCGTCGCCGCAGGCGCCTACCTGGCAGCACGTGATTTCAGTGCCGGAGCGCTGGACGACCTCATCTTCGCTTCACAATCACCTGCTTGCTCACTCTCGCGCGGACCATCGCGTCGACCTCCGCCTGCGACCCAGCGACGAGACACCGGAACGGAAGCCAGCGGAATGCTCTGGCTCCATGAGACAGGATCACCCCGTCGTCGAAATGATGAACCGCCGTGACCGCAAGCCACTTGAACCGCGCATCGGTTGTGTTCGAGTGTACCGTGATGCCCTCGTCGTCGAGCTCCGTGCGCACATGCTCCCTGTAGTGCGGTGACTTGCGCACCCTGCGGAGCGTCAACCACCTGGAGATGTGTCCGGGAAAGAGGACCATCGCGAACACGGGAATCATCGCGAGCATCAGCGGCTCCGCTCCGGTCATGAGATGCGGGACCATCATGACGCATAAGAAAGCCACTGCCAGACCCCGCAAGAGGAGCGGGACGTATAGCCCGTGGGTCCGCCGCTGGCGCGCGAACATCTCGGAAACGAACTTCTCGTCGAGAGTGAACTCGAACGCGACCATCCCGCCAGCTCCTGCAGAACAGGCTACCTCAGGCGCGCCGCCACCGTGCGGTGTTCGCCCCGCCAGAGTCCGACTCGCCACTCGTGCTATTCTCACGACACTGGGATGGGACGCACGATCGGGCTCGTTGCGCTCTCGCTCGCGATGCTTTCGGCGTGCGCGAGCACGTCCGACGATCACGAGATCGTTGGCTGGAAGCGCCATTTCGGAGAACCGCACGGTCCGACCAATGCAACGTCCATGTAGAGTTTACGCTTGTCGGGCTCGATCGCACCCGCTGCGTCGATGGCCCGCAAGGCGACTTCGAGCGCGTGTTTTCCGCGACCGTGGACCACCGCCGACAGGACAGCGAGCTCTGGGATTGCCTGGGCTTGTTCGCGATCGACGAGCGCGGGGACGTTGGAGGGTCCGAGAACCAGAGGAACGAGCACGAAGCTTGGATGCCCAATTTCGATCGGCTCGGCAGCCCAGCGTTCCACTCGACGCCTCGGGGTCACCACGACGAGATAGGTCGGTGACCGTGCGTCGGCCCACTGCCAGACCGTGTAGCGAGGCCACGCGGATCGCTTCGCTTCGCGGTCGACGAGGTCCGCATCGAGCTGCACCTCGAGGATGACGCTGATTCGGCGATCCCCCGACCCGACGGCGAGGACGAGATCCGCCGAATACTCGGGCGGTCGCACTTCCGCAAAGCTCGCGGCTACGATCTCCACGCCTTCATTGCGGGGCACGGCCACGCCGAAGACGGAATGGAGGAGCTGCCTCGTGGAGCTGCGACGGCATGCGCGACCGCTGGTCGAGCTCTTTCGCGAGCGTCCGATGCTCGCGCCGGACCACTGCAATCTGGATGCCGTCTTGCAAATGCCCACGTTGGCGCTGACTGGCGGGTGGCGAATCGCTGGCGGCCGGCGGCGATCGCCAGTTGATTGTTGATTTGGGGTTTCCTGAAGCCCTTCAAAGAAAGAAGAATTTTGAACTTCCGTACTTCCACCTCTTCGGCTGTCCCCCGTCGGACTCGCTTCGAGATACCCGAAGGGCCGAAGGGCTGGGACTTCCAAGGGTCGTCACGAAGCGCGTCGCGCTTCCTGTGAATCCTGATTTCGTTCCATGTCTCTGAAAGCCGCTGCAACGACCGCGCCCGCCATCGCCAGGCTCACGATCCGATCTCAGACTCGCGTGATTGACTATCAAGGTCCAGGCATCGGGGGCAGATCCTCCGGCGCCTGGGTGATCCAATAGTACTCGTCGAACTTCGCGATCCATGACTGGGAGGGCCACTGTGAGACCTCCACCGACTGGGTCATCTCGTAGTAGAACGACTTGTACGTCGTTGGCACGAGCCCGTCGGCGAAGAGCGGCGCGAGCATCTGCGCCTGCGCCCCGGGCGCCGCGAGGGAAAAGAGCGCGTCTTCCACCACGAACGTCTCGTGGCTGTCCATCCGAGACGATATCGCGCTCGGGAGGCCGCCATCGGTCCCGGCGAACACCAGCTGCTCCACTCCGCTGTCCTGTCCAATCTGGCTCATTGGGCGTAGCGGACCATGGAAGAGCGACGCGTAGGCCTGGGGCAGTGCCAAAGCGCCATCGGACACGTACACTGGAAGATCGAACCATTCGCTCACGAGGAGCAGCTCTCGAAGACGGGCCTCCTTCTGAGCGACCAGCGGGTCGGAGCTCTGGGCCAGGGCCGCGTCGGTGAAGTCATTCAAGACGACCCCGACGTGGAGGGGTCGAAGCACGCGCACGTCGGCGTCGGAGCTCGGGGGCAAGGTCGAGGGTTGCCCCGCGTAGCCAGCAACCTCGGATTCGTCGACGAGCAGCGTCCCGGCCTGCTGCATGCGGCGCAGAGCGGGAGACGGGTTGGTCTCCGAGCTCAACACTGCGTCCTTCTCGAGCATGACGGTCAGGCCCATCCTGCGTAAGCCGAGGACCGTCTGCATCACGCACACGTCGGTTTCCGCTCCCAAGACCACGAGGTGCGTGAGCCCGGACTCTTGGACCGCCTGGGCGAACTGGGGAAGTCCGGTCGCGGCGAAGGTCGTCTTGATGAAGCTCTGAGCCTGAGGAGGTACGACGGGCGTGAGGGGGGCGTGGAGCGCGTGATCGCCCGACTGCGATGCCTCGTACGTGATGAACAGCGGAAGGCCCTCGGCCCCGGCCAGCTCGAGTGTGTTCTTGGTGCGTGCGACGATGCCGGGAACATCGGGGTTCTTCGCGGTGTCGACGAACGCCTCCTGTACGTCGATGACCACAATCCCGACGCTGCCCTGGGTCACGGGTGCACCGTCGTTCGAGCTGCCACCACCACCACCACCACCACCGCCGCCGGCGTCGCGCCCCCCCGAGTCCCGCTCGGAGGGAGGCGAGCTTTGGCTGCGATTACTCTGACTGGCAGGGCCACACGCGGACGCCAGGAACCACGAAGCTACGATGAGGCAACCGAATCGCATGTCGCCCTACAAGCAGGATGCGTGCGCGACGCGGGCACCACTGCGAAGCGAGGTTTTTCGGGTGCTTTCGGCCGACGATCCGGCGACGTCCAGATTTCGTCCGGAAACTCACTCCATCTTGTGGGGCGGTCGATACGGCTCTCCCCCCGAGTTGCACGACCTCGGCTCCTTGCAGGAGGCCTTGAGTGCCTCGACGGTCGCCAGCGAAGGTCCCGCTGGATACCACGCAGCTTTCTTCGCCTCGAGAGAGCCGTCGGGGAGAAATCGATACTTCGCCGGCGCGTAGTAACACCCGGACGGGGGCACGACCCACTCACCGGGGATCCAGCGCCAGCGGCGTCCCCATTCCCAATGTCCATCCATCCACAGGCAGTCGCTGGAAGGTTGGGGTGGAACCACCTCTTCCTGTGCGGGCGGGGGCGGATATTCGAGGTGCTCGATCGACGCGATCTTGTCGATGTGAGGGCCTTCGGGAACGAGCGGCGTCCGCGCCGCGCACGCCGCGAGCACAGCCCCGAGCACTGCTACGTTCAGCCGACCCATAGGAAAGAAAGATACTCCTCGAACAGCGCTCGGCCGAACAGCAGATACTCGATCAGGGCGAGCGCCAGGAACGGCCCGAAGGGCATTCGGGACTTGCCAAATCCCTCTTCGGGCTCGTCGGCGATCGGATCCTTCGCGAGCTCCTCTTCCAGCAGCCGCCGATCCTCGCCCTCGGCTTCTTCGATCGCGGCGCGGATCTCCTCCCGCTCTCGCTTGACGGCATCCGGCTCCTCGATCTTGCCCTGGACCAAGAACACCGTCAGCGCGACCAGCGTGCCTTGCACCGCACCGGCCAGCAGCACGAACACCGCGCCAGCCCAGCCGAACCATGCACCCGCCAGCAGCGTCAGCTTCGCGTCACCGAGACCCATCCCCGGCTGCCCTCGAATCACTCGATACAGCACGTCGAACGGGAGCCAGACCATCAAGAACCCAATCGCTGCGCCGGCAATCGCCT
Organism: uncultured delta proteobacterium; assembly: GCA_963781505.1. Classification (GTDB taxonomy): domain Bacteria; phylum Myxococcota_A; class Polyangia; order Polyangiales; family Polyangiaceae; genus JADJKB01. The sequence continues at coordinate 271,412 of CAWAHB010000017.1, read as the reverse complement.
CGAGCAAGGAAACGTCGGTGCGAAGCGGTACGCTCAGAATGCCCACCGCCGCACCCCCGAGCGTGATCTCGTCGGGCAAGATCATGTGCTCCAGATCGATGAACGCAGCACACACCAAGCCGAGCGCGAGCGCGAAGTAGAGCGCGAACAGCGCGAGGGCTTTCCACCACAGCGTGTCGAGGGGCAACGTCGCGACGCGAGTCTCGAACACGGCCCATGCCGCGAGCCCGCCGAGGGCCTCGACCAGCGGGTAGCGAGGAGAAATCTTGACGCCGCAGCAACGAGCACGGCCGAGCAAGAGCAGCCACCCGAAAACCGGAACGTTGTCGTAGCCCCGAATTGGTTTGCCGCAGCTCGGGCAACGCGAACCGGGACTCACCAAACTCTCTCCCCGCGGGAGGCGGTAAATCACCACGTTGGAGAAACTGCCAAAAGCCAGACCCAGCAGAATGGCCGTCCCGGCCATGAACCAAGGCGGCAGGTCAGCAAGGGTGGGCACCGAGTGCTTTTAACACTCCGGCGCTCGTCAGGTCAGCCCGTTCGCCCGACAGATGCGAGCATAGAGCTCTGCGCTCTTTCGCGGCGTTCGCTCGCCAGTAGCTCGGTCGACGCCGATCAAGCCGAAAGGCGTCGAGTAGCCCTCGGCCCACTCGAAATTGTCGACTAGCGACCAGTGAAAGTACCCGCGCACGTCAACGCCCCGCGAGATGGCAGCATGTACGGCACGGACATGCGCAACGAGGTAGCGCTGCCGCACCTCGTCCGTCGGATCGAACACGCCATTTTCCGTGACGTACACCGGACGACCGAGCCCGGAGAATCGAACTAGGCCGCGTGTCAATCCTTCTGGATGGATCTCACCCCAGTCCACGTGCTCGGTGTGCACCGTGGGTCGCTGCACATGACGACCGAATAGCTCCGGAGCGCGGCGGACGTTGAAGCGCACCTTGTACCTTCCGTAGTAGTTGAGCCCGAGAAAATCGAACGAGCCCGCGATCTCGGGCGCCGGCTCGGTTCGAACCGCCAACGGAAACGAGAACCGACCGTGGCCGAGCGCGTCGAGGACGACGCCCGTCATGGCCCAATCTTGAAGCGCAGTCACCCAACGATCGCGCCGCCGCTCGGGGCGCGCCGGATCGAACGCCGGGGCGTTGAGCACGATACCGACTTCGGCGCCCGGCGCCGCAGCGTGGACCGCGCGATATGCCGCAGCATGCGCGGACAGGAGATTGCGCATCGCGATGACGAAGCTCTGGATCTTTCCGTCCCCCGGAGGCCAGCGCGTTCCCGCGTATCCCATGAAGGCGAGAACCGAGGGCTCGTTGATCGTCGCCCACAGACTCACGTGATCCTTCAAGCGCCGTGCGGCTTCTCCGGCGAACCGCTCTAGCCACTGAGCGATGCGGCGGTTGCCGAATCCTCCCGCGCGTGCGACCCAACGCGGCAGCGCGAAATGGTGCAGCGTGACCATCGTGCGAAGGCCAAGCCCCCGAGCGCAGGCGAGGATTTCTCGGTAGCGGTCGAACGCGGTGGCGTCGAATTCACCGGGCTCGGGTTCGAGCCGAGCCCACGACAGGCTCATGCGATGTGCGTTGTGCCCAAGGGACCGAGCGAGCGCGAGATCGCTTTCCGCTCGCCCTTGCCACCACTCGCAGGCGCGCCCGCTCTCTTCTCCATCCCGAACGTGACCCGGGACGCGCTCCCAGTCGGACCAATCGCTGGGATCCTCGCCTTCGACCTGGTGGGCGCTGGTTGCGGCACCCCACGCGAAACCCTGGGGAAAGATCAGTGGATCTGCGGAGGGATCGCCACCTGACACTGGTTCGCGGGGGTCAGCCACTTGATCATGTTCAGCCAAAAGAGCTCGATCTGGTACTCCGGATGGCCGCTCCACTCGCTATCGTACGTGATCCACTCGTCGCCCCACATCAGGACGTGACCGCTACCGACGGTCAGGGCGCGCAGGAGGTCGAAGCCGCCTTCGCTCGCCAGCACCGAGCCGGACCCTTGCACCGGATAGCCGTTGTCGACCCCAACCAAACTGATGCCATTGGTCACCGGATGGCCCGCAGTCCACTGGGTGACAGGGACCGTGCTGCCTCCGCTCTTCTGCAAGATCTGCTGGGATCCGTAGGACAGACCGAACGGCGCAACCAGGGAGTTCGCGTTGGCGAGCTCGGTGGGATCCGCGTAGCCAATCAGCGTGAGAAACCCGCCGCCGGCGTCGAGCCAGGCGCCGAGCGCGGCTACTTCCGCCGCGGAGTAGCTTCGACCCATCTTGCTGAGGTCTTCTGCAACGATGACCTGATACTGGTCGAGGAGTGCCTTGGTCAGCACTTGATCGTCGAGTGCCGTCGCACCGAAATCACTTCGCGAATCGAGCCAGGACGCAAAGATATCGCCGTTGCCCCAGGTGCCGGGCACTCCGAGGGTAGCGATCAGCAAACAATCGCAGATGCCATCCTTGCCCTTGTCGACGTCGTCGATGATCCCGTTACCATCGTTGTCGATCCCGTCGCAGAACGTCTTCGTTGCCGATGCTGCCGCCCGTGCCGCTCGAAGCAGCCGAGCCAGCCGCGCCGCCGAGGTTGATGCCTCCGCCCGAACCGGAGCTGGCAGAGCTGCCACCTTGGCCGCTGCCATTGGCGCTTCCACCATTTCCTCCGAACTTGGATCCATCATCACTCGAGCCGCAACCCAGCGCGAGCGTGAGGACAGTGACAGAACCGATGAGGCAATTCGTGCGCATCATGGGATCATACCACCAGTCGGAAGCGCCGGATTTGCGGGTTCACCCCGCTAGCAAACGATCGAGCTCACCGGAGCGCTCCAGACGATGGAGCTCGACGTAGCCGCCAATCGACTCCCCGTGGATGAACACCTGGGGAACGGTGTGCCGGCCGGTCACCTCTCTCAACCAGGCGCGCTTGTCGAGGTCCCGCGAAACGTCGATCTCCTCGAAGGCGATCCCCTTCTTGTCGAGCAAACGCTTGGCCAACACGCAGTAGGCGCAAAAACGGGTGCGATACATGACGACCTCGGGGGCCAAGGCTGGGTTCCTGGAAAAACAGCGTAGGACCGGATCCCCGTCGTGCAAAGCGCCGGTCCGCGTTAACTTCGGGACCCCATGGCAGCGAGCGACACAACCACTCTCACGCTCGACAAATTCGCCCCGGAAGCCAAGGCCCTGGTGGCCGGCGCCCAGGGCTTGGCCGACGAGCGCAAGCACGCCGAAGTACAACCGCTCCACTTGCTCATCCGCGCCCTCGAACGCGATCCCGGCGTCGTGGCCGTGTTCCGGTCCGCCGGAAGCGACGTCGTGGAAATGCAGGCAGCCGCCGAGCGAGCCTTGAACCAGCTGCCCAAGAGTCGAGAGCCATCGTACCTCTCCGCAGCGATGCTCGATCTGTTGGAACGAGCCGGACGTGAATCGGAACGGGAGCGCGCGGGAAGCGTCAACGTCGAGAACTTGCTGAACGCGTTGTCTCAGGAGATCCGCGGACCGGCTGGCGAGATCCTTGGAGCCTTCGGCGTCGCACCCGGATCGTTGCGCTCGCACCTCGGTGCCCTCAAGTCCGTGCCGCGCTCGACACCTCGGGGCACGACCAGTAACAGCGACCCGAGCGCGACGGAAAACTACACCCACGACTGGGTGGAGGACGCTCGTCACGGCAAGCTCGATCCGGTCATCGGGCGTGATGGCGAAGTCCGCCGCCTCACCACCATTCTGGAACGCCGTCAGAAGAACCACGCGCTCCTGGTGGGCGAGCCCGGGGTGGGCAAGGGAGCCATCATCGCCGCGCTCGCTCAGCGAGTGGCGGATGGCGACGTCCCGACGACTCTGGTCGGCGTGAAGCTCCTGGAGCTGGATGCCTCGGCGCTGGTTGCGGGAACCCGGCTGCGGAGCGACGTCGACGAGCGCGTGCGGGGGCTTCTGGCTTCGATCGCGGAGACTCAGGCCATTCTCATCGCTCGGAGCGTGGAGCAGCTGTTTGGCCAGGGACCCACCGGTTCGGGCGTGGGCGAGCTGTTGAAGTCGCCACTCGTGCGCGGAGAAATTCGGATGCTCGCGACGACCACGCCAGAAGGCGTGCGCAAGATGACCGACAAGGACGCCGCCGTATTGCGCTCCTTCACGCTCTTACCGGTCAATGAACCGAGTGTTGACGAGGCGATCGAAATCCTCCGGGGTGTCGCGAGCCGGTACGAAAAGCGTCATCAGGTCGAGATCAACGAAAGCGCGATTGGTTCGGCGGTGCGCTTGGCCAAACGCTATGTGCAAGATCGCTTTTTGCCGGACACCGCGGTCGACCTGTTGGACGAAACCGCCGCAGCGAAACGCGTCGAGACCGACGGCATTCCGACAGAGGTCGATCGAGCGATGCGCCGAGCCGAATCCCTGAAGGCTCAGCTCGAATCGCTGCAGAAGACGGACGACGCGGCAAGCCGAGCGGCGCGGGACAAGCTCAGCGCCGAGCTGGTGGAGCTCGAGCCAAAGGTCGCGGAGATGCGCCAAAAGCTCGAGTCCCGGCGGGGTGCAGTCGCTGCCGTGCGCACCCTTCGGAGCGAGCACGAGGATGCCCGTCGCGCGCTGGAGGATGCCCGCGAGAAGAAAGATTTCGCGAAGCTCGGCGAGATCGAGCACGTCACATTGCCCGAGCTGGACAAGCGCCTGCACGCCGCTGAAGAGGCCGCCCGAAGCACCGGCGCGCTGGAAGTTTCCCGCGTGGTGAGTGAGGAAGACGTGGCGAATACCTTGGCAATCTGGACGGGGATCCCGGTCGCCAAGATGCTGGAAGGCGAAGCCGACAAGCTGCTCAAAATGGAGCAGCGGCTGGAGCAGCGAGTGATCGGCCAGGACGACGCCGTCGGCGCAATCGCCCGAGCCGTCCGTCGCGGTCGCGTCGGGCTGCGCGATCCCGGAAAGCCCATCGGTTCGTTCTTGTTCCTCGGGCCGAGCGGCGTGGGCAAGACGGAGCTCGCCAAAGCCCTCGCTGAATTCCTGTTCGACGACGAGGGTGCGCTCACGCGTCTCGACATGAGCGAGTTCATGGAGCGCCACATGGCCCAGCGCCTGATCGGTGCGCCTCCCGGATACGCGGACAGCGACCAGGGAGGATTTTTGACCGAGGCCGTGCGCCGTCGGCCGTATTCGGTGCTCCTCTTCGACGAGGTCGAAAAAGCGCACCAGGACGTCTTCAACCTGCTCCTGCAGGTGCTCGATGATGGCCGTCTGACAGATGGCCGAGGTCGTTCTGCGGACTTCTCCAACACCGTCGTCATCATGACGAGCAACATCGGCTCCCAGCGCATTCTGGAAACCGATCCCAAGCTCTTCGAGACCGAGGACGGCCGCGAAGCCTTGCGCGACGTGCTGCGCTCTCAGCTGAGCGAGTTCTTCCGCCCCGAGTTCTTGAATCGCATCGACGACGTGGTGATCTTCCGTTCCCTGTCCCGGGACGACCTACGGAAGATCGTCGACATTCAGTTGCGTCGCCTGGAAAAGCTCCTCGCCGACCGCAAGGTCAAGGTGGTGCTCGACGACGCGGCGAAGATGAAGCTCGTGGAGCTCGGCTACGAGCCGGCGCTCGGAGCCCGCCCCCTCAAGCGAGCGATCTTGAAGCACGTGCAGGATCCCCTCGCGCAGTCGTTGCTCTCCAATCGCTACGGCGAGGGCACGACGATCAACGTGAAAGTGGACGGCGATCGCTTCGTGTTCGGCGAGTGAGCCGAGCAGGGTCGTCAGATGTGGTACGCTGACCGTGTCATATCATGGGGACGCGTCTGGGGGCCGGCCTGGCGCTGGCGTTTGCTGGTTGGTTCGGTGCCTGCACCACTGGTACCGGCGACGGCTGTACTCCCAATCATCAGATTGTCTGTGACTGCGGCCTTGGCGTCGAGGGACACCAAACGTGCAAAGCAGACGGCTCGGGGTTCGATGGTTGTGAATGCATGATCAACGCCTTTGGCGGGACGGGTGGTGGCGACTCGGGGCTCGGTGGCTCTGGTGGTAAACCCGATGCGGGGAGCGGAGCCACCGGCGGTGCTGCCGGGGAAGGCGCTGTCTGCGTTCCGCAACCGGAAATCTGCGACAACCTGGACAACGACTGCGATGGTCAGATCGACAACGACGCTTCCGACGCGAAGGTCTGGTACGAAGACAAGGATGGAGATGGTTTTGGAAAATCGTCGTCCCCCAAGCAGGCTTGCTCTCAGCCGCCCGGCTTCACGTCCCTGATTGACGACTGCAATGACGCCGATCCGACGGTTCATCCCGGCGCGCCGGAAATCGATTGCACCGATCCCAAAGACTACAACTGCGACGGCTCCGTGAGCTTCGTCGACGCCGATGGGGACTCGTTTGCGGCATGCTTCGAATGCGACGACACGAACAAAAACATCTACCCTGGTGCGCCTGAGCTCTGCGACGGGAAGGACGACGACTGCGACGGCCTGCTCGATTATCCTGGGGGAGAGACCGACGGAGATGGCGACGGCCTAATCGCGTGCGCGGATTGTGACGACAACGATCCGACGAACGCGTGCGACGCAGGGCCATAGATGCCCATGGATGCCCATGCTCAAAAGCTCCGGTCGATATCGCAACGCCCTGTATCCCGATAGCGCAGAACCTGGGGCAACAGGAATTTGTACACGTAATCCCCGAAGGTCTCCACGCTCGCGGCATCGACGCCCGCGTCCGCCGGGATGGTGCCAAAACCATCCAGGGGCTCCTCGTGGAGCTCGTCGAGGGTGACCTCGCCGTCCGCGTTTCCGTAGCTGTCGTCCGCGTCCGCAAAGGGCTGGAACCTGAGCTCTGCTTGGGTGTCGTCGACATCGTTCTGGAACACCGCCTCGCCGCGAACGGCAATGTTCAAGCTGGAGCTCGAGCCGCTCGCGATCGATACACCCGACACGGACGCGTCGGCATCGCCGACCTTGCACGAGGTGTACCGAACGCGTTCCCGAAACGACCATCTGAACGTCTTCATCTCGCTCTCTCTGGTCGCCGAGCCTTCCAGGTACAGGCTGATGCCTCGGTTCTTGGCCCAAGCATCGCTTCCGGGTGTGGCCATGAAGATCTTGTCCGCTTCCGTCACTCCCTCGCCCAGCACGACGTTCAAGCTTCCTCGCTGCAGCGCGAAGGAAAAATCGCAATGACCGAGTGAGTACACCAGCGCGACCTTTTGAGCTCCGGCGCGCTTCATGTCGAAGATCCGGTTGTAACGCGAGTCGGGATAGAGCCCGCAGTAGGTGGTGAGCTCGTCGCCTTCGAGAGACGCTCGGCCGATGGTCGCCAGAGCTCGCGAAAAGCTGACGCTCCATCCATCGTTCGTCGAGAACCCGTTCGTGAGCGCATCGCTGGCGGTGGTCGTGACGTGAAGCTCTCCCGGCTCGGGCAGCGTGGTCTGGGGCAAGCAGGCGCGCCCGAGCGCGACGACCGTCAGGCCGACGAGGATCCGGGGGAGCGCTCTTCGAGCTCGCATCGTCAAAATCCCCCTTCGACTCCGACACTCGGAATCGTGACCGGCCCGATCTCGGTGCCGTTGAAGTCTTCCTTGTTCAACGTGACGTTCATGCATTCCGCCACGAACGAGATCCACCAGGTCTTCTTGAGCTGCCAGCGTTTCTCCAGCCGGACGTTGATGCGCCAAAACGGCGGATTGCGATCCGGTGCCGCCGAACGGGGCCCGGTCACCAGAGCTCCGGTCGAGTTGGTCTTCGGCGTTCCAGTGTAGAACACGAAGCGTGAACCCGCCCGCCAGTGCCTACCGAGATCGTAGCCGAGGGCAGTGTTGAGCACGTGAGTGCGGTCGAACGCGCTCGGGAAGGACTCGTTTCCCAGGCTTCGCATCGAGCGCGACAATGTGTACGAGAGAAAGCCTCCGAGCTTCTTGGTCAGCTTGCGATGCAAGAACAGCTCGAGGCCCACGCCGTAGCCCTGGCTCCGATTGTCGAAGGACGGCCGCCGATTGCCTTGGCTCGTACCGAGGGCGTCGGTCATGTCGAAAAATGCGTTGTAGAAGAGCGTTCCGCTGGCCGTCGTGGCGTCCGCGACGTCCACCTCGACCCCGGCACTGGTTTGCGCGCTGGTCTGAAGGCCCCCCTGGAGGTTGCCCGGTGTGAGACCCGGCACGGGCACTACGAACGACGGCGGCTGGTGCGCAAGCCCGTAGGCGTGGGTGATCCGAACCTTGTCACTGATCTTGTAGCGGGCAGCGATGCGCGGATCGACGCCGACCGCACTCCGGCCTCCAGAGCTATAGACATCGAGCCGTAGCCCCGGAGTGACCTCGACTCGGGGCGAAACTTCGATCACCAGATCCGACCACGAGCCCCACGCAAGATCGCTCCGGGGCGGAAACAGATCGTTGAACGTCTGCGTTCCCGGATCTTCTGGATCCGAATAGATCTGCTTGTCCGCGGTATACGAATCGAGCGTCGTGTCCGTACCGAAGCGCCACAAAACCCCAGGCTCCAAGCGCTGCTCGATGTGACTCCGCAGGCCCACCAGGCGATCTTGGGCGCGTCGCCCTTCCTGGATGATCGTCTGGTCATAGCCCAGCGTGAGCGCGGTCCGCATCGAACCGCCCGGAAATGCATGATCGTAGCGCAGATCGAGACGATAAAACTCCGTCCCAAAAACCACGTTGAGAATGCCATTGATGTACTGGCCCAGGAGATCGTACGAACCGAAGCCAAACGCGGTCACGCGATCCTTCGATGTGATGTCGTAAGAAGCGCGCAGCTGATAATCGCGGTAGTCGAGCTTCGTGTTGGGAGCGAGCAGCGAGATGATCGCTGCGGTGTACGAGTACCGCCCGCCGACGAGCACGGTTCCCCGGCCGTTGGCGAACCCCGTTTCGATCATCGCGCCGGCATCGAACAGACGGATGTTGGCCTCCCCGTGAGGCTCCGCGCGCGGATCGGTGGTCTCGGCGGAAACGATGCCACCGGCAAAGCGACCAAACTGTGCTGGATAGCCACCGGGGTAGAGATCGACCCGGTCGACCATCGCGGGGTGCACCACGCTCGGACCGAGCGCCAGGTGGTAGAGGAGCGGCACTCGAACCCCGTCGAGGTAGTAGCCCACGTTGCCCGGAGGCGCGCCGCGCACGTAGAAGAAGGGCAATCCGGAAACGATCGGTGTCACCCCGGGCAGCGCTTCGATGGCTCGGAACGGATCGCCGAACGCGCCGGGGAGCTGTCGCACCTCGCTGCGAGAAAACGACGAGACAGCGGGCGCGAGCTTTTCGCCGTGCACCACCACCTCGATCCTCGGGACAGCTTTCTTCGCTTTCGGTGAGGGTTCGGCTTCCGGTTCCTTCTGCTCGGGTACCAGGTGAAACACGACGCTGGTCTCCTGGGCAATCGCAAGCAGAGCGTCGGTCTCCTGGGCATCGTACCCGTCGGATTTCACGACGACGTGCGCTTTGCCCGCCGCCAGATCCGCCACGCTCCAACGGCCGTCGCGCTGGGAGACCACGGTGTGCTCGGTTCCGTCGGCTGCGCGTACGAGGACGGTCACATCCGCGAGCGGCCGATTGGTTTCGAGCTCGAGCAAGCGTCCCGAGAGCTTGGGTGGCGGCGGCACGAAGGTGTATCGAAACCGGATGCGCGACGCGACGGGCGCTCCGCCCCGCCTGGCGGGCGTGAACTTCAATCGATAGGCAGCGACCAATGCCGCTTCGTCGAAGCCGTGACCCCGGGGAACCTGCACACTCGCCTTCTGCACCGATCCGGACTTGTCGATTTCGAGTACCAGCTCGACGTTGACTTTCTCGAAGTACGAGTCACTGAGCGCCCGGGCCGGGTAGGAAACCCCGGAATCGTGCACGAGCGCGGGCGGTGAGACGGCATCCTTCGCGGGCTGTGCACTGGCCAGTGGCGCCGAAACGACGAGAGCAACCGCGACTTGAACCCGAATCAGCCAAAGCCAAACGGATCGAGCGGAACAACGTGCTTGGACTCGCCCCAAGCGGCTGGGCGAAAGACGAGGGAACAATCGCGCCGTGAGCGTAGCGCGGAATGACGCTCCGGCGGTTGGGGCGAAATGGGGCAAACGGGAACGTGGGCAACTGAGTGCAGGGCCGGCGGCAATTCCTGCGCTCGTCGAGCGTGAATCACGTGCAGCCCACGCAGAATGTCGATGAGCAGTTCGGCGCTGTGTTGGACACCTTGGAACAGCCTGAAGCACCGCCCTCGGCCCTGTCCGCTCGATTCGTCCGCGCCGAATGCGGCGGATGCAAAAGCGAACAGCGATGGCCGAAACACGCCCCTCAGCAAAGGCTCATCCAGCCTGGAACCGATACTCAAGCGCGAGCTTTTAGAGCCCGTTTCTCGGTCTTCTTGGTCGCCGTGAAGTACAGAAGCACACAGATGGCCGTGAACGGAATGAGCGCGAGCACATCGGACCATGGACCCTCGAAGAGCGGGTTGTGCGCCTTGGCCCAATCATCGATCTTGTTCTGCACGTCGCCGAGAACCCCCGCCATGAACGCGATCACGATGCCCGCTATGGCGCCGCCTGCAATGTAGCCGGAAGAAAGCAGCACTCCGGGACTCTTGTCGCCTTCGGCGACGAGCTCTTCCTCAGTCAGGTTCTGGTCGACCAAACGCGAGCGGATCTTCCGATCCACGAGCCAGCGCACCATGCCGCCAAACAGGATTGGGGTCGACGACGAGAGGGGCAAATACACGCCGACCGCAAATGCCAACGACGGGATCCCGGCAAGCTCGAGCACGACTGCGATCATCACGCCGAGCAGCACCAATCCCCACGGCAGCTCGCGGTTCAAAATGCCCTTGATGATGTAGGACATCAGCGTGGCCTTCGGTGCGTCGAACTTCGTCACGCGAGAGCCGTCAGGGCGCACCGAGTAGGCGCCGTTGATGCCGGGATCGACGAGATATTGCGGCTTGCCTGCGTCATCGACGAGGTACTTGCGGGCAGCACCCCCGTCCGTCGTGAGCCACACCCGATAGCTCTTCGAATCTCCGCTCGCTTGAGGTCCGGTCAGCGATTCACGCTGGGTCAGCTTCGTTGGATCCGTGCGCAGGTCAGCTGGAAACGCCTCCGAGAGCCGGTACTCCACCTGCTTGGTCGATTCGTTCACGAGATACGTACCGGGATCGATTCCGGCAAACACCCGGGTCGGAGGAGCCACGACGCCATTGACGGCCCGGGTGTGCTTCGGATCGTGCACCTCGAGCCGACGAAAGCGTCCGCCGCCTTCGGGCAGCGCGCCCGCATACGGCGTCATCGCTTCCTGCATGTCCCGATCATTGAACGCCGCCGGAGCACTCTCGACGCGCTCGAAGCTCGCTTGGGGAACGTAGACCGTCGCCGCGTCATTCAGCTTGAGCAGGATGGGGCCGAGGACGAGGGCGCTCGCGAGCGCACCGAGCAAGATCGCAATCTGCTGAAAGCGGGGGGTTGCCCCGATCAGATGGCCGGTCTTCAGGTCTTGCGAAGTGGTTCCGCCGTTGGACGCTGCAATGCACACCACGGCGCCGACCGAGAGAGCTGTCACGTAGTAGGGCGGCGCGGTCCAGCCGAGCACCAGAAAAATGCCGCAAGTGAGTAGCAGTGTTGCCACGGTCATTCCGGAAATCGGATTCGAGGAGGATCCGATCTCACCCGTCAGTCGCGAGGACACGGTCACGAACAGGAAACCGAAGATCACGATCAGGATCGCGCCCCCCACATTCATCTGAAGAGGCGGCGCAATGGTGATTGCGGCGATCAGGAGCAAGGATCCGATCAGCACCGTCTTCATCGAAAGATCGCGCTGCGTACGAGGCAGATCGCTGCCGGTAGCTCGACCGCTGGTGCCGCGAAGATCCTTCAAGCTGCCGCTGATGCCGTGCCAGATCGTCGGAAGCGAACGAACCAGGCTGATGATGCCGCCCGCCGCCACCGCACCCGCGCCGATGTAGAGCACGTAGGCACTGCGGATGTCGTGGGGACCCATCTCGCTGATCAGCTTGGTTCCCGGCGCCAGCGGCTCGATCAATCCGTCGCCGAAGAACTTGATGGCGGGGATGAGCACCATGTACGCGAGGACGCCGCCGGCGCACATGATCGCGGAGATGCGCGGACCGATGATGTAGCCGACACCGAGGAGCTCGGGGGAGATCTCGGCGGAAACCGAGCCCGCCTTGAGCGTGGACCCGAACACTTTTTCGGGCACGTCCTTCCACAGCTTCAGCGCGGCCATCGCGGCCTTGTACGCAAGCCCCACACCGAACCCGAAGAAGATGGTCTTGCCTCCGCCCGTCTCGATTTCGCGCGCGGGATGCTTTTCGTCACCGCCGCTCCGTGCCGCGTCGAGCGACTCCTGAGACGCGCCGGCTTTGAGCACTTCCGCGCAGGCGGTTCCCTCCGGGTACTTCAGGATCCCGTGTTGTTCGACGATGAGAGCGCGTCGGAGGGGGATCATCATCAAGATGCCCAGCAAGCTGCCGAGCACTGCGACCAGAGCCACGCGGGTCACCTCGAGATCGAATCCGAGGATCATGATCGCCGGCATCGTGACGCCCACGCCGAATGCGATCGACTCGCCCGCTGACCCGGCCGTCTGCACGATGTTGTTCTCGAGGATGGTGGCGTTCCTCACGCCCATCTTCGAGAGCACTCGAAACAAGGTGATCGAGATGACTGCGACGGGGATGGACGCGCTGACCGTGAGCCCGACCTTGAGTACGAGGTAGAGCGAAGAGGCCCCAAACACCATGCCCAGCAGCGTGCCGACGATCAGTGGCAGGATGGTGAGCTCACGGAGCGTTGCGCCTGCCGGAATGAACGGCTCGAACGGGGCCTCGTGTTTCGACCCTTCTTCCGGCGACGCCATGGCGGCGGACCTTACTTTCGCGCGAGCACGCTGGCCAGCGAAACGCTCCCCTCGAGCGACACTTTGCGCCGGGCGCGCGTCGAGCTAGAGGAGGTCATGGTTACGCGCGTCTTTTTGATCCGTCACGGAGCCACGGTCCTGTCCGCCGAAGATCGCTTTGCTGGCTCGACGGACGTTGAATTGTCCGACGAGGGCCGGGAACAAGCGGCGAGCTTGGCGCTGCGCCTCGCCGAAGAGCCCATCACCGCAGTCTATGCGAGCCCCATGAGCCGAACGATGGCGACCGCAGGTATCGTCGCCAAAGTGCACTCGATGAATCCCTCGCCCCGGGACGGTTTGCGCGAGATCGGACACGGGCACTGGGAGGGGATGACCCGCCGGGACGTGGAAAAGCAGTTTCCCGACGAGTACACCGCATGGGAAACGGATCCCTTCACCTTTGCTCCCGAGGGTGGCGAGAGCGGCGTCTCGGTGATGGCGCGGGCGCTCCCGGTGATGCGCGAGATCGTCGTGGCTCATCCTGAACAGACCGTCGCGGTGATTTCCCACAAGGCAACGATTCGCTTGGTGCTCGCGAGCTTGCTCGGCATCGATGCGCGCGGCTATCGCGATCGGCTCGACCAGTCGCCGGCTTGTCTCAACGTCGTCGACTTCAAGGGTCCCGTACGGGCGCGGCTGATTACGTTCAACGACACGTCCCACTACTCGTCGAACCCCCAGAAGGGTGGCGCACGACTTTCCAAATGGTGGGACAGCCACTGATCAACGTGTGAACGTCACCGTGATGGGGATGGTCGTCGCGGTGCGCGGATTGCCTCCGGGGTCGAGGGCCACCACGTAGCGCTGTCCCATGGCGCAGACCCGGGCTGCGCGCAGAAAGCCGTTTCCCGGATCGGACAGCGCATTCACGCTCCGGGCGCGTCCGTCGATGCCGACCGTGACCACAATCCGCACTCGCGCGAAGTCGACGTTGGCCAGGTCGGCTTCCTTCGGGAAGGCACAGCTCCACGATTTCACGACCGGCAGTGCGGGCCGAGACCGATCCACCCGCTTCGTGGCGACCCGTGGCTGCACCACGCCAGGGCTCACGGCGGGGCCCGCGCCGGTGCCGGTGCCGCCGACCACGCCGGCCACGCCTTCGTCCCGAGCGTTCGGATCCGACACTGCCTTGTGGGACGTGCCCCGCGATGTCGTGACTCCGCCCGCGTAGCGCGCGGCAGCTCCCTGCACGACGCTGAAGTCGAGCGCGTCCGGCTCACCCCCCGCCGACCTGGGCGCAGTGAGAACGCGTCCAGCCTCTGCTGCGGGCGGAACGTATCCGGGCGGCGAGCGGCCAGTCCCGGTCGGCCCACCTCCTCCCGACTCTCCGACGATTGCTGGCGATCCACTGCCTTCGCCGGACTCGGACACTCGGGCAGCCGCAGCCGCAGCCGGTGCCGGCTTCACCGGTTCCGCCGCCTTCACTGGTTCCAGATCGATTTCGTAGAGCCGATAGGTCGGCACCTCGTGCACCGCCGCCAACGCCAACCAGACCAACACGATCACGTGCAAAGCCGTGCTCGGCAGGATCCCGCGCGCGATGAGCGCGGTCTTTTCGTGCATCTGGAACGCGTACACGGAACGAATTCTGCAAACCCCACGCCACGGGGAATTTTGCCGGGATTTGCGCTGACATCCCCGCAGCCGGTGCGCGGGATGCTTCCGTCCTGCACGCTCTGCGCCGTTTGATGGCTAGCTTCAGCGAGGAGTCGGGTAGGGCTTGCAGTGCGCTTCCGCCACCGCGCCACTGATGCTCGCGGAGAGCGAGATCTGATTCGACAGCACCTGACCGAGCTCGAACACCGAACCGCCCGTCGATGCGGGAACGGTCGCCATGCCGTCGAAGGGCTTGAACCAGCCCGCGCTCACATCGTCGGTTTCGTCCTCCCCGCCCCACTTCTCTGCGAAGGAAAAGACGCGCACCTTGGCTTGCTCGAGAGCGGCCACGGTGTCCGAGTATCCATGGACGGCCAAGATGCCTTCGGGCGTGGTCGTGGGCCCGTTCCAGAACGCGTCGTCCGTCGTATGGATCACGACCCGAAGCGTGGTCTCTGCGGGGCGCCACTGAAATTCGTTCGCGGCGCGATACAGAGCATCCAAACTGTTTTCCGGCATGCTGAAGGATTCGACGTTGGAATCGATCTGCGTGCCCTGAGACGTGAAATCCGCCCACGACTGGAACTGAGAACGAAGCGCGCCGATGTCCTCGTACGGTGCTCCGCCGTTCACGAGCTCGGTGTCGTCCACGAATACGACGAGGCCGTAGTGGGGAGCGCTCGAGAGATTGAGCGCCTTCGCCGCTGCGTCGACCACGGGCATTTCTTCCGCCAGCTTGGAGAGAAACGGACCCATCGACGTCGACACGTCCATGACGAACACGATGTCGACCGCATCGGTGCAGCCGAGGTCCGCGCCGCTTCCGCCATTGCCACCACCCACATCGATCGAACCACCAGAGCCCGAACCTCCAGCGCTCGCTCCACCAGGGCCCGGAGGAGCCGCCGAATGGCTTCCGGACTCCGGGCTCGCGCTGGCGCTACAACCAATCAATGCGCAACCAGATGCAATTGCACCGAGCCAATGCCATGCCGTCATGGCGACGTGAAAAGCGAAGGCTGTGCCAACGTGAGAAATCACGGGGATGGCGAAATGGATCGAGCCCGCTCGGCTGATTCGTCCGGACAACGTCCGGATGACGCACGCTCTCGAAGCTCGAAACGCCTTCTTTTTAGCTAGATCCGCGGTTTGGTCCGCTTCATGCTTTTGCTCGATGCATGCACGCATCACGTTCCTACGTCGGAGCGGCAATCGGCTTCTTCTGCTTGACGAGCGCTTGCACCGGCTCTGAATCAGCACCCACGAGCGAGGTGCAGGAAACCAACGCGACGTTCCAAGAGCTGAACGGCGTCATGTGGTTTTACACCACCGTAAACGATACGAAGTACCAGCAGTTGGGAGCGGATCTCGACCGCTGGAAAGAGCGCGGGATCCGCACCATCGGCATCTACTCTCCCTACCGCGGCGAGAAGGACCAATGGCTCGGCGCAGGCCCGGTCGACTACTACTCCGTGCCGGAGCAAAACGGCACGCTGGACGATTTCCGGAACCTGGTCGCCTCCGCCCATGCAAAAGACATGAAGGTAATCGCGTTCATGGGATTTCACTCCATCGACGAGAGGTCCCAGTTCTTCCAAACCGCAGAAGCCGAGTTTCGAGACGGAGATCGAACCTCGCCCGAGGTCAGCGCGTTCGAGTGGACGGATGACCCCAGCGTGCCGACGCCCACTCCGGCTCCCATGGGACCGAGCGTCTGGAAGAAAAGCGATGTCGCCAACGCCTACTACTGGGGGCTCTGGGACAACGCCGGCTTCGACGTGAACCTCCCCGGCGCCGTGACGGAGATGGAGCGGGCCATGCGCTTCTGGCTGGAAGTCGGGCTCGATGGTTTCATGCTCGATTCCGGCGTGGTCGACCCCGCGTTCCGCTCGCTATGGGTCGACGTTCCGCTCTCGTACAAGAGCGATTTTTGGCTGACATTCGAGTCTACCTGGAGCGAAGAAGCCGCTCAATTCGACGATTTCGGCCTCACCTCTTGGTTCGCCTTCGAAGACAACGACTACGCCAACACCTATTCGCTCGTGGTCTTTCCGGAAGAAGGCGAAACGCCAATCGACGCAGACGAGCTCGAAGAGCAGCTCTCGCACGTCGACCAGGCGCGCGCGAAGGGAAAACTGACCCACGCCTGGAGCATCCTCGAGCGGAGCTATCCGGACGATCGCATGCGTGTCCAAGAAGCGGCGTTGCTCGCAGGTGCGGGCGTGCTCTACGGCGCGCCGATGTACGACGAAAGCTACATGGGCTGGCCCGAGAGCGTGCGCGCGGATTGGGAGAAGGTGCTCGCCACGGTCAACGACAGCCGCGCGCTCCACCCATCCGCGTCGCGAACCCGGGTCGCCGCGGACGGCACGCGCGTGTACGCCATGCTGCGCACGACGAACGACGGGACCGAAAGCGCACTCTTGGTCTACAACTTCGACGATCACGACGCGACGGTAGCCATCGATCTCGCCGGCACTGGCGTCGCGATTGGCCAGTCGCCGCTCGACCTGTACGGCAGCGGCGACGCTGTCGCGATCACCTCGACTACGTACTCGTTGTCGCTGCCCGCGTACGGGTTTGCGTTGCTGGGCGTGTCGCGTTCCGTCCCATGACGCCCTCGCCCGTCACCAGCCGCACACGACCTCGCAGTAGGCCAGTGAGCAGCTATTGTAAGTATCGCTCTTCAGAGCGCCGTCCGGAAAGTCCGTGTAGCACCGGTCGTAACAGGTCTGGTCGGAACAGGTCGCTACGCAGTACCAGTACGCGAGACAGTCGAAATCCTGCAGACAGGCGTACTTCGAGGACAGGCAGTTCGTGAGCTCGCACGATTGGCACGGCTCCGTCCAATAGCATTCGGTGGGACACGACTGGTAGGTGCAGGAGACCAGAGCGTAGTACGCCGCGGATCCGTCGCCGTACACGTTGTAACAGGATTCCTGGCAGCTGGGGTCCGCGCACGATCCCAAGCACGACGCCAACGTCGAGCAGTTCGCGTCGCTGAGGCACATGTCGTTCGCGGAAGCACAGACATCTGCGATGCAGTCCCCACACGGATCGCCGGTACCACCGGTCCCGGTGTCAGCACCTCCGTCGAATCCGATGACGCCGCCCGCACCCGTTCCGCCGGTTGCGCCTACGCCCGTGTTTCCCGAACCGCCGGTGTTCGCGCCGCCGATTGCGGTGATCCCGCCATCTTCCTCCAGCGGCGCAAGGTCGACCGAACAAGCTGTCAGAGCCACTACGACCCCGGTGAACACGACGCGCGACATTGCACTGGGGAGCCTACGCGCATTTCGACCGAGTCGCCACGCCGCACACGTCCGGACGATCCGCTCGTCGTCCGGACGCCCGCCGAGAGCGACCAGCGAAAACGCGCACACTCTCACCCGCACTCACCTTGGTACACACCTTGCTCCCTCTTCACACGGAGGTGAGCTCATGTACTGCCGGAATGGACTCGTGATGATGACCACGCTGCTCTCGATGTTCGCGTGCGCAACGGAGAGCAGCGACGTGAACGGATCGGGCGGCGGCGGTGGGATCTCGAGCAGCGGAGGAAGCACCAGCGGCACTGGTGCCACTGCCGGCAGCGGCGGAAACGCGGCCAGCTCGTCCGGCGCTGCGCCCGGGACTGGAGGAACGTCCGCCACGACGCCCAACGTCTGCGAGACCTGTATCGATGCGTCGTGTTCGGCGCCAATCGAGGCATGTGAATCGGACGCCGAATGCCTCGCGCTCTTGAACTGCCTCGAGCCGTGCCTAGATCAAACGTGCGCCGACCAGTGTCTGGCCACCCATGCCGCCGGAAAGTCACTGCTCGACACTGCGGACGCCTGTGTAGCGTCAACGTGTGCGAACGAATGCGGCTCCGGCTCCCAAGCAGCAGACCCCTGCGAAACCTGCGTCGACGCGAAGTGCGCGGCCCAGCTCAGCGCTTGCACGAGCGACCCGCAGTGCTCGGGCCTTTGGAATTGCTACGACCAGTGTCCGGACGATGCCTGCGCGATCCAATGCGAAACGACCTTCGCCGCCGGCCTTTTCAAGAGCGACGCGGTCGACATGTGCGCCGAGCAGCAGTGCCCGACGGAATGTGGCGCAGTGTAGCGACGCCCGCGCTCACGCGCCGGTGACGTGTCGCGTCAGGTGAAGCCCCCGCTTCTTGATCAATCGATATAGCGTCACGTAGTTCACGCCCGCGATCTCGGCTGCGCGCCGCACGTTGCCTCCGCATTCCGCCAGGAGCTCCGCGAGATAGCGCGTTTCGTGGGGGGCGAGCCAGCGTTCCCTCTGCTCCGCCAGCGTGGGCCGTTTCGATTTCGACTCGCGCTTTTTCGGCGTCGGACCGGTGGCGAACGAGCGGGGCAGGTCGTCCGCCGTGAGCTCGGGCCCGGGCGCCATGATCACCGCGTGCTCTACCGCGTTCTTCAGCTCTCGCACGTTGCCTGGAAAGTCGTACGCCAGGAGCCGCGCGACGAAGTCCCCGGAGATCCGCGGGGTCGGCTTGCTGTGGCGCTGAGCGGCTTGCTGCACGAAGACCTGCGCCAGGATCTCGAGGTTGTCCTTGTACTTGCGAAGCGGAGGCAGCTCCAAGGTGATGACGCTCATGCGATAGTAGAGGTCATCGCGAAACGTCCCGGACCGAACCATCGCCGGCAGGTCGCGGTTCGTCGCGCACACGACACGCACATCGACCCGCCGCGGAGCGTCGTTGCTGCCGAGACGCTGGACTTCGCCTGACTCCATCGCGCGCAAGAGCTTGGGCTGGAGGGTCATGGGGAGCTCGCCGATCTCGTCCAGAAACAGAGTTCCCCCGTCCGCCTTCTCGAACTCACCCACCTTGTTGCTGGTAGCGCCGGTGAACGCGCCGCGCACATGGCCGAACAGCACGCTTTCCAGCAGGGTTTCGGGAATCGCAGCGGAGTTCACTGCGACCAAGGGCTTTCCCATCCGTCCGCTGTTGAAATGAATGGCATGCGCGGTCAGCTCCTTGCCCGTCCCGCTCTCGCCATGGATCAAGACCGGCGCATTCGTGGGTGAGACCTGCTCGATCTGTCGCTCCACGAGCAGCCACTCGGGGCACAGGCCCTTGATCAGGAATGGCCGACCTTCTTCGTCTCTGCTCGACCGATACAGCTGGGCGCGACGCAAGAACTTCGCCGAAGAGGCAGCGAGCGCCTCGAGCTCGGCCAGGTTTTCTTCAGCGAAAGCGTCGAGCTTCCTCGATGAAACCGTGATGACTCCGATGGCGCGGTCCTGATACAGGATCGGCACCCCAGCGATCGAAAGCACATCCTGAAAGTAGGAGGCGTAGTTGGGATCGCTGCGCGTGTCGTTGGACAGGTACGGCTTGGCGTTGTCGTGAACCCAGAGCGCGATTCCGTTGGGCCGACCATCGCGACGACGCTTCAGCACGACGCCCGGGATGTTCACGACCACACCGTCGACCACATGAAAGTCGACGGCGAGACCCTTCGCCTTGCGGTCCCACAAGAAGATGGCGCCGTTGTTCGCGCCGGTTCGGTCGAGAGCCATGTCGAGGATCCGCCGCTCCAGAGACTCGATCTCGGCAGCGTGAAGAACCTCGTCCGCGTCGTGAGCTTCGTCGATGGACATTCGCGCATCTCATTATCGCTCCAAGCAATCTCTGTTGCACAAATTCAACAACGAGACTCCCTGCCCTCTAATCATTTCCAATAGTTACCTCTGGACTCTGGATGGCACGCCGTTCGCTTTAGGGGCGTCCGAGGTCAGCATGGAGATCCCGGTACACATCCAGAAGTCGCGGGGCGACGAGGCGTTCATCGCC
Source organism: uncultured delta proteobacterium (assembly GCA_963781505.1). Classification (GTDB taxonomy): domain Bacteria; phylum Myxococcota_A; class Polyangia; order Polyangiales; family Polyangiaceae; genus JADJKB01. The sequence goes on along the minus strand of CAWAHB010000017.1, from coordinate 251,114 downwards.
TTCTGTCCCGACCTTCCCGGATGCTCCGCGATCGGTTCGACCTCGGACGTGGCCGTCGCGCTCTTGCGCCGGCGCATCGTCGAGTACTTCGCGAAAGACGCGGCCCGGCCAGTGTTGCCAGGCACGCGCCGCACTTCGATCGCCCTGTGAGGAGAATCAACATGTTCAAGCGAATTGCAAAGACCTTCGGAATCCTGGCTGTGGCCGCCCTCGCGACCGCGTGTGTCAACGAGACGGCTTCGTCGGACGAGCCGGTCGAAAACGCATTCGACCCGGTCTCGATGCCGGAGCACGACGCGATGCTGATCGTTCAGCTCTTGAACAGCCCGAGCACGACTCTCACCGTCCTCGACGACGAGGTCGGCCTCAATCGCAGCGCGGCGACGGAGCTGATCGCCACCCGCAACGGCAAGGACAACGTCTACCCGTCCGCCGACGATCACGTCTTCCACACCATCGCCGATGTCGACGCGGTCCGATACGTCGGTTCCGTAGCGCTCGAGCAGCTGCGCGCGTACGCCATTGCTCATGCTCCCGCCGGTCCCGAGCTGGTGGAAGGCGTGGAGTTCACCTCCGAGCAGGTGACGGCCATCGTCTGGGGCGTGAATCAGGCGACTGTCGAGGAGCTCGACCAGGACGTGGGCCTGCTCCGCACCGCTGCCGAGGCTCTCGTCGCCTCGGGCCCGTACACCTCCGTTTCCCAGATGGGCGACGTTTCCTACGTCGGTCCCGCGGCCCTGCGCCAACTCCGGGACCACGCGGTTCTCTGGAGCACGGAAATGGGTGGCGACACCCAGACCCAGCAGAGCAGCCAGGGCGGCACCTACGACGGCGTGAGCTTCGACGGAACGACCGCCGACGCCGCGCTCGCCATCAGCAACACGGCCACGCTGAACCAGCTCATGAATGCCGGCGGCATGACCTCGAGCGGCGCCCACTCGATCGTCGACGGCCGCCCCTTCGCCACGCTTCGCGACGTGTCGGACACCTACGGTGTCGGCCCCGCCACGATGCAAGACCTTCACGATTACGCGGCCAGCGGAACGTTCTGAGAAACACTCTCGCAAGACGCGAGTTGAAGCGCGCCGGTCGGAAACGACTGGCGCGTTTCTCTTTTGTCCGAAAGCCCCGCGCCCAGCGGGCGACTCAGCGTCCGTATTGGAGGACTTCGAGCCGAACGGGCACGACGCCGGCACGCAGCATTCCGAGGGCGTCGGCAGCGGAGTAGGACACGTCGATGATGCGGTTCGAGTTGCCGAACGGGCCGCGATCGGTGATCCGCACGACGACGCTCCGCCCGTCGTCCTCGCGAACGACGCGCACGATGCTGCCGAAAGGAAGCTTCTTGTGCGCCGCCGTGTGCTCTTCTGGGTCGTAGCGCTCGCCACTCGCCGTTTTGTGTCCTGCCAGAGAATTCGAGTAGTAGGTCGCTTCCCCTCGCTCGGTCTCGAGCACGAAAGCTCCCGTCGATGCCGGGGGCGGAGGACCCATCCAGCCGCCGGCTGCCGGCACGAACGCTGTTTGCGGCGGCTCGGACTCCCGAGCACAGGCGCCGAGGCACAAGAGCAGAAAAAGAGACCAGCGTCCGGCCACGCACTCTTGTAACGAGGAGCACGCTCCGGTCACAAGTTTCCGGCAGAAGCCGCCGATGGTAGGGGGCCGCATGACCGAATCACGAGTGATGATGCTGACCGGATGCGCCAGTGGGATCGGGCGCCAGCTGGCCCGGGACCTCCACGAAAGCGGTCACCGCATCATCGCGACCGACATCGACGAGGAGCGCCTGAACGCAGCAGCCGCCCAGGATTTCTCGGACCCGGAACGCACGCTCGTCGCGAAGCTCGACGTGCGCGAAGGGGAGAGTTGGAACGTGCTCATCGAGAAGGCCTTCGAACGATTCGGGCGCCTCGACGTGCTCTTGAACGTTGCTGGGCACCTGGTTCCGCGCTGGGCCCACGAGATGAGCCTGAGCGAAGTGGGTCTCACGATCGACGTGAACGTAAAGGGAGTGATCTTCGGTACCAATGCTGCATCACGACGCATGATTGCTCAGGGCAGCGGACACATCGTGAACGTCGCCAGCATCGCGGGCCTCGTGGCCGTGCCGGGTCTCGCGGTGTACAGCGCGTCGAAGCATGCGGTCCGAGCATTTTCTCTGGCGGTTTCCCAGGAGCTCAAGCAGCACGGCGTGTACGTCACCGTCGTCTGTCCCGGTCCGGTCGACACGCCGATGCTCGACGCCCAGCTCGCCCACGAAGAAGCGGCCCTGACGTTCTCGGCTCCACGCCCGCTGACCGCGGACGAGGTGAGTCGGGCCATCCAGGAGCGGGCACTCGTCCACAAGCCGCTCGAGCTCTTGGTCACCGTTCCCCGAAGTGGTCAGGGGATCATGGCGCGCATCGCCGGTGCATTTCCCGAGATCTCGAACCTCGCCCGCCCGATCCTCACGCGCCGCGGGCGGCGGAACCAGAAGCGCATGCAGGACAAGACCTGATCAGCGGCGGGTGGGAAATCGGAAACGATCGGTCGCCGGGATGGAGCCGAGTAGGTCCATGGGCTGCGTTTTGTAGCCGAACGTCCACAGGTTGATCAGGAGGGGATGGCCGCTCTTCCCTTGGATGTTCGTGGCAATCCCAACGTGGTCCGGTCCCGGACGGTTCGGGAACGTGTCGAGGAAGATCACGTCACCGGGTCGGATCGGATCCTTGTCGTCGTCGATGTCCGCGCTCTTCGCGTCCCAGTGCCGGCGAAAATAGACGATGGCCGAACGCACCCGGCGATGATCGATGTTCGGATCCGGACGAGCGACACCATAAGCACTCGGCTGAGCGCGAGCGTCTTCGAACAGCGCGGATTGAATGTCTATCCCGGCATTGCGCGCCGCACGGACCACCACGTCGACGCAAGCCCCCTTGTCCCGAGGGGGATCGCCGTTCGGGTAGCCGAGCACGAAGTAGCCGTCGTCGTAGCTCGCTCCGGCAAGCACCGTCTTTTGCGCGCCGATGAGCAAGTCGAGGGGATCCGGGATCCCATCGCCATCGCGATCCCCGGGCGGAGCCACTTCGCCTTTGGCAAGCGTTCGCAGGTTCCCAATGCGTCCGGAAAGCTCCGCGGAGTCTCCCGGGCGGAGACGCTTTTCCAGCGCCTCGTCCGACCCGAGCCCGAGCGGATACACCTTGGACGGCCAGCCATTGGAGTAGACCACTAGCAACGAATGCGCGGGATCGACCAAAGCGTCGAGCTTCGATTCGCCCTTTGGGAGCCCGAGCTGAACGCGATCATCGAGATCGGAATAGACGCCTTTGTCGCGGACGCCGAGCCGCGGCTCGGGAGGAGCACCCGGCGGGATCACCGCGCTCGTCGGCTCCGTCTTCGAAGGAGCTTTCGCCACGGGTTCGTCACGCGAAGTGCTCGCTGGCGGAGACGGCTCGACCGGCGTGCTGGCGCAAGCCGTCGCCAGCGCCAGCACCAGGTACGTCGTTCTCACGGCTGACCCCAGGTTCGGCTCACGCGAATGTCGTCGATCCACTGCACGCGTCCGCTTCCGGCGAACGCGAACTCCGTGGTGGAAACGCTGACTTTCCCCCCGCGCTGCTTGAGCACTTCGCACTGAGCGGACCATGCGGCGCGTTCGAGTCGCACCGGCTGCTTCCCGAAGTCGAGGGGTCTCGGTGCGTGCGTGCGAGGCTTGACGTTCACGCTGCAAGTATCTAGCACCTGCCACTGATCCGGCCACTTGCCGAAGGATTCGTCGAGGCGCTTGCCGACTGCGGCACGCGTAACGGGTTTGCCGTCGAGGAATACTCCCTCGCTCACCAGCGCCATGAACACGGAGCTCCTCCGAGAATTGAGCGCCGACTCGATCTCGCTCAAGCGTTGGGATGTCGCCTCGAGGAAGGTCTTGTTCTGATTGCCGCTCTCGACGGCAATGGAACGCCCGCAGCAAAGACCGTGGCGATCCGGACCGCCACGCCCGCCTTTTTCGGCAGAACGGGTGGAGCATCCGCCCGCTCCGCCGCGCACGACGAACTTTCCCGCGTGACTGGTGAGCGTCCATGACGCACGCATTCCGATGTCCGGGAACTGACTGCATACTCGCGCCCACTGGGGTTCGCTGCAGAGCGCCAGCCCCGCGTCGTTGCAGCGCGCCTGGGCTTCGAGCAGCGGCCGCCCCGTATCCGAGGGCAATGACTGCACCTTGAACTGAGGAACCCAGAGCGAGGACCCGGGCACCGATCCAGCTCGTACCGTCTTGGGCGCCGGCGGGGATGATGTGAGCGGCGCGGAGCTCGCCTGGGCCACCACGGCGCGGCGGCTCGACTCGGTCGGCAGGGGTGGGACATCCAGCGGCCGGCTCTTCAGCGCATAGCCAATCCCTCCCACGATGGCGCCAGCGCTCAAGCTCGTGACGGCCACCACGGCGATCAAGCGACTGTTGGCCATGTCTCTGCGGCGCTCGGACCGGAGACCGGGCTTGGGCTCGAGGGGAACCTGCGAGCTCGAAGAAAGCTCTGTCGAGGGCGGCTCGCGCCTCGCGCCACGAGGCGCGTCGAGCGCACCCTTTCGGGTTTCACCTGGCGCGTCGAGCGCGTGGTTCGCGGACTGGGTCGGACGTTCCTCGCCGATGGGAACGATGGCATGCGCCGACGTCATCGAGGGTCGGTAGCCGACCGCTTCCACCAACGCGTCCCAGAATTCGCCCATGCTCGTGTAGCGAGCGCGCGGATCGACCGCGAGGGCGGTCTTCACCACCTCTTCGACCGCATCGGGAACTTCCAATCCCCGAGCGCGGAGCGTCGGGCGCGCATCGGTATCCGCCGCGGACACGAAGAGCTCCGCAGCATCTTCGCCGATCAGCGCCGCCTTGCCCGTGGTGAGCTCGACGAAAACGAGGGCCAAGGCAAACACGTCGGTCCACGGCCCGGTTGCGCCAAAGCGCCGAGCGAATTGCTCCGGAGCGCCATAGTGTGCGGTGAACGCCTGGAGCGACCTTCCCGTGGCGCGAAACGCGCTGGTCACGCTGGCGGATTCGGTGATGACTTTCGCGATGCCAAAGTCGAGCACCTTGATGGTCTGGCGCCCTCCCATCTTGGCCAAGAAGAGATTCGAGGGCTTCACATCGCGGTGAGCAACGCCCTGCTCGTGCGCCACCGCCAGAGCGCGAGCCGCGGGATCGAGGAGAGCCACGGCTTCGGTGAGCGAGCGGGGCGGTCGCCCGTTTCGCTGGCGCTCGTCCATGTCCTCTTCGACGGTGCGTCCGTCGAGCCACTCTAGGACGAGATACGGCGTCCAAATCCCATTCGGTGAAGTTGCCGCACCGACGTCGAGAGCTTGGGCGATGCCGGCCGTCATGCGGCTGAGCCGATGCTGGAGCCGCCCTTCCGCCAGGAAGCTGTCGAAGAACCGTTCCCGATCCTCCTCTTTCAGCTCCGCGGGGACCCGCAGACACTTGAACGCCACGAGCTCGCCGAAACCGAGGTGGTGGGCTCGGTAGACGATGCCGAAGCCACCCTCACCGATCAGCTCGTCGACACGGTATTTGCCGTCGGCCGTCGCCCCCACCCAGCTGAACGGATCGCCGGATGCTTCGGACATTCGAGCGCATGATAGCCCGCGACGCCGCTCCGCGTCGCCCTGCTCGAATCCCTGGGGTTTCGCGCCCCTTCACCCTTCTGGGTGTCCCGAAGCGCGAGGGCGTCTCGAAGCGCGGCACTTGATCCTGGCAGAGCGCGGATCTTCGATGGCGCGATGAAGCGCTGGGTGTGGCTCTCGATCTGCGTGCTCGGCGCGTGTGCACCCTCGAGCCCGCCCCCAGAGTCGGCATCGACGACGAGCGTCGTGGTTCCAGAAGCGGAACCCGGCAAAGAGAGCACGGATGGCCCGGCGCCGTCCGCTCCTCGGGCCGAGCACACCACGGCTTCCGGGCTCGGCATCGAAGAAGTGCGCGCGGGATCCGGAACCGTCGCGGAGCCCGGTCACAAGGTCGTCTTGCACTATGACGGCACGCTAGAAGACGGCAGCGTCTTCGATTCGTCGCGCGAACGGGGGACACCGTTCGAGTTTTCGCTCGGCGCTGGCCAGGTGATCAAAGGGTTCGAAGAGGGCATCACCGGCATGCGCGTCGGGGAAATCCGCCGGCTGAGGGTCCCACCCGAGCTCGGCTACGGCGCGACGGCGCGCGGGAAGATCCCGGCGAACGCCACGTTGATCTTCGAGATCGAGCTGCTCGAGGTGAAGTGAGCGTCTTCGAGTTTCACGCGGGGACGCTGCCACTCATCGTGAGCTTCCCTCACGACGGCACGTTCATTCCGAGCGCCATCGAAGAGCGGATGACGGCAGCGGCTCTTCGTAGACCCGACACCGACTGGCATGTGGCGCGGCTGTACGACTTCGTAGAGGGTGTCGGAGCCAGCACGATCGTGGCCCGAGCGAGCCGCTACGTCGTCGACCTGAATCGCGATCCGTCGGGCACAGCGCTGTATCCGGGTGCAGACAACACCGGGCTCTGCCCCACCACCACGTTCGATCGAGAGCCTATCTACCGAGACGGCGAACAGCCGAGCCTCGATGAAATAAAGAAGCGCGCCGTACGCTGGTTCGTGCCGTACCACGACAAGCTGCGGGAAGAAGTCGAGCGCCTGCTCGCTGACCACGGAGTCTGCGTGCTCTTCGATGCGCACAGCATTCGCTCCGAAGTTCCTCGCTTCTTCGAGGGCACCCTGCCCGATCTGAATCTCGGCACGGCGGACGGAAAGAGCGCGGTCGAAGAGCTCGCGGTCCGAGCTCTCCGCGTCCTCGGCCAATCGAGTGAGTACAGTGCCGTTCGCGACGCGCGGTTCCGCGGTGGATACATCACCCGAAACTATGGCGACCCCTCTCGGGGGATCTCCGCACTCCAGCTGGAGCTCTGCCAGAAAAACTACATGAACGAGCTCTATCCGTTCGAGTTCGACCCAGCGCGCGCCACACGTTTGCGCGTCGTGCTACGAAGCTTCGTGAAGGAGCTCTCTCTCTTCGCCAGCGAGCACGCCCGAGCATGACGGTTTACGAGTGCGAGCACCTGTGGCGTCCCGATGGCTGGCTCAGGCCGGGGTACGTGGCCGTCGATGCCAGCGGCTTCATCACCAGCATCGGCGACGCCCCGCCGAGCGCTCGCGCAGAGCGCATCTCTGGGTATGTCATTCCTGGGATGCCGAATCTCCATTCCCACGCGTTCCAGCGCGCGCTTGCGGGACTGACCGAGCACGCCACGGGGAGCGAGGACACCTTCTGGTCGTGGCGCAAGGCGATGTATGGCTTCTTGGAGCGCCTCACTCCCGAGGACGTTGAAGCGATTGCGACCGAGCTGTACGTGGAGATGCTCGAAGCGGGCTACACCGCCGTCGGTGAGTTCCACTATTTGCACCACGACCAAAACGGCGAACCGTACGACAACCCTGGAGAAATGAGCGACCGGCTGATTGCCGCCAGCCACCGCGCTGGGATCGGGATCACCCTCATGCCCGTGCTGTACGGCGTGAGCGGGTTTGGTGGAACCCCGCCCCAAACTGCGCAACGCCGCTTCGCCAGTGACGTCGATGGGCTCCTCGCCGTGATCCAGCGCCTCGCCGACACGTGGCGCGGGGATCCGGCAGTTCGCATCGGTGTTGCACCTCACAGCTTGCGGGCGGTCATGCCGGACGCACTCGATGCCTGCATCCGGGGCATGACCCAGATCGATCCCCATGCGCCGATCCACCTTCACGTCGCCGAGCAAGTGCGTGAGGTCGATGACTGCGTCCGTTTTCGCGGCGCGCGACCCCTCGAGTGGCTGATGGCGAATGCGCCCGTCGATCGACGCTTTTGTCTGGTCCATGCAACCCATGCCACCGCCGCCGAGATCGACGCCATTCAGAAGAGCGGCGCCGTGGTGGGTCTGTGCCCCACGACCGAAGCCAATCTGGGCGACGGCATCCCAGCAGCCCCGGAAATCCTCGCCGCTCACACTCCTTTCGGGATTGGAAGCGACAGCCACGTGTCCATCAGCGTGAGCGAAGAGCTGCGTTGGCTCGAGTACACCCAGCGGCTCGTGCGACTCCACAGAAACGTCCTCGCCGATTCGAGCGGCGCGGGAACGGGCACGCGTCTCTATCAGGGTGCCCTCGGCGGTGGCGCTCAGGCTCTCGGGCGCGAAATCGGGGAGATCCTACCGGGCAAGCGGGCGGATTGGTTGGTGCTCGATCCCGACCATCCCGTGCTGGCAGGGCGACCCATCGATCGCGTGCTGGACGCCTTCGTGTTCGCAAATCAAGGCAATCCGATCTCACGCGTCATGGTCGGTGGGAGCTGGGTGGTCGAGGGGGGACGTCACCGGGATCGAGATCGGGTCCGCGCCGATTATCGACGTACGCTCACGCGACTCGCGGAGTGACTCTCAGCGGCCCCTCGGCCGATTCGACAGATGAGCCTGCTGGGCTAAAACCCGCCATGCGTTGGGTGCTTCTAGCGTTCGTTGGCGTGGTGGGCTGTGGCAGCGGACCGGACAACTCCGGTCTGGTGACCGGGGATGCAGGAACCTCCGGCGGCTCCGGCGGAACATCGAGCGGCGGTTCTGGTGGCGCTTCGACGGGAGGCGCTCCTTCCGGCGGCGGAGCGTCAGCGGGAAGCGGAGGGCTTCCCATTGGGGGTGGGGGCGCCAGCACCGGTGGCGCGGGCACGGGCGCAACGGCTGGATTCGGCGGAACGTCGACCGGTACGCCGTGCGACAGCGATCCCGATTGCACCCCGCCCGAGCTCTGCAACTTCAAGACCGACGTTTGCCTCTTGCCGGCTGGCCCGGGCGCGCCGTGCGGGCGTGACAAGGAGTGCGTCTCCAATCTTTGCAGCTTCAAGACCGACGTCTGCATCACGCCCCAGGCGCTCGGCCAGTCCTGCGGACGCGACAAGGAGTGCGTCTCCGATCTCTGCAGTTTCAAGACGGATCTCTGCATCACGCCCCAGGCGCTCGGCCAGCCCTGCGGGCGCGACAAGGAGTGCGTCTCCGACCTATGCAGCTTCAAGACGGACCTCTGCATCATCCTGCAAACCGCCGGCAAAGCCTGCGGGCGCGACAAGGAATGCCTCTCGGGATCGTGTGTGAACGACGTTTGCAAGTGACCTGCATCAGTCGCCGGGCGACATCCGGATCTCTCCGTCTGGATCCCGATACAGGGGCGGCGCGTAGTATCCGATCCGCTCGCGCTTCCAGTACCGCCCCGTCGTCACGAGCTCGTGAACACTCGTGAACCGATAGCGATACAGTGGAAACCTGAGCCGGTCCGGCGGATGTCCGGCAAACGGATCGCCCGCAAACAGGTGAACCACGGGCTTCGATCCTTGCATGAGCCGCGCGCCGGCGAGCTCCACCAGCCGGTACTCCTCGTAGCTGGAGAGCGACGCGAACCACAGATTCCAATCGAAACGCGGAAGATGGGGCGCCATGAAATGGGGTGGTTCGTCCAGCTTCTGAGGCTGCCAGCGCATGGGATACGTGTGCCACGTCGCACCGTCGTCGTTCGATCCCTCGAACTCGATCTGTTCGCGCTTGTCCGTCATGGAACCAAACAGCGCGAAGCGATTCGAGATGCGCACCGATCGAGCCAGCGTGAGGGGCGCGAGCACCGCTTTCGGCAACTCCGGCACTGGAAACCCGAGAGACAGGAGCAGCAGGAGGCACGATCCGATAGGTCGAAAGCGCGAGGGGGATCGCGGCAATCCCCGAGACCCATCTGGAACGAGGCCGAAGCCGAGTCGGCACAGCGGCTGGCGGTCGGAGCCAGGTCAGCTTTCGAAAATCTTCGTCGTCGAGGAAAGTCCACCCGAGTGCGAGTGCCGAGTACGACAAGAACGTGTAGTTGCCCGTGAGAAGCACGAACGTATGGAGCAAGGTCCACGCCGCCACCGCTCCGCGCCGATACTTTCCGCCGAACAGCAGGAGCGGCGCGCCCAGGCATTCGATGGCGAGAGTCGCCGCCGCGCTGGCGGTGTGCACCGGCACAGGCAGATGCTGCACCCACCAACCGATCCACGTGGGGAATGGGCAGTTCTCGTAATACGAATCCATCGCACGGAGCTCCCGCCAGCTCGGATCACCACTCGTGAGCTTTGCGATCCCCGCCTCGAGCCAGAGTCGGAAACACAAGAACCGAACGAGCCACACCACGACCCGCGACGGGGGCGAGCTTTCTCCGAGGCCAGGCCGGAGTCCCCGCGGTGCAAGATACACGCCCAGGAGCGCGCTCTCGATCAAGAGCCCTTCCGACTGGAAGCCAGAGAAATTTCGCTCCACGTTGACGAACGAGACATAGAGGATCGCGCACACCGCGAGGGATGGACGCGGCCAGAGATTCAACACGACACACAGTCCGGCCAACGCTCCCACCCAGCAGCACGAGCTCAGCGCGCGATCGCTAACGTCGATCCAGAACAGCGATGGGACGCTCGACAGCGCGTGGAGCCCACCGGCAACGCGCAGCCGCCCGATGAGGTCTCGGGCGGGCAGGATCCCCTCGGCACCGATCAGCCCTCGAACCTGCGTCGAGAGCGAAAGGAAGTTCGACGCGAATCCGATGCCGAGGATGCGGAGAAACAGCCAGCGCGTGTAGAGCTGCGTTGGCTTGCCCGCGGTGAGGAACGGATCATCGGCGCGAAACGCCAAGCGCAAACTCGAGATCAGATCCGAAACGAATTGCATCGCGCGTTTGGATGAAGCCAACCCAGCCCTTGGGTCACGAAGCGTGTCGACCCGCTCGGAGTGGGTCAAAGAATTCTCTCGTGCCTGGTGAAAATCTCGCGTTTGTGGCGCACCCAAGCGATGCCTGGTGGCGCGTGTCGAAAACGTGTGCATGGGCCCCATCCGGCGTTTTTCGCAAGCTCCGCGAAACCGGTCGACCCATGACCGAGCGATCCTGGCGCGGCACGCGCTACGCACCGTTACCGTGAAATGACTCGCCGCGCCAGACAGGAAACCCCGGAATTCGTCGGGAAAGAGATCGGCGCGCGAGTTGCAACGTAATTAACCGTAAGCCGCCCGGCGGCATCCCGTTTTGAGAGAAACCATCATGACCAGTCTCGAAGAAATCGAACGCCCCGCTCAGTGGCTTCGCCACTTGGGCGAGGACGCTTCGCATTATCGAGTGCTGGTCGAAGAATCGGGCAGCCTCGCAGTAGCCGCACATCGTTTGGCGTCAGCGCGCAATCGCATCCAGATCCCGTCCGCGCCGGTGCCGACCCTCGCCGAGCTCAAGACGGCCGCCGAAGAAATCGTGCGCCAGTTCGACACCGACGTGTCGATTCACGCAGGGGTGTTGGTCGCGGACTGCGTGATGGCCGGGCTACCGGTGATCGTTCCGGCTTCGGTGGGCTCGGCGGCGTAAGCCCCCGAGCGCCGCCAGAGTGAGGAGCGTCAAGAGGGCGTCCTCGGACCGCGACCGCGTCGCGCTACGGCAGCCGCACCCTCCTCCGGCTTCTTCCGAGGAAGAGGAAGCGCCTTCCTTCGTGATCCAGATGTTGCTGGTCACCGACCGCGGCTGCGTCGAGCCATTCAGGACCTGCACGCGCCAGAAGATCCTCCCCGACGGGGGGCGCGGTCACGGCAAACTCGTACACGAAGGGATCCTCGGTGATTTCGATGGGGTCCCGCTCGTCACCGTTCTTGACGACTTGGATCGAATAGCCCATTCCGCGAGTGACGGTCGCCCGGAACGTGGCGCTCTCGGCGTGCACGGTATCGCCGTTCCGGGCTCGCGCTCGACGTCGAGCTCGACCATGGGATCGGACATCCCCTCGAACCGCACGACGGTCCGCCCGTTCCGGATGCCGTCCATGATCCCCTTCACGCTGAGCTCACTCGCGTACACCATCGTCGTGGGCGTGCCGATCGGACGCTGGAGTGCGGTCAGATCTTTTCCCGCGCGGTGATCGTCGCTCCCACCAAGCGCGGCAGCGTGGCGACCGGTGAGGCAGATGTCGTCCCAGAAATCGATGGCCTCGAAGTTCACCAAGCCCAAAAATCCGGTAGCGATCTCCACGCCGTCCACTTGTTCGGGAGTGAGGTCTTGCGCCCACGCACAGCCAATGCACGCGTCACCCAAATTGAGCGACGGATGATTGATGGAAAACAGCGCTCCTTGATCGTGAAATTGTTGCGCTGCTGCGAGGATCGAATTCGGGGGTAGCTCCGTCTTGTCATCCACCCATTCGGTCGCGCCGATACCGTTCGCGTGGCCCCAGTACGTCGTGTACTCGACGCCGGGGAGCAGGAGAAATCGGGGTGCTTGGCCCGAATCGACGAGAGTACTCGAGCTGGGCATTCGTATTGTGATCCGAGAGCATCACGAATTCGAGCCCCACGACCTTGTGCGAAGTCGATGATCTCGTCGAACGTCGCAACTGCGTCTCCGCTCTCCCGAGAGTGCACGTGGAAGTCGCCCGCGTACCAGCGCGCTTCCTTCTTCAGCGCGGGTGGCTCCTGGTAGGGCGTCCGCTCGGACTGAGCGGGCAGCGTGGAGGTATCGCGGAGCGTGACCTGAACGGAGAAATGCGCGGGCGTCTCGTTGATCTTCGCCTTGCCGACCACCACCCTCCACTTGCCAGCGGGGATGGGTCCGGGAACGTAGCTCCGCGAGGCGGCCGTCCACGCCGACGATTGCGTCCTCCTCGTTGCCACCACCCCAGCCGCGAAAGACCCCGTCCGGCCCCTGAAGACCCCAGTCGAGAATGTTGGCGTCGCTGAGATCGTCGTGATGAACCTGGATCTCCTGAGATCCCGTCCGGCACGTCGAACTCGAGATAGAAGTGACGATACTGGTCATCTGGCACGTCGCCGGACAGGTCGACCACGGTCTCAGCGGCTCGTGCTGGCAACGGAGCGGTCGCGAGCAAGAAAGCAGTGAGCCCCATGGCACGGCGCAGCATCACCGGAAAGATACGGCAGTTCCCGAGCCTCGCCTAGGCGGACCACGGCTTCGTCGTAGTAAGAAGGATTCATGGCTCGAACGGCCGATGCGGTCTCGCGAATCGACGTGCTGATCTTGAGCTCGCTCTCCCGAATCCCCATGCATGGCTACGAGCTCAAGCTGGAGCTCGCCTACAAGCACGTCGGTTGGTGGGCCAAAGCCGAGCATGGACACCTGTATGCGGCGCTGAAGCGTCTGGAGAGAAAGAAGTTCATCCGCGGAAAAGCCAAAAGCCGTCAGGGGCGCGAACGACGCGTGTTCGAGCTCACCGCTGCGGGTCGTAAGTGGCTCGAAAGCGCGCTGGAAGAAATCGCCGTCTCACGCGACAGCAGCTACTTCGACGTTGACCTGTTCGTTGCCGCGGCATTCACACTTCCCCGGGCCCGGGCAATCGCGCTCTTGAAGGAGCGTCAGCTGGTCCTGACTCGACAGAAAGGCGAAGCAGAAGAGTTGGCGGCGCGGATGGGAAACATGGTGCCAACCTCCGCGTTGTTGATCATGTCGCACCGGATCAGCCACCTGGCGGCCGAAGCGGAATTTGCTCGCCGTGCCGTCGATGAGCTCGACGCGCAAAAAGACTGGAAACCGTTCCTGGGCGCGGAATCGATCAGCGAATTCTTGAAACGTACGAGTGTCCCGATCGAAAAGATCGGTCGGCGCGCCTGAGCATCTAGGTCGCGTCGCGCCAGTACTGAAGGCCGCCCAGGGAAAGCACCGCCGCCTCGTCGAGGTACTTCGCGAAGCTCTCGTCGTGGGCCAGGTAGAGCTCTGCAAACGCCGTTGCGATCGAAACCACCTTCGCGTGAACCGCTGTCGGATCCACCTTGGCCGGATCGCATCCGTCATTGATGAAGAGCTGGGCGAGTGGGACCTCGCACAGATTGGAGAAGTCGAGATGGCCGGCTCCGTCGATCTCGACCAGGTATTTCGGCTTCTCCGCCAGCTCGTATGGCGCTTGCTGATCGGTGTCGAACGGCGTCGTGCCGTCTTCACTGCCCCCAAACAGGATCAGAGGACGGCCGATCTCCGCAACGAAGTCGGCCGTCGCTCCCTTCTTGAAGCCCGGTGCCATGGGGAACACCGCGGCGATCCGTGGATCCCGATGAGCCACCTCGAGCGCCGTCCAGCCTCCAAAGGAGTGACCCGTCACGCCGATGCCACTGGGATCGACGGACAGATCGGCGCAAGCATTGCCGTACAGCAATTGATCGAGGGCGAAGATCACGTCTAGCGGCCGGTCGATCGCCGATTGCGTGGCAGCATCCGCGTCGCCGAGCATCGACACGTCTTGCAAGCGATTGCCCGGATGATCGGGCGCCACCACGATGAATCCGTGGCTCGCGAGCCGCTCGGTGAGAAAGTAGGACTGGAAACGAATCCCGCCGAAGCCATGGGAAAACATCACCGTGGGACGGGCGCCGCCCGCGGGCTTCGCGTCTCGGAGAGCCGGTGTTGCGATCTTCGGCATCACGCCGCCGAGCGGACCGTCGAGCGCGTACTCGTTCTTCTTTCCGCCGGGCTCGTCGAGACTCGCTGGATACCAGTACTCGACATCGAAGCTCCGGTTGCGGGACGGATCGAAGAGCGTCTTCGTGCAGACGCCGACCGGATACGGGCCGGGTCCTCTGGGGTCTGCCGGCGTCTCGGATGAGATCGGAGGCCCGGAGTCGCTGGGCTCGTGGGGGATGGTTGGGGTGGCGGGCGGAATGGTGGGCGCGGGCGCCGTGGAGGTTGGCGGGTCGCTGGCTCCGCTCTCGGCAGGCGGACTCCCATCGCCCGACCCGCAGGCAAGCGTGAAAACACCCAGAAAACCCCAGAACCATCGCGCCATCCGACGAGTATAGTCAATTAATGACTATTAACTAGTGCGAAATAGACTATGGCCCACTTCCGGACAAAACGCCGGAGATTTGGATGCAGTGACGCGCGCCTCCGCCCGTCTGTTTTCGGCTACTTCACGACCGGAATCGTCACGTCGTTCACGAGCTTGGTCCCCATGCCCGCCGGGTAGGCATAGCTCACGTCGGTCGTCTTGAAATCACTGGGCCCAAACGTGATGGATCCCCATCCCCACACAGTGACGCTGAACGGACCGTTGCTGGACATGGATTGGCGACCATTGCTGCAGCCATCCACGCTGTCGAACTTTCCGGTCACCAGCGTGACGCGAGAAAACTCGAAGTCGCCGACGGGAGTCCAATCGGTGATGGTGCCCTTGCACTCGAGGTTCACGTCCTGAAATGCGCCGGCGTCGTCCTTTTTCCGGATCACGACCAGACTGGTTTCCGGATAGGTCGGATCGGTGAAAAATACGTAGGAATCCAGATACTGGGTGACGGCCACGACATTGACCCACTCGGGATCGCCCTCACCGAGGAAGTCCGCGCCGCCGGTCATGTAGGCGCCCAGGTAGAACGGATGCGCATCGTCGGCGCTCCGAACCACGAAGGGATCCTTGGTCCAAAACTCGACGACTTCGCCCTGGTTGACCACGAGTGGCGCGTTGGGCGGAGGCGCGGGATCGTAGGTGAGAACGGTGCCATCGACGGCGCCGATGAGACGCCAAGGAACGTTCTCGTCGACGGGATCGAGACCGAGGCGTCGCGCCTTGTAACGAACTCCGACGTATTCGCGGCCGAGCTTCTTGATCGGCAAGAGCTGCTGCTGCGCCGTATCGCAGGCTTCCTTGTCGGCAGGCACGTTGATGCACGTCGCGCCGCCGAACACGCCGATGGGTTTGTCGGCTTGGATGATGCTGCCGGTGATTTCTTCGTGCTGCGTGAGCTGGAGGTACTCGCCGCGCTGCAGCTGATACTTGGCTACCAGGCCCGCGGGAGATGCGCTCACGCCCGCCCCTGCCTGGATCGCAACCTTGGGATTGAGCTCTATCGTCGTGTTGTCTTCGCTCGCCACGATGTCGAGCGACGGAATGCCTTTGTCCGGAGCGATCTCGCTGGGTTTGTAAGCGTTGATCGCGACATAGTTCGTCCCCCACGCGGAGAGCGGCATGAGCAACGTGGCGCTCGTCGCGGCGACGCTTCCGCCACCGTACGGGAACATCTGGTACGAGGTCACCGGCGAGCTCGTCTTGATGTGGAACGCCTTTCCGTATCCCGTGCCGTGAACTGCTGCGTCGAAGTTCACCGCCGTCGTCGTGCCCGTGGGACAGAACATGTTTTTGGGCGGGTTGCCCTGGGATAGGAACAAGATGGCGACTTCGTTCGGCGGCAGCCCCGCGTCCGGATCGTACGGACCGTAAACGATGTTGGCGCCCTCGCCTTTGGGGACTCGGATGAAGTCGGTGTCGGTGAAAGCGACTCCGTCACGGTCGACGGAGATCTTCACCGGTGCGATACCGCGATTGGCGACGAACGCCGCGAAGCACGCGCCGGGAAGACCATAACCACCCGTGGGCTCGTCGATGGTATCGACTTGCAATGTGAGAAACTCGCAACCGTAAGTGCTCTCCGCTTGGTTGGCGGCATCGCACGTCTCCCCCACCGGCGCGTCACCCGGCGCATCGATCGAGATCGAACCATCGCCGCCGCCTCCACCGGAAGCCGCATCGTCGCTGCCGCCGCCGCTCCCGGAATCCGCCTTCGGCTGTCCTTGAGCGACAACGTCGGTGGCTGCACAGCCGTGCGCGACCGCCATGCCGAAGAGCATCACGATCGCTGGTGGAACCAGCATTCCGATCTTGTGTCGTGTCGTCATCGTCATCGTCGCCACCTCGCACCCAAAAGGGGTGTTCTCTCGTTGGGTGCTCGGCGGCGCGGGATCCGGGCGGTTATTTCGAGCTTATTTTGGCATTTGTCGGCGCGCGCTGCTCGAGCCACGACGGCACGGCGCCGAAACGGCCCGTTTCCCCGCTGCGTTCATCGAGTCAGGGAGAGTCAGTCCGGAACGCACACGTTGATGTCACCAGCCGAGCCGCACGGGCAGTGCGAGTAGATCGCGTCGAGGTGGTAGCCGGCCAAGCACGTCGCCGAGCACCCTTCCCATGTCGTCATGCCGTTCGGAACGCAGTAACGCTGGACCGACGCACCGCAGCTCGCGCCGGGGTTGCACGCGTCGTTGTAGAACTGGTTCTTCTGAAAATAGCCGGCGGGACACTCGCCGCAGGTAGCGATGGTCTGCTGCGTGCCGATGGGAACGCCGGCGCTTCCGCCGCCCCCGCCTTTGCCTCCACCCCCCGCAGCTGCGCCACCGGATCCTCCACTCGCGCCACCCGATCCACCCGCTGCGCCAGCACTGGAGCCACCGGAGCCACCGACCGCGCCAGAGCCACCGGAGCCACCGACCGCGCCAGAGCCACCCGAGCCACCGACCGCGCCGGAGCCACCGGAGCCACTACCGCCGGGCCCACCGTAGGCGTCGCCACCGGATCCGCCCGACGGCCCACCGCCTGTTGCGACACTTCCGCCCATGCCGCCTCCGCTCAGCGGAACGACTCCCGTCGGCTCATCCACCGACGCCGCGCAACCGCCGAGAACCCCTACGATCCACACCAGCGCGACGAGTCGATCTCGAGCCATCGGGGCGTGAGTGGAAACGCGCGGCCGGAGCGGGCGGGTATTTCAGAACGGAAGGATCAGCGATTTTCGACCAGCACGAGACGCGCGAGGACCAGACACGCCAGCGCGTTGGCAGCGGCAAGCAGGACGAAGCCCGCGTGGCCCAGGGGCGAATACACGCCACCGATCACGATGGTAGCTCCGAGATAGGCCGCCGTTCCAGTGGCGAGACCCGCCAAGACCGGGCGTGCGGAGCGTACTCCGAGCGCGAGCAGTGTGAGACCGAACGGCCAGAGCACGTTGGCGAGGGGCAAAAATCCGTGAAGCGACGCGCTCCAAAGCAGGTCCCAATCCCCGACCGGACGCGCCAAAAGATCGACGACATCGTTGTGCCGCGGCAGGAGAAATGGCGCGAAGAACAACAGTCCCGGTCCGGTGAGCAAGGCGCCTGCGAGAAACCCGGGCTTCCATGGAGTCTGCTCCGGATGCGAGCGCTTCACCCAGCGGAAGAGGAGGAGCATCCCGAGCGCCAGAGCAAGCAGTCGGGACACGGTGTGTCGGAGGGCGATCTTCGTGAGCGCGCGATTCGCGTCGAGTCCAGCGCGACCCGCCGCGCGAGGGATCGTGCGGGCCGAGCCGACGAGCGCGGCTTCCACAGCGTTTGGATCGGTGAGCCCGAGGCTCACGAGCAGCGCAGCGGCACCGGCCACGTGGGGCGCCGCCATGCTGGTTCCGGAAAAGCTCGGGAACCGTTCGCAATGATCGCGCCCGCCGTTGCAGACGGTCTGCTGCACGACATCGACGCCGGGCGCCGCGAGATCCACACCGGCGCCACGGGAGGAAAACCACGCGAGCTGGTCGTTTTGATCGAGAGCGCTCACACCAATCACCCCGTCGGATCCTCCCGGATACTCGACGCGCCCACCCGTGTTCCCCGCTGCGGCGACGACGACCACGCCCTTCTTCCGGGCGTGATCGATCGCTTTTTGCAGGATGCGGGAGTTCCGGGGACCGCCCAGACTCAAGTTGATGACCTGGGCGCCGTGATCCGCAGCCCATCGAATCCCATCCGCGACGTCACTGGTCGTACCCCAGCCATCGGCGGAGAGCACCTTGACGGGCATCAGACGAGCATCGAACGCCACGCCAGCGGCGCCGAGAGCGTTGTTGGTGCTTTGGGCAATCGTGCCCGCGACGTGGGTGCCGTGCCCTTGGTCGTCACTCGCGTGGGCGTCTTTCGTGACGAAATTCCGACCGGCAACACAACGCGTCTCGGCCAGATCCGTCGCTTTGCTGAACGGCCCGAAGTTCTCACACGCAATGCCAGTATCGACGACGGCCACCGTTGCTCCACGCCCCGTCGAGAAGTTCCAGGCATGCTCGATGCCGATCTTCTGTAGGTGCCATTGCTCGGGGAAGAGTGGATCGTCCGGCACGAACAGCGCTCGCACCCGGGCGTGGGGCTCGACGATCTCCACGCGCCGATCCGCGCCGAGCTTCGCTCGCACCTCGTCCAGCCGCTCGGGCACGACGCGTACGATCTCGGCGCGGGTTTCATCCTCCAGCGCCGTGGGAACGAAGCTCACCGCGAGTCGACCGAGGATGTCGTGGATGGTCGTCTCGTCGAGCTCATCCTGGAAGTCCACGAGGAGCTCACCCGGGATGTCCGCAGAGTCCTCGTCGATGCTGGAGAGCGTTGCCGCAGGACCTCCCGCCACGGCCGCGCGCGCAATGGTGAGGGCTCCCAGAGCGGCTGCGAAAGACGTGAGGCGAGCGAGTCGATGCACGAGCGTAGGAAGCCTAGCGCTTTTGCGGCGCTTGTCCCACGGCCGCGGGACGGCGATGATTTCCCCGATGCGTCCCCTCGCCCGGCTGGAGCGCGATGAAGCCCGACGTTCTCGAAGGCCTGTGCTTCGATTTGGACGACACCCTGCTCGACCACGGGCTCCTGACGATGAACGCCTATGCCGCGCTGGGACGCCTCGCCCAATCCGGACTCCGACTGATCGCGGTCACCGGGCGCCCCGCTGGTTGGGGCGACGTGCTTGCCCGGCAGTGGCCCGTCGACGCGTTCGTCACCGAAAATGGTGCCATCAGCTACCGGCGCGAAGGCCGCTCGCTCCGGCGGTTCGACCCCGTGCCCGAAGAGGAGCGGGCTCGGCGACGAAGAAACCTGGCGTCCGTCGTGGCGGAGATGTTCGAAAAGTTTCCAACGCTCGTCGCGGCAAGCGACAACGAGCTACGCCAGAGTGACTTCACGTTCGACATCGGAGAGGAACGACAGGTCGATCCCGCGACCGTCGAGCAGATGCGAGAGCTCGCGAGAGAGCATGGCGCCCACAGCTTTGCTTCGAGCGTGCACTTTCACGTCACGTTCGACGGCGACGACAAAGCGAGCGGTACCGTGCGCACGCTCAGGACCCTGTGGGGCGTCGATCCGAGCGTGGCGCGATCACGCTACGCCTACATCGGAGACAGCGAAAACGACGCCGCCTGTTTCGCAGCGTTTCGCACCACGATTGCCGTGCGGAACTTTTCGGGGCGCCCGACCATCGGCCCGCGCTTTCTGACGACTGGAGAACGGGGGGCTGGGTTTTCCGAAATGGCCGACCGGCTGCTGGAACTGCGTTGAATGGCCAACGTGACCGTCATCGTGCGGCATCGGATAGATGCTGGAAAGGAACGAGCCTTCGACGCCTGGATGGAAGGCATCACTGAAGCGTGCAGCACATTCGAAGGCTACGTCGACACCGAAGTCGTTCGCGCGAGCGGAGCGGCGGAAGACGAACGCGTTTGCATCTTTCGCTTCGACAGCATCGAGCACCTCGATGGCTGGATGGACTCGAGCGTGCGTCGCACCTGGCTCGAGCGAGCCAGTGAGTTCGGCTCCGAGCCGGGTCAGGTGCATCGCTACGAGGGCATCGATTTCTGGTTCAGTCGCCCCCAGGGTCGCGCGACACCACCACCTCGCCACAAGATGGCGATCGCAACGTTCGCGGTGATCTGGCCGCTCGTACATTTCGTTCCGCGGGCCATCTCGGCCAGCTTGCCCGCTCCGTCTCTGGTGCAGGAGGCGTGCTCGGTGGCAGCCATCGTGCTCCTGATGACCTACGCCGTGATGCCACTTGCGACTCGCGCCCTCGGTCCGTGGCTATTCGCGCGGCGAGGTCGGCCCGAGCGAGGACGCGCCGGGATCCAGCGCTAGGCCCCCCCTGGGTTGGCGCATCCGCCGCCCTGCGGTAACCAAGGGCCGCCATGACCGCCCAAAGCGACCTGGTCGAAGCCGCGCTGACCCATCTCTACCCGAACTACAAGCAGCCCCCGGTCGTGATCGAGAAGGGGCGGGGCTCGGAGCTCTGGGACCTCAGCGGCAAGCGCTACCTCGACATGCATGGTGGCATCGCCGTGAGCACGCTCGGCCACGCCCACCCGAAGCTCGTGAAGGCCATCAGCGAGCAGGCCGCCAAGGTGATCCATCTCTCGAACTATTTTCTACAACGCGCCGAACATCGAGCTGGCTTCTCGACTGTGTCGCTTGACCGGGATGGACCGCGCATTTTTCTGCAACTCCGGCGCCGAAGCGATGGAGGGGATGCTCAAGCTCTGCCGTCGCTCGTTCTTTACGAAGGGCGAGAAGGATCGGTACCGCATCATTGCGTTCGACAATTCCTTCCACGGACGAACGCTGGGGGCTCTGGCGGCGACCGGTCAGAAAAAGTATCGAGAAGGGTTTGGCCCGCTCGGCGGAGTGACCCACGTTCCGTTTGGTGACGCGGCAAAAGTTCGCGAGGTCATGGGACCGGACGTGTGCGGCATCCTCGTCGAGCCGATCCAGGGAGAAGGCGGGGTCACCCCGGCGCCCGAAGGCTTTCTGCTCGAGCTCCGCAAAATCGCAGACGAGCACGGCGCGCTCCTCCTCGCGGACGAGATCCAAACGGGGATCGGGCGCACCGGAAGGTTTCTGGGCATGCAGCACGATTCGGTCGTCCCCGACGCAATGAGCCTGGCCAAAGGGCTTGCGGGTGGCGTGCCGATTGGAGCGATGCTGTGCAAAGCATCCCTCGAAACCGCGCTACCGCCCGGGAGCCACGGCTCGACGTTTGGCGGGAATCCGCTGGCTTCCGCTGCCGCGCTCGCGGTGCTCAGCGTGCTCGAGGAGGACGGACTGGTCGACGGGGCGCGGGACAAAGGGGCGCACCTGGCAACAGGACTCGCAGATCTCGCGAAGCGTCACGCGCGCTTCGTTTCCACGAGCCGCGGGCGCGGTTTGCTCCAGGTCTTGGTGCTGCGTGACGAAGTCGATGCACGCGGGGTGCTGGACGCGCTCCGAGACCAGGGACTTCTCGTGAGCCTGGCCGGAGGGCAGGCGCTGCGTTTCACGCCGCCATTGATCGTCACGACGGCCGAGCTCGACGAAGCGCTGGGAGTCGTGGACCGAGTTTTGGGGAGCCTTGCGTGACGAGGCATTTCAGGAATCTTTCCGATCTCGGGCACGTCACCCGCATTCTCGATCGCGCCGACCACCACAAGCGAGAGCGAGGGAAGGACCCAGATCGCCCTCTCGCCGGGAAGATCGATCGCCCTGGTATTCGAGAAGGCCTCGACCCGCACTCGGATCTCTCTCGAGGTCGCAGTTGCCGAGCTCGGAGGGCATCCCGTCGTCGTCACCAGTAGCGGTTCGCAGATGGGCCGGGGTGAGCCCGTGCGCGACACCGCACGCGTGCTCTCGCGCATGGTGCATGCGATCGCGTTTCGAACCTCCTCCGAGGAACGCCTGGGCGAAATGGTGGAATTTTCGGCCGTTCCCGTGATCAACGCGCTGACGGACCAGAGTCATCCTCTGCAGCTCCTGGCTGATCTCCAGACCGTTCGCCGCGTTCGTGGGCGCCTGACGGACCTCAAGTACGCGTGGATCGGCGACGGCAACAACATGGCCAATTCTTGGATCGAAGCCGCGGGCCTTCTGGGACTCGATCTCTGGCTGGCCTGTCCCGAGGGCTACGATCCCGATGCCGGCGAAATCTCGAGAGCGACGGAGCGCGGCGTAAAGATCCGTGTCGTCCGGAGAGCGGAGGAAGCCGCCGATGGCGCGGACGTTCTCAGCACGGACGTGTTCGCGAGCATGGGGCAGGAATCCGAGCAGGAACAGCGCCTGAAGGACTTCCGCGGCTTTCAATTGAACCGGACGCTTCTCGAGCGCGCCTCGAAAGAGGCAGTCGTCCTGCACTGCCTGCCGGCGCATCGCGGCGAAGAGATCGAGGCCGAAGTGCTCGAGGGTCCACGAAGCTTCGTGTGGGACGAAGCCGAAGCGCGTCTCCATACCTCCAAGGCCGTGATCGAGTGGGTGCTGGATGATGACCACTGACCCGAGCGTTCCCGCACCGGAGGTGGGCCCACGAGTTCGCGCGATGCGCTGTGCGACCTGCGGCAAGAACGTGGACCCACTGCGCGCGGCCCGTGTTGCCTACTTCAACGAACGCTTTCGCTACTTCTGCCGCGCCGAGTGCCGCAGTCTGTACGAGCCTCGGGAAACGCCGCTACCGATGCCGCGTCGGCCGCGCAACAGCGGGGCCTCGCCCACTCACGAAGTGGTAGCGACGCGGGCGGAGTCGAGCGAGGCGTTCGATCAGCGCCGCCAGGTGGCCGCTCTGGGCGAGGCGGAGGGGATCCGCGACGCGCGAGCCTTGGACGAGATCGACCGCCGGCCCCGGAGCGAACCGCCCGCAGAGGAACAAGCCGAGCCCCTCGTGAGCCCGGAAGACGCGGAACAGCCCACCGACCTCGGAACTCTGCTCCTCGCGCTCGGAGTGGCCGGCGGGGCGTTGTCGGTTGCGTTGGGGCTGGCGGGGGATTCCAGCGTTGCACTCACCGCCCGGCTGGTCGTGGTGTGCGTGTCCCTCGCTGCAGTGATCGCCGAAGCCGTGATGGGCGGGCGCGACGCGACCGACCCCCATCCCGCAGCAATCCTGGCAGGCCCGATCGTCGCGACCGCAGCCGCTGCAACCGCGCGAGTCGCACACGCTCCCGAGCTGGGATCCGCACTGACCCTGGGCGGAATCGTGATTGCGACCGTGGCCGGCAGCATCTGGTTGATGCGGCGCGCTCGACGCACGGTCGACGCCGAGCGAGACGAAATCGCGCGATCCCTCTCCCATGGCGCGCATCGCGTCGTGGGGGACGACACCGTGAAAGTCCGGGCGAGCGATCTTGCGACCGGGCGAAGAGATCGTGATCGAGCCCGGGGAGACCGTGCCGGTGGACGCCACCATCATCGCCGGTTCGGCGAAGGTTGCCCCCTGGCTCGGCGCGAAGTCCCTCGTCGACCGTGGCGAGGGAGACCACCTCGTGGCCGGATCGCAGGTCGTCGAAGGCCGTCTGCGGGCGATTTCCGCTTGGACCGGCTACGACCGCGCCTGGATGCGCCTTACGAACGATCCGCGGCGGCGCGCCGATCTATTCGCTCCCATGGCACGCGCGGGAAAGCTCACCGCAGAGC
This sequence comes from uncultured delta proteobacterium, assembly GCA_963781505.1. Lineage (GTDB taxonomy): Bacteria > Myxococcota_A > Polyangia > Polyangiales > Polyangiaceae > JADJKB01. The sequence continues at coordinate 227,130 of CAWAHB010000017.1, read as the reverse complement.
GAGCTGCACCTCTGGTCGCCGGCCTGGCAGCGCTGGCCGCCTACGCAGAAGACCAGAGCACACTCGTCATCGTACTGTTTGCGGCTGCTGCCCAAGCGGCCCTCGCCAACACCGGCGTCGCGGAGCTCGGCTCCCTCACGATCATGGACTCGGTGCTCTCGGCGCTGCGCCGCGGCATCGTGTTTCGAAGCGCGGACGCTCTCGATCGCGCTGGCAGGGTTTCGGTCGCAGCGTTCTGCGCGCGGGGTACGTTGCTTCTCGGAGAACCGGAAGTGGCCAACGTGGAACCGTTTGGGGAAGTCGAGCCCGGGCGAGTCCTGGCCCTCGTCGCCGGCGCAGAGGGTGGCACCTCGAATCCGGTCGCCACTGCCGTGCTTCGCGCCACTCGCCAGCGAGGCTTGCGTCCGGATGGCGTGCGTAGCCCCAGCGTACAGGCCGGGCTCGGAGTGACCGCGGTGGCCTCGAATGGGCAGAATCTCGTCGTCGGAAGCCGCGCGTTGATGCTCAAGGAGCGCATCAGCGTCGCCGCCGCCGAGTCCAAGATCACCGAGCTGGAGGCCATGGGCCGCAGCGTGCTCCTGGTGGCGCTCGGCGGGCGACTCATCGGTGTGGTGGGTTTGCAGGATGGGCTCCGACCGGGCGCGCGCGCCGCGGTCCAACACCTGCTCGACGTCGGGGTGGAGCCGGTGCTGCTCTCCGGCGATGCTCGGGAAACCTGCGAGGCAATCGGTCGAGCGCTCGACATCGAGCACATCCGACCCGAGGTGCTCCCCTCGGAACGGGGCGACGAGGTCCGGCGCCTCGCCGACGGAGGCGCCATCGTGGCCGTCGTCGGGCGAAGCACTGCCGATGACGTCGCGCTCTCGGCCGCCGACGTGTCCGCGGCTCTGGATAGTGCGGGCTCGAGCACTGCGGAGTGGAGCATTCAGCTCGCCTCCGACGACGTGCGGGACGCGGCTTATGCGATCCGGCTCGCACACCGGGCTCGCGGCGAAGCCCGTTTGGCGTTGATGCTGGCCATCTTTCCGGCGATCGGCGCTTCTCTTGCGGTTGCATTCGCGCTGGTCCCGCCAGCTACAGCGCCCCTCGCCGGAGTGGCAGGTGTGATGGCTGCGCTTTTCCGCGTGCGGAGCAGCACCGCCTGACGCGGCTTGACCGCGCGAGCGCCGGGGGGGATGAAAGAGAAGTGAAGAACGGGCACACCGAAAGTGACGCGGAAAACCACCCGCGTCCGCCCGACGTAGATCGATTGCGGCGCGAGCTCATGGAGTTCATGGCGCGACGAGGACTTCGCTCGACCGAGCAGCGCCGAGTCATCATCGACAAGCTGTTCCAAACGAGTGAGCACGTAACCATCGACCAATTGCTGGAAGCGGCGCGCGCAGAAGATTCTCGGATCGGCTATGCGACGGTATACCGAACGATGAAGCTCTTGGTGGAAGCTGGGCTGGTTCACGAGCGAAAGTTCGGTGACGGCCACACTCGCTACGAGCTCGCCGATGAGGAAGCACATCACGATCATTTGATTTGCTTGTCGTGCGGCAAGATCGAAGAATTCGAGGAGCCCGCGATCGAAGAGCTGCAAGACCAGGTTGCCAAGCGCTACGGCTTCACGGTGCAACACCACAAACACGAGCTCTACGGCATCTGCAGAAGCTGTTCGGACAAGGGATCCACGCGCCCGCGGTCCGGCCCGAAGGGCTGAATTTCGCCCTGATTTTCCCGGGTGCGCACTCGAGTCCGCTGTTTGCGGTCTCCGGTTTGCGTTCGGTCCCGGGGCACTCTCGACTCATCGGCGAAACGCGCACGGCACGCGAGTTGCTCATTGACGTTCGACGCTGCGCTCGCAGCGAACGCCGAGGAGAAATTCGAAAATGAAACATATCTTGTTGGGCCTTGCGCTTGTTGCGGTCACTGGTTGTAGCTCGAACAATTCGAGCAATGGTGCGGGAGGTGCGGCCGGCTCGAGTACTGGCGGTAGCAGCTCCGGCGGCACCAGCTCGGGTGGCAGTGGCAACGCGGCCGGAAGCGGTGGCGTAAATACCGGAGGGTCGGGCGGCACGACGTTGCTCGGTTGCGCGTCCCTCTGCGCCCACACTGATTCAGCGACCTCGAGTGAAGTCGACTGTGTAGCCTCCGAGTCGATCCTTCGAGGGTACGACTGGCCGAGCGATCCAGTTTGCTCGACGATCGCGAACGAAGGTCAGTGCAACACCTGCACGGTCAATCTCGCGATGACCGACGCGGACTGCGCCGACGTCGAAAGCAGCTGCTTCGGTGGCGGTAGCGGCGGCAGCGGTGGTGGAGACACCGGCGGAGTTGGTGGGATCGGTGGGTTTGGTGGCGTCGGCGGTGGGAACACCGGCGGCAGCGGCGGCAGCAGCAACCTGACCTGCGCACAGTTCTGCCAGCACGCCCCCAGCGCGACGAGCGCCGAGGAGCAATGCGTCGAGCTCCAGTCCTATCTGATGGGCTACGACTGGTCGACGCAGCCCGTCTGCCAAGCAGCGAACACGGTGCCCGGCTGCAACGCCTGCGTCGCGGCCCTCGGGATGCCCAACTCCGCGTGTGCTTCCCTCGACGCACAGTGCTTCTGATCGGCTCCTCGGACGCAAAGGGGCGGCGCGTACTTCGGTGCGCGCCGCCTCTTGCCTTTACCAGCGCCTGGGCGTGATTTTGAAGCGAGCGAGTAGCTTGCCGATGTACGAACGATCGAGTCCGGAAATGCGAGCCGCCGCCGTTTGGTTTCCGTTGGTGTAGGCCAGAAGCTGCTCGAGATAGATACGCATGAATCGTTCTTGGAGCTCGTCCTTCTGCTCTGCATAGGGCCGGCGCACGTCGACGAGCTCGCCGAGCCCGAGGGACAAGAGGCCGCCCTTGGCGCGGGTCGGCTCGGGCAACACTCCGAGAGCGGCGTACGCGAGGATCGCGTTCTTGAGCTCGCGGGCGTTGCCCGGCCAGGAGTGAGAGCGAAGTCGCTCGACGATGTGTCCCGGGAGCTCGTCGAGATTGGCTGCGCGAGCAAACGCGAGCGCCAGGATCTCGATGTCCTCCGGGCGCGCGCGCAGCGGAGGAATGGAGAGACGGATGACGGCCAGTCGAAAGAACAGATCGGCGCGAAATCGCCCGCCCTCGACCTCGTCCTCCAAGCGTTTGTTCGTCGCCGCGATCACCCGTACGTCGACGTGATGCTCGCCATCGCCACCGAGAGCGCGGATATCGCCGGACTCCAGCGCACGAAGCAGCACCGGCTGGAGATCCAGAGGCAGCTCACCGATCTCGTCCAAGAAGAGCGTGCCGCCGTCCGCGCTGTCGAAGGCCCCCTTGCGCGCTTCTGTCGCACCGGTGAACGCGCCTTTCTTGTGGCCGAAGAGCTCGCTCGAAATGAGCTCTCGGGGGATCGCTCCACAGTTGAGCGCGACGAGTGGGCGATGGAGATCGGGTCGAGGCTCGGTGGATGGCGCTGGCAATGACTTCCTTCCCCACGCCCGACTCGCCCTCGAGCAACACCGGCATGAGCGAGCCTTCGAGTCGGCGAAGCTTGGCGAACAGTCGTCGCATCGGAGACGAGGCGCCGAGCGCGCCGTGATACTCGCTGTCGGTGTATTCCTCATCGCTGCCGAGAGCGTCCGAATCCGCGTCCACGCTGACGATCGCGTTGCCAATTCGAAGCCGCGCGCCGAGCACCAACATGGCCTGCTCGATCCGATGCTCGAGGTAGTGAGTCCCATTCGTGCTGCCGAGATCGTACCCTCACCCCCGCTGGACACAGCTCGAGCTCGACGTGACAGCGAGAAACGGCGGGATCCTTGACCACGATCTCGCACTCGGAATCGGTCCCAATGCGACATTTCCCCTCCGTCAGTCGATAAACGGCGGGCGAAGCGACCGCATCCGTCACGCGAACGATCGCACCAAGGGGCGGTGGGCGATCGAGGGCATCGCTCATCAGCGGTTCGGTGTGGTCGCCGTCGCCGGTCACGCGGAGAGTATAGTCGTTTCGTCCGTCATCACGAGATCACACCGGAAGTCGTGGGCGTCGTGGGGAAGCTCGCCGAGCAGCTGAAAGGCAAACGCCACCGCGAGCGCTCTTGCGGGCGGACACTGGTCTGGCAACGTGACGTTGTAGAAGCCTCGCCCGTAACCCAACCGATACCCGTCGCTCGAGACAGCGAGCGCCGGAACCACGACCAGCTCGAGCTCTCCCGGCTTGGCCTCGGGACTCTCCGGTCCGGGCTCGAGGAAGCCTTGCCCTCGCTCTGCCAAGCTCGCCGGATCCTCGATACGTCGAAATCCGGTGCGGAACCCGTCAGCTGTCGCATCCATGAACGGGTAGTACACGAACTTTCCCAGGCTGCGCGCGCGCGCGTCGATGTCGCGAAGGTCGATCTCGTGCTTGTCGGTCATCGGCCAGAACAATGCGACCCTCGTCGCGGCAGCAAAGTCTCCCGAGCGTTCGATGCGTTCGACGATTTTTTCACACCGCGCTCGGTGGGCGGCGGGGGGCAACGCGGCGCGAAGAGCGCGCATCCGTTGGCGAAGCTGGCGCTTCGCCTGGTCTCGGATCACCTCGTCTTCATTCGCCATGAGTCAGCTTAGTCAATCACACCCCAGGCGCGTTGTGGCAGAGTTGGCCCGCATGCACGTGGTCGCCGTAGTTCCGGCACTCGACGCTCGGCGCACCATCGGGGACGTTGTGCGGGGCTTGATTGCCGAGCTCCCGAAGCTCGACGGCCTTCCGTCGGTGATTGTCGTGGACGATGGCTCTCGCGACGGGACCGACGATGCAGCCCGGGCGGCCGGCGCATACGTCGTGAGGCATCCCGAGAATCTCGGCAAAGGAGCCGCGCTCCGAACCGGACTCGAGCGCGCGCATCGATTCGGCGCCGACGCCGCGGTCAGTGTGGATGCAGACGGACAGCATCCCGCTCGATCGGCAGCGCAAGTCGCACTCCACCCCGCCCATCGAGACGCGCTCGTACTCGGCGTCCGCGATCTCGAGCTCGCCCACGCACCACGGGCCAATCGCGTATCGAACGGTATTTCCAATTTCTTCCTGTCCCTCTTCAGCTTGCGTCAGCTCCACGACACGCAATGTGGGTTGCGGCGCTATCCGCTTCCCGAGACCCTCGAGCTCGACGTGCGAGCCGACGGCTTCGCGTTCGAAGCCGAGGCGCTCCTTCGAGCGATCCGAGCGAGGATGCCCGTCATCGAAGCGCCGATCGAGGTCCTGTATCCACCGGCCGGACAGCGCGTCTCGCACTTCCATGTGGTTTGGGACCCCGCACGCATCGTGGCGAGAGTCCTGGTCACCGTGCTGTCGCCCCAGCCGGGGCAACGATGAGATTTCGTGTCTGGTACCGACGAACCGGTATCGCTCTCGCCGTTTTCGTCGCCTGCCTGGTGGTTTTTCATTTCGGGATCCGCTTCGGCACTCGCATCGAACCTCCTCAGGTCACGCTGCCGGAGGGTCAGGTCACCGAGCCGAGCCCCGGACTCAGAGCGCTCGGTTCCTCCTCTGCGCGACGCGAAGGCGCGATCTGGGTCGTTCGCCTGAACGGCACGCCCGAGGAGATCGGATACGCACACTCGCGCCTTCTGTACGAGGAGATGGTCGAGAACGAACGTGTCTTGTTGGGGCGTTTTCAGGAGCGAGTGCCGTTTGCGTTTCGCATGCTGCTCCTCGACCTGGCTCAGCTTCGCTATCGGCACGTCGACCGCGAGTTCGATTCCGACCGGCGTCGAGAGATCGCTGCGGGCGCTCGCGGATTCTCACCAGACCCGTACAGCAGCGTCTTTCCTACGTTCCAGCGCTTCTCGTACTTGAATGCGCTCTACGACATCTCACTCTCGTTCGAAAAGTCTCCGCTCATCGGTTGCACGAGCTTCACGCTGCACGGGGCTGCCACGAAGGAGGGCCACGTGCTCCTGGCGCGCGCCTTCGACTTCGACGTTGACGACATATTCGATCAGCGGAAAGCCGTATTTTTCGTGCGCGAGAAAGGCAAAATCCCGTTCGCATCGGTCGCCTGGCCCGGGCTCGTCGGAGTGATGAGCGGGCTCAATCGAGAGGGGCTGGCCGTCGTCGTTCACGGCGGGCGCGCGGGCGAGCCGCAGACGTTGGGTGAACCAGTGGTCCACGCGCTGCGCCGGGTGCTCTCCACGGCGAAGACCGTGGACGAGGCGATTCGAGCCCTCGACGAACGTTCATCGATGGTGAGTCATATCGTGGTTCTGACCGATGCCACGGGTCGCTCGGTTGCGCTGGAACGCGTCCCGGGCCGCTCTTCGTACGTGCACGAGCTCACCGAACGCGACGTCGTGACCAATCACTTCACGGGACCCTCGGCATCCGATCCCAAGAACCTCGCCGTGAGAGCAAAAACCTCGACGCTCGATCGAGAAGCTCGTGGCCGCGAGCTCATAGCGCCTCCGAGCGGCCCGTTCGACGCTGCGGGAGCCGTCGGATTGCTACGCGATCGCAAAGGCCCCGGCGGCAAAGAGCTACCCGAAGGCGATCGGCGCGCCATCGATGCGAAGATCGCCACCCACGGAGTCGTGATGGACTCGACGGCGCGAACTCTTTGGGTGAGCGAAGCGCCACACCTCTCCGGTCGATTCGTCGCCTTCGACCTCACCCGGGAGCTCGATGAAGCCGCCGATCCGATTGCGATTCCGGAGCGGCGGTCAATTCCGGCTCGCTGAGCCGTGGGGAGAAGGGTGTTCGTGGGCCCGTACCAAACTACATGGCCCGAACGTGCGCGACGACGCTGCCCTTCGATCCAACGAGCTTCGAGTGTACGGACGCCTGCGCGAACTTCGCGGCCTTCGGCTCCACGGGAAGCTGTGGCAATCCCTATGCGGAAGACACGGCGGACTGCGTGCTGGGCTGCGACACGATCAAGGCCACCACTCCCTACTCCAATGCCTTCTTCGGATGTGCTGCCATGCATTCCGATTGCGCCGAGTTCAAAAGCTGCGTTCAAGCAGAATGCGGCTGAGCCCCCACGAGGCTGGCTGAATCTGGGCGAAGCCTAGCGCCGAGAGCGTCCGAGGTGGTACCAGGACGCTCATGAAGTCCATCGACGGTAGGGTATCGGTCGTCACGGGTGCGGCCAGTGGGATTGGTCGCTCCACAGCCATCGCTCTCGCTCGAGAAGGCTCTCACCTGGCCCTCGTGGACGTGAACAGAGAGGGCCTCGAAGAAACACAGAAGCTCTGCGCTGGCGAGGGTCGTCGTGCGTCGACCCACGTCGTCGATGTTGCAAACGTCGATGCGATGCGTGAACTGGTGGCCGCCGTGGAGCGCGAGCACTCGGCAGCCCACATCCTGGTGAACAACGCGGGGGTCAGCGTCGCCGCCACGTTCGAGGAACACACTTTTGAGGATTTTCAGTGGCTGATGGGCATCAATTTCTGGGGTGTCGTCTACGGCTGCAAGCTCTTCCTCCCGCTCTTGAAGACCGCTGACGAGGCTCACATCGTCAACATCTCGAGCCTGTTCGGCCTGGTGGGCATACCCATGAACTCGGCCTACTGCGCTTCGAAGTTCGCCGTGCGAGGCCTCTCCGAAACCCTCCGCGCGGAGCTCGCGAACACCACGATCGGCGTCACGTGCGTTCACCCGGGCGGGATCGCGACGAACATCGTGAAGTCCGCGCGCTTCGTCGAGCCAGACGGCTTACCGGGTATCCACCAACGTGCGGTACGCGCGTTCGAGGGAATGCTGAGCCCGGATGTCGTGGCCCGGCGCATCGTCCGCGCGATTCGCAAGAATACGGCCCGCGTCCTGGTGACCAAGGAAAGCTACGCGCTCGACGTATTGAAGCGCGTGGCTCCCGTCTTGACGAGCGAGGTCATCGGCCGGCGCTGGCGCAACGTCGCAGAGCGCTACTAACCTCGGGCGCTACTGTTGGTAGGGGTGGGCATAGAGAAGCCCGAGCACCGCCCTTCTCGCTTTCGAGAACAGCACCGCACCAGGATCCGCGTGAAACGCACTCATTTTGAGTACGATTGTACCTCAAAAGAGTACGATGGTCCACCGAAGCGCCGCTTCGATGCTTCATGGGTCGCTGCACCGCGCGGCGCCGCAGCGTTTCCCGTGCACAGTTCAAACGGTGGGGGTGCGCCCGCGTCGCTCGGGCACTTCCGTCGTACGGTCTTTCGGGCTGCTCCGACTCTTCGCTGATCGCCGACTGCTGAAGGCCGACGGCTCCGCCAATCCGCGCGTCGCGATCGAAGATCGAGCTCAAAACGTTCCGAGCACCGTGGCGCCGTAGCCCGATCGGCCCATCGTGCTGGGAGCAGCAGTGAACCGCGGGGCGGGCGGGGAAGCTTCCTTCTCCTTGGTGCCCGAGCCGGAGCCCACCAGCATGAGCACTGCGCCGGTAGCTTGAAGCACACCGTCCAGCACCAGCATGCCGCGCACCATGGGCTCGGCGACGCACTTGCCGACGTCGGAGTCGACGGTCTTTTGGTTGTCGACGCCGTCGCACGGGTCGCTGCGACCCGTCAGTGCGAGCCAGGGTCCACCCACGGGCAGCGCCAACCAACCGCTGGCGTTGTCGAAGCTCTCCCCTGCCGCGATGCCGAGTCCGGTTGCGTAGGGAACGCCCACCATGCCGACGCCGAGCCAAAAGACGGTGCCGGGACCTCCGCCTCCACTCTCGGATTCACTCGGTCTGTCGTACGCCGGGGACGCGGGTGGGCCGAAGCTCAGCGCCGGAGCGGCGGGCTGCTCGTATGCGGGGTATGCCGCGGGCGCTACATACGGCGGTGGCGTCGCGTCAGCGCTCCAGCTCGGAGCAGCTGCCGGCGCCAGTGCCGGAGGGCTGGGCGAACGCGACGGCGGGTCGGGAAACGCGGCGGAGGATTGGGCAAACGCCGCTCCCGGGGAAAGCAGCAGGACGGCGAGTGCGACACGGGTGGAAAACGCAGGCATCGCTCGTGCGAGTCGCAGGATCCATGCCGGCCGGACGAACGGCTCAACGTCGCGAAATCATGGGGAGCCTGGTTGTGCCGAATTTCGCAGGTGTGCCAAACCCCGACGTCCTCAGCGGGCGAGGCCAAACCAGGCCCCGCCGCACGACAGCGCGAACGCGAGAGGCGCCACGGCGATCGCGAACACCGCCGCAACCGGCGCCGCCAGGGAGACGAGCGCCACGGACGCAACAATGGCCAGGCCCGCGCCCATCGCCGGCTCGAGCACGCTGGTCGCTGCACTCGCTTTGGCGACGAGATAGCCCGCCAACGGAAAGCCCGAGAGCGTCGCGCTTCCGAGCAGCACCAGCGGCCCGCTCGCGCGGACGTCGCTCTCGTCGGCCAGTGCGAAGTCGACGCCCACCCGATGGCCGAAGTACACCGCCAGCACGAGGGCGACGACCACGACACCCAACGTCACCAGGGCTCCGATCGCGATCCAATGCAACATGAGCGGACGGTCGGTGCGCCGGAGGGCGTGTCGCATCGCCCGGAGCGAGGGCGGCTCCGGAATGCGAGCTGACGAGAGCAGGGAAGATCGACTCGAGCGAGGCGCGACGTCACGAAGCGCGATGTAGGCAACGAAGCCCATCATCACCAGCATCGGCAAAGCCAGTACGAGAAGACCCGGGCCGCGTCCGAACACGATGTGGTCGTACAGCGCGTGCAGCAGCATGGAACCCGTCCACGCCAGCGCGAACCAACGCCCGCGCACCGGTGTGCGGGATCCCAAGGCGTAGCCCCATGCGCCTGCGAAAAACAAATGCGCCGGGAGCGCCAGCAAGAGACGCAGAGTGAGGAGAAATTCGATGTTTTGGGTCAGGGCGGTGAAGACCGCCTCGCCACTGGCAAAGCCGGCACCGGCACAGGCCGCATAGGTGAGACCCAGACGCGGCGTGGTCGTTCTTCGGGCGCCGTGCAGCGGCCAGACCACCAGCACTTTGAGCCCTTCCTCGAGCGGGGCAGCGAGGAGGAAGGTGGCCAAGAGGGCGCCTGTCACACCCGCGCGGCTGACCTCGAAGGAGAGCTCGGTCCAATCGAGAACGAGGCGCTCGGCCCACAGAGCTCCCAGCCCCGCGACGATTCCTCCCGCAACGACCAGGACCGTATCGCGCCGGGAGACGTGGCGAAGCTCGCTGGCGCGCCGCCACACCAAAGCCGCGCTGCCGAGCGGCAGGGTCGCACACAAAATGATGAGGAAGAGTCGTAGCACTCAGAAATGTAGGCCGGCCACCGCTGTCAACGTGACCGCGGATCCAATGCTCGAACCGTCGGCGGCGTAGATGTCGTTCGCACTCGCGCTGGACGACGTGGCCTGGAGCTTGGCGGCGCTGATGCCCGGGCGCGTGAGGATCAGCATCTCACCGGTCAGATTCGCTCCCAGCGAGAACGTGCTCGACAAGTACAGATCGATGCCGAACCCGCCGCGAATGTCCCAGCCTTTGATGTCGACGTCCTTGCTCTGGAGATCGCCACCGAGTTTCTTGGAATTGAAGGAACCGGCGGACGCGTAGCCGCCGCCGAGGGTGAAGTAGGGCTCGACGGAACCGAGTGGGATATGAATGCCGAGCTCGGCGTTCAGCGTCCACAAGTCCCACTCCGAGAAGTGTCCGAGTCGGAATCGTCCGCCGAGAGTGAGAAACACCAGGCGCACTCCGAGCCCACCGCCGTACAGGAGCCCAGTTTGCAACGTCTTGACCACGCCGGCGTCCACCAGGTGGTTCGCCTTGAATGTCTGTAAGCCGAGGTACTCACCCCCGATCTCTGCGTTGATGTAGAAGAACTCGAGCCCGCGACCGGAATCCTCCCGATCGGCTTTGGCGAGCTCCTGCTCGGTTGGAGGAAGCGGCGCGCTGGGATCCTCGCCGCCCGCCGAGCTCGGTGGCGCCAGACCGCCAGCGTTCATGTCGCTAGGAGGCGGTTGGTTGTAGGGCTGGTTCTGCTGCCCGTTCCAGTCCTGGGCGGACGCGATGCTCGAGAGGAAGAAAACAGCCGGGAGCGCGGGAAGGAGGGCGAGCTTCATTTTCGATAGGGTACAGGGCAACGCTCAATCCCGCCAGCGAACCACACGATCGAGCAGTGTCGATTCGCCAATCTCCTGGCACAGCTCGGTGAGCTCCTGACGCCGCGCGCCCTGCCAGGCAAGGTCATCCAGGGACTCGGGCAACGGCACGTCGGTCCGCAGCGTCGCCAGTCGCTTGTAGAGCAAAGCATCTTGTCGTCGGGATGCGAGGGACGACAGGAGCGCATCGGCACCTCGTACCTTCACGACGAGCTTGGAAGCGTCGTCGGGAATGGCTTCGATGCTCCCGTGGGCATCGAGCACGAGCGCTGCCGAGCGAGCCCCCCAGCGAGGGATCCCCGGAATGCCATCGGCACTGTCTCCGACCAGGGCGAGGAAATCCGGTATCGCACCCGGTGGGACTCCGAACTTTTCTCGCACCCCGACGTCATTCAACGTGCGTTTGCGCATGCGATCGAAGCAGATGACGCGGTCGTCTCGCACGCACTGGGCCAGATCCTTGTCCGGCGAACAGATGACGACTCGGGTCACACGCGGGTCGTCTGCGAAGCGTGCCGCGGCGGTCGCGAGCGCATCGTCCGCTTCGAACTCTCGCATCGGCCAGACCGTGAAGCCCAGAGCGTGCGCCGCGCGTTCGGCCAACGGAAACTGCGCCCACAGAGTCGGTTCGATGCCCTCGCCGGTTTTGTAACCATCGAACAGGTCGTTCCGGAACGATTCGATGACGTGATCGAAGGCAATGCCAGCGTGGGTCACCGCGTCGTCACGCAGGAGCGCATTCAAGCTCGAGAGCAGCCCGCGCGTGGCGCCGACCTCACGCCCATCTTGGCTCGTGGCGCTTGGTGCTCCGAAAAAGGCGCGAAAGAGCTCATATGTTCCGTCGACGAGGTGAACGACCGTCTCCACGCGGCGACTTTACTCCCTGCTCGGGCCCGGGCGGGTGCGGGGTTCGAAGAGCCCTTGCGATCTCCGCGAGTCCGAGGAAACATGCCTTCTCATCCGAGCAATGAAGCGTTTCCGAAAGCCAGCACTTTGGTCATTGCTCGCCACGCTGATGTTGGCGAGCTGCACTCTCCTCACGGACGTCGACCGGGACAAGATCCCCAGCGACGACAGTAGCGGCGGAACCGATGGCGGGACCGGCGCAACGGGCGGGACGGGCGCGACGGGCGGAACCGGCGCGACAGGCGGTGTATCCGGAAGCGGCGGCGTCTCGGGAAGCGGGGGCGTTGCTGGCACCGGGGGCGTCGCCGGTAGCGGCGGCGTTGCCGGCACTGGCGGCGTTGCAGGAGCCGCTGGCGCCGGAGGTGCTGCGGGAGCTGCGGGAGGAGGCGGAACCGCTGGCGCGGCGGGAAGCGGCGGAAGCGCGGGCTCGGACGGCGGCGGGGGTGCCGCGGGAAGCGACGCTTCCACGGACGCCTCCGCGGACGCCGGATCCGACGCCAGCGACGCGGCGAGCGACGCAGCCAGCGCCTGCAATACACTCACGAACGGTGCGTCCACGATCTCTCAGATGAATGTGGCTCAGGCTGTCCCCACACTCAGCGGCGGGACGCTCGAGAGCGGCACCTATCACCGGACCGCTGACGAAATCTTCACGGGAACGACCGGGGCGAGCGGAGCCACTGGCTACACAATCGCGGAAACCATCGCAATTACGGTGGGGTCGAGCTCGTCGACGCTGGAGTCCGTGACCACCGATAGTGGCAGCGCCAATAGCGATCGGCAGAGCTTCCTCTTCACCCCCGCAACGGGCGCCAACGCCTCGCTGGACGTTACTTGCCCCACCGCGAGCTCTGGGAGCACACAATTCGAGTTTTCCGGCACCGGGACTGGGGCTACGCTGAAGCTCGTCTTTCCCCCGAACCGGGTGGCAACCTTCACCAAGCTGTGAGTCGAAAGAGAGAGAAAAATGCGCGCTTCGCATCGTTATCTACTGGCTTTCGGCGCTGGGCTCGCCATTGCGGGTTGCGCGCTGATCACCGATGTTGACCGCAGCAAGATCGATGAGGGCTCTACGACCGACGCTTCCACTGGAGGCGGCGGCACAGGTGGGAGCTCCGGCTCGGGCGGCTCGGGAGCGACGGGCGGAACTGCCGGATCGGGCGGAAGTGCCGGATCGACTGGGGGCGCGGCGGGAAGCGGCGGCTCAGCGGGAAGCGGTGGCTCTGCCGGAAGCGGCGGCTCGGCCGGTAGTGGCGGCTCTGCCGGAAGCGGCGGCTCTGCCGGAAGCGGCGGCTCGGCGGGAAGCGGCGGGAGCGCGGGGTCCGGCGGAAGTGCTGGCACCCCGAGCGACGCGGGCTTGGGCTGAGCGAAGCTCACCTCGCACTGTGGCTCGGAGCGCCACACCCTCTGGGCGTCCCGGACGACGGGTGAGCGCCCGGGGCACTCTGCCATCTGGCTAAACGGCAGTAAAATCAGCTGGTTACTGGACTGGTATGACCACTGCATTGCGCGGGGCATGCGAAACGTAACCTTTGGCTCTCTGATCCTTGTCACCCTCGGTGTTGGTTGCTCGAACCAGACCGACCCCACGCCCGAGCCGGACGCTCCGGTCGCCTCGAACGCAGCGGAAGCGTGGCCCGACCAACCCGCTGGGGTCGCCCCGATCACGGAAGAGAACATTCTCGAAGCGTGCGCCACGTCGGGCGCCTGCTCGGCGGAGGTGGCGGCGCTCTCCCCCGAAGAGCGACTCGGGCTCATCGACATCTGCGTCTACGACGCGGTCTTCTCCGCCGAACGAGCCATCCCCCTCACCGGGTTCAATCACGAAAACGAACGGGTCGAATGGTGGGTGAGCTGCGTGCAGAGCGCGACCGACTGCTCTGCCATCGAAACCTGCCGCACCGAGCGAGACCAGAACATCGTGTGCGAGGAGGACGGCTGCCGCGCCTATGGTGAATTCAACGTGAGCTGCAATGGGTCCATCGCCACGCTCACCGGAAGCGACCAAACCTTCACTCGCGATTGCTCCCGCGCGTACGTCGAATGCGATGCGACGAGCCCGACGGGCTGTGCCGATCGCCATTTCAGTCGCTGCCCCGATGGCATCGATACCTCCGACCGCTGCGACGGCAACGTGCGACTCGGGTGCGACTCGGGTGCCCATGTGAGCTTCCACGATTGCACGCGCCTCGGCGGAACGTGCGGCTTGGCGTCGGATGGGAGCCAGGACTGCGTGTACCCGACGCCGAGCTCACCGGACTGCAAGGCCTCCCAGCCTGCGGCCTGTGACGGCGGGAACCTTTCGGCGTGTGTGAACGGGCACCGCGTCAGCGTGCCGACGAGCTTTTGCCCCGCGAAGTGACGGCACGACGCCGGCGGCGCCGGGAGAAAATCAGCGCGCCGCCGGCCAGGAGCGCGGCCAAGAGCGCCGAAAGGTCCACGCGATCGGTGGGCGCCACGCGGGCTCCGCAGCCATAACGGGGCCCGCACAAGGTGCTGTCGCCTTTCACGTTGGGATTGCTTCCCTCGGCGAGCTCTTGGACGTCGGGGATACCGTCCTGGTCGCTGTCGGTGCCGTCGGCTTCGAGCTGCGCCAAGGCGGGTGCGACCGTGTCGGGCTCCGTTGGGGACAAGCCGGCGTCGAACATCGCCTGAGCAAAGTCTCCTTCTCGGAGTGTGCCGTATCCACCGTTGCTGTCCCGATGGCAGAGCGTGCAAGGTGGTGCGCAAGGCATCTTCGCATCTTCTTGCAGCTGCGCAGGAAACGTCGGCGACGCGAGCGCGAGCGTCGAAGTGGCGAGCAGCGCGAGGGGGATGCGAATCCAGAGCTTCACGTCGTCCTCACAAGTATGCGTGCAGCTGACCGAGCAGCGCAAAGTGGCTTTCCTGCCGCAAAATGGCGTCCACGCGCGCCTCGAGATGGGGAAGGAAGAACCAGTCTACTGTCAGCCAACCGCCGAATCGCGGCTTGCCGAGTCCGGGCTGACGAGCGATGTCCACGCCGCTCGGGGTCTGGGAACGCAAGTAGCCCTGATCGAGCACTTCCCCCGCCGTTCCAAAGTGAAGGCCCTGGATCAGCTCGAGATCCGCCTGGGCGAACCCGACGTAACCGAGGTCGCGACGGGACGTGTGAAGCGCGTCGCCTTCCACGAGCAGCACCAACGGCCTGCTCACCCGAGCGCGCATGAACAGCCCATGCGCGCCTCGAGCCGTTCTCTTCTGCTCGAGAGTCACGATGTCCGCGGCAGCGAAGGTGAGGAGGCTGCTCGCGCCCACGGCCAGCGGCTCGAAGCTCGTCGTCTCGATGTACAGGCTGTATCCCCGCTCGCGATAGCGATCGGGGTTGATCTGGTAGTTGCCGGCGATCCCCATGATTTCGCCGCGCATCTCCGAGCTATTGAACGCGAGGGCAACCCCGTGCTGCTGATCGGACTCGCGATCGGTGCGCGTATTTTCTCGAATCCACATCGTGTGCTCGGGGATCCGGATCCCGAAAGGTAAGTTCAGGCGGCCGGCGCGCAGCAGCACCTCCCGGCTCGCGCCGAGATCGACGCCGATCCAGTGATTGCGCGAGATCAAGTTGAGCTGGTCACCTTGATTCGCCGTCACCTGAGCGGCGCGTGTATGGGGCGAGCCCGCCTTGACCTTCGCCGCTCCGATGCTGCCCCCGGCGTGCACGCGCCCGAAGACGAGCTGGCCGTACAGGTCCATCTGCATCGGGAAGGTTCGCCATTTGTCCTGATACAGGACCGCGTGACGGTAGCTGCCCCCGAGGAGCAGGAATTCTGGCGGGTCGAACAACCCCCAGAGAAATCCGGCAGTGGGGCTGGGCCCTGCGTCTTCTGGCGTTGGCTTGGGCGGCGGAGGCGGCGCCTTCTTCTTCGGCTGGGGCTCCGACGGGCCCTCGTCGAAGGAGTCGAAGGAATCGAAGTCGCTCCCCCCCGCGTCTGTCTCGCTCGCCTGCGCGGAAACGCTGTCCGACCCGTACCGCATCCGCAAGATGAGATCGCCCTGAGCACGGCCGTAGGGCGTCAAGAGCTCACCGCCGGATGGATCGGCGTGACACGTCGTGCAGCCAGCGTACCCGTGACGGATCATCCAGGTATACGCATGCGCCGTCCGAGGCGTCGCGAACACGACGACCAGGGTCAAGAGCCAAACCGCCCAGCGCATGCGGGCGTTTTCCCCAACTTCCGTCAGCGCGTCAAATGATCAATGAGCTCACTTGTCGCGGAGCTTGAACTTGACCTTGAGCTTCACCTGCGTCCCGGCGCACACCCGCAGATAGCAGGGTTTCTCGATACCGAAATCGGTGATGTCGATCGTGGCGAGCGCCTGCACGTGGTAGTCGCTGCCGGTCCGGTTGGCCTGGTAGTGAAACTTGATCGGCTTCGTGACGCCATGAAGCGTGAAGTCGCCTTTGCGGCTGGCGTTGACGCTCTTGTCGTTCTCGGGAAGCTTCAGCGTCGTGCGCTCGACTTCGAGCGTCGCTTCCGGAAACTTGTCGGTCTCGAGATACCTTCTCAGATGGCGGTCTCGAAGCCCAATGCCCGTCTTCAAGTTGGTCAGAGGGACGGATATCGTCAGCTTGCCGTCCTTCTCGCGGGCACGAAGCCCCGCGCCCTCGCCGCGAATCTTCGCTCCGACGGCGCCCGTCGCCTGAAACAGGATCTCTTCATCCCCCGCGTCCACGAATTTTGCGGAGGCCGCCACCGAGAGGCTCACCACAGCGGCCAGAGTGAGCAAGGTTCGCGCGATCTTCATACGAGCTCCGAGCAGAGATGGACGGTCCGGGCCGAGCGGCCATTCAACGGTTCGAATCCATACCTCATACGGTTACGAGGGCGAGGTCCTTCCGGTTACTCCTCGACAATTTCGCTGGTGATCAGCGCAAAAAACTGCGTTCCGCCGGGCACGGCATCGAAGCACCAACCCAGGTGCACTCCACATCCGCTGCAAAATCCCGCTCGCCACGCAAATCCCGGAAACCACGTGTGCTCCTGGGTGGGCTCCCCAAACAGCTCGAGTGCCGTGGCCCGGCGAACCGCGAGCACCTCGAACACGCGGCCGGCGGGGTTTGCGAACACGAACTGGCTCGAGCCGCCCGTCGGAGAAAAGACGTACTTCTGCTGGCTGATCCCCGTCCCGCACCTCCGACATCGGATCTCCCGCGACGTTGACAGGAGCTCCTCGTCGTCGCCCCGCGGGTCTTGTTCCCGCTCGGGCCGAGGTTCGCTCTCCTTCAAGAGCTCGAACATCAGCGCTCCACCCGAACTGCCAGAGCACGTCGGCTGACCCCCGTGAGGGGCCAGGTGTACTCGATGTCTCGATCGACTTCGATGCCCTGTGGAGGCTCTGCTTTCGCGAGCAGAAGCCACACGCGCTTCTTCGCGAGACGCTTGCCCTCTCTCAACCACTCCGCGGGTGGCAGCGTCGCCCGCGAGATCGCAACGTCGTACGCCTTGTCCTCGAGCTCCTCGCTCCTCGCCCGCACGATCTTCACGTGACCGAGCCCCAGCGTTCCGACCACGGTGCGCAGGAACGCAACGCGTTTTGCGCGCGGCTCGACCAGCGTGAACGTTGCATCGACGAGCAGGAGCGCGAGAGGAATTCCCGGTGCGCCCGCTCCGCTGCCCACATCCACGAAGCGCTGCCCGGGCTCGCTCGCACGCGCCATCACCACCGCGTCGGCCAAAAACAAATCCACGAGCTCGTCCGCATCCCGCGCAGCGGTCAGATCGAGCTTGTCGTTCCAGCTCAGCACCAGATCGAGGAAGCTCCCGAGCTTCGCAACCTGGTCCTGTGTCGCGTCGCTGAGGACGCGCACAATCCGCTCTTGCCAGCCGGAACTCGGGGCTCGAGGGCCCATGACGATTCCGCTCTACCCCACACGCGCCGAGCGCGGTAGTAGGACGCCCCGGAGATGACCGCCCCGACGAGCCAGTCGAGCCCGCCGCCTCCCCTCGTGGCTCTCGAGCGCCTGGTGGAGCGCGTGACGGGGCAGCGCCTGCCTCTCTCTGCGGAGCAGATGCCGGGAGGCGCTTCGACGCGGTGTTTCTTCCGCGTCGATCTGGGAACCGGGAAACCCGCCGTCGCCATGTACGTGCCCGACGCAACCGCCTCCGACGAAATCGTGAAGGGCGGCACGACTCCTCGGCGCTGGCCGTTTTTGGAGGTGCGAGATCTCCTCGCCGAGCGCGGGGTCCGGGTGCCAGCGGTCCTCGGCGAAGCTTGCGAGGAGGGCTTCATCCTGGTCGAGGACCTCGGCGACGACACCCTCGCGCGGTACCTGGAGCAACATCCCGAACGCCGCGAATCGCTCTACCAAGCCGCGGTCGCCGATCTCGCACGCGCGCAGACCGCTCTCGATCCGCTTCCTCGGGATTCCGTGGTTCGCACCCGCGCGTTCGACGAAGATCTATTGCGCTGGGAAGTCGATCACTTTCACGAGTGGGCCCTCGAAGCGCGAGGGATCGCGCTGTCCGACAGCGATCGCCAGTCGTTCGCGCGCGCCGCCGCGCACATTGCTCACACCATTGCCGGCTGGCCTCGCATTTTCGTCCACCGCGACTACCAGAGTCGCAACTTGATGGTGCGCAAGAGCTCCACTGGGGATCCCGAGCTCGTCTGGATCGACTTTCAGGACGCCCTGCTTGGCCCCCGCGTCTACGATCTGGTTGCGCTGCTTTCCGACAGCTATCAATCCTTCGCTCGCTCGTTCATCGAAGCGCGCCTAGACGAGTACGCAAAGCTTCACGATCTCGATGAATCCGGCCGCGCCGATGTCGGCCGCGAGTTCGACATCGTCACCGTTCAGCGCAAGCTGAAGGATGCCGGTCGCTTCGTGTTCATCGACCGAGTCCGGGGAAATCCCAGCTTCCTTCAGTTCGTGGAGCCGACCATCGAGAAGGTTCGCCTTGCCCTCGACCGCTTGCGCGAGGATGCCGTGCTCGACGAGCTACGGAGCTTGCTCGAGCGCGTGCTCTAGCCTCTTAGGGAGGCGCCGGCGTCTTCGGCCACACGCCGAGCCATTCGTCCGACCAGTCGCTGTCACAGAACAGGAGCCACGACCGCTCGGCGACCTTTGCCTGGCGAGCGATGTCGCACACGCGATCGAGGGCTGACTGATCCGGTGACAGCGCCAGATCGATGTACGCGTAGCGCAGACCCATTCCATTGCCGACCACGACGCCGCTCGGCCCGAGCGTCTCAGCCAGTCGATCCTCGAGGGCCACGCGATCGGCGAGGCGATCCTCGAAGCTTCGCTCCGAGCCGTCGAGCTTCAAGTAGCAAAAGACGTTGTCCGAACGAGTGAAGCGCAACGACGAAAACGGCGCGCCTTCGAGATAGCACTTGAGCATCTCCGGGAGCGCGGACGCGGCCAGCACCACGTCGTCCTGTTCCGCGTAATCGGGCGCGCTTTCGGGCTTGCCTTCGAAGAGGGCCCAACCCTCCCGAAGCGGCGCTCCCCGAGACAGCTCCCCCAGGCCTCCTCGAAGGCTCTCCGCCGCACTGGAGAGGGTGCCAGCCAGCTCGGCGAGCGCAAAGGTCGGCGCGGCGTCCTGATTGACGAGGCGAAGCGGTCCGCTCCGAGCCAACGGCTCCGCGCTGACCTGACCGACCCAGTCATCGAGCAAACGCTCTCCGATGAGCGCTTCGACCACGCGCTCGGCAGCAACTCCGGCAGCTTCGTCAGCGAGACCGCCGAAGCCGTGCCCATAAATCACGATCTCGAGCAAGTGCCCACGCGAAAATCCGACGCGGGCGCGGCCGAGAGCGAGATCGAAACCGTGCTCGTTGACGATCGTCTCGATCGCCTCGTCGTGCGAGCGCGGGGGCCGATGCGCCGTCACACGCACACCTTCGAGGCTGGGAGCCCGCTCTACGAATGCATCGGTGAGAGGGCGCAGGTGTCGTTCTTCCCGCGGGGTGATGACGAGCGTCCGCGAACCATTGCGCTCGTGAAGGAGCTCCGTCTCTAGGCACGGCTCGACGCGCTGCACCACGCGCTCGATGGCTCGAACGTCGGAGTAGTCGTCGAGCAGCGGGGTGATCTCCTGCCACGCCGCGTCCATCATGCTCAGACGCTCCTCTGCATCGCGATCGCCGTCGGAGCAGAACAAGAAGCGCATCCGCCTCGTCCTTCGGCTCGTCGCGCGAGGGCGTCAAGACGCGCGACGGTGTGTCAAGATGCGCCAGCGGCGTGGCACGGGAATTGCTCGCTCACTTCCATGCGAAGCCTGCTGTGCATGCTGACGGTGATCTCCATTGCGTGTAGCTCGGGGGGCTCGGGCGATCCGGCAACCGGAGGAACTGCCGGAAGTGGCGCCACCGGCGGAAGCGCGGGTGAGCCCGCCATCGCGAGCTGCTCGAGTTACACACCCCACGCCGGAGATCAGTGCACCAGCATGGCGGACTGCGCTGCCGGCCAACGTTGCTTCAAGTGGAACGAGTCACCCGGCTGTCCGTATCCGCCGCAATGCCACACCGACGCGGATTGCTCGAACGGCTCCGTGTGTGAAGACGATTCTTGCTACCACGGTTCGTGTGTGGCGGCCTGCACGGCAACTTCCTGCGCTGCCGGGCTCGAGTGCGGAGCATCCGGACACTGCACACCGACTGCTTGCGACAACGGCTACGACTGCCCCAGCGACACGACGTGCGCACCGGGTGACGCCAAAGCCGATGGCCACGGCTGTCTGGCAGTTCCGTGTGACGCCGGATTCACATGTCCGGAAAACTTTCGTTGCGACACGACGTACCCGGACGCCCACGGCTGCTCGGTTCTCACCTGCACCCTGAACAGTGACTGCGATTGCGGCGTGTGCATGAACGGGATCTGCGAGGCCGGCCGCGGCTACTGCAACTTCGTACCCGGATGAGCTTGCGCTCTCTTGACAGGACTGAGTGCGCCGGCTATACAAACCGGATGCTTCATCCCGATCGTTTCTCGGAGGGAACCTCGTAGCGGCCGCGTCCCGTTGTCTGACGGATGCGAGCCGCTCGCGGGAAACCCCGGGCGGCTTTTCTGCGTTTGGAGCTTCGAAAACACCGCAAATTCCCCTGATTTCAGGATTCTTCGCTTCGTCACTTTTTGTTTGAAACATTCGCCCTTCGCTCGCGTCTGAGGAGTGTCGATGACAAGGCCAGAGAAATTCCAAACCCATAGCTGTCGTAGCGGCGCACTAGCGCTCGTCACGATGGAGGGATTTACCTAGAGCGGCTCTTCGCACACTTGGTGTCGCGTCGAGGCCGCCTCGGGAAATCCCAGGCGGCCTCGCTGCATTTTGGCGCGCATGTCGCGCGCTCGATACCAAGGAAAGACAACTACATGCTTCGACTTCGACTTCACAAGATTGGCCTGCGCACGCTCCATCGCGGAGCTCGTGCATGAAGGCCCTATTCGAAGACCCCGGCTCGAGGGTCACGCCGCATTCGCGGCACGCGTCCTTGCGACGCCCGTTCTATGAAAACTCGCGCGACGAGACGCGGTCGACGGACCGCGGGCGCAATTCTGCGCTCGCCCGTTGCCGCGCTCTCGCGGGCAGCAACGCAAGCTGCCCGGTGCCTACGCCTTCTGGCGAAGCATCCCGATCGTCACTGTTCGGGCATGACAGGGGTTCGATTCCCCTCGTTGGCGCAAAGTTTTTCCCCGAAAATGCGACCCAGCGTGAGCCCGCCCCATCCGCCGCGCTGGTTTCGCAGAGCGACCGCGCTGTCCGAGCGGTCGCCGAGTCCCTCCCTCCCCACGGACCGTCCGCCCGGCGCATCGGGTCGCCCGCTTCGGCGTCACGAAGTCGTCTGGCCCGGACGGCGCCCGGGGCGCTCACGCTCTGGTCGAGACGGTGAGCGCTCCGGGCAGGGTTTTCTTCTGTTTCGCATCCGGCCGACCGAGCCCTACACGCAGTACCGAAAGGTATCGACCCCCCAATGGCTCCGTCACTCGGGTGCGGCAGCATCTTTTTTCTCGCCCGTCGAGCCCATCGGCTCCGAGCGAGCACACGGTTTTTCGCATCCGGCCGAACAGGCCCTACACGCCATGTCCTGAAAAGACATTCGATGAGGAATCGAAACCCATGGCCTACTCACTCGGATGCGAAACGATTTTCAAGCCGCCACTTTCTTTTGGTAGCGCTGATACGCCTCGCGTGAAGCGAGCCTGTCGAGGTACTTGCGAAACACGGGAAGCTCCGGGAAGAGCTTGGTGACGTTCAAGCCCCAATGAAGCGCGCTCCCGATCTGGGTATCGGCGGCGCTGAAGCTGTCGCCCACGATGTAGGGATGAGCGGAGAGGGTCGTTTCCACGTTCTTCACCATGTCCTCGAACAGCCCAAATCCCGACGCCTTGGTGTTTTCCCACTTGTTGAATTTCGCGACCAACCCCGGATCCACGACCGAGTCGGTGTAGACCAGCCAGGTCAAGTACGGTCCGCGACGTGGATCGCCAATCGCTGGCGCCAGCCCCGCCTCGGGAAAGGCGTCGCACAGGTACGTCGCGATGGCGGCCCGCTCCGTGATGGTGACGCCGTCGTGAACGAGCGCGGGCACCTTCTTGTGCGGTTGGATCTTGCGATACTCTTCGGGCGGCCCTCCTTCGGCGCGGACGTCGACGAGCTCCGTCTCGTACGGAACGCCGAGCTCCTCGAGCAGCCAGAGGATCGATTCGGAACGGGATTGGGGTGCGTGATAGAGGGTGATCATCGGTGGTTCTCCTGGTTTCGAAGCCAGACCAGAGAGTGCCTCGCCAAAGTGTCAGCCTTATGTCAGGTTTGTCCGCGATGCGGCGAACCGAGCGGCTTTTCGCCCTGGCCGAGTACCTTCGGGGCCGGCGCACGGGCGTGACGGCAGAGGTCCTCGCAGAGCGCTTCGGCGTCACGGTGCGCACCATCTATCGCGATCTCGACACGCTGCGGGATGCGTCCCTGCCGGTCTCCGCAGAGCGCGGACGCGGCGGAGGCTACGCCCTCGATCGCAACTACAGCCTGCCACCGGTGAACTTCACGGCGCGCGAGGCCGCTCTGATGGTGGCCCTCGGTCGCTACGCGATCGAGATGCGCCTGCTCCCTTTCAGCGGGACCCTAGAATCCGGGCTCGACAAGATCCGCTCCGCGCTCTCCACGTCGGCGCAGCGCGAGCTCCTCGCGCGTTTGAAGGAGCTCACGTTCTACGGAGTCCCTGCGCTTCCCAGCAAGAAGCCGGTCCGCGCCGCCGTCGAGCGCGCATGGTTCGAGCAGCAACCGCTGCGCATCACTTACGTGGACAGCAATTTCATCCAGACCGAGCGCACGATCCGCATCCAAAGCGTGGTCATGGACCGCCACGAGACCCGCCTCGACGCAGTGGATCTCGAATGCGACGAGCGCCGGCAATTCCGCCTCGATCGCATCGAGCGCGCGGAAGTCGTGGTCTGACAAAAGTTTTCCGCATCCGGCCGACGAAGCCCTACACGCACCAAAGGCACACAATTACTGTGTCTCGATAGCCAATCGAGAAACGATGGCTTCGTCACTCGGATGCGGGCCAATTTCCCCGCGCCCGTCCGAATAGGCCCTACACGCAATAGAGGTGTTGGTTCAATTCCGACTGACCCACATGTGGGTTGTAGCTCAATGGTAGAGCGCTCGAATTCAGATCGAGAAAACAACGGCTTGCTCACTCGGGCGTGGGCAATCTTTGGGAGATTCACAGGAAGGCGGAAGAGGAGGAAGGTCTCTCCGTTTTTTTCATAAAATACTTCCAACCTTCCGCCTCCCTGTGAACACCTCTTTTCCCCGCTCCCGATCGAATTTTTGGGAGTTCACACCAAGGCGGAAGAGGAGGAAGGTCTCTCCGTTTTTTTCATAAAATACTTCCAACTTTCCGCCTCCCTGTGAACCTCTTTTTTCCGTTTCGCAGATCGGAACGGTTGACCCCTCCTTCGGACATCCGAAGAGTCGAAAGGCCGACGCGAAGGCGAAGAGTCACGACGCCCGCTCGGAGACGGTGATCCCATGACCCATACCCAACCCATGCCGCTTCCGGAATCTCAGATGGGACCGGCGGAGAAGCTTCTCGATCTCGTGCTGAACTCCTCGGCGCACCTCTGGCACAACCGCCCGGGGCTCGACGTCGCAGGCCAGTGGCACCCGCGTCGCGGCACGTCGCGCGCGATCGCCGCCCACGGGACTGCTGTCCGGCCGGGCCTGTTCGTGCCGGCGGCGGTTTCGCTCTACTCCCAGCTGCTCGAGATCTACCAGCTCAACGTGGATCTCATGGCCCACTTTGCGAGCTACGCGCTCAAGGAAACGGATTGGCGCGATCTCAAGGTCGCTTCCGCCGCGCTGATGCTGGTGCAGACCCGCTCCGGACAGCCGGTGCACGACGACGACGGCACGGTCGCGTTCCACGACGACGACTACCGCGTCATCGGCGAGGCCATGCTCCTGCACTACGAGAAGAAGTCGCCGCGGATGATGACGCCGAAGGGCGTGCTGCGCGTGGCGGAGCTGCTCGAGACGGCCGACATCGCCGAGCTCAACCGCATCGCCGGACTTCGCCGACCCGGCGGCGAAGAAGCCGCCGCTCGGCCGCTGGAAGAGGCCGCGACGAAGTGGCTCGCTCATGCGCGAGAGGAACCTGCCGCTGCTCGAGGGCCTGGTGCGCCGCTGGCTACAAGGAGACCATCAAGAAGATCGCGCGCAAGGCCGGATACAAGCCGGAGACGCAGCGATTCTTCGAGGTCCTCGGCTGGAAGCAGAAGCAGGCAGCGGGCGGTCACCGCGAGGTCGGCCTCGACGGCCTCAACGCTGGAGAAGCGCGAGCGCTTCGACGACGTGTCCGAGGCCGAGATCTGCGAGCCATCGAGTCGCAAGAGCTCCGGTACAAGGACGTGATCGGCCGACTGCCGAAGGAGATCGGTCTCACGCCGGCCATCATGGTGGCGCTCCTTCCGTCACTTTCCGATCGCGACCTCCGCATGCTGACGCCCACGCTCGAAGAGCTCGGTCTGATGACCGACGCCGAGATTCGCCAGCGCTGGGAGAAGGCCGTGGAGAGCGCGACCGACCAGCGCGCGCTCAACATCGCGAAGAACGTGCAGAGCGCCGAGCTTCGCGAAAAGCTGGAAGAGGCCGCCGATCACGCGGCACGCCACGCGGTCGAGGAAGCAACGAGCGACCTCGACGTGCACGTCATGTTCCTGATCGACAAGTGCGGGATCATGCAGGGCGCGATCGAGCAATCGGTCGAAGCCCTGTCGCGGATCCTCGCTGGTTTTTCCGCCGACAAGCTTCACATCGCGAGCTTCGACACCATGGGACGCGTTCTTGTGCCCAAGGCGCCGACGCGCGGGGCCGTGCAGCACATGCTCAGCGGAATCACCGCGGGAGGCGGCACCATCCACGCAGCGGGCGTTCGCGCACTGGCCACGGCCGGTGTGGTGATCCCCGCGCGACTCGAAGCTCGTGGTCATCGTCGTCGGCGACGAAGCCGGCGAAAACGGCGCCCAGTTCGCCGATGCGTTCAAGGCCTTCGGCTACGACGTGTCGGCGATGGCGCTGATCGTCAACGTCGCAGTCACGCGCGGTCAATCCGTGCGCCGCTGCGCGGAGGCCCTCGGCGTGCCGTTCAGCCAGGTGACGGTGGAGCAGTTCTCGGATCCGTATCAGGTTCCGCGAGTGCTCAAGGCTTTGCTCGACGCCCCGCGCATGAGCGTGGTGAAGCAGCACGGCCTCGTCGAGCGCGTCATGGCAACGCCGCTTCTGACTCTCTGAGAAAAAAAGAAGAGACACAGCCGGGGCAACGAGGCGGGGAGAAGCACACATTCTTCATCCAATCCCTGCTCCCCGCCTCCGCGCCTCTGCTGTGATTCTTCCCACTCATCCCGATATTTTTTCGAATCACCGGCCGCTCCCACTCACTTTCGATTCAATGTCTCCGCCAGCCTGCCGGAACGCCCAAGACGTGTACGGACGAGAGGCCAATCAAATGGACTATCGAAAGTTTCTCGACAAGACCGAAACCCTCGTCCTGCCATATCTCGGTGGGGCTCGGGTCGATGCGGAAACGCGCCGGCTGCGGGTGACCCGAGCGGTCGAGCCCGGATGGTGGCGGTTCACGGTGAAGGGCCGGGAGGCGACGCCCACCGAGAAGGTCGACGCGCCGGAGCTCGGTCATCTCGAACGCATTCGCGGTCATTTCGCGGAGGGGTGGCTGTTCGAGAGCGGCAAGCGCCACGGACGTGTCGAGCTTTGTCTCGACGAACCGGCGGTCTTTTCTCTGCTCGCTGTTCGGCGCTGGCCGAGCGATGACTGGCTCTTCGATTCGGTCGAGTTCGAGAGCGAAGCGGAAGAAGAAGTGCGACGCGCCCTCGAAGACAATCGGTCCCTGGGCGACATCAAGGGGGTCGCGGCCTCACTCCGCGCGGCGTTCGGCTTCGCGATGATTGCGGGCCTCGCCCGCCGTGAACAGACCCGAGTCTCGCCGTACGAGGTGAGCGCGCACTCTCTCGCCATCGCCGACGGTGGGCCGCCGGTTGCAGCGGAGCTCCTGCGGGACATCGTCGAGACCCGACGCCTCGAGCGGATCCGCTTGGAGGCCCACGAAGCGACCCTTCTCGGCCGGCGTGCGCGACCTCAGTCTCCTCATGCTTCCGCTCCCATGCGCAATCGACGTGGCCGAGCGCCCACTGCAGAAGACGCAGCCGATCGCGCTGCGCTCGCTCTGGACGCGGCCGGTGCCACGCTGCTCGGATTGCGTGTGGTCCGCGACTATGGCCTCGAGGTGACCTTCCGCTTCCGCGGCGAGCGATTCATCAGCGTGGTCGACCCGCTGACGCTCCAGGTCCTCGACGCTGGCATTTGCCTCTCGGGTGCGGACCGCGAGGTCAACCTCGACAGCTTGCCGAGCGTCATCCGCGAAGCAATCGATACGGATCAACTTCACATCACGCGGCACTGACGCAAAACCGAAAGGAACACCGTGTCCCGCGAAGTCTTCTTTTTGATCGGCCGAAACGGCGCGCTCCTGTGGAGTGATGCTTCCACGAGCCCGTCGCTGCTTCCCGATTCCCGGGCGCGCTGGGAGGCGATCTGGGCGCACAAGGACGAGCTCGATGAGCTGGCGCACTCGCATCCCATCGGGCCTCTCGCCTTCTCCAACGAAGACGAGACCACGATGGGCGCGCTGGACGCAGCGCTCGGCAAGCGGCTCTGTTTTTCGGTGGTTGCTCCCGCCGGAATGATCCGGCGGAGCGACGACGGCGGAGCGGTGCGCGTCAGCGACGAGCCCTGGTGGGCCGAGCTGTTGCGGCTCGCATCGGGGATGCACCGCGAGCGCCCCCAAACAGATTCAAAGGAGGAATGAAATGGCAATCTTGAACATCACGTACAACGGTCTCAGCGTCGACTACGTGCTCGACGTGGACTACTACCTGGCGGACGCGGACGTCCGTCGGATTGCCGCAGAGGTCGTGCGGAGCGGTGGCCTGCGGGGTCTCCACATCGCGAACCTGTCGGACCGGGCATTCGATCACTACGTGGTCGACCGCTTCGAGTCGCCGCACGGCGGCAAGCGGATCTACTTGCGCCCGAAGGTTCCGTTCGGCGGGCGGAGCTAGGGGGCGACCATGCACATCACGATATGTGGCGTGGGCGCCCTCGGCTCCACCGCCGCGGTGCTTTGCCGAAACCTGGATGCGACGCTTCGCTTCGTCGATTTCGATTGCGTCGAGAGCAAGAATCTCCTGGCCCAGAGCTTCGTGAAGCAGAGCCTGGGGAAGAACAAGGCCGAAGCTCTCAAGCTCCAACTCTTGAACTTCTTCGGCGTGAAGGCCGAGGCGTTCGGAGTGCGGCTCACGGAATCCAACGTGAACGAGCTCTGCTCGGGCTCGGCGCTCGTGGTCGATTGCTTCGACAACTTCGCGAGTCGCGGCCTGCTCTCGGAATTCGCGAAGCGAAGCGGCGTACCCCTCGTTCACGCGGCCCTCTCGGGTGACGGGCGCTTTGGGCTCGTGCGCTGGGACGAACGCTTCAGCGCGGACCAAGAGGACGAAGAGGGGCAGGCGACCTGCGAAGGCGGCGAGCACCTGCCGATGATCGGTTTGCTCTCTGCGTCCGTCGCTCGAGTGATTCAGGACTTCCTGAACGATGGCACGCGACGCGACGTGATGGTGTCGCTCTCCGCAGTGACGGAGACTGCAACGACGGAGGCTCCGGCGACTCAGCCCTGAGCGACGCGCGACAGAATCGCCATCAGCGCTTTTTGCTCGAGCTCGACGAACCGGAGCCCGACGAAGTCTTGCTCGGCCCGGACGATTTCCGCATCCGCTCGAACCCACACGCCGGGTTCGAGCTCGATGCCGATCTTCACCGTCGAGCCGATGGAAAATCCCCCTGCCCGGAGACCGAGACCGCCCATCGACAGGTCGATGCAAGCGGCGTCCGCTTCCATGCCTCCGTCGTGGAGCGCGGCGCGCGCAGTGAGCTTCACTCGTCGATGGGCCCGTCGCTCGATGGTCTGCACGTGGTCCCTATCTGCATGGGTCATGCCAGCCCAGGAGCTCGGAACTTTGCCTGAAAATCCCGCGAAATCGGCCGGCAGGGGGTGTGAAAGTCTTTCCATGGTCCGCACCTAGGTACGTCCCGTCCGGAAGGATTGCCCGCTGAAAACAAATGAAATGGTGGAGTGGCTCGTCCGGTGACGAGGGCCGGTTGTGACCCGGACTAGGCAGTTCGACTCTGCGCTTCACCCCCATCGGGCGGAAAGAAGTGTCCCAAGGCCGGGGGTTGCCTCCCGCGAGCTCAGCGATCCCGATAGGGCTCGACGTACGTATGTCCCCACCGGCAACAGCTCGTGGGCGGTCGTGCGGCGGGGTCGATCGGGACCGGAGCGGTCAGGCAGCGGGATGGCACGGGAGTGTCGTTCCGGTAGCCGGCGTGATCGAACGGAATCGGGCCCCGCAAAGCGCGTTCGAGTTGCTCGTGTTCTCTTTTGAGAGCGTCCACACGGCGTTGCTTTTTCACTGCTTCGGCCCGTAGCTCCGTGAGCTCCCGGCTGAGCAGCTCGATCTGCGCGTCTTCTTCTGCACTTCGATGAGCACGGGCGTGGAGAGCTGTCACTCCCACTCCTGCCGCACACACGAATAGCGCAACCAAGGCGCCTGCCTCTGCCGTCCGCATCGAGCCCTGCGACGGTTGGACCGCCTCGACCGGCCGGCCTTGGCTCAAATCACGACGGAGTACACGAACGTGTTCTTCGGGAACCGCAGCATGCGCTGGGTGATTGCTCGGTGGAGCTCGGCGTTGCCATCGACGTACTTCTTCGCGAGCGCCAGGGCGCCGGCCTTGTCGTTCCGTGCCTTGATGCGCGCCACGGTCTGCATCAGCTTTTCGCAGGCGACGGGCAGTTTCTCGAAATCGAAACGGAACGCTCCCACGTCCTTGCCGTTGGCGGCCCGGGCCTTTTCGTCCCAGTGGATGGCTCCCTCCTCCATGAGGAAGCCGAGCTGAATGGCGGCGAGCTGGCTATAGGGTTTTCGCTGATGGTCCTCGGTCCACATGCCCCGAGAGATGTGGCCGAACGACCAGACCACCGAGTCGAGGTAGGACTGGCGTTGAAGGTCGCCGTCGATGACGCCACGGTTCGCGAGAAAATCCAGGAAGTAGAGCGCTCCGGTCTGGGCCTTCAGTTCTTCCAGCATGCTGGCGAGCTGTCCGCCAAACGCGAGGTTGTCGGTTTTTCCAGCGAATGCGTACTCGTGACTCGGGCCGAGGTTGTGCGTCGCTTCGTGGAGGATGGTGGCCAAAAGGCTGGGTGTCGCGTCGTCGCGAAGCAGCTTGGCGGCGTCGGGCGAAAGGAGTGAGGAGGCCTGCTCCCTGCGTACGCGCATGCTGTCAGCGTCGGTGTAGAGATTGCTCATCGCGACGGTGCGGCCGCGGTTTTCGTTGGCCACCTTGCCCCAGTTGGGAAGGCTCTGACCAATGGTGGCACCGAAGGCCGTGCGATCGTCGCCCGCGTTCCAGACGATGTCGATGAAGTCCGGCAGCTTGAAGCTCACCTTCTGCGGTTTGTAAAACTTCCCGATCAACTCTGCGACGGAGTTCTCCATGTCTTGCTGGAGCGGAGTGAGTTTTTTCTGCCACGCCAGTGACTGCGTATTGATGATCGCGAAGCTCACGTGGAAGCCACCCTTTTGGCTGCACGGATCCCAGTAGGTCTCGTCGGGACCGATGCGCAGATAAAATCGCGAGTTTTGCGCGTTCATGCGCGACCAGGCTTCGTCCGCCCCTTCCCAGTCGTTGTCCCGAAAGGCCTTGGCCGCGGCAACGAGATAGGTGTGAAGCGCGGGCTCGTTTCCTCCAAGCGCCGCTGCGGCCGCGTCGAGCTCGGTAGCTACCTGCGTGGCGAGGTCGGCATACGCCTGGGAATACGGAACCGCGACCAGATCGGCGCCCTTCTTCCTCACGACGACGAAGGGTGCCAGGAGTGTTTTGGCGTCCTTTCGTGCCTCGAGCGCCTGACAAAACTTGGAATCGTCTTGCAAGGATTCGGGATACGCATCGACCTTCGGTTTGGGGGCACCCGGTATCGCGGAACAGACCGGGTTCTTCTCGGTTCGAGGTCCGAGGCATTTCGGCCCCCAGTTGCGCCGAAACAGGCTCTGGCTCGCCGGATCATCGGCGGGCAGTCGGCTCGCGAGGGCTTCGGCGCCTGTTTGCTTCGCATACAACCGATCGACCAGATGTGTCGCCGCGAGCAAGTGGCGAACGGCCGCTTTCTCGGGCTCTGGAAGCGCGGTGAGATTGGTTTCTACGAGCGTTGGCATTCCCTGGTCGAGGTCGTCGACCACCAGCGCGTGACGAGCCGCCTCTTGGGGTGAGAGCCCCTCGGCGGTCTCGTGTTCGAGGGCGATCAGCGACGCGTACGCAGTATCGAAAGTCTGCGTGAGCTTCCCGGCGTCGCGAAAGCGAGGATTGGTCGGATAGAACAGGAGCTCGCGAATTTCGTCCGCATCGACGGCGTGATTGTCGTTCGCGTCCGAAGCCCAGTAGAGCGGCAGGTTGGCGCGAAGCGCCAGTTGATTGAACCGCGGTCGCGGCAGAGCGTCGTACTTCGCCGCCGCGGGTGTGGGTGCAGCGGTTGCCGTCGGCCAGGGGAAGGGCGGAAGCGGCGAGCGTCCTTGGTCTCGTTGTCCTGCGCAGGCAGCGACGGTGGACGCAACGACGATGCTCGAAGCGAGCGCACGGAGCTTCGGTGAAAGGCGCATGGGGCGCCGAGGGTACACGAGCGCTCATCATCTTCGAACAGACTTTATCGACACGCTCGAGTGGCGAAATTTGGCAAACGCACCAGGCTCAGACCCTGGGGGCCTCACGGCCTTGTGGGTTCGATTCCCTCCTCGAGCACCGCCTCGGTCTCCGATGACTCGACTCGCTTCGGCGAACCAAGCTCGAGCTCGGCGTTTGGGGTCGCCCGCCAGAGCGCGGTCGTCCCACGGGCCTTGCGACGGTGGTCCAACAGCAGGATCCGAGAGCCCCACTCTCGGGGTATGGGTGCAACTCCCGTCCGTCGCTCCTTCTCGTCGCGCGAGCTTCCATCGGGATAACTGGCTTCGACGCGTCGTGGCGTTGACGAGCGGCTCTCTCGGCGCTGAAATCCGCGCGTGAAACTCCGAGACATCGGCTTTTTCTGCGTTCTCTGCGTCGCGATTGCAGCGGGCTGCTCGTCCGCGACGAAGAGCGGAAACTCAGGGGCGGGCGGCGGTGCGGCAACCGGCGGAACGGATGCGGGCGGCGGAACAGCCGGCGCAGTCGTCGACGCGGGTCCGGACGTGATCGAACCCGCAGAAACGGTGGTCGTGATCGGCCCCGGCGCAACCGACGACGCGCCAACGAAGTTCGGAGGCGTGGACGACCCGAGCGCCAAGCCCCAGCTCGTCTATCCAACGGACGGGGTGGTCGTTCCGCCCAACATGAATTCCCTCGAAGTGCACTTCACGCCCGGGACCGGTCAGACGCTGTTCGAGATCCGGTTCGAATCGGCGGCCATCGCGCTCGTGGTCTACGTCGGGTGCACACCGGTGAATTCCGGGTGCGTGTACCAGACGGATCAGACTTTCTGGGAGCAGCTCGCGGGAAAGAACCGCGGAACCCCGCCGGTCAGCTATCGCATTCGTGGTGTGAACGGCAGTGCGCCGACCAGCGTGGGAACCAGTGCCACGCAAACCATCGCTTTCGGCAAAGACGACATCGTAGGCGGGCTTTACTACTGGAACACCGCGGGGGTGATTCAGCGCTACGAGTTTGCCTCACCCGTGCAAACCGCGGAGCTTTTCATGACGCCGCAGATGGCCGGAGCGCTCACCTGCGTGGGCTGTCATTCCCTGTCCCGCGACGGCAAACGAATGGCGATTGGCCAGGACATTCCGGCCCCCGCGCCGTTCAAGGTCTACGACGTGGCCACCCGAACGCCCATTGCGGGCACGAACGGGCCCGTATCCGGCGGCGGCAACTTCTTCTCGTTCTCGCCTGACGGCGCCATCCTGTTCTACTCCGACGGCGTCAAGATCGGCACGATGGACGCGACCACCGGAACCATCATGAACGACACGCTGATCCCCCTCGGCACGATGCCGGACATCTCGCCGAACGGAAAACTGATCGTGTATGCGCGTCCGTCGGTCCCACCGCCTCTCGGGTTTCCCCAGCCCAGTGTCGGGAGCGCGTCGATCGAGGTCGTGACGTACGACAGTGTCGCCGGCACGGTGGGTCCACCGACGTACCTGGCGCAGTTCCAGGGCCAGAACAACTACTACCCGGCGTTTTCGCCAACCCAGGATTGGGTGATCTTCAACCGCTCCCCCAGCAACATCGAGAGTTTCTCCAACTCGCCTCCCAGTGGCGACGGCGAGCTCTGGGCGGTTGCATCGGCGGGCGGTTCGCAACCGATCCGAATGGACACGGCGAACACGGGCGGGTCGACCTCGTGGCCGAAGTGGGCGCCGAACGTCAGTAGCTACTACGGCGGAACGATCATGTGGTTCACCTTTGCCAGCGGACGCGGATACGGGCTTCGCCTGGCAAAGGGCGCGCAGACCCAACTCTGGATGGTCGGGTTCGACCCCGCGCGCGCCAAAAAGGGAGAAGATCCGAGCTTTCCCAGCTTCTGGTTCCCGTACCAGGACATTTCCGGCGGCAACTACATCGCGCAGTGGGTGACGAAAGTGGAGCGTCAACCCTGCATCGAAAACACGGACTGCCAGGGCGACGAAACCTGCGTGGACGGAAACTGCTACCCGATCGTCAAGTGAACCTTCGAGCTTCCTGCTGGGATTTCCCCCGGCAAAAGCATGTGCCGCGTGCGTGCAGGCGCTTCCAAGCGTCGTCGCGATCCGACGGCACGGGCTCGGACCGATGGGAAAAGCAGGGGTGAGTTTGCGACTGCTTTCACGCTGGTTTACCCTCTTGTCATGCCGATCAGCCGTCGCGGTCTGGTGAAGGTCGTCGGACTCGGTGCTGCCGCCGCAGTGACCGAAGCTCGTGCGACGCCCGCCGCAGCGCACCCGGTCACGCCGTCTTCGACCCCCAACGCCCTCGTGCATCCACTCACTCACGGCAGTCGTTTTGGTCGCTGGACGCTGGAGCAGGTCGTCCCGACCGACCAGGGCGCGAGCTATGTTCTCTCGGACGGGAGCGGCGCCCGGTTCCAAGTGGACGTTTGCGCGCGAGATGCCGACATCGCTGCCCCTCACGGTCCGGCGCACACCGAACGCTTCGAGCTGTTCCTGGCGAACGAGGGCAACGGCAGCACCGATACTCATGAAGACCACGGCCTCGCCGCCATGGCCCTCGCGGAGATCATTCGGTCCAACGAGGCCGTTTGCGAGGCGAGCTTTCACACTCTGCGAGAGCGCCTGGCTGCGGACGCCGTGCGGCGTCACGTCGACTGATCGCATGCCCGAAATCACGGTTGGAAAGCGCGACGGCGAGCTCGTGCTCGAGCTCGAGGAGGGCCTGTATCCAAAGGACGCCGTGTATGGAACGGCGTACGTGTTCATCGATCGCTGCTACGTGCTGCTCGACCGTCCTCGCGCCGGACGCATTTCCGGTACGACTGAAGCTCAAACCGGGAGTGTCACGGGATCTCGACGACCTCGCGGGGGAGTTCGAAAACGAGCTCCTCGGACAAGCCTGGCGTCGCATGATTCTCGAAGAGAATCGGGAGCTCATCGAATCCGTCACGACTCGGGCGCTGTCCGGCGCCGCAGGTCCGCCGGGGTTGGACGAGCTTCTCGACTCGGCCGACGACGACGCGGCGTTCGACGATCCGCTGGGGATCGCCGTCAGCTGGGAAGAAAAATACAAAAGAAGGCGCAACCGGGCGAAGGCGAGGATGGCTCGAAATGATCGAGATCCGATTCCACCGGGATTTGTATTCGGAAGAAGCGCTGGCCGAAGCCATCGACCGGTATGTCGACTATGCGCACATCGAGCGAGAAACGACGGACACTGCGTTCGTCGTCCGGGTGGAGCCCAAAGAGAGCGTGGATGGGGAAGCGGTAGCTGACGAGCTCGGGAACTACGTGCTCGGCGCGACGATCGAACGGATGCACGGATAGAGCTTCGCAATGGGGGATGACATTCCGCGCTCGAATTCATTTCACTTTGCGCCGACCCGCGACGTGACCCGAGAGCCCGGTCAGGCCTGTCCCCTGGCGCAGAACCCGAGTGAGCTCCCGAACGTAATCGGACCAACGCCCCTCGCTCGACAGGTCTTCTTGCGCTTCAAGGATCGGATGCGACTGTTCGTCACTCGATCGACGGATTTTCCGACGAAGAGATCGGCCGCATCAAGTTGCTCGGTCAGATCTACATGGATGTGTCGACCAAGCACGCTCCCGACGACTTTGGTCGGGATCTACGCAAGCTCGAGCTGGCCAGTGAATGTGTCGGCTGCCTCGAGCGCGATCGATGCGCGGGCGAGCATGCGGCGAAGTCCGAAGACGTGTTCAGCGAGGCCGAGGCCCACGTGAGGCGACGCGTTCGTGAGCTCGAAGGAGACGTGCTCGACGTCGGAGCGGGCCATGCACCCTACGCCAGCGAGCTCGCAGCGAACGTTCACCGCCAGCGCGTGCGTTACCTCGCAGTCGATCCCGATGCGGAGCGACTGACGCTGCTCCGCGAGCGCTTTCCGTGGGCAGAGACCCGTGTGAGCGGCATCGAGCCACTCGTCTCCGATGCGCGCCGCTTCCACGCCATCCTGTTTCTGAGGAGCTACAACCACCTTCCGGACCCAGGGAGCGCGATCTCTGCGGCGGCGGAGCTGCTCTTGCCGGGTGGCACGCTACTCGTGGTCGACGACGTTGCCTTCGGGCTGGTGCGTTCGCGTGAACAGGTCGAACGCGCGGAGGCGTCCCCGACCGCTCGGTTCGAGCACTACCGCAACGACTCCTCGGATCGAGCCCACGCCGTGGTCGAGGCCGTGGGCGGCTTCAATGTGCTGGAACGACGCGATGTGTTGGCCTCTGGCAGCAACCAATGGCTTCTGCGCTATCGGCGCCTACGCTGAGCTCGGTCCCATGCTCCTCGAGGAGATCGTCGTCACCTCCGAACGCGTCACGAACGAGCGCGGGCGTCTGGCCAAGATCCGCGAGCTCGGTGAGGTCCTCGGGCGCATGCAGCCGGAGGAGATCCCGATTGGTGTCGCGTATCTCTCGGGGGAGCTTCCCCAAGGTCGCATCGGCATTGGGTGGGCGGGGATCCGCGACGCGCAGCCCGAAACGGGCGCGGCCGAAGCCACGCTGACGCTGGCGGACGTTCGATACGGTGATGCGGCGCATTGCCGGTGAATCCGGCTCCGGCTCGGCGAGACGACGACACGAGGCTCTGGCCGGCCTGTTTCGGAGCGCAACCGGAATGGAGCTGCGCTTCTTGTCCCGGCTCTTGATCGGCGAGCTTCGTCAAGGGGCGCAACAGGCCATCATGGCCGAAGCGATTGCCAAGGCCGGAGGCGTGCTTTCGAGTGACGTGCGCCGCGCGCTCATGCTCAGCACGAGCGTCGGAGAGGTGGCCCGAGCCGCCCTCATCGGAGGTGCGGCCGCGCTCGCGGAGTTTCGTCTGACACTCCTTTCGCCGGTGGAGCCGATGCTGGCGGAGACCGCCACCGATCCCCAAGATGCCCTCGCGCGCCTCGAGCGCGCCGCCATCGAGTACAAGCTCGACGGAGCTCGAGTCCAGATCGATCGCGTAAACGACGAAGTTCGCGTCTTCAGCCGACAGCAACACGACGTGAGCGAGCGCGTGCCCGAGATCGTGGAGGCCGTCCGCCGCTTGCCGGTGCGCCAGATCGTTCTGGACGGCGAAGCCATCGCCTTGCGCGAGGATGCGAGGCCGCATCGGTTCCAGGTGACGATGAAGCGCTTCGGTCGCCGGCTCGGAATCGAGGAAATGCGCGCCAAGCTTCCGCTGTCGGCGTTCTACTTCGATCTGCTCCACGTGGACGGTGAAGACTTCATCGACCAGCCAGCGAGCGAGCGCTTCGCGATGCTGGATAGCCTGACCGCCGAGAGCGATCGCATTCCGCGCATCGTCACGGCATCTCCCGAAGAAGCGAATGAGTTCCTCCGTCGCGCGATGGCTGCCGGGCACGAAGGCGTCATGGCGAAGTCCCTGTCCGATGGCTACGAAGCCGGTCGTCGGGGGTCGAGCTGGCTCAAGATCAAACCCACCCACACTCTCGATCTCGTGGTGCTCGCGGTGGAACAAGGCTCGGGACGGCGCAGCCAGTTCCT
The DNA here is from genome assembly GCA_963781505.1 of uncultured delta proteobacterium. Classification (GTDB taxonomy): domain Bacteria; phylum Myxococcota_A; class Polyangia; order Polyangiales; family Polyangiaceae; genus JADJKB01. Next base: position 190,417 of record CAWAHB010000017.1, on the reverse strand, counting down.
TTCGAACATTCACCTTGGCGCGCGGGACCCAAAGACCGGCAGCTTCGTCATGCTCGGCAAGACCTTCAAGGGCATGAGCGACCAGATGCTCGAATGGCAAACACGCCGCTTCGCCGAGCTCGAAGTCGGGCGCGAAGGTCACGTGGTCCACCTGCGGCCCGAGCAGGTCGTGGAGGTCGCCTTCGACGGGGTCCAGGCGAGCGGACAGTATCCGGGTGGCGTGGCCCTGCGCTTCGCTCGCGTGAAGCGCTATCGCGAGGACAAGACGGCAGCGGAGGCGGACACGATTGACGCGGTTCGCGCGATCTACGACTCGCGATGACCGACCTAGCGACAGCCCTTGTCGACGTAAGGCTGACGAGCCGACAGCGCCCCGATCTGGCTGGCCGCCTTGATCAGCGGCTTGGTCTCGCAGCCCTTCTCATTGAAAATGCGGAGCACTTGCTCGTCGATTCGACGAAGCATGGCGGAACCGCGCCCGACGTGACACGAGCTCATCTTCTCGATGGCAGAGCTGACCTGATTTTGCTCGAGAAGCTTCACGAGCTCGACGCAGGCGGCATCTCCAGTGACGGGCGCTTGGGGAAGCGTCTCACCCGCCGACACCATTGGCGCTTCTGTCGTTTCTGTCTTTGCCGGGGCGGCGGGGGCAGATGAGGTTCCCCGACCCAGCAAGAACCCGATACCAAACGTGGCAGCCGCGAGGAGTGCTGCTGCTGCCACGCCACCCCCACTCTTGCGAGCGGGCGCCTTGGGCTCGAGTTTCGACACGGCAGATTAGGGAAGCCCGTCGACGGGCCGGCACCGAGAGAGAGTTGGCGCCGGCCCGACGCGGTCTACCTCAGGGCATGCAGGGGCCCGGGTTGGCGCCCGCGCAGCAGTCACCAAAGGTGACGCATGCCTGATCGCAGTAGCAGCTCGGTCCGCCTTGGTCGCCGCACTCCCACGCATCGCAGGAGTTCGGGTCGCCCCAGTAGCCGCAAGTGTCGCCCACGTTGGAGCAGCAGTCGCCGAACGACTGACAGAGCGAATCACAGTAGCAACTGCCACCAAAGGCGTCGCATTCGCTAGCGTCACATAGGCAGGTAGCACTCGTTTCTGGTGCCGTCTCACAACCTGTATTCGGGTTGCACGAGTCGATGGTGCAGGAGTTGCCGTCGTCGCACACCATCGCCGGGAAGGTGCAACCACTCGCCGGGTTGCAGCTGTTCGTCGTGCAGGGGTTGTTGTCCTCACACACGATTGGCGTGTGCGTCACTCCGGCGAGCGGGGTGCAGGTGTCCGTCGTGCAGGCGTTGTTGTCATTGAGGTCAGCAGGGCTCAACGCCGTGTGTACACATCCGGTGATCCCGTTGCAGCTGTCCGTCGTGCACAGATTGTTGTCGCTGCAATTGATCGGCGTGTGCGTGATGCCGCCGGCCGGAGTGCAGGCATCCGTCGTGCAAGCGTTGTTGTCGTTGACGTTGACGGGCGTGTGTGTCACGCCGCCGGCCGCCGTGCAGGCGTCCGTCGTGCAGGCGTTGCCATCGTCGACGTTGACGGGCGTGTGCGTCACGCCGCCGCTCGCCGTGCAGGCATCCGTCGTGCAAGCGTTGCTGTCGTCGACGCTGACGGGCGTGTGCGTCACGCCGCCGGTCGGCGTGCAGGCATCCGTCGTGCACAGGTCGTTGTCGTCCGTGACGACCGGAGTGTGGGTCACACCCGCTGTCGCGTCGCAGGCGTCGACGGTGCAGAGATCGTTGTCATCCGTGTTGACCGGAGTGTGGGTAACACCCGCTGTCGCGTCGCAGGCGTCCGCGGTGCATGCGTCGCCGTCGTCCGTGGGGACGGCTGTATGGGTGCACGCGTTGCTGGCGCAATCGTCCGCCGTGCAGGCATCGCTGTCGTCGCAATCGGTCGCCGAGGTGCAGCCGCCGGTTCCACCGGTTCCGCCACCCGCAACGCCGCCGGTTCCGCTACCCGCAACGCCGCCGGTTCCGCCACCCGCAACGCCGCCGGTTCCGCCACCCGCAACGCCGCCAGTTCCGCCGCCGCCCGTGGCACCCGTGCCGCCGGTCGCGCCAGTTCCGCCGCTCGCGCCGGTTCCACCGCTGGCGCCGGTTCCGCCGTCGGTTCCACCGCCGCCTGTGCCGCTGTCGCTCTTTTTGCCGCCGGTTCCGCCGCCGCCGCCGCCCGAAGCGTCGCTCCCGCAGCCATTCAGAAAGCCCAAAGCAAGGGCCGATACGGCCAAATATTTGAGAATTGTCATGCTCGCCACCTTAAATCACGAAAACCCAATTGCGCGGAATACCCGTGGACGCACGGGGGCACAAGAGCCATCTCGCCTTTTCCCAGCCATTACGCTGAGGCTGGAGGCGGCCCCGGAGCGGGAAACGGCGTGTAAGGCGCATCCGCTGGCGCGGGCTCGGTGTGCACCAGCACGTCCTCGACTCCCGCTGCACCGGATTTGATGGCGTCGATGACCGCGTGGGTCACCGCGTGGGCCTCGACCACGTTCAGGTGTGGCGCGATCTGGATGTGCAGATCGACGAAGATGCGATGGGGCGTTCCTCGGGTGCGGATCTTGTGCGCGCTCGCCACGCCGGGCACGGCGCGGGCCAGGCGATCGACGAGCCCGACATCGAGCAGTGCCGTGTCGGCCAGGTATCCCAAATTTTGGCGAAGTACGCCCACACCCGCCCACGCGATGAATCCCGCAACGCCGAACGCCGCGATCAGGTCGACGACCGGATAGCCGAGACGAACGAAAATCACCGCCACGATCACTGCGCTGGTTACCAGGGCATCCGACCGGGTGTGCTGGGCGTCGCTCGTGAGCAGCGTACTCTTGAGCTCTTCACCCCGACGAGCCTCGAACCGTGCCACCGCGAGGTTCACGATCAGCGTTCCGAGGAGCACGACGAAGGCCATCGGCCCGATGTGCGGCAGCTCCCCACCGGTCCCCAGCAAACGGAGTGCCGCGCTCTTGGCCACATCGTAAGCCATGATGAGAAGCGACAGCCCGATCGCGCCCGCGGCGAAGATCTCGAACTTGTGGTGGCCGTATGGGTGATCGGCGTCGGCGGGACGGCTCGCCAACCAGATCCCCATGAAGCCGACCAGGTTATTGGCTGAGTCCACCATGGAATGAAATCCGTCGGCGCGAATCGAGATGGCGGACGCGAAAATGCCGTACGCGACCTTGCTCAAGGCAACGACGACGTTGGCGACGAGAGTACCGGCGAGCACTCGTCGCACGGCGCGCGCGCGAAGCTGCACGGATTCCTCCGACACGAGCGGGAGCTTATCGCGAATCGGTGCTCCTCGCCCGGGATCGCCGATGCCATTTCGGAGTACCATCCGTCCATGCGCTGGCTCTCGTCGTCCCTTTCCGGAATCGTCGTGCTCTCGTTCGCTCGAATGGCGCTGGCACAGACCAACCTCACGATCGTCGATCAAAAGCTCGACCGACCGACCGTGATCAGCCTCGGTGTCCAGGTTCTGGTCTCTGGAGACGCCAATCGGAACGCCACGGTCAGCGTGCGTTATCGATCCGAAGGCTCGAGCGCGTGGCTCGACGGGCTACCGCTGTTCCACGTGCGTCCGTCGGTGGTCGTCGGGGCCACGGTACCGGAGCAGTTTGCGGGGAGCCTGTTCGAGCTTCTGCCCGCCACCACCTACGAGATCGAGCTTCACGCTCAGGATCCCGACGGCCTCGATCAGACGCTCACCCTCAGCGGCACGACGCGGGCGGTGCCCGGTGATCCCGCTCTGCCCAACGCCGTCAGCGTGAACGATGCAGCCAGCTTGAGCTCCGCGCTGAATGCGGCCCAAGCGGGTGACGTGATCACGCTCTCGAACGGGACCTATTCGGGCCAGTTCTCGATCCAGGCGAGCGGCACGGCGCAAAACCCCGTCGTGATCCGGGGCGCGTCGGCGGACGGCGCCATCATCGACGGCGGGGCGTGCACGGGTTGCAACGCCCTCGAGGTCTACGGAAGCTTCGTCCATGTCGAATCCTTGACCATCCAGAACGCGGAGCGTGGCATGCGCTTCCAGGGCTCGGGGGCCGAGGGCAATGCGGTCCGACGCGTGATGATCAAGAACGTGCGCCTCGGGATCGGTTCCAAGGACGGCCAAAAGGATTTCTACATCTGCGACAACGTCCTCGAGGGACGACTGTCCTGGCCGTCGGTCTACGGGGACGATGCCGGCGCCCACGCCAACGACGACGGCATCAACCTGACCGGGGACGGTCACGTGATCTGCCACAACAGCCTGAAGGGTTTCGGCGACTCGATCAAAAACGAAGCTGTCACGTTTCGTTCCTTCGACGTGTACGGAAACGACAGCCTCTCCGCGTACGACAACGCCGTGGAGCTCGACGGGAACGAGGGCAATGCGCGGTGTTTTCGCAATCGTCTCACCAACAGTTGGTCCCCGCTGAGCTTTCAGCCGATATTCGGCGGGCCCGCGTACGCGTTTCGCAACGTCGTGGTGAACGTCGTCGACGAGCAGCAGAAGCTCCACTCCCTCGGCGGGAATCAAGAAACGGTGGGCGCGTTCCTCGCGAACAACACGTTCGTCAGCGCCGAGCACGCGATCAATCTCCAGGCCGCAGCCACCGCGCACGACTTCACCCTCGTGAACAACATCTACTTCGGACCCGACACGCCCCTCGCCGGCAAGACGGTCGACTGGAGCGTCCCCATCGACAACGGCACGCTGGATCCCAACGGCTACTACCCCGACGGCATGTTCGACTTCGGCGGAGCCAACAAGTGGGCGAATTTCTCGGCCATGCAGAGCGCGGGGGTGTTCGAGGCGAATGGAGTCCTCTTGACCCAGCTAACCTTCGCGACCGGCCTCGCCGCACCGACTACGTACAGCGGGCTGGTTGCGCCGCCGGACGTAGCGCTCGCTTCTGGATCCCTCGCCATCGACAGAGGTCAGATCCTCCTGGGAATCACCGACGGGTTCATGGGCTCGGCTCCCGATCTCGGCGCCCTGGAGAGCGGATGCGCGACGCCGATCTACGGTCCGCGTCCCGACGGAGTCGACGAGACCAACGAGCCCCGCGGCTGCACGAGCAGTGGAGGCAGCGCTGGCACCGGCGGAACGGGCGGAAGCGCCGCCGGCGGCGCAGCGGGGGCGAGCGCGGGCGGCTCGTCGAACGGCGGATCCGGCGGGACTGGTTCCGGTGGAAAGAGCTCCGGGTCGAGCGACGACAGCGGAGGATGCGGTTGCCGGGCCGCCGGTGCTTCGTCGAGTGCGGCGAACCTCTTGTGGTCCGTTGTCGCGGCCGGACTGGGAATTGCGCTCCGACGCAAGCGTCAGAATCGCACTTCGTGAACGACGCGCCGTGACTTCGGATCGAAAAACGTGAGGCGATTCGAGTAGGCGTCGTCCAGAACCAACCAGTCAGGCCGAAGCAACCGGTTGATGTGACGAGGCGCGAACGACGTGGCTACGAGCTCCAGGCTGGGAAGTGCCACGTCGAGCCGGAACAGTGCTTCGTGGTCGACGAGCCAGAGCTCGTGCTCGGAAGCTCGCTCCGCGAACTCGCGCATGGCCACCCCGGGGCCTGGCAGCCGCGTCGCGTGGTTGGCAGCGAGATCGTACACGAGCATTCGCTGAGTGATCCCGAGTCCGAGGCCGTTGCCGATCACGATGACCGGAGGCGCCGCTCGCGTGTAGTAACCGATCGACACGTCCATCGATATCGGGTTCGTGGTTTCGCGAAGCGTGCTCGTCTCGATCAAGACCAAGCCCGGATCGCCACGCCAGCCAACCAGGCGCGAGTCGTCCGCGCTGAAGGCCACCGGTCCGCGGACGTCGGGGACACGTCGCGTGGTTTCCTTCTCCAGATCTACGAGGATCGTGGAAGGATCGCTGGTGACATGGCGCAGCCGGACGAGCGGCGTGTGTCCGATCTGGTCCAGGATGTCGTCGCTCACGCTCACCGAGGGGGATCCTCGCACGCCCAGGTCAATCCGATGACCTTCTGACAACTCGTTGGCAAACCCGACGCCATGAGGAACCGAACCTGCCATGAAGGGCGTGGGCTCGGGCCCAGACAAACCTGACATGATGCTGTCATTTCGAGCGGATATCACGGAAAACGCCGGCCTCCCGGCGCTTCTCACTTCTTCACGAACTCTCGCCTCTTCTTAAACGCTTTGCGCCCGAGCGGGCACCTACCCTCGACCCAGGAGACTTGCGATGGCGATGGACGAACACCTCCCCGACCGACGCCGAACGCCGCCCCTCGGCTTCGAGCAAGAACCGCTCGGACAATCCCCCGCTCCGCCTCGGCTCTGCGGATCGGGTTGGTGTTGGTGCGGCCTTTCACGAGCGAACGAGACCGAGACGGTCCTCGAGCGTCGGCCCATCGTCCGCTCCCACGATGGTTGAGTGATGGTATCGAGGCCCTTGCACCAACGGCGGATCCCTCTCGCCAACTCGCTCTGCGACTCGGCGGTCGCGGTGGGGTTCGTGCAGGACCGGCTCGCGTTGTTCGGCAAGGTCATCTTCGCGTTCGGCGTCACCTATCTCGTGATGGCACTCGCGGAATACGGATCCGGGCTCGAGCCACTCTTCATTCCGGGGCGCGGGAGTCACGTTGCCGCAACACTGTTTGCGTTTGCCCTCTGGCAACTCGCTCGTCGCGACCGCTCACTCTCCACGCTGTCATCGACCCGGCGTCTGAAGATCCTCGATGGTGTCGGAACACTCGCGGTGTGCACCTCGTTGGTGCTGATGGGCCATCGCTACGCCGAGCACGCGAGCTGGGGCTACTTCGCGGGGATGCTCAGCGTCTTTCACGTCGTGCTGGCCCGAGCCATCATCGTCCCCAGCACTCCGTGGCGAACGGCTATCATCACGTCCCTCGCGTTTGCCGGTCTCGTGCTCTCCGCGGTCGTCCTGATCGCCACCGGCGTCACTCGGGCGGAAACTGGCTCGGCCTGGTTCACGCTGATCGGCCCGATCACCACTGGCGCCACGGGAACCGCGCTCGCGACCCTCGCCTCGAAGGTCATCTACGGACTGCATCGCGACGTACAGAAGGCGCGCCAGCTCGGCCAGTACACCCTCAAAGAGAAGATCGGAGAAGGCGGCATGGGCGAGGTTTACAAAGCCCAGCACGCCATGCTGCGACGACCGACGGCGATCAAGCTACTCGGCCCGGGGGTTTCCGAACGGGAGCTCCATCGCTTCGAGAAAGAAGTGCAGCTCACCGCTGGCCTCACTCATCCGAACACCATCTCGATTTACGACTACGGGCGCACGCCGGAGGGCGGCTTCTACTACGTCATGGAGCTCCTCGAAGGCGTGACGCTCCAGGAGCTCGTGGAGCGCCACGGCCCGCAGTCCCCCGCTCGCGTGATCCACATTCTGCAACAAGTTGGCGCCGCACTCCGAGAAGCTCATGACGCGGGGCTGATTCATCGCGACATCAAGCCCGACAACATCTTCTTGTGCCGAAGAGGAGGAATGGTCGACGTCGTCAAGGTTCTCGATTTCGGCCTGGTGAAGGAAATCGCACCCGCCGCCGATTCGCTCCAGAGCAATCTGGAACACCTCGTCGGCACGCCGCTCTACATGTCTCCCGAATCGTTCACCGCTCCGGAGTCGGTCACGACCCAAAGCGATCTCTACGCGCTCGGAGCCGTGGCCTACTATCTCTTGACCGGAACGCCCGTGTTCGTCGGTGAAACGATCGTGGAAGTGTGCAGCCATCACCTCCACACCCAACCGGAGCCTCTGTCCGACCGCGCCCCCGCCGATCTCGAAGCCATCGTCCTCGATTGCCTGGAGAAGCGCCCGACACTCCGGCCCAGCAGTGCCGGCGAGCTTCTTCGACGGCTGTCGGCTTGTGCCGACGCGGGGACCTGGAGCAACGATGAGGCCTCGAGCTTCTGGTCGAGGTTGCCTGCGTCGGCCGAATCGATCGCGGGAGAGCCGACGTTGCGAGCCAGTTGAGCTCAGCGCTCGCTGTCGAGATGCGCCATCTGCGCTTGCTGGTAACGAGTTCCCTCGATCGCTCCGGAGGGAACGATCGCCTCGACCTCGGCGAGCTCCGCCGCTGACAACGGTTTGTCGAGAGCACCCAGGAGATCGCTCAGCTGCTCGCGGGTCCGAGCGCCAGCGAGGGGAACCAGCTTCGGCTGTTTCGCGAGCACCCAAGCGAGGCAAAGCTGTGCCGCCGATCGACCGTGGGCCTCGGCAAATGTCCGCAAACGCTCGACGACCTCGGCATTCTTCTCCCCGGCGGCGCCCGCAAACCGGGGCAGGTGGGCGCGGAAATCCCTGGGACCGCCGGGCTTCTTGCCGCTGAGGAGCCCGCGCGAAAGCACTCCGTAGAGCGTCGCACTGATCCCGAGCTCGGCGAGCGCTGGAAAGATCTTGGCCTCGGGGCTCCGACTTGCGAGCGAGTACTCGATCTGCAAATCGACGATGGGGTGAACCGCGTGGGCACGACGGATCGTGTCGACGCCGACTTCGGAAAGCCCGATGTGTCGAACGTAGCCCTTCTCGATGAGCTCCTGGATCGCACCCACGGTGTCCTCGATGGGGACGTTGGGATCGAGGCGAGCGGGGCGATAGATGTCGATCACGTCGACTCCGAGGCGCTTCAGGCTGTAGGCGGCGAAGTTTTTCAAGGCTACCGGGCGCGTGTCCACGCCACCCCAGCCGCCATCCGGCGAGCGAAGCGCGCCAAACTTCACCGAAAGCTGCACGCGGTCTCGACGCCCTTCGATGGCTCTCCGGACGAGCATCTCGTTGTCGCCCATGCCGTAGAAGTCGCCGGTATCGAGGAGCGTCACTCCCCGTTCCATGGCCGCGTGAATCGTGGCGATGCTCTCGTCATCGCTGCTTTTGCCGTACATCCCGCTCATTCCCATGCACCCGAGGGCGATGGGAAAGACCTCGGGTCCCTGGGCTCCCAGTCGTGTCGCGTTCGTCATTGCAGGAACGTAGAGCAGCCCGTCGCATCAAACCAATGAATAAGATAGATAGAACACATGAACGAGGATTATGGGAGGAACCTCGACCTGAACCTGCTTCGGGTCTTTCTCGTCGTGGCCGAGGAGGGCAGTGTCACCACGGCCGCCTCGCGCTTGTATCTCACTCAGCCCGCCGTGAGCGCTGCGCTCCGGCGCCTGACGGACGCGGTCGGGACCCCGCTCTTCGCAAGGCAGGGGCGAGGTCTCGCGCTGACGAGTCGCGGAACGACGCTCCTGACCACCGTGCGGCCTCATCTCGCGGCTCTGGTCGATGGCGCGCTCAGCCCGGGACGCTTCGATCCAACGACGAGTGATCGCGGCTTTCGCCTCGGGCTTTTGGATGCCGCGCAAGGCTGGCTCTTGCCCGCGCTCCTCCGGGTTCTCGAACGGCAGGCGCCGCTGATTCGACTGGTCGTCGTGCCCGTCCAGTTTCGCAACGTGGCCAGCGCGATGCTCACCCGTCAGGTCGACCTGGCAGTTACCGTCGCTGATGAATTGCCGGGAAGCATCCACCGCCAGGCACTCTTCGTCGGCGGATTCACGTGTCTGTTCGATCCTCGTCACGCTCGGCTCAAGAAGAAGCTCACGGAGCGCGACTACTTCGCTCACGATCACGTGATCGTGTCGTACAACGCGGACTTGCGCGGCATCGTCGAAGATCTACTCGGCAAGTCGCGTCGCGTTCGCTGCTCGGTGGCGAGCTTCGGAAGGCATTGGCGGGATCGTGGACAATACCGCCCTTTTTGGCCACGATCCCGACCCAGGTTGCGGTTCAGATCCGAAGGCTACGCCCCCATCTGCGCACCCTCGACTTGCCCTTCCGGCTCGCCGGCACGGCGGTGGAGCTCCTCTGGTCCGCGGCGGAGGACGACGATCCGGCGGGACGCTTCCTGCGGGAGACCATCGTAGAGGTCACGAAGAAGACGATTCGCTGACCCGCTCCAGGTGTTGGTCGAGGGAATCGAGCACGGCCCGGTCGGCTTCGTCCCCGTCCCGCAGCATCACGTTGCACTCGGTGCCCACGAAGAACCAGGCATCCTCGCCGCTCGGCTTGAGCTCGTTGACCTCCCGAAAGGTCAAGAGCGTGCCATTAGGCGCGCCCGAGAATGGTTTCTTCACCCGGTAGACAGCGCCTCGAATCAACATGTCCACGCGAACGGAATCGAGCGCCGACGATACGACCGCCAAGATCTTCGTCCAGCCGCTCTTCGATCTCGGAGATCTCGTGGAGATCGCATTCGAGGCCCGGAGCGGACACGCTGACGCCATCTCCTTTCACCGTGCACGAAAGCACCACGGCACGTGTCCGATCCGGCTTTTCCCAAGTCACGTCGGCACGCGGAACACTGGCGAGGGAGAAGGACCCATCGTTCGACGAGACGCCCCATTGGCGATCGTAGAGGTACTGGGAGAGGCGTCCGTGGATCTCCAGGGCAAAGGGCTTCACGCGAGCGACACCCGCGAGGAAGGTGTGGCACGTCGCGATCTCGCTCTCGAGCTCCGGACCTTCGCGCTGGAAAAGTCCGCGCAATCGCTGGCGACCGCAACGACGCGTTCGATCCCGTTGCTGCTTACCCGCACTCCATCGGGCGCCAAGCCTAGATGGATGGCGACCGGCCACCGCACTCCGCCTCGGCGCAGGCTCACTGTCAGGTCCGTGTGGACTTCATCGGGCTTGATGTCCGGTGCCATCAAAAGCAACCGCCAAGGCGCCAAGAGCGCCAAGGTAGGAAAAGAAGAGTTTGAACCGCCAAGGCGCAAGAGCGCCAAGGTAGGAAGAAGAGATTCATTAAAAGGACATGTTTTGCGCGGGCGTCGATCCTTCGCACCTCTTTTCGCTTCCAAGATTCCGCAACCGGCCTCGATAGGGAGGGGCCGGGAATCGCCTGACAGCAACCTTCGAACCTTGGCGGCCTTGGCGCCTTGGCGGTTCAATCTCCTGCGTTCAGACCCGCGCACGCACCTCTGGATGAGTTGGTAGGCGGGGCGGCCCCATCTCCGAGCTTGGCGGCCTTGGCGCCTTGGCGGTTGGATCTCCTGCGGTTAGATCTCGCGCGTGCCGATTCAGAGCGTCTTCAGGTATTCGAGGAGCGCATTCTTGTCGTCCTCGGACAGGTCGGTTCCGTACGCGGGTCCCTCGTGGCCACCGTTTCCGCTGCCCTGCCGCGAGGTGTCGATCAGCGTGTACTGATGGTCCCCTTCGCTCTCCATGGTCGAGACGAATCCCACGTCGGTCGTGTCGTAGGTGTCGTTGCCGCGGTAGAAAGTCGCCGGTCGCTCCGCCGCGGGTGAGAGCAAGTCCCGCAGCGTCGGGACCGAGCCGTTGTGAAGATAAGGCGCCCGGAGCCAGATGCCGTCGAGGAGGCCTGACAGGTAGCCGTTGGTCTTCTTGAAGTTGTCAAAGGCCCAGCCATAGCCAGACAGGCTGTTGATTTCATCGATGGCTGCCGGCGTGACGATGTTCACGCGATTGCCGTCGGTGCCGATGTCGGCGAGATCGATCACGTCGAACACGTGATCTCCGGATTCGCCGTGACAGCCATTGCAGCGCTCCTGGAAGATCTGCTTCCCCGTTTCGGCGAGGGCCGCGTCGATCGCAAAGGGATACTGGGGCGACGGGAGCTTTTCGAGCCAGCTCTGGATCGCGGCAATGCTCTCGATGGGGACGCCGTTTTTCGGCGTACCGGCTCCGACGGCGACCAGGATGTTGCGCTCCTTCGCGCTCCCGCTCGCGCCGTCCCAGTGAAGCGAGTGACCGACCCGCGCCTGCTGATTCCAGACCGCTGGGTAATCGACCGGTGCCGGCATCGTGGGCACGAACTCCTGACCGAGAAGAATCGCGCCCGAGAGCCCGATCGCATCGTCGCGACCCGGTCCCCACGGACCATCCCGGACGACGCTGCCGACCTGATCTTGCAAACCCGATACGAACGCAGCGATCAAGCTCGAGCTGTACGCCAAGGCCCGCTCGAAGCCCCACACGCCGAGCTCGTCGAAAGCCGCGTTCAGGTTGTGCGAGTTGAAACGCGTCTTGTCCGAGATGCAGTCGAACAGGAAGTTGTTGAAGCTCTCTACGTCGAAGCGCACGTTCGGCGCGCCGAAGTACATGGTCCGGGGCGACGACGGAGTTTCCCGAACCGTGCTCACGTGACAGGTCGAGCAGGTGTTGCCAACGAGCGTGACGCCGATCAGGGGCAAGCGTCGCTTGGAGAACCCGATGGGCAAATCGTGGCCCGGCTCGTAAATCATGCCGAATGCGCTGAGCGGCTCGTGACGGGGATCGGCTCCGGGCGGGAGAAGATCCGCACACACCAGGGGCATGGCCCGGATCAGGACGAGGGGCAGACCGAGCTTGTCGGACCCGATCGACCCATATTTGAACTGCTCCACCGGCGGGCTCAGGATCGGAGTCGAGAACGCGTCTGCTTTGCCGAGGTCCCCGGTCTGGCACTTCTCGGCGAGGGCGGTGGCGGCGCCTTCGGGCGTACAGGTCTCCGCGAATGCCGCGCCGACTTCTGCGCCGTAGCAATCGCCCACGTGCTGGGTTGCCGCATCGCAGTCTGCGCCGTGCGCGGAGTCATCCGCCGACGAGCAACCGAGGAGCAACATGGGTACGATGACGAACAGAGAGCGCTGGGTCATGACGGGCCTTTCTCGAACTGTCAGCTAGCGAACCGACGGGCGAAGCCGGCGGCTTGGTGAGACAAAGTGGCGGCGAGGGTGGGGGAGAGGCGGTTCAGCCAAAACGCCGCGCGCGCTTCCCGCGTGATGACGATCAAGCCGCGGTTCTTGGCGACGCCATCGAGGATCACCTGGGCACATCGCTCGGCGGACATGGCGGATGGCAGAAGCGCGAGCAGCCGCGCTCGCTTCGAGCCCAGTCGGCCGCGCACCTCCGACGTTTCCCAGATCGGCGTTTCGATCTTTCCCGGGCAGGCCACGCTCACGCGCACCCCGAGACCCCGCGCCTCGGCGCGGAGAGCCTGGGAAAGACCGACGACGGCGTGCTTCGATGTCGTGTACGGGAGCGCCAGGGGGTACGGCGCGAGCCCGGCGACCGACGCCACGTTCACGATGTGCCCGGATCCCTGAGCGAGCATTCGAGGATACACCGCGTGTACACCGTGGATGACGCCGGCGAGGTTCACTTCGAGCACGCGACGCCAGTCGGCGAGCTCGAGCTCGTCCGTCGCGCCGCCGACGGCGACCCCGGCGTTGTTGATCCAAAAGTCGATGCGTTCTTCGCGCTCGAAAGTGTCCCGGGCGAGCTCCTCGACCGCTGCCGGAATCCGTGACGTCGAGCGCCGCGGAGGTCGCGCAGCCGTTTTGGCTCCGGATGGATCCCGCGACAACGGAAGCTCCGCGCGCGTCGATGTCGGCCGCGGTGACCCGCGAGCCGCGCCGGGCGAGCTCGTGGCACAGGGCTCTGCCAATGCCCGACCCGCCGCCGGTGACCACTGCGACCGCGTCCCGAAACTCGCATCGGTCAGCCCACGCCGATCGCCTCGACCCGGAAGACCGATGGCGGCTCGCTCGTGATAAAACGGAGCGAGGCATCAGTGACTCCTGAGGACCAGTTGGCGAGCAAATGCGAGCGGCGAGACCGCTGCGACCGGCAGGGGCAGGCGCGAGCCTCCGAGATCCACGCGGTGAAGACGCGCTTCGAGCACGCGACCCAACCCCATCTGGTGCAACGGATCTCGCTCCGAGCCGTGGATTTCGAGCTCGATTTCGGCACTTCGCACCTCGAGGATCCGCTCTTCTGGCGTGAACGCGACGAGCTTCGGCAGAGCGATTCCGGTCGTCGAGCGCACGTTGCGGTGCGCCCGACCGAGCATGGGAGGCGGCGAAGCAATGCGAGCGCCGAGGGTGCCTCGCATGCTGAGGAGCTCGTGGCCGCGCCGCCGTGCGACCCCGCGGACGCGGTCGCCTTCGAGCTCCCACACGAATTCGCCGAGCTTCTTCGGGTAACCCAGGAGCTCCCGCCCGACGATCAGCGCGACGTCGTCATCCACGAGCATCCACGGCGAAAAGATGGCCGGTGTGCCGCGATGCAAGACCTCGAAGAACACCCCCGCCTCCCGATACACGCTGCCGAAGGTCGTCTCCGGGAAGTAGGCGGTGAAGAGTTGCGCCCTGGCCGGAGTCGCGAGCCGGAGTGGGCGCGGGACGAAGCGCAAAGCCCGCTCGGGACAGAGCTCGAGGTCGGCCACGAGGTAGTGCGCGTTCCGATAGATGAAGCCTCCCCTCGGACCCAACGCTCGGAGCCGTGCCCAGGGACTTTCCCCGCGGAATCGATCCCACATCGCCGGTCGCCCCCACTGCATGGCCGGCTGTGTATACACCATGTATCCTATGGGTCAAGGCGGTGCCCGGGATGACGGAACGGGTCAAACGCTCCCGGCCCAAGAAGTCCGGCCACTTACGGGACCTCCAGGTCACCCGAACGGCGATCCTCGCCGCCGCCACCAGCGTCTTCACGAAGCAAGGCATCGACCGGGCGCGTGTCGAGGACATCCTGATCGCTGCCAAGGTCGCCCGTCGCACGTTCTACAAGTACTTCTCCAGCAAGGAAGAGGTGCTCGCTGCGCTGTTCGAAGTGTTCACGGCCGAGCTGGTGCGCGCGGTCGAAGCCGCCCGAGATGCCGAGCCATCGAAGCCCCTCGCTGGGATCCGCGCGGGCATCGACGTGTTTCTGGGATTCACGCGTTCGGGTCCCCGTGTGGTGCGGGAGCTCATCGAGATCGCGATCCGCTCCGACTCGCTCTTGGCACCGCGCAGGCGCTGGTTCCGCACCCGGATCGTGGAGCTCCTCGATGATTCCGTGCATGCGCTCGACGGCCGCCGATTGGATCCCTTCGTCTACTATGGCCTGTTGAGCGCGCTCGAAGGACTTTCGCTCGAGCTCGGTGCCCCGGATACGACCGAAGCGGACGTCGAGCGTGCGCGCAAGGTCACCCACGCACTGGTGGACCAGGCGCTGGGGTTGCCCGAAGCCACCCCTCTTCCCCGGGCGCGGCGCAGCAGTCGGGGCGCGTGCTGATTGGAGCGCTACTTCCGCAAGGGAACGGACAGGAAGACGTTGAAGACCCCGTCGTGACCGACGGCAAAATCCGTCAGCCGATCTCCGTCGAAATCCCCGCTGACGACCCCACGCCCGATCCCGAAGAGAATCTGTCCCGGCCCCGGCGATGGCGGCGGTTCCGGGCCGCCAGCCGGCACGGCCACTTCGTCGCTGCCCGCCAGGCGTACGGGTGAAACCAGCGTGTGGTTCGGAAGATCCACCTGGGCGAGATACACGGCGCTGCTGGTCGCCAACACGATTTCCTGGGCCGGATCGGAGTCCGCCTGAAACGCCGCGAAGGCGATGGGATCGAGTCCCCCGGGAATGGCGAGGTCGAAGACGTTGCTCCCGATGCTCGTCCCGATGGGAAACACGCTCAATCGATGCTCGTAGTTGACGGTACGGGTGAGCGTGACGAGCTCTTGCATCGAGTCGCCGTCCAGATCGGTGACCTGAACCTGGCTCGCTTCGTCATCCGAAAAATCCGGACTGTTGGTCAGAGCCGTTCTGCATGTGAACCGGGCTTGATAGGAGTTCTGGAAGCTCTGCTCCACGACGATGGGGTCGGAGACCTTCCAGCCGCTCGAGCCGTCTTTCGCGATCAGGATCCGCCCGCCGTCACCTTGACCCTTGGGCCTACCCAGGAGCACGAGGTCCTCGACGCTCTCGCCCTGGAAGGTGACAGGCACCATCAAGAGCGAACAGGCATCCACATCCAGCTGATCCAGCCAGTCCCCAGAGGCATGCGCCGTTGCCTGAGCAAGCTCTGCCTCTCCCGTGGACTCGAGGCTCCAGAGCCGGACGTGGAGAGAGAGCGAGGCTACATCGGGGTGGATTGCCAGCGCGCTCACGTCGGGATGCGCTTCGCCGACGAAGTTGCCTACGCTCACGCCGAGGGCAACGTCGGCCGACCCGTCTTCGTTGGTCAACAGAAACGGGGACTGTAGCTGTCGGTTGGTGGCGCCGGTGAACAGCGCAACGCTGCGCTGTCCGGTCGTGTCGTCGCCGGTCAGCACTCCGAGGTCACTGACGGCGTCGGGCGGACCTTGAAACCAAAACTGACCCGCCGCGATGGCCTCGATCCGGCCCAGACGACCCATGCTCACCGGCGAAGATGGCGCGCCTTGAAGATTGCCGAACGCGATCGAAAGCGAGTCGTGACGCGCGGGGGCATCCGCGGAAAACTCCCCCGACTGGTCGCTGTTTTCGTTGATCGCGATGTCGGTCGCCAGGTCGCCGTCGAAGTCGCCAATCGCGAGTTGCTCCGGAAAGCCCTGGGTTGGGATCTGGTAGACGTTGAAATCCCCGCCGCCGGCTCCGTTCCAGAACGTGATGCTGCGAGCGCCGTAGGAAATGCTCGCGATGTCCAGCTCACCGTTGTCGTTGAAGTCGGCGATGGCGACGCGAAACCACGGAGCTTCCGGCTCGAGCGTCGCGGGAGCCCAGCAATTCGAGAGCGTGCTGCAATCGCCGCTCAGCGCCACCTCGTCCGAGAAAACGAAGTCGGCGACGCCATCCTGGTTCAAGTCGCCGGCTGCGAGCGGAGCGGAGGAGACGCCGCTCATCAAGAGTCGTGCGACGCCCGGCTGCCCGACGCCGTCGTGGAACTGACCGTCGCCGGTGCCGAATGCAACGTAGAGGTCGTTGGTGGGCTGGCTCGGGTCCTTGGGGTCGACGTAGTAGTCCGACAAGATGACCAAATCGAGGTTCCCGTCGCCATCGACGTCGACGATGAGCTCGCCCCCGCCGGTGTTCACGCCGCTCGGCATGAGCACGCTGGGGAGGGCGTTCGGATTGTGGTTCCATTCAGACCCGTTGCCAGCACACGCGGTGTAGACAGCGACGTGATCCTCTCCTTGCCTGCTCAAGACGAACTCGTCGCACTTCGACTGGGGCCGGGTATCGAGATCTCCCGTCGAGATCGCGCGATCGATGAAATCCGACGTTGAGTATGGAACGGCGAACAGCACCTCCGGCGGGGCCGTCGTCATGATCTGGCCGTTCGCGAACTCGAGGATCTCCTGTCCTCCGTAAAATCCGAGCTCGTCCGGGTTGGCCGGCTCCCTGCCTTCCACGACCAAAAAGAGCGCCTCGGCTTCCGAAACGGGGATCGGGGAGTAGGCCGTCGGCTCGAGGGTTCGGTCGGACGCTCCCCGAAGCACACCGATCTGGGTGTTGGGTGCGTGGACGATGTCAGCGCGGGAGTCGTCGACCGTCATCTGCGCAACCGCGAAGGGAAACGGGGTGGACCGGAAGCTCGCCGTTCCCTCCACCCCATCTCCCGACATGTACGAGACGGTGAGGT
The DNA here is from genome assembly GCA_963781505.1 of uncultured delta proteobacterium. Classification (GTDB taxonomy): domain Bacteria; phylum Myxococcota_A; class Polyangia; order Polyangiales; family Polyangiaceae; genus JADJKB01. The sequence goes on along the minus strand of CAWAHB010000017.1, from coordinate 173,061 downwards.
GTCCGTCTTGGGCGAGACTGATCAAGTCGTCCAGACCATCACCGTCCATGTCTCCCTTGCCCACCTGGGAGAGCCCGTCGCTGGCTACCGATGGGATCTGGGCAAATGCGCCGGTCGGCGTTCGACAGATCCCATCGAGCCCGCAGTGATGGCCCTTGGGGCAGTCCGTCTCGGCTTCGCACACGAAGCGACAGGCAGCGCTGCTGCTCGTCGGCGCACCGCAGGAGCTCGACGGGGTGTCGCAGTCCTCGCCTGCTTCGACGATGCCGTTGCCACAAACGCCCTCGGAGATGCTGCCGAGATCCGCACATCCGAGGAGCAGCGTCGCGAGAAGTAAGCTTGTGCGCATGAAAACCGGGAAATCCTAGCGCTCCTGCCCGCGAGAAGCCATCCCAGTCCTTCACTCGAACGGGAAGAAGCTCGAGATACGCTAACGCGGACCGCGCAGGAGCTTTCCGGGCAGAGCGCCCGTCGACTCTCCCTGTTCGAAAATGACCTGACCACTCTTGAGAGTGGTTTCGTATCCCCGGGCGCGCTGCACGAGACGCCGGCCGCCGGCGGGCAGGTCGTACGCCATGAACGGTGCCTCGAGATGCAGCGCTCGATGGTCGATGACGTTGATGTCCGCGAGTAGTCCGGGGCGGAGGACGCCTCGATCCGAAAGCCCGTAGAGGCGCGCCGTCTTTCCGGTCTGCGCATGCACCACGCTTTCGACGGATAGGCGCGGGCCGCGTTTGCGATCCCGAGCCCAGCACGTGAGAAGATAAGTTGGAATGCTCGCGTCGCAGATCGCGCCGCAATGAGCCCCGCCGTCGGACAGCCCGATGCAGGTGCGGCGGTGGCCGATGAGCTCGACGAGATGATCCATGTTGCCGTGGGAGTAGTCATCACGATGCTCGTGACGCCGTGCCAGCTCGATGGTGTCACGAGCTCGTCCCAGGTGACCTGCGCATCATAGTGGGTGTGAACGTCGACCCAACCGGGAGTGACCAGCCGACCCCGCGCGTCGATGCAGCGCCGCGCCGCCCCCAGGTCCTTGCCGATGGCACGGATCCGATCGCCCTCTATGGCGACATCCCCCTCGAACCCAGGCGCACCGGTACCGTCGACGATGGTTCCCCCCTGGATGAGCAAGTCGTACATCGGGAAAGGATGCCAGCTTCCCGTGGCGCCGGAAACTCCGGGTCGCTACCCGGCGGGGGCGCTCGTCTTGAGGGAGTCGACGGCGTGCACGGGAGCCATGGGTCCCTTCATGAGATGCGTGATGGCTGCGTACACCTTGCGTTGGCTGTCGAGCATGCTGAGGCCCGCGAATACCGGGGACACCACTTCGATGCTGAAGTGACCGCCAGCACCGTCGACCTGGACTTTGGCGTCGGGGATTGCTCCTTCGATCGCCTCGCGAAGCGCATCGACGACGGAGCCTTGGAAATCGGTGGGATGATCGGACATGGTCAGTACCTCGGCACCGAAGGATTCGATCGTTTGTGACCAGGCGTCGATTCCGCCCTCGAGGTTGAACACTTTCTCGAAGCCCTGCTCGAGTATCTGCTCGGCGACCGCCCGGCTGCGGATCCCGTGGTGGCAATAGAAGGCGACTGCCTGCTTGCGATCGAGCGCCATCAGCTTCTCGACGCCCTCCTCGTCCAGCGCGCGCGCCCCCGGATCCTTGCGATGTCGCTCTCACTCTCTGGCCGCACGTCGAACAGATGGAGCTCACCACGATCCAGCATTGCCTTGGCGTCGGTCACGCGGAGCGCCTTCACCCCGGGCGGCTGGTTCGGATTGTCGATCTTGAAACCGGAGTTGTTTCCTTCGACGAAATCGATCTTCACACCGTCGGCTCTTCGAGCGCTCGGGCGATCGAGGAGCAGCGTCACACCGCTCGCGGTCACCTCGATGTCCCCGGCCTTGCGCGGTCCGAGGTAGAGATCGTGTTGGAATCGAGCGTCGATCCCCAGTCGCAGCACGTCGCCGCCGGCGTCGGAGAGCGCATCAGCGAACGCCCGTACCGCTCCGTCGCTGATCGTGATGGTTGGTACGAGCGAAGCGCTGTCGACTCCCAAAAGCTGCTGGAGCTCACCGGACTCGTTGAGCTCGCGGACGATGTCGCACCCACCGACGAACTTTCCCGCAACGTAGAGCTGCGGGATGGTCGGCCACTGAGAGAACTCCTTGATCCCGTCGCGAAGCTCGGGGGATTGGAGCACGTCCACGGTTTCGTAACGCGGGACGAGATCATCCAGGATTTGGACCACCTGCGCCGAGAATCCGCATTGGGGCGTTCGCCGGTCGCCCTTCATGAACAGGACGACGGTTTCGCGCGTGATGATTTCGGTGATTTGCTTCTGAACAGCTTCGTCTTGCATTGGCTCCCGAGGGAGGTCTAGCACGGTTTTTGGCCGCTTCGGCGCGTCAGAACACCGTAGCCATCGTTGCTTCAGGGTAGGCCTCTCGAAGCTCGCGTCAACGCAGCCAGCGGTATGCCTCGCGAAAGACCTCACGCCCATCGCCTTCGACGAGCCCTCCGTGGGCAAGCACGATGCGATCGATGTCCCACTCCAAGATGCGATCGGCCTGCTTGCGTCCGAGCTTCTTGTCCGTGACCGCGATCCACTCGAGGTAACCCTTGCCTGGTGCGGTGTTGGCCATGACAAGCGCCGCGATGCGCGTCATGCGTGACGGGTGGCGGGATAGATTCAGAAGTGCGTCGGCGCAAATGAGTGTCCGAGTCTTCTTGTGAAAAAACACGATCTCGCGCTCGAAGCGCGCGGTGAACGCTGCTTGTTCGACGTCCGCTGCCCAGGTGTCGATGGCGTCTTCACCGAGCACGCCGGTCCAAGAAAGATCGGACCTCTTCTTCTCGAGTCCGGGACAAGCCCAGAATGTCGCGTCGGGATATGCCTTCATCCACTCTCCGACATACAGGTGATGAAAGAGACTTGGCGCCACGACGGCTTGGACGGACCCGATCTGGTCGACTGCGCGTCGAGTGTCGGCGTCCAGCGCCACTGGGCAGTGCACGAGGAGCCCGCCGTCGTTCAACTCGACCAGCGTCATGCGCGTTCCGGTTTCGACGCCCCAAAAGCGTTGGGGACGGGCCGTAGTCCAGACGTTGGTGGCGACGGAGTCGAACATCACGCCGAGCATAGGCTACCGGGTTCTGGGCGATCCATGGGGAGGGGGGTAGAGTCGAGCCATGCCCCGAACCTCTCGAGTGAAGGGAGACTCGAAGAGGCTCCACGCGCGGCGTGAGCTTCCCTTCGGCTCGGGCCTGCGATTGGTGGTGGTGGCCGACACACACAGCAATCCCCATCCTCGCGCAGCCGAGCGCATCCGTGCGCTGAAGCCGGACGCGATCCTTCACGCCGGAGACATTGGAGAGCTTTCCGTGCTCGACGACCTCGGCGAGATTGCACCGGTGCTCGCGATACGCGGCAACATCGACGCACCGGCGCGTGAGATCCCCGAGACCCTGACCGTGGACGTTGCCCTCGGCAAGCAATCGCTCCTGAAAATGGTGTTGCTTCACATTGGCGTCTACGGACCGAGGCTGCGGGCAGACGCGATCCGACTCGCGCGAGCCGAGAAGGCTTCGCTCGTGATCTGTGGACACTCCCACATCCCGTTCATCGGAAAAGATGCGGGGATCAGCGTGTTCAATCCGGGCTCGGTGGGACCGCGGCGATTCCAGCTACCGATCGTCTTCGGCGTGATGGAGCTCGATCGCCAGCGATTGACGATGCATCACGTCGACTGCGAATCGGGGGAGCGCTGGGAACCGTAGCGTTCACGGATCGCGACGGAGAGCGCCTGATTCGATTTCGATCGGAATCGGATGCCGATCCCACGCAGATCGAGATCGTCGGGGACGACACTCGTGCCGACGAGGCGCTGGCGATGCTCCGGGCAAAGACGCGACTGGTGTATCGCGGGGACGAACGGGGTGCGCGACAGCTGCTGTCGGCTCTCAAGCGTCGCGTGAGCCGTCCCAAGCGGACGCGTCCCGGACGTCCCGATTGGGGAGCTCTATCATCGCCACCGTGCCGCGCGCCTCGAGGAACATCGGTTGCTCGGCGGGCTCCTGGTCGAGCTCGATGCCGAGTATCGGCTGGTGCTCGGCCACGCTGCCAAGGTGCGAGACTCGTGCGAAGCGGCTTGGGGATTGCCCGACGGCGAGCCGTCTCTCGTGCCGTTGCGAGAGCTTCTGGGAGTGATCGGCGCCCACGAATGGCAGCGCCGCGGGATCGAGATCCCGGGGCTCGGGCGCATCCATCCGCGCTACGGCGTCTTTGCTCCGACGAGGCCGACCTACGTGGAGCTCGTGGCCGAGGCTCCCGCCCCCGAGGGCAAGAGCGTCCTCGACATCGGCACGGGAACCGGAGTGCTCGCATGCCTCATGGCGAAGCGCGGCGCTCGACAAGTCATGGCGATCGACTCCGACCCGCGCGCCGTCCAGTGCGCACGAGAGAACATCGCGCGACTTGGGCTCGACGATCGTGTGCGCGTGAAACACGGCGATCTCTTCGCCGAGGTGAGCGCGGACCTCTACCTGTTCAACCCGCCATGGCTCCCGGGCACGCCCCGCACGCCGATCGAGCACGGGATTTTCGACCCGAAAAGCGTGCTCTTGGGCCGCTATTTATCGGGCCTGGGCAAGCGTTTGACACCGGGCGCCGAAGGTTGGCTCGTCCTGTCGGATCTCGGCGAACAGCTCGGGCTTCGCGCGCCGAACGAAGTGGACGAACGTGCCGGGCAGCAGGGTCTGCGCTTGGCGTGGAAGCGTTCGCGACCCGCAACGACCGCACCCGCCGAAGCGGACGATCCCATTTCCGTCGCACGAAGCCGCGAGCAGGTGGTGCTTCGTTGCTACGTGCGCGGCTGACGAGTAAATTCGAGCCGGGATGTCTCGCATCTACCGCTGGGCGTGGATGGCCGTTTTCTTCGTGTCCTGTGCCGAGCCGAGTCCCCCGCTGGTAGCACGCCCCGAAGTGTCCCCACCGAGTCCACCACCCGAAGATCCACCGAGCGCCGAGCCAGAGCCGGCTCCCGCTCCCGAGCCAGAGAAAGTCGACATCGCGGCCGAAATCGCCTGGGCTCAGGCAGCCCATTCGGAAGACCTCGCCAAGGTGTCGTTCGAGTCCCTTGCCGCAGAGCTCGAGGCCTGGGTGCCGGAAAAGGGAGAGCTCGAGGTCTATCTGTCGAGCGATAGGTCGGCGTGCAAGAAGGCACTCCTGTCGAGACCGCAACCGGACGAGCCCGACGAGGAAGGTGGAAGCGTCGAGCTCGTGGAAGGCAATGTCGACCCGACGCTCGCTCACGAGTTGATTGGGAAGATCAACATTCAGGAGCACAAGAAGGGGAAGGTCCTCGAGCGCTCCTATCAAGGGGCGTCGTTCGGCCACTTCTTCCAGACGCAAAGTGGTGGGGGAACGGAACTGTTGGAATCGGGGAAATTGGTGGACGGCGGCGTGGGCTACGGGATCGGCGAACCAGACGAATACCAGGGCACGCTCAGTCGAATCGACGACGAGGTAGCCGTGTTTGGCGGTGTGCCCGTCGGGGCCATGGTGCACTGCAACGGCCCGATCGAGAATTGGAAGTGCCCATCTGGCGGCGAACGCGACTGCGATTCCTGCCAGCGGTCGAGCATCGAGCTCGTGGAAGCACCGCCGCCATACGCCGGGGGGATCGGGCTGACTGGCATCGGCCTCCGGACACAAGAGCCGTGCAAGGACTCGTGTCCGAAACGACAGCCGCCCGATGGCAAGCGCATCGAAGCGCTGTTTGCAAGAGCGCCGGCGTGGACGCTCAGCAGCGACGGGGAGCCAGCGCCCACACTCTACAAGTCTCGCAAACGTTGCCTCGCCGAGCGCTCGAAGCGAAAAGCCGTTCGTCCGCCGGTTCCGTGACGCGGTTCAAAACGGATTAGTGGGCCCGGTCCCCGGAGCGCGCCGATGGCGCAGCACGCCGAAGGTCACGCCCGAGCCCGATCCGAATCGTGACTCCTTCGACGCGGCTTGCACCAGAGTCACGGCTTCGCCACCCATGCTGCACGCTCGAGGGCGTACGATCTTTCGATACTTGGGTGAAAACGGATCGGCAACGTGCTTCTCGCTGATTGCGATGTAGCCGAGCATCTCCCAGGGGCCGGTGGGCCCGAACGCGCGCGGATCCGCTTCCACGAACTCGAGGGAGCAGGCGGGCTCCCGCGGCGGGTAAAAACCCAGGCGGGTCTCCGTGATCTCGGGCCCGCACGCCCAAAGGGTCGAGGCCGCGAGGAGGATCCCGAGAGTACCCAGCTTGGACACGGAATCCGCGGGTATCACGCACGGGATGTTGCCTCAAGCCTCCACGACCTCGAAGTCGAAGCAATCGGCCAGCGTCAGCACGTCCCCCGGGGCGAGCTCGTGGACAATCCCGGGCTGACCGTTCTTCTGGGTGCCATTCGTGGAACCGAGATCTTCTGCCCGGAGCCACCCGGCCTGCGCGATCGAAACGCGCACGTGGTGGCGCGCCACGCCGTTCGAAGCGACGCGAACGTCCGCGCTCCGACCGCGACCGAGCACGAGACCATCCTGCCCGACGACGAACTCGTCGCCTTCCCGGAGCGTGAGGGAACCAGCGAAGTATCGGGGCTGGACCGCTCCGTCGGACCGGCAACGATGGCCGCGATAGCGAAGAACGAGGCGCATGACGGACGTCATCTTGCCTCGCTGGTGGATTCCTTGCCATGCGCTAGACTTCGGTTGCGCCGCGGACGATTTCGGCGCGAGGAGGGTCCAATGAAAAGCGAACACTCGAGCCCCCGAGGGCCGTTGTGGCTCTCGTTGTTCTTGATGATTGGCGTCTCGTGCGCCACAGCAACACCACCAGCCGATGAACCGGAAATGACGCCGGCTTCTTCGGAACCGAATGCGTCGGGCCCGGCTCCAGAGCACCAGTACGGCTGCGTCGACGACGCAAATGAGCCGCTGACTTGCACCGAGACCTCGGAGTGCTGCAAGGGCTACACCTGCAGCATCGATCCCTCTCGGAGCCGGATTCTTCGCTACTGTCTCGGCGGTTCGTAGCTCGCGCCATCCGGCGCATGAAGCAGGCGGTACTCCCGTGGCCCCATACCGAGCTCCCGCTCGAATGCGCGCTTCATGCGCACGGGATTGCCGAATCCGCAATCGACCGCCAAACCCTTGAGAGGGAGCTCCGTGGTCTCCAAGAGCGTGCGCGCATGCTCGACGCGGAGCTTTTCGATCAGCCGCGCAGGAGTGGTTCTCGTGAGCTCCAGGCATCGGCGGTGCAGGGTTCGGAGGGAGAGCCCGGCGCTCCGAGCCAACGCTTCGGTATTGGCTTGGCGGAGATGCGCCCGCGCCCACGACAGCGCCGGCCCCAACGGATCGGAGCTCGAGCGCTGCGACACGAGCGCCTCGCTGAATTGCGATTGAAAACCCGGCCGGCGCACATAGAGCACCAACCGGGCGGCCACGGTATCGGCAACCGTGCGCCCATGATCGCGCTCTACGATCGCGAGCGCCATGTCGATGCCGGTCGTGACGCCGGCTGACGTCCAGACGGGCCCGTCTTCGACGAAGATCGCGTTGTCATCCACGACAACCTGTGGGAACGCCTTTGCGAGTCGATCGCACGCCGACCAATGAGTGGTGGCGCGCTTGCCGTCGAGGATCCCGGCGGCTGCGAGCAAGAAGGCGCCCGAGCACACCGACGTCATCAACCGAACGACTTTCGCGCTTCGCTCGATCCAGGAAAGTAGCGGAGTGCTTTTCAGCGCCCCCCGCACCGCCGCGTCGCCACCACCGGCCACCACCACGATGTCGGACGCTCGGGGCCGAACCCCGACAAGCTCCCGGGTTTCGATGCGAATCCCGGAAGAAGTCGTTCTGCTGCCCCCGCCCACCGACAGCGCGAGGACCTGGTACGCCCGACAGCCCATCACGCGCCCGACGGAGGCAAATACCTCCGCGGGACCGGTGACGTCGAGGGTTTGGGCTGCTTCGAAGGCCACGCAGAGCACTCTCGGCATTTGGCAGAGAATAGCTGTTTATTGTCATTTATGCCAAGCGCTTCTCGAGCCACGGTGCGGTGAGAGGAGGTAGACCGTGACCCTGCACATCGGAATGCTGCTCTTTCCCCGCCTGACCCAGCTCGATCTCACCGCACCGTTCGAGCTCTTCCACCGTATCCCGGATGCGAAGGTTCATCTGCTCTGGAAGGACCTCGAGCCGGTTCGCGCAGACTCGGGGCTTGCCCTTCTGCCCACGACGACGCTTTCGGATTGCCCGCCGCTCGACGTGCTCTTCGTTCCCGGCGGCGTCGGCCAGCTCGCGCTCGCGAGCGACGACGTAGTGCTCGAAATGTTGCGCGAGCAAGGACGACGGGCGCGCTGGGTAACGTCCGTTTGCACGGGCTCCCTCCTGCTCGGCGCGGCCGGATTGCTCGAAGGCTACGAGGCGACGACGCACTGGGCGTACGTCGATCTCCTTTCCAATTTCGGCGCGCGCTACGTGAAGCGGCGTGTGGTCGTGGATCGCAATCGCATCACGGCGGGAGGCGTCACCGCCGGGCTGGACTTCGGGCTCGTGCTCGTAGCAAAGCTCGTCGGCGAGGAACTGGCGTGCGCTCTTCAGCTCGGCCTCGAGTACGATCCCGAGCCGCCATTCTCGAGCGGGCATCCCGATCGGGCAGATCCGAATCTCGTCGCCACGGTACGCTCCGCCATTCGAGAGCGCGCCGGGCTTCCCGCCTGAAGTCGTTCGCTCTCGGGCTCCTCTGGGCTACGGTTCGGGCCGATGCCGCCCATCCTCGAGATCTCGAAGCTCGAAAAGACGTACGCTTCCGGCCTTCGAGCGCTCGGTACGGTGAACCTGTCCATCGAAAAGGGGGAGATATTCGCGCTCCTCGGCCCGAACGGCGCCGGCAAGACGACTTTGATCAGCATCGTGTGCGGCATCGTGACCCCGAGCGGCGGCGTGGTCGTGGTGGACGGCCACGACATCATCCGGGACTACCGCGCCGCACGCTCCAAGATTGGCCTCGTTCCCCAGGAGCTCAGCACCGATGCTTTCGAGACGGTCTGGGCAACGGTCAAGTTCAGTCGAGGATTGTTCGGTCGGCCGCCGAATCCGCCGATGCTCGAAAAGCTGCTGCGCGATCTCTCGCTCTGGGACAAGCGCGACGCCACGATCATGACGCTATCGGGCGGGATGAAGCGGCGCGTGATGATCGCGAAGGCCCTCTCCCACGAGCCGGAGATCCTGTTCTTGGACGAACCAACGGCGGGCGTCGACGTGGAGCTGCGCCGCGACATGTGGCAGCTCGTGCGAGGTCTCCGGGACAAGGGGGTCACCATCATTCTGACGACCCACTACATCCAGGAAGCCGAAGAGATGGCCGACCGCATCGGCGTAATCAACAAAGGAGAGCTCGTCCTGGTGGAGGACAAGACCCAGCTGATGAAGAAGCTGGGCAAGAAACGCCTGACCCTCAATCTGGCGCAGCCGCTGGAAGCGATCCCGGAAGATCTCGCCAAGCTCGGCCTGACGCTGGAAGCGGGCGGCAAAGAGCTGTCGTACACCTTCCACGTCCACGACGAGCAGAACGGGATCCCTGCGCTACTCGAAAAGATGAATGCGATGGGAATATCGATTGTGGATTTGAACACCCGCGAAAGCTCACTGGAGGAGATCTTCGTCAGCTTGGTGAGTGAGCGAGGAGCATCGCGCCCATGAGCCCGCCTGCCTTCAATCGTCACGGGGTGTGGGCCATCTATCGCTTCGAGATGGCGCGCGCGCTCCGAACCCTCGTCCAGAGCGTCGTCACTCCGGTGCTCACGACCTCGCTCTACTTCGTGGTGTTTGGGGCGGCGATCGGATCGCGAATGACCGAGGTGGATGGCGTGAGCTACGGGGCGTTCATCGTGCCGGGGCTGATCATGCTCTCGCTCTTCACGGAGAGTCTTTCCAACGCTTCGTTTGGCATCTATTTCCCGAAGTTCACCGGAACGATTTACGAGCTCTTGTCCGCGCCCGTGTCGTATCTCGAAATCCTACTGGGCTACGTGGGAGCGGCAGCGACGAAGTCGATCGCGCTGGGTCTCTTGATCCTGGCCACGGCCCGGCTCTTCGTGCCGATCCAGGTTCTGCATCCCCTCTGGATGGTGGGCTTTCTGCTGCTCACCGCCACGACCTTCAGCCTGTTCGGCTTCATCATCGGAATCTGGGCCAACGGATTCGAGCAGCTTCAGTTCATCCCGATGTTGGTCGTCACTCCCCTCACGTTCTTGGGCGGCGCCTTCTATTCCATCGAGATGTTGCCGCCGACGTGGCGCACGATCACGCTGTTCAACCCGGTGGTGTACCTGATCAATGGATTCCGCTGGAGCTTCTATGGCAAGTCCGATGTGAGCGTGGAGCTCAGCCTGGGAATGACGCTGCTCTTCCTCGCGATCTGCATTGGTGCCGTGAGCTGGACGTTCAAGACGGGCTATCGACTGAAGAGCTAGCTCGGGCGATCGACTGGACGTCTCCCGGAAATCCCGGCGCGGGCTCATCCCGCGTGTTACGAACTCGTCGTGTCCGCTCCCGAAAGGCGCCGCTCCCTCCGGACTCTGAAAATCAGCGCGGTGATCCTGGTGCTCGTGATGCTGGCCGTCGCGCACCAGTTGGGGATCCTGGACCAATTCGGCGAGCCGGCTCGGGTGAAGCAGACTCTCGTGGGCCTCGGTGGGTGGGGCTACTTGGCGTTCATCGTGGCGTACGCGGTGCTGCAACCATTCGGCGTCCCGGGCACCGTCTTCATCATGGCAGCACCTCTCATCTGGCCTTGGCCCGTCGCGTTCGGCCTCTCGATGGTGGGAACGATGGCCGCCAGCGTCATCGGGTTCTCGTTCGCGCGCTTCGTGGCTCGGGACTGGGTGTCCAGCATGATCCCCGAGCGATTCCGGAAGTACGATGACGCTCTGGCCCGTCGAGCGTTCACGACCGTGTTCGTCTTGCGGCTGGTGTTCTGGATGCCGCCGCTCTTGCATGCGTTCTTCGGCGTCTCGAAGGTGCGCTTCTCGACTCATTTCTGGGGCTCGCTCGCCGGCTACGTCGTGCCACTGTTTCTCGTGAGCTTCTTCGGCGAGAAGCTATTCGAGGTGTTGATGAATGCTTCGGCAGAAGCGTGGGTTGGCACCGCGATCGGGATCCTCCTCATCGCACTGGCAGCGTGGTGGATCCGCCGACGAGCTACGCGGGGAGCGCGGGCGCAAGCCGAGTAGCGGAGAAGTCGGCGCTCCAGGCGCTCGATTGACGGCTCGCCCGATCTCGGGCGTCATCCCCGGCGAAGTGGGGAGCGCGCAGCCGATTTCACTCTTTCCTCCGACGGCGGAGGAGGTTCCGTCGCTCGGGGTGGAGGGCGACGCGCTGGTCGAAGAGGTCAAAACCGCTCTGGCTACGCTGCGACAGCTCATGGAGCATCGCGAACTGCTCGGCGAGCAAACCGCGACCTCGCTCCGCTTGACCGCGGCGCAGGTGATTCAACGGCTGAACCGAACCGAGATCTGCGTGGTGCTCGCTGGCGAGCCCGGATCGGGAAAGACGACTTTTCTGAACGCCATCATCGGTGACCGACGCCTTGGGGACGCTCGGGGGCGAAGCCCGATCACGACGCTCTTGCGCCACGGCGCGACGCCCAGCTTTCGAGCGCGCTTCGCCGATGGAAAGATGCAGGACTTTGCCCGTTTGGTGCCGGACCGGCAGCGCCAGATGGACCAGAAGTTGGTGGGTGCGGAGGAAGCGTTCGAGCAGGCTGCACGACGTCATGCCGCGCTCGCTTTGAAAGCGGAGAGCGCCCGTGAGGCGCTGGAGCGCGACACGGTCGAGCTCGAGCGCGCCCGCCAGACTGTAACGAGCTCCCGCGAGATCGTTCGGTCGTTGGAGGGGATGATCGGCGGCGCGGAAATGGCCGCGCAAACCGCCCGCGCGGAGCTCGTCCAAGTCGACGCCAGCACGCCGAAGGCGCTCACCGTTCCGGCCAACGAGCTTTCGTTCCTCGCCTGGCTCTGGCAAGCGATCGTCAAGCTCGCCAACATGCAGCGCTGGCGCGCTCATGCCGCGGCTCTCCGGCTTTCGGAGGAGGCGACCGAACGTTTCGAGGCCATGCGTCAGCGGGTGCAGCAGGCCGATCAGACCTGCGTCGACGCCGAAGACCAGGTTCTCGAGTTGCGAATGGCGCTGGAAACGAGGGCATCTCAGTCGGCTGCGGCCGAGCACGTCCTGCCGGCGGCGGAAGAAGCGCTGGCGACGGCTCGCGCGGCAATGGACCAGTGCCGGGGTGAGCTCGGTCGCTATGTCGAGGAGCGTCAGGCCCGATTTTTCTCCGAGCTCGCCGCCATCGGATCGGGTCGTGACGTGGTCGAGCTCGCCATCGACTACCCAGCGGACTTTCTGCCGGACGACGTCGCGATCATCGATGCCCCCGGAGTGACCCTCGAGCGCGAGGAGAATCATGCCTGGCACGTGATTCGCGAGGAAGCCGACGGCTGCATTCTGATCTCCGATCTCGAACGAGGCATCAGCGCGCCAACCGAGCGCTTCTTGCATCGCTTGCGAGAGGTCGTGCCCCACGTGCTTTTGGTGCTTTCCAAGATGGACGCCGCATTCGTGGACGCGCACCGAGAAGGACAGGCGGACCCTTGGGACGCGGTGGAGAAAGTTCGCCGAGCTCGAACGGAACGGTTTGCCGAGCAAATCGGGCGCTCGAAGGACACGGTGCTTTCGATCGCCGTGGCCGCGCAAGCAGCCATCGAGGACCCCGACTCGGGCCTCGCGCGTCGGTTCGAGGTGGAGCTTCGAAAACTATTTCGCGTCCTCCGTCACGAGCGCGCCATCATCCTCGGAACCCGCGCGGCGAAGGTACTGCGCCAGTGCATCGCAGAGACCGCGGACGCCGAGCAACGAGCGGAAGCTCGTTATCGAGATCGTATCGCTGCCCTCGAAGCGGAGCGGGTGCCCGAACCCGAGGTGTTCCACCGCCAAGCGTTGGCCAAAGCAAAGCCAGGGATCCAGCGCGGCGCCGAACGGGCGACCGCCCAGGCCTCCGAGGCTGCCCGGGTCCGATTCGCCGAACTTCGCCGGGAATATGGCGACCGCATTCGCAGAAGCGTGCACGAAGGTCAATTTCGAGCCGTGGCCCTCGAGACCGAGACCGATCTGGAAAAGGACGTGAAGAGCGTGGAGGCTCGGGCGCTGGTCGCGCTCAATGCCGGCGTCGAACAGTCGGTTCGCGAGCTGGAGCGCTCCGTGTTCGACGACCTTCGCAAGAAATATCACATCGACGAAGAAGTGAAGCGCAAGCGAGACTCGATCCACCGAGAAGGCGTTGCGCTCGCGCGAGTCTTCGAGCCGGGGGAGAGAAACGTTCGTTCCACCCTCGCACGCCACGTGTGGACCCGCGTTGGCCTCGGGCTCGGCGGCGCTCTGCTGGGCGCCGGGATCGGAATGCTGATCGCTCCCGGGATCGGAGCTGCGATCGGAATTGCTGTCGGCTCGCTCCTGGTGTTCGCCAAAACCCATCGCTCCCTCGAGCGCCGAACCATCGCGATGGCCGAGCTCGCCCTGCGCAAACAGGAGCAGGCCGCGCTCAAAGACATCGCAGCGCTCACTCCCCAAGCTCGCACGAACATCGAAGTCGACCTCAATCGCGCGATCGAGGACGTCATCATTCGGTTCGCTCGTCACATCGCCGTTCCGTACGAAGCCGGTGAGGAAGCCATTGCTCGGGAACGCACGAGCCTCGGGCGTCTGCGCGATCTGGGTGAAGCAATGAAGCTCCAGGACGCCCGCCTGGCCGAGCTCATGGCGGATGCCGCGAGCGCTTCCCGCGGCCTTTGCCAATAGCTCATCAAGAATCCATTCGGCCGATTTTCTTGATTCGAGTCACGGAACGTGTTCGTTTGCGATAGCCCGATTGCAGGTCTCACCGTTCGACCTTGGTTCCGGCGCCCAGCGCGCGGACATCCTTCCGGACCCTCCGTTCCGAGCAAAGCTTCGTCTCTTCGGCGAGAAAATGCTCGTCGAGAGCTTGGAGGGGAAGTGGCGAGAGAAGTCGGTCGCCGTACTGTCGCTTCGCTTCGAGTATTGCGGGATCGAGGTTCGGCCGCGAAACGACCAGGACGATCTCGATGAATTCGCGTGTGCCGATGTCGAGCGAGACGAGCTCGCCGAAAGCCGCGTCCAGGCTCTGATCGAGCGATCGGCGCTGTCGAGCTCGACCACGTCCAAAGCGTGGTCGCCCCTCATGACACCCGAGCGGACTACCTACTTTCCCCCGACGGAAACGTGCACGCGATCTGTTCGTTCGCCAGCATGGCGACGGACGAATTCGAGACGCTGGGCTGGGAGGTCGAAGTCGACCCCTCGTTTCCATTTCGTCTGGTGGCGGGAGAGCATTGGGTCGCCGAGCTCGAGAGCCGCGGGACGGCCTGGTTCGATTTCAGCATTGGTGTCGAGGTCGAGGGCGAACGCATCGATCTGGCGCCGGCGCTGATCCGCCTGCTGAGCGATACGAAAGGCGAGAGCTGGAGCTCGCTGTCTCGACATGCGGCCCGCTGCCGCGCGCTGCCGGTGGGAGACGGTCGCTTCGTCGTCATCCCGTGGTCCCGGCTCGAGCCCATCTTGTCCGTACTTTCCGAGCTCTACTCGGGGCGCGGTTCACGCATCGAAATCCACGCCTCGAATCTCGCCGCGGTCGGTCGCGTGGAAGGCGCGCTCCAAAAGCTCCGTGGCGAGGGGCTCGGGAAGCCGTCAATCGGGGACGCGCCCTCGCGGACAAACCCGAGCAACCAAAAAGCCCGCCCCGCTGCGGGCGGAGCTTCGCTCGTATCAGCAAGAGGGTCTGGATTGGCTGTGCCACCTGCGCGATCACGGCGTGGGCGGGCTCCTCGCGGACGACATGGGGCTCGGAAAGACCATTCAGACCATCGCGCTTCTGTCTTTGGAGAAAGAAGCACGACGCATGGATCAACCCAGCTTGATCGTGGTGCCGACCAGCTTGGTCGAAGTCTGGAGGCGAGAGCTCAAGACGTTCGCTCCGCATCTCCGAGTGCTCGTGCTGCACGGACGGGAACGACGGCGGGCCTTCGCTCGGCTGCATGGGACCGAAATCGCGATCACCACCTACGCGCTCCTGCATCGCGATCTCGCGCGCTTCAAGAAGCAGGGTTATCACTATCTGATCCTGGACGAAGCACAGGCCATCAAGAACCCCCGAAGCCAGGCAAGCCGCGCGGCGCGCTCGCTCCGCGCACGTCATCGTCTGGCCCTCACCGGAACACCCGTGGAGAACAACCTGGACGAGCTCTGGAGCCTGTTCGACTTCGCCATGCCGGGTCTTCTTGGGCAACATCGAACGATTCAGGTCGGGCTTTCGCCATCCCATCGAGCGGGATGGGGACGAAACTCGACTTGCGGCGCTGCGCTCTCGAGTCTCGCCGCTGGTGCTGCGCCGAACGAAAGAGAACGTCGCCAAGGAGCTTCCAGAAAAGACCGAGCTCGTTCGCTACGTCGAGCTCGCGGCCGAGCAGCGGGATCTTTACGAAACGATTCGCGTCGCGGCTCATACCGAGGTGCGTTCTGCGATTCGACAGCGGGGTTTTGGAGCGTCGAACGTCACGATCCTGGATGCGCTCATGAAGCTTCGTCAGGTGTGCTGCAGCCCGAAGCTCGTGCCCGTACAGTCGGCGCGAGCCGTCGAGCAATCTGCGAAGGAAGACGCTTTCTATTCGCTGCTCGACCAGGAGATCTCGGCAGTGGCCGGAAAGTCCTGGTTTTCTCCCAATTCGCTCGCATGCTGGCGCTTCTTTCAGCGGGCCTCGGCCGGCGAAGATCCGCCATGGCCTCTTGGACGGATCGACCCGCGATCGACAGCGACTGGTAGACGCCTTCCAGCAAGGTGAAATGGAAGTATTTCCTGATTAGCCTGAAGGCTGGCGGGACCGGGCTCACACTGACCCGCGCGGAAACCGTCATCCACTATGATCCGTGGTGGAACGCAGCGGCACAGATGCAAGCGACCGATCGTGCCCATCGCATTGGTCAGACCCGTCCGGTGTTCGTCCACAATCTGGTGGTGGCCGGTAGCGTGGAAGAGCGGATGCTCGGTCTACAAATGCGGAAAAGAGCCCTTGCAGAGACGCTGATTGGCTCGGGCACGGATTGTCCACGCTTGCTGCCAGACGACGTTGAATCGCTGCTCGCACCCCTCGACGAGCTGTGCGCTGACTGAGCCGTCGGACGATGCTGCGCTGCGGCATCCCCCGAGCCTTGACCTCCTCGGCGGATTGCGCTGGACTGCGGCGTCTTTTCACCACGAGGTCTTCCATGAAGCACTTGATTATCTTGTTGGCGGTGGGCGGAGCGTTTTGCGCAATCTCGGCTTGCTCGAGTGACGACTCGAATGACAACAAGGGCAAGGGTGGCACCGGCGGAAAAACCGACGGTGGTGGCGGCACTGGCGCGACGGGTGGCAGCGGCGGCTTCGGCGCAACGGGTGGCAGCGGCGGCTCGGGCGCAACGGGTGGCAGCGGCGGCTCGGGCGGTAGCGGGGTGACCTGCGGCGACACGCTCCACAATGCGAAGTGCACCGTGCTGTCGACCAGCGACCCAAAGCAGACCGCGTGCCTGCAAGGCGACTGCTGCGACGAAACGGAAACCTGCCTCGCTGACGCCGAGTGCGCAGCGCTCGTCTTGTGTGGTGCCAATTGCCTGCAGGCCGGAGGCACCGCCCAGAGCTGCGCGACGGATTGTCAAACTGCGTGCGTGACGAACGCGGGCACCATCGACATCTACAACGCCATTCAAACCTGTATCACTGCCTGCACCGCCAGCGACGGCGGGACGGATGGCGGAACGGGTGGCTCGGCGGGCGCAGCGGGCGCTGGAGGCACGGCTGGTTCGGCGGGCGCTGGCGGTTCCGCCGGCTCGGGTGGCTCGGCGGGGTCCGTCTCCGACGCAAGCACCGACTGAGCAGTAAACCAGAGGCATTGCCCCCAGCATCCCTGCGCCGGGTCGTGCTAGCTTGAGGATCTCGACATGCTCGGGATCCGACCTTGCGTTTTCGTCGTTGGGCTCGCTTGGATCACCACTCAAGCAAGCTGTAGCGGTGATGCGTTCGAGTCCGGCGGAGCGAGCAATGGCGGAGCTGGGAGCTCGAACGGGGGTGGAGGCACCGGCAACGAGGGCGCAGGCGGAGGAAACGGCGGGAGCGGCGCCAAGGGAGGAAGCGGCGGGAAGCTTTCGGATGGCGGCCTGCCAGACGTCGTATCCCTGGACGCGGACATCGACGTTGGCCCACCTCTGTGCGAGGGGAAAATCGTTTGCTACCTGACGGACGGCACCACCGGCAAGGCCAACTGCAACAATGGACCTCCGGTCGCCCAATGCCTTCCGTCGGATTGGGACTACTGCCACTGCAACAACGTCGCTCAGCGAATGCTGATTCTGGATCCGCCGTCCGGAACCGGTCAGACGCTCACCAGTGTCACGCTGATCGTCGAGCCCAATAACGAACCCTATGCTCTCTCCATCGACGGTTACTGTCCTGGATATGCCCCATCCACGAGCACGTGCTCCGTCGGCCCGAGCTGCGGGACTGCGTTCAAAGTGTATCGCTGGGGGAGTGAGGCGCTGCAAGTCGACCCCCAGTTGGGGAATTCCGGCGCGCACACGGTGCAGATCTTCAGCGCGGACCAAAGTCCTCCGTGCGATTCCGCCGCCACCTTGATGCAGGCGAGCTACGTGAAGTGAGCCGTCAGCGACCGAGCAGCACGAGCACGATCAGAAAGCCCACGGCGAACGCTGCAATGAGCGCGGCTCGCGCGAGCAAACGTCGTTCCTCCTCGGGCATGCTTCGACGCTTGGGTACCAAGGGAAGTGGCGGCTCGGGCTCGGGAGCCCACATGCGTCGCCAGGGCTCGTCCACCATGGTGTCGCCGTCGTCTTCCGGATCCTCACAAGGAACGATGGGCGTGAGCTCCTGATCCTTGGCAGGGCGCACCACCGGCAGCCCGACCAGAGTGCCGCTTCTCGTCATGCGCAGAGTGGTCCCCGACGACATCGTCATCCTCTGCCCTTGTGTTGCAAGAAGGGCGAGTCGACATTCATCGCGCTCAGGTCGAGACGGCCGGTTCCGGCAGCTCGCCGCGATGGCGGCGCTTCGCGACCCACTCCCTGAGGTGCTCGAACGCGACGTAGAAGACGGGCGTCACGAACAGGGTGAGGAGCTGAGAGAACAAGAGCCCGCCCACCACGGCGAGCCCGAGGGGTTGCCTGGATTCGGCACCCGCACCGAGACCGAGGGCAATCGGCAAAGTGCCGAATAGAGCGGCCATCGTGGTCATCATGATCGGTCGAAAGCGCACCAGACAGGCTCGATGAATCGCCTCCTCCGCCGTGACCGCGGTTTCTTTGCGGGCGCCGATCGCAAAGTCCACCATCATGATGCCGTTCTTCTTTACCAGCCCGACCAAGAGGATGATGCCCACGAACGCGTACACGTTGAGATCGATCCCGAACACCATCAACGTGACCAGGGCACCGAATCCCGCAAACGGTAGCGCCGACAGGATCGTGATTGGGTGAATGAAGCTCTCGTAGAGGATCCCCAGGACGATGTAGATGACGAAGATGCTCACCACGAGCAGAAGGCCGAGGCCGGCGAGTGACGATTCGAACGCCTCCGCCGCACCAGCGAAGCTCGTGGTGATGGTGGCGGGGAGCACCCGCCTCGCGGTTTCGTTGGCCGCGGTGACCGCTTCACTGAGCCCACGTCCAGGAGCGACGTTGAAGCTCACGGTGACCGCAGGAAGTTGTCCTTGGTGGTTCACACTGAGAGGACCAACCCCGGGCTTGATGTCGACCAGCGTCTCGAGCGGCACCAAAACTCCCGCGTTCGAGCGCACATTCAGCTTTTGGAGCGCGGAGGGATCGCGTTGACCTTCGGGATCCAGCTCGAGGATCACCTGATACGTGTTGTTCGGGGCGAAGATCGTGGAAACCTGACGGGTGCCGTAGGCGCTGTAGAGTGCGTCTTCAATCTGCTCGACGGGAACACCCAACGAAGCCGCCCGATCGCGATCGATGTTCAGCTGAAGCTCGGGGTTTTTCAGAAGTAGATCCGTCGCCACGTTCTTCACGGCGCTGGACTTCGAAAGCTCCTCCGCGAGGATGGGCGCGTAGCGATAGAGCTCCGCCGGTTCCGTGCCTTGGAGCGTGAGCTGATACTCGCTCTTGCTCAGGCGACCACCGACCCGAATCGTGGGAGGGATCTGCACGAACGCCTTCATCCCGGGGATCGAGTTCACCTTGGGCATCAGCTCAGCGGCGATTTGTTGGGCGCTCTTGTCGCGCTGACTCCTGGGCTTGAGGTGCATGAACATGAAGCCGTTGTTGGAGCCGCCGATCGCCCCGCGGGAACCGACGCTGGACATGAACGCTTCCACGTTGGGATTTTGCGCCACGATCTTTGCAAGCTCGATCTGACGGTCCCGGATGGCGTCGAAGGAAATGCCTTCCACCGCCTCCGTCACCATGAACAGCTGGTCGAGGTCTTCCGTGGGCAGGAATCCCTTGGGGATGCGCTGAAACAGAACGACCGTTGCCGCGAGCACTGCAAAGGAAAAGACGATGGTGGTCTTTCGAAAGACCAGCACCTTGCGGAGCGCGCGGTCGTAGATGCCGAGCAACCGCTCGAACCCGCGTTCGGTGACCGCGAACAAGCGACTCCTGCCCTCTTTCCGCTCGGAACGGAGAAAGCGGGCGCTGAGCATCGGCGTGAGAGTGAGGGAGACGAAGCCAGACACCAGAATGGCGACCGCAATGGTGACGGCGAATTCCCGGAACAGTCGCCCCAAGATCCCGCCCATGAACAGGAAGGGCAGGAAGACCGCCACCAGCGAGAGGGTCATCGAAAGGATGGTGAATCCAATCTCCTTCGAGCCGTCGAGAGCCGCTTGGAACGGAGGTTTCCCCTGCTCCATGTGACGGACGATGTTCTCGAGCACCACGATGGCGTCGTCGACGACGAATCCAACGCTGAGAGTGAGCGCCATGAGCGACAAGTTGTCGATCGTGTAGCCGAGCTCGTAGATTACGGCGAAGGTGCCCAGAATCGCCAGCGGCATCGCCAAACTCGGAATGATTGTCGCGGTGAGCTTGCGCAAGAAGAGGAAGATCACCATCACGACGAGCGTCAGCGTGACGAGCAGCGTGAGCTCGACATCGTGCACCGAGTCCCGCACGCTCTCGGCACGGTCGAAGAGCACGTCCAGATCCACCGCCGCCGGCAGATCCTCGCGGAAGCGAGGCACGAGCTCTTTGATCGCGTCTGAAACGGCGATCGTGTTGGCGCCGGGCTGCTTCTGGATTGCGAGAATCACCGCGCGCTGATCGACGCGCCACGCCGCGGTCTTGTCATTTTCGACACCGTCCGTGACCTTGGCGATTTCTCCGAGCCGAACCGGAGTCCCGTTCTTGTAGGTGACGATGACCGATTCGTAGCCTTCGGCGTTGGTGAGCTGGCCGTTGGCCTGGATCGTGTAGGCCCAGCTCGGACCGTACATGGTTCCAGTGGGCAGATTGACGTTGGCCGAGCGAATCGAATTCGCCACGTCGTCCAGGCCGAGGCCTCGACTCGTGAGTGCGTCGGGATCGGCCTGGATGCGAACTGCGTACTTCTGCGATCCGTAGACGCTGACCTGGGCCACGCCCCGAATGGTCGAGATCGTTTGGGCAAGCCGCGTATCGGCGAACTCGTTGACGACGTAGAGCGGGAGCGTCTTGGACGAGAGCGCCAGGTAGAGGATCGGCTGATCCGCGGGATTGACTTTGCGATAGTTGGGCGGCGCCGGCATGTCCCGGGGCAAGAGACGCGACGCCCGGGCGATGGCAGCGGAAACGTCCTGCGCACACGTGTCCAGATCCCGCTCGAGACTGAATTGCAGGGTGATGTTCGAAAACCCGAGGGCGTTGCTGGATGACATCGAGTCCAGCCCGTCGATCGTGGAAAACTCTCGTTCGAGGGGCGTCGCCACGGAGGACGCCATGGTCTCCGCGTTGGCGCCTGGCAAAGTCGCCGACACCAGGATGGTCGGAAAGTCCACGTTGGGGAGCTGACTCACGGGCAATCGATCGAACGCGAGCAAACCGAAGGCGGTGAGCGCGATCATCACCAGCGTGGTAGCGACCGGTCTTCTAATGAACGGTCCGGAGATGCTCACCGGCGTCCCTCGAGCGTGGGCTTTTCCTTCTTGGCGGGTGGCTTCGCGCTCGGCTCGCTCTCAGCGGTGGCCATCGTGGGGGGTTTGATCTCGACTGTCGCGCCGTCGCTGACTCGGATCTGGCCATCGATCACGACGCTTTCCCCTGGATTCAAGCCCTTGGCGATCACCAGCTCTGCGCCCACGTTGCGCTCGACCGTGAGCTGCCGGAGGGCCGCCTTGTTCTCCGGGCCCACGACGTAGGCGTAGGGCCCGTCTTGCCCGGTTTGGACAGCGGACTCCGGCACGACGAGGGCGTTTTTCTGCATCCCGATTTGGACGAGGACGTCGACGAATTGCCCCGGCCAGAGAGCTTCGTCCGTGTTTTCGAACTTGCCTTTCATGTCCACTTTGCCTGTGGCGCTGTCCACGGTGTTCTCGATGAAAGTGAGCTCCCCGCTGACGGGCTTGCCGCCCCGCGGCATCGCGACCACGGGCACGGTTCCCTGCTTCATGGCCGCCCGCACCCCCGACAGGTACTGCTCCGGCACTGCGAAGCGCACGTAGATCGGTGCCACGCTGCGAATCACGACCAGGGCGCGGGTCTCGTTGGAACGAACCACGTTGCCCGCGTTCACGAGCAAGCTACCCGTGCGACCGCTGATGGGGGATTGAATGCGCGCGAACTGAACGTTCAGGCTCGAGCTCGCGATGTTGGCGCGATCTCCGTTGAGCGTCGCCTGCTGGGACGCAGCATTGGCGCGGGCTTCACTCAGTTCTTGCTGAGTAGCGATCCCTTCCTTGTGGAGTTTATCGAGACGTTCCGCTGTGCGCTGGGCCTCCTCGGCGAGCGCCCGATTCTTCGCAAGTGTCGCGCGCGCTGCAGCCAGGCTGGCGTTGTAAGGCCGGGTGTCGATGGTGAAGAGCGGATCGCCCGCCTTGACGAAGTCCCCCTCTTTGAAATGCACGGTTTGGATCAATCCGCCGACCTGGGGAACGATGGAAACGGTCTCGATGGCCTCCGCGCTGCCGACGGTCCGCACCTCGATCGGCATGTCTTTCTTCGAGACCGCGGCGACGGACACGGGCACCGGGCGCTCTGCTCGTGAGCTACCTCCCTTCCCACGGCATGCCGGAACGGCCAGGGCGACGAGCAAAGCGCAGACGACTTTCGGCCCAGGGTGCATTCGGCCGCCTAACCATGGTGGGAGAGCCCTAGGGCGGCAAGACCTGAGAATGGAGCTCGAGCCCTTGACAGTTGGGGTGCTGAGCCCCAATTATTGAGCATGCTCGAAAATGAGCGCGCTCAAAAACAGGGCCGACGGGCCAAGAACAAGCAGCAAAAGCTGGCTCGAATCGAGACCGCGGCCCGCGCCCTGTTCTCGAAAAAGGGCTTCGACGCGACGACGACCCGGCAGATCGCGGAGCGGGCGGGAAATCGGAATCGGCACGCTGTTCAGCTACTTCCCAGAAAAGCAGGACCTCGTCGTCCACTTGTTCAAGAAGGACGTGTCGGAAATTACGGCGCGCGCCGTCGCGACGGTGCCGAAGAACGCGGCGCTTCCCGACGCGCTGCTCCACCTGTTCCGCACGTTCCACGACTACTACGAGCGCCAGCCAGAGCTCGGGCGCATCTACGTGAGCTCCGCTCTGTTCATGAACGCCGCGCAGCGCGAGAGGCTGAGTGCCACGAACTTCGCGGCGCTTGCTGAGCTTGCGGACTTGGCGCGAGCCGCAAAAGAACGGGGCGAGCTCCGACGGGACGCCGATCCAGGGCAATGCGCCTATCACGCGTTGAGCCTGTACTACATCGGCCTGGTTGGCTGGCTGAGCGGCATGTATCCGCGGGCGTTCCACGAACAGCAGCTCGCGCGGTCGCTTCACGAAATGATGCGCGGCTTCGGCCGCAACCAAGGAGAAGTCTCATGACCCGAGATGACGACGTTCCGCTCACAGAGCTAGCGCGAGGCTTTCGCAAACGCACGCTGGTGACGGCCAAGCTCGCAGCGAAGCTCGGCAGTCGTTACATGAAATCGACCCTCGGCATGAGTGCGGCAGCCAACGGCAAGGCGGTCCAGAGCGCGGAAGAGCTCGTAAAGGAGATGGGCCGCCTCAAAGGTCTCGTGATGAAGTTCGGACAAATCGCCAGCTACATGCCGGGAGCGATGTCGCCGGAAGCGCAAGCCATCTTGGCGCGCCTCCAGTCGGCGAGCACGGCGATGGCGAGCGAAAAGGTGGAGGCGGCGATTGAAGACGAGCTCGGCGCACCTCCGGGGGAGCTCTTCGAGGATTTCGAGAGCCAGCCGTTCGCCGCAGCATCCATCGGACAGGTCCATCGCGCGCGCTTCGAAGGACGCGACGTCGCCGTGAAGGTGCAGTACCCCGGGATCGAGGAGCTCGTGGCGAGCGACCTGGAAACCGTCGGCCTCCTGACCCGGCTCTCGACACTGGGGACTGCCATCGACGGCAAAGCGGTGGTGGAGGAGCTCCGGGCTCGCCTACTCGAGGAGTGCGACTACCGCATCGAAGCGCGGAGCCAGACACTCTTTCGCTCGCTCTGGGCCGATCATCCCGAGCGCAGCGTACCGCAGGTCAGCACCGAGCGCTCGAGTCGTCGCGTGCTCACGACGGAGCTCAGCGGCGGTCAGAACTTCCACGAGTTTGCCAAGAGCGCCGGCCAGGCCGAGCGCAACCGAACCGGCGAGATCCTGTTCGACACCTGCTTTTCCACCCTGTTTCACCGATGCGTTTACAACGCCGACCCTCACCCGGGGAACTACCTGGTGCACGAAGACGGCAGCGTCACGTTCCTGGACTACGGCTGCGTGCGCTGGTTCGAGCCCAGCATGATCGACACCTGGAAGCGCGTCGCGCTCGCGGTTGTCGACAATCGCCGCGCCGATTTCCGTGAGCACTTCACCGAGCTGGGACTCGCTCCTCGGAAAGGCAAATTCGACTGGGATCACCAGTGGCAGGTGATGCAGTACCTGTACCGTCCCTTCCTGCAAAAGGAGCCGTTCACGTACACGGTGGACTACGTGCGACAGAGCTACGCCGTCCTCTTGCTCGAAAACCCGAACCGAAATCGGTCCACCATGCCGCCCGAGTGGCTATTCCTCAACCGCCTGCAATGGGGCCTGAACGCGGTCCTGGCGGAGCTTCGCGCGACCGCTCCGTGGCCCGAGCTCTGGCGCCGCGCAGTGGAATCGAAGACCGAGCCCGCCACTCGACCGCGCTCCGACGAGACACGTGCCCCAGTCTGATACGATGCTCGTCATCGCTCATGTCCCGAGGTCCCGACAGCGCGTTCGTAATCTGCGGCTGTTCTTCGACTGCGCCGAGCTCGGTGACTACGAAGGGGCTCGGAGCTGCCAGCGCGAGTGCGCCAAACTCTGCGAAGAGCTTCGACGATCGCAGTATCGCTTTTACACGACGATGCTCGAAGCTGTCTTGGCGATTCGCCGTGGCGACTTCGCTGCTGCCGATGCCTTGGAGGAGCGCGCGCGAGAGCTCTTCGCCAATCCAAACGACCCGGTCGATTCGTTCGCACTGGTGGGACTCGCTTTCATGGTGCTGATGCTCACGGTCGGCATCTTGACACCGCTCTTGATCCCGGTGCACTGGCTTGCCACGCATCGGTTGGTCGACGGCACGAAGCTCGGAGTTCTGGGCGGCGTGGCCGTCGGATTCGTCGCTCTGGAGCTGGTCATCTTCGCCTATCACCGCGCCTGCCATCGGTTCTCGTTTCTGTGGCGGGGGCTTCACCAGATGCACCACGCTCCCCAGCGGGTCGACATCCCGAGCTCCACCGTGTTTCACCCTTTCGAGCTCGTGATGCAGAACGTGATCGCGATCGGCGCGATGGTGTTCGTCTTGGGGCTGGATCCCCTCGCTGCCGCTCTGATTGGTTACCTGGCCGCGTTCTACGGTCTCTTCCAGCACTGGAACGTCAAGACACCGCGCTTCCTCGGCTACTTCATCCAGCGCCCCGAAGCTCACTGCTTGCACCACGAGCGCAACGTGCACGCCCGGAACTACGCCGATCTTCCAGTGATCGACATGCTGTTCGGAACCTTCGAGAATCCCGAGACCTTCGAGGGTGAGGTCGGCTTCGTAGAGAAAGCTTCGTTCGCGAAGATGCTCGTGGGCATCGACGTGAACGCCGGCGACGACGCCGGTCAGCCTGGCGCGGTTGCCGTGGCCCTGAGGCCCGAGCCCCGAGCCCAGAAATACCCGAGCATCGCCAGCTCCAGGTAGCCGTGAAACATCGCGAGGCTCAGATACAGCGCTCGCGTTTGTTGAACGTTCCAGACCAGCGCACCGACGATGACGACCAGGGCCGTGAGCACGAGAGCTACGAGTCCTGGTCGCCCGAAATCCGCGAGCAACGAGCGCGCCGACTTGCGAAATGTGAGCGGCGCTTCCGAGCTCTGGTCTTCCTGGGGGATCAGGATCAAGAGCAGCGAGTAATGGACGGACTGCAAGAAGGTGTAGACGAGGGTGAGGCCCACGGCGTGCTCGGGAGAGAGCCCCGGCGCGACCCAGTCTGCAGCCGCCAGCAGGTGAAGCCGGAAGGCCATCCAGCCACCGGTGGCCTCCGCCCAGGAAAGGGTGCGCGCGCTTCCGAGCCAGAGCACCGCGATCGTCATCAGCGCGAGGGGTAGGAGCGCAGACGACAAGCGACGCCGAAACAGAAACAGCCAGAGCCCGAGCGCGACCAGATTATGCGCATGCACGAATACCAAGCGAGTGGTCACTGGATCAGCGAGGGAAAACCAGAGCGCGACGGTTATGAGCGGCAGTGCGATCAGAGCTCGCAGCGAGCTTTTGGCGGCGCGTGCCCCGACGACGAGCGCCACGACGATCCACCCGCACGCCAGCCCGAGCTCGAGCCGCATCAGCCCGAGACCAAAAACCCCGACCTCCTCTATGCCACGAAGCGCCGCGAAGCTGACGCAGCCCACGAGCACGGCAGTCTTCCACCACCTCGGCAGCACGCGGCGGAGAACGAGGTAGCGAACGTCCGCGGCCACGTGGGCCACGCCCAACAGCACCGGCCCCAATACGAACAGCAGCATGGGGAAGGTTGCGGTGAGCACGAACGCGACGACCGCGTGCCCGCTTGCCCACAGCGTGACGCGGTTGTCGCGGCGCAGCACCAGAGGGCCGGCCCCTGGGAGCTTCAAGACAGCGCGCAAGAATCCGCGCCGCAAGTCGTCGAGGGGAGCGGCGGCACGCTCCAAAAGCGCGTCGACTGCCACGTTCGCTCTTTAGCGACGCCGTCGCCGACCGAGCGCGAGGGCGCCGAGTCCGAGGGCGAGAAGACCGAGGGCCAGCGAGCCCTTCGCGGCCGCAGCATTCACGCTGCAGCCACCGGAGTCGTCGGAGCTCGACTTCGAGCTGCTACCACCCGTGCTGGCTCCCGCCGATCCGCCGGCGCTCGATCCGCCGGCGCTCGATCCGCCAGTGCTCGCTCCACCCGTTCCCGAGCCTGCGGAGCCGCCGCTTCCGCCGGGCTTGCACAGGTTGCAAGGGTACTCGGTGCTGCCGTCGGGCAGGGCCTTCTGGCAGCTGGATTCGACGCACGTCCCGGGAGACTGATAGTCCGGCGGCGCCGTGTTGCACGACTCCCCCGCCGTGTTGCACGAGTCGGGCGGTGGGACATCCCCATACGCGACCGACGCGAGCGAAAGCCCCAAGCCGAGAGCACCCATCGCGATGACCTGACGCAGCATCATGCGCGATAGAGTGCCACGACCTGGGCATGTTTCACAGCGTCAAGCGCATGTCGAGCCCCGCTGACCAAACAGCATAGCTTTCTGCTTTGGTTATGCGCTGATTCGTGTCCGCGTCCGTGCACTGCTTGCTACTGACCGCGCCGAATTGCGTGTCGACGGATTCCCGAAGGCACGCTCCGACGCCAAACACCTGGGCATAGCGAAAGCTCGGCCCCACGGCGAGTATCGGGAGCAAGCGATAGTCGATGCCGATCGCGAGCGGGACGGCAACGCCGTGATGCTCGAGTGACCAATCCCCCGGCATGCTTCCGAGAGTCGTCATGATCCCTCGCTGGTATTGCTGCTTGTCTTTCATGTAGCCAACTCCGACCTGAACGTAAGGATCGAGCTTGGCGTGGAGTGACGGCAGGTAGGCGCGAACGTAGACACCCGTTCCCCAACCGGAACGACTCAAGCTCTCGGTCCCGTCGTTCACGCTGGAGGTGGAAGACGACCTCATCTCGCCGTAGACACCGGCGCTCAGATTCGGGATGAAGCGATACCCGAGGCTCAGCTCACCGCTCAAACCCGCGCCATACGGCGCGCTACTTCCGTCGTAGATTTGCCCCGGATCGGGATGAAGAACGAGGGGAGCCTGCTCATAAGCGACCGGCGACTTGCTGCCAGCGGAGCCAAACCCTGGGCGTAGCATGGCTTCGAATCCCGTGAGCCCGCGCTGGTCGAGCTTCCCATCCTCGACCGAAGGCGACTCGGCTCCGGGCGCTTGTGCTCGGCTCGTCCGAGTCGAAAACAGAATCGGCAACAGTGCGAGACCAAGAACCCAAAGTCGAAAATTCATGATGTCCTCCTCCAGCCGCTCCTGCGGCGTCGCTCGCCAAGCAAGCGCCGGACCACGAAACAAGCTCACAAGCCCGCACCTCGCTCCGCGGGGTTAGGTCGAGCCGTGCCGCGAAGATCGGGTGACGCCGTGAGCGAGCGACCACGACTCGATTGACGAGGCGTCACACCCGACGCAATGCTCCCGACATGCGAATCGTGCTGGTTCGGCACGGTGAATCGTTCGGCAACGTCGATCCCAGCGTGCATGCACGCATGGCGGATCACGCCATTCCACTCTCGGATCGAGGGAAAGCCCAGGCCGTCGAAGCGGGCCGGCGCCTCGACGCCCACTATCGAACTTTGTTCGGTGAGCCGAGGGACAAACCCCACATCCGGCTGTGGGTGAGCCCCTATCGCCGCACGCGGGAAACGGCCGAAGCTCTCCTCGAACATGCCGGGACGTGGATTGCGGACCGGCGCGAGCACGTTCTCCTGTGCGAGCAGCAGTTCGGCCTATTCGACGGCGTTCCCGACGATGACCTTCCCCGCCGCTTCCCGGACGAGTTCGCTTACTACGACAAGTGCACCCGGTTCGAGGGCAAGTTCTGGGCACGAATGCCCCTCGGCGAGAGTCGCTTCGACGTGGCGCAGCGCGTCCACCAAGCGTTCGGCACGTTTCACCGGGACGCCGAGCAGCAGGACATTCGAGACATCGTCGTCATCTGCCATGGTGTGACCCTGCGCGCGTTCGTCATGATGTGGTGTCACCTCTCGCCAGAGTGGTTCGAATCGGAGCCCAACCCCGACAACGCTGCGATCCGCGTCATCGACGGGCACCAAGACGAGGGCTACCTGTTCTCGGGCTTTCCTCGGGAACCGGTGTGACGCGGGGTTGACGCGTTCGATGTGAAAGTCGAGCGGGTCCTGCAGCGATAACACGCCAAATCCGCTGGCGGTGTGCGTGGCCTTTGGATTGCATTGTGCAGTCGTCATGCGTCGCAATCCGCGCTTTGCCCTCGCAATCGCCCTCGTATCGTTCTCTCTTCCCGCGCTCGCGGAGGAGCCGCAACCCGCTAGCGGTGGCGGAAAGCCGCACATGCAAGACGGCCTAGAGCTCACCCTCGCTCTCGGTGGCGGTTACTTCCGCGACGACTTCGAGCAGACCATCGGAATTTTCTCGAGCGTGAAAGGCGTGGCTCAGGGAAGCTCTGGCTCGGGGCATTTCGGGATCGGATACGCGGTCAAGCCCGGGCTGAACCTGGGCGGCCTCGTGTCTTTCGATCAAGTGGTGAGCCCGAACGTGTCGGTAGAGGGCGTCTCCGTCAGCAACACGGACGACATCAGCGTGGGCACGCTCCTGTTGGTCGGTCCGTACATCGATTGGTACTTCACGCCGGGCGAGGGCTGGCACTTGATGGGTGCCCTCGGCGGCGCTCGCATTACAGTGAAAGACGACACCGGGGCAGAGCGCAAAGACGTGAACCCCGCGGGAGCCGGCGCGTTCGTAGCCATCGGCTACAATTTCTGGATTGGCGACGAATGGAGCCTGGGTGCGCTTGCGCGCTTCGGAGGCGCGACGCTGTATGGCGACAATCTGACTCATCGGGTGGCCACCGGCTCACTCCTCGTCGCAATCACCTTTCAGTGAGCCATCAGAAGGAAACGAGGCACACACGAGACCCATCGTGGCGACGTGGGCCGGGCGGGACTTCATGGGCGACGTGCGAAGCAATCGATGTACCACGATCTCGATGCTACGGTGCCCCATGCTCTGGATCCGAATCGCCGCCGTCCTCGGCTTTCTCGGCGTCGCGCTGGGTGCGTTCGGCGCGCATGGGCTCCGGGGAAAGATCAGCGACGAGCTTTTGACGGTTTTTCACACGGCGGTGCTCTACCACCTGCTCCACTCGGTTGCGCTTCTCGCTCTCGCCCTTTGGGGAAACGCCACCGGTCGCTCGGTGACCTGGCCTGCTTCGCTCTGGCTCGCCGGCATCGTGCTCTTTTCCGGATCGCTGTACGTGCTGGCGCTGACGGGTATCCGCCAGCTCGGCGCGATCACGCCCCTCGGTGGTCTCGGTTTCCTGGCGGGCTGGGTCGCCGTGTTCTTCGCGGTGGCGAAGCGCTAGCTCATTCCGCCGCGTCGGCGGGGCGAATCGGGCTCATTTCGTCCCAACCGTACCGAGCCACATAGTTGTTCCAGACGCCCTCGCAAGCGGCGTCATAACGACACGTGCGACACTCGGCGCGCTTCGATCGTTGCTCGTTGTCGAGATCGGCTCGCGTCAGCATGAGTAGGCCCTTTCCGCGGCCTTCTCCCCGTCGCTCGTCCCGGGAGCCAACGTCCATCGACACCCGACTCTCGAGATCGAAGTGCCGATACCGCTCGACATACCCGCGGTTGAAATCCGGGATCCCCTCGGTAGTGCACAGCGGGATGTCGACCAGAAATGCCATCGGGCGGTCTTCACGAACTTCTGCAAGGAAGGTGCGGAAGCGCTCGGCGATCTCGCGATACGGGGGGAAGAGTTGATCGAAGTAGGTGTCGGCTCGGCCATTGGCCTGCATCACGTTGAAGACGACCTGGTCGACGCCATGCCCGCGGAGGAATTGGTAGATCTCCGTCAGGTGCGGGAGATTTCGCTTCGTCACGACAGTGGAGGTGTGAAGCTCCACCCCGTGAGGCTTGAGCTTGGCGACACTATCGAGCCCGCTCACCGTCTGCTCGAAGCTGTCGGGCGTTCGCGTGAGCCCTTCGTGCAAACGCTTTTCGTGACCGTGGATGGAGATGTAGACGCGATTGAGGCCTCGCTTTGCGAGCGCGACAGCGTAAGGGAAATGACCCATGCGCCGGCCGTTGGTCATCACGCTGATGCGCGGATAGCCGAGCTCCTTGGCGCGGGCGACGAGCTCCGGGAGCTCGGCTCGCGTGGTCGGCTCCCCGCTGGTGAAACAGACCTCGCTCGCGCCCTGATGCTGCTCGAGCACCCAGCGGACGCGCTCCGAGGTCATCGCCGAGTTGTTGATGTAACGACCCTCGCGATCCTCCTCCATGCAGAAGATGCAATTGTTGTTGCACACGGCTCCGAGCGGTACGTGGATCCGCTCGTCGCTGGACTGGATCCGCCGGATGATGTCGGGCTCTTCTCGCACGCCTTTCGAATGGTCCCGCGCCACGGTCGATCGGTCAAGCGGCCGGGGCGCGGTTCGACTAGGCTCGGCACTTCGGTATGGTGGACTCCTCGGCCATCCAGCGCGCCCTCGGCGTGGTGGGCGCAGCGTTCATCCGCTTGTGGCTCACCCTGTTCGGACGCCGGATCTCCAAAACCGACGTCCCGTGGCTGGTGGGTCCCATCGGTCCGCCCGGCGAGATCGGCGATCGTCCCTACGATCTCGTCGCCGAACGAGAAGGCTTGCACATCGATCGCGGGGCGAAGGATGCGGGCTTGGTTCCGAGCTTCGAGATTCTGCGGGGACCGGAGTTCGATCCCGACGCGACCGAACCCAAGGTTCGAGATTTCTACGAGCACACGGCGCGCTACGAGCTCGAAGCATGGAGTCACGCCCCGTTTCCCGGCCGCCTGTTCTTGTGGCTCATCGTGTACACGGTGAGCCGGTACATGAATCAGCTGAACTTTCCGGTGTTCGGTCTCGAGCTCAGCCGCGGCATGACGAGCGAAGTGCTCCCCCTCACCGACGCGAACGGTATCGTGCGCCACACCGGCTGGTACCGACGTGCCCGCGGAAGCGGACGGGTCGTCTACACGGGCTTCTACACGACCGAGCAGGCCCCAGGCTGGCCATCGCGTTGTGTGAAGGTCGTGTTCCCCCTGCCTCGGGGCAATGCAACCGTGGTGCTGAAACCGGGGCACGACGAAGAGGGCCGCTTCACGCTGGTTTCATCCGGCACGGCCTTTGGCGAGCCTGGATTTTACCGCGTGCTCGAGCTCGACGAGCACACGCTGAAGGTCTTGCGCCTCGGCAGCTTGCGGGAGCGTTTCGTCGTCTACTTGGACGAAGAGGGGACCCTGCGCTGCAACCACACGGTGCGGTTTTTGGGCATGACAATGCTCGAGCTTCACTACGCGATGCACCCTTCACCCGACGCGTAAGGGAGGCGCGCATGGTCGACAGCATGCCACTTCGAGCGTACTCTTGCGGGTAGTCCGATGCGCTCTGGATTTCAGAAAGCCGCCGTTCGGTCCGGCACGTGGGGCGCCCTCGTTGCTCTGGCGGTTACGCTGAGCTGTTCCGCTCGCTCTCTCGACGAGTTCGAAAACGGTGGAGCGAGCTCGGGGGGCGCTGCCGGCGGAGCGAACGGCGGAACCGGTTCGACGGGGGCGGCTGGTGCGACCGGCGGAACTGGCGCGACCGGCGGAACTGGCGCGACCGCCGGAACTGGTGCGACCGGCGGAACTGGCGCGACCGGCGGAACTGGTGCGACCGGCGGAACTGGCGCGACCGGCGGAACAGGCGCGACCGGCGGAACAGGCGCGACCGCCGGAACAGGTGCGACCGGCGGAACTGGTGCGACCGGCGCGACCGGCGGAACTGGTGCGACCGGCGCGACCGGCGGAACTGGTGCGACTGGCGGGACTGGTGGGACTGGTGGGGCGCCGGGGGTGAAGTGCGGCACCGAGGTCTGTTCGGGCACTTCGTACTGTTGCGTGAGCGTGTCCGCGGAGTGCGAGCTCGCGAGCGCCTCCTGCGACGGTGGTGGGAAGAGCGTGTATTGCGATGGGCCCGAAGATTGTCCCAGCTCGGTCTGTTGCTCAGTCCCGAACCAAAATCAGGCCAGTTGCAAAGACAATTGCAGCTCGAGTGTGCTCTGTCACTCCCCACTGGATTGCAATGGCAACTCGTGCATCCCAAGCGCGTCGCTTCCTGGCTTCATGGTGTGCGACAACTGATCGCGCTCTCGATTGAAGAAGCGTTCAGGGTGCATCACTGGTTCGGGCGCTCGAGCACGATACCAAACGCCCGGTGATCGTGCGCATCGGGTGGAGGAACTCCTTCCCACACGGTTTCGTGGCCCTCGACCAGATAGCTCTTTCCGTGCACGAGGACTCGAGTCCACTGGTGAGGCAGGGCGGTCACGCTCGCACGCTGGGACGAGAAGGTCAGGGAGTGCGTGTGTTCGACGACGCGATCTTTGCCGGGATGGATCTCGCTCGTCGCCACCGGACCCCGCACGACCTTCCAACCCGTGGAGTCGTCGTCGCCACTGCCGGAGACAATCGCCAGAACGCTGCGGGATCCGTCTTCGATCCTGCCGTCGCACACGCGCTGCCAACCACCCTTGCGACAGTCGATCTCCACGCGCAAGCGCTGGCCAGGAGAAAACGGCAACCGAACGCTGGGCGGCTCGAAAAGCAAGTAGAACGAGGTCTTCGGCCCCACGCCGCTCAGCGTGATTTCGGTCCACGCATCCAAACCCACGTCCCCTCGGGGCGGCTTCAGCGACTCGATCGTACCGTCGAGAGCGACCGGTTGCCGCTTGCCGACCGGAACGTAGATGGAGAGCGAAGCCGGACCCGTGGGCACGGGACGAGGCGGCGTGGAAACGGGCTCGGCGCTCACCGGCTCGGGCTCCGCGGGCTCCGCGTCGCTCGGGGATACGGTGGGCATCGGGGCGATGGGATGCGCGCTCGGATGGGAAGGAGGCGCCGAGCCACAAGCCAGCGGGAGCCCGGCAATGGCTCCCCAAACCACCCGCCTCACGGCGCGCTAGGGGTCGAAGCGGGTTTCGCCGGCGCGGTGGGCTTTGCCGGGGCCGCGGGCTTCGCGGGAGCCGCGGGCTTCGCGGGAGCCGCGGGCTTTGCCGGAGCCGCGGTGGGTGCCGTCTTGGGAGTCTTGGGTGGCGGGGGAGCGAGGGGCTTCTTGGGCGCTGGCAGGAGACCGAATGCCCATGCGAACTCCCCGCTCGAGCCGTAGGAAGCGTCGCGCACGACCTTGCCATCCTTGAACGTCATCACGTCGAGGGCGTGAAACGATCCGCTCTGCTTGGTGGGCAGTGTGTAGCCGAGCATGGCTTTGAAGGTGCCGCTCACCTCCGCCTCGACGATCACGCTGTCGCCGGCAGCCCACACGCTCTGGGGGGTGATGCGCACGTCCGGAAACGCGACGGTGATCGCTCGAAAGGTGCGTCCGGAAGCAGCTTTGCCCTTCGAGTCTGCCGGCTGCATGTAGTCGGAATAGACGACATCGTCGGCAAGGAAGCCGAGAAATGCCTTTTGATCCTTCTTCTCGAAGGTCTGATCGAGTGCTCTGGCAAGCTCCGCGTTCTTGGTCTCGGTCTCGTCGTCCTTCGCCCAGACCCATTCGGCTGGCGCGGTGGGAAGCTCCGCAACCGGTCGGCCTTTGGTTCCTTTGGGAGCGATGCCGAGCTGAGCGAGAAAGCTCGCATCGTCGTAGTACATGTGCTCGCGCGTCACGAGACCGTCGTCCCGGAACCACATGATGCTCACGCCGTGATATCCGATCTTCTTCTTCGTCGGCGCGACGCCCATGAACTCGGCGCTGTGGGTCCCGGTCACGACCCACTGCATGATCACGACGTTCTTGTGGACGAAGCCGCGCTCCGGAGCGACCTTGGCATCGGGAAACGCCTTGAAGAAGTCGCCCATGTTGGCTTCGACAGCGGCTCGGGTCCTCGCCTCGCGCCACCCGCCGATCGCGGGATAGCCGAACACCAGGTCCGGCGCGTACAAGCTAGCGAGGGCTTTGGCGTCGTGAGTTGCCCATGCCCTTGCGCTCTCGGAGAGAAACTTCTTCTGAAGCTCTGGCAAAGGCAGCTTGGGCGCAGGCGCAGCGGGGGGCGGCGCAGGCGCGGCGGGTCCCGGGCTCATCGGCTCCGGGGGCGGCGGGGGCGGTCCGGCCGGGGGCGGTTCCGGAGGCCCGGCGCAGGCGGACAAGACGAAGGCTGAGCCAACGGCAACGAGCAACGGTTTGATCATGATCCTCCGGGTCTCAAATCTGCGGACCGGCTTTCCGGATCTCGCTCGCCGCCTCGGACGCGTACTTGGAAAAGTTGTCGCTGAAGAGCTTGGCGAGGGACTTGGCTTGCTGGTCGTACTGCGCCTTGTCTTTCCAGGTCGTGCGCGGATCGAGCACCTCCGTCGGCACTTCGGGTACCTTTTCGGGGATCCCGACTCCGAACACTGCGTGGGCGTTGGTCTTCACGTCGGCCAGGCGGCCGTCGAGTGCAGCCCGCACCATGGCGCGCGTGTATGCGATCTTCATGCGATTGCCGACTCCGTAGGGACCGCCGGTCCAACCGGTATTGACCAGCCACACCTGAGCACCGTGCTTCTCGATCTTCTCCCCGAGCATCTTCGCGTAGACGGTGGGATGCATCGGCAAGAACGGGGCGCCAAAACAAGCACTGAACGTCGCCTTGGGCTCGGTCACGCCCTTCTCCGTACCGGCGACCTTCGCTGTGTAGCCGCTGATGAAGTGATACATAGCCTGGGCGGGAGTCAGCCGCGAGATGGGCGGCAGCACGCCGTAAGCATCTGCCGTCAGCATCAGGATGTTCTTGGGGTGGCCCGCCATCCCCGTCGCTGAAGCGTTACGAATCCGGCCGAGCTCGTAGGCAGCTCGGGTGTTTTCGGTGAGCTTGTCGCTGTCCAGATCGATCAGCCGGGTGTCGGGATCGATGATGACGTTCTCGAGGACCGTTCCGTAGTCGTGGACCGCGGCCCAGATGTCGGGCTCGGCCTCGGACGAGAGTCGGATCGCTTTCGCGTAGCAGCCACCTTCGAAATTGAAGGTCCCGTTGTCGCTCCAGCCATGCTCGTCGTCACCCACCAGAATGCGCTCCGGGTCGGCAGAAAGCGTGGTCTTGCCAGTTCCCGACAGACCGAAAAACACCGCGGCGTCTCCGCTGTGCCCCACGTTGAGTGAAGCGTGCATCGGCAAGACCCCGGTGAGTGGCAAGACGTAGTTCAACAACGAGAACACACTCTTCTTGATTTCACCTGCGTATTCGGTGCCGCCAATCAGGACCAGCTTCTTTTTGTAGTTCAGGATGATGAACGCGCCGCTGTTCGTGCCGTCGAGCGCCGGATCCGCCTGGAAGTGCGGCGCATGCAGCACCGTGAATTCCGGAACGTGCTCGCGTCGTTCTTCGTTGGGCGGACGAATGAGCATCGTTCGGGCGAAGAGCGAGTGCCATGCCGTGGTGGAAATCACTCGAACCGGCAAGCTGTGCGAAGCGGATGCCTTGAGATCCTGAACGAACAGGTCTTGGGATTGATAGTAGGCCAGCACCCGCGCGTGGAGCCGATCGAAGGCGTCCGGATCGAACGGCCGATTCGTCGTTCCCCAATCGATGTGTTTTTCGCTGCTCGGCTCCCGTACGATGAACTTGTCGTTCGGCGAGCGTCCCGTGTGCTTACCGGTGCTGACAACCAGAGCTCCGTCCGCGGAAAGGAGGCCCTCGCCGCGACGCACTGCTTCCTCGAGCAAGGCGCTCGACCCCAGATTCCAGTAGACGCGACGGGCGTTCGTGATCCCGTTCTTTTCGATGCCGAACGCGCTCCTGACCGGACCAAGCTGCTCCATGGGAAAATCCTCCAAATAGGGGCCCCGAGATAGCATACGGGGCCGCTCCATGCTCGGGACGAACGCGCGGCCGAGCCCATCGGCATCGCGTTTCCAGGCGTCCGGTTGCTACTCCCCTCGCGGGCTACTCGCAAGGCCCGCCAGAGAAAGGCGCATTTGTTGCGCGCGGGTGAAGACTCGGACAGGCGTCAGGGACAGCTACCGCCGGTGGTGGGGGCCATCCGCTGGAACTGCGTGTAGAGCATTGCGCACATCGACGAAGGAGCGCCGCGGAGGTTATTGCAGACCCGAACCAGGTCTGGGCTCTGTTGTGGTTGTTGCGAATAGAAGCTCAGACAGCAATTCGCAGCACGCGTGCAATCAGGTCCACCGCGTGGACCCGAAGCGGCCCCACCCCACATGTCGGAGTCCGCGCCGGAACCTTCCAAGGATTCGGCCATCGCGATCGGATCGCGCACACCCGTTGGTGCGGGTGGCTCCTTCTCGGCCTTCTTGGTTTGCTCCTCGGTCACCTCGGGAATGACCACGACGGTCTCTGCGGTGACGGGGGCGTCGGGCTCCGTGGCGGGCTTTGCGCTCTTGCTCCCGCAGGCCAGACAAAAGAGTAGCGGTGCGAGCTCCCTTCGGATCACAAGATCATCCCCACGCCGAGAAGCGCGGAGTAGCTGCCTTTCAGCTCGGGCAACCCAGCGAGGCGTGACATCTGGCCATTCTGATCGATGACCTGAGCCTCGTCGAACGCGTCGCCGGATTGATTCGCGACCAAACCCCCGGAAAGGGACAGGGAAATCGCCAACCAATGGGGCAATGCGTCGTAGGTTGCCCCCAGCGCTCCGCTGTACTCGAGGAAGACCCCCGTGCGGTCGGGCACGTCCTGGATGCCCATCACCGTGGGAGAAGGCGCGGTCACTCGCCCCCACGCAGCGCCAATCCCCGCCCACAATCGAAGGGTCGGAAGCACCGGCCACGTCGGCTCGAGGCGCGCTCCGATTTGCATCACCTCGATGGGTGGCTGATCGACGCTCGCGTCGCTGACGGTCACGCTGTGGTGTGCCGCATTGAAATATGCGGAAAAACCCAGCACCGGCAGGATCTCGATTCGGGCGTGGGCGCCCCATGCGAACGCTGGGGAGTATTTCGCCGCGTCGCCCTTCGCCGGACGCGACCAGATCCCGGCATCCGGTCCGATCTCGATGTGACGAACCCCCGCAATGGGTTTGGGCCGCTCCAGATAGGGTCGGGGCAGCTGCTCGTCCTCGCGCGGGGGCGGCGGAGGCGGTGAGGGAACCGCCTCCTCGTCGTGCTCGGGTGGGAGATCGGAGTCGGACTTGGTCTTGGCAGCGGGCTTGTCTTCTTCGTCAGCCTCCGCCTGATCACCGGAAGCGGCGTCGGCGTCCGACTCGTCGCTGTCGGGTTTCTTCGCGTCGGGCTTCTTCGCGTCGGGCTTCTTCGCGTCGGACTTCTTCGCGTCGGGTTTCTTCGCGTCGGGCTTGTCCGGTTTCGCCGGCTTCTGTTCGCCTTGGGGGGCCGCCGGTTGCGCAACGGCAGCGGGCACGACGAGCGCCCCGGCAATTGCGAACGGCCAGCATCGAACCAGGTGCCGCACGGGCGCCAGCGTACTCGATGTCCCTGGCGGCGCGCCAATCCGTTCGGATCAGGCCCGGAGCTGCCCGCCGAGGCGCTCGTTCGCAGCTTTCACCACGGCAGAGTGCTGCTGATCGACCTCGCGATCGGTCAGCGTACGCGCCTTGTCGGGGTCGGTCCGCGCTTTGGGATCGCGGTAGACGACGTGGAAAGCGAGCGACCGATGGCCACTCGGAATCGAGCCGCCGCGGAAGAGATCGAACAGCTCCACGGACTCGCAGAGCTCGCCGGCACTTTCTCGAATCACGTTTTCGACTTCCATCGCGCTCACGTCATCACTGACGACGAGAGCGATGTCCCGAGCAACGGGTGGCAGGCGAGGAATGGGCGCGAACCGCGGAGTGACCGAGCCGAGTGCCTCGATTTCGCCGAGATCGAGCTCGATGACGTGAGCTTCGTCACCCAGATCGAAGGCGTCGATCACGTCCGGGTGCAGTGGACCAAAACGACCGACCTGCGTCTCGCCGACCAGGATCTCGCCAGAGCCCCGTGGGTGAAGATGTGCCGCTTGGGCGCTCTGGGCCTCGGCTTTGCGACCGGTGAGTCGCTCCACGATCTCGATAGCGATGCCCTTAGCGTCGAACACGTCGACGTTCGCGGGCTGTGCGAGGTAGGCGGGGCGAGGTCCCGCGAGCACGGCGGCGAAGCTCGGTAGCTCCGACGGGAGCGCATCGGCATCTTGCGCTTGTCGCGGCCGCGCCTGCGACGGTGCTCCCTCATTTCCCGGCGGAAGAAACCGCGAGCCCACGGCGAAGAGCCGCACGGCATGCTCGCCGTGGCGCCGCGCACGACCGAGCGCCTCGAGTAGCCCGGGCAGGAGGCTCGTTCGCATCACGCTGCGCTCGCTCAGGGGATTTTGCAGGCTGACCGCTGGGGTCGGCGCCGAGAGCGCCAAGAGCTCCTTGGGCGCGACGAACGCGTACGTGAGTGCTTCGGAAAGCCCGAGGCTCACGGCCTCGTTGGCGACGCGACGCGCGAGCTTGCCCGAAGTACGGGGTAGCTGCGGCAAGATCGCAGGCAGCACCGAAGGGATCTCGGCAAGTCCGGTCACGCGAGCGACCTCCTCGATCAGAATCCACTTCACGACTCACATCGGGCCGCCAGGAAGCCCCGCGAAACACGGCCTCTTCGGCTCCGTCCTTCTCGAGTGGGAAGCCCAACCGAACGAACAAGCGCTTGGCCTCTTCGAACTTCGTCGCTCGACCGAGGAGCGCGTCGATGCGCTTCGAGCGAACTCGGATCGACGGCAATGCCGGCTCCGCTCCCCGCGCGTGAATCGCTCCAGGGACCACAGAGCCGCCCGCGAGCTCCGAAAGCAGCGCCTTGGCATGCTCGAGCACGTGGGGAACCGCGCCCCAATCCACACCTCGCTCGAATCGAAAGCTCGACTCGGTCTGCAGCCCGTGACGCCGAGAGGTCCGGCGCACGCCCCGCGGCGTGAAGTAAGCGCATTCGAGGAGCACACGCTTCGTGTCGTCTCGGATTTCGCTGTCGAGACCACCCATGACGCCGGCCAGAGCGCTCGGACCCTCGCCGTCGCAGATCACCAGATCGTCCTCGTCGAGCCTTCTTTCCACCCCATCGAGCGTGGTGAAGGGCTCGCCGGATCGCGCACGTCGAACGACGATCTTGCTACCCCGCACGCGATCGAGATCGAACGCATGCAGCGGCTGACCCCAGCCGAGCAACAGCAAGTTCGTCACGTCAACGGCGTTGCTGATGGCCCGCACACCGAGCTTCTGGAGGCGCCAGCGCAGCCAGGTGGGCGACGGCGCGATCTTCACATCGAGCACCGCGGCCGCTCCGTAGTGAGGGCAGCGCTCCGTGTCCTGGTTTTCGACGCTGACCAGCGCGGAAAGCTCGGCTTTCGCAGTCTTGGCGAAGGCTTTCGGCTCGGGCAGGGAGAACGGAAGCTCGAACAGCGCCGCCACGTCCCGCGCGACCCCCACATGACCGAGGGCATCTGGACGATTCGGCGTGACACCAACCTCGAACACGAAATCCGCGGCCTCTGGCTCCGCTTCGAGCAGCGACGTACCCGGCGCGAAGCTCGCGGACGCCAGGATGAGGATCCCTTCCGACTCCTCCGCCATGCCGAGCTCGGCTTCGCTGACCAGCATCCCCTCGCTCGCCACACCACCAATGTCGCGCGCCGTGAGAGGAACACCCAGCGACGGCAGCACGCTGCCCAGCGGCGCCAGGAGCACACGCCCGCCGGGGTCGGGAACGTTCGCCGCACCGCAAACGACGCGCTGCTCGTTGCCCTGTCCGCGATCCACGGTGACCAGGCGCAGACTCTGGCGCGACGGGTGGGGCTCGATGCGTCGAACCTCCGCAACCACGACCGGTGCGAGACCCGCACCGAGCTCCGTGATCGACTCCACCTCGAGCCCGGCATGGGTCAGGCGATTGGCCACTTCGGCGGCGGGCACGTCGAGCGCTGGAACGAGCTCCCGAAGCCATCTGTACGAAACGCGC
This sequence comes from uncultured delta proteobacterium, assembly GCA_963781505.1. Classification (GTDB taxonomy): domain Bacteria; phylum Myxococcota_A; class Polyangia; order Polyangiales; family Polyangiaceae; genus JADJKB01. Next base: position 132,570 of record CAWAHB010000017.1, on the reverse strand, counting down.
ATGGGGCGGCGCTTTTACCACGTCGCTTCACACTTCGTAACGGTCCGCTCCCTTGACAATCCTTCGATTCGGACCATTTTTCTGGGTCGCGTGGCATTTCGCCCGTGACGAGAGCCCGCTGGGCGCGAACAGCCCCGGCGAGAAGAGAGAAAACAATGCATCCTGGATTTTTCATGCGCTGGCGTGCGCGCGGCGAGCGTGCACATGGTCATTGTCACGCGTCCCCGGGCTTCGGTCCCGGTGGCGGTGGCGGCGGTCCTTGGAGCCACGGAGGAGGACCCGACGGAGGCGGCTTTGGCGTCCGCCGACCGCTGAGGTTCTTGGTCCACAAGCTCGAGCTCGACGAAAAGCAAACTACGAAGCTGGTCAAGATCCTCGACGAGCTCAAGACCGAACGAGCTCAAGCCGCCGTCGATGATCGACGAGCGGTCGCATCGCTTGCCGATGCAATCGCGAAGGAAGCGTTCGACGAAAGCGCGGCTCGTGAAGCGGCTCAGCGGCGGGTCGAGACGACGGAGCGGGTCGGTAAGGCGGTCGAGAATGCGCTGGCAGAAATGCACGCGCTGCTCACGGCCGAGCAGCGAGAGACGCTCAGTTATCTGATTCGCAGCGGAACGCTCGGGATCTGAGCGGGCCGAAGGGGGGGACCCTTCACACGGTCGCTGACTGGATTTCGGAGAGGGATTTTTTCGGCGCAGCTTTGTGTTGCGAGTCGGTCCGACGCGTCGCCAATACGCTTCGACTTGCGCTTCTGGATCCGGATCCGTTGCCGTATCGGGATCCGTTGCCGTATCGGGATCCGTTGCCGTATCGGGATCCGTTGCCGTATCGGGATCCGTTGCCGTATCGGGATCCGTTGCGGTCCAGGAACGGGAACAGGACAGGACATCGCTTACACTTGCTGACCAAGGTTCTCGATGCCTGATCTGATGCGAAGCGGAACGCTCGGGATCCGAGCGCTGCCGATGAGTGGGGCGACGGCTCTCTCGGTGTCTGGTATGCTCGGCACATGGGTGAGGACGACGCCAGAAACGCGATCCTCAAACGGCGCGCTACCTTCGTGGCCGCCGCGCTCGCGGCCGCGGGGCTCGTGACCAGCGCTGGGGAGGGCTGCGCCAGCGATGGGTCGGGGGGCGGCGGATCGGGTGGCTCGGCACTCGGCGGCGGTGGAACGGGTGGTCCCGAGCCGTGTCTGTCCCCTCGCGTTGGCGGAGGCGGCGGCGGCAGCGCTGGTGCGAGCGGCAGCGCTGGGTCGTCGGGGAGTGCTGGGTCGTCGGGGAGTGCTGGGGGCGGAGCCGCCGGCAGCCAAGGCACCGATGCGGCGGCGGGTGCTGCGGGCGAGCCGCAGCCGTGCTTGACGCCTTCACCGTAGCTAACGGAACTGCGCCAACTGGCTCAGGCAGCGGAACGCGTCCGCGGGGGCGTCGGCGGGGAACGGAGCCGATGACCGGGTCAGTCGATCGAGCCAGCGCTCGTCGAGGGGCGTCGCGAGATCTTCTCGTCGGAGCGCGGCGCAAGTAGCCCGCTTTCCCTCACCAATCTCGGGGCCAATCCCGACCACGAAGCCAGCAAGCAACAGAGCCGACCGGATCCGGGTCGAGCCGCTGTAGGTGTGCACCGTCGCGCCGCTGCGGCACGAGCGTCGAAGGGTGCGGAAGGCCGCCAGGCTCCAGAGATCGGGGCTCGCGCGCGGCGAAAACGGATCCCAGAAGACGACGTTGGCCTCGGTCACCGCTGTCAGCGCCGACGGGAGATCGCCCTTCACGAGCCGCCACGACGTGCGCGCGTTTTCGTGGTGGCCGGTGGCGAGGAGCTCCCGAGCCGCGCTGCCCGCATCGGAATCGAGACCGAACGCCGACGCATGCGCTGGGTCGAGAGCGAGCTCGAGCGCGGCCACACTTCGATCGAAGCTCACGATTTCCAAGCGTCGAGCCGTGGTTGCAAGGTTCTGGGATGCGTGCCAAGCCGCAATCGCGTTCGAGCCCGCGCCGAGCCCGACGTCCAGCAGAACCAGAGGATCTGGACCGTCACCGCCCAAGCGATCCACGAGCTGGGATGGACCGACATAGAGGCGCTCGGCTTCGACCAGCGGTCCCACCACCGGATGCATGATTTCGCCCGTCGTGCGATCTCGCATTGCGGGAGCGCCGCTCCGGGTGAGCACGACCTCGCAGTCCAGAGTCACGCTGAATGCGCCAATCTTCGATCGCTGTGCTCGTGGCGATCGATGGCATCGAGCTTGTCGCGCGCGAACGCGGCGTACGCCCCGCGATCGATCGCTTGGCGCGCCTCGGTCATCAGCGCCAGGTAGTGATGCAGATTGTGCAGGGAAAGGAGCCGCGGTCCCAGGGGCTCGCTGCACTTGAACAGGTGATGGAGATATGCGCGGCTGAATCGCGAACAAGTCGCGCACGCGCAGCTCGCGTCCAAGGCCACGTCGGAGCTCGCACACTGACCGCGCGTGACCTTGACCCTCCCGGTCGAGGTGAACGCGGTTCCCTGCCAGGCCAGGTGCGTGGGCAACACGCAGTCGAACATGTCGATCCCCGCGAGCATCGCGTGCAGCAGATCTGGCGGGGTCCCGATACCCATCAGATAGCGCGGACGCTCGGTAGGCAAGAGCTCGGCCGACAGGTGCGTCACGTCTTGTCGCTCGGAGCGCGTGTCGCCGACGGCGAGTCCGCCAATCGCGAATCCGTCGAAGGGATGCTCGCACAGGAATGCGGCCGACTCGCGGCGAAGCGCGGGCACGACGCCGCCTTGAATGATCGCGAACAGGGCCTGCTCGGGATTGGTCCGGGCGGCGAGGCTGCGGAGAGCCCAGCGATGGGTCCGCTCCATGGCCGCGCGGGTCGCGGATTCGTCCGAGCTCGAATCGATGCACACGTCGAGCACCATCATGATGTCGGAGCCGATCGCAGTTTGCATCTCGATCGAGCTCTCCGGCGAGAGCAAATGCGTCCGCTGATCGACGTAGCTTTTGAAACGGGCTCCCGCTTCGCTCACGGTTCGATCTTCGGCGAGGGAGAAGATTTGATAGCCCCCCGAGTCGGTGAGCACGGGGCCTTGCCAGCCCATGAACGGGCGGATCCCGCCCACCCGACGAAAGAGCTCCGGTCCAGGTCGGAGGAGCAGGTGATACGTGTTTGCGAGAAGGATCTGGGCACCCACCTGGGTCAAGTCACTCGGATCGAGACCCGTCACCGTTGCGCGGGTCCCCACGGGCATGAACGCAGGTGTCTCCACCACGCCGTGGGGTGTGACGAGCTTGCCGCGGCGCGCCCGGGAGTCGCGATCCGTCGCGCCAAGCTCGAAGCCGAGAGGCATCGAGCTCAGGTCGGTGCTCCGGCAGCCAGCCACTCGCGAATCGCGCGGGTGGCGAAACCGAAGCGCTCGAGACCCGGAATGATCAGGTCCTCGAATGCGGTGAGCAGCGCGGCTTCTACCTCGGGTTCATCCGGGATCCCCTGCTCGAGGAGATCAGCGGGATAGGCGCGGGGCGTCTCGCGCCACATCCGCAAATTCGCCTTCGCCATTCCCAAGAGCCAGGGCTGGATCTCCGCCTTGTCCGACGCATCGAGGGTCGCCAGGAAAGCCCACCCGAGACGCGCATGGTCGACCTCGTCGCTCAAGAGCTCGCGCAGCGCCGCGCGGGCCAGGGGTGCCTTGGCGGGCTCGAGGCTCGCTTCGAGAAACGCGCCGGCGATGGTTTCGTTCATGCAAGATTGCCCGATGATCCAAAGCTTCTTGCGAAGCTCGGGACTCGCACTCGCGTGCTCGGGCACCACCAGGGGCAGCACCGGCGGCGGCTCGAGCTCCGCTCCACTATAGCGAGAGGCCACGTCCCGGCTGAGCTCGGCGTGTCGATACTCGTCGTCCACGGCGCGATCCGCCAGAGCCACGAGCGAAGGATCGGCGCCGAGATCCCGAAGAGCATCCCGAATGACCTCGAACGAATCGGCGACCCGGCGCTCGCTCGCCGCCCGTGCCAGCCAGACTTCCGAAAGCGCCGAGCGCTGCCCGTCCGAAAGGTCCGCGATCGTGGGATCGAAATCGGGTAGCGGGCGACTCGTGACGCGCCCTCCCCAGCGCCCATCCGCCCGCACCGTCATTTGGTCGGCGGCCAACCCGCGTCGTGGTCGGGCATCGCGTTCGTCGGCACGACCTCGAGCTCGTTCATCGGATCATCGGAAGCTGGCGCGGCGAGGTCGCGGGAGTGGACCGCGCTCGAGCCGGCAGATCCAGCGCTGGCGCCGGCAGATCCGGCGAAGCCCCCCGCTCCGGCCTCACCAGAGAGATCCGCTTCGTCTTCCACCAGCGTCGCGCAGCCCACGGCGGGCAACGCGAGCCCAGCGCCGAGCACTACGATTGTGTGAAAGAGACGCGATCTCCGCCGAGCAGTCACAGCTCGATTTGTACCACGAAATGGCGTGCTCGGACTGGGGTCGCCGCGCTCACTCGCCTTCGTCGTCGCCGCCCATGGGCGGCATGCCCGGCGGCATCCCCGGCATCCCCGGCATGCTCGGCATGCTGGGAGCGTCGGCTCCGCCGTCCTTCTTGTTCTTCTCGTCGGGCTTTTGATACTTCGTCGGCTCGGCGAGAGCCCAGTCGGCGGCGAACGAGCCGACGCTGATGATCTCGTCACTGGTGTTGGTCTTGGCCCATCGGCTCGAGCCCTCGGCGGTCGCACCGATCATCAGCTCTTTCTTCGCGCCGTCGTCGAGCGTGAAGACGATGGTGGCCGTCGGCTTGTCGATGCCGACGTCTCCCGGCTTCTTGTCGGTTCCGAAGTTGTCCGCGTTCAGGCCCTTGTAGGCGTTGATCGCGTCCTTGATCTTGGCTTCGTCGAAGCGCGCGAGTGCAGCCTTCTTGAACTTCGCGACCCACTTGGTCTTGTCTTTGGGATCCCTGGTGAAGGCAAAGGCGCCGTGCTCGTTCGTGATGTCGAGGGCCGTCACCTTGTCCGCGTCGAACTTGAAGATGCTGCGGTCGCGCCAATCCTTGATTTCACGCTCGTACAGCCAGGAGCTGTAGCCCTTGACGGCGTACACCCCGTCCTGGCCGGCGATGCGGGTCATCTGTCCCCGAGAGCCGTTTTCACCGAACCAGAACTCGGCGACTTTTTCCGCGCCCTTGAAGAACGTCGCGTGGACGGCTTTGCCGTCGGCAAGGCCGAACTTCTCGTACGCATCCTTGGAGGGATCGATCTGCTCGGTGACCTTCAGCGACTTGAGGTTGCCGGTCAGCGAGGTGACGTTCGTCTCGTTCGCAGTGGCGACCAGTGGCTGGGTGACCTTCCACTTGTCATTCTGCTTCTCGAGCGTGACCTCGAGGCCCTTGCCGGCGTCTCCCGGGGGCTTGTCGATGGTGATCTTGTCGACGGCCTTGGTCTGTTCCTCCGAGAACTCGAGCTTGGGAAGCTGCGCCGAACGGCCCTCTGCCGTGTAGCCCTGGGCTTCCTCCTTCTGCTTCTTGTTCTGGTACCAAACCACGCCGCCCAGCACCGCCAGCACGACCACTGCAACGCCGAGCTTCTTGTCAGTCCCTAGTGCCATGGATATTTTTTTCCGTTCTCAGGCGTTTGCCCGGGTGCGGCTCGCCCTGGGCTTGGGGCCGCTCGAGGCGCGCATCTGATTGCGCTTGCCCTCGCGATAACGCCAACGGCCGATGCCGATGAGGGCGAACAGGAACGGCATTCCGAGAGTGAGCGACCACTGCACGGTCTTCTGCACGCTCTTGCGCGCGTTCCGATACTCTTCGTCCTTCTTCTTGATTGCCGCATCGTCGTCTTCCGCCGCAATTTTCGGCTTGGAGACGCTCGAGTACGTGAGGTTCGGGTCGGTCAAGAGCTTCGCGCTGACCGCGATGAGATCGGCATCACCGCTCATCCAGTCGAGGGTGTTCTTGAACGAAAGGATCGTCGCCGTGAGGAAATCCCGGGCGTACGGCCCGGCGATTGCCTGAAGCTGCTGGTCGCCACCCACCGCGCCCAGCATGGCGAACTGCCCACCGAGCTCAGGACCGTTGCCAGAGAACGCGAAGGGATTCGTGATGAACTCGCTGGACGAGACCACCAGGATCCGGGACGGCTCCTTCGAGCGATCGGGCACCTTGATCTTGTCGTTGGAGCCGAACGCGCTCTTGAGCTTGCCCTCGGTGAACGCGGCCAGGACCTCTTGGGTGTAGGGCGGCTTCGGCTGCCAGTCCTTGCGCATCTTCATGTCGACAGTTTCGCTGGTCTGGACACTGGCATTCGGCGTGGACCGCGCAACCACCTGGATCTTCACGTCCTCGGGCTGCTTGTCGCGTTTGATCTCGATGCTCGAAGGGAACGGCAGCGCGATCTGATCCATGCGGAAGAAGGCCGCGAAGCTCGTGTCGAGAAGGCGATCCTTGTCGTCGTCGAAGCGGGGATCGTTGATGACGAGCGCAATGCCCGGATGGCGAATGGCGCTGACCTGACCGGTCATGCTCATGACGCCGACCCGGAACTGGGCACCCCAGTCGAGAACGGCGTTCTTCTGCACAGCGAGGCCATAGCCTTCGAGCAGCTTGTCGAGGCCGTGCCACGACAGCGTCGCCTGCATGGTCGCGTCCTGCGGCTTGAGGGTGACCGCGGAGGCGTAGACGACGAGCGCCTTGTTGCCCTTCATCAAGAATTCGTCGATGCGCCGGAGCTCCGTCTCCGTGTAGTCCTTGCGAGGCTGGGTGATGATCAAGCCCTCGAGCTTGTCGTCGATGGCCTCGTCGCCATCCTTCAGGTCGACGCTGACGAATTCGTAAAACGGGAACGCTTGGTCCAGGATGGTCTGGATGCTGGGCGCAGGACCTTTGCCCTGCCGCGGAACCAGATTGCTGTCCGTCAGCTTGATCTCGTCCTTGTTCGCGACGACGCCGATCTTGCGTTTGCGGTTTTCCGCCTTGTCGCGAACCTCGCGGATCTTGTTGCTGATCCAGAACTCGAGACCTTCCGATCGAGTGTAGTCGAGCTGCGGGATGACGCCCTTCTCGGTCTTGTACTTGAAGACGAGCCCCAGATAGCCCTGGGCAATGGAGGCCTGGTCATCCGTGGTCTCGCTGGATTGGGCCAGGAGCATTTCCTGCAGCCCTGCATCCTTCGCCGCTTCGCGCTCCTCGTCGCTCTTGGCCTCGATCAGGGTGAACTTGAGCTTGCCCTTGCTGGCCCGCTCGTACTCCTTCAAGAGGTCGGTGAGATCGCGTACGTAGGCGTCGAGCTGAGCCATCCCGCGGGTCACGTAGGCGTCGATCTGGATGGGGCTCGGGAGTTTTTCGACGAGCCGGCCGCTGCCGTCGCTGAGCGTGTAGCGCTTGGTCTTCGTGCGATCCGCGCGAGCATGCCAGCTGAACGAGATCACGTTCGCGAGCACTGCGATCGCGATCAGCACGGCCAGGTAGATGCCGGTCTCGACCGCAGCCTTGCGCTTCCGGTCCTCGGTACCGCCGGTCCGTTCGGCTTTGTCGCGGGTCTTGTCCTTGGGGTTGTCTCGCTTCGTCGCCATCTTGCTCACGCCCACTTGCGCCGCTCGAGCGCACGGAATGCCACTACCAAGGCAACGACGGTGACTGACAGGAAGTACACCACGTCGCGCGTGTCGATCAGGCCGCGGGCGAATCCTTCGAGCCGCGACTGAAAACTAACGAAGCTCAGCGCCGTACCCCACCAGCTCTCGCCCTGGGTGTCGGCCACCACACCGAGCAGCCAAAGGCCGCCCAGAACGAAGAAGGTGATGAAGAAGGCGACCGCCTGGCTCTCGGTGAGCGAGCTCACGAGGAGCCCGATGGCAACCGCTGCCGCCGAGTACAGGATCAGGCCCAAGTACCCGGTCATCACCGGGCCATAGTCGAGGGAGCCGAGCACCCACGGCCACTTGAACATCGAGATTGGGTAGATCAGCGTCGCCAGGACGAGGATCAGGACCAGGCCGAGCGCGCCCAGGTATTTCCCGAGGATCACGTCGCTGTCGCGAACCGGGAGTGTGATGAGCATCTCGAGGGTGCCGCTGCGTTTCTCCTCCGCCATCAGCCGCATGGTGATCACCGGCACCACGAGCACGCTGAGCCCGATGGGCGCGTACTCGAACATCATCTGGAGGCTTGCGCGGTTCACCTGCCAGAACCCGCCGCGATACAGGAAGAACATCAGCCCGAGCGCCAGGAAGCTGAAGCAAATCACCACGTAAGCAACGGGTGAGTCGAAGTACGAGCGGAACTCGCGCCGTGCAATCGTCATCAGTGCGCGCATGGCCTACCTCCGCCCTCCGCTTCGAGCTTCCTCTTCGTCGTCGTCATCGTCGTCATCGTCATCATCGTCTTCGTCGTCGTCCGAGGAATCGTCGTCCGAAGAGGCACTGGCCTCTTCTTCCTCGTCATCGTCCTCGTCGTCGTCCTCATCGCTGTCATCCGCCGCATCCGCGTCTTCTTCGTCTTCTTCGTCGGCCTCGTCGTCGAGGTCTTCGTCGTCGTCGAAGTCCTCCTCGTCCAGGCCGCGATCGAGACGCTCGTCGCCCTTGGTCAGATCGCGGAACACCGCGTCCAGCGACTGGGCTTCGCGCCGGAGCTCGAGCAGAGTCCAGCTCTTGGCGACAATCAGGCGGAAGATCTCGGCTCGGAGATCCGAGTCCTGGTCTCCGACCAGCTCGAACTTGTGGGCCGTCTCGTCCGTCGGAAGCTCCCGGATGTTCCGCGAGCCATCGATCTTGCCGAGGGCCTCTTCCACCTCGGGGGCGAGCGGCGGTTTGTTGCCGGCTTCCGCCCGCTTTTCGTCGATCGTGACCGTGTAGCGGACCCTGCCGGTGCGAGCGCGAATGTCGTCCAGCGGTCCGTCCGCCGCGACGCGGCCCTTGCTGATGATGATGGCCCGCGCACAGGCTTCTTCGACCTCGGCCAGGTTGTGGGTCGAGAGGAGAATCGTGCGGTCCTTGCCGATTTCCTTGATGTACTTCAGAACCTCGGCCTTCTCGTTGGGGTCGAGGTCGCTGGTCGGCTCGTCGAGGATCAGAATCGGCGGGTCGTGGATCAGCGCCTGCCCGAGGCCCACGCGCTGGCGATAGCCGTGGGAGAGGGTGGCGATGTCCTTGCCGAGGGAGGTGGCCAGACCGCACACCTCGACGACCTTCTTGAGCCGGCGCTTGAACTCGTCCTCGGTCAGGCCTCTTACGCGGCCGATGAACTGGAGGTACTCGATCACGCTCATGTCCGCGTAGAGCGGGGCGCGCTGCGGCAGGTAGCCGATGTTCTGCCGGACCTCGAGCGGGCTCTCGAAGACATCGAGGTCCTTGACCCGGGCCGATCCGGCCGTGGGCGAGATGTAGCAGGTCAAAATGCGCATCGTGGTGGACTTGCCGGCGCCGTTCGGGCCGAGAAATCCAACTACCTCTCCACGACGAACCTCGAAGCTGACGCGGTCGAGGGCGCGTACGTTCCCGAAGCGCTTCGAGAGCGAGTCGGCGGAGATCATCACGTCGGTTGTCATCCGAGCTCCAGCGAGGGTTGTCCCTCGAGTGAGAAGTCAGCCGGTTTTCGGCTGACGAGTGCCTGGTCGGGCCTCTCGGCCGCCTGGGCCGCGGCATCCTAGCGGCGGCGCGATCGGTGTCAACAAGCCGGAATGGGCGGCCAAGCGACGGGAAAACCCCCAGGAATCGCTTATATTCCCGCCTCACTGCACGGTGGGCGAGAAATTCTCACTGAAAGGTGGCGAAGAAGTCTCTCACGGCCTGCCCCGCAAAGCTCGGAACGGTGTGCCCGCCGTCGAAGGCGCAAAAAACGACTGGGCTCTGGCAGCCTTCGTAGGCGACGCAGGGATCGGGGTCGTACGGCTGCGTGGTCGACCCGCAACCGTTCTCGCCGAGGAAGTGATCGCGGGTGCCCTGACCATCGGTGAACGGGACGGTCCCGTCGGTCATTCCGTGGGTGATCATCGCAGGCATGGCGCCGGTACACTCGGCTCCGAACCAAGGCCCAGACCCACCGACCGGTGCGATTGCGCGGAGCTTGTCCAAGCGTGCACACGTGAGGTTGTTGGTGAACATCGCGCCATGGCTGAAGCCCATCGAGAAGACGCGCTTGGGATCGATGCAATGGCTGTTCGAATAGGCGTCGAGGAGCGCGTCCCAGAACTCGATGTCGCCCTCCCCTTCCTTCATCTTCCATCCGGTCGAAGGATTCGTCGCAGTCGGATAGATGAAGATGGCGGGCTCTCCCGTCGCCTTTTCGAGCCCGAGGTAACCGCGAGCAGCCTTTCCGTCAGCGTTCAGCCCGTGCACGCCGAATATCAACGGGTGCGGATGATCCGGATCGTATGTGTCTGGAACGGAAACGACGTAGCTCCGCGACACACCCGCCACGTCGATCGTCGCGCTTTCGTCGAGACCGGTGAATGCTCCCGTCTTGCCGCAGCCGGGCGACGTTGCGCTTCCGCTCCCCGCGCCGCCGGTCGCGGTCCCACCGGACCCGGCGCTTCCGCCACTCCCGCCGGTTGCGCCGTTGCCTCCGGTCCCTCCACTGCCCGTGGCCCCAGTGCCTCCACCGCTAGTGGCGCCGGAGCCTCCGCCACCGGTGGGGGTGTCGTCGTGGCCTCCCGATCCGCAGGCCGCGGACGCGAGTCCCAAAACGATGCAGAACCCGAAGTTGCGGCTCATAGCGTGATGCTAACTCCGTTTCCTCGTCCGCGGTCGCCTCGAATCGCACGCCGTTCGACGCTATCGTCCCTCTCTACCGTGCGACCCAAAGATGCAGATTCGGAAGCGACCCTCGAGCGCATCTTGAGCTCGGCGCGAACGCTTCTGGATGCCGACGGCCCGGCCGGACTGTCGCTCCGCGGCGTTGCCCGACACGCAAATCTCTCCGTGGGGACGGTGAGCTACTATTTTTCTTCGCTCGAGGATCTCTCCGAAGCTTGCCTCGACGAACACTACGACCGGATGCGCGATGTCGCTGCGGGCCATCTGTCACACCTCGCGGCCGGCACCGAGCTCGGCGACGTGATCGAGGCAGCCGCGAAGGACCTGTATCGATTCGCCGTCTCGGAGCGAGCGCTGCTCCGCTTGCAACTGGCCACCCACGCCCAGCGAGGCGGGCTCCTGCAGCGACGTCGCGAAGGTCATCAGCACTCGCTGCTCCGGGCGGTGAGCGAGCACCTCGAGCCGCTCACACGAGTCGAGCATCCGTGGCTGAAAATTCAGACGCTCACCTACGCCGTCGTTCGATTCGCCACCGCCAGCCCGGAAGAGCGCCTCCTCTTCACCGGCGCGAAGAACGACGAGGACGCCCACACCATCATCGCCAATCACGTGGCGGAGTTGGCGCGGAACCTCCTCCTGGTGTGCTAAAGCCACCCCAAAATGGAAGCCGAGGAGAAAGCCCTGCTCGCTCGCGCCAAGAGTGGCGATGCCGATGCGGTGTCGGCCCTCGTCGAACGCTATGCGCCCCAGGTCCTCCGGTTTGCCACCAAGATGTGCGGGCACGGCGAGGATGCCCGGGACGTGCTCCAGGAGTCGCTGATCGATGCTGCGCGCGGCCTGGCAGACTTTCGCGGCGACAGCTCCCTTGGCTCGTGGCTCTACTCGATCGCGCGAAGCCGTTGCATCAAACACCGCCGCAAACGCACGGGAGAGCCGGCAAGCTTCGCGTCTTTGGACGAGGTGCGCGAGGATCTCGCCGCTGGCAATCGCCCCGACGAGGAAGCGGATGCGCGACAGCTCGGAGAGCGACTCGAGCGAGCAATCGAAGCGTTGGATCCCATCTATCGCGAAGTGTTGTTATTGCGAGACGTTGAAGGCCTCACCGCTCCCGAGGTCGCCGAGGCGATCGGGCTCGGCGTGGACGCCGTGAAGAGCCGTTTGCACCGGGCGCGGGCCCAGGTCCGAAAGCACCTCTCGTCGGAAGAGCCGCCGCTGCCCGGGTGCCCCGACGTGATCGAGCTCTTTTCCCGCCATCTCGAAGGGGAGCTCGACGCATCGATGTGCCAGGAGATGGAAAGCCACGTTGCCGGATGCGCGCGCTGTTCGGCGGACTGCGACTCGCTGAAGGAAGTGCTCTCCCTGTGCCAGACAGCAGCCGTGCCGGACGTGCCCTCGGACGTCAGGAGCGCGGTACGTCGGGAGATCCGGGCTCTGATGGACGCGCGTCTGAAGGAGTGACCTTTTCGGCTCGCTTGGATTTCCAGCGTGTGTAGAGCCCGGCTCCGAGGAGCGCCGGCGCCGCCACGACGCACACCGGGCAAGTCGCTCCCAGGATGGCGGTCGATGCGATGCCGAACGCACCGATGCCGAGACCCATGAAAGTGAGCTCGTTTCCGTTGGAGCTCTGTTTGTCGGCTTTGGGTCGACTCATGATGCGGCCACGTGCGTGCCCGAGTGCTTGGCGATCTCGCCCTGAACTCGCTCCATGTCGAGCCCACGTACTGCATCCACCAATTTGTCGAGGGCCGCGGCACCCAGCATTCCCGCTTGCTCGAACACCAGGATGCCATCGCGGAACACCATCAGGGTCGGGATGGCTCGGACGCGAAACCCGGACGAGAGCTCGGGATTTGCCTCCGTGTCCACCTTGCCCCAGGTGATGTCGGGGTGGCGCTTCGACGCCGCCTCGAAAATCGGGGCAAACGCGCGACACGGTCCGCACCAGCTGGCCCACCAATCGACGAACACGATCCCCTTTTCGGAGACGGCCTTCTCGAAACTCTTCATGTCGAGGTTCTCGATCTTCGAGTCCTTCATTTCGGCCTCCTCATGGTGAGAGCCCGGTGAGCCCGAAAGGATTCGTGAACCCTTCTTCCCCGGCTCTGGGTCGTACGGAATGAGGGAGATTTCGATGAAAACATTCATCCAAGATCATCCAGGCGCGTTTCTGATCGGTGTCGTGTTTGCGGTGACGGCGCTGGCGGGAGCCGGGGCTTTGGCAATCGCCGCAGGCGCGCCCCTCGCTCTGACGCTGGCGGTCGAGCTCGGGCTCTACGTTCTGTTCGCCCTTGGAGTCAGCATCTTCGTGACCAGGCCAGAAGGTGCCGCAACGAGCCTCGCGCTCGTGACTGCACTGCCGTTTCTAGCGTTCTTCGGATGGCTCGAGTCCAGAGTCGCTCCCGAAAGCGCGGCCGCCATGGTGCTCTTCGGTGTCGCCGGCGTCATCGCCTCGGCACTGGCGCCTCGCTTTCGAGGCCGCGTTCAGGCGCGCTGAGCGAGGCACTTGCGATGCTCCGCGCCAAATGCCGCGTTGGTAGCTGCTATCGGGATCCATCCCATGCCTTGAACGGGAGTCATTTTCGCAGTCGCAGAATAACCCGTTATCTCATCGCCCGATTGTCTCACTCCGCTGCGTTCGCTGCTCCGCGGAACAATGGAAGCGGCGCACCGAGCTCGGCCCAATCGATCTCACCGTCGTGACCGAGGTTTTCGAGCTGAAGCACGCCGAGCTTGTCGTAGAGCGGGCGCACCGACTCGGTGATGAGCCCGACCTTCTTCAAGTTCGGCATGATGCGCGTGAACAGGAGGTTGCGGAACTCGTCCATGATCTTGGCCTGGAGCACGACCTGACGCGACTCCTCTTCCGGCCAACCGAAATAGGCGAACACGTCCGTGCCGATGATGCGCTCGCGCATGATCACGCACGCCTCGTAAGCGAATTGGGCACGGTCTTCGATTTCTTGGGGCGTGAGGGACTTGACGAAGTCCTCCATGTACGTGACCCCGAACGCGACGTGCCGGGATTCGTCCCGGATCACGAGATCGACGATGTCGCCCAGGAGCTTGTCCTTCGCGACCATCTTCTGGGTGTTGAACGCCGCCAGCGCCAGAGATTCGACGATGAGCTGCATCCCGATGAATTTCAGATCCCAGCGTTCGTCCGTGAGGATCTTGTCGAGCAAGAGCTTCAAGTTGTGGTCGACCGGGTACATGAACCCGATCTTGTCCGTGAGATAGCGACCGAAGACTTCCACGTGCCGAGCTTCGTCGAACGTCTGGGACGCCGCATAGAGCTTGGCGTCGTAGGTGGGTGCGCAGGACACGAGCTGGCTCGCCACGAGCAAAGCTCCCTGCTCACCGTGCAAGAACTGCGAGAGCGTCCAGCACTGTTGGTGCCAAGCGAAGTCGATCCGCTCCTTTTCGCCCATCTTCTCGAACGGCGCGTACCCGACGAACGGGTTGAAGATCTCCTGCACCGGGGACTCGTTCTTGGGAAACGTGATGGACCAATCGACGTCCTGCTCTGCGTTCCAGCTTCGCTCTTTCCCGAGGCGATAGAGCTTCCGGATCTTCTTGTCCGCCTCCTCGTAGTTCCAGACGTAGGCACCCGCGAGAGGCGTGTGGAAGATCTCGGCGATCTGCTCGAACGTCCGACTTGTCCAGCCTGGCGGCGACATCGTCCGAGTGAGGGGTGAAGCGGACCTCCCGGGGCGGACCGGAGACGTACTGGATGGGCATTTGGGATCCACTATTCGCTCCGGTTTGCGCCGGGTCAAGCGAGGGGAAATGGCCGCTCTTTGTGAGCTCGGGGAATGGTCGCCGAGGGAGGGCCGTACACTGCTGACGTGGGCCGATATGCCGTGGTGATTTCCCTGGTGGGCGCCTATCTGGTCATCGCCTGCTCTTCGGGATCCGGGGGCGCCGCTTCCAGTGGGGGCTCGGCCACTTGCGACTCGCTCTGTGACCGAACCGTCGCCCTGCCCTGCACGACGAACACCTTGGACCAGTGCCTGAGCTCCTGTGAGACGGATGCGAGCGAAAAGGGCGCATGCAAGGGGACCTATCTCCAGACCTCCTCCTGTACGATTGAAAAGTTCGGCTGCGACCTTCCGACGACACCCCTGTCGGCAGTCGTGAACGAATGCTTGACCGAATTCGTCGCTTACGCTGCGTGCTCGGCCTGCGAACCGGACTCGAGCGACGACCAGTGCGATTCGTGCGGGAAGGCGAACTGCTGCTCCCAGCGTAAGGCGGCGTACTCGGACCCCGACGTGCTCCGCGTATCGGGGTGTGCCGCCAATTGCCAGGACCCAATCTGCGTGGACGCATGCCTGGCCCCGTACCCAAACGCAAAGACGAAGGTCGAAGCGTTCACGTCGTGTCAGGCGAGCGCCTGCCCGGGCTGTTGATCACCCTCAAGGATGCGGGCAGTAGGTGACGGTGAGCTTCACGCCGTCGACATAGACCCAATCGTTGCCCGCAGTACTGCTGTACTTGGCCACGAAGTCGGCGCCCAAGCTGGCGTTGTTCACGTCGCCCGGCTGCATCACGGATTGGCCCCAGAGATCGGTCGAAGACCCGTAGCTCGCCGTGGTGAGAGCGGTGGGCCATGGTCCCGCCAGCGCGTGATTCGGAAGCACGGTTTGCCCGCCGAGCCGGAGATAGACCATGGAATCTTCGATCAGGTTGCCGCTGAGCGAACCACGGCGCACGTCGAGCGCGACCCCGCGGACCCAAGCGTCACTCGGAACGTTGAACCCGTGGCCACTCGAGCGGAGCACATTGGTCACCTCGTTTCCCGACAGACCGGAGACGTTGGCACTGACGCCGTCCTCGACTGCGGCGGCCGAGATGTTCGTCCAGCTCTGACCGAGCGCGGTCGTGGTGGCGGCGCTGCCGTAGTTCGGCACGTTGGTTGCGGCGGCGTCGTAGACCACCCACATGCGGACGGCATCGACGCTGGCAGGTCCAGCGTTCGACGAAGTGACGTTGGTTGCCACGAACCGGAAGCCGAATCCGGCGTTCGCCACGTCCGTCGCGTTGAGCGTCGTTCCGAACTTCGAAGTGGCGCCGCCATAGGACACGGTGGTCGGGGTGGTCGACCAACTCGTGCCTGGGTTCACACCCGGTCCCACTGGCGCCCCCGCCTTGAACAGCGTGATGCCTGCGTCCTGAATGAACGGCGCGAACGATCCGCTGGCTTTGCGTGTTACCTCGACGTACACGCCCGACGGTTGTTTGCCGGCAGGCAAGCTGAATCCGTAACCCGTCGCAGCGAGTCCATAGGTGGTCTGACCACCCGTCAGCACCGGCGAGTCCGCGTACACCGAATCCAGGACCGCAGCGTTGCCCGGGTTGATCCAGGAAAGGGATCCGATCGTCGTGTCGTCAGCCATCGTGGCGGGAGTGTTCGGTCCAATCGCAGTGCCGGTGGTGTAGTAGAGCGTGATCTGAACGGAATCAACGTCCGCGGTCGCGATCGAGGATCCGGTGTTGCTGGCGATCAGTCGCACGCCGAACTCGGAATCGTTGATCGAAGACGCCGGCCAACCCGAAAGATAGTTCGTGGTCGGGCCCCCGTACGTCGCGACCGTCGGCGTCGTGGGCCACGTCGTGGCCAACGCCAGGTTGGATGTGGTGTGCCCGGGTCCGCTGATCAGCACTCGAAGATCCTTTACGGCACCACCGCTCGCAGAGCGCTTGACATCGACCTTCGCTCCGGTGAGCAGGGCCCAGGCGGGAACTGCGAACCCGAAACCCTTCACCGTCAGGACGTCGGTGCGTGCCGCGGGCAGCAAGCCGGCAGCACTGGCGGACTGGCCATCGTTCGCTGTCGCCTGCGTCAGATTGCTCCACGCTATGCTCCCCGCGCTCTCGGACATCGACCCAGCTGCCAGAGGCCCGAGAGCGAACGGCGTCGGACAAATGGGGGCTGTCACGATCGCGGTCGCCGCCGAATCGGCGGACACTTGATTGGCCCCATCGTCCGCCGTCACGCGGATTCGCAGGGTGTGGCCGAAGTCGTCTCGTTCGAGCAAATAGCTCGTCGCCGTGGCTCCGGAAATGGCCGCGCAGGCGCCGCCGGCCGAGTTGCAACGCTGCCAGGCCCGAGTGAACGACAAGCCGGTTGCCGGCACCCACGTGCCGTTCGTGCTCGTCAGAGTCTCGAACACCTTCGGCGTTCCGCTCACGGTTGGAAGGACCGTGTTCACCGGAGGATTGCCGCCGGTACCACCGGTGCCCGAACCCGCAGCGCCTCCGCTTCCCGCAGTGCCTCCGCTTCCCGCAGCGCCTCCGCTTCCCGCAGCGCCTCCGCTTCCCGCAGCGCCCCCGCTTCCCGCAGCGCCCCCGCTTCCCGCAGCGCCCCCGCTTCCCGCAGCGCCCCCGCTTCCCGCAGCGCCCCCGCTTCCCGCAGCGCCCCCGCTTCCCGCGCTTCCGCCACTGGAGGCATCCACACCCGCGTCGCCCGAGCTGCCACCGGTCGCGCTGCTGCCGCCGAGACCGCCGGTCGCGCCCACGCCCCCCGTCGCGCCCGATCCACCCGTACCACCGCTGCCGCCCTTACCGCTGCTCGACCCACTACCGTCGTCGCCACCACACGCGATGAGAAGCCCCACGCTCAAGAACAGGACCCTCGGAAGATGTCGCACCATGCGACGAGGGTACACCCGTTGAACGCGTCGGAAAACGCCCGGCAACTATCCCGTGTGATACCCGGTCACTAACGCTTGAGCGAGAAGCCCCCACCCGTCCACGGCGACGAAGAGCAAGAGCTTGAACGGCAAGCTCACTTGCGTCGGATTCATCATCTGCATGCCGAGCGCCAGGAGCACGTTCGCCACGACCAGATCGATCACCAAAAACGGTAAGAAGATCGCGAACCCGAGCGCGAACGCCTCCAAGAGCTCGGTGACCACGAACGCGGGAATGACGATCACGAGATCCGCACGCCCCACGTCCTTTCGTTCCGCTTCCGGGCGCGCGGCTTTGGCGATCTCGTAGAACCGATCGAGCTCGCGTTTCGAGGCGTTCGCCTTCAGAAAGTCCCGGAGAGGCTCCCGGGTCGCATCGATGACGCCGGTGAGGAGCGCGGACGTGTCCTGGACCTTGTCCTTGCCGAGCAGCGGCTCGAGCTTGTCCCCCATTTTCGAGCCCACCGGAGCCATCGCCAGGAGCGTCAGCGCGGCGGAGAGCGCCATGATCACGGTGTTCGACGGCACGTTCTGGGCGCCGATGGCACCGCGCACGATCTGGAGCACCGTGGAGATCTTCACGAACGCGGTCAGTGTCATGAACGCGAACGGCAAGAGCGAAACCAAAGCCAGCGCGACGACCAGCGCGATCGGACGCGTCAGGAGATCGTCCACCGCGGGTTTGCCAGGTTGCGCGGCAGCCACCGCAGGCGCGAGGAAAGCCAGGAGAGCGACGCCGCTCGCGAGCAGACGCTTCACGTCGTCTCCTCCTCTTTTTCTTCTTCCTTCTCGGGCGCGTCTGGTTCGTCTTTGGTGGGCCGCGAGAGGATGCGCGCGAGAACGTCGGCGAACGGCCCCTTCATCGGTTCTTCCTCGGGGAGGTCGAGTCGGTCTTCGGCTATCTCACCAAGCTTCGAAAGTCCGCCTTCGCTTCCGCCGATCACGTAGACCGTGCGGCCCACTCGCACGAGATAGATGGCACGCCGTCCATCCAGCGGGAGCTTACCGACGAGCGTGAGAGGGCCGGCGGGAACGTCCCATGCCCAGAACGTCGCGCGCCATACAGCACGAGAAACGCGAGCGCGATCACCCCGAGTAGTGTGACCGCCGTCTCGATCAGGTAGTGCGCGAGCGGTGACACGGCCGGCGGAGGGTACAGCCTCAAAGCGGGCTCGGGCAGTTGATTTACGACACGGATTTCCCAGGCGGGCAGAAGGTCGGGAAGATAATCAGGAGATCTTGGACATTTTTCTTCGCGCTTCTGCCTTCGTCAGGCTCTCTTCGTTCACTTTTTCTTCTTCTTCTTGTCTTTGCCGGCGTCTTTCTTGATCTGCTTGATGACCTTCTTCTTGATCAGCTGATCATTCTTGTACTCCTCGATGCGAGCTACGTCGGCCTCTTCCGGATCGTAATAGGTGAACGTTCCGTTCTTCTTTCCGGCCTTGAACTCGCCCTCGAATTCCTTGACGCCGTTTTCGTACCAGCGCGTGATCTTGCCTTCGCGCTGGCCGTCGACGATCTCGCTCTCTTCCAATTTCTTGCCGTTGTCGCGCCAGAAGGTCCAGACGCCGATGCGCTGGTCGTTCGCGTATTTGCCTTCGCTCGCCTTGTTTCCGTTCGGGTGGAAGGTGCGGGCCATGCCGTGCTTCACCCCGCCACGGAACTCCGCCTCCTCCACGAGCTCACCCTTCTCGAACTTCTGCTCGAGGCCGTGCTGCTTTCCCTCGCGGTACTCGGCGACGCGGGTCTTCTGCCCGGCGTCGTTGAAGTCGGTCTGCTTGCCGGACGGCGCGCCGTTTCGGTACTCGCCCTCGGACTTCTTCTGAGAGTTCTCGTACCACTCGCGGTGCATGCCCTCGAGCTTGCCGTCGCGGTACACTCCCTCTTCTTTGAGCTTGCCGCTTTCGAAGTAGACGACGAACTTCCCCTCTTCGCGCCCGCCACGATAGACGAGCCCCTTTTCCTTCTGCCCGTTCTCGAAAAACTTCGCGTACGGACCGTGCTTCGTACCGTCGGCACGCTCGCACCAGACCTCCTGGCCGTTCGGTGGCGCGGCGCCCTTCACGCTCGCGCCCTCCGGGCAGGGCTTCTTTTCCTTCCACCACTCGGCGCTGGGCTCGGGCTCCGCCTTGGCGCCCGGCGGCTCGTCGAAGGGATCTGCGGGAGCGGTGTCGGGGTTTTGGGCCGGGCTATCCGGGCCGCAGCCCGCCCACAGGGCCGCGATGGGAATCAAAAGCCATGGGTATCTCATGACCAAGAAACGATAGCGCGAAAGCCCGAGCGGCCGCAAAAACCCGCGATCTCCGGATGTTACGCCATTTGACACAGATCGAGGTCGGCGCTACCGGTTCGCTCCTCGTGGCCCTGGTGGTTCAAAAATATGGCGGCACCTCCGTCGCCAACCTGGAGCGAATGCGGCACGTCGCCGAGCGTGCGCTCTCCACGCAAAAGCAGGGCAACGACGTGGTCCTCATCGTCAGTGCGATGGCGGGAGAAACCAACCGGCTTTTGGGGCTCGCCCACGAGATCTCCCCTGCCGCCGACATGCGCGAGCTGGACGTTCTGGCCGCCAGCGGGGAGCAGGTCAGCGCCGCTTTGGTGGCGATGACCATCGTGTCCCTCGGCGGCAAGGCGAGGAGCCTTCTCGGTCACCAGGTTCGTATGCAGACGGATGCCGCGTTCACCAAGGCGCGCATCCACACCATCGAGGGCAGCAAGGTTCGCTCGACTCTGGACGAGGGCCGCGTCGCGGTCGTTGCAGGGTTTCAGGGGGTGGATCCCGAAGGCAACATCACGACGCTCGGCCGTGGCGGATCGGATACCAGCGCGGTCGCCGTTGCTGCGGCCATCAAAGCGGACGTGTGCGAGATCTATACGGACGTGGATGGCGTCTACACCACCGATCCGAACATTTGCTCCTCTGCCCGCAAGATTGACCGCATCAGCTACGAAGAGATGCTGGAGCTGGCGTCCCTCGGAGCCAAGGTGCTGCAGATCCGCTCCGTCGAGCTCGCGATGAAGTACGGGGTTCCGATTCACGTTCGGAGCTCCTTCACCGACACGTTGGGAACCATGGTCACGAACGAAGAAGGTCTCGAGTCCGTCGTCGTCGCTGGCGTCGCTTACGACAAGAGCGAAGCCAAGGTGCAGCTGATCAACGTTCCGGACAGGCCGGGAGTGGTGGCGAACGTGTTCGGCGAGCTCGCGGAGCGCAACGTCAGCGTCGACATGATCGTGCAGAGCCCATCCAGAGAGGGCGGCACCACCACGGACGTGACGTTCACCGTGGCCAAGACCGATCTCACGCGGTGCAAGGACGTGATCGAGAATTGCGCGCGGGAAATCGGAGGCGCAGCGGTCGAATTCGACCCGGACATCGTGAAGGTGAGCATCGTGGGGCTCGGGATGCGCTCCCACGCGGGCATCGCCGCCAAGATGTTTCGCCTACTCGCCGCCGAGGGCATCAACATTCAGGCCATCAGCACCAGCGAAATCAAGGTGAGCTGCCTGATTCACTCGAAATACACGGAGCTCGCGATCCGCGCTCTCCACGACGGGTTCGACCTCGACAAGGACAAGCCCGGGCCCGCGTGAACCCACCAGCGGAATGGCTCGTCGTTACAAGCGTTTCACGGAAGTGACGACGACCTCCGTCACGGGGACGTTGTCGTATCCGCTCTGGCTCGCCGTGGGGACCTGGCTGATCGAGTCGAGGGCGGCGTTGCCTTGGAGCATCTTTCCGAACGCGGCGTACTGACCATCGAGTGAGTGGGCGCCATTCGGAGCATTCACCACGAAGAACTGACTCGTCGCGCTGTTGGGATCCGAGGTCCGTGCCATCGAGAGCACGCCGTAGTCGTGAAGGATCTCGGGGCTGGTTTCCAGAACGATGGGGGGCTGGGTGGCTTTGGCAGATAGCCCGGAAGTGAAACCGCCGCCCTGGATGACGAAGTCCGGGATCACGCGATGAATGATCGTGCCGTCGAAGAAGCCGTCATCGACGTACGCCAAGAAATTCGCGGTCGTGATGGGCATCTTCGTTTCGTCGAGCTCGAACTGCATCGTTCCCATGCTGGTGACCATCTCGATGCGCGGAAGGTTGCTTCCGCCACCGCTGCCCGCCACTCCACCGATCCCCTCCGCCCCCACTGGCGCCGCCGGTTGCGACGGTTCCGGCAGAGCCGCCGCTTCCGCCACCGCCGCCACCGCTGCCGCCAACACCACCCGCGGCGCCCGCGGCGCCCGCAGTGCCACCGCTAGAGCCACCCGAACTGCAAGCGCACAAGAACGCGAACGCGACCACCGCTCCGAACCGCATCATGCGAGCAGCGTACCTCCGAATCAGTCTCCGCTCGCTCGTTTTCGTTCTCGGAGCCGAGCCAGCGCTTCCTCGGCTTGTCGGGGGCGTCCGAGGAGCGCGAGCGCTTTCGCGTAGACCGCGAGCCCGGCCGGGAGCGCATCGCTTCTACGAGCTTCCGGCTCGATTTCTTCGAGGGCCTTTTGGGCATTCCCCCGACGGAGTGCGAGCGTCGCCAGATCGCAGTGCAGCTTGCGGCGGCCGAGCTCCGTCCCTTCCAGCGTGAGAGCGGACTCGAACGCCCGCTCTGCGAGATCGTGCTGTCCGAGCTCACTACGCACGACGCCGAGATTCTGGAGCGTGGCGGACGTGTCGACGTAAGCCAGAATACCGGGACGCGACCTGAGTGCGGCTTCGTACCGCTCGGCGGCTGCCTGGAACTGTCCACGCTTTCGCGCGGCTTCACCCAGGTAGAAGCTTCCTTCGCGACACGCTGGCTCTCTCGTCACCTCGGCTGTCCAGAGTGTCGAGTCGCTCGCGTATCGTCGCCCGTCCGTCCAGGAAACCACTGCCAGGATCGAGCAGACGACGAGAGCTCCCGCAAACCAATTCGCTCCGCGGGAGACGACCCGCTCGGCGACGAGCATCATCACGAACGCGAGGGGGATGTAGAGGTAGTGCGGCGACCACCAACGCAGAGTCGGAAAGAGTTGTAGCGAAGGCAGGAGCGCGAGGGCGAACAAGAGCCCGGGCGCACCGCCCCGCTTCGCAGCCACGACCACGGCAATCGCCACCACCGCGCCCAAGAGCGCAAGCGGTGCGAATGCACCCGTCACGGGAAACGCGTCGCACACGAGCGGGTCGGACGGCAGCGCGAGCTCGGACGCGCTCTTGGCGAGAGCAAGAAGACGAGTGCCCACGGCATGCGACGCCCCGAGCTCAGGAAACTGGGCTGGCCAGGCGGGAGCGTAAGCCCATCGCAGCGCAAGAGCTCCTCCGAGCCCGAGCGCTTCCCCGCCCAGCAGCCGGCGGTTCCGAGACCGAGTGCGAGGAATGATCTCCAACGCCAACACGAAGAGCGGCGCGAGAGCGAGGGCGGTTTCTTTGGTGAGGCCCCCCGCGAAGATCGAAAGCGCGGCAAGGATGGGCCGTTGACGGACGTGCGCGACGATCAACGCCAGAAGCGCGATGGTGATCATCGATTCGGATCGAAATGCGATCGCGGCGGCAGGAAGTGAAGTCAGCGGATGGACTGCGAACAGGGCCCCCGACAGGGTTCCGCTCCGTCGTGAGAGCCCCAGGGCGCCCGCGGCGACTACGACCAGCACCGACGCCGCAGCATGAAAGCCGAGGTTCGCCAGGTGGTAGAGCCACGGCGACCCGAACAGCGCCTCGATCGAGAGCGAAAGAGCCGTCAGCGGCCGATAGAATCCGGTGCCCGCGAACGGCTCTCGGAACAGATCGAGGAAGTGCGCCGGCGCCGCAATGGCGAGTCGCTCCTCGATGTGAGCGTGATCGAGCCACACGAAGCCGGCCCGTAGCGCGCTCGCGTGCGCGGCAACTGCGAGGGAGGCCACCCAGAACAGGCGTGCACCGAGTGAGGCGCGGCCGCCCCTTTGCCACGCCGCGGCGACGATCCCCAAGGATCAGTCCTTGGTGATGTCGAATTCGTCCACGATCTGATTGTCGACTGTCTTGAAGTAACCGTGAGCCTTCTTTGGATCCCCGTTTACGTAGAAGTCGATGAACAGAACGCCGTACGTCGCGTTCTGGTTGGATGTGTAGATGAACGCCCACTCCCCCTTGCAGCCATAGGGGTAGGTCGCCGGCAGGCACAAAAGCTGAGGGCGCACGCTGTTACCGCCCAAGCCGGAAACGAACGCGAAGGTCCGATCGGGACCCACGCACAGCGCTTTTGGATCGGAACAGTTCGTATCCACGACCTGATTTTGCATGTCGGAGAGCGTCTTGGTGCGTTCGTACGAGTGTTCGTGACCCGTCCCGATGATGGCTCCCGCCTTCTTGCAATTCTCGTAAACGCCCCATCCCATTTCGTCCGACTTGCCACCCACCTGCATCGACTTCTGATTCTTGTGCCAATTGCAGATCCGCCACAGGTGTTGATCGGGCGTCAGCTGGTCGTCGACGTACTGGGCGAATTCCGTGTTCTTGCCGTTCTCGCCGACGAACACCAGCTTGAGACCCATGTACTCGAACGAGTACTTCTGATCGAGCATGTCCGGATCATCGAGAGTGACTCCGTTCGCAGTCAGGTGATCCTTCAAGTGCTGGGAGTAGCCCGACCACGCGGACGCATCGTGGTTGCCGACGGCCGCAAAGTACGGATAGCTCGCACCCATCTCCGCATCCACGGTGGCAAAAAATGCGGTGGGGTCACTGCCGTAGTCGAAGTCTCCTTCGTGGATCATGAAGTCCGCGTTCTCGGACTTGATGAGACCCAGCACCTTCTTGAAGTTCGCGCCGTTCTCGCTATCGCCAATGAACGCGACTTTCAGGTTTTCCTTGGCCGGGATCGTGCCGGAACTGGAGCCTCCGGTTCCTGTGGAGCCACCGTTTCCGGTCGCGCCAGTGCCGCTGCCGCCGTTGCCGGCGTTCCCGCTGCCACCGTTGCCGGAAGTGGAGCCAGTCCCACTTCCGCCTGAGCCAGAGCCAGCGCCAGAGCCCACGCTCGCGTCGGATTTGTCTTTGCTCGAGTCGCCATCGGATCCGCAACCGGATGCGACCACAACGGCCGAGAGCAGAACTGCGGGGAGCCAGAAGTCACCGAGCGCGGTCATCCGGGACAGCGTATCACGCGGCTCTTCCTGCCCCGACTCACCCTGCACAAGTCGGCGAAAACCCAGGACCGCGCGATGACGGTGGTGAGAACTTCGCGTGATCACTTCGAGCCTTTCGTCCCTCTGGCGTCTCATCGGCTTTCATCGCACGATAGCCATTCCGAGCCGGCTCGCTCGGGCTAGGGAGCTTATTTCCATGATGCGTTCGACCTTCGTGCTTTTGGGCTGTGCTTCGGTTGCGTTCGCCTGGCTCGGAGGTTGCCGCTCCGATAGCGGGTCCGGCGGTGGAGGCGGCGGCGGGAACACCGGATGCCCGGGCCTTCAAGCCTGCTGCGCGTCGATTTCCGATCCCACCGTGAAGCAGCAGTGCGACGACGTGGTCACCCAGGCCCAGCAAAGCTCGAACCCGGACCAGACCTGCTCCGCGGCGCTTTCGACCTATCAATCGACCGGCGTGTGTGGCGGAGGAACGGGCGGCGCGGGTGGTGGGGTTGGTGGCGTCGGAGGCGGCACCGGGGGCGATGGCGGTCCGTGCACCAGCGCGCCGAAAGAGAACTCTCCCGAGCTTTGCAACGACGGCTGCGACAACGACGGCAACCAATTCATCGATTGCGACGACTTCGGCTGCAAGACGGCTCCGAACTGTGTGGTGCCTGCAGAAAACTCGAACCCAGCTTGCTCCGACGGTAAAGACAACGACGGCGACGGCAAGATCGA
Source organism: uncultured delta proteobacterium (assembly GCA_963781505.1). Classification (GTDB taxonomy): domain Bacteria; phylum Myxococcota_A; class Polyangia; order Polyangiales; family Polyangiaceae; genus JADJKB01. The sequence continues at coordinate 107,366 of CAWAHB010000017.1, read as the reverse complement.
CTGTGAAGACACGGATTGTCAGCCCCGGAAGGTCTGCGCAAAAGAGGCGACCAACGCCAACTGCTCGGACGGCAAGGACAACGACAGCGACGGCAAGATCGACTGCGCGGACAGCGACTGCGCCCAGGAGTCGATCGTCGTGTGCACCAATGGAGCACCCACGAACCCGCTACCAGCAGCGTCGGAGTGGCAAGCCCTGATCACGGCGATATGCACGGATGGGTTGGACAACGACGGTAACAACTTCACGGATTGCGCCGATTTTGGCTGCAGCAAGAATCCCGAAGCACTCGTGTGTCAGGACCTTCCGCCCGAAGGAGACAACAAGACTTGCAGTGACGGTGTGGACAACGACAAGGACGGCGCCACCGATTGCGCGGACAAGGCCTGCCAGGCCGAAGGCATCGTAGTCTGCAACGGTGCGGTACCTGCCAGCCCGCTTCCGGCTGAGTCGGAATGGGGCGCGCTGGCTGATGCCAAGTGCAGCGACGGTAGCGACAACGACAACAACACCTTCACCGACTGCAATGACTTCGGCTGTACGAAGAATGCGCTCGTAACCGTCTGCAACTCGGAAGCGAACGACGTTACCTGTGCTGACAGCCTGGACAACGACAACAACGGACATACGGACTGCGACGATTTCTCCTGCAGCCAGAATCCGTTCGTCACGGTGTGCAACACGGAGTCCTCATTCGCGGAATGCAGTGACGGCATCGACAACGACGCGAACAACTTCATCGATTGCGCTGACTTCTCCTGCAATCCCTCCAGCGGGACGTTCAAGAGCGTCGCGTGCGAATGAAGGGTTAGCAGGGCTTTTTCCCCAAGACAGTCCCCAAAGTGGCTCCCCCGGACCCGCGGACGCTACCATCCACGGGCCGTGACGACGTCTGAGCCGCCGCCGCCCAGCGAGCCGCTTCCCCGGCGCTTCGGACGCTATGTGCTGTTCGAGCGGATCGGGGAGGGGGGAATGGCGCGACTGTATCTCGCACGCCAGAGCTCGGAGCTCGGAGGCGACCGGCTGGTGGTCGTGAAGTCTGATCCTTCCGATTCTGGCCAGCAGCGCTGAGTTCTCGAAGCTCTTGATCGAGGAGGCGAAGCTCGCGGCGAAGCTCTCCCACGGCAGCATCGTGCAGGTGATCGACCTCGGGCGCGAGGGCGACACGATGTACATCGCGATGGAGTACGTCGAGGGATTCGATCTCTCCGAGCTCCTCCGTCGCTGCTCTCAGAGCAAGGTGCCGCTCCCGGTCGAATTCTCACTCATGATCGTGCAAGAAGTACTGAGAGCCCTGGACTACGCCCACAAGAAGAAGGGCCAGGACGGCAGACCGCTCGGAATCGTGCACCGCAACGTCTCGCCATCGAACGTCATCGTGAGCTTCGACGGGCAGGTGAAGCTCTGCGATTTCGGAATCGCTCGCGCCATGGGCGTATCCAGCGACGACCTGCCGAAAGAAGCCATTCAGGGCAAGGCCGGCTACATGAGCCCCGAAGCCGCACGCGGCGAGCCCGTCGACGCGCGGAGCGACGTGTTCGCGGCGGGGGTGATCTTCTGGGAGCTACTGGCCGGGCGACGCCTATACAAGGGACAGAGCGGCCGCTCACCGTCCCTGGAACAAGCGCGCGACGCCGTCATCCCCGAACTTCCGAAACGCGACCTCCCGAGCGAGGACGCCCTCGTGGGCATCATCATGCGAGCGCTCGCCAAGCAGCCGACGGAGCGTTTCCAGTCCGCGCGCGACATGCTGAAGGTGATCGAAGAGTACGTGGCCGATTCCGGGCTCCTCGCCAGCCCGATGCGATTTGGCGAATGGCTCACGGAGCACTTTGCGAAGGAGATCCTCGAGCAGCGACGCTTGCGCGAGCTGGCCGCGCAGGCGCTGTCGGAGTTCGGCGACGCGACACCGGCCGCAGCCAAAGCCCCCGCGCCCGCGCCCGCGGCAAGCTATCCCCACGTCGAGGTTCCGCCGCCATCCCTCATGGCGGTCGTGCAGTCGACCCGACAGCCAACGCCTTCGGCGGCCGAACCAGAAGACCAGAAGAAGACGACGCTCATCTACGTCGCGATCGCCGTCGTCGTCGCCATCGTACTCGCGGTTCGCTATCTGATGCGCTGATTTCGTGCCAACGTAGCCGCGGCGTCCGCGTTGTTCTACACCTCCGCCGTGCTGCTCGCTCGCGTCGCCGTTCCGGTTCCTCTCGGCCGGGCGTTCACCTACTCCGTGCCGGAGACGATGCAGCTCGAGCGAGGCGCGCGGGTTCTGTGCGACTTCGGGCGACGACGCGTCCTCGGTGTCGTGCTGGACGTGAGCGATCGCGATCCGGACGTGGCGATCGACAAGATCCGCCCGGTTCGCTCGCTGGTCGATTCGGAGCCCGTACTGCCCGAGGAGCTCCTCGGGTTTTTGATCGAGCTCGCGCGCTACTACCTCGCGCCCATCGGTGAGGTGATGCGACTCGCGCTGCCAGCGCTGGAGAGGGGCGCGCAGCAATCCCTCGACGGGGAAAAGCTCGGTCGCACCGTGGGACGAATGATCCGCGTCGCCCACGCCACGGGTCTGCCGCTTCCGGCGGGCGTCCGGGGACAGGGGCGCGCGCTCTACGAGCACTTGTTGACGGCCGGCCCATCCTCGGTGCGGGAGCTGGCGGAGCGCTGGTCGAACGGCCGTCCCGCTCTCAAGCGCCTCGAGGAGCACGGACTGGTGCGCTTCGAGGACAAGCAAGAATCGCTCGATCCCTTTCGGAGCATCGATGTCGATCGCGACGTGCCGCCGACGCTGACCGGAGCCCAGACCGCCGCGGTCGATGCGATCCTCGCGCGGGTCGACTCACGGGAGCGGCATTCGTTCTTGCTCCACGGCGTCACCAGCTCGGGAAAGACCGAGGTGTATCTGCGCGCGGTGGGCCGGGTGATCGAAACGGGTGGCAGCGCGATCGTACTGGTGCCGGAAATCGCCCTCACGCCTCAGTTGGTGTCGCGATTTCGTGCGCGACTCGGCGAGCGAATCGCCGTGCTGCACAGCGCTCTGGGAGATGCCGAGCGACACGCAATGTGGAAGTCACTGCGCTCTGGCAGTGTACGCGTCGCCATCGGTGCGCGTTCGGCGCTGTTCGCGCCGGTTCAGGATTTACGTCTCGTGTGCGTCGACGAGGAGCACGACGGGTCGTTCAAGCAAGAGGAGGGCGTGCGCTACAACGCGCGCGACATGGCGCTCTTGCGCGCACACCGCGCGGGCGCCGTCTGTGTGCTCGGCTCCGCGACGCCCTCGCTCGGGAGCGAGCACGCCGTGCGCGAGGGTCGGCTCGAGCGACTGCACCTACCGGAGCGCGCCCGGGCGGCGTCCGCCTTGCCCAAGGTCGAGATCGTGGACTTGCGCCGCACCGGGCCGGGGCCGGGCGGGCATCGATTGCTCAGCCTGCCTCTCTATCGCGCCCTGGAACGTACGCTCCTGGCCGGCGAGCAGGCGATCCTGTTTTTGAACCGGCGGGGGTTTGCTCCGAGCCTTCTGTGTGAAGCCTGCGGAAAGATCGCCGAGTGCCCCAACTGCGCCGTCGCACTCACGCTGCACAGAACGCGACGCGAGAAGTTGATTTGCCACTACTGCGACTACCAGAGCGATGAGACGAAGCTCTGCGCTTCTTGCAAGAGTGATCAGCTCCTCGAGGAAGGCGCTGGCACCGAGCGAATCGAATCCATTCTGAAAGAGTCGTTTCCCTCTGCGCGCGTCGCACGCCTCGATCGCGACGTAGCAGCAGGAGCCAAGAGCGACGTCATCCTCACGCGTATGCGCGAAAAGAAGATCGACATCCTCGTGGGCACCCAGATGGTCACGAAGGGGCACGACCTTCCGAACGTGACCCTGGTCGGTGTGCTCAACGCCGATGCCGCGCTGTCTTTGCCGGACTTTCGTGCCGCCGAGCGCACGTTCCAGCTGTTGGTTCAGGTGGCCGGACGTGCGGGGCGAGGAGACGCGCCCGGTCTGGTGCTGATTCAGACCTGGCAGCCCGAGCATCCCGCAGTGCGGCTGGCGGCGCGCCACGCGGTTTCCGAGTTCGTCGATCTCGAGCTCGTCGATCGCAAGGAGCTTCACTATCCACCGTACTGTCGCATTGCGTTGGTTCGCGTGGACGCCACTGACGACGGGCGCGCACGTGCGGCAGCTGAGCGACTCGCGCGGCTCGTGCGGAGCTCCGCTGCGCCCGGCGTGGAAGTCCTCGGCCCAGCCCCAGCGCCCCTTCCACGTCTGAGAAATCGCTGGCGCCATCGCTTTTTGGTGCGCTCCGCGGACCGAACCGCGCTGCGCAACGCCCTCCTGACGGTGGCGCGCGCACCCGAGGATCGCCGGATCCGAATGGTGATCGACATCGACCCGATGAGCATGTTGTGAGCCCGGGATGAACAAGGCTAGAAATGCGAGCAAGATGTCGCTTCGCTCCGTCACGGCGTTCGCGATCGCAATCGCGACGCTGTCGGTGAGCACGACGGCTCTCGCATATGAAGAGCGCCAGCTCCATCTGGGCGGTGGCGTTGGCGTCGCGAGCTTCACGCGTTCGGATGCGCCCGTCGCGCTCGCCATCGGCGCCCACGCTACCTACGAGCTCAACGACATGTTCGACGCGCGGCTCGAGCTCATGGCCTCCGAGCACCATTTCGTCGAAACCCAGAAGACCCGCCTCTACTCGGCGACCGCGGGGATCACTTACAAGCTCGACGTGATCGCGCTCGTTCCCTACGGCGGAATTCTGGCTGGCGTGTACGCGTTCGACGGTTATTACCCATATGTGAACGAACGACCGCCACGCAGGGTCCAACCTGGAATTTCCATTCCCCTCGGCCTCGACCTCACCGTGACCCCGGACTTCGGCCTCGGTGTTCAATTTCGATATCACGGGCTTTTGAGCGATCCGCTCCAGAGCGAGCGGGAAGGTCCGTTTTTCACTGCGCTCCTGCGGGCCGAATATCGAATCGGTTGGTAGGAGGCCTGATTTTCGGCGTGAGCGGCGACGCGTGCTACGTAAAGCGCTGATGAGCTCGGGGGCTCGACATTCGCTGGGATTGCTCCTGGTTGCTGTGGCGGCCGGGAGCGGGTGTACCCGCGGATCGACCGTGGGCGGCGCGCCAACCGGTGACAACGCCCCGGCGCTCAGTCCGAGCATGCGAACCCCCACGCCCAGCGCCGAGGCTCTGGCAGAGCTTCCCCCCGGGGAATGGTCGGAGGCCGTGCGTCACCATCGCTGGCGGGACGCGGCGCGGCTTCTGGACGAGCTCTCCGAGAAGGAGCGAGCCCGGTTCGAAGTGAAGTTCGTGCGCGCTCGAGTCGCCGTGGAGCTCGGAGACTTTCCCCGTGCGGTGAAGCTCACGGACGGTCTGGTGATCTCCCAGCTATCCGAAGAGATTGCTGAGCTTCGCGCCAAGGCCCAGCTCGAGGCGGGTCCGTTCGAGCCGGCGGCGCGCTTCTACGCAAAGTCGACGGATCCCGAACGCCTGACTCGAGCGGCCATCGGGTTCGAGCGGGCGAAGCTATTGAAGGAAGCGAAGACCGCTGCCGATCGCGCGGTCGTCGCCTCGGGGCTCGGGAAGAAGAAGAAACAGACGAAGCTCGCGAAAGAAGCAGGCGCTCGAGCCGTACGGGCTCGAGTCGCCGAAGAGCTCGGCGAAAAGGAAACCGCCGCCGCCGACCTGCGCTGGCTCGCGACGTTCGCTCCCACGTCGGAAGCATCCAAGGGGATCGACGAAAAGATCGCTCGGCTCTCGCCCAAACGCGCTCTCGACAAACGGGAACGCTACGATCGCGCAGTCGAGCTCGCCGACGCGGGACGCGCTTCCGACGTTGAGCACGAGCTCACCCTGATCGACTCGGCCAGTGGGCGGGAAGTCTCGAAAGCCGAACGGCTGCACGTCCGCGGTTGGGCCTCCTACATGGCCCGCGACTACGACAAGGCCGCCGAGCTCCTTCAGCAAGCATCGAAGCTCGGTGGAAAGGATGCTGCGCACGACGCCTACTACGCAGCGCGGTCGCTTTCACGAGCGCAGCACGACGTGCACGCGATCGAAATGTACGAAAAGGTCGCGCGGGATTTCAAGAACAGCGGCTTCGCTGAGCACGCACGATTTCGCGCGGCACGCTTGTACTACGTCATGGGCCGCTGGAAGGACGCGGGACGCGCGTACCAGACATACCTGGGAAAGCATGCGAAGAACGGACGCTACCTCGCTCGCGCGCGTGTCGAGCAAGCCGTGTCGTGGCTCGCCGGCGGGGAGCACGCCCGGGCAGCGAAAACTCTCGCGGCGCTGGCCGATGCGGAAAAGAGCGAGCACGAGCGTGCCGCACTTCGCGAGCTCGCGGCTCTCGCGCTGCTCAAGGCGGGAAACAAGGACGCGGCCATCGCTGGCTTTCGCCGCGTGATCAGCGAGCGACCCCTGTCGTTTCCGGCCCTGGCCGCCGCGGCACGATTGACCGAGCTCGCATCACCTCTCCCGCCAGCGATCGAGCCAGGGAAGACCGGCGCGACTGCGCCGCAGCTCTCCGTAAGCCTCCCTCCCAAGGCGCGCCTGCTGCACACACTCGGCTTGGATGCGGACGCCGAGCAGGAAATCGCGGATCGAGAAGAATCCATTCGTAGGGCAAACGCTCCTCGAGGGGACGAGGCGCTGTGCCACATGTACGGCGAGCTCAGCGAGGCGGCACGCCGCTACCGCGTTGGGCAGCGCGCTGCTCGCTGGTCCGAGCTCGATCGCGCCCCGGCCGCCGACAACCGGTGGCTCTGGGATTGCGTCTATCCGCGCCCGTATGAACCGCTGGTGCGCGCCGCAGAAACCAAGCAATCGCTGCCAGAGGATCTGCTGTACGCGGTGATGCGTCAGGAGAGTGGGTTTTCTCCCAGCGTGGTCAGCCCGGCAAAGGCCGTGGGCCTGCTCCAGCTCATCCCGCCCACCGCGCAGAACGTCGCTCAAGAGATGTCCCTCGAGTACGACCCTCTCCTGCTCTCGAGCCCCGACTACAACATCCGCCTCGGCGCCCACTACTTGAGCAAAGTGCTCGGCACCTTCGGTGGCAATGTCGCGCTGGCAGCCGCCGCCTACAACGCAGGTCCCCGCGCCGTGTCCCGCTGGCTCGAGAGTGGGGAACAGCTTCCGATCGATCTTTGGGTAGCGAGGATCCCCTACGAAGAGACGCGCAACTACGTCATGCGGGTCGTGGGAAATCAGGCGCGCTATGCCTACCTGTCGGGGGGCGAATCCGCAGTGCCGAAGCTCGGGCTGGAGCTTCCCCAAGGGCTTCGAGCGGCCAAAGACGCGTACTAAGTAGCTCGTGACGCCTGGCAAACACGGCACTTTTTCAGCCACCTGACGGCTGTCATGCCCGAGGTCTTCCTCGACGCGTACAGCGAGGACAGGAGGTCTCATGTACAAACTCTCCGCTCGTTGGCTGATCCTCGCCCCGGTCATCAGCGTCGCCGCGCTCTCGCTCCCTGGCTGCGAAAACAAAGCAGCCGGCGCTGGAAGTTCGAACGACACGTCCGCGAGACCCCCCGCGCCCAAACCGCCGGTCGACCCCAACAACATCGTGAACATCGCCAGCGGCAGCAAGGACCACACCACGCTCGTGGCGGCGCTCAAAGCAGCCGATTACCTGACAGCAGTGGCCGCCTCGGGCCCGCTCACGGTGTTCGCGCCCACGAACGCCGCATTCGACAAGCTACCCAAAGGGACCGTCGAGTCGCTGACCACTCCGGAAAAACAGCCAGAGCTGAAAGAGATCCTCAAGTATCACGTCACCACTTCGGTCCACACGACCGAGGAGCTCAAGGACGGCGATACGCTCTCGATGGCCAACGGGGTCAAGGCGACGATTCACGTCAAAGACGGGAAAACCTCGGTGAACGACGCCAACATCTTGACCTCGATCCGGGCCTCGAATGGCATCATTCACGTGATCGACACGGTGCTCATACCTCCCAAGTGAGGGCCCGGAGTTAAGCCCGGCTCCTTCCTGCCGTCTTGTGCTGCATGCGCAGATGGACCGTTCTGTTTGTCGGATCGGCGGGGCTTTTTCCTAGTATTGCCTTCGCCAACCCCGAACCCGCCGTCCTTTCCGACGGTCGGTCGGTGGCCATGGGTGGCGTGGGGGTCGCGACGAATGACTACGCGACCGCTCCCTTCCACAATCCCGCCGGTCTCTCCTCGGTAAAGACCTTCAGCGGCACCTTCACGTTCACGCCGTTTCTCGGCAAGGTGGAAGCGCCGTTCGTCGATCCGGTGACGGGGCAGTCGGTCCAGCGGAAGTCCGAGCGCTCTTTGGCGCCGCTTTCCACGCTGGCAGTGGGCGTTCGCCTGCACGAACGCGTCGCCATCGGCGCGATCGCCTTTCTCACCGCCGGCTCCGGCGCGCGCTACGCAGGCGCCATCGCGGGTCGAGACCTGGACGGCAAGGCGTTTGCCGGCGAGGCCCAGATCCCCATTGCGGTCACGGTCACCGACCGCCTGAGCCTCGGAGCTGCGTATCGCATCACGACTGCGCGATTCGATGTCGACGCTCCCGCACCACTTCCTCCGCCCATGATGGGCTTGGCAGATACTTCCACCTCGCTCTCCGGTACGAACTTCACCGGCTTCACCCTCGGCGCTCGCTACAAAGTGAGCGACAACGTTCGCCTCGGCGCCCTGTATCGAAACAAGGTCGTGGTCGACCTGGAGGGCGAGACGAAGATCGATCCCGGTGGCGGGGCTCCGACGCAAACGATCGACAGCAAGGGCGAGTTCCCGGTCCCCCATACCTTCAAGCTCGGATCGGAATTCCAGTTCTTCGACCACAAGCTGACACTCGCCGTGGACGCCGCCTATTGGATGTACAGCGATTCGAACGACCGAGACCCGAGCGTCGGGCGCACGGCAGCGTGGAACGACGCCGTCAGTGGGATCGTCGGCATGGAAGGCGAGGTGACCAAAACCGTCCGCCTCCGATCGGGCATCAACATCGGCAACTCCGCAACGTCGGCCGAGGCCGCAACGCCCCTGGGGCTACCCCCGGGCATGATGTACACGTTCACCGCGGGCGGCGGCCTGCGCCTTGGAAGCGTCGACCTCGACGGCGCGGTTGGCTACACGCTCTCGGCGGGCCAAGAAGTGACCGCCAGCGAAAATCCGGCCGGAGCCGGCCGCTATCGGGGAAATACGCTCTCGGCTTCTGTCTCGGTCAGCGTACGGTTGTGAACCGTTGATGCGAGCCCAAGACGACCCGAGGAGCCGTTTGGCCCGTTTCGTATTTGGTGCCTGACCGCCGCTTGTCCTATGCTCCTCCGCTCGGGAGAAGCGTGGGCGTGACCTCCAGATCGACGGTGCGACGCCAAGCGCTTTCCTTGGTCCTGATCGCAGCAGCGCTTTTCGCAGTACCAGCGTCTGCGGAAGACGTGGCTGTTCCGGTTGCGCTGCAGGCCGAGCTCTTGGTGAAGGTCGCGGCCTACGACAAGAACCTCAAGCCTCGAGCGGGCGACAAGGTGCGCGTGGCGATCGTGGTCAAGGCGGACGAGAGCGAATCGGAGCAAGTCGCGGCGCAGATGAAGAAAGCGCTCAATAGCAAAGACCGAATCGCCGGTCTTCCCCACGAAGTCACGACCATCGAGTACTCGAACGCCAGCGCGCTGGCCAAGCTGATCAAATCCAAGCACGTGGCGATTGCGTACTTCACGTCTGGGTTTTCGTCCGGAGAGATCCAGGCGATTGCCAGTGCGCTCGACGGTGCCGACGTACTGAGCGCGGGCGCCGTCGCCAAGTACGTTCCCAAAGGCATGGTGCTGGGCTTCGACCTCGTGTCCGGCAAGCCCCGGCTGCTCGTGCACTTGACTCAAGCCAAACGCCAAAACGTGGCCCTGTCCTCCAGCGTGCTCAAGCTCATGAAGGTGTACCAATGAGGGCTCGCCTAGCCTCGATGCTCGCGCTCGCGGTCTTGGCTCTGTCGGGGACCGCGCTCGCCGATGGGGACGACGCCGCCGACCTCGAAGGCTTGCTGGAAGAGAACGTCGTCTCTGCGCCCTCGAAGAGCGCGGAAACGTCTTCCTCCGCGCCTGCTACCAGCATCTCCATCACGGCCGACGACCTCCGCCGCTATGGCATTCGCACCCTCGACGAGGCGATCAACTTCCTCTCGATGGGAATGGTATCGGAGCGTCGGTTTCAGACATCGGAGGTCGGTGCGCGGGGCGTCCTCATCACCAGCGACTTCGGGAGCCACGTGCTCTTGCTCTTGGACGGTCACGTGCTCAGTGAGCAGTGGGGCGCGGGCTCGTACTACGATCGAGGTGCGACGATTCCGGTCGAGATGATCGATCACATCGAGATCGTCCTCGGTCCTGGTTCGGTGCTCTACGGCTCGAACGCGATGCTTGGCGTCGTAAACGTGGTGACGAAGCGCGCGAAGGACTTCAACGGCCTGCGCCTGGTGCTCGAGAGTGAAGTGCCCGTGTCGCTTCGCGGTGGGGTCGGCTTCGGAAAAGAGTTCCGCCTGTTTGGGTCCGACGCCGAGCTCACGTTCATGGCCGAGCACTACGAGCAGCGCGGCCCGACCTTCGACTACGGCCCGCAGAACTACGGTAACGATGCGGTCACGGGGCTGCCCCGCAGGTTCAACCCCGACGCGCCCCCCGGCGTATGGGGCGGCAAGGGAGACGACGCCTACTACACGCAAGCACCGACCGGCTACCTCCGCTTCCGAGTCGGCAATGTAGAAGCCGCGGTGAGAGCCGCGGTCTACAAACGGACCAATCCGGGCGATGGCGGCAACTTCGACGATCCGGACAGCTACGAGATCGATCGCTGGCTCAACGTCGACATCAAGCACACGGCTCGGATTTCCCGAACCGTCACGCTCTCGACGCGCCTGTACGGCGATCTCTACGACTATCGGCAGTTCTGGACGAGCACGGGCGCCGAGGACTGCTTGGCGGGCCAGGACGCAGGATGTTTCTGGCGTTTGCTCGGGATCGCGATGTGGACCGGCATCGAGCCGCAGCTCACCCTCGATTGGCTCGGCGATCGAAGCTTCGTGACCTTGTTCGGCGTCGACGGTCGCTACAAGCAGATCAAGAGCAAGGTGAGCTATCTCGACAACCTCACGGGCGACAACCCGGGCGATGTCGGTGTGTACGACAAGTCGGAAAAGGCACTCGCCGTTTATCTCCAGCAGACCGCGCAGCCGGCGGAGTGGATGGGACTCAACGCGGGAACTCGCATCGACGTTGACGACCGCTTCGGGAGCCACGTGTCGCCACGCGCCGCGATCCTGTTCTTTCCGTGGGAGGGCAACACCCTCAAAGCCATCTATTCGGAAGCTTTTCGTGCTCCGAGCGCGTTCGAGATTTACTACGAGGATCCCACGACCCAGTTGGCGGGCGGAAAGGATCTCGGGCCGGAAGTCGTGCGCTCGGTCGAAGGCTCCGTCGAGCAACGCTTCGGGACCCAGAAGATCCTGTTCGGTGTGTTTCGATCGTGGTGGACCGGTCTGATCGCGATTGACGAGCTCACGCCTCAAGAGCTCGCAGCCGGCATCGGGTCGGGAGATCTGGAGGCGGGAACGCCGTACGCGTACCAGGCGCAGAACATCGCCTCCATCGACAACTACGGCTTCAACGCCATGTACGAGGGCTCCCTCGTTTCCGGACGACTTCGTTATGGGGCATCCGTTACCCAGGGCTTCACTCGGCAGGACGACCCCGTCTCGGGCAAAGACGTGCTGCCCCTCGCTGCGCCGCTCTTTGGCAACGCCCGCATCTCGTACAATCTCGGCGACGAGCTTCCGACGTTGGCGCTCGCAACCCACTTGATTGGTCGACGCCCCGCCAGCAACTACCCCGGGCCGAACTTCGCGAAGCCGCTCGTGGAGCTCCGTGCTGCGATCTCTGGACCGATCCCAGGTCTTCCCGAGCTAACCTATCGTCTGACCGGGAATTACTCCGGACAGACCCACTCGGCCTACACGATGGGACCGGCGACCCTCGCGAACGGCGATCGGGAGTTCACTCCCGTCGAGCGCTTCCGTGCCGGCATCGGCTTCGAGTACGTCCTGCCGATGTGATCAGCCGCGGCGGGAGCGGCGAAGCTCTGCGGCGAGCTTTCTCATCTTGATGGTGCGAAAGACGGCCTCGACCTGAGGCAGAAGGGCACTCTCATCGCCCTTGCGCAAGAACGCGCCGTCGAATCCATGGTCTTGATACTTGGTCGCGATGTCGCGATCGGAAGTGTAGAGGTAAAACTCGCAGCGCTGTCCGGCAGGGAGACCCTCCCGAAGGTGGCGAACGGCAACTGCTCCGTTCATCTGCGGCATGTGGAAATCGACGATGGCAAGATCCGCCGACCTCACGTACGTCGACGCGGTTGCGGGGGATGTCGTTATGCGGACCTCGTACCCGACGTTTCGCAGAGAGTCGCGGATCTTTTCCAACATCAACCACGAGTCGTCCACGACGACGATGATTCCGTGATTGATGTTCACGAGCCCCCTCCGGCCTTGGATCGGGGCCGGAGCACGAAGCGCGTGCCCCGAGGCGTTCGACGCTCGACGTAGAGCGCGTAGTCGGCCCGCGCGAGATCCTCGACCACCGCGGTGAGCCCCACGCCACGTCCGGAGAGCGATCCGGATTCGGATCCCGCAGGGCGGAACGACTCGGTGCCAGCATAAGCGAGCGGCGTCTTGTTTTCGGCTGCCTGGGCCAGCGCGCCTTCCGGAACACCACCGCCATCGTCCTCGACGCTGATGATGGGAGAGCCGTCCGATGCCTCGGCCCGAAGCAATACGAGTCCGGTCTTCGCGTCCTTGAGTCCGTGCGCGATCGAGTTTCGAACCAGATGCGTCAGCACGCCGCCCAACACGCGACCGAGCTCCCCACTGACGTGGACATCGTGGCCGTCGATCTCGACCGAGAGCTCGAGCTTCTGTTCTTCTGCCCAGCCGGGTGCTTGTTCGACCAGGCGCTCCGCGATCTCGGCGAAGCGCGGCGTGACGAGCGCCTGGGCGGCCTGTCGAAACTTTCCGCCGAGCCCCTCGGCCATTTCCAGCAGCTTTGCGAGATCGGTGCGGCTGACCGTCACCTGATCGAGTACCGCACGCCCCTGAGGCGACGCCTCGATCAGCATCTGTTCGGCTCGATTCAAGAGCTCGAGAGCGGATCCGAACCCGCTCCGAAGGTCCGGCCCCGCAGACTCGAGAGATGCATCGGCCTCTTTAGCGCGCTCGCGTAGCTCGACCAATCTCTCCTCGAGCCCATCCAGGAGAGATGCGAGCTCCTCGAGCTCGAACGCGCTCGCCTCGCCCTTCAGAGTGTGGACGTGGCGAAACAGCTTTTCCACGTCGACCGCCGTGATGTGCTCGCGATCGGTCAGCAACCGGTCCGCGCGACCCACGCGCGTTCGCGCCGTTTCCAGAAACGTGACGAGCTGACGTCCGCCGCCGCTCACCAACCGTCGCATCACGGCCATTTGCCGAGCGTGGCGCTCACCCTGTTCCACCACTTCGCGCTGGAGGCGGCGCTTCTCCGTCTCGTCGATCGCGAGGAGCATGACGCGCTCGACCTTGCTGCCGCTGACAATGGGGCGAAATTCCAGCGACAAGACGTGCTCGGATCCCGTCGGTCCAATTCTCACGTCTCGGGGCGCGAGGGGCTCCACTCGTTCCCAGCTCTCGAGATCGATATCGAACGCCAGCCCACACCACGCTTCGAACGCTCGAAGCTCTGCGTCCCATCCCCCCGCCTCCGGATACAAAAGCTCCTGAACGCGCTGCCCGGCCAGATCGTCGGAACCGAACACCCGCGCCGCTTGCTTGCTCGCGGTCTTCTCGACGATACCCTCGGGCCCGAACACCAAGATGGCCTGACGCATGTGGTCGAAGAGCTCGCGCAAATCGTGGTGCGCCTCGGCAAGCTGCTGCTCGCGCTCGAAAATGGCTGCATTCATGCGATCGAACGCCGTCGCGAGGCGCCCGATTTCGTCGTTGTGACCGGTGGCCACTTGCCCGCCGCGCTGGCCGCGCTCGATGTCACGAGTGGCGCGCAGCAACGCCTCGAGGGGCTGCACGATCTGCCGGCGAGTGAGAGCGATGAGAAGCGCCATGGTGCCCAGACCGAGGATGAGGCACAGGATGAAGATGCGCTGACGGTTCTTCTGGTAGGCGGCGTTCTCCGACGCGAGGGAAAAGTGGACGACCGCGAGCCCGACCTGCTTGCCCTCACCTCCAAGCACGCTCCGCACACACTCCACTCTATCCACCGTCACCGTCGTGCCAGGAGCGGCGGGTCGTCCCGCTCCAGGCGCGCTGGTGTGGAGCTCTGCGAGCGCTCGCGGGGCGTCTCCCTGCCAAACGGCCGCGTAGCTCACCTCTCGGTTCTGCCCGAGGTTGTCGAGCTCGGCCTTCACCGCGTCTTCGTCTCCGAAGTCCAGTGGGGCCTTGAGCGAGGCCGCGAACAAATCCGCGACCATGTCGGCCGCCGTTCGCTTTGCGGCGACGAGACTCTCTCGATCGCGCTGCACGAGCTGGATGAAGACCAGCACCGATGCGACCAGGACGACGACCAGCATCCCGAGGCCGAGCTTCGTGCCGATCGAGATGAATCGTCCGGAAGGCTTCGAAACCGGTCGTCCCGAAGGAACGCCACCGACGTCTTCGGTCCGCGGGCTCGAGCCGTCGTGCTCCATGCGAACCGGACGGAGTATAGGCGGATTCTTCAGCCGTTCGCTGGGGGCGTTTTCTGGATCGGAAAACTACCCGGCAAAAGGCCTCGAAATCTCGCGCCATCCCCTTGTCCGGTGCGCGCCCTCGGTCAGCTGCTGCAGCTTCCGTTGCTCGAAGTCCACTTGTCGGGATCGAGGGAAGAATTGCAGAAATACTTGTTCGAGTTGTAGCAACACACGAGCGAGCCTTGCGTCGCGCAGTCCTCACCAATGGTTGGCTCGCTCTTCCTTTCGCGGTCCCGCCCGAGCCGGTCGCGAACTCGTCACCACCGCATCCGCTCGGAAGGGCACACGCAATCGCTGCGACCGTCACCCACGCCCAGGCCCGCATGAATGATCAATATAGCCGATCGGCTCTCAACTGACACAGGTCAGGTGTTCGGCGATGTGCATCGAGTGGATCTGCTCGTAATCACTCTTGTCGCATTTGCCGAAGGCCAGGTGAGGCGCCAGCTCCCCGTCGAAAGAGGAGAGCGTCGTCATCGCGGCGAGCAAGCGCTGGCGGGCTCGTGCAACGCTCGTCGAAGGATCGAGTGAGGGAGCACCCGGCACGGGCGCATCGAGCTTGTGAGTCATGAATCCCTGGCGCAAAAACTTCCCTTTGGCGATCTTGCCGACGGTCGCGCGGAAGAGGGCCGACCGCAGCTCGGGATAGCCGCTCATGGAAAACTCGATGCTCTGGGCGCAGTGCTGGAGGATTTCGGAATAGCTGAAGGTCCCCGTCACCTCCGGGGCATCGCCGAGACGCTCGAGCTCGCTGCGGATCTCCGAAAATGAAGTGGCTCTCACCCGCCCATCTTCGCGCAGGCTTCACGGCCGGTCCAGAGCGAGCGATCGGTGGATGACGAGTCGCGCTGCGTACGGGTAGGCTCCGGCCATGCGACGGCTCGGCTGGATCTGCCTCGTCACCTTCACAGCCATCGGCTGCGGTGGCGGGGGCGCCGCCGCACCCGGCAAGACGGCTCAATCCGAGTCTGGTTCTGGGAAGACTCCGGCGGCCAGCACGAACATCGTGTGTGGCGACGAGCAAGGGATCTACGCGCTGCCGGCGTCCAGCACGGACCTCGAAGCGAATGGCAAGGCCAGCGAAGCGGCCCAGTCGTTTCGAGAAGCCGAGGAAGCGTACAACGGCGGGAACACGTCCGGCGCATCCAAGAAGTTCTTGGAGGCCGTCCGCGCCCTGGCACAGGTTCCGAGTCAGGACGAGCTCGGCGAGTGGGCGCGCTATGCGCGGGAGGTCTCGTATCACAACGCCCTCTGGTCCGCCGCAGCCGCTGGCCAGCTCACCGAGCTCCGAAAGGAAATCGACAAGTCCGCCAGCGACGACGCCACTCTCGCCGACGCGATCAACGAGATGCTCGTCGATCCGCCGACTGAGTGCGAAAAGCACTGACGCCACGCGGCACCCGGCCAGCACGAGTGGGGTGCGTCGAGCACGACGTTGACCCATGATAACTTCGGGAGATGACTCCACCGGTGTTTCTGCATGCCGTCGCAGCTCTCGTTCGGACAACGCCTGCGGCGTTCGTCAGGAAGCTCCGCACCGCCGCGCCTGCCTTGCCCATCGCGCTGGTCCTGTCGTGTTCGAGCACGCCCGCAGAAGAGCCCGAGCGTACGACGCGATTCGGAATCGTCGGAGGCGAAGCGGACAGCGCTCCGGGCGATCACCCCGGGGTGGTGTATCTGGTGCACGACAACCTCGGCTGCAGCGGCACGCTGATCGCACCCAATCTCGTGCTGACGGCGCGTCATTGCGTCTCCGTGAACCTCACCCAGACAACCGGATGCGATGTGTTCGGCAATTCGACCAACGGAGATCAAGTCGGCAGCGACGTCCCGGCGGATTCGATTCAGGTGATGACGGGTGTGAACCCGGGCGCACCCCAAGCGGTCGGTGCCCAGCTGTTTCACCCACCCGGCAGCATTCTTTGCAATGCCGACATCGCGCTCATCGTGCTCAGTCAGGCAATCGCAGGCATCACTCCCCAGAAGATTCGGACAACGGCACCTCCACTCATTGGCGAGCTCGGGACGGCGGTGGGCTACGGGGTGACTTCGTCGAGCGGAGGCGGGGGTGGTACTCGCCGGCGCCGCAAGGACGTGCCCGTGATCAGCGTGGGCCAGGATCTGAACGAGACCAATCTCGCCGACGAGATCACCGCCGGTCAGGGATCGTGTGCCGGGGACTCGGGCGGCCCGCTGATCTCCGCGGGCGACGCCGTGATTAGCATCTCTTCGCGTGGAGCGGATTGCAGCGACCCGAACGTGCATCAGCGGTACACACGACTCGATTCCCACAAGGCGCTCATCGATCAAGCCTTTGCTGCAGCGGGCGCGACGCCATCCCTCGAGACCGGGACGCCCAGCGCACCGCCGAAGCTCGAGACGGGACAAGGTCCCTGTTCGACAGGCGCGGAGTGCACGAGCCTGACCTGCACCGAGGGGACCGATCCGGTCTGCACGCAGTTCTGCAGCCAGTCACCGTGCCCAGCGGGAACCCAATGCATCGACGGGACGGTGCTCAAGGGCGACGGAAGCTCGGTCGATGGGAAGATCTGTCTCCCGCTACCCCAAGGAACCGCGTGCGAGGCCTGTCGCTCCATCGAATGCGTCAACCTCGTCTCGACTTGCCTGAGCTCTCCGGACTGCAACGCCGCTCTCGCGTGCGCCGACGGTTGCGCCGACGACGCCTGCATCGCGGCTTGCACCGACGCCAATCCCGCAGGCAAAACCGAATACGACGACCTCGCGGATTGCGTATGCAACAGCAGCTGCAACGACGAGTGCGCGCATCAATGCGGCGGCCTCCCCGCGTCGGGCGGTGGAGGCGGAAGCGGGGCGTCGGGCAGCGGTGGCAGTAGCGGCGCGCCGAGCGGGGGCGCCAAGAATTCGGACCCCGGCGACTCCGGCGGATGCGGATGTCAGATCGGAGAGCGAGGCGGTTCGCGCTGGTGGTGGATTTCTCTCGCCTGGATCGGTCTGTGGAAGCGCCGTGCAAGCTCGCGTGCACGGATCAAACGCCGGATTGCGTGACCCGGCGTTGTGTGCGCGGATGCGTCGCGCGACTTGGTGGAAGCGCACCTGGACTCGCGACGTTTTGCCTCGGCAGGGCAGGCGTCGTCTGCCGCCGCTTGCAATCGTCTCTCACGCTTTTTGCGCGTTGAGTTGGTAGGTTCCCTTGCATCCTTCGCTATTTTGCGTGTTCGTGACCGTGACCGTGCCGCTGATCTGGCTGTGATCGCCGGTGATTTGCAGCACGTAGCTGCCTTCGGTCTTCACGTTGTTCTCGACGCAAGTTTCCTTGCCCTCCCACTTGCAACTCGAGCCGTCGAAGGTCGCGTTCTGGTAGAATGCTGTAACCTGACCGGATGCGCGCGAAACGATTCTTGCCACGGGTTCTGTTCACCGCCACTTTCGCCGTGTTCGGCACGTACGCGAGCTCGACGTGGGCCGGGGACATCGACGCCGCTTCCTGCTCGGGCGCGGACGTGCAGACCGCGATCGACTCAGCGAACCCAGGCGACACGGTGCACGTGCCGGCGGGAACGTGTAGCTGGTCGAGTGGCGTCTCTTTCAGCGGTATCGAGCTCGTAGGGCAGGGCAGTACGAGCGGCGGGACCGAGATCAGCGATGGCATGGTCACGCTGACCAAACACGCCCAAGCGATCACCCGACTCTCTGGCTTTTCGTTCACCGGGACCGATCCCCACATCGAAGCCGGTGGATCGGCGTCGGGCAAGCCGTACGTCATCGATTCGAACTACGTGCGCTCGGACGTGAGCGGCAACGAAGCCCGCGCGGTTCACTTGAGCGCCAACGGCGGCATCTTGCACCACAACGAATTCGAGGCGGTCGACTGGACCAACGCCGATGTCTTCAACACGCAAACCAGCGAGGACTGGACCGATCCAGCGACGTTTGGGACCGATGACACGACCGGTGAGCGGAACATCTATTTCGAGGACAACACGTTCACGAGCATCGTCGAAACGATGCCCGATGGCGACGTTGGCTCGCGCCTCGTCATCCGCCACAACCACTACATCGATTCCAGCATCGTGTTTCATGGCGGCCAACCCAACGACTCGTCTCCGGGCGGCGGCACACGGCAGTTCGAGGTGTATGACAACGAGTTCGAGCGCGTGTCGAACTCGATTCCCCTGAACAAGTGGGTGTGGGCGCGCGGCAGCACGGGCGTCATCGCCAACAACGTGATGGCGAAGGCCGACTCGCCAGACGGATCGACCTATCCCAACAAACCCGAGATCCTGCTCACCGTTGGCTGCCCGAATCCCTACCCGATGCAGTATCAGATCGGTCAGTCGAGCCAGACTCCCGAAGATCCACCCACGCATCCCCTCGCGATCTTCGGAAACACGGGCCCTGGCACTACCGACTCGAATTTCATCGCCGTCGCCGGCAGCATGACGGCCGGTCCGCCCTGCGCGACGCCCGACGCGTACATTCAAGAAGGTCGCGATTACGTCCTGTCCAACACCTGGGGCTGGACGCCCTATCCCTACCCGCACCCGCTTGCCGGCGGGACTGGCACCGGCGGCACCGGCGGCACCGGCGGCACGAGTGGAACGGGTGGTTCGAGCGGCGGCGGTGGCGCGAGCGGCGGCGCGACCGGTGGCACGGGCGGTTCCGCGGGCAGCGGAGCGAGCAGCGCTGCCAATGGGAGCTCCGACGACGGAGGCTGCAGTTGCCACCTCGCCGGAGAGCCACACGATGCGCCCGATCGGGGGGCGATGTGGATCGCCTTGATGGCCGTACTCTTCGCACGTCCGCGCACGCGCCGCTCGATACTTCGGTAGTCGCGAAAAGCGGGTTCCCGGAGATGTCGCGCGTCGTTCGAGTTCTACCTACAGCGGCTTTTCAGAGACATCAGAACGAAATCAGGATTTACAGGAAGCGCGACGCGCTTCGTGACCCAGCGTCCTGACCGAGGTTGCGCCAGACCTGCTACCCGCGAACCAGCTCACGATTCATCCCAAAGGTTCGAAACCCGCGACGTAGCTCATCGCGTCCGGTCTTCGTCGAACGTCGTCGCTCGTGCCCCATCGCGAACGGTGAAGTCTCGCTTCTTCCGACAACGCTCCATGTACCTCCGCCCGAACACCCGCTCTGCTTCGCCCTGATTGCGGGCGCGACACAGGACGCGAACGTTGTCCGCCCCGGAGCTCCCACCCCGAGCCTTGGCCTGCTCGTGATCGAGCTCCAGAAACGCGCGCGCCGAGCAGCGCCGAGCTCGGGCATCGACGAACGTGCATCAGAGTTCGGTCAGCTCAGGCGGACGATGGGTGGAATCGTGCGCGATCCGCGACAGTCGCGGGTGAATTCGGTTGGCGCTGTACGACTGACGCGGAGGCGATCCGCGACAGCCGCGAGTAAATCATCGCTTTCGGCAATGAGGAAGAGGAGGAACGCACTCACGGCGCCCCGTGAGACCTCATGGGCGCGCGCCCTCGTACTTCGAACTCACCGCGCGTTGAAGCGTCTTTACGGGACGCCAGAAGACGCCAAGAGACGCGGGAAGACGCTGCATCGAGAGATGGGTTCGAAGGCCACACCCGTCCTCGCCAAGCGACGTGCGGTGAATTTGCCCCACATCGCCGGTCCCGAAAATCTCTTTGAAGAAATCTTCCTAGGCGTCCCTCGGCGGCCTTGGCGTTCTTGGCGTCCCGTAAAGTGACCGCGGAATCACGTAGCGGCTGGAGTACGACTTTTGATGAATCATGAGATGTACGCCGCCATCGGCGATTCCATTATTTGGCCTGCTTCCTACCCGACCTGCTGAGATCGAAGTTCTGACCCACCGCGATGAGGTCGTCGTCGACATTCGTGGAACGACCGCCCGAAGGACACCGCGTTCGATTCATTCACGCAACCGGTCAGCAAACGGGGTTGGTGGCATGAGCCGCCAAGGCTACGATCGGTGAGTGGCGGAGCCGGCCGGCATTTCGGATCGCCTCATCGGGCGTGCTGACGAGCGGGAACGACTCCGCCGTCTCGTGCTCGAGGACGGCACGCGGCTGACGACGCTGTGGGGGCCGCCGGGGATCGGCAAGACCCGCCTGGCGCTGGAGCTGATTCGCTCCGCGGACTCTTCCTTGCCGGCGTTCTTTTGTCCGTTGGCGTCGTGCCGCACCGAACGCCAGGTATTGAAGGTGGTAAGCCAGGGAGTTGATTTTACTGCAACCGTTGCTCGAGGGGGTGTCGACGCGGTTTCGAGGATCGGTCGCGCGCTGGCCGGTCGCGGGACGGCCTTACTCGTGCTCGACAATGCCGATCACGTGCTGGAACCGGTAGCGCGAGCGCTCGCGGTCTGGAACGCGCTCGCTCCGGAAGTTCGGTGCGTTCTCACCTCGCGCGAGCTCAGTCACGCCCCGGGCGAAATGGGCGTCGAGCTCGCCCCGCTCGGTTGCTCGCTGAACGGGGATGCCGTGGGTTTGTTGCTCGACCGAGCGCGCGCCGTGCGCCCAGGTTTCGAGGCGGACCCAGACATCCTCCGGGCGATCGTCGAGCGTTTGGACGGGATACCCCTTGCGATCGAGCTGGCTGCCGCGCGTCTGGCCATCGTGGAACCGCAACAGCTCTTGGAGCGACTGGCCAAGCGCTTCGAGGTACTGCGCGTGGCGCATCCGGGCCGACCGGCTCGGCAGCGCGCATTGGAGAGCTCGATCGACGCGTCGTGGGAGCTGCTCGATCCGCGTGAACGGGACGTCCTCGTCCGCCTGTCCGTGTTCCGCGGTGGCTTCGACATGGACGCGGCGGTCGCCGTGGTCCCCCTCGAGCCGGGTGAGGTTCACGATTCCGTTTTGGCGCTTCGGGAAAAATCGTTGCTCGCGCCCATGTCGGAGCCGGACGCGAGCGCTCGGTTCACCTTGCTCGAATCGATTTCGGAATACGCAGGAGCTCGTCTCGGGGCGGCGCGCGGCGATGCGGAGCACCGGCACGCAAGCCATTTCGCAGGCGAGGGACTCTCGCACGCGGCGCGAGTGGATCGTCGTGACGCGGAGCAAGCGCTCTGGTGGTTGGCACGCGAAGAGGACAATCTGCTTGCCGTGGTCGAGCGCGCGGAACGTTCGGACTCGGCAGTGCACTCGGAATTCGCGCTCGCCGCCGCGACGGCTCTCGAGCCCTTGTATTCGGCGCTCGGTCCCGCGGATCTCGCCGTAGATCTGGCTGAGCGCGCTCTGGCCCTCGCACGCGACCAGGCGCTGGAGGGCGCTTCCGTTTTGCGCCTGGAGACATCCAGGAGCCATGCGTGTTTCGTTGCCGGGCAACTCGCTGACGCGCTTCATTCGTTGCAAGCCGCGAGTGCCGCGGGCGCGGACGCGGACCCCTTGGAGCAGATGCGGCGTGGGATTCTTTCCGCCCAAGTGCTCCAGGTACTGGGAAACCACGCTGAGGCACGGGTCGAGCTCGAGGCGGTCTTGGCTCGTGCCGAGTCGCTGTCGGATCTCGCGATGACGAGCCACGCGCTGGCTGGTTTGGGACATCTCCATCACGTCGACGGAGACGTGTCCCTCGCGGTGTCGGTCTATCAGCGCGCTCTCCGGCTCCTCAGTGTGCACGGAAGCCCGCGGATCGAGGTGCGAACCCGAGCTCGACTCGCCTTTGCGATGCTCGATCTCGGTGACAGCGCGGCGGCACTCACCGAGCTGGATGCGGCACTGGTTGGCGCACGAAGCTTGCGGAGCCCTGCGCTCGAGGGCGCCGTCATCGGCTACCTCGGCAACGCCCAGCGGGCTCGGCGCCATTTCGATCGCGCCGAGGCGCACTACCTCGAGGCGATTCGAGTACTCAAGACGGCCGGCGATCGTCGCTTCGAGGCCACGTTCGGCATGGACCGCGGGGTCTTGCGGCTTTCGGCGGGTCGCTACGAGAGCGCGCGGGAGCTCTTGATGCAGTCCGCCGTCGCCGCTTCCGAGATCGGCGATCCGCGACTCTCGAGCTTGATTCGCGCCTATCTCGCGCTCGCGGATCTCCTCGAGGGGGAGACCGAGCGCGCCCGAACCGGGCTCGACGAGCTCGAGGCCGACGTACGCGACGTGGCACTCGGTCGAGTGGTCGCGATGCTCGACGAAGGGATCGCAGTGTTCGAGGGAAGTGCGAAAGAAGAAGTCGATCTCGACGCACTTCGACACAAGGTGAAGTTGCTCTTGGCCGGCGCGGGAACCGACCACGAGCGGATCCTCGCGACGCTCCTCGCCGAAAAGTTGAACCGGGACTTTCCGCCGGCGGATGCTGTGTTGATCCGCGAAGATTGCAGTGCGATTCGAGCTCCGAAGGGAAATTGGGTGGAGCTCGCTGCACATCCCAGCCAAATGCGTTTGCTCGTCGCGCTCTCGAAGCAGCGAGGATCCGAGCCGGGGATCCCGGTCTCCGCCGAGGCGCTGGTCGCCGCGGGTTGGCCCGGCGAGCGCTTGGCTCGTGCGTCCGCTCTCAACCGGCTCCGGGTCGCCATCGTCGCGTTGCGGCGCGCGGGCCTGGGCGAGTCGCTCTGCCACGTCGATCCGGGCTACTTGCTCGAATCCCAACGTCCTCCTGATTTGGGTCGAATCGGGGCCCTCCGAGCCAGATTAATCCGGCCTCGACCTGGTTTAATTGGCTCGCTTCCGCGGCCGCCGGTAGACCGCCGCGCATGGCGAAATGGCTTCCACTCTCCGTCGCGCTCGCGTCGATTGTTCTCACCACCCCGAGCCCCGCACAGGCCGCCCGTCCGTACGTCGTGATCGAGGATGACGGCACGCTCAATGGCAAGGTCACGAGCCCGAGCGTCGTAGCCCAGCACCTGGTGGAGCTGTACGAAGCGACCGGCGCGCCGCGTCCGGACGTGTTGAGCGTCTGGACCACCTTCCCGATGGACGGCAACGTGATCGAGACTCTGTTCCTTCCGCTGTCCAACGACATCACGGGCATCGGGCTGGAAACGGAATATGGTGGTGATGGGACCTTCGGCTCCGTGTATCCGCCACTCCGTGCGATTCCTGCTTCACAACGACGTGCTCGAGCTCGAAAAGCGGGCGGCGTTCGAGAAATCACCGCTGGAGGGCTTCGAGAAGTATTTGTTCCTGCTCGAGCTCACCCACATCTGGGGGCCCGAAATCCAAATCCCGACCGGCACTACGACCGGCGCAGACGAGCTGATGGGGTTTCCGTTTCACTGGTCGTTCTGGATGGACGCGGGTGGCTCGCCCGCAGGAGGCAACCAGTTCATCGACAATGGCGACGGGACGTTCGATGTCGCACCCCAGTCTCCCTCCGACATGAAGTACTCGATGCTGGACCTCTACTTGCTCGGGCTCGCTGGCGCGGACGAGGTACCGCCCTTTTTCTTGCTCGAGAACGTCGAGCCACCGACCGGCATCCTCGATCCGTTCAACAAGAAGCTGTATTCCGCCAAGTCGTTTCCTTACTTCGGCAGCGAGCCGTTCACGGTGAAAGCCACGCGCCGGACCGTGACGATCGACGAAGTCGTCGCCGAAAATGGCCCACGTTCCCCCGCTTTTGGTGAAGCGCCCACGACCCTCGAGGTGGGCATCGTGCTCGCGGTCGCGGCGGGCACGAGCCAAGAAGACATCGACCAGGCGAAGAGCGTATTCGACCCGATCGCGTCGGGAATGAAAGACGCCTTCGAGCAAGCCACGGGCGGCCGCGGACACCTCGACATCGTCACCGCGCTCGAGGAGCCGACGGTCGACGCTGGCCCGTCCGACGCCGGCAGCGACGCCTTCGTGCCGGAGCCCGACTCGGGCACGGCTCCGCCCAAAGCCCAGGGCGGCTCGGCGGACGGCTCGAGCGGGTGCGCGCTCGCTCCGCTCGAGTCCGGTGGCGCGCCGACGTGGCTGACGGCGCTCGCGCTCTTGATGGCACTCCGTCGACGACGTGCGCGGGGCGAGCTCGCCGATTGCGTCAATCAACGGACTGGCGGCTGATTGCACCCGAACACGAACGTCGATCTTGCCTACGGCGTCGCCCTCGACCGCATCACACTCCTGACCGTAGAAGGTCACCTGATTGCTCGCCGAGTCGTAGTCCCACCCGCTCTGGTGGGTCGAGTCACGAGGCACGCCCACCTTGTCGAAGAAAACATACAGCTGGCTCGGATCCGGAGGCACCTGGTCGAGCGTGAAGCTGCACCCCACGATGCTGCCGGCAATGGAGCCGAGGGCCTTTTGCAGGCTCGCAGCGTCGTCGGCCTGGTAGTAGTGGAGCGTGGGCTTTGCGGGATCGACGTTGGGAACGCCCCCCGCATCCGCGAAGGCATTCAGAGCGCCGACATCCACGCCCGTGCCAAAGCCGATCACGAAGGTGTAGATGCCTTTCTGAGCCATCTCCGAGATGATCTGGATCGTGAGCGAGTCGCCCTGATTGCCCACGCACAGGGCCTGCGCGCCGTCCGTCATCAAGATCACGTAGCTCTTCTGGGAAGGGTCGAGGAACGCCTGTTCTTGACTGGCCTGCTGGATCGCCGTGTCGATGTTGGTGACGCACGGGCCGTTCGGATAGTAGGGGCTCGAAAACTGGAGCGAGCCCGTCAGCAGCGATTGGATCGCCGCCTCGTTACCGTCCGCAACGCTGAACTGCGGCGTCGACTGCTGGCAACTGGGCGACACGGTGTCGGGAAACAGGCCGAGTCCCCAGCGGATCTTGCCCGCGAAACTGCCGAGCATCTGGTTCATCGCTGCCACGGCGATCTCCCACTTGGTCTGACCGCCGCCACCTGCGGACTTCATCGAGCACGAGCGATCCATCGAGATGAACACGTTGGGAACGGCGGCTTCGATGTCGAACGCCGACGAGCCACAATCGCCCCCCGGTCCACAGGTCTGGGTCTCCGGTTTGCAGCTCTCCCCCCCGCTACAATCGGCATCGGTCTCGCAAATGCCGGGCGGAAGGCAGTGGCCACCGGGGCTGCAGGTGGTCTCGCCCCAGCAGTCGGCATCCGAGCCGCATCCGACGGCGATGCCCCCGCTGCCGCCCATCCCGCCACTCGCGCTGCCGTTTGCATGCTCGCCCGCAGCTGTCTCACCGTCACTCGCGGCGCACGCAACGATGCTGGCTCCGGACAAGGCCGCGATCAGCAACACCGCCTGCGAAGCGGCCCTCCGAGCTTTGCCAACACCCGGATCGGACTCGGATCCCCCGTTAGTTTCGTGGCTCATTCGTTATCAATAACTCTATTGATAACGAATGTCAAACCACTGTTTTATTTTGATAATTAACTGTGAATTATTCAATCATATAGGAATTTTGCTGGGAGCCAGGAGCGAGCCCCGATCACGGCGCGCGGTCCTTGACCTCGTAGTAGCGCCCAAAGAAGTGCGAGCGGAGCGCGTCGGCATACTCCGGGGTGCCTTTCTTGACCGTCGCGCCGCACATGTAGTGCGTGCTCTTGCTCGCGCGCTCGTACTTCACCGATACGCTCTCGGAGTGGATCGCCTTGTCGAAATCCTCGCGGAACGACTTGACCTCGTCCGGGGGAGCGGAGGCTGGTGAAAACGTGGGATCGCCCGAGACCGGGACCGTCACCGCGCCGAGATACGTTTCGGACTTGTAGACGTGGAACGTCGCCGGCAGCACGAGCTTGGCGAACGTCGGGGGATCGGAACAACCGCCTTTCTCGTCCTTGCAGGCCACGGGAAAGGCGAGACTCGCACCCAAGAGCAGCGCAGCGCTTCGGAGGGTCAGCTTGGGGATCGTCGACATGGGAAGACCTCCCGGGGCGTGGAGATTCTATCTCGTTCCGCAGGCCAATCAACCTGGGAAAGCCTGACGGGCTCGCGACGCGCATTCGGAGCTACAGAGTTTGTCGCTTTGCCAAGGTCTGAAACGGCCCCTCGACCGCCATCAGCTCGTCGAACCGACCGGACTGGACGACGCGACCCCGTTCGAGGACCACAATCTTGTCTGCGTGACGAATGGTGCTCAGGCGATGAGCGATGACCACTCGGGTCACGCGTAGCGTCTCGAGGCTCTCGCTCACGACCGCTTGGGTCACATTGTCCAGAGCGCTCGTTGCTTCGTCGAAGAACAGGATACGCGGCTGTGTCGCGAGGGATCGCGCGATGAGAAGCCGCTGGCGCTGGCCGCCGGACAGCGTTCCTCCGCCCTGGGAGATCACCGTGTGCATCCCCATCGGCATGGCCTCGATGTCCCTGTCGAGGGCGGCCGCCTCGGCGGCTTTCGTGGCTTCCTCCAGACCGAGACCGGTGCTCCCCACGATGTTCGACAAGATGTCGCCGGCCATGACACGGCTGTTCTGCATGACGACGCCGATCTGTTTTCGGACCACTCGCACGTCGAGACCCGTGAGGGCCTGGCCGTCGTAAAAAATCCCGCCTTCCGAGGGCGTCTCGAAGCCGAGGAGTAGTCGGAGCAGGGTGGATTTGCCCGAGCCGCTGGGCCCGACCAACGCCACGAACTCGTCCGCGCCAATCTGGAGGCTCACGTCGTCGAGGATGAGCGGTCCCTTGGCATCGTAGCGAAACGAAACGTGGTTCACCTCGATGGCGCCCTCGAGGTCCGGACGGATGCCTCCGCCTTGGCTCTCGGAGCGTTCAGTCAGGATCGGTTTCGCGCGCTCGTACAGCGGGATCACGATCAGCGAGCTCAGAATTGCATCGATCAGGTGCAGTGTTGCGCTGAGGAACACACCAAACGCGGCGCTGAACGCGAGAAATTGGCCGGTGCTGATCTTCTGTTTTCCGCTGCCGGCGAGCAACCAGTACAGAACGATGCTGCACAGGATCGGAAACACGCTCTCGAACACCGATAGGCGCACGCTCACCCACTCGGCGCGGAGATCCTCGTCGCGGCGGCGTGCAAACATGCGGGCCCAGACCGCAAACGCACGGTTCTCGGCCGCGGTGACCCGGAGCTTCGAGATGCCGCTGAAGAGCTGGAGCAAGAGGCCCTCGATCTTGCCATCCACCTCGGCGACCTCGCGCTGCCTCCTCAAAGCATAGCGAGTGGCGATGACCACGGGGATGGCCGCAAGGGCGACGAGCCCGGTGGCGGCGAGGGCGAGGCTCGAGTCGATGACGTAGAGCAATCCGAGGTTCCAGATCGAGAACAGCCCGGCCAGAACGGCGCCGAGGGTCGTGCCGGCGAGCACGTCGCGAATCGCTCCGATACCAGCGGCGCGGGAGGCGAGGTCGCCCGCCGAGTAGGTGCGAAAGAAGGGCAACGGGAGGCTCAGGAGGCGATCCCAAATCGCGGCCTCGAGCGTCACGTCCATTCGTGTTTGCGCGCGTACCATTGCGAGGCCGCGCGCGATGTCGAACAATCCCTGCCCCAAGTAGATGCAGATCAAGACGAGGGTGAGCTGCAGCAGGAGACCACGCTCGGCTCCGGGGATCAGCGTGTCGAAGACCTGGCCGGTGAGCAAAGGAATCAACGTGCTGAACGAGCCGAGAGCGAGCCCGACGGCCAGCGTGAAGACGATGTCGCGCCGCGCGCGGCGAATGGAGAAGGTCAGCACGTCCATCGGCGTGATGGGGCGGTCGGGGAGCGGAGCGTAGAACTGATAAGCCTGGGGATGCAGGCGCTCTGTGAGCGCGTTCGTGAGGGTATCCAGCGTTTCGCTGCGGGGGTCGTCCATCACGTAGCCGGTACGAGTGGGCAAAAGCGCCACCGGGGAGAGCTCCGTTTCCTCTCCCATGAGGAAGCCGAGCATGGCTCCCGCATCGTGGTGGTACCAGCCCTGTTCGAGAAGCACGGCGCGCGTACGCACTCCGGTCAGTCGCGCGAGGGCTCCCTGCATGTGAGAGAGCGCCTTGCCTTTGGGCGTTGGGATCGGCGGGATGGGGATGTCGAGCCAGACGGCGATCTTCTTGCAGGCCATCTCGAACGCCTCGCCGCGACCGAGATCCGGAGCGAGGCGTTCCCCACGACCGACGTGGGCGAGCCGGCGCAGCGAGTCGGAGACGAACTGGCTTTCCGCTTCCCGCGAAGCGGAGTCGCGGTCCAACCGAGCTTGCTCGAGAGCCACGCGCTTCTGACTCAGAAGTGCAACGACGAACGCGGCGAAAGCCGTTTGGAATTGCGCCGACCTGTCGCGCTCGAGGAGCTCGGCGCTCGCGTGAACCTTCACGTCGCCCGTGCATGCGATCCAGGTAGAAGCGGTGACGGGCCAGCTCCGGAGCTTCGTGGCCGTGCCAGAAACGCCGACGCCACCGTATCGACTCGGAGGCTCTGGGAGATTCGATCCAGAGGACTCCGCTCGCGGCGCGCAGAGGTGCCGCGACAGCGGTGAGCGTAGAGCCGGGCTCTACCACGTCGCAACGCGTCGGTACGGGCGCGGATGGAAGCGTGGAAATGAGAAGCTCGATGAAGCCGTTGAAGAGTCCCTCGCAGAGCTCCTTCCACTTCGGGTCGAGAAGCGCGGCGAAGAAACGCTCGCTTCGAATCCGAACCACGTGGCTGCCGGCGATGCCGGAGAGCAGAAGCACCGCGTCGCTCGGCTGGATCCCGCACAGAAGCTGTCCCGGGTCCGTGAGCGCAACGTGCTCACGGCGCCCGACCGCGGCGCCCGCTTCGTAGCCGACGCAAAAGAGCTGATGATTCGCGGCTTGCGTGATGTACACGAATGCCGGGTCGACGAGCAGAAGCGGCTCGTCGCCCTCCACGACGAGCTCGTCGGCGTCGGCACCGAAGTGCCCCCTGAGCCGCGCGATCTCTGCTTCGGAAATCCCCATCCCCGTCATCCCGTCGTGATGAGCTCGTGGTAGCGGCCGCCCTGAGCCAGGAGATCCTCGTGAGAGCCGCGTTGCACGACGCGGCCGCGTTCGAGCACGATGATTTCGTCGGAGTCACGAATCGTGCTCAAACGGTGCGCGATGATCAGGCAGGTGCAGCCCCGACGCCGGAGATTCGCGTCGACTCGTTGCTCGGTCTCGGGATCGAGCGCGCTGGTCGCCTCGTCGAGGACGACGAGGGAAGGCTGGCGGGTCAGGGCCCGAGCAATCTCGAGTCGCTGTCGCTGTCCGCCGCTGAAGTTGCCACCCCCTTCCTGCACACGCGCGTCGTAGCCGCCAGGGAGCTTTGCGATGTCATCGTGGATACAGGCATCCTTCGCAGCTTGCACGACATCAGCCTCCGGAATCGTGTCGTCCCAGAGCGTGAGATTTTCCCGAACGGTACCCTCGAACAGCGTGACCTCCTGGTCGACGATCGCCACCGACGACGAGATTGCCGAGCGTGGCAGCGAATCCCGGGGCTCACCGTCCAGGAGGATTTCTCCCTCCCACGGTTGGTAGAGACCGCACACCAGCTTCGCAACGGTCGACTTCCCGCTGCCGCTCCCACCAACGAGCGCAATGCGCTGTCCCGGGGCGGTGCGTAGGCTGAGGTCGGTGACCAGGGGTGGGGAGAACGGGAGATAGCCGAAGGTCACATCGCGGAGCTCGAGATCACCGGTCAGGCGCTTCGGCTCCGCGGATTCGTTCACGGATTCCGAGAGGCTCTCATCCGCTTCGTGTCCGAGCACATCGTCGAGCCGCTCGAGATTGCCACGGAGTTGCTGGAGCGACGCTCCGACCTGCGACAGGCTCTCGACGGGACCGACGAATCGCTCCATCAACGTCTGGAACGCGACGAGCATGCCGATGCTCATGTGTCCGTCCATCACCCGAAGGGATCCGACGCCGAGCACCAGAAGAGAATTGGCACGCCCAAGCAGGCTCGTCACCGTGACCAGCAGTTGATCTCGTGTCGCAAGCTTTTGCTGTGAGGCGACGAGCTTTGCCTGGTAACCCGCCCATTGACTGAAAAATTCCGACTCGGAACCGGTCCCTTTGATGGTCTCGATCATCTGCAAGCCGCCGCTTGCAACGCCGGACAGCTTACCGGCGTGCTGGCCAACCTGTCGGCTGAGATCGGTCCGCATGCGCTCCGCGGCGCGCAGAAGCACAAAGTGCCCAGCCACCGTGCCAAAGCCGATCAGCGTGAGCCACGGATCGATGTAGAGCATGAAGGCGGCGTAGAAAGCCACGAGCAAGAAATCGAGCAGGACGCCCGACATTCGCCCAGACAGTGTGTGCGCCACAGTGTCGTTGGCACGTACGCGATCTGCGAGGTCACCGGGTGAGCGCGCAAGATAGAAATCGACCGGCAATCGAAGCGAATGCCACAAGAATCCGGACGCCATTTTGACGCCGAGCCGGCTCACGAGCTTGAGCAAGTACACGCGCTGAAGTGCGGTGATCGCTGCGCCGAGAACCGCAGATAGGCCCATTGCCAAGAGCAACGTCGGGAGCCAGCCGACCTGACCACCGACGAGCACCTCGTCCACGAACACCATGCCGAACACCGGCAGGACGAGCCCCGGAATCACCAGGCACAGGCCCGCGAGAGCAACGAACAGCACGGAGCTTCTCGAACCTTCGAGGCGGTTTCGGAGCATGCCGAGCATCGAGGGGCGACGGCCCGAAGGTTGGTAGTCCGGTCCCGGTTTGCACGCGAGCACGACGCCGGTGAACGCGTGATTGAATTCCTCTTGCGTGACGCTGGTGGGACCCGACGCGGGATCATTCAGGTAGGCGCGGCCGTTGGAGAACCCCTCGAACACCAAAAAATGATTGAAGTTCCAATGGATGATCAGCGGCAACTGCAGCGAGCCGATATGCTGAGGCTCCTTGCGAAAGCCCTTGGCATCGAGGTTGTACTCACGCGCAGCCTTGAGAACGTTGCTAGCCTTGCTGCCATCGCGGGAGACGCCGCATTCCTCCCGGAGCTTCGAAAGCGGGACGAACGTTTCGTAGTACTCGAGGACGATTGCCAGGCTCGCGGCACCACACTCCGTGGCTTCCATCTGAAGACGCGTGGGCGTGCGGACTCGTCCCTGCTGGGGAGCGTCCGTCTCTGGTTGATTCCCAGGGCTATCCGTCACTGGTTCAGCCGTCCGAGTCGAGCGCCGGGAACACGAGCGCGATGGGTCGCTGTGCTCTCGTGATCACCGCACCCGCGCAACGCGTACCGCTCGTGAGGTTCACGTCGGGTCCTTTGCCGCTGGACCAGCGATACCCGCTGGGTGTGCTGCCGTCCGTGATGAGCTCGGCGCGCACGGCGATGGGGGCGCCTCCCGCCTCCTGAATGAACGAGTCCACTAGCTGATCGTTCCGCAGCGCGCCCATCATGCCGAGGCGCGTCGAGGGAAAGTCCTCGACCGTGTGGACGCGACCGACGAGTACCCCGTAGCGCTCCTTTCGAAACCACAGAGGGGCTGATCTCGATTTGCATGCCGGGCTTCAGGAGCTTGCCCTGATGCGAATCGAAATAGAGCAGCGCTTCCAGTTTCTGATGCTCCCCGATCGCCTCGAGGGCGACGATGGGAGTTCCCGCGGCTACGTGATCCCCAACGTGTGCGCGGATTTCCACGACGCGGCCTGTCGCCGTGCTGACGATCTTGGCGTTGTCCTCGAGCTGTCGGTTCATGCGATTGAGATCGCCTTGCAGACGCTCCCGATATCGAGCCTGCATCTCTGCAACCGCGCCGGCGTCCGCCGAAGTGAGTCCGTCGATCCGGGACTTGATGCTGTCGATCTGCTCCTTCAACGCGGGCTGCGAGATGCGCGCGATGACCTGGCCCTCCTTCACCTCGGAGCCAGATTCCACCTCGATGGAAGCGATGGTTCCGTCGCCTTGCGCCGTGAGCTCGGTGAGCCCACTGCTCGAAAGCAGGATCCCGCTCGCTCCCACCTTGGTCTGAATGGTACCGACCGCGCCCCACACGAGCGCGGCTCCGATGATCACTGCGCAGCCGACGAGCGCGAGCCAACCCTTTGCGTCCGTCACCCGCATCAGCGTGTCGAGCTGTTCGGGCGATTTGAGGCGGTCGAGAGCCGCCTTCCGAAAGATCTGCTCTCCGGCCATCAGGCGTCCAGAAGGGTGCGGGTGAGGGCGTTGAAGCGAGCTCCGGCGCGATCGACGTTGTCGAGCACGCTGTCGTCGAGCTCGTCGTCGTAATCGGGATCCGTCGCCTTGCGCAGCCGGTCGGAGAGGAACGTCGCGACCGCTTTGTAGAAGCGTGCCGCAAAAGCCACGTTATCGACGAGAGCATCGCCGAGCTTGCGTGTCGAGATCGAGTAAACCACGACGTCACTCACTGCAGTGACCGTCGCGCTCGGCGGTCGGGCATCCACGAAGGACATCTCGCCCGCGATCTCGCCACCACCCAGTCGCGCGATCTCGCGACGCGGCTTGCCCTGAGTCACCACGAGCTCCCCGTCGATGACGATGTAGAACGTCTCTACGGCGACCCCTTCGTGAATGAGCACACTCGACTTGGGCAATCGTTGCCGGCGCCCGTTCCTGGCGAGCCAATCCACGTCGGCATCCGAGAGCTGGCCGAAGATGAAGAGCACCTTACGCATGAAGCCTCCCTTGCCAACCAGCCAGTCGTATACGGCGGAACTCGCCGGCCTTCCATCTCAAATCTAGGCCCGCGTCGAAGGCCATTGATGCACCAGACCGTTGTCAGGGCATAGCGCGCACGCGGGTTCAGCGCGAGGACCGGGCCGACTCGCGACGAATGTCGGCTCGAGACTAGTTTGGCTTCCGCAGGCCCAGCTTGCCCAGGCGGTGGAAGTAGTCGACCAGGTGATCCTGACCATTGCCGTAGATGTAGATCGCGCGCGCTCCCTTGCCATACGCTTTGCGGGTGCACTCGGCCGCTCGAGCCGGTCCTACGTGATTCGGCGCCTGAGGAAACGAGTCCATCGAGATCTCGAAACCGAATCGTCGCAGCCCGGCCTTGTGTTGGTGGACCTCGTTCAGAACCGACTTCGCCGCGCCCGCGAAGTTCGACGCGCTCTTCACGCAAGCGCCCTGAATCTGTGAAAGCTCGTAGTCCATGCTCGATGCGAGGAGGACCTTCGCGTCATCGAACGGAGCGCCGCCCCACGCCGGAACGAAACCCGCGAGCTTTCCCTTGGCATGCACGCTTTTTGCGTGCTTCGAAAGCTTGTCGATGGTCCACGCTTGCGAGTGATAGGTCACGTTGGCGCCTTCCCAGTCGATGGCGATGCCGTCGATGCCTTCGCCCGTCCCGAGGGCCTTGGGCATCTCGCTGGGGTACGCGATGAAGTGGAACCGATTGCAGGGGAATACCTGGCGGAGCTCCGCCACGATCGGCGAGCCGCCTTCAATCATGAAGATGTCGCGCGCACGGAGGTAGTTCTTGATCTTCTCGAGGTGCCCGAGCTCCTGCTTCGCCCAGCCCTCGTGCTTGCTCACGTGGATCACGAACGTGAGTCCGACCGGGCTGAGCTTCGAGCTCGGGACCGGGCAGTTTTGGCTCGAGAGCGCGGAATCGGACTCCGCCAGGTTCGCTTCGTCAGTCTCGGGATCGGGATCCGTCGGCGGGTCGGCGGGATCGAGGATTTCGTCATCCGGCGCTGGGACGAAGTCGCCGGACGGACCGGCCACCTCGTCCGTCACATCCGCCGTACACCCGGCGAGAGTCAGCGCTCCGATCACCATCGCTACACGGGTCTTCCACATGCGATTCATCAAGCGAATGCCGTGCCACTCGGTTGCGAGCCACCACGAGGCCGATCTCCTGCCGGGAGCAGGAGATTCGGTCACTCGACACCCAGGCGAACAACCCACTCGGTCACGGGACGCCCACCTCGCTCGCGGAGGCCCTTCTGATTCGAGGTAGAGTGATGGCCGTGACGAAGGTCTCATTTTCCGACGAAGAACAGATGCCCACCGTCCTCAGGGAGCGGCCGCCGAGCGCCGTTGCCCATGGGGTGCGCGCGAGCGTCGTAGGCGGACCCGACGCGGGAAAGAGCGCACGCGATCAGAATGGCAAGCTCATCGTCGGGCGGGCCACCGGCGTCGAGCTCGAGCTCACGGATCCGACGGTTTCCTCTTTTCACGTGGAGCTGGCTGCCCGCGGTGCGGGCGTGCACGTCAGGGATCTCGAGAGCTCCAACGGAACGCATCACCAGGGCGCGCTGCTGTCCCTTGCCGTGGTGCCCCCGGGGGCGGTGTTGCAGCTCGGCGCGACCACGGTTCGAGTGGATTCGACACCGCCGCTCAGTCGGAGACCTCGGAGCGTTCGACGTTCGGCGCCCTGCGGGGCTCGAGCTCGGCAATGCGAGCGCTCTACACGCTGCTCGAGCGGCTCGCTCCCACCGATCTGTCGCTCTTGATCGAGGGACCGACCGGAACTGGCAAGGAGCTCGCAGCTCGGGCGATTCACGAAGCGAGCGGGCACGCGGAAGGGCCGTTCGTGGTGCTCGATTGTACGGCGATCCCGCCGAGTCTCGCCGAATCGATCCTCTTTGGGCACGAGCGCGGCGCGTTCACCGGCGCGGCCGAGCGTCGACCCGGTGTCTTCGAGGCCGCCGCTCAGGGAACGCTATTTCTCGACGAAGTGGGGGAGCTGCCCAGCGAGCTCCAGCCGAAGCTGCTCCGAGTTTTGGAGCAACGCCAAGTGGTCCGCGTTGGCGCTTCTCAGGCGATCCCCGTTCACGCGCGCATCCTGTCCGCGACCTGGCGGGAGCTCCGACTTCGGGTGAATCAGGGAACATTTCGCGAAGACCTCTACTACCGCCTGGCCCAGGCGCGGGTGAATCTGCCGGCGCTCGCGGAGCGACCCGACGACATTCCGTTGCTCGTGACTTACTTCCTGGAAAATCTTCCGGCGGGCACGCGCTGTGCCCGCGCCATCGCGCCCGACGCACTCGTGGAGCTCTCGTCCCGGGAGTTTCGTGGCAATGTCAGGGAGCTTCGTCACACCGTGGAGCGCGCGGCCATGCTGGCGGCGGGTGACGTGATCGTCTCGAGCGATCTCGCGTTCGAGCGCATGTTGATGGGTGAGTGCCAACGAGCCAAAAGCTCCCCGACGGAGTCGATGCTCTCGGAGACGCCGGACAGCGCGCTGCCACTGTTCAAGGAAGCCAAGCGCACGCTGGTCGACGAGTTCGAGCGGAGCTACCTCGAGCAACTCCTCGGGCGCGCCGGAAAGAACCTGTCCCGCGCCTCCGCGTTTGCGGGGATCGAGCGCCATCACCTGCGCGATCTGTTGAAAAAACACGGCCTGTGGAGCACGGAGTGAGCTTTCAGCAGCTCGTCTGCCACTGCCCGTGGGCTTTTCCGCCCTTGCCGGCGCAATAGTTGTCCGCAGCCCCCGCGCAGTTGTCAGGCGCCGCGGGGATCGTCGTGAAGACGCCCGGGGCCCAATTGATGCAGCGCACGCAGCACGCCTTGCACGTGCACGGGAGACCTCCGCAATCAACGCATCCTCCCCCGCTCCCCTGGCAGCAATGGAGATTGCCGGGACAGGGTTCGGGTGTCGTGGTGCTGCAGCAAGCGGCCCCGAGCGAGCCGCACCCGGTACACAGCGAGCCATCGCCCGTCCCCGTGCACACCCGGCTGGGATCGGTTCCACAGGTGTGCCCCGCCCAGGGGCACGTTCGACAGATGCCGGACGCGTCGGGAGTGTACTCGGGGGAAACGCAGACTGGACTGTCGCAAGTTCCCTCCCCCTCGTGTCCACAGTTCTGGCAGCTCGTGCCGTCGCACTTCAGATCGGCTCGATTGCACGCCGGCCCCGACGTGCAGCAGGGATCACCCGAGTTGCCGCACGGTCCAACGCTTTCACAGATCTGGCTCGCGTTGCAGTTCAACCCGCCGGAACAGCTCGTGCCGTTGCAGCACGGCTCGCCGGCGGCACCGCAGGACTGTTCCTTTTCGCAAACGTCGGCGTTGCACGTCGACCCGGGCTCGCACTGACCGAGCTCGCAGCACGGCTGGCCGAGTGCTCCGCACCCGGTGCACTTGTCACTCTCGCACGTCAGGATATTGCCGCTGCACAGCTTCCCTTCGCAGCATGGCTCCGAGGGTCCGCCGCAATGGACGCACTCGGTAGGCTTGCAGGAACAGGTGTTCGAGCTCTGGGCGTCCGATCCCTCCGCGGACGCGTCGCACTCGCACCCTCCCGCATCCGACGAGCTGGCGTCTCCAGCGTCTGCTACGCGATCTACGCACAAGAGGTGCTCGCCGCACATCCCGCCCGCGCAGCACTTTTCCCCGAGCGCCCCGCACTCCTTTCCGAAGTCCGACGAGAGGTCGTCGACGTCGTACACGAGCCCGCACGCACTCATGCAGGAGACGAACAGTGCCAGCACGTTGCGCAGCCTCGGGCGCATGATCCCATGATACCTCGACTTTCGGTTTCGCGTTGCGTCAAGCAAACTGGCTCCGTTCTTCGCGACACGAACGTGGTCTTTCGTCCAAGGGACGACTATCTTCATGATCGGTATGCGCGCCTCTGCCTTCTTGCTCGTCGCCGCAATTGGAGCCGTTGCGGTGCCCGCGCGCGCGGACCAGAAGGCTTGTGTCGACGCGCATCAGGAGGCGCAGCGGCTTCGGAAATCCCTCGATCTTTTGGGAGCACGATCGCGACTCGTGGTGTGCGCCGGCGCGAGCTGTCCCAGCCTGGTGCAAAAGGATTGCTCGGACTGGCTGACCGACATCACGCACGAAATTCCCTCGGTCATCGTCAGCGCGAAGGACGAGGGCGGCCACGAGCTCAGCGACATCAGCGTGAGCGTGGACGGCAAGCTCGTTGCCGAAAAGCTCGACGGAAAACCAATCGAGCTGAATCCCGGTGTGTACCGATTTCGCTACGAACGCCCAGGCGCCGAGCCCATCGAGCAGAGCGTGATGCTCCAGACCGGCGTCGCCAACAGGGTCGTCGAGGTCACTTTTCCGGGGGGACTCGCGGAAAAGAAGAAGCGCGTGAAGACCCCGGTCGCCACCTGGGTGCTCGGCGGGATTGGTGTGGCGGGCTTCGTCAGCTTCGCCTATTTCGGGCTCGAGGCACGGTCCGAATACAAGGACAAGGAAAGAGAATGCGGAAGCGCGTGTGATCCGAACAGCACGGATTCCATCCGCAACAAGTTCACCATCTCCGACGTCTCGCTGGTCGTGTCGGTCCTCGCTTTTGGCGGCGCTTCGTACTTGTACTTCACCCGACCCTACGAAGCGGTTGGTTCGGAGAAGAGCGCCACGCGAACGCGAGTGCGGGTGGGCGCCACGCCGCGTGGAGGATTTGCCTCGGTCACGCACGACTTCTGAGTCGACCTGGCACTTCCCCTCGATTTGATGGCACTCTGGTTCTGACGAGCGATGACGTCCGGACAAGAGGAACCGCGCGCTCTCGGCCGCTATCTCCTGTATCGCGAGATTGCCTCCGGGGGGATGGCGAGTGTGCATCTCGGGCGCTTGATGGGGCCGGTCGGCTTTTCCAAGACTGTCGCAATCAAGCGACTCCATCCTCAATTCGAGCGCGATCCCGAGTTCGTCGCAATGTTTCTCGACGAAGCACGCATCGCCGCCCGAGTCCGCCATCCGAACGTGGTGCAGATCTTGGATGTGGTGGCGACGGACGGCGAGTTGTTCCTCGTTCTCGACTACGTCGAAGGCGATTCGTTGCGCTCGCTCCTCCGCGCCTCCGGGCGCGCCGGCAACTCGGCGCCTCCCGCGAAAATCGTCGCCGCGATCGTGTCGGGTGCTCTGCAGGGGTTGCATGCTGCCCACGAAGCCAAGGGCGAAGGCGGCGAGCCCCTCGGCGTCGTGCATCGCGACGTTTCCCCCGACAACATCCTGGTCGGCGTCGACGGCATCCCACGCGTCCTCGACTTCGGGATCGCCAAGGCAATGGGGCGACTCCACGCCACCCGTTCGGGACAGATGAAGGGAAAGCTCGCCTACATGGCGCCCGAACAGATCACGAGCGGTCCCATCACGCGTCGAACGGACGTGTACGGTGCGTCCGTCGTGCTCTGGGAAGCGCTGACCGGTTCTCGCCTCTTCACCGGGGACGAAGGCGCCATCATCGCGCGCGTGATCGGCAACGACATTCCGCCGCCCAGCAGCGTGGAGCCGAGCGTCCCTCGGGGGCTCGATGCGCTGACCCTGCGGGGGCTGTCCAAGGATCCCGATGCGCGGTTCCCGACGGCCGTCGAGATGGCTCATGAGCTCGCCCGGGTAACGCCCATCGCCTCGTCGCTCGAAGTCGCCGAGTGGGTGAAGAACACGGCCGGCGAGAAGATCGCCGAGCGAGCGGCGATGGTCGTTGCAGTCGAATCCGCGCCGCGCAGCGTCTCCGATCTCGAGCTCCCCCATCCGCCCACGCTGGTCCGGGGCAAACCGGTCGCCCCGGCAGCGTCCCAGGAAGCCGAGACCCGTCTCACCTGGAGGCGCGCTCTGCCCCGGGGAATGTCGCCGAGAGCCGCCGCCGCGTCGGGTGTGGGATTTGCCCTCGCGCTCGCACTCATCGCCGCGGTGGCCACCCTCGTGCTTCGAGCGCCGCCGGCAGGCGATCCGGCGGGCAAGAGCCCATCTGCCTCGCCCACCCCGATCATCACGGCTGCACCGCCCGCTCCATCGCCGCGACAGCCGGTCGCCCCGATACCGAGCAGAAGCGTGTCCGCTTCGATTCCCGACGCCAGCGCACCGCGTCCCGTGAAAGCTCCCGTGGTGAAGCGCGTCCCACCCAAGAGTCCGCCCAAGCACGACAACTGCGATCCTCCTTTTTACTTCGACAAGGATGGGATCAAGGTGTTCAAGCCCGGTTGCCCACTCTGATCTTCGGCAAGGACAAGCGCCCGAGTCTCAATTGCAGTTGCTCGCTTTGTCGTTCGGGTCCGAGTCTTCGAGCTTGCCACCGTCTCCGCCGCAACTGATGGCGCCGTCCTTCTGCCCGTCCTTCGCGTGGATGTGATCGAACCCGTCGCCGCCGTGGATGTAGTCCTTGCCCTCATCACCCCAGATTTCGTCCTGGCCGTCGTGCCCGTCGAGCCAGTCGTTGCCGCCATAGCCGCGAATGGTGTCGTTGCCACCGCGTCCCCAGATCACGTTGTTCTTGTCGTCGCCAAAGAGCTCGTCGTCGAGCTCGGCGCCCTCGAGCACCTCGAGCCCGGGCTTGAGCGTGGTCCAACCCGGCTTGTAGTTCCCACAGCGGTCGGGACTGAGGGCCTTGCCCCAGAATTCGCTGCGGTGTTCTTTGACGAGATCCCCACCCAGCTGGGCGCGTATCCGCATCGTGTCTCCCACCCGCGCAAATCCCGCGATGTCCCAGCCCGGTCCTCCCCAGAAGGTGTGTCCGCCGCACGGGTAGTCGCTGACGAGCTGGTCATCGCCCTCGCCACCCTCCAGGTAGTCCGCTCCTCCGCCATACTCGTTTCCGGGCTTCGCCTTGTCCGCGCCCGTGCTCTCGCTGAGAAGCGCATCGTCGCCCGCATTGCCAATCAGAAAATCGGCGCCGGTCGGACCGCTGAACAGCACGTCCTGTCCGCCGCCCCCGTTGAGGGTGTCGTCTCCGTCGCCGCCACTGGCGTGGGTCGTCGCGTCGAGCCCGAACCCGTCGGGCAGGTCGATCTGGTCGTTCCCGGCGCCTCCCCACGCGACCAGATAAAAGAGGTTGCCGGGCAAGCGGCACTCGGCAACGTGTTCGTCGCCATTGACGAGCTCGCACAGGGTTCCGACGGCGATCGGGTTGCTCGAAGTCACTCGGATCGCGTCGTCCGTCACGTCGACGCTGATCACGTCGTCGCTGTCCGTGCCCAGGATCTGAAGACCCGGGTCGACATCGTTGTCGTCCACGAGCACGCGAACGTGTCCGTCGGCCGGAAGCTCCGCCGGGTCGTCACAGGGCTGGCCGTTGCACAGGTCGTTGCCAAGGGTGCCGACGAGCGGCGCCCAGGAAGGGCCGGCCATGTTGTCGTTGAACGCCGAGCCCGCGACGCGCTCGATGCCGAGAACCGGCTCCCATGCGCCGTCTCCGGTGGCGAGGCCGACCATGACTTTGGCATCCTTGTCGTTCGGATCGAGGACCTTCAGGTGGTATTCCTTGACCGGATTGAGGTCCACCTCGACGCCGTCGATCCCCGGCGTGGTGGTCTGTCCCGGCGGCATCGTCGTCGTGAAGCTGGCCGTGTCGTAGCCTTCGCCCCCCACGAGCTCGTCCCGACCCGTATCGCCCCGCAGCCAGTCGTCGCCCGGGCCGCCGTGCATGTGGTCGTTGCCATGGCCGCCAATCAAGAGATCGTCGCCCTCTTCGCCATATATCGTGTCGTCGAGCAGGTCGCCGGAAAGAAAGTCGTTTCCCGGACCGCCCCGGATCATGTCGCTTCCACCACGACCATGAACGGTGTCGTTGCCTCCGCCAGCGTCGATGGTGTCGATGCCGGCTCCGCCATCGATGTAGTCGTTGTCCGCGCCGCCGAAGATCGTGTCTTCACCATCGAAGCCGCAGATGATGTCCTCCCCCTTCTTGCCGTTGATGAAGTCGGGTCCGTTGGTTCCGAAGATGATGTCGGGCTTGTCCGTGCCGATGAAGATGGTCTGGCCGAACATGTTCTTGCCCGACGCTTTGACGTTGGGCTTGAGCACCTTGCACGGGTCGACGCTCCAGTTTTTTGGAGGAGCATTGCCACCCGGTGAAGCGCTGGAGCCGAGTCCCGAAAGCGGATCGTCAGTGAGGTTTTTGACGTACTGCGGACTCACGCTGGGGTCGTCGGAGCCAGGGTCGCCGCCACCGGCGGAAGAAGCGCCAGCGATCGGATTCGGCTTGTAGTTGCGGTGGCCGTCGCCACAGCCTGCGAGCACGAGAGCCAAGAACATTCCGACAACCATCGACCGAAAGACATTCGCCATGGGGTCGATGGAGCAATCCCAATGCCAACGCAGATCCCGCGAGATCCGCGCATTTTTGCCGGCTTGGAGGCTCCCCCTGGGGGTAGAGAACCCAGTCCCACCCCCAGCAGCCGGGGCCGCGTTCCTTCTGGACAATGGTCGCCACAGCGCGCGTACGACAGCGAAGCAAGGCGGCTCGTGCAAAGGGTCGCCAAGAAATGAACCAGAATCGCCGTGGACGGCTCGTCGGCCAAGCGGACACTTCCGCTCCGCGGGCGAGCGACTAAGTTTCGGCCCATGCCGACGAAGCAAGCACCCCTTCATTCCGGGCTCGGCGCTCACACCACCGCGAGCGAAGTCGTCGAGGGTCGCGATCTCAGCGGCGTCACCGCAATCGTGACGGGCGGTCATGCGGGGCTCGGGCTCGAGACGACCCGCGCCCTCGCCAGTGCGGGGGCGACGGTGATCACCGGCTCTCGCGTGCCCGACGCGGCGAGGAAAGCGGTTTCCGAAATTCCACAGGTCGAGGTCGAGGCGCTCGATCTCATCGACCCCGCCAGCATCGACGCGTTCGCCGCGCGCTTCTTGGCGTCGGGTCGTCCGCTTCCGCTCCTCATCAACAACGCGGGCATCATGGCGACGCCACTCGTGCGCGACGCTCGCGGATTCGAGTCGCAGCTAGCGGTGAATCACATCGGTCACTTCCAGCTCACCAAGCGCCTGTGGCCCGCGCTCGTCCGGGCACGGGGAGCCCGAGTGATCGAGCTCTCTTCACGCGGACACATGCGCTCGGCCTTCGACTTCGAGGATCCGCAGTTCGAGAGGCGCGACTACGACAAGTGGGCGGCATATGGCCAGTCGAAGACGGCGAACGCCCTGTTCGCGCTCGCCCTCGACCAACGCGGGGAGCCCGAGAACGTCCGGGCATTCTCCGTGCACCCGGGCGCCATCCTGACGGATTCTCGTCCGCCACATTTCCAAAGAAGAGCTGGACGCGCTCATGAAGCGCATCTCGACTCGTCTCGACCAGGCCGACGCCGGTGCCACGATGTTCAAGAACGTCGAGGAGGGCGCCGCGACGACCGTGTGGTGTGCCGTGAGTGCAGAGCTGGCCGGCATGGGCGGCGTGTACTGCGAGGACTGCGACATCGCCCAGGCGATTTCCGCCGACAGCCCTTCCACGACAGGCGTCCGACCCTGGGCGGTCGATCCGGACCTTGGGGAAAAGCTCTGGGAACAGAGCGAACGCTGGGTCGCCTGAAAAACCGATCGCGGCTCACTTGCCGCGGAAAGAGCGCGGGTCGATCTCCAAACGCTTGATGCTCTCGTAGAGCGCGGACCGGCTCATCTGCAGGTGCTCCGCCGCCAGCGGCACGTTGCCGGCGGCCTCTTTCAGGGCCACTCGGATCCGACTCTCGGCCGGGCTCCGACAGGACGGCGACGAGGTCGGAAACGTCGAGCTCGAGATGCCCGTTTCGACGCGTGACCTCCCGCGCCGAGAGCACGGCGTTGCGGAGCTCGCGCACGTTCCCCGGCCACGGCTGAAGCATCAAGTGCTCGAGCACCGCGATCGATACCGGGAGGGAGGGCTCGAGAAAGTGTGTGACGAGGCTCGGGATGTCCTCTCTGCGCTCGGCGAGGGAGAGCGCGCGAAGGAAGTGCGGCTTCGAATTCGCTGCACGTCCTAGCGACGATCGCGCTCGACGCGGGTCACAGCAGATATCGCCGCAGCTGGTGCGCTGGCGTCAGATACCTTCTCACCGCCAGCCGCACGAACAGCATGGAGCTCACCGCCGTGGCCGCGGCCAGCATGAACACCACGACGATCTGATAGCGAATCGCCAGGAGTGGCGAGGTCCCCGCCAGGATCTGCCCCGTCATCATCCCCGGGAGCTGCACGAGACCCGACCGTCATCATGCCGTTCACCGTCGGGATCATCGCCGCGCGGAGCGCCGCGCGCGCCATGGGCTGCACCGCCTCTCGCCCCGAGAAGCCGAGGGCCAGTCGCGCCTCGACCTCGTCGGCCGGACGAGAAGATCGGCCTGCAGGCGGTCACCGGCCAGGGCGGCGCTCGTCATGGCGCTGCCCAGGATCATCCCGGCGATGGGAATCAGGTACTGGGGCTCCTACCAGGGCCGCGCCCGCACGACGACGCCGATGACGTAGGTCAGCGTGACTGCCGTAGAGACCGTGAGCGCGAGCGGCGATCCCGTGGCCGCCGGGTATGGGCTTGCGCAAGCCGGGAGGTGGCAGCCTGCGCCGCGACCGCCGTCATCACGGACGAGGATCAGCAGGACCCAGTACCAGCGGGCGGCGCGGAAGACGACGGCCAG
The DNA here is from genome assembly GCA_963781505.1 of uncultured delta proteobacterium. GTDB lineage: Bacteria > Myxococcota_A > Polyangia > Polyangiales > Polyangiaceae > JADJKB01. The sequence goes on along the minus strand of CAWAHB010000017.1, from coordinate 63,643 downwards.
GATGAGTCCGACCAGGTAGAGCTGCGACTACCGCGCGGATGGCCCGACCAGGAGGTCGCGGTCGATGCCGAGACGCTGGCGAATGGAGATCGCGATGACCACGAGCACCAGCAGCACAGCGCGAGCGCCGAGCTGCCGCGAACGAGAGGTCGAGGACGGAGCCCGCCGCGTTCATGGCCGTTCGTCAGCCGGATGAGCTGCTCGCCGGCGAGGAACGCCTGCAGCCGCGCTCGTCACGCGCCGCCGGCGTACAGCTGTTGTACGCCGAGCAGAGCCCTCCCCACCAGGTAGAGCAGCGCGCCGCCCGAGCCGGCGCACGAGCTCCGGCGCATGGTGCGTGACCGCGACGATTGTGAGCCGGCGGCGCTTCGCGGAGGCGCGAGATCGTCTCCACTACGAGGGCGCGTTGGGCGGGTCGAGCGCGGAGGTCGGCTCGTCCAGGAGCAGCGCCTGGGGTCGCGCAGGAGCGCGCGGGCGATGGTCACCCGCTGCTTCTCGCCGCCGGATAAGGTCGCCGCGTCACGATCGAGCAGCGTCGCCTCCAGGCCGACCTCGCCGAGCGTCTCTTCAGGCTCGCGTCCGAGAATTCGCAGCGGGTGCCCGGCGCGGACGCTCGAGTTGTCCCGCACCGTGCCCTCGAAGAGTACCGGCGTCTGCATGACGAGCGCCGCGCGCCGGCGGAGGTCGCGAGGATCGAGGCGCGGATGTCGCATCCGTCGAAGCGTACGCGCCCGCCGGTCGGCTCGACAAGACGGTTGAGACAACGCAGGAGCGTGGACTTGCCCGAGCCAGAGGGGCCGACCAGGACGAGCGCGCTACCGCGCTCCACCTCCGACCGAGACGTCGTGAGGATGGAGGCCGGCGGCTGACCTGCGGGATCGGGCATACGCGAGCGAGAGGTGCTCACCTCGAAGATATCGTCCGGCATGGCGAGCCGGTGGGATTGTAGCGTGGACCCGGGCGAGCGACGCGACGTGCAGCGTCCCTTTCGCTTCAGGCCTTCGCTACCTGCCTCGAGAGCTGCGAAGCGAACTGAATCGGCGGGTCAGTAAATCCCGATCTGAAACGCCCCGTCCCTCGGCAGCGCTCCCCACGGTCGCGGTCCATCCGCCGCCCACCAAGCGTGGAACGCGTCGCGCAGCACCAGCTCGGCGACTTTCCCGCGAGGGGAGAAGCCCCACTCCGCTTCCTGGGACATGTCGAGGGGATCGGCGTACACGCGCCAGACGAAGAAGCCGGCGAACGACGGCTCGTCGATGAGAGCCCGAGAGCAGTGCGTAATACGCTTCGGCTTGGGCGATTTCGTCGACCTTCACGTGCTTCATCGAGTCGGGCCATTCCCAGGGCTTGATCGCCGGATCGGCGCGCGTCGTGTACCCGAACTCCGTGAACAGCACCGGCTTGCGCCAGCTCCGCGCGAGAGCCGCGAGGCGCGCGCGCACCTTGCGCCCGCCTTGCATGAGCTCCGCCCGGGACGCGCCTTCCTTTTCTGCCAAGGGAAAGAACGCATTGACGCCGATCACGTCGAGCTCCCCCAGGATGACGGTGTTTTCGACGTCGTCCCAGTTGCCCGCGTACGTCAAGAGACCCGGGTAGATGGCGCGAACCTGGTGAATGAGGTCGGCGAAGCTCGGTGCCCGCGCCGTCGTGAGCCAGCTCCGGAGCTCGACGCCCACCGAGAACATTTCCACGCCTTCGTCTCGGGCGAGACGGGCCCAGTCGATGACGAACTCGCCGTAGCTCCTCGACCAGGCGGACCAGGCCTCGTCGCTTCCCGGATCGATGAGCGCCCGCCAGCCGCCGCTCTCGACCCACAGATGCGGCACCAGCATGACTTTGAGCCCCGCCTGATGCGCCTGGGTGATCGCCTTTCTCACCGCGACCCGATTGTCGGAGTACGGAGCCTCGAAGGTTGGCGAAACTCCGGTGGGCCGGAGGTCCCACACGCGACCGAATGGCGTGAAGCTCACCCAGGTTGCGCCCATGCGTTTGGCCTCGTCGAGGCTACGGGCACAAGCCTCGCTTCCGTACCCGCGGTCGGGATGAAGCGCGCTCTCGATGGGTCCTACGGTCACTCCGCGCACCATCCCGAAACCACTCTCGGTCCAGCCCGTCGCCCGAGGCGGCAAGCTCTGGGGCTCGACGGGCAGCGCCTCGACGGCTTCGCTTCGGCCGCCCAGCGTGAGCGCGGCCCCGAGCACGAGCGACCAGCGACTACGCATCAGCTCGACGCTCTAGCTCCTCGATGACCCCCTGGTCGACCTCGGCGATGCGAGCCACGACCCGATCGGCACCCGCACCCACGAGGTCGTTTTCCGGTGCGCTGTGGGCCACGGCAAGACACGTGAGCCCCGCGGCCTTCGCTGCCGAAACGCCCGCCGGCGAATCCTCGATCACGAGCCCGCGCTCGACGCCGAGCTCCTTCATCGCCAGTCGATATCCTTCGGGATCGGGTTTCGAGCGCGACGTGTCCTCCGCGGAGATCACGAACGACACTTCGTCGGCCACGCCGAGCACGCCGAGCCCAAACGTGATCTCGTCCCGCAGCGCCCCCGATACCACGGCCACCGGCCCTCGCGCGCTTTGCCGCCGAACGAGCTCGGCTGCACCCGGAAACACGACGAGCCCCTCCCGAGCGTGGTGCATGTAGACCGGCCGCTTTTCCTCGACCCAGCGGGTCACGTCATCGTCCGTCGGAGCGCGTCCGTGGTCCTCGAGCATCGCGCGGAAAGCGCCGACGTCGTCGAAGCCGATGTAGCGCTCGAAGTAATCTCGGTCCGAAATCTCGATGCCGAGCGGCGCCAGTACCGCGCGAAATGCGGCGAGGTGCACGTGCTCGTCATCCACGAGAACTCCGTTGAAATCGAAGAGGGTTGCGGGAAACACCGGCGGCCCGAGCGAGCTTGCATCGGGGACCGGCTTGTGTCAGCTTCCGCGGGCCTTAGACCCGGCAATCCCTGCGAGAAACGAGCTTCGAGACCTCATGAGTAAAGGCGATTCTTGGAAATGGAAGGCATCATTCAGGATGCCCTCGGAGGGGGTCAGTACACCATCCGGGTCGACCAGGGCGGAGCCATCGTGCGCGCTCAACTTTCGGGCCGTATGCGCCGCCACCACATCCGCGTCTTGCCGGGGGATCGCGTGCGAGTCGCCGTTTCACCGTACGACCTGACGCACGGGCTCATCGTCTATCGCGGCAAGTGAGCCGAGGGCCCGCCACTCTCTTCTTCTTTCTCTGCATCGCGAGCTGCTCGCGCGAAGAGCCTCCGCCTCCCAAGAAGACGAGTGCCCCGAGCAGCGCGACCGCTCGTGAGGAAGGTCCGCCCAAGCTTCTCTACTTGCCCGACGGCGGGGATGTCGCGCCGCCACGCGCACCCGGTCAGGAAGTGCTCCCGGGCCCATGGGGAATACGATCCGGTCGCTGCCCCAGCGACATGGTCGATGTGCGGGGACAGTTCTGCATCGATCGCTTCGAGGCCTCGCTCGTCGACGTGAAGAGCCGCCGGCCGATTTCTCCGTATTACCACCCGACACGCAGCGCAACGGTCGCGCAATATACGCATTGGCAGAAAGTTCACCCTGCGCGCCCGATGTCGGTCCCCGTCCCGCCCGAATGGCAGCTCCACGAGGAGTTCGAGCCCCGGGCGGTCGCCGATCGCGGGGTGGTGCCCAACGGATATCTCAGTGGAGTCGTCGCCGAACGGGCCTGCGCGGCGGCGGGCAAGCGCCTGTGCAGCCCGAGTGAGTGGGTGACAGCGTGCCGCGGCGATCGGAACCGGAAGTTCCCCTACGGTGACACGTACGAGGCGGGCGTCTGCAACGTCTTTCGCGAAGGACACCCCGCTGCCATCTTGTACGGCAACGCGTCCATCAATCATCTCGATCCGCGGCTGAACCAGGTCGAGCTCGGCGGCAAGAAGCTCTTGCGTCCGACCGGTGCCACTCCGGAGTGCGAGAGCCGTTGGGGTGCCGACGCGATCTACGACATGGTCGGAAATCTCGACGAATGGGTGGACGACGACAAGGGGTTGTTCCTCGGAGGGTTCTTCTCCCGCGGCACGAAAGAAGGCTGCGATTCCAGCATTTCGGCCCACCCGCCAGCGTATTACGACTACAGCTTGGGTGTTCGCTGCTGCAAGTGACTCACGTCCCGCGAGGTTTCGCGCGGAAGTGACGTGACGCCCACCAGAGCGTGTCCGACGGCTGGTGCCACGAAGCCCAGGAAGCCACCTCCCGCAGATCGACGGCGGACTTTCGCATAGCCTCGTTGCTGTACACGATGAAGAGAAAACCTTCACACGCCGATCCCGAGAGCTCCTCGAGCTGTCTCACGTGCTCGTCGAGGAACCAGCCCTGCACGCGCACGCTCGTCGGTGTCCAGTTCTGGCGACGGGGACGCGAGTCGTCGTCGAGCTCGAACATGGCTGGAGCCGTTCTCAGCACCTGGACACTCACGGCGAGGTCGGGCAGCGATGGGTCCCGGGGAGCTCCGCTGGGCACGCCGAGTAGCTGCCGGGTGTCGATGTAGATGGGTGGTCGACGCCCCACGGCGAAGGGAACCGGACTCGCCTCGAGGGTGATGGTCGAGGCGTCGAAGTAGAGTCGGTCCCAGTTGTGGTTGCCCACGACGTGGCGAAACGCTCGTCGCACTCGGTCCGCATACTCGAAGAGCACCTGCTGTTCGGGATGCGGCAGCGTGAAGATCCCGGGTTTCGCGCTGAACCAGCGGGCTACCTCGTCCCAAGTACTTTCCACGATGTGGCGGAGCTGGGTCAGCGACAGTTGCGTTTCGCTCATGGTCTCCCGCTTACATATGTGAGGCGGCCTCCAAAATGTAGGCCCATGTGTGCCTAGCCCCTACCATTGTCCATCATGAGATTGCTCCTAGCTTTGGCGGTTGCCCTGGGACTCGTGGGCTGTGGGGGCCATCCCATCGAGAAGAAGCTCGAAGGTCGCTGGGTGGGCGACGGTGTCGAAAACTTCGACGATACCCGGATGGCCGTCGCGACCGGTTGGGCCAAGGGTGCCAGCTTCGAGTTTTCCGGCGCCTCCCTCACGGTGGCCATCCCAGCCGAAGAGCCCCGAACCGGTACCTACAAGGTGGTCAGCGTGCGGGAAAACGATGTCGAGATTGCCGTCACCCGTCAGGACGGTGCCATCGACAAGGCTCGCTTCCGCCTCGACTCCGAGCACAGCATTCGCTGGATGCTGGGAGACGAACGCTCCGTCGTCCTCCGCCGCCAGTAGTACTCAGTTGCCGAAGGCGACCGAGCGCTCGGCGCGCACGCCGCGCACGCTCTGGGAGAACTTCACGCCACCTGTCGCGCTGCGGGCGCACTGGGTTACCGCCGGGGCAAGCGGCGGCTCGAACGACACGCCTCGAAGCTGTCCGTTCGGGGCGACCTCCGCGATGATCCGAGTCTGCGCGGTCACGCGAACCTCGTCTTGAGCCGTGTGTTGGGAGAAGCACTGAGCCGCGATGCCCTCGATGCTGTCGAGCTTCTTTTCAATCTCGGGGCGAGCGGGCATGTCGGGTAGGTGTGCGGTGGGCGGTTTTCTTCCGACCACTTCCAGCGGAGTCACGGACACGGCGCGCGTCACCTCGCCACTTCGTCCATCGAACGCGAAGTGCCCATGGTCTCCCGGCGAGAGCAGCCAGCCTTCGGTTTCTCCGCGCGCGGCTGCCGGACCGACCGCCACGACGCCTTCTTTCACGAGAACATCCAGCTGATCGGCGTCCCGCTTCACCCGGAACGCGGTGCCGTGAACGGCCACTCGGGCGTGATCCACCTCGACCGCGAAGGTCTCGCGATTCGAGCTCGGAACGACCTTCGCCGCGACGGTGCCGGTCTCGAGGCGAATGGTCAAAAACCGCCCCTCGGCCGCAACCACCGCCTCGGCGTGGGGATCCAGTGTCCAGGTGGCCGTGCCCGGGTGGGCGACGACGACGGGCTGGGCGCCCGCTACGACGCGATCGCCTACGTGAAGAGCAGTACCGTCGACCGACTTCACGTCCGGGCCGAACACCCGAGCAGTCGCAGCAGTGGGCGCCGGCTCGGGCGCCCGAGCCGTTTCCCTCGGTTCGTTCGATCGCAGGAGGGCGGCCGACGCCAGAACGACCACCGCCGCAGCCGCCAGCGCACCGAATGCGCGATAGCGACGAGAGGGACGCTCGTCTTCGGCGCGAGCGGCTTCGATCCGCGACAGTAGTCGAGCCTCCATTCGATCCCAATCGAAGTCGGGAGCGGGCTCGTCTTTGGCTTCGTGGATCGCTTGCTCGAGGGCTTCGAGCTCACCGTTTGGGTCGCTCATGTTGCCTCCTCGGTAGCCGACGAGCTGGCTCGCTTGCCATCGCTCTCTCTAGAAAGCTCTTTGGCGAGCGCTGCCAGGGTGGGTTCGTCACGCAGCATTTCAGCCAGCTCTTTTCTCGCATAAAATAGTCGCGTTCGCACGGTCAGCACGGGAGCCTCTACGACGTCCGCGATTTCAGCGGCCTGCATTCCTTCGAGCTCGTGCAGGACGAACACCGCCCGCTTCTTCTCGCTCAGCCGGCCGAGGAGACGACCGAACGCCTCCATGCGATGACGACGCGCGACTTCTTCATCGGGCAGCGCCCCGCTGGCGGCGGGCGCCAGACCCTCGGGAGCCTCGACCAGCACCGGCCGACTCTTCTGCGCTCGGCGGTGCATGAGGACGACGTTCACCGTCACTCGGTAGAGCCAGGTGGAAAAACGGGACTGGCCGCGAAAATCCTTCACGCTGCGGTGAACCTGGAAAAAGACTTCCTGAACCACGTCCTCGAGGTCCGGGCTCGGGCCGAGCATGCGCATGCACAGGCGCGCCACGTCCGACCGGTGCTTGCGAAACAGCTCGCGAAACGCCGCGCGGTCACCGGCCTGACAGCGGGCTACGAGCTTGGCCGATTCGTCCACGGTGACCGTTCCACCCCTTCGGGTATCACCCCTTCGGGTATCGCGCGGCGCGTCTTGTTGTCGTACCCGAGGCCCCGACTCGGCAGGCCGAGAGGGTGGGGGAGCGAGAACGGCTGGAGGCACGACGACTCCATGCCAAGAATTTGCAGCGGGCAGTGCAGCCAAAGCCATCGAGAGCTTCGATGCACCGCACCCGCAAATGGATCATTTTCGCCCCACATAGGGAGCTGGCGGATCAAAACAAAAGCGCGGAACTCAGCGGAATCTTTCTTCTTTTGCTCGAGAATCCGATTCACGGCCCGGAGCAGGCGCTGCTTGGCGGGACCGGACACGGGCTTGCCCTGGATCGCGCTCTCGAGGAGGCGCGGGGTCACGGGGCGACCGGAGCGGGGCTTCTTCTTCTCTGCCCCGGCTTCCCCCTCCGCCGCCGGCTTTTGGCGACGGATCGCCCGATCTTCGGGTCGCAGACGCTCGATGGCGCGCGAAGCCACGAGGACGCGGCGGGGATCGATCTTCTGACTGCTCAAAAACTCCTGGAATTTACTGGCCATCCAACGCTCCGGCTTTTTGCGGGGGCGGGACCATAGCACCGAGAGAGAAAGCGCTTGGTGAAAAACCCGCCTTCGAGGAGGCTTCGACCCATGTCGGAGTCCGAAGCGGAGCTCGCCGAAGCCACTGGTTTCGTGCAGCAGCTCTCGAAAGAGGCTCCCGAAGTGGGCGTCGTCCTCGGCAGCGGGCTCGGCGCGTTCGGCGACACGCTGACCGGCCTCTCCAAGCTCCCCTACGCCGACATTCCCCACATGCCAAGGTCAGCGGTGGTGGGCCACGCGGGCAACTTGTGTCTCGGACGCGTGGGGGCTGCCAAGGTCGCTTGCCTTCAGGGCCGGGTGCACCTCTACGAAGGTCACGCTCTCGAGAAGGTCACGTTCGGAGTACGCCTTCTCGCCAAGCTCGGCTGTCGAGTCGTCCTCCTCACCAATGCCGCGGGCGGAATTCGTGATGGCTTCGCGCCGGGTGATCTCATGCTGATCGTGGATCACTTGAACTTGATGGGACGAAATCCACTGGTTGGACCCAATGACGACCGCGTGGGCCCTCGCTTCCCCGACATGTCGAAAGCGTATGATCCAAAGCTCTGCGAAAGAGCCCGGACCGCCGCCACGGAGGTTGGCTCTTCGCTACAAGAGGGCGTGTACGCGGGCCTACTCGGGCCGACCTACGAGACTCCCGCAGAGGTCCGCATGCTTCGCACGCTGGGCGCCGACGCGGTGGGGATGAGCACGGTTCCCGAGGTCATCGCGCTTCGTCATCGGGGCGTTCGAGTCGGGGCGATGAGCTGCATCACCAATCTCGCAGCGGGCATCGGCGACGCACCTCTCGATCACTCGGAGGTCGAGGAAGTCGCCAAGAAGACCCGCCAACGTTTCAGCGGGCTCCTCGGTCGCTGGGTGGAGCTCGCGGGGGCTTCATGAGCGACGAGGACGATCTCGTCGAAGCGGCCCGGCGTGTTCGGGAGCGAGCCCATGCTCCGTACTCCGGATTTCGGGTGGGGGCCGCGCTCCGTACCAAGAGCGGCGCGATTCACGTCGGCTGCAACGTGGAAAACGCCAGTTACGGCGCCACCGTTTGCGCCGAGCGCAACGCCGTAGCGGCGATGGTCGCGGCTGGCGACAAGGACATCGCGGCGGTGGCAGTCTTTACCGAAGCCGATGCACCCGTCATGCCGTGCGGGATCTGTCGCCAGGTTCTCCTGGAGTTCGGACCCGACTTTCCCGTCATCGCCGTGACGCCCACCGCCCGACTGACGTCCACGCTGGGTGCGCTTCTTCCCGCCCCGTTCGTGTTCCGTCCATGACCGAGCGCTGCATCGTTCTCCGAGGTGGGACTCTCGTCACGTGCGACGCGAAACACCGCGTGCTCACGGGCGATCTCGTGATGCAGGGGGGCAAAATTGCCGCACTCGGCAAAGCCGCCCGACCCCGCGACGCCCGCGTCATCGACGTGCGCGGCCGCATCGTCTTGCCGGGTCTGGTGATGGCCCACGTCCATCTGTGCCAGGCAATCATGCGGGGCTTCGCCGACGATCTGCCGCTCCTCGATTGGCTCCGTCATCGCATCTGGCCCCTGGAGGCGGCGCACGACGACGCATCGATCACCGCCAGTGCCGAGCTCGGTCTGGCGGAGATGCTGAGCGCCGGCACGACTTCGATCCTCGATCTCGGCACCGTGCACCATCACGACGCTGTGTTCGAAGCCTGCGTTCGCTCGGGCATGCGGGTCGTCGGGGGCAAGACGCTGATGGACTCGGGCAACGGCGTTCCGCGCCGGCTCCGGGAATCCACCAAAGCGGCGCTCCGCGATGGCGAGCGCCTCGAAGCGCATTGGTCGAAGCACACGTCCGGCCGTATCGGGTACGCCTGGATCCCCGATTCATTCTCTCCTGCACCGAAGCGCTGATCCGCGGCTCCGTCGAGCGCGCTCTCGCCAGCGGTTCCCTCGTCCACACCCACGCTGCGGAACATCCAGGAGAACGCCGAGCCGTTCGCAAGGCTCTGGGAGCCGACGACGTCGTGCTCCTGCGCCGCTGGGGCTTTCAAGGAAAGAGGTCCTCTCTGGCCCACGGTGTACAGCTCACGCCGTCCCAGGCCAGCGCCTTGGCTGCCGACGGCACCCGCATCGTTCACTGCCCGAGCGCGAACTTGAAGCTCGGAAGCGGGATCGCGCCCATCGCGGATCTCCGCCGCGCGGGGATCGTCGTGGGACTCGGTGCGGACGGCGCGCCCTGCAACAACAACCTCGATCCGTGGGTGGAAATTCGCCACGCCGCTCTCTTGTCCTGCGTACGCGCGGGGCCCGGCGTGCTCCGGGCCCGGGACGTCCTTCGCATGGCAACTCTGGATGGGGCGCGGGTGCTCGGTCTCGAGCGCCAGATCGGCTCGCTCGAGATCGGAAAGCTCGCCGACGTCATCGTCGTGGATCCGCGGGCGCTCCACTCGGCCCCCGCACCCGATCCGGTGAGCACCCTCGTCTACGCGACACAATCGCGGGACGTTCGAACATGTCTTCATTGGCGGTCGCGCTGTCGTTCGAAGCCGAGAGCTCGTGACCCTCGACGCCGAACGCGTCGTGCGGCGAGCGAGTGAGGAAGCCAAACGCCTGGCTCGTCGCGCACGGATTTAGGGTCGTTTCACGGCGAGAGCAGGAGGTAGTGGAAGACGCCCCGTCCCACGACGGTGCCGTCGGCAGCCACGACGAAATCGTAGATGTAGTTCAGCTCGGGCGGGGGCGTGACATCCTGCCACGTCGCGCCGCCATCTGCGGACCGGAACAAGTGGTCGACGAGTAGGGCGTAGGCCGTGTGGACGCTCGGGCGAGGATCCCAATCCACGCGCCACGAGGGCGACACGTTGTCCGAGAACTCTTGGTTTGCGTTGAAAGTCTTGCCGCCATCGACGGATACGAGTGCCGCGTATTTGTCGCCCGCACCCCCGACGAGCGCCATGTGCTGTCCGTCCGTGCCGTATCGAACGTCGAGGACGTTGTACGGAACGCTCGTCTTGCTGCAACCCGCGGGCGTACACAGCGCCACGCTCGGTCCGCACGCCACTGCGAACTCGGTCGCGTCTTCGGGGTTTACGTCGAACGCCCCGTCGGAACAATCGGCCGTGTCGACGCTGCCATCGACGCTCGTTCCGTCTTGTGAGGTAACGATGGAAGCACCCGCGCGAAGCGCGATGAACCCGTCGTGGGTGTAACGCAGCCTAGTGAATGCGAGGGTATTGACCGGCAGAGTGTCCGTCAGCAGAGCGGCCTGGAACGAGCCGCCGCCATCGGTCGATCGGTAGAGGTGTCCCCCACTCGTTGGATCCCCTTCGGGACCTTGCACCCAGAGGGCCGCGGCAATCTCCTGGGGATTCTTTGGGTTGTAAGCAATGCCTTTCGGCTCACCCATCGCAGTCTGAGGAAGCGGCGTCAGGGTCGCCGTCGTGGGAAAGGACGTGCCCAAGTCCGGCGTCGTAGCCGCGACCAGCGTGGTTCCGCTCACCGAGAAGCTCGAAGCCAAGACCGTGAACTGGCTCGCGTTCGTCGGATGAGGCGCAAGCGTCGGTCCGAAGTCGAGAGGGATGGGCAAGCTCGTCCATTCCGTAGTGGCCTTCCACTGCCCAACCGCACCAGTGCCTCCGCCGCCCGTAGCGCCGGCCCCGCCGGCTCCTGCGCTGCCTCCCACTCCCGCACCGCCCCCCGATGCACCGCTCCCGCCACCAGTCCCACTCGTTCCGCCGCTTCCGCTGACTCCACCGGCGCCAGAACCGGAGGAGCTCCCGCTGCTGCAAGCGAAAGAAAGAGTACCGAGAACCAACACCAGAGCATTGCCAATCTGTCGCACGATGCCCTTCGTTGCGCGGTGCTCGGGCGGATTCAGTCGGCCCCCGCCCCCCCGGTTGACGGGTCCCTCACGCGCGTCAGTTCGACAAGACGAACGGATACGTCACTGTGGTCGAAGCACCCGTCGCCGGAAACCCGAGCGGGCGCATCGCATCCGCAAAGCAGGACAAGAAGCGCTCTTCCGCGAGCGTCGGACCATCGGCCTTGGCGACCGGCGACTGCACGTGACCCTCCGCGTCGATGGCGAACTCGAGCGTGACCTTGCCCGCCGCCGTCGCATCTCGGGTGCGAAGCGCGTCGTAGCACGCCTTGAATTCCTTCCGCCCCGCGCGAATCACGCTCTGGATTTCCTTGGGACGAAGTCCGGATTGAAGCTTCACGCTGATGGGATCTTCGGGAAGCTTCGAAAGCTCCGAGAGCGCCTTCTCGACTTCGGAGATCTGACCAACGCGCGGCGCAGCGATCAGCAAGACGGGCGGCGCGGCCTCCCGCTGCTTGACTGCGATGAGCCCCTGACCGGATGCAATGCGCTCCTCGATCTCCCGGACGGGCATCGGCAAGTAGCGCTCGTAGCGAGCCGGGATCGGATTCGCGATCTTGTCGTAGTAAAAGACCGCGAGCGACGTATCGAACGCTTCGCCATACTTGGGGATCGACACCCAGGATCCGACTCGGCTCTGGTGCGTGTGAACGCGAGGTCGTTTCTCGCACAGCGGGCAGTCCGCCAGCGCCCGATCGTGAATCGCATCGCCAACGTTGAACGTCCCGAGTTGGTTCGAGGGCGTGTCGTTGCCACCCACCTGAACGATTTCGAGATCGTAATTGCCCTTGGCGTCGGGATGAAAGCTGTCCATCAAGGCTCGGGCAAAGGCAGAAACGGTGGCTCGCTCATAGACATCCGGACGCTCCGGCGCGGGCTTACCCGTCACGAGCTTCGCGAGCCTTTCGCCGACTTCCTCCTCGCGCGCCCAGAGCGGATCCTTTTGGTGCGACGAAAGCAGTTCCTCCAGAGTGACAATGGCCGCTTCGGTCTTGCCCTGGAGCTCGTAGGTCCGACTGAGGGCCATCGCGGCTTCGTCTCGCTCGTCAGCGGTCCCGCTCTTGGCGAGCTCTTTGAGCAACGCCTCGCTGCCCGGTGTGACTTTGCCGACGTCGAGACTGCGCTGGGCGGCCTCGAGCTTTTGCGTGCTCTCGCTGACCTCGGTCGGCGCTGGCTCGCCCGGCTGGCCGGGCCCGCTGGACTCCGCGCTGCAAGCAGCGAGAGCCAAGGTGGAAACGACGGTGAGCTTTCGGAAGTGGAAACGGTTCATTGGGTCTCTCCTCGTGATGCCGCGACGAGGCGGCGTGACGAGAGCGACTGTGCGCCTCGAATGTCTTGGCTTTGTGTAAGCCAGATCATGGTTTTTTCACCGGCCGCTCGAAGCGATATCCGGCGCCGCGAATCGTGTGCAAAAAGCGGGGCTTTTTCGGGTCGGCTTCGAGCTTTTGGCGCAGTCGATTGATGAAGTTGTCGACGGTCCGATCCGTACCGAAATAGTCGGCGCCCCACACGGCATCCAGGATGCGCTGTCGCGGCAAGAGGGCCCCCTCGTGCTCGACGAAGTAGCCGAGGAGCTTGAGCTCCTGGGCCGTCATCTCGAGAGGCTCACCCGCTCGGGTGGCCCGATGTGCCGCGAAATCGACGGTGACGTCGCCAAGGGTCAGGCTCTGGAGCGCCGAACGCGCGAGCCGCCTGCGGCGAAGCTGCGCGTCGACGCGAGCCAGGAGCTCCATGACACCAAAGGGCTTCACCACGTAGTCGTCGGCTCCGAGGGCGAGTCCACGAACCTTGTCCTCTTCTGATCCCTTCGCGGTCAAAATGATCACAGGAAGCTCCGCGTCGCGCGCCCGAAGCTCCTTCAAGACCTCGAACCCGTTCATGTTCGGCAACATGAGATCCAGAAGAACGAGATCCGGCCGCTCCGTGAGCGCAGACTCGAGCCCATCGCTGCCCGTGCTCGCGACGCGGACGCGATAGCCCTCCGAGCGCAGAGTCTTTTCCAGGCCCAGACGCAAGCTCGCGTCGTCCTCGACGACGAGCACCGACTCCTGCAGTCCCACTCTCTCCGTCATGCCACACCTCTGGGCAAGGCGAGAACGAATCGCGCGCCCCGCCCGGATTCACTCTCGACCCAGGCTCGACCGCCGTGGGACTCGGCCACGTGTCGAACGAGACTGAGACCGATGCCACTGCCCTCGGTGGCCTGATGCAAGCGATCGTCCGCGCGCTCGAAAGGCTCGAAGATGCGCGTGCGATCCCGCGCGGCCACTCCCGGCCCTCGGTCGGTGACCGAGATCCAGACATCGGCGTCGTGGGCCTCGACGCTCACGCGATAGGGCTGCCCGTCCGGGGCGTACTTCAGGGCGTTCGCGAGGAGGTTGTCCACGGCCAGTCGCACCTGATCGGGATCGACGACCGCCGAGATCCCGGCCTCGATGCTCTGTTCGATTCGCGCTTCGGGGTGGCGTTCCTCGAACTCAGCGAGGGACTCGAGGACCGGTTCGGCCACGGGGAGGGAGCGTCGCTGTGCGGTCACTCGACCTGCGGACATGCGGCTGAAGCTCAGCAACCAATCCACGGTCTCCCCCAATCGCCGCGCTTCCTTCGCGAGCGCTGCGTACACTTCCCCGCGTTCCGTTTCTTCGACCCTTCCTTGCTCGAGGAGCTCGGCCAACATGGACACGGATGCGATGGGCGTTCGTAGCTCGTGGGAAACCGCGGACACGAAATCGGTCCTGAGCTCGCTCAAGCGACGCGCTCCGCGCACGCGGGAGAGAGCCAGCCCGCCGAGGGCGAGGGCAAGCACCGCCAAGACGAGCCCCGACGCGGCCAGCCACCGGCGGCTTTGAGCAGTGAGGTGTTCGACATGGTGGGGATCGGACAGACCGACCACCAACGAGAGCCCGTCGGCGAGCTCGGCGACCGCGTGAGGGCCGCTCCCGGCGCTCGGGGTCACCACGAGCTCGGCCGGCACATCGAACATCGAGAGCCCACTTCCCAGCGACTGGGGAGTCACGATGAACCCCACAATCGTCTTTTCGTCGAGCCGGCGAAGAGCTCCCATCGCTCCCTCCCCGGTGAAGCGCGAAAGCGCGTGCTCGCCGTCGAGCTGCGCAATGGCTCGACGCGCCGCCACTCCACTCAACTTCTGCGCGAGCTCGTCACGACCCGACACCTGCCGCTTCATGGCGTCCCGTGCCCGTTGTCGAGCTCCGGGATCGAGCCAGTCGGCCCTGGAGATCGCGCGCTCGGTGGCGGCCCGCTCGGCGTTCGTGAACGACGGAGCGTGGCCTTCGAGCCAGTCCGTGAAGCGCTTCGGATCGACGGGATGCAGACCGTCGAGAACCAGGATCGAAAAGAGGTACCGGCCACTTTCGGATCGCACGTCGGGACACTGCTCCACGATCTTCTTTGCGAGGTCGCGTCGCTCGGCGTCTCCGATCCGAAGCGCGATGCGCTTGGCCGACTTTTCGCAGGCGGGATCCGACGACTCGCGCAGCGCAGGGGCCGGCATACGCAAGGCGCCGTCGCCCGCCAGCACCACCGCGACGGCAAGCTTCGGCATCAAAGCCTCCACCGCCCGGATGGCCCCCTCGGGATCCGCGGGCACCTCGGCCCGCCCGAGCCGCTGACTCGCTTCGTCGATTTCGCCGAGTGCCTGGACTCGGATCCGGCGTGCCGAATCATCGAGCTCGATCTCGGTCTCCCGTTGCCGCGCCGCCGCCTCGTTACCGAGGGCGCGGTAGCCAATCATCGCCGCCAGCACCAATGGCAGGAGCACGGCGAGACCGATCACCGCGAAATCGCGGCCTCCGATGGGGGAGCGGTGCAGCACGAGCTCCACGATGCCCGACCCGTGTCACGGAAATATCACCGGCCACGGAAACTCTCGGTCGAGGGGGCCGCCGCCCTCCTGCCCATCCTTTCGCGCCAGACCGCGGGGCGCCGCCCTGCGCGGAATCAATCACCAGGCGAGCGACTCCATGGTCTCACCCGCGATCGACCGAGCCGCGGTCGGCGGGTGTCGACATCGTCGAGCGTCCGTTTCCGGTGCTGGGATTTTGCGCCGAGCGGCGCCGTTTCCAAAGAGCTCGCGCGATCAGGGCGTTGCGAGGTACGCGATCTCGGCGGCACTGAGCGCGCCCTGGTAGATGCGGAAATCGTCCAGCACTCCAACGAAGAAAGTTGGTCCCCCGAACACCGATGTGCGCCGGGTCTGAAGTGCTGACGATGCTCGTGGCAGAGCCGGCCACCGACTGACCTGGCGTTCCAACTCCGTTCTCGTAAAAAGTGGAGGCTCCGGTCGAGTCGATCACGACGGCGTAGTGAGCCCAAGCGTTCGTGGTCGCGAGGAAGCTGGCATTTGCCGTAAGGAGGCCGGTCGTGCAGAGACACGTGTTGTCTCCGAAGGCCGCGAACACCCGGCCACTGCCGCTGTTGACCGTTCCCCACGTGAGCCCTGCGTACGTCGAAGCTCCGAACTCGGTTTCGAGAAATCCCGCAGGGTTGAGGCTCGTGGGGAAAGCCCAGACGGCCAGCGTGATGGGCAGGTTGATGCCGTTCAGCTTGTCCCCCAGGTCGACGTAATCGCTGCCGCCGAACGACAGCCCAGCTCGCGGACGCTTCCATCAGCGGTCGGCAAGCGAGGCTTCGAGCCGGGCGAGCTTTTCCCAGTCACGGCGAAGCTGGTAGGCGCGACGGAGGTAGGCGATGGCCTCCTCGTTCGGCTCGATTTCCAGGACGCGCTCCGCTGCCTGGATGCCGAGGGCGTGGTTGGAGAAGCGGTCGACGTACAGACGCATGAGGCGCGTGAGGGTCGCCACGCGCTCGGCCGCGTCGACGAGCGCAGAGCGCTGCTCGAGCCCGCGGGCGACGTCGCTCCAGCGGGCGAGCGCCTCGAGCCGAGCGAGCTCGGCGTCGAGCTCCTGCAAGCTCATCGTCACGCACCGATCCTACAGGTGTTTGCAGACAGAGTTTGGGAGAATTCCCCTCGTCCGAGCAGGCGCTTCGCCACCACTCGGGCGAATCTTCATTCGTGGCGGAATCCTGCTCGCCGCGGGAATCGTGCGTCGACCCCGGATCGAACCCCCGAGCTTCGGCGCTCACAAAAGCTCCGGGATTTCCTTTCTGAATTCAGGCCAAGAGCGAGCGCCTGAGATCCGCGAGGGTGCGCTGGAACGGACCGGGATCGTGCGTGCCGGCGCTCACCACTAGCGAGCCTTCGATGCGCACGACGGCGTCCTCCGCGCGTCTACGCGCCTCGACTCGTGAAACGCCGCCCTCGAGGCACAGCGCTTCGATCGCGTCGATCCATGTGCTGAACGCGCGCTCGAGGGGGCGCCGAAATCGGGCGCGCTCCGTGCTCGCCGCGAGGCGCTCGAGCAAACAGGCGCTCTGCCCGCCCTGGTAAAATGCGTCGAGCGTCCGGAGCATCGACAAGAGTTTCTTTCGGGGAGAGCAGCGGTCGCGGAGCGGCGCGAAGAGATCGCGCTCGAGGGGAACGATCGCAGCCGGCATGGCTCAGGGGTTGTACGGGGAGGCTTCCAGGTATTCCCAGCGAAACTCCCGGGGCAGAGAGGTCTCCACGAAGCGCTCCACCTCGAAGTCCCAGTAGCGGCCCGTGCCGCCACTCGGGTGGGACGACTCTTGCCCGCTGAAGATCAGCCGGACTCTTCCGGTGAGCTCGAGCACGCGCCCGCGCTCGAAGTCGGGAACGGCGATCCCCGCACGCGAATCGATCTCGAAGTTGCCCAGGGTGTTGAACATGCCGTTGCCGGGATAGGCGATGAAGATCGAGCATGAAGCGGATCCCGATCTATTGGCAACCAGCGGGTGTGCACTTCTTCCCGCCGGGGCAGGGCACTCCACCAGCGCACTGGCAGGTTCCACTCACGCATTCGGCGAACGAGCCGCCATCACACGCCGCCGCGTTGAGGCAATGACAGTCCCCGGACTGACAGGCGAAGCCGATTCCGCATTGCTTGGCGCAGCTTCCGCAGTGCTGGCTGGTCGTGAGCGACGTTTCGCAACCGTTGGCAGACGACTCGTCACAATTCCCGAAGCCGGCATTGCAAACCACGTCGCACGTTCCTGCCACACAACTGCTCGTCCCGTTGCTGGCGTCGCACGTGTTGCCGCAGGTCCCGCAGTTTTGTACATCGGTCGCCGGGTCGATCTCGCAACCATCGCTGGAATTCAGGTCGCAATCCAAGCGACCCGGTAAGCACTCGTCGAGCGTACACGTGAGGTTCTTGCAGTACACGGCAGCCCCAGTGATCTGGCACGGAGCACAATCCGTCCCGCTGCAGCCGTAACTCGGATTGTCGACGGACACGCAGTTTCCCTCACACAGCTTGGTCCCTGGACCACACTGGGCCGCGCCGTCGGTCCCAGAATCGGGCCAGCCGGCGTCGCCAACATCGCCGCCTCCGCCCGCGTCTTTCACGGCGTCGCGCACGTCGACCTCAGCGATCCCCAGACACCCAGAGAGGAGACAGGAAGCGATCGCTATGCAGGCTTTCGACATGCCCGATGCCCAACTTATCACTTCCGAAGAAGTCGCGCAGGAAGCGGCGGCGCCAGCTTGGTAAATCGAGCTCGCGGTTCACACCCTTGACCCAACGGTCGAGCTGTTCGACGGGAGGACTGGCGCGAACGGTGACGCGCTCACGGGCGGTGCTGGCGGCGCCACCGGCGGGGTGGGCGGCGGAACGGTGGACTGCGTCGCGGCGGCTCAGCAATGCCTTTACGCAAACTCCACCGCGGCGGCTCTCGCACTCAACGACGTCGTCCATGCCGCGGGCCACTGCGGTTCGGCCGGACCCACTCCGTCATCGCGGAGTGCCAGGTCTATTGTGTCGAGGCCGGTCGGAGTTTGCCGCAGCTCCCGTCGTGGCCCCGCGTCGAGGAATCGGGCGTGGAGGTCCTGGTTCTCTCTGGCTCCGACATCCAGCTCCACGATGCACCCGCGGATCGCGGGCGATCGCCACGCTCGGAAGCATTGCGCTCCGTGAAAACAAGTCAGAAGCGCATCAGCGGACCCGACACTTGCCCCGGCGGGATGTCGCCCTTGTCGGCGCTGCGCTCGGTGAGCAACGCGTAGGTCAGCACGGCTCCGCTCACCACTACCACGCCCACCCCAGTCCAGAACCACCAGCGTGAAACGACTGGCGTGGGTTTGTCGAGCGGGACGTCGATCCGGTTGCGCGTGCCGGCAACCATCTCCACGCTGGTGTCGGCTTCGTCGTAGTCCTCGTGTCGGACCACCACGCGGTGCCTGCCGGCGGAGAGCGCGGTTTGAACCGGAGCGATGCCCAGGCGCTTGCCGTCGATGAAAACCGTCGCGCCCGCCACTGGCGATCCGATGGTCAAGACGCCGGTCTTGCTCTTGGAGAAGAGCTCGGCGTCGAGGGTGAGCTTGCCGCCGCCCGTCAGCGCCACCGTGCGCCGGAACGGGTGGTAGCCCTCCTTGGAAACCTCGACGACAGCCTTGCCGGCATTGACGCGCAAGGGCTTCCCGAGCGGCGTGGTTCCGACGACCTTCGCGCGCAGCAGCACGCGCGCGCCGTCCACGTTGGCCTTCACCTCGAGCTCGCTCACCTTGGCGCGGACGCGCGCCAAAAGCTCGTCGAGCTTCTTGACTTTGGCCTTGAGCTCGTCGGGCGCCGTGCGCTCGAATTCCTCGAGCTGATCGAGTGCCTCAGGATAACGAGCCAGTGCTTCGTAAGCTCGGCCGCGGTTGTAGAGGAGCGCCGGGGCAGGATCGAGTGCATAGGCGCGGTTGTAGAGGTCGAGAGCCTTTTCGTACTCGATGCGCTGCATGGCATCGTCGCCCTGCGCCTTGAGGTCGGCAGCGTCGCTCGCGGGATCCGCAGATGCCGAACGCGGAATGGCGAGAAACAGAAGAGCGAGCAGCGTGACGCGAAAGAGCAATCGAGTCATAGCGTGAGCGGGATCCCAGGGTCTTTGGGCTCGGGTTTGGGGGACGAGGGCGGCTTCTTCGTGGTGGCTTCCGACGGCGTGCGCGCCGGCTGACCAGCAGCGGGTTTTCGCGGAAGCGCCTTCGGCGCCGACGCGCTCGGCGCCGGGTCGCCGCTGGCGGTCAGCTCGACGGAGGGGGTGACCTCGGTAGTCGGTGGCGGCGTCGGCATCGGCGTCGGCGGCGCGAGCAGTGTGCCGGTCGCGATCGGCTCCGGGCTCGGCGCGCTCTGGCTGAGCCAATACGACGCGAGGCCCACCACCAGCACGAGCAACAGCGCCGAAAGCGCCAACCCCACCGCCCGTCGTCGAGGCCTTGCGGGCTCGAGTAGCAGGGTCGCCGCGGGTTGTGCGGAGTCGGGGGCAGACGGATCGGGCGCGCTCGGCGCCGCGGCAAGTATCGTGGGTGCGTCGGTCAGTCGCGGCGAGGCGTCCGGATGCGAGGGGTTGCTCGGGACCGCGGCCTCGGGCGCCCATGTGCCGGTGACACCGTACGGGGCCAGTGCTCGGGCGAGCTCTTCGACGGTTTGGAACCGGCGCTCCGGATCCTTTTCCAGCGCTCGCATTATCACCGCGTAGACTGGTGCCGGAAGATCCGATCGGAGCTCCCTCGGGTCGCGCACCGGATCGGCCGTGATCGCCGCCACTACCGCGGTCGGGCTCTCGCCGGTGAATGGGGTGGTGCCGGTCAACACTTCGTACAGGATCACGCCCAGGGACCAAATGTCGGAGCGAGCGTCCGCTCGACGCGCCGAGCGAATTTGCTCGGGCGACATGTAGAGAGGCGTCCCCAGCGCCGAACGCGTCGCCGTCACGCTCGAGTCGCCCTCTTGCAGCTTCGAGATTCCGAAGTCGAGCAGCTTTACTCGACGGTCCAAGCCCTCTCCGCACAGGAACAAGTTGTGCGGCTTGAGGTCGCGATGGACGATGCCGCGCGCGTGCGCCTCCTGAACCGCGGAGCACGCTTCCAGAACGTAGCCGATGCCTTCCTCGACAGGCAGCGGGCCCCGCTCGGCGATCTCCGCGTCGAGGTCGCGCCCTTCCAGTAACTCCATCACGATGAAGGGCGTGCCGTCCTCGAGCGAATCGACGTCGAAGATGCGCGCTACGTTGTCGCTCTTGAGCTTGGCGGCCATGCGCGCCTCACGCTCGAAGCGCGCCACCAGCTCGGGATTCTGCCGTTCTTGTTCGCGGAGCAATTTGATCGCGACGCGTTCGCCGAGACGCTGGTGCATGGCCTCGTACACCACGCCCATCCCGCCTTCGCCCAGCAAGCGCAAGATCTGGTACTTCCCCACCAGAATCTTGCCGCTGAGAGGGCTCGCACGGGACGCTTCGGCCATCGCTCCATTCCTCACTGGCTCGCGAGCGACGCGATCTCGAGCTGCGACAGAACGCGTTTGTAGATGTAGAGGTCGTCCATCACCCCTTCCCACTCGTAACCGAAGAAGGAATTGGCGACCAACGCGAAATGTGGCGCTGGGCTCTGGCTCGTCGCGACCGAGACGCCGCCGATGTAGAGCCTCGCGGTCGTGGCATCCGCGGTGATCGCGAAGTGCGTCCAGGTGCCGATCGGGAGCGGTGTCGTCTCGCAGAACGGGTAGTGGGTGCCGCCATTGGTTTCCACGGCGTCCACACAAACGGCCGCCGTCGGCGCGATCCAGGCTTCGAGCGAGTCCGTGCCGAAGGGGTCCTGATCGAAGATGAAGCCCTGGATCGCGGGCGCTTTCGTGAGGTTCAGCCAGCCCGTGACCGTGGCGCCGGTGTCTTGATTGACTGCGGCGAGCGATGCGCTCGGCCCGATCTGGAGCGTGCTGGTGCCGAGCTCGGTGAGCACCAAGCCGTAGCTGCCGTTGCGTCCTACCCCTGTGGCGACTGTCGCCCCCGCGAGCACACCGTCGTTGCCGTTACCGGACAAGTCCTGTGCGTTGCCTGCCTCGAAGTCATAATGCAGAACCAGGCTCGGATCCGGACCCGCCTCGCCTTCCGCGAGTACATCGTTCAGCGAATCGACGAGAACGTCTTGGGACGCGTCCTTCCCCGCATCGCCGGCATCGAGCTTGGGCCCGCAACCGCCGGGCGTCGCGCAGCTCCCGGGATCGGTGAGCTTGGCCGAAACGCATTGCCCGTCGAGGCAGGTCTGGTCTTCGGGGCAGATTTTGCCCAAGCAGCTCGCGGCCAGCTCGATGGGCAGCTCGAGGGAAGTGTGCGGCACGAAGCGGAGCGCACGTCGCGCCACGATGCAATTCGCACCTGGGCTCACCGGATCGCAGCCAGCGGCGACCTGCCCGCTGACGCCCGTGATCACCTGGATGGTCACCTCTTCGTCGCCCTCGCCGCTCGGCACCACCACCAGCGAGCCGATCCGGCCCTTGCTGCTCTTGCAACCGTTTTGGTTGGCGACGGGCGGCTTCGATTTCACGCTGGAAAGCGTTCCCACGCTCACACTCGTGTCGTGCACATCGGCGCACGACACGTCGGTGCTGAGCTCGAGTGTGATTTGCGTGGGCTCGCGGCAGCTCGAGAGCGCAAGCGTCACGCCGATTGCGATCAGCGTTCCGGCCCGCAGTCCGTCGAGTGTTCGCCGCCGCTCGCGCATCCACTTCATCATAGCGCGCTGGCTCGCCGCGCGCGATCTCTCGACTACACAATCGAGCCGAGCACGACTTGCCGTCCGTGCTTTGTGGTAGGAGAGGCGAGCGCGCCCGAGCTCGATCTCACCCAGTCGAGCTCCGCACCTGGCTCGATGAAGACGACGGTCCTCGTCGGAACCGCCGCCGACGAAAGTCATGCGTACGCGTTCCGGAACTTCAACGACGCTAGCGACAGCGTGATCGTGCGCTTCAGGATCCTGATCGATCCCAGCGTGATCGTTATTATCAGTGTGAATCCCGACACTGCCTCGGACGGCTTGAACGTCGAGGTGAGCCCTACCGGAGCCGACATCGAGCAGGTATTCCCGCTCGGCGATGGCAGTACGGACTATCAAGACAACGGCCTGAACGCATTCCCGCTGGCAGGCATCTGGAGCTCGGTCGAGATGAACGTGTCGCTCGTCAAGCCCGACCCGGTGATCAGGGTGAAAGTGGACGACCCACATTCAGCACCAACAGCGTTCTGGCCTTCGCACCTCTTCATGTATGCGAGCGCACCCGGTGAGGTCGAACCTTCACACCCGCTGGCTCCAGCAATTCCACGAAACCAGCCGCAACTGCTTGGTACGCGCCTTGCTTCGCCGCGCCACATGATCGCGCTCCGTCGCACCGCCGTACTCGGCGTCGTTTTCTGTTGTGTCGGCTGCGGCACGGACGAGCGAACCCAGGAGAGCCTCTTGGCGTTGTGGGTCACGAACGGAGCCTGCCCAGGATCCAGCGAAGCGAAGCCCGCGCTTGCCGAGGTTTGGCCTGGCACTCGCATCGACGGAATGCATTGCAACCTCGAGGAGTTCGTATCCGTCGACGAGCCTATCGCTGCGCCTGGCGAAAGCTGCTGCTTTCCGGTCGCATGCAATCAGGAGCTGTCGCCAGCGGAAAACGAAGCTCTGTATCGAGCAACGTGTGTGGGGCTCTCGTGCGACCATGTCTCCGACGATTACAAGAGCTCGCGAGCCGATGCCGAAAAAGCCGTCGACGCGACCAAGCTCGACTGCGCGCTCGAGTCAGCGGCCACAGGACCCGTGGATACGCCTTCCGTGCGGTGCAGCTATCGTGTCACTGCCAACTATTCGTGTAGTACCGCGCCGGGCTGATCCAGATCGACCTCGACATGAACGACGCGACGTAGGCCCTTCGCGCCGAATCGGCGTCGCAAGGCGCGAGCGGTGACGACTAGGTCAACAGCACGCGCTCTCCGGGCTCGGGTAGGTGGCACGTGACGTCGGGCAACGCTGCCGCTACGAGGGCGTCGAGCTTCCGAGCCGCTTCGGAAACGGTGCGGAGCAGCACGCGCTCCACGACCGGGTCGGACACGCGGGCTTCGGCGTGAGACGGCATCACGTGGCGCACGCCGAGACGTTGGGCTGCTCGTAGCGCCTCGTTCGGCCCCATGACCCAGCGGCCGCCGGTTCGGATCCGCGTGCCGTCGACCGGTAAGATGGCGCTCGTGGGCGCCAAGCGTTCGGCAATTTCGTCGTGGGCATCGCAGAGCTGGGTGTCCCCCGCGAAGTAGACGCGCTGCCCCGGAGCTTCGAGCACGTAGCCGAGCTCGTGAACGTCGTGAAGCGCGGGAACGGCGTGCACTTGGACGCCTCGGAGCGAGATCACCTCCCACTCGTCGAGCGAATGAACCTCCGAGAACCCGCGTGCCCTCAGTCGCCGCGCGAGCGAGGCATCGCTCACCAGGGCCGCGACGCGGCGCTTGTCGCCGACACGATCGAGTGCGCCCAGATCCGCGTGATCCGGGTGGTCGTGAGAAATCACGATTGCGTCGAGCGGGCCCAGGGTTTCGACCGTCGCGGCGGGGCCACACGCGTGCGCCAGCGCGCCAAACGCGGGATCGGAGAACCAAGGATCGGTCAGAACGCGCAGGCCGGCCACGCACACGAGGTGCGTCGAGTGGCCGATGTGCACGATGCTGGTATCGGAAGCTCCTCCCCGCGTCACCGCTTCGAGCGACGCGCGGTAGCGATCGAGCGCCGTCGCCGGCAACTTTTTGCGATTGTCGAAGGCTCCGGCGAGCGACGCCGATTCGAGCCCACCGAGCGCGACACCCAGACCGCCGAGCCCGGCGAGCGCGCGGCGGCGCGTCATGCGCATCGCGCGCGCTCGAGAAGCTCAGTCAGAGTCGGCAGGCGGCGCCCGGCGAGCTTGCGCACGTTGTGCTCGAGTGCTCGCGCCGGGCCGAAGCCATCCCACGCCGTGAGCAGGACTTCGTGCGGCAGCGAGCGCGGCTTTGCGCCGTCGGGGCGGATGGCGCGCGGTTGGCGGAAACTCGTGACCGCGCGCTGCACGCCGCTCCAGAACTGGCCGCGGGCCTCGAGACTCGCCAGCGCCCCGCGCCGGATCTCCTCCTTCGCCCCGGGCCCGTCGGCGTACGAAGCGAGCGCTTCCTCCAACCAGCGCCCGTGATCCTGGTCTTGCTCGACGTGAAGAGAAAAGTATTGGATCTCCTCCTCCGCGAAGCCGGCCCGACGCAGGCCCAAGAGTAAGGCCTCGAACATTTTCGGAATCGCCCACTCGTGACCGGGGCCGACCGCGCCGAGCCCTTCCAGGAACGGGCGGCGCGAGACCAGCTCTCGGTGCCTCGCGATGAAAGCGTGCGCCGGCGCGAGAATGCGCTGGTCCGGCCGCTCCGGAACGACGCTCCCCGCAGCACGCAGGAAGTGAGCGTAGAGCGTGGCGTGGTCTTCACCGCGTGAGCCCTCGCCGTACTCGTCGACCAGAACTTTCGCGAGCCAGAGCTTCGCTTCGCTCGACGGGGCGCGCACCAGCAGGCGCTCCAGGTAGCTCGTGAACAGGCAAACCAGCGGGAAGTGATTTTCCCCGAGCACACGGTAGTCCTGGCGCGAAAATGGGCTGGTCGCGACTCGGTTCAAGAACAGATGATTCACCGCCGGGTGCCGTTCGATTTCGGTCCGGAGCTCGCTCAAGAATCGACGCGTTTTCATGATTTGCCTCCCGCCGCAGCGGCTTCTCGGAGATCGTCGGTCCAGGTGCGGCGCGCGGTGCGCAAACGCACGACTTGCGCGCCGCCGCTGTGACGCTCGGGCTTCGGATAGCTCACCTCGTCCCAGCGCACGCCGCTCTTTGCGCCGGGTCCGTCGAGCAGCCCCTCTTCGTCGCGCAAGAACGAGCGATGGTCGTAGTGCACGCGCTGATAGCGCCAGGTGCGCGCGTAAAACCAGAGCATGCCGGGCAAGATCTTTTGCACGAACCCGGGCCGGTTTCGCAGCATCAGGCGGAACGCGCGGTACACGCTGGGCGTCGTCGCTTGGTAGAAGCGGCACATCTGGCGATAGAACTCGTCGCGCGGCAGCCGCGTGGGCAAGACCGCGTGCAGCAGATCGAACAGCCGGTGGTCGGTGGTGAGCAGCTTGTCGTGGTAGGCGCGGTAGAGCTCGGTACCGGGCAGCGGCGTCAGGATCGTGAGCAGCGGGATCGCAATCGCCAGGCTGTTCACGTACTCGAAGCACTGCTCGAACTGCTCCACGGTCCAGTCCGCTCGCGCCATGAAGATCCCGGTCTGAAAGATCCCGTTTTTGCGCAAGATTTCGTTGGCCGCGCGGTTCTTTTGCCAGGTGTTGCGCTTGCGCAACGCGGCCAGCGCGTCGTCGCTGTTGGACTCGAAGCCGGAGAGCACCATCACCAGGCCGTTCCTGGCAAGGCGCGCGATCAGCTCGGGATGATCCGCCGCGAAGTCGGTGCGGCCCTGGGTCAGCCAGAATTTCTTCACTTTGCGGCGCTCCAGCTCCTCGCACAGCTCGCTGGCGCGAGCGCGGCTGGTCAAGAAGTTGTCGTCGAGGACGAACACGAACGGCTCGTCGCAGTCCTGCATCTGATCGACGATGCGTCCCGCCGACAGGAACCGCGTGCGCCGCTCGTAGAACTCCCAGATCGCGCAGAAGTTGCAGTCGAAGCTGCAGCCGCGACTAGTGAAGATGCTCGCCATCGGGCGCACGCCCGTGAAGAAATAGCGCCCGCGGTAGCGCCGGATCAGCCGGCGGTCCGGCGTGGGCAGGAGATCGAGATCGGCGACTTGCTCGCGCTTGGCGTTGGCGCGACGCTTCCCGCTCGCGTCGCGATAGCGCGTACCTCGCACGCCCTCGAACGTGCGATCGTCGCGTAGGTGCTGGTCCTCCCAGCGCGTCACCAGCTCGCGGAACGTGAGCTCGCCCTCGCCCTGCACGATCACGTCGACGAACGGCTCGTCGAACTCGTCGGGCGAAAGCGTGGGGTGGTGTCCACCGACGACCGTCAGCGCCTCGGGCCGGAGAGCGCGCGCGGTGCGCAGCACGGCCTTGGCCTGGTACGTGTCGGTCGTCATGCTGGTCGTTCCGACGACGTTGGGGGAAAACTCGTCGATTTCCCGGGCCAACGCCCCTTCCTCCTCCAGGCGGAGGTCGAGCACCCGCACCTCGTGCCGGTCGTTCACCGCCGCGCCCACGGCGGTGAGCGCCACCGGCTCGGAGAGCCAGACCACGTTTTCCAGTCCCAGCCGCCCGTTCTCGAACGGCGTCGGCATCACGAGCAATATGCGCATGGTTCCTCCGGAAATGCGCGGCAGAGCGCCGCAGGTTCGTCGAACTGTGTAAAACTGAACGCGTGAGCGCCACGCTTTGGATCCCGCGCGTCGGGGAGCGCGTCGATCGCTACGAGATCGTCGCGGAGCTCGCGCGCGGAGGCATGGCGCAGGTGTTCGCCGTGCGTCGTCGCGGCATGGCCGGCTTCGGCCGTCTGCTCGCAATGAAAGTCTTGCTGCCAACGCTGCGCGACGAACGTCGATTCGTCGACATGTTCTTGGACGAAGCGCGTCTCGCCTCGGCCATCCACCACCCCAATGTGGTGCAGGTCTTCGACCTCGGCGAAGAGCAAGAAACGCCTTTCCTGGTGATGGAGCTGGTCCGCGGCGTCTCGCTCTCCGAGCTCATCAAGCGCGCGAACGCCGCGGAGCGGAAAGTACCGGTGAGCGTGGCGCTTCAAATCCTGGCGCAGGCCGCCGAGGGTCTGCACGCGGCTCACGAAACGCGCGGCGACGACGGAAAGCCGCTCGGCATCGTTCACCGCGACGTGAGTCCGCACAACGTGATGCTCGGCTTCGACGGTCACGCCAAGGTCGCGGACTTCGGGATCGCGGCGGGCCGCGGGCGCATCTCCGCGACGCGCTCGGGCGAAGTGCGCGGCAAGCTCGGCTACCTCGCGCCCGAGCAAATCCAGCGCTTGCACGGCCTCGATCGCCGCGTCGACGTTCTGGGCGCTCGGTGTGGTCGCTTGGGAGCTCTTGGCCAGTCGCCGGCTGTTCGCCGATTCGGAGGAAGCCGCGGTGCTCTGGGAGATCGTCAGCGGGGAGCTGCCAGCACTGGCGCCGTTCGCCCCCGACCTGCCGGAGAACGTCGTCGGAAGCGTCTTGAGCTGCCTGGAACGCGATCGCGCGAAGCGGCCTGCGACTTGTCGCGAGCTCGCCGAGGTTTTCTCCGAAGCGGCGCGCGCCCTGGGCGGGCGCGGCGCCGTGGAGGTCGAGGCCTTCGTGCTCGAGCTGGCTCTGGATCGCAAGACTGAGCTCGACGAAACACTCACCGACGTCGAGCGCGCCGCACCAAACGAGGAGCCGACGGTACGGGTGGGTCGTGGGTCCCAGACCGCGGCACGCGCCGAGCAGACGAACACCGACGTTGCGGTTTCGTCGAGCTTCGCTGCGCCGGCGCGCGCCAAGAGTCGTCGGAACTGGGTGATTGCCGCCGGCGGCGTGACGCTCGTCGCCGCCGTCGCGCTGGCTCGCTTCGCCGAAAAACCGCGGGAAGAGCGGGCCCGCGCACAACCGAGCTCCACGCCCGCGCCGGCCGCGCCGCCGAGCGCTTCGGCTCCCGCCGAAGCCACGTCGGACCGCCAAATCACAATCAACGTCTCGCCCGACGTGCGCCTGGTGCTGCTCGACGAGAAGCTCCACGAGGAGCGGCCGGTG
The DNA here is from genome assembly GCA_963781505.1 of uncultured delta proteobacterium. Lineage (GTDB taxonomy): Bacteria > Myxococcota_A > Polyangia > Polyangiales > Polyangiaceae > JADJKB01. Next base: position 35,692 of record CAWAHB010000017.1, on the reverse strand, counting down.
CGGGTTGGCGTGCCGGAAAACGGCAGCGTGAGCTGCAAGCTCGTTTCGCAGAAAGGCAAGGTTTTGGAGCGGAAGATCACGGCGGCGGACGACGGCGCCAGCTTGACGCTCGAGCCCGCCAAGACGCCGACACCGGCGCCCGCCCGCACTCGCCCCTTCGTTTTCGAACCCGTACTGAGTCGATGCTGGGCCCGCGCAACGCTCGGTCATGCACGCATCTCGTTGGTTTCTTTGCTGTGCTCTCGGCGCTCTCTCGATCGCTCCGAGCGTCGCCGCGCAATCGGAAGGCAAGCCTGCAACCGCCGAGCCACGGGCGGCATTTCGCGCGGGCGAACGCGCGTTCGACCACAACGACTACGTGACCGCGCTCGAGCGATTTCGTGCGGCGCTGCGCGAGTCGCCGAACGACGCGGTGCGCTTCAACATCGGCGTGTGTCTCGAACGCCTGGGCAGATTCAAGGAAGCAGCCGCCGAGTACGCTGCGGCGGCTCGGAGCTCGACGCTCGACCGCGCCCGGCGCGATCGCGCCAAGAGCGAGGCGCAGCGCGTGCGCGGGCGGCTCGGCAACCTCGACGCCGACACGAAGACGGGCGGCGGCGAGCTCTGGGTCGACGGCGAGCGAGCTTGCGCCCTGCCCTGTAAGCTCGAGCTCGATCCGCGTTTCCACGAGCTGGTGGCGAAAAAAGCCGGCAGTGAGAGCGCGCAGCGCATCGAGATCAAGAGCGGCGAAACCGCCACGGTGCGCTTCGAGATTGCAGAAACCGCGCGCCCCACGCCGAAACCCAGAGCCGTGCCGGCACCGGCGCCGCAGCCCGAGCCCACGAGCTCGAACGCGGTGCGCCCCGGGACGCTCACCTGGGTCGGCGGCGGCCTGGCAGTCGTCGGAGTGGCGGGCTTCATCGGCTTCGGCCTGCGCGCCAAAAAGCTGGAGAGCGACTACGACGCTCACCCCACCGAAGACACGCGCAGCCAGGGCGTCACGATGCAGACGCTGACCAACGTCTCGCTCGGAGTCGTCGCGGTCGGCGCCGCGCTCGTCGTGGTCGACCTGTTCGTGCTCTCCAAGAATCGCGACACGAAGAATGCCGGCACGCCGGGCGTGATCCGCTTCTGAGCTCAGCGCAGGCCGTGTTTTTTCAGCAGCTCGATCAGATAAGAGCGGTTCATGCGCGCTTCGCGCGCGGCCTGGCGCACGTTGTCGTCGGAGCGCTGGAGCAAGCGTTCGAGATAGCGGCGCTCGAACTCCTCGACCAGCGTGTCGCGCGCTTGACGATACGGCAGGTCGAGCACGCCGGAGACGGGATCGCTCGCCGCTCCGCTCGGCCCGCTCGGTCGGCGATCGAGCGCCGGGCTCCGCCCCAGAGCCAAGGTGCCGAGCACGATGTTCTTGAGCTCCCGCACGTTCCCCGGGAAATCGTGGCGCGACAGCTCTTCGATCGCCTCGTTCGGAAAGACTTGCTCGACGGGACCCGTGTGTCCGCTCTCGCGCAGAAAGTGCTCGATCAACAGCGGAATGTCGTCCTTGCGCTCGCGCAAGGCGGGAGCCTCCAGCACCACGACGGACAGCCGATAGAACAAGTCTAGTCGGAATCCGCCCGCGTTCACGGCGGCGAACAGGTCGCGGTGCGTCGCCGAGATGACGCGCACGTCGACGCCGATCTCCTGCTTGCCACCCACGCGACGGAAACGCCTGCGCTCCAGCACGCCGAGCAGCGCGGCTTGGAGATCCGCCAGTAGCTCGCCAACTTCGTCCAGGAACACCGTTCCCGTTTCGGCACGCTCGAAGGCACCGGCGTGCTGCCGATCGGCACCGGTGAAGGCGCCCTTTTCGTGGCCGAACACTTCGCTCGAAAACAGCGTGGGCGAGAGCGCACCGCAGTCCAAAGTCACGAGCGGAGCATCGGCGCGGCGACTGCGCTCGTGGATCGCCTGCGCGATCAGCTCCTTGCCGGTGCCGGATTCGCCCAAGATCAACACCGGGACGTTGCTGGCCGCCACGCGCTCCACGGCGGCGAGCAGTCGTCGCATCGCGGGCGTCTTGCCCACCAGGCCCCCGAGCTGGTCCGGCCCATGCTCCTCGAGCACTACGTTGCCGTCGCTCACTTTGAGCCGCGTCGAGCCGATCTCGATCTCCGTGCCCGCTCGCACTTCCACGCGGGAGCTCTGAAAGCGCGCCGCTCCAACGGTGGTTCCGTTCGTCGACCCGCGATCGTCGACCACGATGCGATCGTGCTGGCGCTCGAGCGCCAGGTGAAAGCGCGACACCGTGGGATCGCTGAGCCGCAGATCGTTGCCTTCCGCGGTGCCGATCACCAAGCGCTCTGCCTCGGCCGTCGCACTCTTGCCCGCGTCGGGACCGCTCGTCACTTCCACGCGGATGGCTTTCACCGGCATGCCGGCGCGCCGAACCGGCACGGTCCCGTCTTTGTCCACGTGCACAATCTAACATCAGCGCACCGCCAGGTAGAGCTCGCCGAAGCAGTGAGCGTTCCAGTTGCTGGTGAAGAGCACCTGCCGGCCGTCGCGGGCGAGGACCGGATTGGGGAGCACCGCTTCCGGACTGAGCCCGCAGCTCTCTTCCGGCTGCGCCGCCACGAACTCGGGCGCGCTCTCGTGGTGCAGCAGGCGCTCGACGACGGGAGCGTCCGCGCGACTGCCGAGCGCGACGGTGAAGATCTCGTCCTGGAACGGATGCCAGCTTCCGCCGAGATCGCCCTGCGTGGACACCGCGCAAGCGTCGGTATGCACGGCCCGGCACGCGATTCGGGCGTTCTCGAACCAGTCGAGTGCGAGCAGCGACGTGGTGCGCCCGTCGTCGAGCGCGGACTTCACGAGCGAAAGCCCGCTGCCGCCGGAGCGCACGTCGACGAGCCATTCGACGCCGTCGTCGTCCATCGCGAGATCGGCCGCGAGCGTGCTGTCGCTCCGGTGCGCGTGGAAGCTCATGTCGGCGGCGTAGACTTCGACGCCGTGCTCGTAAGCGCTGCCGGCGTCGGGCCAACCCACGACCACCCAGCGTCCCGACGGCGAGACCGCCGCCCAGCGCGGAGCCGTCGCACGCAGCACGGCGTCGACCGGACCGACCACGACCGCGGACTTTTCGCGTTTCGCGAAGTCCCAGACGAAGATCTCGTAGACACCGTCCGCGGCGCGGGCGCCGACCAACGCGATCGAGCGGCCATGCGCCGACGGATTGCGAAGCCCGGCGCTCGTGTCGAGCTTCGAGTACTCCGGAAAGCTCGCGACCTCGTGCTGACTCCCGCTGTCGACATCGAAAGCGACGAGCGAGCTAGCGTCCACGAAATAGGCCGTGCCCGGCGCGTCGGGTGCCCAAACGCCGGGGGCGTGGGGAAGCTCGGCCACGGGCGCGAATCGCTCCGTGTCGAGCACCGCGCCGGAGGCGAGCAGCACGCGCGTCCCGCTCGGATCGAAGGCCTGCCGGCCCGGCGCCGCTTGCGCGGCTTCGTCGCCGAGCGCCTCGTGATCCGACACTCGCGACAGGCAGCCTCCCAGCGCCGGATCTTCGTGCAAGAAGCCCCGGGCCGGTCGCGGCCGAACCACTTCCGGGATCATCGCGTCCGGGCTCGCAACCGGCGAGCCGCAGTGCGCGGTCGTAGCTGCACCTTCGTCCACTCGGCCGCAGCCGGCGAGGGCGAGGGCAACCACGCCGCCCTGGAGGAGGGGGCGAAGTCGCATTCGGGATCTCTTGCTTCAATTCACGGAGAAATTCAGCGCAGTCGGTACCGGTACGTCGTCGTTCACGCCGAGACCGGTTTGGTGGTGCTCTCCGGCACCCCAGCAGAAGAGCAACCCCGCGAGCGTGACGGCGCAGGTGTGATCGGCGCCGGCGCTCAAGATCTTCCAATCGCTGCGACCGTTCACGGGGGTCACCGGGATCGGGCCGGGCTGCATGTTCCCGTCGCCGAGCTGGCCGTGCGTGTCGTCGCCCCAGCAAGACATGGTTCCGTTCTTCTTCAACGCGCAGGTGTGCGCGCGCCCCGCGGCGACCACGCTAAAGTCCTGGTCCGCGCCGACCTGTTCGGGCACCGCGACGGAGCTCTGCGCACCGAGACCGAGCTGTCCGCCGTTGTCGTCACCCCAACACCAAAGCGAGCCGTCGTCGCGAATCGCACAGGTATGAAGCACGCCGGCGCTGACCGAAGCATAGCCCGTGCCGACCAAGCCCGGCCGGTCCGCCACGCCGTCGCGCCCGAGCTGGCCCTTGGAATCGTCGCCCCAACACCAGAGCGAGTGATCGCTCTTGATGGCGCAAGCGTGGCTTCCGCCCGCGTCGAGCGTGTCCCAATCGGCATCGACGCCCACCATCGTCGGGATTGCTGCAGAGCCGGTGAAGCCGAGCTGGCCACTGTCGCCGCTGCCCCAGCACCAGAGCGTCGAGCCCTGCTCGATCGCACAGCTGAACGCGTCGCCGGCGCTCACGTGTTTCCAATGCTTGTCGTCGATCAGCGTGGGCGCGGGCTCGAGCACCGCGCCCGTCACGCCGAGCTGTCCGCTCGAATTGTCGCCCCAGCACCAGAGCGAACCTGCGAAATGGATCGCGCAGCTGTGTCCGCCCGTCGTGCCGCCGGACGCGACTTCCACCCACTCGCCGCTCGATACCGCCTGCGGCGCGTCGATTGAGGTTTCCGTCACCGGGCGCGCCGCTTGGCCGAGAGCATTGTCGCCCCAGCACCAGAGCGTGTGAAGTCGATCGGAAGCACAGGTGTGCGTCGACCCCGCTCCGACCGAGGTCACTGCGCGCTCCGCGACGCAAAGGCCCGTGTCACATGCCGACGTTGGCACCGAACACGCTGCGCAGGCGAGGCCGCTCGCGCCGCACGTTGCCGGCGCGTCGCCGGCGACGCACTGCTTGCCGTCCCAACATCCCGTGCAGCAAGCGCCCGAGTGGCAGCTGCCACTCTTGCACGGGTCTCCGTCGTTCTTTCCATCGCAAGCTCCGGACATCTTTCCAGGGTCGAAATCGAAGCGGCATCCCGAAAACGAGCTCATCCCCGCGAGCACCGCGGCGATCCAGCCAGCTTGCGTCGTCCATTTCATGTCTTGACCAGAGTATACGAGGCGCATCGGGGGATTCTCGGGAGAAGCGCCTGCCCCAGGGCCGAAGCCCCGGGGCACGGCGCGATCTGCGTCACTTCGGGGAGATGCTCTGAATCGTCCAAGCCGGCTCGCTGGAGTCGATCACGAACAGGCGGAACGGAACGGACTTGCTGCTCAGCATGCCGGCCGCGATGGCGTAGACGCGCGCCTTGGCGCCCACGGACAGATCGAAGCTTGCGATGGGCAGCGTGCTGCCGGTCGGAGCCACGCCAATGGTATAGGTGCCGGGCGGGACCGCCGCGCCATCCGGCTCCGTCGCGTGAGTGAAGGCGATCTTGTCCGCGAGCGGAGGCTCGTCGAGCTGTCCCTTCGTCACCGTCGACACGTCCACGGCCGGCGCGTTGGGCGAAGCGTGGATGGCGCGCACGCGCGCGGTGTCGTCCGTGTCGTCGGCGAACAAGTCCTGGTACGCGGAGAGCTGGAACGTGCTCAGGTTCGCGCCGACCAATCCGTTCGCGATCACGAGGTACTCTTGTCCCGCCTCGAGGTCCGGCGTGTCCACGGTCGCGACCGGCGCGGTCGTGGGCTTGAGCGAGGGACCGGCGTGACCGGGGAAGAAGTCGAGCGAGTAAGCTCCTTCCGGAACCTGAAGGCGCACCAGCTGGCCGAACGCCTCGTTGTCGATGATCTCGTTGTCGCCAACGAAGACATCGACGTTGCCGGCATCCGGCGCGGCGTGGAGCGCGTACACGATCGGGTTTTGACGAATGAACGCGGTCGTTCCGTCCGGCAGAACCGCCAGCAGGGCGAAGCCGTTCGTCTCGCGCGGCTTCTTGCCCAGGAGCCCGGCCGCGATGAGCAGGATTTCGGAGCCGCTCTCGAGCGCGGGCGTGGTGAAGGTCGCAACGTCGGCTCCGCCCGACTGGATCCCGACCTGCAGCGCCGAGCCGGCGGGCAGGTTCACGCCTTCCGCGGCAGTGGCCTCGAAGCGCGAGAGCGCCGTGATTTCCGGCGATCCATCGTCGCCCACGTCGATGTCGACGCTGGGAGCGTCGGCGCCGGCGTGCAGAATGCGGACGCGCGCGTCACCCGAGGCGGGATCCTTGAAGCCGTCTTCCAGCGCTAGCAACCGGAACCCGTCGCTCAAGTCTTTCGAGCCGAGCTCGCCGACGGCAACCGCGGAGTAGCTCGTCCCGGCGCTGAGATTCGAGCCAGGGCGAGGCGTACACCGGATCGGATGTCGCGCTCGCGCCGGCCGGGCGGATCTCGAAGATGTACTTGCCCGGCGGAACTTGCAGATACTCGGTGGCCTTGCCGTACGAAAGGTTCTCGACGGCGGGCTTGCTCTCGCCCTGGATATAGACGTTGACTGCCGGAGCGTCGGGGCTCACGTGAACGACGCGGAGCATCGCCATGTCGGTATTGCCAATCGTGCCTCCGCTGCCGCCCGAGCCCGAGCCGCCGCCGCTTCCGACCGCGTTGCCCGCTCCGCCGTTGCCGCCACCGGCCACGCCCTTCGCGCCGTCAGCCGAGCTGCAACCAAACGCCAACACGGCCGCGACCATGCCCATCGTCTTGCCCAGGTTCATCACACGCTTCGAGGTACGAATCGACATCTTGTGCTCCTTGGTGCGCCCCGACTGAGCGAGCGCGAGGGATGCCAATACACACACCGTGCCGCTGCGTTTTTCCCGCGTTTTGGGCCTATTTCGAGCCGAAAGCGGTATGCTCTGCCCACCCAGTGGTCTGGTACAGCAGACCACCTGCCTCACCTCGCACATTCCCGTGGACGTATTTCGCGCTCCGCGCCACGACCACCGGTTGCGCCCGATTCGACCCCGGAGAATCGTACCCGCGCCGATTCACGCCGAGCGGAATGACCTTCCCCACCGAGGGGTGCTGGGAGGTCGTGGCCAAGGCCGCCGGCGCCAGCTCCGCTTCGTAGTCCGGGGGCCTTCCAGCTCACACCGCGGTGATACAATTCGGCGATGAACCGATTCATCCTCCTGAGCTCCGTCGCCCTCTTCGTTTCCGCTTGCGGCGGCGACAGCTCCTCCGATTCAGGCTCGGGTGGTGGCGGAACGAATGCAGGCGGCACGGGGGGAAAGTACGCCAGCGGCGGTGCCTCCGCCGGAGGTTCGTCGAGCGGCGGCGCCTCGACCGGCGGTACCTCCAGCGGCGGCTCATCCGGCGGCGGCACCGGCGGCAGCGCAGGCAGCGCAGGCAGCGCCGCCGCGGGCACGTCGAGCGGTGGAGCTGCCGGCGCAGCGAGCGGAAATTGCCATGCAGAGCCCAGCCAAGACGCCCAATGCGTTGGCAAGCCGCCGCACGCGTACGGGTGTTTCAATGGCACTCCGTACCAGCCGCCTGCGGGCTGCGTGAACATCTACATCGGCAACGCCACGGACTTCTGGTGCTGTCCGTGAGCGAAGCGATCAGCCGACTACTGATGGGGAGTCGTTGGCGAAGCGTGAACGCCCACGCTATCAGGGAACTCCCTCGTCCACTTCCCCGCGTCGGAGTACTCACCTGCTGCCCAATCCGAGAAGAACAGGACGTCCTGGCAACTCGTGCAGTCGGCTGGGCAGCTCGTGCAATCCTCCGTGCCGCCGCACAGGCCGTCACCGCAGCTACCCGACGAGGTTCCTGCGCTCCCACCCGCGCCACCGGCGCTCGTCCCCGCGCTACCCCCACCGGCCTCGGTGCCACCCGACGAGCCTCCCGCTGTTCCGCCGACCCAGCGCCAGATCGGTAAGGGCTTTGCTCGGGATCAGCCGAGCAGCTTCTTCCACCACGGCTGGTTCGCCGGCTGCACGACCGGCGGCGCAGCGACAGGTGGCGCGGGCGGAGGCGGATCCTTCTTGGCGGCGCGCTGCGTCGGCGGGATCGCGGCCAGCTCCTTCAGGCGCGCGATGGTGACGCTCTGCCGAAAGTGAAGCGGTCCTTTCGAGGTGGCCGTCAAGAACGGCAGGTTGATCTCGTACTCGGGCTCGGTCGCGAGCGTTTGGACCGACTGGATGTAAGCCAGCCCGAGACGGGGCAGGACGTTCGGATCCTGAGTCACGTCGGTGCCGTTGGCTCGATCGAAGTCCGTCGCGATCCCGAACACCACGTTGGTGATCGCGTCCGGATCGCAGATGGCCGACAGCGTGCTCTCCGCTGCGGCACGAAACGCCGGCACGATCGGCTCGTGCCTCGCGATGCGTTCGTTGAGCTCCTTTTCGAACGCATCGCGAGCCTTCGGAATTCGGTTGATGGCCGCGACGATGTCCGCGGACCCCTGACGACGTTCACCGGAGTCGAGGTCCGTCGTCGCGCCGCAAAACTGGCACGTCACGTTGGGATCCCCCGGCGTCGGGCGGGGCAGCGGTCCGCCACACGATCCACACACGAGCACCTGAGCCATCTTGCGATCGCGTTTACCCTGCGCGTCCTCGCTCTTCAATGGACCTCATGCGATCCGGACGTGTCGGCCGCAACCGTTGCTTCGGGCCGCGTTACTGCCACTGCCGAGGAGAGTCAGCGCCAGCGCGCCCGATCGTTTCATCCCACCTTCCAAACGCCCTACCGCCGCGGGTCGACTTTGCTCCCGCGCAGGTGTTCCGGCAGGCTCAGCCGGGTCAAGGATGCTCAGGCGGCAAGACGCGCGGCGCGAAGGTCACGCACTGCCCTCCGTAAGGCGCTTCGCCGACGCATACACATCGCGATCGCAAGCCACTCGCGCTCCGAACACCAGCGACTTGCGATAAGCTAGCGAAGCCACTCCAGGAATTCTCATGGGCACGCTCGGTGCGGTCGACCACGCTGCGGTATCGGGGGTCTGTCGCGGTCCTTTACTCTTTGGAGCCCTGCCTCTTGTCGAACAGGTACTCGCGAAGCACCAGCTCCCGAAACCTTCCGCGATCGACATGTAGCGTCGCGCCGACAACCGCGTCCAGGTCGAGTGGGACCTGCCCACCCCCGCGCTCGCAGAAGTACCAGTCGAAGAGCTCCTGCTCACCAATCCCGGCGTCCCTCAGGCTCGGAGCATCGAGCCCCGACTTCGCGAGCGCCTTTTGCTTCTGCTCCAGCCGCTCCCGGAGAGCTCGATGTTTTCCCAGCAGCCTGAGCGCAGTCTCGAAATTCTCGAGAACCCGAGCCCGCGTGCGCTCCGTGTGCCATTCGAGCCGTGCTTCGTCTTCCACCAATTCCCAAAGTGCGCGCTCGTCGAAGGCCTGTTCGCCGAGGTGGGACTCGAGCTCGTCTGCTCGCAAGAGCCCACGCCGACGACGATAGCGCTCCGTCGCCGTCGTGAGTGCTCGCTCGTCGTCGAAGCGCACGCCGTGCTGCTCGGCATTCTCGCGGGCGGCGGAGATCCGAAACGCAAGGGCGAACGCCTCCGCGTAGAGCTTCGGGTCGAGCCGCGCTTCGTCCAGCAGCATGGCCGACCTCTCGGAGCGCTCGCTCCTGTCGACGACTTCCTGCAACAGCTGCTCGAAGAAGTGCGTGCGCTCGAACGTGTATTTCACTTGCTTCGGCTCGAGCCCACCCGAGCGCTCCCGGATCAGCATGAGCATCGCGAGGGCGTCGTCGCGCTTCTGATCGATCCGCCCGGTCGAGACGAAGTCGGCGAGGCGCTGCATTGCTTCTGGGCGGGCGCCGTGCTTGCGAGCTTCGGCGAAAATCCGAGGATAAGTTCGATCCGGGTAGAACAACCCCTGCGCCGATTCGATCACCGTCGCCGCCAATTCTTCCGAGACGACCTGATCCGCCACCGCCGCCATGATCGTGGTGCGCACGTTCACCAACGCTTCCGATTGCGCGCGATACTCGGACTCGGCGGGCCCATGGGTGACCGCCACCTCGTCGTCGGCGTCCAGCACTCCCGCTGCAAACGCTTCGTAGATCTCGCCAACGCCTTCCATTCCAAAGGAATCGAGCTCTGCCGCACGCAGCGCTCCCATGCTGGCGCTGCCGAAGACGTGCACGCCTCGGGACATCACCCAGAGGATCTCCTTGTGCCAGACCGATGGTACCCGCTCGAACACGCCATCGATGATGCCGATGACCTGGGCACCGGACTCGGCGGCGACAAGGACGTCGCCCTGGGCGGCGGGTGGTCGAACCAGCGCTGACGGTAGGATCTCGAGCACCTCGCGGTGGGTGAGAGTCGGACCGGCGAAGACCACGATGCTCACGACGCGAAGGCCCTCTCGAGTCGCTGGAACGCTCGCGACCCCGGAACGGCGCTCGACTGATCGAGATCGGCTTCGAGCCCGGGGGTCAGCACCCGCACGACCGGGATCCCGAAGTCGGGCCGGGTGAGATCCACGAAGATCACTCGGACAAAGCCCGCCTTCGCCAGCGCATCGACCGCAAACTGGAGCTCGTCGTTCAGCGTGGGCGCCTCCAGGCTCGGCGCCTGCGAAAATGAACGCGCGCCACGTTTCGCGAGCTCCGCGCGCAAGAAGTCGATCGAATCGAAGCGCTGGGCGTGGCGGTAGGTCGCGCGAAACGCATCGTCGCGCGCGCCGGAAATGTAGGTGAGGCGGGACTGCGCAGCTTCCGTGAGTGCTCGCAAAAGTGCGACGTTTCGGGCAGGGTGACAGCCGTGCCCGCTCGCCGCATACAGAGCGCGCGGTGAAGCACGGTCTCGATCGCAAATAGTCGCTGAAAACACCGGCACACGGACGTCCGCGGTGGTCTCCCACACCCCGACCAGGACATCGGCCGATCGGTAGCGCTCGATGAGCTGGCGGCACAACGGATCGTCGATGCTGTCGAGGTCGACTCGACGCGACGCTCGCTCCTCCTCGGTTGCCATGAAGAAGAGCGCGACCGAATCCCGCTCGATGAGCTCGTACAAACCGTGGGCGACGGCTTCCAGCAGGTGATTACCCGACGAGAGGCCGCTCGATGATCGCGCGAGGCACTCCGTGGAGGGAAGCGTGATCGAGGTGTAGTTGACGTGCACGCTTTCGTACGGGACCCAGACCCGCAGCACATCCGGCGACGTGAGCTCGACTCCTTCGATCCACAAGATCGAGCGCGACAGATCCAACGCTACGCCAGGCCGCCGCGGCAATTCGGTCACATCGACGAGCGAGTGCGTGTAGCGGAGCTCCTCGACCCTCCCGAGCCGGAGAGACGAAAGGACGTGCTCGGCGTGGAAGAGCTCGACCGCTTCCATCAGCGCTGAAGCCCTCGCAGCGTCGAGATCGAATCCCTTGCCCTGAGAAACCGAGAGACTGCGCGCGTTCGGGCGGCACGACATGACGACCGGGATCCCGATGCAGTCGAGACCCGTCACGTTTGCCAGGCGGGTGATGCCCATGGCGGGCGAGAGCGGCAGCACACGCTCTACGGTTTGGCGAGGCGGTACGGTTCGGTGAGTACCGTCTCGGTGACGTGCGACGACGACTTGCTCGAACACCGGGGTCGAGCGCTCAGTCTTTGATGAGACCGATCAGGACCGCGCTCAGCTTGTATGCGCTCACCGAAGCGCGAAGCTGTTTGAGATCGACGAGCAGCACCGGTTGCCCCATGGCGGCGTTGATGCCGATCTTGGCGAGCGCTGTTCCATCGAAGCGACCGAGCTGGCGCTGGAAGTTCTTGCCGAAGCCCTTTTTCAGCGACTCGTGCTGCTGCTTGGTTACCTTGAACGCGCCCAGCTTGTCGTCCGGAACGTAGTAGAGCTCACCGTCGGCGCCTCGAATGAGGGTGCCCTCCGAAGGAGGGGCCTGCTTTTTGTCGGAGCCCTTCTTGTCTTTGGGCTCCCCCAAGGCGGTCCGACTCAAAAGGAGGGCGCCTGCAGTGGCCGTTGCCACCACGACGCTACGCTCCAAGAAACCCCGCCGTCCCTGTTTTGGGTCGCTCATGCTGGCAGAATGTTTCGACGAACCCGAGGCGGAGTCAATTCAAGTCCGCAAAACCTCGCCCGAAACCGGCTTGTGGCAAGTGCCTTCCCCCGGCGTCACGAACAGGAGTTTGCTCGGCGGCTTCGTGTCGCTCGAGTCCCCTGCGAACTAGCGCGTATCGGGGACGCTGGCTTCGGATTTTTGGTGCGGGTTTTCCCCTTCTGCCCCCCTGCTAAGCTTCGCCCGTGACGATTCCGCTCTTGCCCGGCGAGCCGCCGGAGCTGGTCGTGTTCGACGAGCTCACGCGCTGCCCCTATCTCGCCGAGCAGACAGCGCGCATGCCGCTTCGGTTGCCGCTTCGCGAGCTCACCCGGGACGAGCTCGAGACCCGACTGGACGCGGGGGATCGCCGTCAGGGCATGGTGCTGTATCGGACCGATTGTCCTGCTTGCCGGGCGTGTGAACCGATTCGCATCGATGTCTCCCGTTTCACTCCATCGCGGAGCGAGCGGCGCGTGAAACGCTTCGCCGAGCGCAAGCTCCGCTCGGAAATCGGACCCCCGATGAACGACGCACGTCGGGTCGAGCTCTACAACCTCCACCGCTTGGGACGTGGGCTCGCAGACGATCCAACTCCCATCGACACGCGGAGCTATCAAGAATTCCTGGTCGCCAGCTGCTGCGAGAGCTTCGAGATCCGCTATTACCTCGAGGACGAGCTGGTTGGAGTTGCCGTCACCGATCGCGGCGAAGACTCTCTGTCGGCAGTGTATTGCTATTACGATCCGAAATACGCGCCGCTCGGCATCGGCACCTACTCGATCCTCGCGCAAATCGAGCTCTGTCATCGCTGGAACCTGCACTGGCTGTATCTGGGGCTGTACATCGCGGAAAGTCAGCGCATGCGTTACAAGGCGCGCTTCTTTCCCCACGAGCGATTGCTGGACGGTCGCTGGATCCGTTTCGAGCGCTCGTGAGCCAGCGTGTCGTCTCCCTTGCCTGCTCCAACACCGAGATCGTGTGCGCCCTCGGCCTCGCCCATTTGCTGGTGGGGGTCGACGACCACAGCGACTACCCGGTCGATGTCGTCCGCCAGCTGCCACGGGTCGGTCCGGACTTGGGCATCGACATCGAAAAGGTCAGCGCGCTGAAACCGGATCTGGTTCTCGCCTCACTCACGGTCCCCGGACACGAACGCGTCGTCGAGGGGCTCGAGCGAGCCGGGCTTCCCTTCGTAGCCCCCGAACCCACGCGCATCGCCGACGTGTACCGCGACATTCGCAGCATCGCCGAGCGTCTCGACGCAAAAGGGCGCGGTGACAAACTCGTCGCCGAAATGCAGAGCGTGCTCGACCGCCCGCCTCCCAGGGGCCCGTCGATCTCCGTACTGGTCGAGTGGTGGCCCAAACCCGTCATCGTTCCCGGCCAGGAGAGTTGGGTCACGGAGCTTCTTCGCGGCGCCGGAGGGGTCAATCCGTTCGGCGAGCGGCCGGTGAAGAGCACCCCCATCGACGACGACGAGGCACTGGCAGCGGCTCCGGACGCGATCGTGATCTCCTGGTGCGGCGTCCGTCCGGAGAAATACCGACCGGACATCGTGTATCGGAGGCCCAAGTGGCAATCGCTCGGCGCGCTCCAAGACAAGCGGGTCTTTTGCGTTCCCGAGGCGTATCTCGGTCGCCCCGGACCCCGCCTCGTCGACGGCCACCGTGCCCTGGCGGAAATCGTTGCTAGCTGTCAGTCGAACGGTCGGTTTTCAGCGTCTTCGATCTGAGCCAACGCCGCGGCCAGAGCGTCCTTCGCGCGCTCGAGGGAGGCGCGATCCTCTTGCCACTTGCCCCGCGCCTGGGAAAGTCGACCGCTCTCGACGCTGAGGTTGACCTGGGTCTGCTCGAGGTCACTGCGCGTACGGGCAAGATCCGCCTCGAGGCTGTTGATCTTCCCGTCTCGCTCTTCGATGGTGGCGCGAGCCGACGCGAGGGCTTCTTGGGTCTCTCGGAGCTCACCCGAAACGGACGCGATCTTCTCTTCTCGCGCTTCGACTGTCTGGCGGGCGTCGGCCAGCTCTTCAATTCGTTGCTGGAGATCCCCCGTGAGCGAGGCGATCTGCGCATCCCGTCGCGCCTCGCCCTCTTCCTTGGCAGCGCTCAGGTCGGCGAGCTCCTGACGGGTGGCCGCCAGCGTCGCCTTGGTCGCGTCGTGGGCCTCGGTCAGCGAGGCAACCTGGGCGGCGTGCTCGGCGCCGAGCTCCTCTTCGCGCGCCGCGAGCCGGGCGAGGTCGGCCTCTTCCGTTTCTTTCAGCGTTTGAGCGTGCTCGGCCTTGAGCTTGTTCATCGCGTCTTCGTTGGCGCGATGAAGAGCGGCCATGCGCGAGTCGGACTCCTTCTTGAGCTCCGCCTCTCGGATCGTGACGGCCTCGATACGCGCCTGCTCGGCGGCCTCGGCGGCGTCCTCGAGCGCTTGACTCTTTTCGGCTGCAGCCGCGTCCCGCGTGCGCGTGACGGCTTCCTCGAGATTGGCCCGGCCTTGTTCCTCGGCGGCTTGTACGTCCGCCTGCCGCCGCTCTTCGGCTTCCTCGATGGCCTCCTGGAACCCGGCTCGATCGGACGCCGCCTTGGCGTCCCGCGTCGCCAGCTCGCCCTCGTGGGTTTCCTTGAGCTGCTCGAGCTCTTGCTGGCGCGCTTCGAGATCGCCCTGAAGCTTCTCCGATTTTCGTTTGAAGTCCTCGGCCCGCTTGCTCGCCTGATCCTTGTCAGCGCGCACGACATCGAGACCTCGCTGGGCATCGAGCAATTGCTTCTCTAGGTCGATGATCTTGTCGTTGAGATCCGCCTTCTCGCGCTCGACACCGAGAGCGCTGTCGCGCAGGGCGATGAGCTCCTTGTCCTTCGATCCGAGCTGATCGCGCAGTCCGAGGAGCTCCTTGTCCTTTTCGTTGAGCTGCTGGCGAAGATCGAGAAACTCGCGAGCACTCGACCCGCCCCCTTTGCCCGCCGACGCGAGCTTGGCCTTCGTGTCGTCGAGCTCCCGGCGAAGCTTGACGACTTCGGCATCCTTCGCTGCCTCGGAACCAGCCGAATTTTCCAGCGAAGAGATCTTGTCGCGAGCGGACGAGAGCTCCTTTTCCAGCTCGGACACTCGGGCCTTTTGACGATCGAGCTCTGCCTGACTCGTCGCCAGCCCTCCATCCCCCATCGGGCGTGGAGGAATCGAGGACTTCGCCTTGGAGCGCCCCCGCTTCTGCGGCTCGGGCTCGGGTTCCGGCTCCGCCGGTTCGGCCTCCGGCTCCGGCTCCGGCGCCTCTGGAGGCTCGGATGCCGGGCCCTTGGTCAGCGCATCGAACGCATTCTCCGTAAAGTCCGCTACGTCGCCGTCCACCGACCGCGGAGCGTCTTCCACGTCGCTCATGGAAATCGGCTCGGCATCCTCGATGACGATCTCGTCGTCGATGACGATTTCGCCGTCGCTCGCGGGCGTGTCGGTCATGGCCGTCGGCACATCCGGCAGGCTGACGAAGCTGCGAGCGCGCACCATCAGGTCCGGAAACGTGACCGGTTTGTGGACGTAGTCCTCGGCGCGCGTCCTGAGCCGGCGGTGCTGCTCGAAGGTCTCCTCCGTGGAGTCGCTGCTCATGATGATGAGCGGCACGTCCTTCAACGAAGGATCCCGCTTCAGCTTGTTGCACACCGAGAAGCCGTTCATCCGTGGCAGCTCGATGGAGAGCAATATCAAGTCCGGCTTGTCGGATGCCGCAGCCTGAAGTCCCGCATTCGCATCGTCCACGATGGCGGTCTCGCATCCGAGCCGCCCCAGACCATCGCGCAGCAGGCTGGCGAACTCAGAGTCCGCCTCGAACACCAGGACTTTCATCAACTCCTCTTCGCCGGCCGCTGGGCGAGGAGCGTACGATATCGGGCACTTGCAGAAGGGTCAAACCTACTGCTAGGGCCGCTCGCCCCCACCCGCCGATCGAGCCCGTTTCTCGTCGATTCCGCTCTGGCCCATCCGGCGTTCGAGCTCGGCCAATACCGCACGAAATGGGAGCTTTCTGCTTCGGAGACCCACCAGGAGATGGAACAGGACATCCGCCGCCTCGCTGACGACGCGAGAGTCCTCCTCATCGGTCAAGGCGTGCCCCAGCTCCGCGGATTCCTCTCGGATCTTGTCGGCGATCTTCGGCGCACCTGCGTCCAGTAAGGAGCGGGTATAGCTCTTGTCCGAGGAAGCCGTGACCCGCGACTCGATGGTCCTTTCGAGCCGAACCAGGAGAGGGGCTGCCCCTTCTTCTCGTTCGGTGCCATCCGCAGCCCGAAAGAAACAGCTCGGTCGACCCGTGTGGCACGTGGGCCCCTGGGGCTCGACATCGACGAGCACCGTATCCTCGTCACAGTCGAGATGAACTCCTCGAACGCCGAGCCGGTTTCCGCTGCTCTCTCCCTTGACCCAGAGCTTTTGGCGAGAACGACTGAAGAAGGTGGCCAGACGAGTCGAGAGGGTTTGCTCCAGCGCTTCGGAGCTCATCCACGCAACCATGCGGACTTCCCCCGTGAGCCGGTCCTGAACGACCGCGGGAACGAGACCGTTTTCATCGTATTTCAGAAACGTCCTCCACTGAGCGAGGCTAGCTGGATTGCCGACTGCTGAAAGGGGGGGGTTCCCCCCACCCATCTGGAGCGGATTGGGGGCCTTCCCCCACGTCAGGCCATATAAACCCAAGTAACTTCAGCAACTTGGGATTTGGATCGAAACCTGCTTTGTCCACCTCGGGATTCTCTCGCGTCTCGGAGGACAAACAATGACTCGCAATACCACTCGACGCCGCTTGCTCCGTGCGCTGGCACTTCCGTTTCTCTGCTCACTCGGCTTCTCGGTAGCGAGCTGCTCGAGTGACTCCAAAGAAGAGCCCGGCACGAACATACAGGGCGTCAACAAGCTCATTTACCTCGTGCGCCAGCACACCTGGCTAGAGAACGGTCAGGTCGCGATCAACGTCGCGGGCGGCATGGGGCAGGTCACCGATTACCTGCGCTACGTCCCGGGCGGCCGCATCGAGATCTTGAACCTGTCGTCGAACACGACGCAGAACCTGATCTCGGCCTTCCCGGAAGCCGACGTGTCGAGCCTCGACCTCTCCTTCGATGCCAAGAAGGTCGTGTTCTCGATGAAGCAGAACTCGGGTGACCAATACCACCTCTACTGGTCGAGCACCGAGCCCGACGCTGCAGGGGCATTCGAGATTCATCAGCTCACCTTCGGCTCCGCCGACGACATGTATCCCCAGTACCTCGCGGGCGGGAAGGTCGCGTTCGTGACGAACGAGGGCTACACCGAGATGGGGACTCGCTCCGACGAGTACAACCACTCGAATCAGGTGACGCAGATGGCGACTCTCACCATCGCGGGTGGTGATGCGGATCGCAAACTCTGCTCCCAGAACCTGTCGAACGTGTTCAACACGTTCTCGCTGGCGAACGGCAAGGTTGGCTTCTCGAGCTGGCAACATCTCGAGAACGTCAACGACATGAAGCTCTTCGCCATGAACCCGGACTGCTCGCAGATGGTCGCTGTCAGCGGCCAGCACGGCAAGCCGGGCAACTCGCTGGTTCAGATGAGCGAGAGCAACACCCCCAACGTGTTCCTCGGCGTCGTCACCGACCGCGAGAACACGATTCAGTCTGGTTCGCTCGTCCAGATCGATGCGCGAAACCCGGACGACCCGAACGTCTTCTACGAGGAGCAGCCGGACTACAAGCTGCTCAGCCCCGCGGTGCCCCGTGGTCGCGAACCTTCGCCGGTTGGCCGCTATCGGTACCCGGTCTCGTTGCCGGACGGCCGCATCCTCGTGTCCTGGGCCCCGGGCTTCGTGAACGACATCAACGAGCTCAGCCAGACGCCGCCTGACTTCGGCGTCTACATCTACGATCCGAAGACCAAGGAGAACTTGCTCGTCAAGAACTACGAGGACAGCTGGGAAGTCTATGCCCAGCCGATCGTCGCAGTGAACGAGCCTCCGATCCTGGGAGGCATCCAGAACAACGTGGATGCCACCACGGCGATGCAGCTCGGCTCGATCGACATCAAGCAGACCTCGCTGACCAGCCTCCACGGTGAAAGCGTGAGCGGCGCCCAGTTCGACAACACGACGCTGGACGACGCCCTCGCTCAAGCAGTGAAGGTCCGCATCATCGAGGGCTTCTCGAGCGAAGCGGCGACCGGCGTCACGATGTTCGGCCTGACGATGGCCGAAGGCGCGGCGATCATCGGCGAGCCGGCGGTGGAAGCCGACGGTTCGTGGCTTGCGGCGGTTCCGCCGTACGTCCCCATTCACTTGCAGCCCGTCGACGAATTCGACCTCTCGATCCGCAGTCAGACGACCTGGATCCAGGGCATGCCGGGTGAGGATCGCGTGTGTGGTGGTTGCCACGAGAATCGCCGCGACGCGATCACTCCGGGGGGCCAGGCGCAGACGATCGCCATGGGCAAGGGCGCCATCGACATGAACGTGCCGATCGCCCAGCGCCAGGAATACCCCTGGTACAAAGCGGACGCGGGCTTCGAGGCCAACGAGGTGCAGACCATGCTCACTGCGAAGTGCGCCGGCTGCCACAACGCGGGCACGACGAGCTACTACACCATCACGATGACGAACGACATCACGGGAGTGACGGAGCAATACCAGATCCCGCGACTCGATCTCAGCACCACCCCGATCACGGTCACCTACGACAACATGACCGCCGAATACCCGGCGAGCTACGTGTCGCTGTTCTACCCGGCCGCGCTCCAGATGGAGATGGATAAAGCGACCATCACCGGAACGGTTCCGCCCAAGTGGGCCGTCCCGAGCGATGCACGCAACAGCGCCGTCATCGAGAAGATGAACATCGAGTCGTCCAAGGACGCGAGCAAGAATGCTTGGGCCCTCGGCACAGCGTACACCGACCCCAACATCGCGGGAAGCGGGCACACCATGCATCCCGAAGACGTGGGCGTCACACTCACTCGTGAAGAGCGCGTCATGCTGATCCGGTCCATCGACATGGGCGGCCAGTACTACGCGCGTCAAAACACTGGATTCGTGCCGTATGCCTACGGCGCGGGTGGATACTGAGAACAGGAGTCGTGGAAGCCATGAAACGTACTATTCGTCACACGGTCCTGGGAGCGGTCGCAATCAGCGCAATGCTGATAGCTGGCTCGGTCTCCGCTGAAAAGAACGTCCACGCAGGTCGGTCGTCGGTTTACCAAAACCTCGATGAGAACTCGCTGGAAGACATCACGACATTCGACTCCCTGAAGAACATCAACACCGCGAGCGTTGCCCCGACGGAAATCTGGCGACGGCTCGAGCACGGCGAACGAGTGGAGTGCCTGAGCTGCATCCCGGTGGTCGAGAAGCTCCTGTACGACGGAAACGCCAAGACCCGAGAGATCGGTGCTTGGTGGCTCCGCCGCCGGATCTTCGGAGTGTTCGGCCCCGGTCAGGTGTACGAACAAACGTTGAACAATGCGCAGGATCAGAGCCTGAGCGAACAGAAGCGAGCGTTCGCTTCCGAAGCTCTCGGTGAGTTCCTCGCAGCACCTGGCATTGCGGTTCTGGGCAAGGTCGCCACCAGCGACTCCTCTCCCATGGTCCGCAAGGCAGCTGTCCACGGTCTCTGGCGCATCAATAGCCAGGGCCCGAACGGCGAGCTCGGCAAGGCCATGTCGGACACGGACGCGGACGTTCGGCTCGAAGCGGTCAACGCTTCGACCAAGGTCCGAGTCTTCACCGACATTGCCGCAGTCGTTCAGCGAGTGAGCGACGAATCACCGCTCGTTCGCAAGAAGGCAGCGGAAGCCCTCGGCAAGATGAAGGCAATCGACGCGGTGGCTGGTCTGATGGCCCTCGCATCGAAGGACACCGAGCAGAATCCGACGGTTCGTGCTGCAGCCGTTGCAGCTCTCGGCCGGATCAAGGACTCGGCTGCCAAGGGCACGGTTCAAGCCGCGCAAAACGATCCGAACCAATTCGTACGTGATGCAGCCCAGATTGCGCTGCGCCAGTTCTAAAGAGGACGAGACAGACAAAAAAAACATAGCCGACCTGGAAAGCCAGCCCGGGCCCGAACCTAGTTCGGTCGCCCGGGCTGATGTTTTGCGGGCATGAGTTTTTGGGCCGAGGGGCCTGGGAATTTCTCTGCCATCGTACTTATTTTCCCCATTCGCGAGTGCTAGAATCGATGCCCATGACGAGGCAAAAGTCTTTGCTGTTCGTCTCGTTCGCTTTGGCGATTCTTTCGTCGGGCTGCGGGAAAAAGAGCAGGGTCCTCAGTCCACATTCTACGAACGGAAGATCGGTCCCATTCTCGTGGGGTCGTGCTTGACCAGTCCGTCGAATTCGAAGTGCCACGTGCAAGCCGATGATCGCGGCAACGCGCTGGGCAACCTCGACCTCAGAACCTTCGACACGATCAATCACCGCCGCGACTTGCTCGTGACGTATGGGCCCTACGGTTTACCCGGCCTGCTGGTCAAGGTCGTGCCGCCGTATCAAAATCAAGCTCACGACTTGGGAAGCGGATGGTGACCAACTCATCACCACCGACATCGCGCACGCGGGCGGCTCGCTCATCGACGTGACCAGCGTGTCGTTCAACCAGATCAGCAAGTGGATCGCGAACGGTGCGACCGAAAACAACGCCCCGCCCGGTAAGAAGGACTTCCACTTGCAGCCGTGCACCAACGTGCTCGGCATCGATGCCGCATTCAACGCCAGCGCCGATCCGCCGGACCCGGACTATGGCCAGTTCGTGGGCACGGTGAACCCGATCTTGGGCGGGACCTGCGCGGCCTCGAATTGCCACGGAAATCCGGCCAATACGCTGTACCTGACCTGTGGTGCGTCCGACGAAGAGAAGCGTTGGAACTACTTTGCTGCCACGAGCTACGTGTCGGCGGACTCGGCCGCGAGCGAGCTCCTGCGCCGCACGCTTTCGCCATCTCAGGGTGGCACGTACCACGACGGTGGCACGATTTTCGAGTCACCGAACGATGCCGGCTATCAGGCGATTCTATCCTGGGCGATCGCCAAGGGCGGGCCGAGCAACGTGCCCACCGATCCCGGATTCGTATTTTACACTCAGCGCGTCCAACCGATGCTGGTCAAGCGCGGATGCATGCAGCTCAGCTGCCACTCCGCACCGATGTTCCACGACTACCGCCTGCGCGGCGGTAGCGGTGGTCACTTTGGTTTGGCCGCGACTCGCAAGAACTATCTGCTCACGCTCGAGCAAGTCTCGTTCGAGTCACCCGATCCGAACGCCAGTCGCTTGATCCGCAAGAACCTTCCCCCTCCGCCCGGTGGGCTTGGCATCTTGCATCGTGGTGGCGCGCTGTTCGCGAGCGGAGGGGACCCGGCTCTGTGCGACATGGCTGCGGCAGCGACCGGACCCCTCGACGACCAGCCGCCCTACTGTGTCATTGCGGCTTGGATCCAGATTGAGCAAGGCGCTCGCATGGCCGGTGCTCAGACGCTTTCGGGCATCGTGTACGTGCGCCGCCCCCCCGCTCCGGGTGCCGATACGGCTCAGGACTGGGGAACGTACGCGCCGGGCGCGGATCTCATGCAAGCAGGCGCTTCCCAAGATCCGGTGACCGGGGATGTGACGACCAGCGCCGGGAGCAGCATCCTGGGGGGCTGTGGTCTGAGTGCGGCCACGGCGGACGTACGCCGGCCGGCAGTGAGCTGGGACGGCCTGCGCATTGCGTTCAGCGCCCGTTCGAGCGCCAGTGAGCCTTTCAAGGTGTACATCATCGATGGCGGAAGCTGCGCACCCGATCCCGTCATCAACGCGGCTCCCGTGGACGGCGATGGCGCACCGGTCCCCGCCAATGGGGAGCTGGTCCACAATTTCGATCCCGCCTTCGCGCCCGACGGTCGCATCGTGTTCACCTCGACTCGCGGAAACATCGCGAATGTCGGAAGCTTCGGCTATCACGGCCCGACCCGGACCCCCGCGGATCCATCCAAGCTGAACGCCAACCTCTACGTCGCGGAGAACGGAAAGGTCCGGCAGCTCACGTTCCTCTTGAACCAGGAGCTCTATCCCGCGTTCATGGGTGACGGGCGCTTGATCATGACGACGGAGAAGCGCGCGCCGGACTTCTACCAGCTCGCTGGGCGCCGTCAGAACCTGGATGGCGGCGACTACCATCCCCTGTTCGGACAGCGGAGCACGATTGGCTACAACCAGCTGACGGAGGTCGTGGAGGTATCGGACAAGGACCTCGCAGCCATCTTCAGCGACAAGGGTGCCGTGCATGGCGGTGGGACCCTCGCGATCGTCAATCGCAGCATCGGAATCGATTTCGATCAGCAGGCCGCTGACGAGGCGTTTCTCCAGGACCCGGCCGCGAAGACCTGGCCGAACAACGCATTCTTCCAGCACTCGATCCGCATCTTGGATCCCGCCGCAACCGGTCGCCCCGGAGGAACTCAGGGCGCCTACCGGAGTCCGTCACCGCTACCGAACGGCAAGCTCTTGGTCAGCTACGCCCCCAACGTCGTCGACGTGGCCGCGTTCAGCGGAGGTTATGCCATCTACCAGGTCGACACGATCACGGGGGCCAAGACCCAGCTCATCCAGGACGGCCAAGACCTGATCTGGCCCGTTGGCATCTACGCGCGCGGCGACCATGGAGTCTTCCGGTCGCGCCTCGACGAGGCCAACGGCGCGAGCACCGTGTTCACCGACGCTGCACACACACCCTACTCCCAGATCACCTTCGTCGATTTCCCGCTCCTGGCGAGCCTCTTGTTCCAGAACACCCGCAGCAAGCGCCACCTCGGTTCGGGCGGCTCCGGGGTCGAGATCTGGGAGAGCCTTCCGCCGGATGCAGGAATGGTCGATTACAACGGGGCGGACGTGACGAGCGACGCCTACGGGCAGCTATTCGTACGACGGCGATTGCTCGGTTCGTCCCCACTCGAAGCCGATGGCTCCGCCAAGGTCTTGATCCCGGGCGGGATGCCCATCACGCTCGCCACCGGCATCGCGCTTGCCGGCGAGAGCGGCGCCACCAAGCACTTCCAGCGCGAAGAGATGCAATTTTATCCAGGTGAGTACGTCCGCCAGTCGTTCCGTCGCGACTTCTTCAACGGCTTGTGTGGTGGCTGCCACGGCTCGGTCAGCGGCTACGAGAACGACCTGGCCGTGAAGCCCGACATCTTGACGCAAGCGTCCACCGTGAGCGCCCGGGACAAAGCTCCTGCCGATCTCAGCAGCACCAACGGCGGCGCGGTTCAGGGCCCACCCTTTCCCTGATGGTCGGGCCGAGTCCCTGACCCAATCAGAAAAAGTGTCGGCGCCGCGCAGGGGGCGTGGGGCGAAAACGCGGGGTTTTTGCCGCGCTCGACGACCCCACGAGCGGGGTTGGGGCGGGGATGGGTGCGACACTCTGCGACCCCCGCGGGCGCCGACAAATCTCAATGTAAGGCAGCTTGCGGCGGACGCCAGCCCCTCGTTTGGAATCTTCCAAACCGGCGGAAAAATTGCTTGGCCGACAAGCCGGGGGTGGGGCGTTCGCTCGCACCACCCCCTGCTCGGGGCGTCGTCAGATGCGTTCGATGACGGTGGCGATACCCATGCCGCCGCCGATACACAGCGTGATGAGCGCGGTCGACTTGCCCGAACGCTCGAGCTCGTCCACCGCCGTACCCAGAAGCGCAGCGCCCGTTGCGCCCAGTGGGTGACCGAGGGCGATGGCGCCGCCGTTCACGTTGACCCGCTCCGGATCGATCTCGAGACGACGGATGGTGTTGAGCGGCACGACAGCGAACGCCTCGTTGATTTCCCAGAGGTCGATGTCCTTCGCCTTCATACCCGCTTTGGCCAGCGCTCGTTCACTGGCGGGAGTCGGCGCCGTCAACATGATCACCGGCTCGGCGCCGAAGGTCGCAGTGGAGCGGATCCGCGCCCGGGGCTTGAGACCATTTTTCTTCACGTAGGCCTCCGAGGCGAGCAGGACGACGGCAGCGCCGTCCACGATGCCGCTGGAGTTTCCCGCATGGTGGACGTGCTTGATTTCCTTCACGTCCGGGTAACGCAGCAGGGCCAGCTGGTCGAGGGTTTCGCCGTTCGGACCCATCGGGGCCGAACCCATCATGCCAAAGCTTGCCTCGAGGGCCGAAAGGCTCTCCAGCGTGGTGCTCGGGCGGGGATGCTCGTCCTTTTCCAGAACGACCTTTCCGTCGTCGCCGACGACACCGAACAGGCTCTTGGCGAAGCGCTTTTCTTCGATGGCGCGCGCCGCGTTCGCCTGGCTGCGGGCCGCGAACTTGTCGAGATCCTGGCGGGTCACGCCATCGATGGTGGCGATCAGATCCGCGCTGATGCCCTGGGGCACCTGAAACAGGCGCTTGCGAAGCTTGAGATTGTTTCCGTCGAGCATCGCTTCGTCCGAGCCCATGGGGACGCGGGACATGCTCTCCACACCGCCGCCTACGACGAGATCCTGCTGACCGCTCATCACGCCCATCGCGGCGAAGTTCACCGCCTGGAGCCCGGAGCCACAGAACCGATTCAGGGTGACGCCGGTCACCGTCTCCGGCCACTCGGCAGCGAGAATTGCGTTGCGTGCGATACACGCGCCCTGTTCCTTGACCTGAGACACACAGCCGACGACGACATCGTCGACGTCTTCACGCCGCAGATTGTTGCGTTTGGCGAGTTGATTCAGGGTTTGGGCAAGCAGCTCCTGCGGGTGAATGCCGCTGAGCGCTCCCTTGCCGGCTTTGCCGCGGCCTCGCGGCGTTCGGACTGCGTCGATGATGTAGGCGTCGGCCATCTCAATCCTCCGTGGGGGCGGGAAACCTAACACAAGCTCGCCCGACTACCAGGGGCGTCGGTAGGGAAAAACCCGTGCGTTTTGGCCTCGATCGGTGATGCGCGCTACCCTTTGTGTAGTGCTCCGCTTCATGGCCGCAATCCTCACCGCCACGACGTTGGCTCTGGCCGCACCCGCCCCGTCGAAAGCAGAGGGTCACCGCTACGTGGTCGCCGCGATCGGGGACTCCCTCACGGACACACGGGTCGGGGGTGGCCGCTATCTCGATACTCTCCGCCGAAAATGCCCCGAGAGCCGCTTCGACGCGTACGGCGTCGGGGGACAGCAGACGCTCCACATGCGCTGGCGCTTTGGTAGAGACGTGCTGGGCATCGGTGCCAAGCGCCCCCGCTACACCGACGTGATCATCCTCGGCGGCGTGAACGACCTGACCGCCCGCTCACCGTTTTACGCGGACACCACCCGCATCCGCGAAAACCTCACCAACATGTACAAGAAGGCGCACGCTCGAGGCATTCGAGTGATCGCCCTCACCATCCCGCCCTGGGGAAGGCTCAAGGGCTTTCGGGATCGGCGGGCCGAAGCGACTTTCGAGCTCAATCGCTGGATTTCCGCCCAGGAAAAAATGGGAGCCGTCGACGTCGTGGTGGACATCCGACCGCTGCTCTCGTGCGGTGACGAGCTCAACCTGTGCCCCGAGTATCGGCGCTACCCGAACGACCGCATTCACTGGGGACGGGCGGGACACGATGTCGTGGGAGACGCCCTGCATCAGAATGCGTTCAGCGACTGTCGTTGATTGGCGAGCGCGAGTAGGGGCTCGTCCGTGAGACGAAACACGGTCCACTCGCTCATGGGCCGCGCACCAAGAGATCGATAGAAGTCGATGGCCGATTGGTTCCAATCCAGAACCGACCACTCGAGACGCGCCGCGCCGCGCCGAACTGCCTCTTCGGCAACTGCTGCGAGCAGAGCCCGCCCGATCCCGCGGCGCCGGAGCTGGCCTGTGACGTAGAGATCCTCGAGATAGATCCCAGGCTTTCCCCGCCAGGTGGAATAGCTCTGGAAGTAGAGCGCGAACCCGACCGGTTCTTCGTCGATCTCCGCCAGGAGACATTCGAATGGGGGCCTTTCGGCCCGGAGTTGTGTGCGTAGGGTTTCGGCGGTGGCCTCGACCGCATCGGGCTCGCGCTCGTACGCGGCGAGCTCGCGCACGAGGCGGAGAATGACTTCCGCGTCGCTGGGCTCTGCGACTCGAATTCGGATCCCGCTCACTGGATTACGACTGTCTTGCTGACCGTCACGTACTCGCCGGAAAATGCCGGGATTTTCGCGCGCCGCATGGCCGCCGCGATGCAGCCACCGGTCTTCGTGCCGGCGAAGGGGGGCCCGGTGATGTTCGCGCTGGTCACTCGTCCGGAAGGAGCGAACGTCACGATGACGACGGCTGTACCCGTCGGGTCCCCTTCCTGACGACAGGCCGACGCCGAGCCCGCAGCGCCCGAAAGCGCGGAGCTCGCTGCCGCTTTGTCGAACGCTGGCGCCATGTCCACGCCGGTCGGCTCTTCCTTCTTGGTGACCGGCTCTTCTTTCTTGGTGACCGGCTCTTCCTTACTGGTGACCGGTTCCTCTTTCTTCGTGACCGGCGCTGGCTGTTCCGTCGTGTTCGAGGGCGAAGCGAGGTTCGCGTCCGGCGCTTCGGCTGGTTGTAAAACCTCCGGTGCGCTGGTGGTCGGAACCGATACGGTCGTCTCGGTGGGGGGAGGAGACGGCTCGGCGCTCGGCGTCGGATGCTCGGTCGTGGTGCTCGCAGGTGGACGAAAGAAGAGCCACCAGATCGCAACGACGCCCAGACCCGCCGCGACCAGCCAGATCATGCCCGAGCTCTTCTGCTGCTCCCGGTCTTTCCGCTTCGGCGCCGGTCGCTCGGAGCGCGTGCGGCTCGGGCGAGCCGAGGGCCGTTTGGAGGGCGATCGACTCTCGGAACGCTCGTCGTCGTCGTCATCATCGCTCGCGGGAGCAGCTCGGGGATCGGACGCAGGCGCTGCTGGCAGATTGGAAAGGTCGACTCCGGTGAGCTGAGCGGTGATCCCCCCACCGCCGACCGCGAGAACGTCGTCGGAGGTCGGCCCGTCCTCGTCGGCTGTGCGCTTTTCCTGGTCGCTCTTGCGAGGTTTGGGGGCGAGAGTCGTGAGGTCCTTCAGATTCGGCGTGCCCTGGCTGCTGGGGGGCTCTTCGTCGTCTGCTTCCGCCCCCTCGCTCAGCCAATCGGGCTGGAGTCGCTTCGGCGTTTGGGGAAGCTTTGGTTTGGGTGGTTCGCTGGTCGGCTTCTTCGCTTCTCTGCGTGGCGGCGGAGGCTTCTTCGCGGCGCCCTTGCGAGAGGGAACGAAGTCGGCGGAGACGACGGGCTCTCTCTGGGATCCCGCTCCGTCGTCGACGAACAGCGTGCCGGCGGACACGCTGCGGAACGGCCCGATTCTCGTCTTCCCCGAGCAGTGCCACCTCTTCCTTGCCGGGCCTGGGTGGCGGACGTGAGGAATGTCGGAGCGCGGGCTCGCGAACTACCGCGTTGGTCACGCTGGCGCCGGTGCCGAGAAATCCGCCGGTCGCGTCATCCGGCGCGCTCGTGATCTCGACGACTTCTCCGATTGGCTTCCACTCGTCCATCTTGGAGTTCCAGACGAGCGTTTGCTCATCGATCTCCCCGGAGACGAGCGCCCTCTTGATCTGCGCGATGCTGAGCTCGCGGTCGTCTTCGTCCCCAAAGCTCACGACCCAGAGCCCATCCAAAGGCTTCGCTGGCCCAGGGCGGCTGAGCGGGACGGTCGGAGTGAGATCGCCGGGCTTCGTGAGAGGCACCGTGGGTGTCATGTCGACGGGAGGATCGTGGTGAGGGCGAGAAGCCAGCTCCACTCCATCAACGCTGATGTCGGCCTGACAGCGGCGACAACGCACCGTCACGACGCGTCCCTTGACCTTGCGCTCGTAGAGGTCGGCGGGCAGCGTGAAGCGCGCGTCGCACTTCTCGCAGTGGACCTCGAAAGCCATTGGCCGGAAGGGTAGCGCCAACCCGGGTTTGGGCCGAGAGAACAGCAAGAAGCCCCGGTCGGCTGCTCGCCCGTGCAGCTACCGGGCACGCCGGGGGACGATGGCGCTCAAGAGCCTCCCACTCCGTTTTCCATCCCGGCGATACGAGAAAAACCGCTCGGGCTCGGTCACGGTGCAGCCGAAAACATCGTCGATCGCGGTCTGCCGCAGTCCGAGAGCCAGGAGCTTCTTGCGCACGATCTTTCGGAGGTCCACGTGGGGCTTCTGGCCGGGCTCCCGGCGGACCACCTCGGGGTCCGGCGAGGCGCCCACGAGCTCGGTCGCCACGTCCTCGGACACCTCGAAGGCTCGCGCAGAGATGTGGGGCCCGATCGCGGCCGCCAGGTCCGAGCCCCATCCCCGCTCTCGAAGCTCGGCGACCGCGGACTCGACCACTCCCCGCACAGTGCCTCGCCAACCGGCGTGCACCGCCGCAGCAGCGCCCGTGGCTCGGTCAGCGAGCAGGATGGGCACGCAATCGGCGGTGCGAACCCCACAAGCCGAACCGGGATGCGTTCCAATCAACGCGTCCCCCGTCTTGTGGAGGAGCGTCTCGCGATCCTCGCCGACCGAAAGCTCAATCACGTCGGTTCCATGCACCTGTGACAGGAAGTAGACGCGCTCCGCCTCGACACCCAGTGCGTTGGCAGCGAGTGCCACGTTCTGCTCGACGAGCGACGGCTCGTCTCCAACGCCGACGGAGAAGTTCAGGGACTCGTACGGTCCTTCCGACACTCCTCCTCGCCGAGTGAAGAACGCGTGAGAAAAGCCCGCTTGCTGGAGAAGTGGGCTGGTGAGGAACTCGGCTTTCGGCATTGGAATTCGATGGGCGGTAAAAAACCCGAAAACGTCGCTTCGGGACCCTCGCTGCGGGGACGGGATTTTGGTATGAGCGGAAGCTGGATGCGGCCTCAGGACCCGTTCATCGGTCGGGAGATCCTCAACGGCCAGTTCCGAATCCTCCAAAAGATCGGAACGGGCGGAATGGGGTCCGTCTACAAGTGCGAGCAGCCGGCGATGAACCGGATGGTGGCCATCAAGATCCTCCATCCAAAGCTCGCCGGTCGCAAGGATCTCGACGTCGCGCTTCCGACGCGAAGCGCGCGCGATGAGCCAGCTCACACATCCCAACACCGTGAAGGTGTTCATGTACGGCGAGCTCGAAGAGGACGGCTCGCTCTACATCGTGATGGAGTTTCTGGAGGGGAAGAACCTCAACCAGACCGTGCGCAAGGAGGGGCCGATGGGGGCCGAGCGCGCGATCCCGGTCCTGATTCAGGTCTGCGGCGCTCTGAACGAAGCCCACGAGATGGGGATCGTCCACCGCGATCTCAAACCCGAGAACATCTTTCTGTGCAGTCAGGGCGGGATCAAGGACTACCCGAAGGTTCTCGACTTCGGATTGGCGAAAGTCACCGAACGCCAGATGCGCCCTGGCTCCGTGATTCTCACCCAAGAGGGCATGGTCTTCGGCACGCCGGAGTTCATGTCGCCCGAGCAGGCCCAGGGCAAAACGCTCGACGCGCGGAGCGACATCTATTCGCTGGCGGTGATCTTGTACGAAGTCCTCACGGGGAAGCTGCCGTTTGCTGCCAAGACTCCGATGGAGTACATCCAGAAGCACGTGATGGAGCCGCCGATCCCACTGAACGAGCGCGTTCCGGGCAAGACATTTGCCTCGGGTCTTCAAGACGTGATTGCCAAGGCGCTGGCGAAGAAGCCCGAGGATCGATTCCAGAGCGCTGCGGAGTTCGCTACCTCTCTCGCCATTTTCGGTGAGCCTGGATCGGAGCGCGCTCTTCCCGTTCTGTCTCCCTCCCCACCCCCGGGTCAGGCCAACAACAACCCGACCATGCCCGTCGGCTCTCGCTCGTCGGGCCCAGGAGCCGGACTTCTCATTGGGGTTGCGGCCGCGTGCCTGGCACTCGGTGTGGTGATTGCGGTAGTGGTCATGCGTTTCCTGGCGAAATGACCACGCCTCCCCGGGGAACACGAGCAGCCGACGGGGCGTTCGAAGGCGAGAAGGTGACGCCAGGGCTCGAAGACACCGAAGCCGCACCGCTCGGAAATGCTCCGGACCTGCCGCCCGAGCTCGCGCGGGAGGACGCCGAAATTGCCCGCCGAGCCCGACCCGGGGCAACGTCGGCAGCTGATGCTGAAGCGCCTCGCGAAATGGTCGAAGCGCACGGCGATTGGGCTCCTGGTGCTCGCCGCCGTCGGACTACTGACCGCCGTGCTCGTGGTGCGTCACTACGAGTCGGGGTTGCCCAGCGTCGAACAGCTCAAGACGGGGTACGCGCCGCCGCAGGTCACTCGGGTATTGGCTCGCGACGGCTCGGTGCTCGCGAGCGTTTTCACCGAGCGGCGAACGGTGATTCCGTTCACGGATGTACCGCGACGTCGCCAAGCTCGCGTTTCTCGCGGCCGAGGACGCAAGCTTCTACGAGCACGAAGGACTGGATTACTTCGGCATGCTCCGCGCGATGGTCGCGAATCTTCGCGCCGGCAAGACCGTGCAGGGCGGCAGCACGATCACGCAGCAGGTCGTCAAGAACGTACTGCTCGAGCCCGAGCGCAGCTACAAGCGCAAGATCCGCGAGACGATCCTCGCGCGACGCCTGGAACAGTACCTATCCAAGGACGAGATCCTCGGACTCTATCTGAATCACATCTATCTCGGGCACGGCCGCTACGGGATCGAGGAAGCCAGCTCGCTACTACTTCGGCAAGAAGGCGAAGGAGCTCGGGCTCGCCGAGGCGGCGCTGCTGGCGGGCCTGGTTGCTTCGCCGGAGCACTTCTCGCCGCGCAAGAGTCCCGAACGAGCGCTGGAGCGACGACGCTACGTTCTCGGTCAGATGCAGGCCAAGGGCTTCGTCACCGCCGAGCTGCACGACCAGGCGATCGACGGCGCCGCTCCGCCTCGCACCCGCCGCCGAGGGCGAGAGCGAGCTGGCGCCCGAGGTCGTGAGCTACGTGAGCAAGCTGTTGGACAGCGTCGTGGGGGAAAGCGCTCGTCGCGGCGGGTATGTCGTGACCACGACGCTCGATCCCGCGCTCCAGGCCGAAGCGCGCCAGGCCCTCAGAAAGAACCTGGATCGACACCAGGAGCGCCAGAAGCTCGAACCACCGTTCACCGTCGCAAAGCGACGGATTTGTCGGCCCGCGTTCGAAGGGCGTGCCCCGGACCGTACCACGCCTACGTCGGGCAGGTCGTCGCGCTCGACGACAAGAAGAGCACGCATCGACGTGAAGATCGGAACCATGACCGGTCGCGTGAACCTCGCGCACGAGGAGCGCTACAACCCGAAGCACCTGCCGCCGAGCGAATTCACCGAAGTTAGGGGCGGCGCTGCGCATCAGCCTCTCGACACCTGCCGGAAGGAAACGAGCCAGCGCCCGCACGGCTCGAGCTCGGGCCGGAGGGCGCGATGGTCGCGATCGATCCCCGTACGCGTCAGGTGCTCGCGTTGGTCGGAAGCTACGAAGCAGTGGCCGGCGGCCTCGATCGCGCCACGCGCGCCGTCGCCAGCCGGGCTCCGCGTTCAAACCATTTCTGTACAGCTACGCGCTCCACGCGCGCCGCATTCACCCGCCACGATGCTCGACCTGCCGCGCGTCCCGTGACGGCAAGCTCGAAGCGCGCACCATCAGCGTGCGCGACGGCGATCACGAAGAGCGACAACGCTGCGGCGGAACGACTGCTCGCCGAAGTGGGCGCGGAAAACGTGGTCGAGTGGGCACGCGCCCTGGGTATCGAAAGCGAGCTCGAGCCGACTCCGTCGCTTGGCGCTGGGAGCGTACGAGGTGACGCCCATCGAAATCGCCAACGCGTACGCGACTTTCGCGAGCGGCGGCGACTTCGCTCCACCGATCCTCGTGACACGAATCGTGGGACCCGACGGCAAGGAGGTCGAGCTGCCACCGGCGCTCCGTCGCGACGCGTGATGCAGGCAGACGAAGCGTACCTGACGACGAGCCTGCTTGAAGAGCGTGGTGAAGGACGGCACCGGCAAGCGCGCAGCGGTGCTCGGCCGGCCCCTGGCCGGCAAGACCGGCACGACCAACGAAGCGAAGGACGCTTGGTTCGTCGGGTACTCGCCGGACGTGGTTGCCGCGACCTGGGTCGGCTACGACGACGCGATCCCGCTCGGATGGGGCGAATCCGGAGCGGTCACGGCGCTGCCCGGCGTGGATCGACTTCATGAAGGCGGCGCTCGCCAAGCGACCCGCTGCCGACTTCCCGCGGCCTGCAGGCATCATCGCGCGCGAATCGATCCGCGACGGGACTCCTGGCGCGACCCGATCAAGAGGACGCGATCGAAGAGGAGTTCCTGGACGGCACGGCGCCCACCGAGGTCGCATCCGTCGACGCCGGAGTCGACGCGGCGTGATCGAGGACGTCGACGGTGGCGGCCCTCGATCCCGAGGCGGTGCAGGCGGGATCGCTACCGACTGCCCCCGAACCGATCTTGCCGCCGGAGCTCGACGCCGCGCCCAGCACGATGGCAACGGCCCCGAACGACGATCTTCCGCCGTTTTGACTTTCGTCGCGCCGCGGGCAATGGCAAAAATCGCGGATGGCGGCGAAGAAAAAGACAGCAAAAAAGGCTGCGGGAACCAAGAAGCGCCGGGGAGTGAAGCTAGAGCCAACGACGCTCTCTGCGACCGAGCTCCGGCTCGCGGAGGTTCCCGCCGAGGTCACCGCTCTCGTCGCCCGAGTGGAAGCGGACGGCGGCGCCGTACTCACCGCATATCGCGAACCGCTCGGCGGACACACGCTGCTTCTCGTTTCGCTGCCCATCGAGAAAGTCGCACCGACGCCGTTCCAGCGCGACGTCTCCGACGCTCACGTCCGCAAGCTCACCCGCGCGATGGACAAACCCAGCGCTTCCTGGATCCGGTGATCGCGGTTCGTGCCGACGATGGGTACCATACGCCGAACGGCAATCACCGACTCACGGTGCTGAAGGAGCTGGGCGCCAAGGCCATCGTGGCTCTGCTCGTCCCCGAAGAGCGGGTCGCCTATCAAATCCTCGCGCTGAACATCGAGAAGGCTCACAACCTTCGGGAACGCGCCCTCGAGGTCGTGCGCATGTACCGGGAGCTCGCGAAGTTCTCGAAGCAAAAGGAAATCGAGCTGGAGCTCGAGTTCGAGGAGCCGGCCCTCATCACGCTCGGCTTTGCATATCAAAAGCGCGGACGGCTCTCGGGCGGCGCGTACAATCCCGCGCTCCGCAAGGTGGACGAGTGGGTGGATGCCAGTCTGGCCGATGCCCTCGCGGAACGAGAACGGCGCGCCGATCTCGTTCTCGAGCTCGATGACGCGGTGACGGAAGCCGTGAAAAAGCTCAAAGAAAAGGGACTCACCAGCCCGTATCTCAAGGCGTTCGTGGTGGCTCGCGTGAACCCACTCCGCTTCATCAAAGGGGAACCACCGAGCCTCGACGAGCTCATGGCCACGATGACCAAGCGCGCTCGCGGCATGAAGGTGGACAAGATCGGAACCGAGGATCTCGCCCGCACGGGCGGCGTGCCCGACGACGACTGACGCGCCTCAATCCGCGATGAAGATCGCAGCCGCGATCCCGACGCCGAGAGCAATGACCCCGCCGCCGAACATGCCGACGAGCCACCACGGGGGCGGTTGATTCGTCTGAGGATTGACGGGGCGACCCGCGAGCACGGTGAAAAATCCCGCCCAGCAGGCCGGGAACGCGACGATCAACGTCTTGGGATAGAAATAGGATTGGGTCAGGATCATGAACCCGTTGAACCCGAGAAGCGCCAAGCCAAAGAGCAGAATCAAGCCGCCACGAATGCGTGCATTGAGACCGCTTCCGCCCGAGACGAGTCCGGTGACGCTGCCGACCGTGTTGCCATAAGATTGTACGTACGGATTTGCGTACGCTTGGGGCTGGGGCGCGTATTGCGCTTGGGGCTGGGGCGCGTATTGCGCTTGGGGCTGGGGCGCGTATTGCGCTTGGGGCTGGGGCGCGTATTGCGCTTGGGGCGCGTTCCACTGCTGCGCCGGGGGCTGTGGCTGCTGCGGGGGCGCTTGCGCGTTCCACGGAGCCTGGGGCGACTGAGCCTGGGGCGCGGGCACTTGCGGCGGGTTGTAGGGCGCCTGGGGAGGGGGCTGCATGGCGTCGGGCGGGATGCCATACGCCGGCACGGCGTTCCCCATGTCCGGCCGGACGCTGAATGGGGATGAACCAATCGACATTGGCCCGAGTGGCAACGGCTGTTGCATGGGCCCCCCCGGGGATGCCTGGGGCCCGGGCATGGCCTGCTGCTCGGGCTCTCGAGACAGGAGCTGGGTGCCCGGAGCGCGAGGGAGCTCGGCTGGAGTTTGCTCGAGAAGCTGCGTTCCGCCCAAACCCAAACGTCAATCGCTACCGCCCGACATCTACCACCTCCTTTATCACGCTATCACACCAAACCTCAGGGATTCACGAGCTTGCACGACGCCGGTTCGATGAGCTCCCCGCCGAGTCCCACTGCATGGCGCGACGCGGCGATGGGCGGGGACAACGTGCGAATCACGCTCGCTTGCAGAGAGCGATCTCCTACGTCCTGCGTTCCGGCGCCGACCTCCGCAATCTCGATGCAAACTCGGCCCTGGCTCCAGCGCAGCGCCGCGATGAGCCCACCCGCGTCGTCGGACGCATTGGGATGCTCGAGGGCGAGCCAGCGCGCATCCGTCATCACGAGGGTGCGCACGGCCGATGCATCGGCGAGGCACTTGTCGAACGTCGAGAGCGTCGACCACGGAGCCAGAGGTACCGGCGCATGCCCCGGTGTCAGGAGGAGCGCCGGATCGCTCTTGTCGGGCGGGTCGAGGCTCGGAATTCGGACGACCCCCACACTCCCATCGGCAAGAGCGGCGAGCACGTCGGTATTGGCGGTGCAGGGGCGATGGGAAGGTCGCTGAGGGAGGGCGAAGCGCGCGTGGACTCGACCTTTCGCGTCGATCTCGAGGACAGCGTGCGGCGCATTCGCTACTTTCGGCCAGAACCGTGAGCTCACCACTCTTCTTCGAGATCGCTGACACGGGAGCAAAGCCGTCGTTCTCCGTGCCCACGGTCAAGAGGGACGTGCGCCCCGCGCGCGCCCACAGGAACACTCCATGACCGCGATCGAGTGTGATCAGCATGCCATCGCCGCTGCCAGGCGCCTCACCGAGAACCGGGATTGCGTCGCCCACGTCGGGCGAGCCATTGGGCTCGAATCCCATCTTGGAAAGCAGCGTGAAACGTCCTGATAACGGAAACGAGCGCTGGCGACGGTGGCGTCGAGGCGGAAAGGATCCACGAAACGAGCGAGCCGAGCGGTCGCGAGCGCGCGAGACATTTCCGGGCCAACCCCGGAATCCAAGGCCGGATCCAGGGTCAGCGTAGCTCGAGAAGAATTCTCCGTGAGCCGCGGATAGCTCAGGCCCACCATTTCCAGCGGCGGGCGGAACTTGTTCGCGCCGAGATCGTACTCGTCGAACGCGTTGCCATTTCGATCGAGGGCATGGCTCGCGAAACGCGTCGTGGCGGGCGCAGTGCTCGAACACACCAAACGCGGCACGGTGTCTTTGACGGGCTTCGGGGTCGGTGCGGAAGGTTCCAGCTCACGATTCCGAGGGGGAGTCGCCTGGTACCCGATGCGATACCACCGGCCGAGCTCGCAGCCGACGAACGAGCAGCGAAGGGCGCCGTGGGAAGCGCGCTTTCTGGCGATCACGGGTTGATCCACCTCGACCCAGACCTGCCCGAAGTCCTCCGACTGCCAGAAACGATTGTCGTGGTCCTCGCCGAGTGAATATTTTCCTGCGCTATCCAGGCGGGAGAGGATCTGGGAGGAGTGCACGATGAACCCATCCGTTCCGAGACGAATC
>CAWAHB010000016.1:0-71800 GCA_963781505.1 uncultured delta proteobacterium | reverse complement strand
GCCTCGTTCAGCCCGCTGCCACCGCTCCCATCGGTGACCCAGCGCATGACGAGCCGATACATTGCCGAGACGGCCACCACCGTCAGAACGGCCAGCCAGATCGCCGACCCGAAGACCACGGAGGCTACGCCGGAGGCGAGGAGCAACTTGAGGTAGGGACCGAAGACGTACAGGGGCGAGGTGGCGGGATCCCCTCCGCCGGCCAGCGCACCTTCGATCGAGCCAGAGAGCTTGTGAGAAACGTGGGACATGCGAGCCGCAGCGTCATGGCATGGATGCCTGCGGAGGGCACCTCCTCAGCTCTCGTGCGGCGTCACGTTCGCTTACGAGCTCACTTCCCGGCCTTGGCCCGCTCGTCCGGCGTGAGCTCCTTGTTCCGCCAGTAGAAGTCGATCTTCTTCCCGTCGTCGTCGGTGAATCCGACCATTTGCATCTCGGCCTCGATGAACTTGGTGCCTTCCGGAACGTCGTCCTTCTTCACGCAAGAGAACGTGATGACGGCCTTCTCGTCGACCTTCATCGGGCCCTCGAAAATCTTGCCGGTGCACCACTTGATGGGAACTTCCTTGCCGCTCTCGCTCTTGACCATGAGCTGTTTCTTGGACTTGTCGTAGAAGTACGCGGCCATCTTTCCCCACACGATCGGCAGCTTCGCGACGTTCTTCACGCGGAAAGAAGGACCCTTGTCGGACATCTTTCCATTCCAGCTCACTTCCATCAGTCGAGTCGTTCCTTTCGCTTCGCAGGGCTTGTTGAAGGAGCCTTCTCCCGTCGAGTCCGTGGGGCAGTCGTGGTGCGGTTCCGTGGGCTTCGGTGTCGCAGCCTTGGCGCTGGCTTTGAGATCGGGTGCCGGCTGGGTCGGCGCCTTCGCGCTCGGTGTCGCTTCGGACTCCTTTTCTTCCTCACAGCCCGCCGTAGCAAAGAGGAACCCCACGATCAGCGCCGCACTCGAGATCCGCATCGTATTCGTCATTCTGGACTCCTGGTTTTCGCTTTGACTCGTCAGCAGTCGTCGCGCACTTGCGCGAAAGTTCCATTCGCATACGCGACCTGCCAGA
Organism: uncultured delta proteobacterium; assembly: GCA_963781505.1. Classification (GTDB taxonomy): domain Bacteria; phylum Myxococcota_A; class Polyangia; order Polyangiales; family Polyangiaceae; genus JADJKB01. Next base: position 70,742 of record CAWAHB010000016.1, on the reverse strand, counting down.
CCGCTTGGCCATTCACTGCTTGCACCGACATCGTCGCGATCTCGCTCGTGGAGCCCCGCGCCGCAATCTGCGCAAGGCTGCAGCGCAACTTGGGGAGCGGGGCGTCGCGACAGGTGTCGCTCTCCTGAACGCTCTCGAATTTGCCGTTCTTGTTGACGGTGATCGACATCAAGCACTTGCGCGGACCGGTGCCGGCCGACGCGGAAGGTGAACGGAAGCTGTACGACAGATTTTTCCGGAGATCCTCGATGTCGACCGTCCCGTCACGATCGAGTCCGACCACCAGGATCCCGGTGAGCTCCGCGTCGGCCAGTTGCGTGCGCGCCCGCTTCGTCGCCTCCGGAATGTAGCCGATGGGATCGAAGCCTTTCGGGTTGGCGGCCGGCCCGCTGGTTGCGGACGGGGGCGCACCTCGTGCGGCGGGCGTCCCGCTGGGATCCCCCGAGCGTCCGGCGAACGCGAAGTAGACCCCTATCAATGCGACTCCGAGTGCCGCCAGCGCTATCAGCGCTGCGAAACCGCCGACCACGATGCCCATCGTCCCGCCGCGAGGCGCTTTCCGTTGCGAGAGTGCGCTCAGCGTGGAGGAGACCGCGCCGATCGTGGGCGGAGTGGGTCCTTTTTGTGCCAGCTCGAAGGGAGTGCGGGCGGCGCTAGCGCTTGGCGTCGACGCTGAGCCTGGCGGAGGCGCACTGGAAAAGATTGGAGCAAACGCTGGGAGGGAACCGCTCGCCGGTACGCCGCGCAATACGGCGACGAGTGCCTCGCCCATTTCGCGCGCGGATTGGAAGCGTTGATCCCGATGCTTGGCGAGAGCCCGAAGGATGATTGCTTCGAGCTCGGGTGGCAGGTCCGGTCGCGATGCTCCCGGAGATGGTGGTGGCTCGTGCAAGTGCTGATGCAAGAGCTCGTAGAGAGAAGTGCCGTCGAATGGACAGCGACCCGTCGCACCTTGAAACAGAATGACTCCCAGGGAATACAGATCCGAGCGATGGTCCACGGGTTGCGAGGCCGCTTGCTCCGGCGACATGTAGTGGGGAGTGCCCAGCAACGTGCCAGTCCGCGTCGCATCCGACAGCCCACCTTGCTCGGGGCGGAGCTTTGCGATTCCGAAATCGAGCACCTTCGCGCGACCGAGAGTGGTCACGAACACATTGTCCGGCTTGAGATCGCGGTGGGTGATACCCGCCGTGTGCGCGGCTTCGAGCGCACCCAGTACTTCGATGGCGATTCGAATCAAGACATCGATGGGGAACGGTTGCCAGCGGGTGAGGTATGCGGAAAGAGGCTGGCCGTCGAGGCACTCCATGACGATGTAGGGGCGACCGTCGGGGAGCACGTCGAGATCGAGCACGTTCACGATGCTCTCGTGACGGATGACGTTGACCGCGCGGGCCTCGGCAAAAAAGCGTTCGACCAGCGTGGGGGTTTCCGCGGCGACGGGCAGGAGCACCTTGACCGCCACGCGGCTACCAATCGATGAGTGGACGCCGAGGTACACGGCGCCCATTCCGCCGCGCCCCAGTCGGCGTGCCAGACGATAGGGGCCGATCGGCGTGCCGAGCAACGCGTCGTCCGCAGCATCGACGAGCGGCGTGCCGTCTTCGGTGCAGAAGGTTGGGCCAGGGGCGCTGACCCCGCAGGACGGACAGACGAACATCGCCGGGCCGAAAGGTTCTCAGAGCAGGGGCATCCTGTCCACTCGCTTCACTGTTTGGCAGCTCCAGGTCGGCTCGCGCGACTCAGCCACTCTCGGCGCGGTCTGGGAAATGACGCGCTAGTTCTTCTCGGACGAGACTCGCGACGTACTCGGCTTCGTCCTCGCGTCGGAGAAGCCGTGAGATCGCCACGTCGCCCTCTTTCGTGTGTGCGACGACGTACCAGGCCACGTTCGTCGACTCCGACCAGCCTTTCTTCGCGGAGACGTGCTGCGCAGCTACCACGTTCTCGATCTCCCTCAGGGAGATGACCTTTTTCGGCCAGATGCGAAACGGGCCGAGAGTCGACGTGATGGTCTTGTCGTCCAGCCGAATCGTCACGCGGTCGACGAGCATGGCGAAGAGCACGTATCCCGGAGCAACCGCCACGACGAGGCTGAACACGCCGAGGAAGGGGAGACTCAGCATCCAAACGAGTCCCGCCGCGAGACTCAGCATCAAGAAATTGAACCAACTGAACCCGTGCCAAGAGATCGCGACCGCGCTCTGGTCCGCCGGACGCTGGCGATACCCACGCTCTTCCGATTCGGACCAGCGCTCGACTCGAATGCGCGGGTGAGACACTCTCGCCGAGTGTGGCCAAAAGCGGGGGAAGAGGGAAGCCGCAGAGCTCAGTGATGCATTCGTGATAGCGTCGAGAGGCGCCATGAGAATCGTGGGTATCGCGGCGCTCTGCGCCTGGGTTTGCGTTGGGTGCTCGTCGGAGGACACGAGCGCCAGCTCGCACTCGGGCAAGGACGCGAGCCCGGACAGTCCGGGGAGCGACTCGGGGATCGGTGGAAGTGCGTCGGATTCGGGGACGGACACAGGCGAGGACAGTGGTGGCGATGCCGCGCCCGGGCCTCCGCCGCCGGCGTTTCTCTATGTGTCGGTTGGCTCGGAGTCTCGACTGGCCGTCCTGCGGGTTTCCGAAGACGGCAAGCTCACGGCGCGGACCGATCTCGATCTCACCCTGCCCCAACATCCCCGCGCCCTGGCCTGGGACGCCCCCCGCCGGCGCCTCTACGCCGGTCTGCCGAACGGTGCGATTGCGACGATCGACATCGACGCGGCGGGCGCGCCCACTCTCGCGGGGACCACTCCTGGCCAGAACGTAGGGGAGCCAGTGTACGTCTCGGTGAGCGCGGATGGTGCCCACCTGATCTCGGCGTACTTCGGCGATGATCTGTTGCGCGTCGAAGACGCGTCCGGCGCTCCGCCGCATGCGATCTCCGGGTCGATCGCGACTGCCGATGAGCCCCACTGTGCCCTCGTGCACGCCGGGCTCGTGTACGTTCCTCATCGCAACGGCCAGACCACGCGCTGGTACTCGCTGGCTTCCGACGGCAAGCCGAGCTTGGCGGGGGAGCTCCCGAGCGAAGCGGGAGTCGGTCCTCGACACATCGCGTTTTCGCCGTCGGGTAGCTACGCCTACATCGTGAACGAATACGACGACAGCGTGAGCTCGCACAGCGTTGCCAGCGACGGGACACTGACCAGATTCGAGACCGTGAGCATCTTGCCGAATGGAGTCGACGGCAGTCAGAACAGCTCCGCAGACATCCACGTGAGTCCCGATGGCCTACACGTGTATGCATCGAACCGAGGGCACGACTCGATTGCGGTCCTGGATGTCGCCGGTGATGGCAGCTTGACCCTCGTCGACAACGTCGCGACAGAGGCTACCCCGCGCGAGTTCGATCTCTCCGCGAGCGGCCAGCACTTGCTCGTTGCGGGCCAAGGCTCGGGATACGTGGCCAGCTACCTGGTGGCCAGCGATGGCTCCATCACCGACGCCGACCGCTTGCAGGTGGGAGGCGATCTTCGATGGATCGTCACCGTCGAGGATTGACGCAAAACGGTATCAACTCGCGCGAAATAGCCACACCAAGCCGGCTATGCTGAGGCCGAGCACGGCCAGGGCGATGAGAGCGACCACCACGTCCGTCATCGTCCAGCCGGGGCGGTGCTCTTGGATTGGCTTCTTGGTCTTCTTCACCTCGGCGATGGGCGAAGTGGCTCCGCCCGCGGCTCGTGCGGCGTCGTCCTCCGAGCCCGCGAGGACCCCATCGAGATTCGGTGCCGGGGTCTGGTCATCGGCGGCGGGGGGATCGAATCGAGTCGTCGTCTCGCATGTGCTCGTCGGCGGCGCGTTCGAGCTCCGCGAGGGCGTCGGCGACCGGATCGTCGTACGTCATTTGATTTTGGCCGACGATGAAGCGTTCGTTGGGGGGCCAAACGGTGTCCTTGCCCGATTCGAGCTTTCGATCGCCGAGGGACGATCCGTTCTTGGAGCCAAGATCGCGCACGTAGATCTGGCTTCCGCGCCGCAAAATTTCCACGTGACGGCGAGAGGCATCGACGTCGTCGAGCACGAGATCGACCCCTTGGCCGCGCCCGGCGACGTAGCGGCGCTCGAACTCCGTTACCGCGAGCTCGCGCCCCGCATCCGGTCCTTCCACCACGTGTACCAGGGCTCCGGCGGGCTGACCGTCCGCGGCCAGGGCATCGGCGACGAGCCCGAGGGCGATCTCGCGGGTGGCGAGGTTTGGGTTCTGGGTCGGAACGACATGCTCAACCTGGAGCTCCAGCCAGATCCGGCCGACTCGGACGAGATCCCCCGAGCGGACGACGCGGGGGGCCTGGGGCGACAAGCGAACTGGGCCCACGTACGTGCCGTTGGTGCTGCCTTCGTCCACCACGATGTATTCGGTCCCCCGCTGCCGAATCGAGGCGTGGCGGTGGCTCACGCTCGAGTCCGGCAGGCGCACCTCACAGCCCTCCCCGCGCCCAATCACGATGCGTGGCGTGTCGAACGTAATGCGGGGCGGCGCCTTCGAATCGCCGGAGCGCACGAGCACCGTGAGCGCCATCGGGCACCGATATTGATCGCCGGGCCCCACGCTGTCCAATCGCCGACGGCGGACTCGGAAGCGCAACGAATTTGGCCCTAAGACCCCGCCCGCCCTAGTCGACAGGCAAGGGACCCGTCCGAGCCCGAGCTCGAACCGGTCGCCGGGAGGCAGCTACATGACGACTGGAGAAGAGCGCCGCACACAAAGTTTGGGCCGAGTTTCGGTTCAAGCGTTGGTCGAGATTTGTGGTCGTGACGTTGGCGGTGCCCCCGCCTTCGAGGCCGAGAGCATCGACGTGAGTGGGCGAGGCATGCACGTTCGCACCGCCTACTTGCCTGAAATCGGAGCGCCGCTGGTGTGCCGCTTCGAGGGCGGCGGAAACGAAATCGTGGTGGAAGGCGTCGTCGCCTGGCGTTCCGAAGCGGAGCGCGGCGGGGAGTTCGGAATCCAATTCACGGCGCTCGACAGCAACAGCGTGAACGCGCTGGGAGCCCTCTGTGGCATTGGAGGCCCAGCGTCGTCTTCCGAGCGGCCAGCGGACGAGAGTCCCACGAGCTCCGAAGCGGGCTCTCGCGTTCGTCTTCACATCGACGGCCTCGGCTCGCCGATGAAGGCGTGCGTTCGCACCGGAAGCCAGAGGGAGCTTCGCGTTGCGTCGAACCTGGAATTTCTCAAGGTCGGGCGCCATCTCGAGATCGAAGATCTCGGAAATGGCGGACGTCGCGGTGCACAGATTGGCGGCGTCGATGTCGTGATCGATCCCGAGACCCGCGTTCCGCAGCTCGTGGTGTCGTTGCGTTACGACGGCGCCACCGAGGAAATCACCCCCGAGCCCAGCGTCATCGACTCCGAAGACGGAGCGGCTTCTCCGACGCTCGCAGCCGCGATGGGCGGATTTCAGGCCGCCTCGGCGACGACCGACGCCGACGATGAGCTCGACGATGCGCCGATGCCCGTGGACGACGACATCGTCGACGCCGAAGAGGAGATGGCGGACGAAGCCAACGCAATGCGGGGCAAGCTCGCGCTGTTTGCGGTGGATGCCGGAGTTGCGGCCAAGAAGGGCGGCGCCCTCTTCGCCAAGGCGAGTGCGGCAGCCGCCGGAGGAGTCGGGCGGGCGTTCCGTCAAGCCGGGGCCAAGCTCGGCGACATCAAGCGCAAGAAGCAAGGCGATGCCCCGCGTCGAATGACCGCGCCGCCTCCCTCGGAGGTGGTTTCTGCCCGCAAGCTCCGGCAGCAGACCGTGAGCCACTCGGGCGAAGAGGAGCCCGTCATCGCGCCGCCGAAGACCCGCCGACGTGCCAAGCGCATCGCTGCCGCCAGCGCGTTCGCAGTGCTGCTCCTGACGGTCGTCGTCATCGCGATGAAGAAGCCCTCGGCTCCGCCGGGTGCGAGCGCCGACGGCAAGGCGCCAGCCACCGTCGCGGTGGCCGCCAATCCGGCGGCCGCGGACGTGACTCGTGTCGACGAACAGGGCAATCCGGTTCGTGCCAAGCTCTCCGACACGCCGGGCGCCAATGCCACGGGAGGCGTTACCGCGGACGTTCCGCTGTTTGGCCCGACGCCGATGGCCACGATGGAACCGGCGCCCCTGGGACCCGCGCCGGGCGACGACGCAGAAGGTGGCGACGCCAAGAGCGAGGAAGACGCAGAGAAAGCCGCCGCGAGCGCCGCGGTGGACGACGAGACCTTCGGCGGCGACGACGACTCGGGTGGTGGTGGCGCTGCCAAGAAGCCCGGCGATGTTCCCCCGTGGGGACACGGAAAGCTCGACAGCCCGACCGTGTATCGGCTCCGACTCGACAAGCCCGGGTCCGCCCTCCAGGGCGCCATCAATCCCACCGGGTTCACCGTCATGCTTCCCGGCGTGAAGGTGATGGAGTCGACCAAGTCGATCATGAAAGCCGACACGCGAATCGCGCGGGTGAAGTCCAAGAACAGCTCGAGCGGCGCCGAGATCTCCTTCCAGTTCAAGGACGGGATCCCCGGCTACAAGGTTCGCTTGCGCAAAGACTACGTGGAGTTTTTCATCTCCAAGCCCAGCGGGAATAGCAGCACTTCCGGCTCCGGCGTCTCCTCGTCCAAGAAGACGAAGAAGCACCACAGCAAAAGCAAGAGCAAGAGCAAGAGTGCTGCGAAGCCCGCTTCGACCAAGAGCGCGGAAACGAAGTCGAAGAAGAAGGGCAAGAAGAAGAAGTCCTGAGCCGAGCCCCTCGGGATCCCGTTCGATCGGTGGCGTGTCACAGCCCTTGATTCGATGTAGCAAATTGCTACATTTGAGGGATGGCAAACGGGATTCCGGTCCGTCTGAGCGCGACGCTGACGGTGCGAGCACGCGCCGCTGCAGGGGTTCTGGATCGTTCGCTCACCGAGCAAGTCGAGCATTGGGCCCGCCTGGGCCAGGTCGTTGAAGCCGCGATCTCCGCGGGAACCGTGCAACGGCTCAAGGCGCAGAGCTACGATCCCATGTTGCGAGAACGTCTGGCAGTCGCGGCCACGGCGGGGGGCCGCGCCAAAGCCGCGAAGCGGATCCGCGAAGCGAACACTATCCGTCATGGCATCGGCGACGGTGGTGCGATCGTAAGCGTCGCGAGCCCAGGCAAGCGATCGAGACGCCCGAATACCCGCCGCCGGAAGAAGTGATGATCCCCCAAGTCGTCGTGCTGGCGGGTCCCAATGGCGCCGGCAAGTCGACGTTCTACGATACATTTCTCGCCGAGTCGCCGTTGCCATTTCTCAACGCAGACCTGTTCGCCAGAGAAACGGGAATCGATTCGCTCGAAGCGGCACGGATCATGGACGCAACGAGGGAGCGGATGATCGATGAGAGGCTCGGGTTCATCACGGAGACCGTGTTCTCGGATCCACGAGGAACCAAGCTCGGAATGCTTCGCAAGGCGGTCGACGCGGGACACGACGTGATCTTGATCTACATCGGCGTGGCCAACGCAGAGCTCGCCGCGCGACGCGTGGATCAGCGGATCGCGATGGGCGGTCACGACGTTCCCCGCGATCGGATTGGCCCGCGCTTCGAGCGCTCGCTCGAGAACCTCCGAGCGGCGCTCGACTTCGTACCGAGAGTCGAGCTGTACGACAACAGCTCGACCGAGGACCCGTACCGCCTCGTCGCGACCTTTGACGGCGGGTCTCCGAGCTCACGAATGCCGGGCGTGATTCCGCACTGGGCACGGCGGCTCATGCGGTCGGCTCCGAGCAAACGCTGAGCTGCCCTCGCTCCGTGGTGGTTTGTGATCCGGGCGGCTTGGCAACGGGCATCGAGTTTCAGGCGACCACGCTTCCCCGGCGGTGGGGGAATGCTCACTCTTCGCGCGGCGCGAATTTTCATGCAAACTGGCCCGCGTTCATGAGCGACGACCCCGCCGAGATCCCGAAGACCCCTGACGACGCGTTCGAGTATCTACTCGAGCTGGGGGAAGGTGGAATGGGAACGGTGGTCCTCGCACGTTCGCGGGGTGTGGCGGGATTCGAGCGACTCGTCGCTTTGAAACGCATGAAGCCGATGAAGTCCGCCTCCCCGAACTTCGAGGAACGCTTCATTCGGGAAGCGAAGCTGGCCGCGCAGGTACGACACGCCAACGTGGTTGCCGTGCAGCAGCTCGGGCGTGACGGCGAAGGACTGTTTCTGGTGCTCGACTATGTCGAAGGCGCCAGCCTCGGAACGCTGGTCGAGCGATGCACCGGGAACGGCGGCCGCCCGCCGCCTCCGATTGCCCTTCGGATCGTGAGTGATGCGCTTTCGGGCCTGCAAGCCGTCCACGATGCGACCGATTCGACGGGACGCCCGCTCGAGATCCTCCACCGCGACGTGAGCACCCACAACATCATGGTCGGGCGCGATGGGATCTCCCGACTGACGGATTTCGGTGTGGCGAAGAGCACGACTCAGAAGCAACTCACCGAAGCGCACCAGCTCTTCGGCAAGGTCTTGTGGATGCCGCCGGAATATCTGCGATCCGAGCCCGTCGACCGGCGACTCGACGTGTACGCAATGGGGGTCACGCTCTGGATTGCACTCGCGAGTGTCGAACCCTGGCCGGACGCCGATCACACGGAACTCGTTTCGGCAATCCTCCGCGAGGGAATCCCGCCGCTCTCTAGCTCGGGCATTTCGGTGGCTCCGGAGCTCGAGGAGCTCGTCGCTCGTGCCACGGCACCTTTGGCGGCTGATCGCTTCGCGAGCGCATCGGAGATGCGAAGCGCCCTGGAGGATCTGGTGCGCACGACCGGATGGACGGCGACTCAGTCCGAAGTAGCCGCGTTCGTCGAGGAGCTCGAAGGTCGCCGCCTGGCATCACGGCGCGCAGCGATCGCAGGGCGAGGTCCGATTTCTCGTGTAACGGCCGAAGCCCCCACCCTCGCGGGGGACGAACCGATCACGACTGTGAAAAACCCTCTGGCCAGTCGAGAGCCTACAGCCCTCGGGCTCGGCCCCAGCTCCGCCAATAGCCGTCCGTCGCGAAATTACGGTGGCGGGACCCGTCTCGGGATCGGAAGTAAGGAGCCGCCTCTCGTTCCGAAGGTGGCTCGCCCGCGGCTGCGCGACCCGGAGCCCGATGTTCCCCTCACCAGCACGAAGCGGACATGGGTCGTCGCTGCAATTGCCAGCGTTCTGCTGGGTGTAATCGTGGCTCTTTTGCTCGGGCGCTGACGGGAAGGGCGTCAGGGGATCCAGGCACGCGATCACGTCACGACGGGGTAGAGCGAGGTCTTACACTTCAGCGGGCTCTCTGTCCTTGCTCTCGGTAACGATGAGCTTCTACTCGGGTGCGCTGCGCGCGCCAGGGGGGGACGCGCTTCTTTTTGGCTTGGCGCGGCTCGGCTTCGCCGGGCGCGAAGAGGGAGAGGCGCGTTGCTGCGCGCAATCGTCTTGATCTCTCCGGCGGAGATACGACCCCGTTGGTCGCGAACTACGACCGGAGCGCGGTCACCCTCTCGTTAGGAAGAAATATTTTCCTTCCGCTCCGCCTGCCGGCACCCGATAGCGCGACGTGGCCTGAATGTCCGCGAGTTCCTCCGGTCCGACTGCCCGGTAGAGAGTGGTTGCCCCGCTTTCGCCTCTGCTGGCTCCTTTTCCGCCAAAAGTCTTTGCTTTCGCCGACGGGGATCTCGCAAGGCCTCCGGTGATCGCTGCAACAACGGCTCCAACCGCGAGGCTGGCAGAGGCCTCCAGAAGCCCGTGCCACGTCTCCTCGCGCAATCGCATCGAGTGCGTTCTGGTGACCAACGACGACCGCCGCTGCGTCGCCAAAGCCCACCGCATCCAAGATGGCCACAAGCGGTGCACGCTCGTCATCTGCGGCCAAGCCAAGGCCGCTCTGATCGCGAGCCCAGAACGGATTCTGCCCCGGCCAACTCCAAAGCGTCCCCTCTCGCGTTACGAAATCGAACTCATCCGGACTGATGAACGCCCCGAGCTCCGCGCTCCAGAAGCGATTGCGAAGTCGGTAGATCTGCGCCGGCGGACGAGACGAGGAGGCGTCCTTGCCAGCGTTGTTGCCCCGCCCTCGCCGGTGCTCGGCGCTACGCGCCGCGCTCCGTCGGTCCCCCCCAAAGGCGTGCTCGCGCCCAACGTCTCTCGTTTCGTGAGCTCTGTCGTTACTCGTCAGTGACTATGAGCTTCTACTTGGCTGCGCTGCGCGCGCCAGGGGACGCGCTTCTTTTTGGCTTGGCAGCTCGGCTTCGCTGGCGCGAAGGAGGGAGCGCCGCGCTTCGGTCAGTTCTGTTGCCTCGCCAATTGGGGTTTCGGTTTCGGGAGCTGAGGCCGAGCACCCGAGACTCCTCGCCGAGCTCCGCGCGCATCGCTTTCGGCCCGGGAGGCTTCCGCTTCGCCACTCCGAGCTCGAAGTACCAAGCGGAGACGGACCGGATCGAGCGATGGCCTACACGGAAAAAGTTGGTGCTACGTGAGTTCCCGCTTGACAGATCCGGACACACGGCGCTTCGATTTCACCGGTCGCCGGTCCAAGCCCACCGTTGCGACGCGTAGCTGCCCCGCTCGCGCGCTGTTGCTCGTCCGACGGAAACGCGTCACGTGGACACGAGGCAACCACGAGCCACGAGGTTGAAATTCAGGTGTTAGGTACCCCCATGACACCACTGCTCTCGCTCCGGTCTTCTGTCTCGAACACCTCTCCGACGACGAGCTCCTGCGAGCACTCGCTGCCAGGTAGCTCGCGCCAATCACGCACTGGCTGCGCTTTTGGCTCATCTCCCGAGGTGGAGGCCCGCGGCATTCATCGGCTGCGACGCGCTTCGTGACACCCGAAGGGGTGCGCCTGCTCCAGCCTGTACACGTATTGCATCTACGAGCTTCGTATGTCCGAAGACGTCGCCTTGCGCCGAGCTCACGCTGCCCGAATCGCGCGACGGTTCCCCGTCCTGTTCGAGCAGATCGCTCGAGGCGAGATCCATCTGACGGGCGTGTTGCTGCTTGGCCCGCACTTGACGCCGGCCAATCACGTCGAAGTTCTCGCGCGCGCCAAACACCGGACCAAAAGGAAATCGCGAGCTGGTCCGGATGCTCTATCCCATCGCACGTCCCGCCTCGCATCGAGCCGCTGGGTCCCGCGGCGCCCGGCCGGATAGCCCCGGCAAACCCCAGTTGGCGAGCTCGTTCGGTCGTTCTGCCCCGTCGTCCGAGAGCTCGAGGCCGGCGAGCGTCCCCAGACTGGATCGACGACAGCGTAGACACCGACGCCGCGGTCGCTGCCGAGCGACACGGCGTCGGAGTTACCGAGCGCGAAGCCATTCGAGCCCCTGCCACCCCAGCGCTACAAGTGCGTTCACGCCGGCCAGGAGTACGTCGACCTGCTCGAGCGAGCCGGAGATCGCTCGCACACACCGTCCAAGACCGCCGAAACCGAACGCTGGAAGAGGTGCAACTGCGCGCGCTCCGCCTGTTGTGGATGAGCTCGAGAAGCGAAAGTACGCGACGACCGACCAGCCCCGTTCGTCGCCAAGTGACGACGCGAGCGAGCGGGCGGCAAGTCCCTCCCGCAAAAGCCGCGCCGACGCGGACGCGGGCGATATGTCCCCGCTGCCGTGCGCCGCGCCGTCTGGAAGCGCGACGAAGGCGTTGCACCTACGTAGCTGCCACCGCAGCGTTGCCGTGAGACGGCTGCCTCGAGCTTCACCACGAAGAGGCGTACGCACGAGGAGGACCACCCACGGAATCCAATCTGTCCCTACGCTGCCGCGCCCACAACGCTCTGCAGCCGAAGAGCTTCGTGGCGACTTCATGCGGAAAAGAAGCAGCTCCGACCCGCGCCAGCGCGTCCGATCCGGAGAATGAGACCGCAACTCCTCGTCCCAGAGGATCCCGGAGCAATGCTGGATTCTGTTGAGGCCACGACCAAAGCGTCCCCTCGCGAGTGACGAAGTCGAACTCATCCGGACTGATGAACGCCCCGAGCTCGCGCTCCAGAGCGATTGCGAAGTCGTAGATCTGCCGACGAGACGAGAGGCGTCCTTGCCAGCGTTGTTGCCCCGCCCTCGCCGTGCTCGCGCTACGCGCCTGCGCTCCGTCTCCCCCCCAAAGGCGTGCTCGCGCACAACTCTTTCTTTGTGAGCTCCGTCGTTCTCTCGGTAACGATGAGCTTCTACTCGGGTGCGCTGCGCGCGCCAGGGGGCACGCGCTTCTTTTTGGCTTGGGCAGCTCGGCTTCGGCGGGCGCGAAGCACCACGCCCTTCTCGCAATCGTCTCGATCTCTCCCCACCACCTCGCTGAACACCGCCACCCCACCCGCGCTCGCCGTGTACGACGCCATCTCCCGAACGCGGTGTACGTGTAGCTATCCGTCACCACCCCGAGCGTCGACCCGGTCACGAGCCCGTTTCCCGCATTGAGCGAAATCTTCAGCGCATCCGCCCCCGCCGGCGAGCACGTGGAGGGCGACGCACAGATCACGATGTCATCCGGATCGTACCCGAACACCATCGGTGACACCGTCCCGCCCGCGCTCACCGTCTCGCTCGTCACCCGGAAGCTATTGTCGTACCCGAACGCCACCGCCCCATTGACGGCTCCCGACCACGTCATCCCCGTGAGCAGCATGCCGTCGTACGTGTGCTCGAGCACCACGCCGCTCGGCTTTGTTGCCCCAACCCGCGGCGGATTGGGGCGCGTCGCGCCCGGCGGTCGGTTTCGTTGCGCACGCCCGATGCGCGGTCCTCGACTCCGCCGCTTGCCTCCCCCAAAGCTCTTGCTCGGAACGTGCTCACGCATGCTCGGCTGCCGCGAGGTGGTCTTCATTCGCGCGCTCCTTTTGCGGCCTGCGCGTGCGCTCCACCCCTTCGGGTATCACGAAGCGCGTCGCGCGTTACCCTGCGCGGCGAGCAGGGGGAGGCCGGTTCTCGTTGCACTCGCTTCGCCGAGAGTTGCGCTTCGTGAACGAGATCACGTAGGCGGGAGTACCCGTCGTCAGTCTTCGAACACTTCGTCGAGCGTCCCTGCGCTGAGAACGCGTTCGACCCAGCGGTCGAGATCCTCGATGCTGGCGCGCTGGACGCGTTCGATGGTGTCGTCGGGAAGCGCACCGAATTTCATCGCGAGCTGCTTGAGCAGAACCTCGGCCTTGCCTTCGGCCTTGCCTTCGGCCTTGCCTTCGGCTCTTCCTTCGACTCGACCTTCTTCTCGGAGAATCTGAGCACCCGTCATGAACGCTTCCTCGGCTTTGGGTCCGAGCTCCCGGGCGAATCGCGCCAGCTCTTCGCGGGGGGTCTCGCTGCTCTCCATTATATAGCGCAGAACGGCTTCGGCCATTGCCATACCCGTCGGCGCTTCGACGATTTCACGCAGAGCGTCTCCCCAGCGCTGGAGCTCGAAGATGAAATTCCCGCTCCTGCGGATCCGGCCCAGGCAAACCAAGGCCATTCGCGCGAGAGCGGAGAGACCCACTCGCTTCTGGAGCTCGTCGTCGCGTGCGTTCGAGATGTCATCGAGCACGAAGCGGAAACCCGGAACGAAGTCTGAGACCAAGTCGAGCGTGTCCTCATCGAGACCGAAGAGCTCCTCGAAGCTCGTCGTGCCGGTCCAGCCGCTCTCGCTGTGGTGCAAGACGAGCGGCAAGATTGGCGGCAAGCGCTCGAGGCTCGGATGCTCCGAGCGGTGGCGTTCCCAGATCTTGACCATGTAGCCGAGAAGCCTCAGCGCCATCCACCGGTCGGTCGTGCTCTGGTGCTCGAACAGAACGTAGATGAGCGCTTCTCGACGGTCCGTGAGCTCCACGCTGAACAAGAGGTCGGAGCGGAGCTCGGCGAGCTTCGGATCGACGAACCGAGCGGGCAGCGCCCGAAGCGTCGACCAGTCGAAACGCTTTTCGAGCTCGGGACCGAGCAGCAGCTGGAGCTCCCCTCGAGCGTGCTCGGGTTGCGAGAACACGTAGTGAAAGAAACGGTCGTGCGGGGTTTGCACCGTTGCAGCGTAGATCAGGATCGGCGGCGGAGATCCACATTCCTATTGGACGGCACGACGCAAGTGCCGTCCCGCGGACAGCTCCGACTTCTAGGGACGCGCGCTCGTGCCCGACGCTTCGATTGTACAGCGCTTGCTCGGATCGCCAATCGCGAATCCGCGCCAACCGACTCGCGACTGGCATCTCTCCCCCCGTCGGCGAAGCCGGCCGCGCCGATTGCTGCTGTGCGCCGCGCGCACGATCCTCACACGATGTCGCCTCCTCCGCCCGCCGCGGTCCCCTTGCCACGAAGCTGGCCCGATCATGTCGGCGGCGCGTTCCTTTGCGCCGTCGGGCTCGCTCATCGCGGGATGATCTTCGTCCACGCCTGGTCCGAGAACAGCCCGATCGAACGTCCGCTAGCTGCCAACTCCGCGCCTGCCGAACCTCAATCGCTTCCCGGAATTCGTGCGCGAGCTCGTCCGCCATCTTCGCGCGAGCTGTCCGGCGATGGGGAAGGTGCGCATCGCTCAGATGCTGGCTCGCGCGGACTCCTGGACCAGTACAACCATCGTCCCGATTTCCTCCGACGCCACTTCGGCCACCCTCCGCGATGGCAATCCGGCCTCCAATACGTGCCGCCAGCAAGTCAGAGTCTCGTCAGAGCATCGCCAAGCTCGACTCGGTCAATCTCAGCGTCTTCAAACGCGCGCATCGCTGCATGGAGTGTCTGTCGCCCAATCAGAGGTTGATCCACTACAGCCAAAAGATTCACATACTTTGGACTTCCAGCGGAAGCACGCGCCCATAGGCCTACTTCACGATCAGCCGCCGTGCGCGATTGGACTTGGAGGAAGTACACATCCCCGTTGAACGAGGACGTCCTTGCCAGCGTTGTTGCCCCGCCCTCGCCGGTGCTCGGCGCTACGCGCCTGCGCTCCGTCGGTCCCCCCAAAGGCGTGCTCGCGCCCAACGTCTTTTCTTTGGTGGGCTCTGTCGTTGCTCTCGGTAACGATGAGCTTCTGCTTGGGTGCGCTGCGCGCGCCAGGGGGGACGCGCTTCTTCTGGCTGGCGCGGCTCGGCTTCGCTGGGCGCGAAGAGGGAGAGGCGCGTACCCCCCTCGTCAATCTCTGCTGCCTCGCCGACGATACGACCGCGCCGGTCGCGATTGCGACGCTAGCGCGGCCATCGTCCCAATTTCCCTCCGACGCCACTTCGGCCACGCTCTGTGATGGCAATTCAGCCCTCAACAGCTACTCTGCGCGCGAGCAGGGGAGGCGGGCGGCGCGCCTCGTCCATCGCCCAACAGGGCACGGCCCTGTTCTCACGCGCGCAGAACCCCCTCACGCCGCTATGCGGATCTCGATCACCAGCAACTGCTGAGCGCCAGCGTGATGATGGACGACGAGCTCGAGCCTCACGCCCCGCACAGGCACGCGCGGCGCACGAAGTCCCCCGCCGGTAGCTGTTGAAAGCCGCCTACCTGTCGCAACAAGCTGCGGATCATCTCCCCGCTTTCGCTGCGCCACCAGCCCATTGCAGCCGGATTCTTCACTGCTTCCGCTCTTTCGGCGAGAGAGCACATTTCCCGGAATGAATCGGTGCAGAATTTCCGGAACCATCACCAGCTTCTCCTCTCGCGTGCGTCGAGGCGATTTCGGCTGAGCAAATCCTTCGTTTTTCCCCACAGCGCGGGGCGCCATCATTCAACAAGGCAGAACCGCGCCCTTCACGACGTTCAGAAGTTCGTTCGCGTCAATCCTCCACTGCACGACGAATGCACTCAACGCTTCCAATAGCAGTCCCCTGACTCTGTCGAGGTATTCCTCTTTTTCGAGAAGCAAGCGTCTCCGCGCGTCCGGCAATGCCACTTTCGCCAACTACGGTCTTTCGTCGAGTTCGGAGTCCACCGCAACGAGGATCGTCAACAGCGCATCGTCAATCTTGGCGTGACGCGCCAGCCTCAAGATCGTCCGGATTCCAGCAGTGCCTCTAAGGCTTCCATTCGTAACCTGGCGAACGGTGTCGGCGATCTCACGTTTTGCAGCTGTGCGCTGTTCGTCCACTAGATGCCTCCTTCCGGGAACTTTGCTCTTTAGCTCCACCACCTGTCCGGTACGAACGTTCACATACGCATGAGCTCTGGATTGGCATCGCCGTTTTCAAGTGTAGCGCTCTAACTTGTCACCTTCACCCATTCGCCAGGATTCCCGCCGTGTTCAGCGATCAACCGCGCCTCAACGCGAATTGGTGCTCCCGTGCCTGGACCAGCAAGCGGCACAAAGTCTCCAGCCATCATTTCCGCAACCTGAGCCTCACTCTGCAGTTGGCGGCGAAGCAATTTCCGCGACGACGCCGCCCTGGCGAGCGGTGCTGCACTCTCTGCCGCTCCAACCGCGATAACCGCTTCGGTAGCGATCGCGGCGGCGCCGGCAGCGATCTTCTTTTCCCCGCACGCCACGTCCTTCAGCGATGCGCCGCCCGTGCCGCCATGCCGAGCAAACCTTGACGCCGTTGTCCTCCATCCCACGCGCGAACAGCGCAAAACCAAACCCGATGTTACCGCTCGACGCCCAGTTGAACAGCTCGTCTGATTCGACCTTCGCCAAACCCGCTTGGGTCGCGCGTCGCCAGCGGATTCTGCCCCGGCCAACTCCAAAGCGTCCCCTCGCGAGTGACGAAATCGAACTCATCCGGACTGATGAACGCCCCGAGCTCCGCGCTCCAGAACCGATTGCGGAAGTCGTAGATCTGCCCGGCGGACGAGACGAGGAGGCGTCCTTGCCAGCGTTGTTGCCCCGCCCTCGCCGGTGCTCGGCGCTACGCGCCTGCGCTCCGTCGGTCCCCCCCAAAGGCGTGCTCGCGCCCAACGTCTTTTCTTTGGTGAGCTCTGTCCGTTGCTCTCGGTAACGGTGAGCTTCTGCTCGGGTGCGCTGCGCGCGCCAGGGGGACGCGCTTCTTCTTGGCTAGCGCGGCTCGGCTTCGGCGAGCGGGAATAAGGAAGGGCGCAGCGCTTCGCGCAATCGTCTCGATCTCCTCGGCGGAGATACGACCCCGTTGGTCGCGAACTACGACCGGAGCGCGGTCACCCTCTCCGATCGATACGACGCCAAATCTGGTGGGCTCTACGACCGCAATCTGGACGGCAACACTTAACCCCCCGCTCGAACAGCGAGGGTTCGGAAATCACTTCGTATCGATTCCATCCCTTCTCCGTGAGTTCAGCGTGCATTTCGCCAATCAGCTGACCGTACTCGGGTGCGTCAGGCCGGATGTGGAGAAAGCGGCGGATTTCCCTCGAATGCCTCAGTCCGCCGTCCCAGGTCCAGAGCGCGGGGATTAACAACACGGACCATATCTCGCACGTTGGTCCAGCTGTGATGCTTTTGCGAGTTGCCGGGCTGCTTCGCCGACGTTGCCCAGCTCATACTCCACGTGCCCAAGCCGTCCCAGTACACGTGAATCGACGTAACGAGATTCCAGTTTGCGGAGTATAGGCGCTGCCTGATCGAATTCGCCTCGCTTTATGTAGTGCTTTGCCCACTCCAGCTCTAGTTCTTCTGACGATCCGCGTGGGATGAGGGTCAAAGTCACTCCTTACCCAACAGAATAGAACGGACGTTCTCCGAAAAACTCGGAGAAGTACTCGGACCGAGGCGACATTGTCTTCGCCGCCTGAAGACCGCGTTGCTTGCTCTTTGCCATCGAGTCGATCTTGGGTCCGGTTCCGCCATGGCTGCTGTCGAACGCGCCCTGCATGTCATCAAGTTGATCGAGCGCGTCCTCAGGAGATTCGAACTTTCTGCTAGTTCGATCTAGACCCCTTCTCAGCGCCGTCCGGCCGGCCCGCGGTTTCAGCAGGTTGATTTTGACGTGGAGGGCCGCCGCAATCACCGCGCCAGCGGCGAGAGAAGCTGAGGCGGCCAGTATCCCCTTCGCCTCGCACTCCGCGGCATCCACATTGCCCGAGGCGATCGCGAAGAGCGCATTCTGATGCCCGACGATGACCGCGGCTGTGTCGCCGAACCCAACCGCGTCGAGAAACGATACGAGTGGCGCGCGTGGGTCACCATCGAGCCCCAACGGATCGGCGTTCGCCAGCGGATTCTGCCCCGGCCAACTCCAAAGCGTCCCCTCTCGCGTTACGAAGTCGAACTCATCCGGACTGATGAACGCCCCGAGCTCCGCGCTCCAGAAGCGATTGCGGAAATCGTGAATCTGGCCGGCGGAGGAGACGAGGAGGCGTCCTTGCCAGCGTTGTTGCCCCGCCCTCGCCGGTGCTCGGCGCTACGCGCCTGCGCTCCGTCGGTCCCCCCCAAGGCGTGCTCGCGCCCAACGTCTTTTCTTTGGTGGGCGCTGTCGTTGCTCTCGGTAACGATGAGCTTCTGCTCGGGTGCGCTGCGCGCGCCAGGGGGGACGCGCTTCTTCTTGGCTGGCGCGACTCGCTTGCTGGCGGAAGTGGGAAGACCGGCTCGCTTCGGGTCAGTTCTGTTGCCTCGCCAATTGGGTTTCGGGAGCTGAGGGCCGGAGCACCGAGACTCTTCGCCGAGCTCCGGCGCGATCGCTTCGGCCCGGCAGGGCTTCCGGGCTTCGCCACCCGCGCACGCTCTGTGCCACGCCGCGACGTGTGTGTCAGCAATCGTGATCCATCACCTCGTGTGACCACCGCCTTCGCGGCGTGTCAAAGTCCTCGCAATCTGCGCAAACGGTCGCCCTGTTCGGCCTCGGGAGGCTTCATGCGCGCATCGGTCACATTCGTTTGGAGCTCGACCACGCTGGCTGAAGTCCGGCGCTGCCGCGGTGGAGAGGGCTTCTTGTAGAAGCCGGCTTCGCACACGCCAGGATCATGAAGGAGGCAGCAGGATTCGTGCACGCTCGAAAGCGACGCAACCGGCAGCGTGGCTCTCAAACCAAGTTCGCGCTGCAGCAGTCACCATTATGTGGCGAACCCCCGATGGTCGAAACATGTCGGGCAGGGCTGTTGGATCTAGCTCCACCTCGAAAAGGTATTTCAGCGGCCTGCGCGCGACGATGCTGCTCGATGCAGCGCCAAATCTGGGCACCAGAATCTCCCACAGTTCGCCCACTTGCTCAGAAGCTGATTCGTCGTGACGCTGGGACAGGATGAATCCTCCGGCTCTCCAGAACGAGGTAGCTGCGGGGGACGCTCCAGCGCTTGATCCCAGCCCTCCCAGTCAACGCGGGCGATGTGCACCTTCCGGACGGGACGGAATTCGAGCCCGGTCAACGACGACGCCTCGAGCTCCGCCCGCGTTCGATTCGTGACGATTATTTCGCCGGGTTTCGGGAGAGTGACTGCCGGCACGTAGGGACCGGCTCGGCGAATCTGGAGCTGCGCAGCGTGGTTGCTCCGATACTCCGTCAGGCCATGAACGAGCAGTCTTCCGTAGTCACCCCACGGCGGAAGCGGTGCTTGGAGGACGCAGATCTCCATGCGGTAATCAGCGATACGGGACCAACGGAAAATACTTGTCCAGCCTGTACTCGATCAATGTTGAAAGCTACTCGTCCAGTTGGACAACTATGTTCAGGTTCAAATCGAGCCCGAGCTTCGTGAAGATCTCGAGAGCGTGGTTGGGGATCACTATACCGCCGTGGTCGATATTGCTTGAGTACCCGAGGAACACTTCAACGCGCGCGTGTGCCTTCAAGCTCGTCAAAAACCCGGCGTGCGGCGCCAGCACTTGCCATAGTGCCTCGACATGTTCACCAAGGTCTCGGTCTTCCGCGAGCGGTGGATGATACATCCAGACATCGCCTTTGTTGGGGGGGCTTCGTGGACCGATTGATTCGCCGCGCCGTCCCGTTGCGGTTGGACCGAACCCAACGTCGCACCGATCTCCTCGAAGTCCAGCCCGGCCTCGCTGAAGATCCGAAGGGTAGCGTGATACGCGAAGGCCGGCTTTAGGTCGCCCGCTTCCTCTCCAGTTTGTAGGCCCCGTAGAGTGTAAAAACTTCTCAAGAGCAGCTCCCGGAACATTGCCCATGGTTAGTCGACGAAGTCGAAGAGGTTGCCGAGAACGTCGCCCGTTTCGATATCGACGTAATCACCGTTGCTCATTATCTTACCGACTTTCTTCGGATCGGCACCTACAAAGGGCTTCAATTTGTGCATAGCATTGCGTGCCTGCTCGCGCGTCAAACCTAGCGCGTTGGCGGTCGATTTCCTCGATCGTGTTTCCGCCCGACTGCAACACTCTGGTGCCTTCTTCGACGGCCACCGTTGCCGCCGCCCTCTCCGCACTTGCTGCGGAGCGAGCGCTCAACGCAACGCGCACTACCGCTGGCAGTCGAGCCACTGCCATCCCGAGCACCGGAAGTGCACCTGTTGCGATAGCCACCTCTGCACTGGATATCCCAGGATCGCGATCTTGGCCGAGCCGCACGCGACATCGGTCAGAGAGTCCCCGCCCGTTGACGGGATATCGCTCAAACCCTGCCGTCGCTGCTCCATCCCGCGCGCGAACGCTGCAAAACCAAAACCGATGTTGCCGCTCGAAGCCCAGTTGAAAAGCGTGTCCGATCGACTGGCAGTCTGCCCTGTTGGGTCCGGGTTCAAGAACGGATTCTGCCCCGGCCAACTCCAAAGCGTTCCCTCGCGAGTGACGAAATCGAACTCATCCGGACTGATGAACGCCCCGAGCTCCGCGCTCCAGAAGCGATTGCGGAAGTCGTAGATCTGGCCGGCGGAGGAGACGAGGAGGCGTCCTTGCCAGCGTTGTTGCCCCGCCCTCGCCGGTGCTCGGCGCTACGCGCCTGCGCTCCGTCGGTCCCCCCCAAAGGCGTGCTCGCGCACAACGTCTTTTCTTTGGTGGGCGCTGTCGTTGCTCTCGGTAACGGTGAGCTTCTACTCGGGTGCGCTGCGCGCGCCAGGGGGGGACGCGCTTCTTTTTGGCTGGCGCGGCTCGGCTTCGGCGAGCGGGAAGAAGGAAGGGCGCAGCGCTTCGCGCAATCGTCTCGATCTCCTCGGCGGAGATACGACCCCGTTGGTCGCGAACTACGACCGGAGCGCGGTCACCCTCTCGGAACTATACGACGTAAAATCTGATGGGCTCTACGACCGGAATCTGGATGGCAACAACTACGCCATGGTGGCGTTTATCGCCTTCGAAACAAAGCGGTCGTTCAGGATCGCCTCACCGCTCCGTCCTGCATTTTCGCGGAGTACAGGTTGTTCAACGATCCTTGGTGTCGCGCAACCAGCCTTTGTCTCTAAATTCAGCGTGCATCTCGCTAATGAGTCGATTGAACTCAGGTGCGTCGGGGTGTGCGCGAAGGAAGCGTCTGATCTCATCGAAAGCCGCGGCGGTTTCTCCAAGCTGCCATAGCACCAAGAAAAGTCCCACCGACCACAGCTCATTGTTCGGATCGAGTAGGCACGCTCGGTTTAACCGCGAGCGCGCTTCGCCGTACAGTTTGCGCTCGTAATCTACGAAGCCGATCTCCCCCACGACGCGTGCATCATCGGGATACTTTTGCTCGAGGAGGCCCAATGCGACGCGAGCGCCGTCAAGATCCCCGAGCTTGAACGAGCAGACCGCGTCGTTGAACGCCGCCTCATCATTCGGATCACTCTCGATGCGCTTGTGCATCTTCACTTTCACGGGGGAGGAACCCCATATCTGGCCAGATAACTCACATCGTCGAGAAACTCCGTGAAAAACCTCGATTCGGGAGCTCCTTTGCCTGCGGTCATCGTCTTCGCGGCTCTGAGCGCGTTCTGCTCGGTTTTCCGAATCGAGTCGATTTCGGGCCCCCCTTGATGACCCTCATCGAACGCGTCCTGGATTTCGTCAAGCTGATCGAGCCTTTGCTCCGGTGTCTCAAATTTTCTACTCTGTCTGTCCCGAAGTTCTCTGATCGCGCTGCCGCCGGCCCGCGGTTTCAGCAGGTTGATTTTGACGTGGAGGGCCGCCGCAATCACCGCGCCAGCGGCGAGAGAAGCTGAGGCGGCCAGTATCCCCTTCGCCTCGCACTCCGCGGCATCCACATTGCCCGAGGCGATCGCGAAGAGCGCATTCTGATGCCCGACGATGACCGCGGCTGTGTCGCCGAACCCAACCGCGTCGAGAAACGATACGAGTGGCGCGCGTGGGTCACCCTCGAGCCCCAACGGATCGGCGTTCGCCAGCGGATTCTGCCCCGGCCAACTCCAAAGCGTCCCCTCGCGAGTGACGAAGTCGAACTCATCCGGACTGATGAACGCCCCGAGCTCGGCGCTCCAGAAGCGATTGCGGAAGTCGTAGATCTGGCCGGGGGACGAGACGAGGAGGCGTCCTTGCCAGCGTTGTTGCCCCGCCCTCGCCGGTGCTCGGCGCTACGCGCCAGCGCTCCGTCGGTCCCCCCCAAAGGCGTGCTCGCGCACAACGTCTTTTCTTTGGTGGGCGCTGTCGTTGCTCTCGGTAACGATGAGCTTCTGCTTGGGTGCGCTGCGCGCGCCAGGGGGGGACGCGCTTCTTCTTGGCTTGGGCAGCTCGGCTTCGGCGAGCGGGAAGAAGGAAGGGCGCAGCGCTTCGCGCAATCGTCTCGATCTCCTCGGCGGAGATACGACCCCGTTGGTCGCGAACTACGACCGGAGCGCGGTCACCCTCTCGGATCTATACGAAGCCAAATCTGGTGGGCTCTACGACCGCAATCTGGACGGCAACACGGAACCCCCCGCTAGAACAGCGAGGGTTCGGAAATCACTTCGGATCGATCCATCCCTTCTCCGTGAGTTCAGCGTGCATTTCGCTGATCAGCTGACGGTACTCGGGCGCGTCAGGCCGGATGTGGAGAAAGCGGCGGATTTCCTCAAATGCCTCAGTCCTCCTTCCCAGGTCCCAGAGCGCGTGGAAGAACAACACGGACCAGATCTCGCACGTTGGGTCCAGCTGTGATGCTTTTGCGAGTTGCCGGGCTGCTTCGCCGACGTTGCCCAGCTCATACTCCACGTGCCCAAGCCGTCCCAGTACACGTGAATCGACGTAACGAGATTCCAGTTTGCGGAGTATAGGCGCCGCCTGATCGAATTCGCCTCGCTTTATGTAGTGCTTTGCCCACTCCAGCTCTAGTTCTTCTGACGATCCGCGTGGGATGAGGGTCAAAGTCACTCCTTACCCAACAGAATAGAACGGACGTTCTCCGAAAAACTCGGAGAAGTACTCGGACCGAGGCGACATTGTCTTCGCCGCCTGAAGACCGCGTTGCTTGCTCTTTGCCATCGAGTCGATCTTGGGTCCGGTTCCGCCATGGCTGCTGTCGAACGCGCCCTGCATGTCATCAAGTTGATCGAGCGCGTCCTCAGGAGATTCGAACTTTCTGCTAGTTCGATCTAGACCCCTTCTCAGCGCCGTCCGGCCGGCCCGCGGTTTCAGCAGGTTGATTTTGACGTGGAGGGCCGCCGCAATCACCGCGCCAGCGGCGAGAGAAGCTGAGGCGGCCAGTATCCCCTTCGCCTCGCACTCCGCGGCATCCACATTGCCCGAGGCGATCGCGAAGAGCGCATTCTGATGCCCGACGATGACCGCGGCTGTGTCGCCGAACCCAACCGCGTCGAGAAACGATACGAGTGGCGCGCGTGGGTCACCCTCGAGCCCCAACGGATCGGCGTTCGCCAGCGGATTCTGCCCCGGCCAACTCCAAAGCGTCCCCTCGCGAGTGACGAAGTCGAACTCATCCGGACTGATGAACGCCCCGAGCTCGGCGCTCCAGAAGCGATTGCGGAAGTCGTAAATCTGCCCGGCGGAGGAGACGAGGAGGCGTCCTTGCCAGGTGGGGATGAAAAGGATGTTGGGGTACGACGGCAGGGGCGTGCCGGTGCTCGAGGGATAGAGCTTTCCGAACGCCGTGTAGCGGTAGCCGCCGACGTCGACTGACGGTGCGACGGCGCCGTAGAGGCTACCTTCGCGGAGGCGGCGGACGTTGCCGAGGGTGTCGAGCTCGAAGTACCAAGCCGAGGATCCAACGAGCATCCAGAGCGGATGGTCGATGTCGTCGTACAGGTAGCGAGTCCCAATGACCGCCGGCGCGAACGGATCGGTGATGCCGCCAATGTTCGGGCCGTCGTAGAGGACTTGACCGCCTACAAAGGCGCGGCGCAGGAACGGATCGTAGGTGCCACCCAGCGAAGGCCGCCCGAGGCGGTTCCAGCTGATCCCGACTCCAGCGACCGAGGTGACCCGGCCGACCGCATCCGTCACGACTGGCTGGCCGCCAAGGCTTGCGGGTAGGCCCGCCGATGCGGTTCCGCCGCCGTCGAGGCGGGGGCGCGCAGTGTCGAGCACGGTGCCCGCATTCAGGGAGAGCGCGCCGAGCTCGTTGTAGTCGTAATTTTCTGTGACGCCGTCGGAGCAGGCGACGGTCTTGACGCGGTCGAGCACGTCGTAAGCGACCGTGCAGTTTTGTTCAGGATCGCCGAGGAAGATCGGATTTCCCACTTCGTCGTACTGCGCCGTATAGCAGCGCGTGGGGCCAACGCCGGGGTAGGCGTAGCAACGGCTGGTCAGGCGGCCGAGCTCATCCCAAACCTGCGTGCGGGTGTGGCCGTCTGGGTAGGTGAGGAGCGTGTTGCGGCCGAGCTCGTCGTAGGTGTCGTACGTGAAGGTTCCCACGCTCTCGACGTGTGGGTCGACCTCCGTCCCTCTATTGAACACCAGAGTGCGCGACGTCAGGAGTCCGCGCGAGTCGTACGTGAAGGTCTGGTCGCCCGAGCCGCTGGAGAGCGCTTTGACCTGTCGGGGATTGGCTAGGTCGTAGGTTACCTTCAGCGTGTTGAGCGTCTGAAGAGTCGAGCCGAGGAGCCATGTGGTCGTAACGCTCGTGACGCGCCCCGCCGCATCCCGCCCGTACACTTCGTCCCGCACGGGCGACAGGCTCGGTCCGAAGCCGTTGTCGTTGGTGAGATCGAACTCAAAGCTCGACAGGTAGTTGGCGACGCCGCCGCCGTTCGTGTTCATGGTGCTGAGCACGGGCAGCGGGGTGTTGCCGTCGTAGCCGAGTTGCTGGAGGAACCAGTTCCCCGTCCCGAACTCCGCTCCGCCATCGATGGCGAGGCCGGCGCGGTCTTGCTTGCGGGTGAGCCTGCCGTACGCATCGAAGCGCCTGCCGAACGACAGCTCGAATGTCGCGTCGCGGTAGAGCTCGACGCCTGCGGGGTAGCCGCCTGGCTTGTGATCGCGGAGGCCGATCTGGTATTCGCCGTCGCGCAATGTGGCGGTGAGGCTCGTGGGGGCTGGTTGGGCGTCGGGGCTTCCGGCGAACAGGCTTGCGCCGACCCAGTGGCTCGCTGCTGGGATCGGGTACGCGAAGGTGCCCACTCTGCTCGCGGGATCGGTCGTGGTCGCGGGGCGGCCGAGTTGGTCGTAAGTCAAGACGCTGATGCGGGATTTGCGGTCTACGAAGGCGGTGAGATCGCCTTGAGGGGTGTAGAAGTAGGTCTCGGTGTTGGCGTGGGGATCCACTACCGCGGAGAGGCGGCCGTCGGCGTCGTAACCGAAGGTCCATTGCTCGCCGGGATCGAGATCCGGAGTGATGAGGCTCGTGATTCGATCGCCGTTGGCGCAGCCGCAGGCGGCGTTCGTGTAGCCCAGGCTCGTCGTGTTTCCGAGCGCGTCGGTGATCGCGGTCAATCGGTTCGACAAGTCGTAGCTGAATCCCACCGTCGTCGTCCCGTCATTCACGCTCGCAACATTTCCTGAGCCGTTGGCTTCGTAGGTCAGCGCGAGCGGACGGCCGATCGAGTCGAGAGACGACGTTAGGTTCGCGCTTGAGAGATCGTAGCTGAACGTCGTCGTGATCCCGTGCTGTGTGATGGTCGATGGTTGGCCATCGGAGCGCCAACTGAGGAGTGTCGCTCGGCCGGTTGGACCGAAGTTGTTGATTTGCTCGTCGTGGATGCTGGCGATGCGGCCGCTCGTGTCCCGCTCGATGGGCCAAAAGATGTTTGTAGACCGCGGCGCTACCTGACTCAGGCGATCGTCAGAACCCCACTGCAATTGGTTCACGAGCGCACCCCCACCCGGCGCCGGGAGTAGCGCACCGGGGGGCGCTTCTTCGAAAATCGGCCGCCCGGACACGTCGAACCGCGACGTCATTTGCAACGGGACTCCGTTCACACGGGTCTGCGCCACACGAAAGAGCTTGTTCTTTCGATTCAAGACAGTCGTCCCAGGGCTCAGCGGGTGCTCCAGTGTCGTCGCGTAGTCGGTCTGGAGGTCGTAGCTCACGCCTTCTGCGACGAACTTGTCCCGTTCGATTCGCCCGGCAGGGTTGACGACGATGTCGTGTGTGACGCCGCGATCGTCGGTGAAAGTCGCGCTATAGTAGAGCTTGTCGTTTGCGTCGTACTTGGCAGTTTCGAACGCGGGCTGGAGGGCCATGGTGCCCCCGCCGGCCCTAGTGGCCGTCTGGACTGAACCGTTTGCGGCGTAAGTGTAGCTCGAAGACTCACCCCTCGGATCGGTGGCTGAGCTCATCCGATGCGAGCTGTATGCGAACGACCTGACTTCGCCGGTGGGCATGGAAACCGACACCAAGTCTCCCGACGCGTCGATGCCAATGGCCGTCGTCCGAGCTGCGGGATCTGTGATGGAGTTGAGTTTCCCGTTTGAGTCATAATGAAAGGTTGTCGTTCCTCCGGTCCCGTCGATGACCGATGCGATGCGCTCCGTGCCCGGGACATATCCGATGGTGAGTATGGGTTCCCCGCTGCGGCCTACCCGGGAAGCCAAAAGCAATCTCTGTTTTGATGAGTCGGAGTAAACGTATGTTTCGACCAAGTCCCCGGTCGTGTCGGTGAGGACGGCGCCGGACGGGGTAGCGACAATCGTCCGAGTGGGATCGTATTCGCTCGACACTGTCGACGTATCGACTCTGAGGAGCGCATTCTGATCGAGTACCAGAACGCGGTTCTCGGCTTCGGCGCCAAAGCTTCCGTTCACCGTCGCTCTCCAAAGGACATCTCCCTGCACGGAGCTCGAATCGAACAGCAGCCATCGCCCGGTCGTTTCCACCGGATCGTAAGTGGCGATGCCAGCCTGAGTAGCGATGAACAGCGTTCCGTCCGCGGCGGTCGCGAGCTGTAGGGGTTCGGGGAGCGCTAGCGAAACGCCAGGGTAAGGAACGCCAACAGAAGGCAGCATCGTGGCGGTTCCGTTTCCGACGACGTGGTCCACGAGACTGTCGGAGCCAGGGCGCGCCGCCCGCGGATGTGAGGGCTGATTGCCCGCGATTTTCCGCAAATGTCCCTTATTGACAATTATTGGAATCGGGACATATTGACTGAGGCCATGTACTACAGTCGCCAGCTCGATGGCTTTCGCCCTTCCGTTGTCGCCCCCGCTACCCAAGCAGGGGTGGAAGGTGAAGATTCGGGATCGCGAGCGCTTGGAACCACCTCACGTGACGATCATTCGCGGAACTCAGACCTGGCGATTCTCATTACGGTCTGGAGAATTCCTCGACGACGATCCCGACCCCCGCGAGGTCCCAGAAAACCTGCTTTCCGAGATCTATCAAGATCTCGAGCGGCTCAGATTCGAGTGGGACCAAATGTATCCAGAGAACCCCGTGCAAGCAAAGGAGGACGACGATGACTGATCCAATGTTTCTCCTCGGAAAGCGACCGCACGGTGCCTTTGACCAGCTCTTGCTCGATGAGCTCAAAAGCGCAGAGGCCGTGAGAAGCGCCTACGCGCAACATGGCCGCGCGAGATGGGTTGTTCTCGACTCGAATGCGCTCGAACTCCTCGTCAGCGCAGTCCAAGTACACGATCGGTGGCATCGATTGCTCCTGCTGGAGCGAATCAGCATGCAACGACGTGAACTGCTGTACGCACTCTTTCGTGTTGTAGTCGCGCCGGACGATGGCGTCCGGCTTTTGGAGCATGACGAGCTGGCGGCCGTGATGGCCGACAGACGCGCCGAGGATCTCTTCATTGGTGGAGTTGTCGCTTCCGACGACAAGGCTCTCGTGCTGTATCGAGGGAATTTGGAGAAGCTTGTTGTTCCTCTCAAGTGGTTCAAACCTCGGCCAAAGGCGCCAAGTCCAGACTTCACCAGGTTTGTCGTGACTGACGCCGGACAGACCATCCAGCTGGGCGAGTACGAGGCGGGCGCGGACGCCATTCTTTACGAATTCGACGCAGACGCTCGACGCCGAATGAAGGAGCGAGAAATCAAACAGGACGGTTCATTCGGGGGTTCGCTTCGCCGGCTTCGTCTTGCGAAAGGCGTGCGCCGCGCAGATTTTGTACCGCTCAGCGCGAAGACGATCGCACGGATCGAACGAGGCGAGGTTGAGGAACCGCACGGCGACACGCTTGCCCAGATTGCAAAGCGCCTTGGAGTGGGACCGGACGAAATCAAGTCGTACTAGGCCCACGCGAGTTGGGTCACCGTGCACTTGCGAGCGCGCTTGAATCAGTGCTCCGCGAGCGTCGCGATGCGCTAGCGGCTGCCGTCGCCTGAGAGCGTGACTTCGCTCGCGATTAGCTAGAAGCGCCTCGCGGACGACAGCAGTGCCACGTCGCCGCTCTGCCTACGCCAGGGATCTCGAAGCGATCGCAGAAAAATGCGCTCAAGGAATTCCCTGGAAGACACGCGAGATTGTGCCGCACCCTCGATCGTTCGATTCGCTTCGCCGACAATCAGCGTCACTCCGGGACGCGCGGTAACCATGACGACCCGAGCTCACAGTGCATGCATTTCGACAGTGACATGCTGGGTTATGGGTTGTCCACACTCATCCTCTGGAACCGCCACCTGCTTCGTTGTCGCGGCGTAGCCGATTGCGGTGACCGAGATGGTGTAAGCGACACCTCCGGGACCATTTGTCGCGAAGCTGCAACAACCCGTGGGGCCTGCGTCCGAGGGACACACGAAGGTCACGTCGACTTCGGGCGCCGTGATATGGAACTCGCCATCGCAGATCGGTTCACCTGTAGCGGAGTCGCGGAGCTCCACAGTCATCGCTAGAACGGTATTGCTTGTGCAAGCATCATCGTTCTTACAACTTGCAATGGCTGCGAGCGCAGCAACGACGAAGAGCCCGAGCTTCGAGCGGCACACGCGCGTTCTCATGGCCATCCCTTCTGGAGATCGTCGAGCAAGGTCAATTTCAGGCGGACGAGAGAACGATACGCTGCGCTGCTGTCGGATCCGCGGGGTTGTTCGATTCCGCGAGCAGGAGCCCCTAACCCCCCGAGATCACTTGGTGCGAAGGAGAGGACTTGAACCTCACCCGGAGGAGCACGAGCCGAAGCGATAGCCGCTCTTGTTTACTTTGGCTACACGCGTGCGCTGCCGTTGCTGCGCTCCACCGGTTTCACGTTTTGCGGCACCGGCAGGCCTACCTTCTCGAAGAGAACGCGTGCTTGGGTTTCGCTCTCTTGGTCGGCGAGCGCTGCGAACGCTCCTCTCGCGTCCGTCTTCGCGAGACGCCCCAGTGCGGCGGATCCGTCCTCGATGCCACGCCTCACCCGGGTGGCAAGCAGCGACCAGCTCGACGGATCCTTCTTCATCCACTGCCAGAGGAGAAGCTGGTCCGGCGACATGGCGTCGAGTTGGAGTGCGCACCCGAATGCCACTTCGCTGGGATTGGTCGCGAGCAACGTGGCCGCCAAGCACGCAAACCCAGGCCCGAGGCTCTTGCGATCGAGAAACTGCGCGACCCAGTGGACGGCGTTGTCCCCGTAGCGCTCCGCCATGGCGGGGTTATCGAGTCCGCGGGGCGGGATCTTCCAATCGAGACGCCCGTACTCGTAGAGCTCTTCGGGGCCCAGAAGACTGAGCAGCGCGGCCCAGGTGCGATCGGAATCCCAGACGTGAATGCCGTTGATCATGCGCCCTTCGCCCCGCGCCACGGACCGCAGGATGCGCAGCCGGTTGCGGGCCTGGTCGATGGGCATGAGGCCCCGGGCGTCAACGTCGTCTGGCGTCAAACCAGCGGCCTGCATCGCGGCTTCCACGTGAGGCGGGAGCTCGGGGGTCGTCTTCGCCGGCGGCGTCTTCTTCGCGACCTCACGCTGTGGGAGCGGAGCCGTCTTGGGTGAAGTCGTCGCCTTCGCGGAAAACTGGTTGGCCGAAGACCTCTTGGCGGAAGCCGTCTTTTTGGCAGCCGAAGCCCTCTTGGCAGCCGAAGCCTTCTTGGCAGCCGAAGCCTTCTTGGCGGACGAAGCCTTCTTGACAGCCGAAGCCTTCTTGGCGGACGAAGCCTTCTTGGCAGCCGAAGCCTTCTTGGCAGCCGAAGCCGTCTTCTTGGCAGACGAAGCGTTCTTGGCAGAAGTCCGCTTCTTGGCAGCCGAAGCCTTCTTGGCCGAAGCCCGCTTCGTGGCGGCCGAAGCCTTCTTGGCAGACACTCTTCTTGCCGGACGAAGCCTTTTTGGCAGAAGGCTTCTTCTTGGCAGAAGGCTTCTTCCTGGCAGAGGACTTCTTCTTGGCAGAAGACTTCTTCTTCGCTGGCCGGGTGCGACTCGACTTCCTTGCTCTTGCCATCGGGGGCGCATCGTAGCGAACTGACGAGCTCGATGCACTACCTCGGCTGACGATCTCGCGAGTGGTCGTCGCGAGTCCATGTCAAGAGAAGATCACGTCGAGCGTCGACCACCTCGTTGGCAGGGCGCCGAGGGATCGCGACGGCAAGCCTCTGGTAGGAAGTCAGCAAGTGAACTGGTTTGCCCGCCCCAACCAAAAACAAAAAAAACTCCTGGTTTCCTTCCCGTCCTTCCCCTTCGGCCCTTCGGGTATCGCGAAGCGCGTCGCCTTCCTGTGAAATTCTACCCCCGTCGCCCCTTCCCCTTCCGGGTGACCCGCAAAAGCGCAGTCTTGGGATTCGTCGTGAGCTCGGTCAGATCGCTCTCGCCCTTCGAGAGCCGAAAAACCCCTGCGTACGCGATCATCGCGGCGTTGTCGGTGCAGGCGCGAAACGGCGGTACGATCACCCGAACTCCCGCTTTTGTCCCCACGCTGGTGGCGCGCTCCCGAAGCTCGCGGTTCGCAGCCACTCCTCCGGCCAGAACGAGCGTCCGGATCCCCTCCCGCTCCGCCGCAAGCATTGCTTTTTTCACCAGAACGTCGACGACTCGCCGCTGAAACGCAGCGCAAAGATTTCGCAGTTGCTGATCGTTTCCGGGTCGCCCGTTCTGATCGACCCAGCGGGCAACGTTCGTCTTGAGCCCGCTGAAGCTGAACTCCAGGGTGTCTCGCCCGGGCATTGGCTTGGAGAGCTGAACGGCGTCGGGATCGCCTTCTTTCGCCAGCCGATCGATGATCGGTCCTCCCGGATATCCGAGCCCGAGGAGCTTGGCGACCTTGTCGAACGCCTCGCCGGCTGCGTCGTCCCGTGTCGCCCCGAGCTCCTGGACGGAATCGAGATCGAAGCCGTCGACGCGATAGAGCGCCGTGTGTCCCCCGGAGGCGAGGAGCGCCACGAAGGGAAACTCCGGTTTGCTCGCCGCGTGGTCCGGATATTCCAGAAATACCGCGAGCAAATGTCCGACCAGGTGATCGACGCCGACCACGGGCTTGTCCATCGCCCAGCCGAGCCCGCGAGCTACCTGCACGCCGACGAGGAGCGCGCCGGAGAGTCCCGGCCGGCAAGTGACCGCGATGCCGTCCACGTCGCTCAGGCCGATTTTCGCCGCGTCGAGGGCCGTGCGGATGACCGGTGTCGCATTTTCGAGGTGATCTCGGGACGCTAGCTCGGGAACCACGCCGCCAAAGGGGGCGTGGAGCTTCACCTGGCTTTGAACCACGTCGGCGAGGACGCGACCGTCCGCATCGACGACCGCAGCGCCGGTTTCGTCGCAGGAAGTTTCGATACCGAGGACGAGCACGGGTTCGGGACCTTAGCGCACCCGGACGCCTGGCGCTTTACAGCTCCGGCCACCCGGCTACCTTGGGGGCCACCATGCGGAACGCCTACATTTCGGGCACTGGGTTCTATGTGCCGCCGCGCGTCGTCACGAACGAGGATCTCGCGAAGGACTACGGCATCGACACCACGCACGAATGGATCGTCAAGCGGACCGGCATCGAGGAGCGACACTTCGCCGAAGAAGGCGTCGGCACGAGCGACCTCGCCCTGCCGGCGGCCCAGCAAGCGATCGAGGCGGCGGGGATCGACAAGAAGGATCTCGACATGATCCTGTTTGCGACGCTCTCGCCGGACCACGCGTTTCCTGGTTCGGGAGTGTACTTGCAGCAGAAGCTCGGCCTGTGCGACGGGGACAGCCCGAAGTTCGTCCCGGCGCTCGACATCCGCAACCAGTGCTCCGGCTTCCTGTATGGCCTGGGGACGGCGACCTCGATGGTGAAGTCCGGCGCCGCCAAGCACGTACTCGTGGTGGGCGCGGAGACCCACTCGGCAGCTCTCGATCTTTCGACCAGCGGTCGAACGGTCTCGTCCCTCTTCGGAGACGGAGCGGGTGCGGTGGTCGTGAGCGCAACCGACGAGGATCGCGGGATCCGGGGCTGGTATCTCGGCGCGGACGGGCGTCACGCGGACGTTCTGTGCCAGCGGGTGTGGGACATCAAGAAGCGCCCATTCATTCCGCTGAACGATCAGGGTGTCGGTCAGGTCGCGCCCGAGGACATGTGGGCGCACATGGACGGCAAGCTCGTGTTCCGCAATGCGGTCGAGCGAATGATCGGCGTCTTGATGCAGGCGTGCATGGATCAGAACATCACCCGCGACGACATCGATCTGTTCCTGTTTCACCAGGCGAATCTGCGTATCAATCAGTACGTCGCTCAGCAGATCGAGATCCCCGAGGATCGGGTGGTTCACAACATTCAGCGTTATGGCAACACGACCGCGGCGACGATCCCGATCCTGCTCGCGGAATGCGTGCGGAGCGGCAAGCTGAAGCGCGGCATGAAGGTCGCCATGATCGCGTTTGGATCGGGCTTCACCTGGGGCGCGGCGATCGTCGATTGGTGAGGAGCTCAGAACCCGCAGTCGTCGTTTTGCCGGGTGAGTTGAAACAGCGCGAAGCCCGCCGGCGGCGGTTCGGTCTCACCGGCTGCGGGCGGTTCGGGAGGAGTGAGCAAGCGGAGCTCCACGTCGTCGTTCTTCATCAGTGAGACGACTGCCAGCATGGGCTGGCCGCAGGACTCCGTCCACGCCATGAAGTTCTCGTCCCGACCCGTTCCGAAATCGAACGTGGAGAGAGGATCGTGGAGCACGGCTTCCGTGACGCGCATGGGAGCCGTATCGAGTCGTGGGGACGGTGTGCAAGGGCTCTGGGCTCCATCGTCCGTACGCAGGGTGCCAGGAACGCTCTCGAGTCGATCGATGTCGAGGGTGAGGCGAACGCGGAGATCGGGCGGAAAGTTCTCACGCACGAACGCTGCGCTGACGATGCTCCCGCAGTAGGCGGCGCCATCCGTGGTGTCGAAGCGATCGAGATCGCGGCAGCCCGAGGTGGCCATCACGACGAGCAGCACGCCGAGTACGCGCTTCAATGCTTGCCTCCCGCGGCCTCGCGCACTCTCGGCTCGGCGTCACTCTCTCTCACTTTGGCGAGCACGCTCCGAGCCGCCCCGGAGTCGACCTTGGGCAGGGCGGTCACGGCGGCTTCTCGGACCAGCGCAACACGGTCCTTGAGGGCCGCGTTCGTCAGCGCTTTGACCGCGGATTTGTTCCTGGATCCGGCGGCTACGACGCCGAGAGCTTCTGCCGCTCGCACTCGCACCGGCCACTCCTTGGCGCTCGCGAGTAGAGCGGTGACGGCGCCGATGGCATTGGGCGGACGCGAGCGCTCCACGGCGCCGAGAGCGGCCCGTTGCACGCCGTCGTCCTTGTCCCCCAAGGCTTCGAGCACTGTCTTCTGGGCTTGGGGCTCGGAGCGAGTCGCCAAAAACTGAATCGCCCGGGAGCGCACGTTGGCCGATGGGTGCGTAGCGAGGCTCGCGAACGAAGAGACGACGGATTGCGCGATGCTTTCGGCACTCTTTTCGGCTTCCTTTTTCAGCGCGGGGCTTGCCTTGTCGATGTCGCGCGTCAGGGGGCCGAACGCAGGCTTGCCATTGCGCGCGAGGAGCGCGTCGGCAACCGTGCGGGCGCGCTCCGGTGAGCTCTGCACGGCCGCGGCCGTAGCGACCGCCAGGGCCGGCGCCAGCTTCACGAGAGCTTTCGCGTGCTCGTCGGGGGTGTAACCGTGGGGCACCATGCGCTCGAGCAGCGCGCGCACGTCGATGCGACCTTCGGGCATCGCGAGTGCGGAGGGCGGGGTGCGATGCTCACCGGTGGCCAGAACGAGCGCAGCGGCGGTGGCTGCGCTCTGCAGCGCATCGTTCGATGTCACGAGAGCCTCGGCTACGGAACGCGGGGCGCCCGGTGCTCCGAGGCGTGCGAGCGCGAGAACCGCCGTGGCTCTCACGGTGAGATCACTGGATTCAGCGAGCTGGGAGAGGGCTTCACTCTCCTTCTGTTCGCCGATTTCCCCCAGAGCGAACGCTGCGGCTGCGCGGGGCAGGGGTCCTGCTTCCACCGAACGCGCCACGGCCGCCAGTGTCGGGCCCGCCTTCTTGTCCCGGAGCAGACCGATCCCGATGGCTCCGAGGGCCCGAATGCTCGGCGCGTCGCTGGCGAGCATCTTGCCGAGCAGCGGTCGCGCTTGGGGGGATTGCATGCGCGCGACCGACCACGCGGCCCCAATCACGATCGGATCGGATTCGTCGGCGCGGACCTCGCCATGGGGAGCGAGGACTTCGCCGAGCTTGGGCAAGAGTCCCGGGTCGCGAAGTGCTCCCACCGCGATCATCGCCCGGGCGCGAAGCTCGGAGTCTGCGGTGCCGGTTGCGAACGCGAACAAGGCGGAGCCCGCGTTCTTGTTCTCGATGTACGAGAGTAGCTCGATGGCGATGCGCTGCTGGGTGTCGCGCTCGTCGGAGAGTGCGTCGAGCAGGGGCTTGACCGCGCGCTCACCGATGCGCTGCAGATCCGCGCGGGCCTTGGCCGCTTCTTTGGGATCGGAGCTTCGCGTCAAGTGCACCAGGGGAAACGCCAGGGCGCCGTAGATCTCCACCAGGAGCCGTCGATACAAAGGCTTTTGCGGATTGCCGAGGGCGACCGGCAAGAGCTCCTTTTCCAGCGACTCCAGCGTGCCTTTGCCGAGGTTCAGCTGCATGCTGAGGCGCGCGGCTTGGGCGACGAGCTCCTCGTCCGGCGCCGCGCGCATCACGCGGCGCAGGAGCCGATCGGCTTCGTCCAGATCCCCCTGTCCGATGAGCAGCTCGGCGAGCTGGAAGTAGACCGGGAACAGGCGATCGTTCTTCGCAATGGCCTGACGGAACGACTGGATCGCTTTCTGGGTGTCCTGGCGCCGGCGATACATCTCGCCGAGCTTGCGGTGGCCTTCCGCGTCGTCGGGGCTGAGCTCGACGGCCCGCGCGGCGTACGGATCGCTTCGTCGTCCTTGTAGAGCTCCGCGGCGTACTGCGCCATGCGCTGGTAGTACTCGCGCGCACGTTTGGGATCGGCTTCGACGAGCTTCTTCAGCACGTCGATGGCGGAGCGAAGCTTGCGCCGCAAGACGAGCACGCGCTCGAGCTGAGCGAGGCTTCCGCTGTCACCGGGCGCCTTCTTCGCGATGAGCTGCAAGGTCTTCTCCGCGTCCGCGTAGCGGCGAAGGCGGATCTGCACCTCGGCGAGCAAGCGGCCCGGCTTCCAGATCCGGCGGATTGCCCTTCAGCCGGCGATCGAGCGGAGCCGCACGTTGCTCGAGCTGTCCGGAAAGCCCCCACAAGGTCACGATGTGCTGGCGCGATTCGCGCGTCAGGTGTTCGTTGTCGCCCGCTTCCTTGAGGATCTGCTCCCAGATCCGGCGAGCCTCTTCGTACTGGCGATTGCGTGATTCCCCGCCCGTGGCCGACGCGCCGGTGCGTTCGAGCGCCAGGGCGTAGGACTTCTTGTACTTCAGAAGCTTCGGCTGAAGCTTCATCGCGGCCTTGTAGCGCGTCCAAGCGCCTGCTTCGGCATGTCGTGCTCGAGGTACACCTCGCCGAGCGTTTCGTTGGCCCGCGCCTTGTCCGGCACCACGACTTTGATTCGAGACCAGGTCTCGAGCGCTTTGGTCTTGTCGCCGTCGTTCCAGTAGCGATCGCCGAGCTCCACCAGATGCCGCGGATCGCGCGCGCCCATCTTGGACAGGCGCAACAGCACGTCCATCGCGCGCTGCTTTTCTTCGACGCGTTCGTAGAAGTCGACGAGCGCCGCCAGAGTTTCCTCGTCGCTTCCCGAGCGCGCTTCGAGCTTCTTCAGCTGGTCGAGCGCCTTGGCGCGATCGCCTCGCTGGATCAGGGCTTCTGCGAGCTGGAACACGAAGTCGGGGTTGTCGCGGCGCGGCGCGGATGAGCTCTTCGTATTGCTTGATGGCTTCATCGAGCTCGCCCTGGATCTGCAAGCAGCTGGACGACCTTGAGACGCGTGCCGATGTCGTCGCTCTTCTTGCCCAGGGCTTCTTTGTAGGTCTTGAGCGCCTTGTCGACCTGCCCGGTCTCCTCGTACAGGCTGCCGAGCATCCGCAGCTGCTCGGCGTCGGTGAGGTGCTGCCCTTCGAGCTCCGTGATGAGCTCGCGCAGCCGGTCCTCGGCGCGATACACCTCGACGACGATCTCGTAGATCTCGCGGCGGATGCCCGCTTGGCTGCCAGCGGTCTTGAGCGCCCGGTGCAGCATGTCCAGCGCTTCTTTGCGCTTGCCCATCTTGGCCAGCGCGCGGCCCAGATCCCGCTGCGCAGGAGCGAGCACGCGATTGTCGCCGGCAGCGGCCTTGACGACGTCGCGGTACTCGTCTTCGGCTTGTCTCGTACTCGTTGCGCAGCATGCAGCTCGCGACCGAGCTCCCCGCGCACGTAGAACGAGCCCTTGGCCCGCGCGACCAGCTGCGCGTGATGCTTCTTCGCGTCGTCGAAGTGCTTCAGATCGAGCGCGAGCTGCATCAACGTGCGCAGGACTTGCTCCTTGTCCGCGTCGTCTTTGACGAGGGGCAGGACTTCCTCGTACCGCTTGTAGGCGCCGGCCTTGTCGCCGCGATCGGCGAGCAGGTTGGCCGAGCGCCATGAGCGCGACCGGCTCCTTCGGCTTCTGGGCGGCGGCCTTTTCGTAGGTCGGCATCGCGCGGTCGTGCTGTCCGTCCTGTTTGTAGATGCCCCGCCAGCGCGACGAGCGCGTTCCAGCCGTCGGCGCTTCTCGCGCGCGCTTTTCGAAGTCCTCGATGAGCTTTTCGAGATTGCCGTCGCGTTCGCGGTAGAGCTCCGCCAAACGCTGCAAGGGGAACGCGGCCGAGGTTGGGAGAGCACGATGGCCGTGTAGCGAGTGATCAGGGCCGCGTTGTTCGGTCCCTTGGGCCCCCCTTCCGGCTCCTCCCCGCCTGGCGTTGCGCCAGGTTTTCCTGCCGGCTTTCCTCCGGGCTTCCCCGCGGGTTTCCCGCCCGGTTTTCCGGCTGGTCTGCCGCCTGGCTTGAAGACGCCCGGCTTGCCCTTTTTCCTGCCGCCCGGGTTGAACTGCGCATCGGCGCTCGTTGGAATCGCTAGCGAAACCGCGAGGACGGCCACGATGGCGCTGGCGAGGGGACGAAGCTTCACGGTGTCAACACTACGCGGGCCGGGCCCTTCCGGCCACCATGGGCTATTGGACACCGGGAGGCTGGCTCGTGTGGGTGAAAAACGCCCTCGGGGACCTCGCGCTTCCCCCACGCCGGTTGAGGCCAGCGGGGCCAGGAAAGTATGGTGAAGGCGTGAGGGACCGCTCGAGAGGCATGCGCTGGCTGGGAGCAGCCCTCGGTGTGGGGCTCGCGCTGAACCTCGCGTCGTGCATGTGGGTTCTCGATTTCGACGAGCTCCAGTCGGGCGACTCCCCCATAGCGCTCGAAGACGCCGCGCCGGCGCTGGCCAAGGCGACCTGCGACCGGCTGATGCGTTGCGAAGGTCCCGCGACGCCGCTCGTTCTGTTCGATGAAGACTGCGTCGGCCGCTACACGAAGATCTATCAGAACACCGTGCTCGACGGAATCAAGGGGCTCGACCCTTCGCGCTTCGAGTACCACGCGGACCTCGTACCGGCGTGCATCGAGGCGATCCGGAAGTACGACTGCGGGCTCGACTCACGACACGTCGACGCTTGCAAGAAGGCCTTCCAAGGCAAGGTGGCCGCCGGTGCGGACTGCTATCAGCCGAGCGAATGCGTGGCGGGGCTGTACTGCGAGGGCAGCAGCGGCGTATGTCCCGGCAAATGCTTCCCGGAGCTCGCGGCGGGGGAGCCGTGTCGAAGTCGCGAGTGTGGAAAGGGCCTCGAGTGCATGGGGCCGAGCACCCAGAAAAAGTGCACTCCCATCGCTACCCAAGAAGGGGACGTGTGTGGGAACGGCGCGGCGATCTGCGCTCTGGGGCTGCTCTGCCTCGGGAACCCCGGCCATTGCCAGAGCATCCCGAGTGCGTTCGTGGGACAGATGGGCAACGACTGCAACACGCGGAACGGCCCCTTTTGCAGTCCGGGTCTCTTCTGCCAGTACAACGATTTGCAGGCGTTCGACGCGGATGGTGGCGGTACCTGCGTGGGCCCGAGTGAAGCCAACGCGCCGTGCACGGTCTCGGTCCCCGATCCCTGCCCCAAGGACTACTACTGCAAGCAAAGCTCGGCCGCCGTGATCGACGGCACGTGTGCGCTGCTTCCAACCTCGACCCAGGCTTGCAGCACGGAAGCTGCCGTGACCAAGCCGCGCTGCAAAGCGGAAACGGTCTGCACCGTCGTGAACACCAACTTTCAGTGCGTGCTGATCTCCGAGAACGGAAAGCCCTGCGCCCAGGACGAAGCCTGTTACAGCGGCTATTGCCAGAACGGCGTGTGCGGACCGCTCAGCTGTGATCCAGCGTGAAGGTCAGCCGCCGGGTGGAGGCAAACCCCCGCCGCCGCCGCCGGGGAGGCCCGGAATCAGGCCACCGCACTTCTGTCCACAGTTCGTGAAGAAGCACTGGAATGCCTGGAAGGCGGAGAACGCAGCTTGGAAGTCGCCGTTGAAGCAACCGAGCATGCAGCTGATGCTCGGCTGGCCACCACCAGCGAGACAAGTTTGCACCGCGCAGATGGCTCCGTCGCGACACGCTTGATCGAACAGGCACTCCTGCACTGCGGGGCATTCCTGGGTGACGCACGTGATGCACGCGATCGGACCCGTTCCGCCGGTGCCTCCACCGCCGCCGCTCACGACACCGCCGCTGCCGCCACCACCCGGTGGGCCGCCGCCGCTTCCTCCGCTTCCGTTACCGCAACCGCAGCCGTTGTTGTTGCTGCACGCGGCCAGGTCCTGAGCGAGGGAGACCGAGTCCCCGAACGGTCCGCCGTTTTGATCGATCACGCTCTGACACGGGCCGAGGTAGCAGTCGATTCCGCTGCAACCGGCCTTGTTGGCGCAGTCGACGATATCCGCGCATCCGCCGTCCTTCTGGCACACGTCCCACTCGGACGGGCAGAGGTAACAGGTGCACGCGGCGCAATCCGAGCTCTGGCCGTCGCACACGGAGTTGCCTCCCACGCCGCCATCGCCGCTCACGTTCCCTGTTCCACCCGAGCCCCCACCGGTACCGCCCCCGAGGATGACGACATTGCCCGTTCCACCGCTCGAGACGGCTCCCGGCACGTCAAAGTCGATCGTGCTCCGGCCCCCGCACGCAGCGACGAGCCCGAGCGCGAAAAGCCCACTCAGCATCACCGTTCGCGCTTGCACGGTTGCCTCCTAGGTCGAATGCCGCTCCCGAAGATCCAAGAGCGACCGTTCGTTTACCACATCGGCGCGTGGGCCGGGACGCATCGATCGCCCATTCGTGTCGACCTACATCCACATACTCGCGCCCGCGTGGTAAACGGCAGGGGCCGATGACGACGGGCGACGAATCCGCGCCGGAAGGAAGCGGCGACGAAGCGACCTCGACCGAGGAGGGGGCGAAGGAAGTCGCAGCCGCCGCTCCGGAGTCGAGCGGCGGGTCCGCGCCCTCCGCAGCCGAGCCGAGCGGCGGATCCGACCTCGAGCCAAAGGACTCCGCAGCCGAGCCGAAAGAGGAAGCCGCCGAGCCGAGCGGCGGATCCGAGCCCGCGCCCCAAGAGGAGGCCCCCGACGCCCAGCCACCCGCGCCTCCCCGGGCTGCCCGACCGGACGAGAAGCACCCGTGGGGGATCGTCGCTCGCTCTCTGGCGCTCGGGACTCTCATCGCCGTCTCGCTCCTGGTCTGGTCTCAGCTCGCGTTCGGCGGAAAGTGGGTCACGCCGTTCATCAGCGAGAACAAGCTCGAGATGCCGCAGCGCATGCGGCTCATCTGGGGCATGGTCGTTTCCGGAGGCGTCGGCGCGATCGCTACCGCCGCTCTCTCCTTCGTCGCGCACCGTCGTCGCTGGGGCATCGAGAAGGTGGAGCGGCTGCTCTGGTTCCTCTCGCCGCTGATCGTGTTTCCGTACCTGCCCCAGCTCTTTCGCTGGAAGCCGTGGAAGGATCATCCCGAAATCCTGCTGCCGCTCACCCTCGCGATAGCGCTCATGACCGAGGTGCTCGTCGCGCACGCACTCGATGCAGTGCCGGAGCGCGTCACGAACGCGTGGCGCAAGCTCGCGGATATCGTGCGGGCCAAGGGCCCCGCATTCCTGAAGAAGCACGGGCCGTTGCTGGTCGTTCTGCTGGCGACCGCCGGGTACGTCTTCTTCATGAGCTTTTACAACATTCGTTGGCATCACAAGCTCAAGACCCACAATTTCGATCTCGCGATCGACAACAACCTGATCTTCTCCGCGCTCAAAGGCGCGCACATGGAGAGCACGGTCACCCAGGGCGAGCACCCCGGACAGTACCTGGCGACGCACGCCAAGCTCGGCCAGTACGTGATCCTGCCGCTCTACGTCCTCTACCCGAAGCCCGAGACACTGATCGTGATCCAGAGCGCTCTGCTCGGGCTCGGTGCGCTTCCCCTGTACGGATTTGCCAAGCGCTTCGTTTCCCCCTGGATGTCGGCGGCGATTGCCCTCGCGTACCTGCTCTATCGTACCGCTGCATTCCGCGAATTTCACCGAGTCGAAGTATCTCTCGCTTTCCGGCTTCTTCGTGCTGGCGACGTTCTGGGCCGCCGAATACCGGCGCTACGTGCTGTTCGGTCTCGCGTTCGTGTGCGCGATGCTCATGCGCGAGGACGTCCCGATCGGGCTCGCCGTCGGCGGGCTGGTCCTGCTCCTGTCCGGTCGCCGTCCGATCTACGGAACGGTCACCGTAGTGGTGAGCCTCGTCTGGTTCTTGGTGCTGCGCGCGCTGATGGATCGCGCCGGGTCCTGGTGGTTCCCAGGAATGTACAAGGGCCTGTGGGCGCCGGGACAAGAGGGCTACTCGAGCGTCCTGAAGACGGTCATCAGCAATCCGCTCTTCGTTTTGAACAAGGTGATCGAAAAAGACAAAGTCTTCTATCTGATGCACCTCTTGGTCCCGCTCGCATTCCTCCCGGCGCGCCGCTGGTACCTGTGGGCCGCTTTCCTCCCCGGGACGCGCCCTCACCCTGTTCGTGACCGACTACAAGCCCATCTACGGCTACTCGTTCCAGTACGTGATGCACTGGGTTCCGTATCTCTTCCTTGCTGTCCCCCTGGCCCTCGCCGCCATCACCCACGCCACCCAAAACGGTCCGAATCGCGCGCGAGCCGCCATGGTCGCGATGGGACTTTCCTCCGCCGTGATGAGCTACAACTACGGCGCCTTCGCCCGCCGCGAGAGCTCGGTCAAAGGCGGCTATTTCTACATCGACTTCACGTACAGCGAAGAAGAGAAAAAGCGCTACGCGGAGCTCATGGAAATCATCCAGGTCGTCCCGCCCGAAGCATCCATCGTCGCGACGGAGCAGACCGGCCCCCACGTTTCTTCGCGCAAGCTCATGTACGCCCTCCGGCGGGGCATCTACGACGCGGAATACATGCTCGCGGCAAAGAACGAGCTCGACTTCGAGCAGACCCGAAAGCTTTTCACCCAGGCAGTGAAGTCCGGCGACTATGGAGTGGTGAAGCGCGTGGGGGACTTCGTGCTTCTACAAAAGGGCCACGACCCTTCCGAGAACGCGAAGCTCATTGCGGACTGGAAGCTCTAGGCAGAGCGCTTGGCGGCTTCGGTTTCGAGCTCTCGGCCGCGATAGTCGAGAGGCACGTGCCCGCGTCCGAGCCAGCGGATGGTGAGTCTGCGGCGCTCGGGCTGGATGCCCGCCGCCTCGAATTCGACGTTGAGCTCTACCGCATACGCTTCCTCGATGCAGAAGCCCGCGGAGCCCAGGTCGAGAACCCATTTGTGCCTGACATTTTCGCTACCGAACCGACTTGGCGGTACCGGATACAGCGCCAACATTTCCCCGTCCCAACGCGATAGATCCACATTGGGGTCGTGGCGTCGCCATCCGGGTCCAAATATAGCCTTGCCATTATATAAAGCAATAGTTATAATTCGACTCGATGCAAGCGCAGCGCTCACTGGACGCGACGTTGGCAGCCCTGTCGGACCCGACAAGGCGCGCCATGCTCGCTCGCCTCGCGGACGGAGAGGCCACGGTCAACGAGCTGGCCGAGCCGTTCACGATCTCGCAGCCGGCGATCTCTCGACACATCAAGGTACTCGTCGAGGCTGGCCTGATCGTCCAGCGCGTCGAGGGAGCGAAGCGCCCCTGTCGCCTCGCACCTGGCGCGCTCTCCGAGCTCGACGAGTACCTGGAGATGCTGCGGAAGGCGCTTGAATCAGAACTACCGACGCCTCGACCGCCTGCTTGGCGAAACAACACGGAAGAAAGAACAAAGAGTCATGAGCAAATTGATCCTGACAGACCGAGGGAGAGAAGTTCGTCATCGTGAAGCGGCGGTTCGAGGCGTCGCCCGGAGACGTCTATCGCGCGCACGTGGATCCGGAGCTCGTCCAACAATGGATGCTCGGCCCAGACGGCTGGACGATGCCGGTCTGCATCAACGAGGCGAAGCCCGGAGGGAAGATCCGCTACGAGTGGTCTGACGGCAAGGGCGGCGGTTTCTTCCTGACCGGAGAGATCCTCGAGCTCGATCCGCCGCATCGCATCGTTCATGTCGAACGGATGCATCTGCCAGATCCCACGCCCGACAACCATGTCGTTACCACGTTCATCGCCGACGGATCCGGAACGCTCATGACCATGCGCATGACGCTCCCCGACGCGGAGACCCGCAAGGCCATGCTGGGAACGGGCATGGAGCGCGGGATGGAAGCTTCGTATGTCCGGCTCGAGGGTGTTTCGGGCTGGAAGAGCGCTTGACCCGATGTCCCCGATCTCGAAGCCGGCCTCCGCGGTGCCGAAATCCTCCACGGCCAGGGCAACCGGTCCTCAGCCCAGGACGAGTTTGCCGCTCTTCGACAGCTCCGGGTCGGTGCAGGCTGCGAGGTTGAAGCAGCAGGGGCGGCGCTTCCCGCTGCTCAGCTTGGAGATGCTCACCTCGACGCGCCGCTTTCGGGTACTTGGGTTCTTGGTTGCGTTGACCCACCGAACCCATTCCCATCGCGCCATCGGCGTGATCGCCTGCCAGAGGTCTCGGATCTTCCGCGGGGCATCCGACAGCGCCTGTCGGAGATCTTGCGGAACGCGGGGCTCTGGCCACTCTTTGGTCGGCTCGACCTCGACGGTGGCCTCGTCGCCCGGACCGGCACCAGCGGCCTTTTGCAGCTTTCCGTCGACCCTCATCCAATGACCGAAATCTCCGTCAGGTTCGATGACCGTCTCGAACGCGTACCCGTTGATCGTTCCGCGCACGGCCACCTGACCCCGTGATGGGAGCTTCTTGCTCGCCGCTTCGGGTAGTCGGAGGATTGTCCGGCCGCCTGTTGTTTGCAACGTAGCGTCGAAGCGGATCGACAGCTTGCTGCTTCGGTCCCCTCGCGACTTCACCGATTTCTTTTTTCGCTTCCCGGTCATCAGCGGATTGAGTGCGTAGCGCCCGTACGCCGCGAACGCGACGAGTAGTACCATCTAGTACCATCACGACGCTCCAGACCGGCGGGTTCTCCGCAGGCCGCGGGGAAGCGGCGAAATCTGTCGTCGTCCGCGAGCTCAGCTTCAGGTGGGTCCGGGCCGAGTGAGCGCCAACCACCAGCGCCGACTGCCAACCTCCCGTTGGCACCCAGCGCGCCGAGAACACCCTCGATTTCTCGAGTCTCGGCCTGGTCCGGTTCCTGCTCCAGTGCGCGGAGTGAACTCCGCGTCTCGCCTGACATCACTCTTCGCCATGAGCCTGGCCCTCGTTGCCTGCAACGCGGGTGGGGTGGATCCGAAGGAGAGCCCCAACGAAGAGCCCAGCGTCGGCACGTCCGACTTCGAGTGGGATGGGAACGAGATGCGCTTGCATCGAGACGCGCCGGCCGGGCTCCGGTTCTTGGTGCCAGCGACCGGCTACCGGGTGACCGCGACGCACTTCGAGCTTTCGACTCCACCCGTGAAGATGAAGCACTCGATCACGCTGTCGGAGGATCGCAGCGAGGTGCTTCGGATCGAGGTATGGGACAACGTCGAGCGGCTGTCCCTCGCCGATTGGTTCCAACGCTATCTCGACTTCATGCGTGCACCGGATGCTGTCGTGGAATCGACGCATGCCGCTCGCGCCGGTGGGGACGCGATCGTGATCTTGCAGCCACGCTCGCCCCAAGCGCT
Organism: uncultured delta proteobacterium; assembly: GCA_963781505.1. Taxonomy (GTDB): domain Bacteria; phylum Myxococcota_A; class Polyangia; order Polyangiales; family Polyangiaceae; genus JADJKB01. The sequence continues at coordinate 26,100 of CAWAHB010000016.1, read as the reverse complement.
TGCGCGACGCTCCGCCGTCCTGGCGCTCGGTCCCCGCGTCGTGCGCCTCACCTGCATCGATGACGCCAATCCGCGCTTCCATGCGCTGTACGAGCGCGTGTTCCTCAGCCTGGAAGCGGACGGTGTGCGATGAGCCGCTCGCTGCGTAGCCTGCTAGTGGCTCTGGCCCTGCTCGTCACGCTGGGTTGTCCGTCGTCGGCGGGAGCCGTCTCTCAGTGCGGTCCCGACACGGACAGCTGCAAGTGCGGAATGAACGACCCGTACCCGTGCTGCGACAATGGTGGGAACTGCACCTGGTGGGCGTGGGAGAAGGCGTGTTGCAACTGGTCCGTCGGACTTCCGGGTTGGGGCAACGCGAACCAGTGGTCCGGCAATGCCAAGGCGCATCCGAACTATCAGGTTCTCGCGAAACCGGTGGTCGGCAGCGTGGCAACGCGCGTCTCGGGCTCGTATGGCCACGTGGCGTGGGTGACCGCGGTGAACGGCTCCAAGATCACGGTCACCCAGCAGAACTGCTGGGGTGGTTGGGGTCACGAGACGGCCACTTTCGACGCCAGCTACTTCGACGGTGGCTTCGTGGTGCCGAAGTCGCAGTGTGAGTGCACGCCTGGCTCTGACCAGACGGACTCTTGCGGCGACTGCGGCGAGAAGAAGCGGACCTGCAACAGCTCGTGTCAGTGGGGGAGCTGGGGCAGCTGTGGCGGACAAGGCGTCTGCACTCCGGGTGATGTCCAAGAAAAGGCGTGTGGCGAATGCGGGCATCATTCCCACAAGTGCAAAGCCGATTGCAGCTGGGGGGACTTCGACACCTGCGATGGGCTCGATCCCGATGCGACGACCGAATGCGATACGGGCGCGCTCGGCGCTTGTGCCGTAGGTAGCGAGCAATGTGTCGACGGTGGCATCGAGTGTGTCCCAACCGTCGAACCTTCCGACGAAATTTGCGACGGCATCGACAACGATTGCAACGGCTGGATCGATGACGGGAAGACCTGTGGCCTGTCCGACGCTGGAACGCCGAGCTCGCCCAAGCCCGCCCCGGATCCCCAAGACACGAGCAGCGCTCAGACCACCAAGACTTCCAAGATGGAAGGTGGTTGTGCGCTGGTCCCGCGTGCGCCCGGATCCAGCTCGGGGGAGCTCATTCTGTCGTGTGCTCTGCTATTCGGTCTGCTCGGTCGGCGCCGCAGAAGGGGTCGGCGCATCCGTGGTAGGATGAACGCATGCGACGCGGACTTGTCTTCGCAACGCTGACCGGGATCGTTGCGCTCGCCTCGTGTACCAACGATTTCGAGGCATTCTCGATCGGTGGCGACAGCTCGGCGTCCGGTGGCGCCGATTCCGGAACCGGAGGCAGCGGCGCGAGCGGAGGGGGTATCGGAGGTAGCGGCGGAATCGCATTGGGCGGAGGTAGCGGCGGCGTGGGCGCTACGGGAGCGACCGGAGGAACGGGCGGCGCGGGCGCGACGGGCGGAACGGGCGGGTGCGGCGCCACGCAGAAGGTATGCAGTGTCGGTTGTGTGAGCGTGGACGACCCGCTCTTCGGTTGTGTTGGCGCGACGTGCTCACCTTGTGCGCTCGATCACGCGACTTCCGGCTGTTCCGCGGGCGCTTGCTCCGTTCAAACGTGTGACGGCGGTTTCGGCAACTGCGATGCGAACGACGCAAACGGATGCGAGGAATCCCTGGATACCACCGCGAACTGCGGTGACTGCGGACGGGCATGCAGTAGCGACCATTCGGTATCCGCGGCTTGTGAGAGCGCCGCCTGCAAGCATCGGTGCGACCTCGGCTTCGGGGACTGCTTGCAGCCCACGAGCGGGAACGACGACGGATGTGAAACGGACGTGACGGGTACGGCGATCCACTGCGGAAGCTGCGGGAACGACTGCACTCAACAAGGCGCCGGTTCCGGCTTCTCGTGCACCCAAGGGGTGTGCGGCTGTACGGCAACGCCCCAATGCATCACCGGGGGAGGGATTTCCGGAACCTGTGACAACGGACTTTGCAGCTGCGGTGGTACGACCTGTCACCCAGGGGAGGCCTGCGGGAAGCAGCAGGGCAATTCCGTTTGTCGCTGCAACGGCGGCGCCGCCTGTTCGGCGGAAGAAACCTGCTGTCAGACGCCTGCGGGCTGTCGCGACCTGATGACCGATGACCAGAGTTGCGGTGCATGCGGCAACGCATGCGCTGCAGGGACTTCCTGCAAGAGCGGTGTTTGCTCCAGCTGAGGTGAGATGAGACTCCCGCGCATGCGGGGGCGAATCGATCCTCGGCGTCGACACCTACGATAACCGTGCCGAGCTCTTGGCGCAGGCCCATCTGCCGGCGCCTCAGCGCGCGTCGGCGAAGCCAGCCAAGAAGTGAGTGAGCTCCATTAGCCAGGGCTGAAGCTCGGCTCGCTCGGCGGCACGACGGGTCGATCGGTGTTATGCCTCCGGCGTGCGTCGACTCGGGATCGTGCTCGCCTTTTCCATTGCTGGATGCAGCGGATCACCAGGCTCCCAGGATCTCCAGGCTGGCGGCAGCGGAGGTCACGCTGGCGGCAGTGGCCAATCGGGCGGGACAGGAGGCTCCAGCACGGGCCGCACGACGTTGCGCGTGCTGTTCGTCGGCAACAGTTACACGTACGTGAACGATGTCCCCGGGCTGCTCGCAAAGATCTCGAGCTCGGTGGAGTCAGGCCCTCTCATCGAGACGGACTCAGAGGTCGAAGGCGGGCAATCACTCGCCGGCCATCTCGCGAACCCCGAAGTGGCGTCCAAGATCGCCGAGGGCGGCTTTACGCACGTCGTCTTGCAGGGCCAGAGCCTCGAGTTTGCCCCTGCCGAACCCGCCGCCGCGCTCGGTCAGATGGTGATCGACGCGGGCGCGACGCCGACCTGGTTCGTGACCTGGGCGCGTGCACCCGAAAGCCCGGAGTACGACTCGCCCACTTCCTGGGTGCATTACTTCAACAACGCAGAGATGCAGGACTACGCGACGTACTCCTACGCCCAGGCTGCGCTGCACACCAGCGGCAGCCTCCTGTCCTGCGTGGGCGAAGCGTTCCGCGAATCCCTCGCCAATCACCCGGAAATCACGCTGCACCAGTCCGATTGGAGCCACGCCACGCTCCAGGGCTCGTACCTCGCAGCCAGCACTTTCTACGTCGCGCTCAGCGGCGGGCCGGTCCCGGCAGAGTCGAGCATCCCCGACGGAGTCTCGACTGCCGACGCGCTCGCCCTCCGCGAGTCAGCACTCGTCGGCTCGAACTGCGCGGACGTGCATCCGCACGCTCTCACGCGCGCGAACGTCGTCGCCGAGGACTTCGGTGTAAGCGCTCTTTCGATTCCGGCAGTCCTCGTCCTCCACAATACGGGTCCGGAGCCGGGCACCATCACGCCAAACCCGCTTTCTGTCAGCGCTCCGTTCCAATGGACGAATGGAACGTTTCCCGGTGGCGTACCCGATCCCACGAAGACGCCAACCTTCTGTGCAAAGTCAACACCCGGCGGCAATGCCTGGCAGGTCCCTGCGGGCTCGTCCTGTCTCGTGTTCCATCGACTTCACCGCCACGAGCACCGCGAGCGCGCCACTGACACTCGATCTGGGCAACGACTATCGACCCACTCTCGACATCGCGCTCAGCGGCACTCAGGGCGACGCGACACACGCGCGCCTCACCGTCAGCGAAGACGCAGGCTACGTCGGTTGCAACGATCTCGTCTGCGATGGCGCTGAATTCCACACGGGCGACGCGCTGGATCTCGTCATCACGAACCGTGGCGGTGCGCCCACGACCGCGCTGGGTCCAGGCTTGCCGTTGTCGGACGGGTTCGCGTGGGCGGGTGGCGCATTCCCCGGCGGCACGGGTTCGAAACAGCTCGTCCATCAGCAGACCCCGACGGGTGGCTACGCCGATCCCACTCACGTTTACCCGTATTGCAGTGGCGTGCTCGCGCCCGGCGAGCAATGCATCGTGAGCCTGACGTTCAACACCGGTTCGAGTGGCTTGCTCCCGAACATTCCGATCTTCATCGCGGAGACGGACGTTGACATCGCGTACAGCGACGGAGCCGGGAGCGCTTCGAGCAAAGCGAAGCGGCACATCGTCTATTACCCAGGGTCTGGCTGAGCGTTCTGGCGCTGCTTTGGTTGGCAAACGACTCGCTATCGGCCTTCGATTCCCGTCATGGGGTTACGACGAAGACTGGTGCTTCGAGATCCTCACACGGCTGACGGGCATCGAGTGGGCGATGCGGGACGAGGCGACGTACCTCTCCTTCACGCCAACATAGCCAGAAGGCGAATACTGGTCATCGCGATCGCTCTCGGCGGAGCTTCAGAAGAGCAGTGCACGCGCTTCCGTTGGCAACCAGGACCGGCCGAGCGAGCCTGACGGCTCTGGAAAGCTAGAGGGCATGTCGAGTGCAATCCTACTTCAACGGCTCACGCTCACGATTGACGCAGAATTGCACGACGTATACCCATCGTAACGACATGTCGATTCGGTCGCTCTCTTCGGTTCCGGGGGTTTGTTTTGCCATCGCTCTCGGCGTGAGCGGATGTTCCGGGGACGACGGGGGCGGAAGCGGTGGGTCCGGGGGAACGTCCGGAACGGGCGGCGCACAGACCGGAGGCGGTGGCGCGGGTGGGTCAACGGGCGGAAGCGCCGGTGGCCCGACCGGCGGCGCAGGCGGGTCGGGGGGCAGCGTGGCTTGCGATGTCACGACACCGGACGCTTCTTTCGCGGCCGTCGATGCTGCGGTCGGCGCTGCGTCGGAGGGTCAGACGATTCTGCGTTCCCGCAGGCACCGCGTCGTGGTCGTCGACGCTGAGCATCACGAAGGCAATCACGCTGCAAGGTGCGGGGATTGGACAGACGATCATCACGGACGACAACGCGACGAGCAACCTGATCGAAATCGCCGAATCCTCGACCGGAAGCATCAAGCTCCGGGGCTTCGATTTCCTGGTCGGGGCTGGTCCGAACTCGTTCCCGTCCTTCTTCATCAACGTGGTCGCGGACAGCGCCGGCAAGCCGGTGCTCGTCGCACAAAACAAGTTCTCGTTGGAAAGCGGAACCAACGCGCTCGGATTCAAGACCAACCGCGGGGTGATTTCCGGCAACACCTTCATTGGCAGCGTGAGCGGCGGCAATTGCCTGAACAACGCCGGCGCCCTGCGCCACAAGTCGGCGGGCCTGGCATCCTCGTGGACGAGCCCGCCAACGTACGGGATGGACGACACGAACGGCGATCAGAACCTGTACTTCGAGGACAATACCGCGACCGACGTGCTCGAGGGCGTCGACGTTGACGACAACGCGCGGCTGGTGTTTCGCCACAACAACTGGACGAACTCGGTGATCTTACACCACGGCGCGGACACGAGCGGGAGCGGCGGACGCTACTCGGAAATTTACGACAACACGTTCGCCTTCGACACCAGCGTGAAGTGTGCCCCCGACTTACCCACGAACGTGAACGCCTTCATTTTCAATCGCGGCGGCACGATGTTGATTCACGACAACGTCATTCCCGATATTCAGAGCGGAGCGTGGGGTGACAAGTCGGAGGTGAGCTTCATCGTCGAAGCCATTCGACGGAACGCCGGGAATTACGCCTGCTGGAATCAGGGTTACCCGGCGCCTCACCAGGCGGGATGGGGATATTCGAGCGGCGGGACTCAGGCCGGCACGAGCGGCGTCGTTCAAGATCTCGAGCCGATCTATCTCTGGGGCAACACCGGCGGAGGGAACTACGACTCGCCGGGCATCCTCGAATACTCGCCGAACGAGTGCGGAGCCGGGGCGCCATCGGTGACCACGTTCATCCAAGCCAATCGCGAGTTTTACACGCAGACGCCGAAGCCGGGTTACGTGCCGTATACGTATCCGCATCCGTTGGCTCTGTGATTCCCCGTGATATCCGCGATGGCGTGCTTCGTGAGATGAAAAAGTCCCGATCGGCTACTCGAAGATAGCCCCAGGATCCGTTTCGGTTTCCGAGTCCGAATCCCGAAACCGAATCCCGAATCCCGAGTGCCAGCCGGCGACTTTCTCGGAGCCAAAACGAACGTACCGCTGGCCGAGCTGGATGACGTGTATCCTGATCAGGATGCAGCGGATGGTCCTGATCGCGGCGTGCGCGACTGTCGTGTGCGGCTGCACGCCGGAGAGGAGCCCGACGCCCGCAGCGAGTCAGCCGGCGGCAGCGCTATCCGTGCCACCCGCTCCATCCACGTCCGCCCCGCTCTCGCGACGCCCCGAAGACAGCGGGGCAAGCGCGGCTTCCGCGTCGCCGCGCATTCACGAAGCGATGATCGCGTACGAGCTCGCTGCCGTGATGCGGGCCAAGACGCCCGCCGATCATGCGAAGCTTCCGTCCACGACCTTCGTCCCGCTCGGTCGACCGGCAGAGTTGCCCGCGGCCCAAAAGCTGGTGACGTTCATCGTCGCACGCGAGGCGACGTTCGAAGTCGTCGACATCGAAAGGAACGAGCCGCCCATGGCCCTCACTACCTTCGGGACGGGCTCGGCGGCGTGCGTGGGTCGCGGCGAGCGCAAGGTGGCGCTCAGGTGGCCGAGCGGCGAGACCGGCAGACCGCCCGTGGAGGAAGGCGTGATCCTCGAAGGCTGTCCTCCGCCGCAGAACGCCTACGCCGTGGTGGTCGTGGAGGGCGCGCATCCTGATGCTCTTCTCGTCGACACGGGTACGGGTCGCACCGTCCGTCTCGGCTCCGGTGCCGAAATCCCAGTGCCCGCGCCGTGAGCGGTCAAAATTCCCACCCGACCTCCCAGATCGCGTCGGGCCAAGCTTCGGATCTCGAGTTGACGCGGCATCCGGACCTCTACTACGTCGGCATCACGCTCTCGCTGCCGTGTGGACGAGATGACACGCTGCACTTGCTCCGCGTCTCGGGAGGCAGACTCTGGCGCGAACTGACCGCGGGCTCCCACAGTTACCCATCGTCTTCTCCTGGTCAGCACTCGCTGACCTACGCCGTGAGCCCTGCGGATCCAGGTGGTAACTACTTCGTCGCGCTGGCGCACCTCAACCCGGGCTGCTCTTCCGAGTGGCGCACGATCGAGTATCGCGTGCTCGCAGCGTCGGGTGATCCGGACACGCCCCGAGTACTTGCCTACGACAACGCGCTGGCGCGACTCGACGAGCGGATCTGGGTAGAGGCGACGGCCAGCGGCGCGTCAATCCACTTCGTGGGCGGGTCGATGGGCTCCCCAAGCCAGCAAACCCGCAGCTACGTCCGCGGCGCAGCGACCTTCGGACGCTGAAGTCGGGCAAGTGCGTTTCGATTGCGCCTCGGGGGACGCGCGACATCGCGTGCGCTGTCTCGATGCTCATCGTAACTCAGCGAGATCCTTTGGTGCGAAGGAGAGGGACTCGCGCCTCCACAGGTCTTACCCCAAGCGCCTGCCAAGTCCGTCCGGGTCGCGTCGAGTCCAATCACGGCGCACGCGACGCCCGTGCCAGTGACGGCGGTCGTGGAGTCATGTCGCAGGCATGCGCTGGCGCACCGCTGCCACGAAGGCGTCGAGATCGCCCAGATGGTTCTCGACCACGTCGCGGACGATCGCCCGGTCGACGGCGGCGTAGCCGTGCACCAGCACGTTCCGGAACAGCGCGGCTTTGCGCAGCGCTCGGGCAAGCTCTGGCGCGATCCACCCAGCAACCGCGAGCCGGTCGAATAGCTCGGCATTGGTGCGTGGCTCGCCGAGTCGATCGTCCGCGACGATGTGCGACGCCACATCGAGCGCCGCCTGGATGGCGAGTTGGAGCGTGTGCTCGACGAAGCGTTCTTCGCGCACGTCCTGGTCGATCAGGTCCGGTCTCGCCAACTCACGCAGCTCGCGTAGCCACGTTTCGATGAGGGCGAGCTTCTTGGCGACCAGGTCGGCGTCGGTCATCGCCGCTGCTCTTGGCGCCGATAGAGCCGCAGATGCGGCAAGAGGTCGAAGTACTCGTTGCGCGACCGTACTTCGAAGGCGACTCTGGCCGAACGATCCCGCTCGACCAGCAACGCGCCTTCGGCGAGCACGCGGTGGACGAGGTCGGGCGGAGCATCGTTCACGACGACCAGGTCGACCTCGCGGCCGAGGAGCGCCGAAAGATCGCCCGCCCACTCCAGGTGCAGGTCCGCCAGCGTGCCGTCGGCCGGACGCGCAACCAGCACGGCCACGTCGACGTCGCTGTCCGCACGTGACGTGCCCCGTACCAAGCTCCCGAACAGCCACGCGGCCAGGCAGTCGGGCTGGGCGGCGAGATATCTCGTCACGACCTCGCGCGTGGCTTCCACGCCGCGAAGGGTACCACACGCTATCGACGCACGCCCCGGTTGCTGTCGCCTGCGGCGCCAATCGCGCCTGCTGGCAGTACCGTTCGCCGCCCGAGTGCCGTGGGCGGTCCGCTGGTTACCACTGGGCGTGCGCTCGGCAGCCTGACCGCCGAGCAGGTCATCGCGCAGATTTCACAGTACGAGGCATCTTCGTCGAGCAATACGTACGCGCTCGGGGTGTGTTTGCGGGAGCTTTCCCTGCCGAAACGCTATCGGGGAGGAGCTCGGGTTCGACAGGTTCGAAGAGCTGCTCGAGGCGAGGAAGCTGCCGTCACGAATGACGGCATTCAAGTTGATCGCGGTGGTTTCGACCTATTCAGAAAAGGAAGTGAAGGCACTCGGGGGAACGGAGAAGAGCTACGCGCTCGTTCGCTTCGCGAAGCGAGAAGCCGAACAGTGATCCGCGGAAGTTCTTGGCACCGAATGCGCGCTTGCTCGGCCGCCTGGTGAACATCCTGTCGACGCGGGACATCAACGGCGCGATGCGCAACTCGACCGACCCGAGCGCCGCGCAGCATGCCGCGGCAAAGAAGGCGTCGAGTCGACTCGGCCGCGCGCTGGCTCGCGTGGAGGTCCCTCATCACATGCGCGTGCACAATCACCGAGGCGTGTGCGTGAGCACGCACCTGGACACCGCCGCAGCGAATCAGCTCAGCGATCTGCTCGCGCGTCTTCGCAAGCTCGAGAAACAGGTCGCCCAGCTCACGTAACGGCGCCTTTACGTGGAATTAGCAATTAATTTCAAGTAGTTACGCAATATGCGACCCTAGCCACGGCCGTGAGTGAGCCGCCAGAGCATGGCGCACACGATCCAGCGGAGCGTCGACCTTTCTACCGACTGAGGTTCGAGGTGCCCCCACGCCACCGCGAGCGCGAGCCCGGAGCGTGTTTTCTGATTGATGGGCTTGACGGATTCGGACTCGTGACGTGACGGATCCGACAACCGTCACCGATCCGAAATCCGCGGACGCGAGTCGAACCCCATTGGCGACGCGTCGGACCGAGTCCGCAGGAAAGCTCCGAACCCAAAATGCCAGCCATCGAGTGCAGCGCGAAAGCTCCCCGATCACTTCGGAAGCGAGCTTGTGTCACGATGTGCCAAGACGCCTGGCTCAGCATTTGCACTGAATCTCAGCAATGGATTGGCGCGTTCCCGCCATTGTCCTTGCCACGGCGTGCGGCGGCACGACGGCGCGGGAGCAAGGAGCCGCCCAAGACGGCGGGTCAGGTCCCGCCGGCGACTCGGGCACGCTTGCTCAATCCGACTCTCCGGACACCTGCATCCCGAGCAGTGGATTCGCTCAACGCTTCGGCGATTCGCAGCGTCAGTACGCGACGGATCTCGCGCTGGGCGACGAACAGCTGGTTCTAGGAGGCTTCTTCGAGGGGACACTCGGGTTCAGCGGCAGTCCGTTGGTCGGCGCTGGAGGCTGGGACCTGTTCGTGGCGCGATTCTCGACCACGGGCGAGCCGCTTTCGAGCTTTCGGATCGGATCCGACGCGTACGAGTACGGAACCTCGATTGCCATCGGTCCCGCGGGCACCGTCGCTGTCTCCGGTTCGCTGACCCAAGCCATGGATTTCGGCGACGGGATCGTCGGGGGCGCTTTCGACGACTTCGTGGCATCGTACGATCAGAAGAACGGGCTGCGCTGGGTGCACACCTTGCCGGGGATCAACGTCGCCGCGACGATTGCCAATCCGGACGGGACCGTCCTCGCCTTTGGATCGCTTGGCGACGTTGCGCACCAGATCGATCCCACGATACCTGCCCCCACCGGCTCCGACGACGCCTTCGCGGTGGCAATCGCGAACGACGGCACGGAACTCTGGCAGCGTCTGTTCGTGGATGACGGCGCCGGGATTATCCACGACGCCGCACGCACTTCGGACGGTGACGTGGTGATCGTGGGAACCTTCGAAGGGAATTTGATGCTGGGCCCGGATTCCCAGCTGTCTTCCGAGAAGACCGCATCGTTTGCCGCACGCCTCACGAGCACTGGCGATGTGCTCTGGAGTCGGACGCTCACATCTGCTTGGCCGGTGTACGCTCTGCGCGTCGACGTGGGTCTCGACGGAACGATCGGTGTCACGGGTACGCCGGACGCTCCCTCGGTCGACGGTTTGAACTGGGGCGGTGTCTACGTGGCAGCCCTCGACGCCGAGGACGGTTCGGAGCGCTGGGTGAAGAGCGCAGCTGCGGGCATTCCTGGCTACAAGAGCGTGGAAGGCGTGACGGTAGCCCCTGACGGAGGGATCGTGGCCACCATCTATTTCCAAGACAGCTCGAGTCTGTTCGGCTTTCAGCTCACCTCCGCGGGCGATGGCGACATCGCACTCGTTCGTTTCGACAGCGACGGCGGACTGTCTTCGGTTAGGCAATTCGGCGACGGTGCCGACCAGAACGCCGCCCGACCCGTGCTTCTTCCCGACGGTCGCGTGGTGTTGGCAGGCAGCTTCGAGGGCCGTCTCGAGCTCGGAGGTTGCCCGCTGGAAAGTGCCGGTGACTTCGACGTATTCCTCGCAACCGTCGATCCGTAGGGCTCAGAGCTCGGAACCGATCTAACTACACCGATCGGCCCTTCGCACGCACGCTTGTGCGCTGTGCTGACGACGCTGCTCGACAGGGTGGTCCAGCCCCGGTTCGTGCTGGTAAATTCGGATTCGGATCCGGAAACGGATTCGGCGACGACTGCCTCACTCGGTGGTCGAGCACGCTGGCAACCGCGTTGAGCGTTGAGCGTTGAGCGTTGAGCGTTGAGCGGAGTCCGAAGCTCGTGACTCATCGACGGCTCCAATGACGGAGCCGTCGCCGTCAGTTTTCGACGCGAACGTTGGATGACACGAAGCGCAGGGAGCCGACCAGCTTCGAAAGCGACGCACGCTCCGACTCGAGAGCTTCAGCGCTCGGTGCCACGACCGACGCCAGGATGACGACCTCGGGCCGAGGCAGATATGCGGTGAGCTCGAAGCGGTGGGCTCCGTCGAGCAGATAGCTCCAGACGGCAACGTGCTCTCCGTCCCCCGACAACGCGACTACGTGAGCGCGGGTTCGGGCGCGGATTCGGGCGCGGATTCGGGCGCGGATTCGGGTTCGGCCTCGGATCCGACCGGTAATCGGGCTGAAATACCTCATAAGTACCAGCGCTTACGACTACATCTCGCCCCGTGACCCGGACTTCGGGCGTTTCGCCGAGTCCTTGGCATGACGCGGCCTGGCACGCTGCTCGACGCCGCCCTGCACGCGAGCCAACCGTAGTCTTGTCTGTCGGGCCGCGTTTTGCTGAACTCGCCGCAGTGAGCATTCCGAGTTGGCGCGTCGTCTCGGCCCTCGGGTTGCTCGTTGGGTGCGCACCGAGCGCGGCGCACCCGCAGGCCAACCCCCGGGTGATCCGCCCCGCACCGCCGCCGGAGCCGGCGCCGGTGTCGCGCCGTCTGCATCCGATCCGCTGCGGCGAAGGGACTTGTGCCGACGACCAGATCTGTTGTCAGGGCCAGGATGAAGAGAGCGACCTGAACGTGTGCATCGCGCTCGAGCGAGAGCTCTCCGAGCACGTGAAGAGTGACGAGGTGGATTCGAGCGCCCGCGCCTACGACGCGACCTATCGCACCGCCTGCACGCGAGCGCTCGCGGCGAAGAGCCAGCCGTCCACGTCCAGTGCTCTCGCACTCTGCGCGACGTTGCTCGACTGCCCCGACGGGGAAGCGTGCTGTCGTCTCAACTATATTGGAGAAACCGTCGCGGACGGACTCTCGCTCGAACGTTCTGTACTCGGCTCGAAGACGGGCGCTGCCCGACGCAGGAAACGTGCGTGGAGCGCGAGCCGGGCTGCCGCGACGAACGCTTCGAGTGCGTGAGCAACAGCTGCGTGAAAAAGGGCCGCCCGGTCGTTTGTGCCGACCGAACCTGCAACGCGGACGAGCGCTGCTGCCTGGTTGCGAGTGAGACGGGACAGACCTTTCCTCGTTGCGCTCGAGAGAGCGAGTGCATCTCGGGGTTAGGAGCCTTCCGTTGCTCTAGCTCAGCGGCGTGTCCGGAGGGCTTTCTGTGCCGCGGCGCCGCGACATCGTGGTGCCGGCGAGGTGACACATCGGACCGAGAAGCGCAGGACCTGTACACGTTTTGCGAAAGCGACTCGGAGTGCAGCGGCGCGGTGTGCAAGGACGGAGTCCCGCGCTGCCTTCGCCAGGAGGACTCCCTGGCCAGGTGCGGGTGCGGCGCCGCGCCGCTCGCTGCCTGCACCAAGCAGACGAAAGCCGGCACCGTGTGCAAGACGAATCGAGAAGGAACGAGCGGCCATTGCTACGAGGGCCGCTGTCTCGACGAAGCCGAGTGCCGGCGCGTTTGCGTCCAGGACGCGAAAAAGCATCGAAAAATGTGCTCGCTCCCGGCCGAAGCGTGCGACGAAGAGGCGCTCGCTTTCCGCGAAGGGTGTCTGGCCGAGCTTTGCGAACGCTGAGCGGCGCATGAGACTTTCGGCGCATCCCGCGCCGTGATTCCGCGCTTCAAGGACGTGCTCGGCCGCCGGCTCGATCCCATGCTGGAACTGATCGTCGACTTGCGCGGCGTTTCGGCCGGCGGCACCGGTCAGGCAAGTGCTCGAGACTCAATGCGCTCTCCCGGAAATCCGTCGCGATCAAAACGCGGCGCATTCTCGTGATCGTTTCCATCGTGGGGGACGGAACACATGATCTCGCCATAGGAATCGAACGCGACCGCGCCTCTGCAGTCCGCCGCGTTGCCGTCTGCGCGTATACTGGACAGCAACCGTTCATGAAGCGCGCATCCGTCCTCGCCGGCCTCTTTGTGTGCATCGCGTGTGGCGAGACGAGCAATTCCTCGGTTTCGAGCTCGCACCTGGATTCAGGCTTGGCCGATGTATCGATCGACGCGGGGGACCTGGGTGACGTGAGCACATCGACCGATGCGCTTCCGGAGGATGGGTATCCCGCACCCATCGATGCCGATCTCGGTGATCAGTCGTGCGCGCCGAAGGGTGAGGGACCGAATTCGTGCTGTCAGGGTATCCCGTGTCGGGGGTTCTGCATTCAGGTCGAAGGGCAGCTCGTATGTGATTGCTGGGGTAACCCGGGGTGCATGGACGGATCGTGCTGCAATCCCCTCGTCCAGGCATGCGCGGCGAGTTGTTCGCCTTCGCTGTGAATTACCGTTGTCGGGTAAATACAGCAATCGAACTGTGATTACAGCTTCGGACCCTTGCCACGTCGGGCGCCCCACACCGTTTCAATCACGACCTCGTCGGCTGGCTCGTCGATCGTGTAGTAAATGTGCTGCTCTGCTTTTGGCATCAAAATGCGCCACACCGGTACCGCATCGACTTGGATGTGCGGCGCCCGCAATTTGGGGGCTCGCAAGATGCGCTCGAAAGCGGTCATGAGGGAGCTTTGCTCACGTCGTGAGCGAAGCAGATGGCTACCGCGATGAGCGTGTGAATGGAGGGGCGAAACGTCGTACTTGGTGTCCGACCGACTAGCAGGCCGCTCACTTGCAGTGGTGGCCGGTTGCCCAGTCGAGATCAACGCCGCAGTCGCCGGCCGAGAACATGGTGCCTGCACGCGGCCCGCTGTCGCACGTACAGTCGACGGGACCGCTCGGGTCGGGGCCCGTGCAGATCGAACTGAGATTGGGACACTTGATGCCGCAGGTTGCCGTGGGTGCAGAAACGACGCATTCGTCCAGAGACAGTCCCGTGTAGCAATTGCTGAACGCGAGGTAGTAGTCACCGCAGTCCGAGCTGGCGGCGGGGTACGGCTCTTCCGGGGGGGAAACTGTCGCCCCCGGTACGCACGTCGGCGGGTGTGAGGCCGCGCACTTCAAGTACTGGGCGAGCTCTGCTTGGCAATCCTCTTGCTGGGCGGCAGCGACGTGCGTTTGATTCACCTGCAGGCAGCTGGCTTCCGTATTCGCTATCGCGCAGGGTAGCGCCGCCAACTTCTGGCACAGGTCAGCGATCATGGCTTCGGTGCTGGGCTGCGATCCCGAGCCGGGCGCCGAGTCCTCGCTGCTTCCGCAAGCAACGAGCAGGATTGCACCCGCCGCGAGGAGCGGACCCAACGCGTCGAGATGCGAACTCATCACGGGTGTGAAGCATGACAGCGGTGGGAATCGCGTGCACAAGTGCCGGCGGACGCCGTGATGCGCGGCTGAATCGCACGGGTTCGGGCGAGGCGATGGGTTCGGCCTCGGGTTCGGCCTCGGGTTCGGGTTCGGCCTCGGATTCGGGCGCGGATTCGGGTTCGGCCTCGGATCCGACCGGTAATCGGGCTGAAATACCTCATAAGTACCAGCGCTTACGACTACATCTCGCCCCGTGGCTTGGGCTCTTCGCCACTCCCTCGCCACTCCGCGATTCGTACAGGTTCAAGCGAGCCACGACTGACGTCGAGGTTCCCTTACCAGGAGCAAACATGCGCAAGGCACTTACGATTCTTGGACTCTGCTTGGTGACGGGCTTGGCTGGCTGCAGCTCGGGGCCGGATACGGACTCCGATCGGAGACCGACCCCACCGAGCTTCGTGATCGACGGAGCGCTCGCACCTCATTCGACGGTCATTGCCGGAATCGATGGAGGACCGGAGCGTCCGCTCGGCAGCATCGCCGGACCGACCGGAGGACAAGCGGATTTCGTGCTCGACGAGATCTCGGTGCTGGCCAAAGACCGCACGCGCGTCGAAGCGCTCGCCAAGAGGTGGAATCGGAACGATCGTGAAAGAGGTCCATGCCGCCGACATCGCGCCGGACGCCGTCGATGTGCCGAGCTATTACCTATTGCACGTCGACCCGAGCGCCTCGGGCACCGACGCAATGCCGGTAAATCTCCAGAAAATCGACAAGGGCGCGCACGGGAAGCATCGCGTCTCGAGTGAAGCCGCCCTCGAGCTCCTCGCAGTCGCAGCGCACGAAGCGAGCCAGGCCGTCGGCGACGATTCGTTCGAGGTCGGTGTGAACTTCGTCATGGAGCCGGCAGGCTTCTGGGAAGGCAAAACCCAGGAAGCGTCGAGCGGCGCGGACCAACCGACCGGGGTCACGGGCTCGACCAAGTATTCGCCGAACGCCTACGACTGGAAGACGACGAAGCAGTATCACGTTGCCCAAGCCTGGGAGGCTCTCTCCGCTGCTGGCAAGCTCGGCAATCGCGTGAAGATCATGGTGATGGATGGCGGCTTCGTTCCGAACCCCGACTTCCCTACGAACACCAAGATCCTGCCGCCGAACAGCTTCAAGATCCAGAATCCCGCGAGCTGCACCAGCGATGCGCCGTGCCCCTGGCATGCGACGGACACCGTCAGCGCGGCCATGGGTCAGGGTGACAACGGCTTCGGTGCGGCGGGTCCAGCGGCGCCGATCGCGGATCTGATCGCGGTGCAGAGTCCCTCCTTCGACGTGTTCCAGATCGTCAACTACCTGTTCCAGGGATTGCTCCCGGGTCTTGGCGACGGTCCCCGCGTCATCAACATCAGCGCAACGGTGAAGATCCCGGGCGTTTTCGGATTCGCCATCAAGCCCGTGGACTGGATGGTGACGCTCGCTCGCGGACACTTCCTTGGTATCACCTTGGGTAAGGGCGCGCTCCTGTTCGCCGCGGCAGGCAATACGGAGTTCGGCAAGGTGGCCGAGGACGTGGACCACGAGGATTGCTTCGGTTTCTGCTGGGAGACCGATGTGTTCTTCCCGTGCGAGGTCGACGACGCAGTCTGCATCGGTGGGAGCCGGTGGAGCGATCCGCACACCCGGGATCCGGGCAGCAACTACGGCAAGCAGCAACGCGTTCGCTACAAGGACTTCGACTCTCCGGGCAAGCAGGACAACTCCATCGATTTCTACGCTCCGTTCGACGTCCTCGTCGGTCCCCAGCCGGATAACATGGGTAACTTCTCGCTCAGCGGTAGCGCTCGCTTCTCCAGCGGAACCAGTGTCGCGTCACCGTACGCGGCGGGGATCGCGGCCCTGGTGTTTGCTGCGGATCCAACGCTTAGTGCGGACGAGGTCTACGAGATCCTGCTCGACACTGCCCAGGAGGACAACGAGAAGCTCGAGCTCGACGCATACGCAGCGGTCAAGAAAGCCCTTTCCAAAAACAACAATCCTCCGCAGGTCCTGATCACGAGCCCCACCAACGGCGCCAGCATGGGCGCGGGGTTCCAAGGAGTGAGCTTCCAGGCGGAGGTCAAAGACCTGGAGAACGGAGCCCGAGCGGAGTCGCCGTGGTCTGGAGCTCGGACAAGGAAGGTGTGATTGGCTCGGGGCTGACGTTCGGACACGAGTTCAAGGTGCTCGGTCCGCACGTGATCACTGCGACTGCCACGGACAAGGGCGGCGCGTCGAGTCAGTCGTCCATCACCATCACGCTCACCGACGACGGCCCGACCGCCAGCATCACGCTTCCGACGGCGAACCAAACAGTCGAGCGCGGACTGCCGATGGTCCTCGATGGACAGGTGCTGGAGAACTTCGCGCAGCTGCCATGCACCTGGACCAGCAGCAACGTGCTCGACAACGCCTTCCCGTACACGAGCTGTTTCGGGTCGGTGATCTTCCAGACGAACGGATGGCGCACTCTCACGGTGTCGGGCAAGGACGAATACGGTCTCGAATCTTCGGCGTCGGTGAGCGTCAACGTCGTCGACCCGATCTCGAACGCACCGCCCACGGTCGCGATCACCAGTCCGAGCCCGGAGCAGGGACTGCCGAACACGTCGACCGTTCAGCTCGTGGGTAGCGCCGTCGATCCCGACGGCAAGACTCCGCTCGCTTACGAATGGCGCTTCAAAGGTGACTCTTGCACCCAGGAGGTGTCGATCGCGACGGGCGCGACCGCCAGCTGGAACATCGACCAATCCGCGGCTCAGAACGTGTGCGGAACGACGGCCTATGGCGGCGGAACCATCTACCTCTACGTCACCGACCCGGACGGCATGACCGGCGTCAAACCCGTGCACGTGATCATCCTCAAGAACCCTACCTGAGTCGCCAGGGCGGGCAGTGCCACGAGCTCGCTGGCACTGCCCGCCCGTCGCGCTTCCACGCATCGAACGAACGCCGCCGATGACATCCGGCTTCGAAAAGCGCACGAAATCCCCCGCGCTCTCGCGCTTCGTGGCTTCAGCGGTCGCGCTCCGCCAGCGTTCGCCACTTCCTTGCCGTCGATTGCTGGTCCGCGCTCGCTCCCATATGCTGGATTGGAGCACGTCATGCAACACTGCGATCGTTTCGGTTTCCCAATTCTCTGCATTCTTTGCTTTGCCGAGTCGGCCTGCGGCGGCGGTGACTCCGGCAATGCCGGCAGCGGCGGCGGCGGCAAAATCGACGCCTGCACCATCGTCACGATGGACGACGCCAACCAGTTGTTCGGCGAAACTGCGGTCGAGGATCAAGGAACGCTGATCGTCGATCCCAACTTCGAGGGCGAGTGCATCTGGAACTGGTACAGCGCGGCCGGCACGGATTTCCAGCTCTTGCAGTTCTCCTCTGGCACGGCGAAAATTATTACAGCGCGCCCAGCGATTCGACACCGTACGCGATTGGCGACAAGGGTTACGTCCGCACGAACCCCACGGCGGGCGTGGACATCGACTGGGTCGAGGGCGGACACACCGCTTCGCTGAGCTATTCCACGCTGGGCGCCGCCGCGCCGGACGCAACGACCAAGGTCGATGAGGTCAAGGCGCTGGCCCAGCAGTGTGCGACCCGGCTCGCTGGCAAATGATCTCGGCAAACGCCGTGTCGTTACCGATCACCGCGCGTTCCGCCTCGCCGACGATCGGCGTGTCCAGCCTGGGAAATCCAGCCTCGCGTTCGACACGCCTTGCTTCGACAATCGGAGACCCACGCCAGCAGCGGCGGCGTGCTGCGGGTTGCAGCGCCAGGAAGTCCAGGGTGGGATACCGCAATGGACTGGCAGAAGCCGCTCGCCGAGGCGAGGAAGCTGGAGGTGGCGACGCCGCGGAAGTGGGAACTGACTGAGCAGTTTGCCAACGCGCTCGGCGCAGCGTTTCTGCAGGGCCACCAATGCGTCCAGCACCGCACCGACAGGATGTTCGAGCTGCGCGGACGGTTTCACGACTATCCGGCGCGTTTGCTAATCTTCATGCCGTTCATGCTCCCGAGGTGGGAGCTCAGAGGCACGAACCCTGCGAGCACCGAGCTGACGCTGGAGTGGGACGAGAAAGCCGTGCCCGACGTGGGTGAGTTCCAGGGCGGGCTCGTCGACGACTGGGGGGACGCGCGGGGACCCGCCAAGGTCTTCTTCGGCAAGGGCTATTACCTCGACCGCGCCAGCGACCGCGAGCTCGCCGTCTACCAGGCGCTGCCCGGTGAAGTCCGCGAGGCTCTGGTTGCCAACATGGTGAGCGACCACATCAGCCGCTACTACTTGCACGACAGCGGCAATCAGGAGCTCAAATACCGCGACAAGCTCGAGCAAATGACCGATCCGCTGAACCAGACCGCACGCGGCGTGTGGCTCATGGCGCAGGTCGCGGGGGGGCTCGCCCAGGTCGATGTGGCCGCGCTGCCGGCGCCCACGCAGCAGGCCGCCGTCGGTACGATTGAGAGGATGACGTGTGGGTACTGTCGCAGCCTCTACCTCTCGAGCCAGAATCAGGCGTGCCCCAACTGCGGCGCACCGCCCCAGGCCTGACGCGATCAGCCACGGCCTGTCCGTGCTCCTGGTCGGTGAGGCCGGCATTGGCTTCGTATTCGCGACACGCGGGAGCGTCACCTATGCCCACCCCGCGCTCGAGTTGGTGCGCTGTCAGTAAGGCGTTATCTATTATCCGCAGGCCGATATCGTGTTCGCGTGCCACACGGGCGATCCTCTCCGGCCCGAGGTTCTCGAGACGATCATCAGCCGTCGATGCTCCGAGCTTGCTCGAGCATCCGTACACCAGGTGACGCTCCAACTTGGAGGTGGCACTTGGGTGACACGAAGCGTCGGCTCCGCCGATTGCACTTTCGTTTTGGACCACTGAGCTCTGACGAGCATGCGCCGTTCAGTTGGAGGCAGGTGGCCAGAGACTTTGCTCCCTACGTTATTCCGGTTCGGCCGCAGATTCGTTGACGGATTCGGAAACGGTTCGGCTACGGCTACGGATTCGGAAACGGGTTCGGCTACGGCTACGGATTCGGAAACGGATTCAGGGATTCGGCAACGGATTCGGCCACGGCCACGGATCCGGATCCCGAGGAAGCAAGTAGAAGCCTATTGGCGACGCGTAGGACCGATGTCCGCAGCAAAGCTCCGAACCCAAAAATCCCAAATCAAAGACCCCCGCCCCTCCAGCGGCACGAACTTTTCATTGCAGACCTCGTGCGTCGGGGAAGCCCACCCGCGCCAGCGCGGGTAACGCTTCGTCGATCATCCCAACTCTTCGAGATCGTTCAGTGCGAAGGAGAGGACTCGAGCCTCCACGGGGTTTACCCCACTGGAACCTGAATCCAGGGCATCTTTGAGGGCAAGTTGTCGCACCTTGCGTTGGCCGCTACGATCGGGTCGTGCATGCCGAGGCTGTTCCACAGAGCGTGATCGAACGCATCGTCGAGGTTCTGCGACCGGAATCCGTGTGGCTATTCGGAAGCCGTGCGCGGGAGACGAATGCTCCAGATAGCGACTGGGATCTCTTGGCCGTGCTTCCCGATTCGGCGAGTGATGACCTGCTCGACCTTGCGACGGTCTGGACTCGGCTTCGAGATCTGCGGCGCACGCGAGTCGAGGTGTTTTCAATTCGGAGAAGCGACTTCGAGGAATCGCGACACGTTCACGGCGAACTCTCCGAGGCCGTCGCGCGCGAGGGCCGACTCGTCTATGGGCATTGACGAGAAACGCAAACGACGACCGATTGCGAGACTTCTGGCCACCGCTGCTCTCGATCTCGACGCCGCACGCCGGCTTCTAGTTGACCCACCCAATCTTCTCGCTGCCAACCATCTTCAGCAGGCCGCCGAGAAAATCTTGGGAGCCGTACGTCTCGATCGCGGTCTCTTGAACACGAAGGACCACGACCTGGTGCTTCTCATCGACGGCCGCGAGGGTGGTGAACCCCGGCCACTACCTCCAGGAGATCCCTACAGGGAGCGCTTCCGCCCGCTGGAGCCGTTGTCGGCGTATGCCACGGCGTTTCGATACACGCTGTTACCGTCACCGGATCCGGAGGGGCTCCGCGCGATGCTCGCGACCTTGATCGAGCTTCACGCTCTCGCGGAAAAGGAGCTTGGTGCGAAGGAGAGGACTTGAACCGGAGACGAGAGCGGCGCCGGCGGCGGAGCTCGAGGCGCAGGTCGGAAGCGCGCGAGCCGTCGAGCGCAGCGAGAGCGGCGAGGAAGCTTTGAACCTCCAGGCGTTCTACCCCACTGGAACCTGAATCCAGCGCTTGCCAATTCTGTCCGCAAGGAGCGGTGGGAATCGGGTGTGGACGGGCACTCAAGTGCCGGCGGACTCCGTGATGCGGGCCTGAAACGGGTGGTTTCTCGCGTGATAGCGGGATTTTGCGTACTCTGGCGACATGCCGAGCCGCCTTCCTGCACGCCGGCCCGCGGCGCCGGTCGCGTCCGCCGGCAGTACCGTTCGCCGCCCGAGTGCCGTGGGCGGTCCGCTGGTTACGTCTGGGCGTGCGCTCGGCAGCCTGACCGCCGAGCAGATCATCGCGCAGATTTCACAGTACGAGGCATCTTCGTCGAGCAATACGTACGCGCTCGGGGTGTGTTTGCGGGAGCTTTCCCAGCCGAAACGCTATCGGGACGAGCTCGGGTTCGACAGGTTCGAAGAGCTGCTCGAGGCGAGGACGCTGCCGTCACGAATGACGGCATTCAAGTTGATCGCGGTGGTTTCGACGTATTCAGAAAAGGAAGTGAAGGCACTCGGGGGAACGGAGAAGAGCTACGCGCTCCTTCGCTTCGCGAAGCGAGAGGGGCCGAACAGCGATCCGCGGAAGTTCTTGGCACCGAATGCGCGCTTGCTCGGCCGCCTGGTGACCATCCTGTCGACGCGGGACATCAACGGCGCGATGCGCAACTCGACCGACCCGAGCGCCGCGCAGCATGCCGCAGCAAAGAAGGCGTCGAGCCGACTCGGCCGCGCGCTGGCTCGCGCTGAGGTCCCTCATCACATGCGCGTGCACAATCACCGAGGCGTGTGCGTGAGCACGCACCTGGACACCGCCGCAGCGAATCAGCTCAGCGATCTGCTCGCGCGTCTTCGCAAGCTCGAGAAACAGATCGCCCAGCTCACGTAAAGGCGCCTTTACGTGGAATTAATTAGTAATTTCAAATAGTTACGTGATTTGCGACCCTAGCCACGGCCGTGAGTGAGCCGCCAGAGCATGGCGCACACGCGGTCCAGCAGAGCGTCGACCTTTGCTACCGGCTGAGGTTCGAGATGCCCCCACGCCACCGCGAGCGCGAGCCCGGAGCGGACTTCCCGCGCACTACCGAGCGCGGAATGAAAGCGCACGCGACAGTTGCCCCCCAGCGACCCGGCAGCCTCCCCGATGTTGAGACCCATGCTGTTGGACGCGCAGCGGATCTGATCGTGAAGGTCACGATCCATGCGACCGATCTGCAAAAGGAGCGGACGCAGAGCAACGATGGCTTCGAGAACGACAGCGTGAACGACGAGAGTTGTCATGAGAGATTCCTCCAGCGGCCGGCCAACGTGGCGGCCTTCACGCCGGCAACCGCGCAGGCGGCGTGACAAGCCGCCGCGCCAAAACCGTCGTGCATGCCCTGCGCACGATCCCGCGGCGGATTGGCGCGCCGCGTGCGCGATAGGTGGGAAGGCCGCCGCGTTGGCCGGCCGGAGAGAAGCTCATGGCACCTCGCCCCGATCGCTCGAGCCGGAGCCGGCGGCCATTGTCGAGGACCGAGTCACCTTGCTCGGAACAGGTGATGCGAGGAGATCGTCACCGCTGTCACCGATGCTCCCGGACCATTCTGTTACCGATGCTCCCGGACCGCGGTCCAAGAAACTACCCAAAAACCGCGCAATTCAGCTCAGGCGCGGCCTCAGGTTCGGCCACGGCCACGGATTCGGATTGGAATCGGATTCGGATTCGGAAACGGATTCGGAAACGGATTCGGAAACGGATTCGGATTCGGCTACGGCGGCCTCACTCGATGGTCGGGCGCGCTGGCAACCGCGTTGAGCGTTGAGCGTTGAGCGGAGTCCGAAGCTCGTGACTCATGTGCGGCTCCAATGACGGAGCCGTCCCCGTCAGTCTTCGACGCGAACGTTGGATGAAACGAGGCGCACGGAGCCGACCAGCTTCGAAAGCGACGCACGCTTCGACTCGAGAGCTTCAGCGCTCGGTGCTACGACCGACGCCTGGATCATCCGCCACGCAAATTTCGACCCCGGGGACAGGCAAATTGTCTTCATCGATGACGAAGCTGTGGATCAAGCCGTCGAGATTCTTCTTCGTGTTCCCTTCGCTGTCATTGGACGAGCAGGCGAGGAGCCCAAAGCAGAGCAATGCAATTCCCGGAATGGACTTACCCTGGGCAGATAGATACTCAACGCACGCCTCGCGATGCTGAGCGGGGTGGCCCCGCCCAACCCGCCAGAGACGTCGTCAACGGCTTGGAAGGTCCGGCTTCAGGCGCTCGGGGCAGTCCCCTGCCTCAAGGCATCTTTCCGTTACGGCTTTGTTTGGAGCGCACAGCGCCAGCGGTTGATGGTTTCGATTCGAAGAGGCGCGCCGTGAGTGCGTACCTCCGCTTCCTCATTACTGAAGGCGATGATTCACTCGCGGCTGTCGCGGATCGCCTCCGCGTCGGTGGTACAGCGCCAACCGAATTCACCCGCGACTGTCGCGGATCGCCTCCGCGTCGGTCGCACAGCGCCAACCGAATTCACCCGCGGCTGCCGCGGATCGCGCCTCCGCGTCGGTCGTACAGCGCCAACCGAATTCACCCGCGACTGCCGCGGATCGCGCACGACTCCACCCATCGTCCGCCCGAGCTGACGAGCGACGCCGCGGGATGTTCGCACTGGTGAAAAACGCGGACCAGCGTCGGACCGTCGAATTTTCGTGACAGGATCTTCGACCGTGGCGAGCTCGTCGGGACGACGGGCGTCAGACAGCCAGCTGTCACGAAGCGCGTCGCGCTTCCTGTGAATCCTGATTTCGTTCCATGTCTCTGAAAGCCGCTGTAAGTCGCCGCCCGCGACTCGGCCACAAATCGACCAGAGCCAACGTCGTCGACGAGCTCAACCAGCTCCCACGACGCGACAACTACCCGGACACAGGGGGCCGGTCTGTTTTGTTACCTATGCTCCCGGTTTGGACCATTCGGCCACGGCCACGGATTCGGATCCGGCCACGGCCACGGATTCGGATCCGGCCACGGCCACGCCACGGATTCGGATCCGGCCACGGCCACGGATTCGGATCCGGCCACGGCCACGGCCACGGCCACGGATTCGGATCCGGGTTCGGCCACGGATTCGGCCACGGATCCGGATCCCGAGGGAGCAAGTAGAAGCCCATTGGCGACGCGTAGGACCAATTCCGCAGCAAAGCTGTGAACCCAAAAATCCCAGATCAAAGCTCCCCAGCCCCTCCCGCGGCACGAACTTTTCATTGCAGACCTCGTGCGCCAGCTTCCCGGGGATTTCCCCCAAAAACCTGGCACAGGGTGAGCCAATGACGACACTGCGGTCAGCATTCCTTCTCGTTTCCGTGGCCGGTTTGGCAACGCTCCTCGGAGCGTGCGGCGGATCGACCAACAGCGACGGTTCGGGGGGCAATGCCGGCACGGGCGGGAGCGGTGGCAGCGGCGGCGGCTGTGACGCCAACGGCCAGCATTACCAGATCGGCGAGAGCTGGAGCGACCAGTGCAACTCCTGCACCTGCAAGGAAGGCGGGCCCTCGTGCACTCTGTCGCTTTGCGGCTGCGAGTACGACGGAAGCTTCTACAGTCCGGGCGAATCGTTCCCGGCCAGCGATGGTTGCAACCAGTGCACCTGCCAGAACGACAACAGCGTGGCGTGCACGCTCAAGGATTGCGCGCCGGGCTGCGTGTACAACGGCGAGTACCACCAGATCGGAGAGAGCTGGAAGCTCGACGCTTGCAACAGCTGTTTCTGCGGGAACGATGGCCAGGTGGCGTGCACCGGCGCGTACTGCCCGCCCGAGTGCGTGTATGCGGGCACGACCTATCAGATCGGCGAATCGTTCCCGTCGCTCGACGGTTGCAACACCTGCACCTGCGGTGATGCCGGCATTGGCTGCACGAAGCTTGCTTGCGCATGCGATCCCAAAAAAGAGTGGTGGAAAGAGTACGTGCTGACCGACCCGGCCGCGTGCGCAGTCGCCGACTTTGGCTGCCCTGCGAACACCACGGGGTTCGAGAATCAGTGTGGATGCGGCTGTGAACAGGATGTGAGCTGTCCCGAGTTCATCGACTGCATGCCGCCGAAGGACTGCACGGATCTCGTGAAGAAGTGCCCTTACTCGGGGATCGCATACTGATCGCGCATTGAAATAGCTCGGGTTGCGCAGGGCTTTTCCAGCTAGGCCGCTCACGCGGCGATCAACACCAAAGCGAGGCTTTTCACTCCACATCATGTAGCGTGGTGGCAGTGTCGCCGCAACACGGCCGCGACCCTCGTAGCTGCCGAACGCGCAGGCTGGCCCAGCGTTGCTCTGGCGCGCTAAGGTGGGGCCACCCCATGGCCAAGTACGCCATAGCACTCGTGATCGCCCTGCTGCTGAACGCGGCGGCCAACCTCATGATCAAGTTCGGGATGCGCGGTGTGGAGCTGGAGTTCGCCGGCGCCGGAATCATGGACGGCGGCTTCGTTGGGCTCGTAAAGCTGCTGCTGCGCCACTGGATCGTGTTGCTCGGCGTCGGCTGCTTCGCCGCCAACGTGGTCTTCTACGCGTTCGCGCTGCAGAAGCTGCCCATCAGCACGGCGTACCCGATCATGGTCACGGGCGGCTTCGCCATCATCGTCGCGGTGGCCGGGTTGATCCTCGGCGAGCGCCTGTCGACGCCGCAGTGGGCCGGCGTGGCGGCCATCCTGTTCGGCGTGTATCTCGTGGCGCGCGACGCCGGACGTCAGATGGGAGGACCGACGACGCGCCAGCCCACCGCCGACACGTCCCAGGCGCCGTGAGAGCCAGGGTGTCCCGCGCTCGCGCCATCGTCAAACGCCGACGTGCGAGCGATGGATCGAGATCGGCGAAGCGCTGGCGATGTACACGCGCGTTGCCGCCGACGGGACTTCCTGCGCCAAGGACTGCGGCACGCTCGAGGTCGGAAAACGCGCCGATCGTGAAGAAGTGCCCTTACTCGGGGATCGCATACTGATCGCGCGTTGAAATAGCTCGGGTTGCGCGGGGCTTTTCCAGCTGTTACGAAACAACTACGCACCCATGAGGCTTCCCGTACTCATGCGGCGCGGGTTTCCTGCACTGAGCTGTGTGTTGCTCGCGCTGTCCGCCTGCCTCGTTGCCAAGGGTGTGTCCGCGATGATCGGCTTCGAGCTGATCGACGACCACGAGAGCCCGATCGACGCCGTGAAGATCGCCCGTCTTCCCAGCGCCCGCACGCCCGAGCGCAGCGGCGAGCCCATCTTGCATCGCAATCCGTTCGATTCGGTGACCGGTCCCCTCGATGAACGGCCCGAGCCGGAGCCAGGGGACACGCCGCGAGAAGTCAGCGATCCACTCTCGGTGCCGGCGTGCCCGGAAGTCGAGGTGTACAGCACTGCGGTCTCGAAGGATCCCCACTGGTCGACCGCG
>CAWAHB010000015.1:0-93865 GCA_963781505.1 uncultured delta proteobacterium | reverse complement strand
CGCAACCAGCGCACGCAGTCCGTCTGCAAGATCGCCGGGCAATCCGAACGACTGCACACGTTCAGCTGCGCCCTCGCCTCGAGCAAGTCCTCACGTTTTCTGGCGCGTTGCGCGTCCGCGTAGGCGCGTAGGCATTGGTCTTTGGTCTCGTCCGCCAACGAGGGCGGCGCGATCGAGGTCAGCCCGACGAGGAGCAGGAGCCTGGACGGGACCATAGCGTAAGGATACCACGGTCCGCTCAGTCGTCGCCGTCGGGCTCATCGCTCTCGGCACGAATGCCGCTCTCCGAAATCAGCCGTTGCATCGAACGCCGCGTGACACCCGCAAGCCCAGCCGCGCGTGTCACGTTTCCTCCGGCGCGTGCCAGGACGGCGCGAGCGTAGAGCGTGTCGAAGAACGGGACCACTTCTCGCGGGCCTCTCGGAGCGGCAACTCGGTGGGCACGAGCGTTTCGAGACCGGGCGGGACCGGATCGCGCACCAGTGGTGAGCCGTCCCCTGCCTTTGCGTCGACCCAATCGAGCACCACACTGCGCTCCACGAAGTTTCTGAGCTCGCGAACATTTCCCGGCCAAGCCCTGCCCATGAGCGGGCGCATTCCCAGCTCGGGGGGAGAGGTGCTCGTTCTTGCCAGAAAATACCCGATAGAAATGCTGAGCCAAGAGCGGGATGTCCTCCCGACGAACTCGCAGTGGGGGTAGCTCGACTTCGATCACCGCCTGAAGCGAGAGTAGAGTCTTCGCGAAACGTTCCGCCGTTGACGTTGCGCGCGAGATCACGATTGGTTGCCGCGACGATCCGTACGTCGTTACTCGCTTGCTCGTATTGCCGCCGACTCTCCGAACTTCACGCGTTCCCCGAGAGCTCGGCAGGAGCTGGGTTGGAGCGCGAAGCGGCAGCTCCCCCACCTCGTCGAGGAACAGCGTACCGCCCTCCGCCTGCTCGAACAGTCCACGCCATCCTGCACCTCTCGCTGAATGCGCCATGGGTGTGTCCGAACAGCTCGCTCTCGATCAGGTTTTCGGCGATGGCATCATAATTGATTGCCACGAAGCCTGCGCTTGCGCGATCCGAAGCATCGGCAACGCACGCGCCACAGCTTCCTTGCTGGTGCCCGTTTCCCCGCGCAAGAGCACGGCATCGTCCGAAATAGCCGCGCGCTCGAGCATCGCGTAGACGCGGCGCATGGCTGGGCTCGCACCGAGGCAGCTTCCCAAGCTCTCGCTGCGTGAAAGCTCGAGGTAGCCCGGGGCCTGAATCAGCTCCAAGCGCAGTAGGCTATTGCCAGCGCGCACGAGCGTTGCCGCCGCGAGAGAGGCGTCGAATACCCGAACGGCCTCGATGAAAGTACCGTTCGTGCTCTCGAGATCGTGGATCCGAAATGCGAGGCGCCCGATGTCGATCTCGAAATGAATGCGCGACACCGCGGGGTCGCTCAGGACGACGTCGCAACGCGGCCCGCTTCCAATGCGCACCCGACCTGGGCCGATGCGCCAGTGGCGCCCACTATCGGGTCCTTCGAGCACGCCGAGCTCCAGCACGCCGAGCTCCAGGCTTTCCGGGGCCTCGAGGAGCGTTGTGCTCGTTTCCTCCGACATCGACGGCCTAGTCTGCGTGGCGAGAAAGCGCCGTCCACAATCCCGACGCTCCGGGAGGAAATCTGCCGCTGGAAGAGCCAGGGCTAGAGACCAATTGGCCATGGCAAAGCGAGCTAGTATGCCGGCCTGAATGCGCCCGGCCACGGATCCCCCGCCGAGCATCTTCCGACGGGTCAAGGACCGCTACTTGATCGGCGATGCGATCGCGTCCGGCGGAATGGCGACGGTGCACTATGGAGTGACGCTGGGCGAACGCGGGTTTCGTCGCATCGTCGCCATCAAGCGCCTGCACGAGACGTTCGCGCGGGATCCGGAATTCCGAGCATCGTTTCTCGACGAAGCGCGGATCGCGAGCCGTATCCGACACCCCAACGTGATTTCGGTTCTGGACGTTGTGGAGGAAGACGACGAGCTCTATCTGGTGATGGAGTACGTCCCCGGCGAAACGCTCTCCAGACTCTTGAGGCTCAGCCGCGCCCGAAAAGAACCGGTGCCGTTCGACATCGCGGCGACCATCGTCGCAGGGGTGCTGGCGGGCTTGCATGCGGCCCACGAAGCCACCGACGACCAGGGACAGCCACTGCAGATCGTGCACCGCGATGTCTCTCCCCAGAACATTCTGATCGGTGTCGACGGGGTCCCCCACGTGGTCGACTTCGGGATCGCGCGCGCCGTGGGTCGCGCGAACACGACGACGGATGGACGCCTCAAAGGCAAGCTCGGCTATCTCGCGCCCGAGCAACTCTTGGGAAAGCAGGCAACACGCCAGAGCGACCTCTGGTCCACGTCGGTCGTGCTGTGGGAGCTTCTCTCGGGGGAGCGTCTGTTCGGTGGCTCGTCCCAAGGTGAGGTCGTCGCCAGCATTTCCCAGCGACGACCACCGCCGCTCCGGGAGCGCGTGCCGGACGTGCCCGCTTCGCTCGAGGCCGTCGTGGAGCGCGGCCTGATGAAGAATCCCGAGCGACGCTTCGAGACGGCGAAGGCCATGGCGCAGGCCCTGGAGGAGGCGTTGCCCCTGACCAGTCCGGCGCGCGTCGGCGCGTGGGTGGAAGCGCTTGCCCTCGACGTGCTCTCCGAGCGAAGCATTCAGATCCGTCGGATTGAAGGCGAGCTATCCTCCCACGCAGCCGAGCCACAGCGGGCGATCGAGGCGAAGCCCGCCGCCGCGCAGCCCGCAGCGAAAGCGCGAAACCGGCTGCTCTTGCCAGTTGGCATGGGTGTTGTGCTCGTATGCCTGGCCGTGCTCCTCGGATGGCGATGGGGAGTTGGTTCGCGCATCGAGCCCGAACGCGCTGAAAGCGCCGCCCGCTCCAATCCCAGCACCGCACTGCCGCCACCGCCGCCAACACCGACTCCCGTTCCAGCCATCGCGGCTCCCTCGACGAACGTGACACCGAGCGTGTCACCCGCAGATGCCGCCCCCAAACCGGTCGTGCGCCCCGCAAGCAAACGGCCGCCAACCAAAGGCAACACTCGACCTTGCTTCTACAAGAACAGCGAGGGGATTCGGGTCCCGCGCCCCGAATGCATGAAATGAAGGGTGCGACCCACCGCGTCGCACTGGAGGCGTCCCAAGCGCGACGCGGACCGTCGCCCACGCGCTCGATGTGCCCGAAACTCACGAGGCACGGGGCTTGCTTTGGTGGGGTTCATGCGCACCATCCTACTTGCTCTGGCGATCTTTGCTGTGGGTTGCGGGGCTTCGAGCTCCGACGACGCGAGCGGCGGTAGCGCCGGAGCCTCTGCGACGGGAGGCTCTTCGAGCGGAGGCACCTCCAGTAATGGAGGAAGCGCCGGAGGTGGGGCCGTGGGTGGCAGCAGTGGCGACAGCGGAACGGGAGCTGCGGCCGGAAGCGGAGGTGCGGCGGGGACTCCCGGTGGGGGCGGCGACGCTGGAAGTGCGGGCTCGGCTGGATCGAGCGCCGATTACCCGGGTCAGCCCCCCGACGGCATGCTGGTGTGGGGCGCTTCGATCCAGAGCAACGGCGATCCGGTCGCGCGCCACGAAACGCCGTCGGGCCATGTGCTCACGCTGCATCGCACGTTCTTTCAGTGGACTCAGCGCACCGGCAAGATGATCGACACTGCAAAGGACGACATCGCCCACAAGCGTCTCCCCTGGGTGAGCATCAAGACGCCGTCTTGGGCGGACATGGGCAAGGGTGCCCACGACTCGGAGATCGACGAGATGCTCGGCGCGCTCGACGCCATTCAAGGTCCGGTCTGGCTCACCATGCATCACGAGCCAGAAGGCGGCGGGGGCGTCAACTCGCCGGATGATCCCGCCGGACCCGCCGGCCATATCGCCATGAACGAGCGCGTACGCCAGCGCATGACGGCGCTCGGGGTCGACAACGTCGCCCTGGCCCCGATCCTGATGTCGTGGACGTTCGACCCCGCCTCCAAACGGGATCCGAACGAGTGGTGGAAGCCTGGGATTTACGACTTCCTCGGTGTGGACCACTACCGCGATTCGGAAACCAGCTTGCTCAATCCGACCTGGAGCACGATCCGCAAATGGGCTGAGCAAAAGGGCGTCGAAGTGGCAGTCGGTGAATGGGGTATGCGGGGAACCGACGCAGCTGCCGGCGACCGAGTCCACGAGTGGTACGATTCAGCCGCGGGCTCGAACGTCGATGGCGCCGGAGCACGGGTGATGGGTCTGTCGGCATTTGATTCCGGTGCGAATTCACCGACCGGCAGCTGGGAGCTCAAGGGTGCTCAGCTGACGGCATTCTGGGATCTGCTGAACGACCCTAGAACGGCGACTGTCGTTCCGTGACACCTGGTCGATGACATGGGTTGGCCTGGCGCCAACGTTTCGGGTCAGAGCACTTGCGCAAAGCCGCTTCGCTTCCGTGCCCGCCTTCGCGCGGCGAGCACGAGGAGCACCATCCCGAGCGCGCCCAGGGATCCGCGGGGTCCGCCCGCTGTTCGGCATCCGCAACCACCGCTTTCACCAGAGTCGCCGGGCGTCGCGGACGAACCCCCGCTGCCCGGTGTGCCGCCGCTCGCCGCACCGCCCGCGCTGCTTCCTCCCGTCGCCGCGCCTCCGCTGCCTCCGCCCGCACCGCCACCTCCGCTGCCGCCGACGGGCGGAGTCGTTCCACCGCCGCTCTTCAGCTCGCCCGAGAGCTGCCAGCCGGGGTTGGTCCCCTCGCCCGCGTACGCGCCGCGGAACGTGAATCCCGCCTTCTCCGTGCCATTGAAGTCCTTGTCGTAATCGAGCTCGCTCGCGACCGACGTGAGATCGAGTGCAGAGCCCTGGCACTTTCCGCTGAGCGGATAGAAGTCCATCGCGCCGAGCGCCAGCGAAGGATTTTTCACGAAGCTCGGCGCATTGGCGACGCTGTCCACGATGTTGTCCGACTGGTTCTGAATCGATCCCGTGATCGGAGAGTCGGAAAACACCAGGTTGCCAACGACGAAATCCCCGTCGGGTGCGGAATTCGAGAATCCAATCCCCACGATGGTGTCGTAGATGGTGTTGTTGTAGACGTGAGCGAGTTTCAGCGGAAGGTCGTGGTTTTGAAGGCGAATCGCGCTGAACGCCGAGTCGACGAATACGTTGTCGTGAAGCGACACGCGACCGGACCCCTGAAACAGTGACTCGCGCGGGTTGTGAAAGAAGAAGTTGCCGTAGATCTCGTAGAGATCGTCCGAACCAGCACCAGTATCGGGAAATCCACCGACCAGAACGTTGGGCCGATCGCCACTGGGGCTCGGTCCGTCGTTCTTCATGAACACGTTGTTGCGGATCACCGTCGTCGAAGGTCCGGTGGGCATGCCCGCAAGCGATGGGCGCGGCTTTTGCCACTTGATCTCCATGCAGTAGCCGATGGGATCCTTCACCAGGTTGTTCTCGATGAGCCCTGCAACGAACGGAGCGGACCCATCCGAGTTGCCCAGATACAGCCCCGTTCCCACGCCTTCGATTACATTGTTCCGAATCACCCAGCCCCAGGTCGCGACCTTGGTGGAGATGCCGTCGTGCTGCTGGCCGGCGTCGTGGTTGATGAAGTGACAGCCGTCGATGGTGATGTGATGCACGACCCCGCTCTTGGCGCTCACGCCGAAGGCGCCGTCCACGTGATTTCCGTCGACGGTGACGTGCTGCAAGATCACGTAACTCGAGTCGCTGATCTCCACCGTGTTGCAGCAGGGCCCGGGGTCGGCCACGATCGTTGCCGGCGCTCCGCTGTCGGGCCCGGTGATCGTGATGGGCTCTGACTCGGTGCCGTTCAGACCCGATATCGAGAAGTGGTCGTACGTGCCCGCAGCCAGATGGAGCACGTCGTCGGGCTGGAGCGCGTTGACTTTTGCTTTGTAGTCCGCGGGCGTCGCCTGCACGTCGACGGCGAACGCGTCCACCGACCACGCGGTGAGCGCCAGAAACGGAAATACGGCTCGAGCTCTCATTGCGGTCCCTCGCCGCGATGGTAACGAATTCCTCCGCGAAGCGGGCAGCGCGATCGGATCGCGGGTGAATTCCGGCGCCCTTTGCGTTGCGCGGGGGCGCGCGTCGAGCAACCATGTCGTATGCGATGGACTTCTGTCGGGGTACTCTGCTCGTTGATCGCCGTGACTGCGTGCTCGTCGGACGACGGCAGCTCGAATGGCAGCGGCGGCGCGGGGTCGGGCGGCAGCGGCGGATCGGGCAACAGCGCTACCGGAGGCAACGGCGGATCCGGTACCGGCGCCGTGGGCGGATCGAGTGGTGGCGCAGCGGGCGAAAGCGGCTCGGGCGGGAGCGCGGGCTCGAGCACCGGCGCCGCCGGCGGCTCCGGGGGCAGCGGTGGCGCCAGCTGCACCTTCAGCGACGATTTTGCCGGCGCGTCGCTCGATCCCTGTTGGTCCATCCTGAACGGCTCGTCGTCCTCCCCGCTCATCGACATCATGCAAAGCAGCGGTGCGCTTCACCTTCAGGCAATCCAGACCCAGAACGGGGTTTGGTACCAAGGCTCCACGAAGTCTCTCGTGTTCCAGACTCTCACCGGTGACTTCAAGGTCACCACCACCGCTCATCCCCGAAAGCGCTCGAACGGCAACGAGGCGCCGAGCCTCGCGCTCCACGTGGGCGGTCTGATGGCGCGAAACCCGAGCTCGAGCGGGGGAAACACGGAAAACTACTTGTTCGCGATGGTGGGCTCGAACGAACAGTCCCAACCCGGCGTCGAGATCAAGAGCACCACCAACGGCACCAGCATTTTCTCCGAACCGGTGTGGAGCGATCCCCTCGGCGCGGAGCTCAGGATCTGCCGCCTGGGAGCGAGCTTTTACGTCTACAAGCGCGCACCGGGGAGCTCGACCTGGATCCTCGCGGATCACCAGGGACAAGCGGCGGCGATATCGCGCCCGGACTTGCCGGCGACGCTCCAGGTGGGAATGGCGCTGAACTTCAGCGGCCCCCCCAACGATCTCGATGTCGCCTTCGACGAGATCACCCTCGCCTCGCCCGCCCCTCAAAGCGTGGCCGACTGCACGAGCGACTGATGCCTCCCGAGACACTCAACGAAATTGGGATTTCACAGGGAGGCGGAAGTACGGAAGTTTCAATATTAATATTTGAAATTCCTGATTTTTTCCGCCCTTCCGCCTTTCTGTGAGACCTCCTAATTTTCTCGCTACGCCGCGCTTTGCGCGCCGCGTGCAAACTGCAACTCGTGGAGCTTCGCGTACAGACCGCCGAGCTCGAGAAGCTCGTCGTGACTGCCCTGCTCGACGACGCGGCCCTTGTGAAACACCGCGATCCGATCGGTGCGGCGGATCGTGCTCAGACGATGCGCGATGATGATCGCCGTACGGCCCCGGAGTAGCTCTTCGAGCGCACGCTGGAGTCGAGCTTCCGTGTCGCTGTCGATGTTTGCGGTCGCTTCGTCCAGGATCAGAATCGGCGCATCGCGGTAGAGGGCCCGCGCGAACGCGATGAGCTGGCGCTCCCCCGCGCTGAAATTCGCGCCGTGCTCGTGAATGTCCGCATCGAGGCCACCTTCCCGGCGCTCGAACAGGTCGAGCGCGCCCAGGCGCTCGAGTGCCTTTCGCGCTCGCTCGCGATCCGGCTCCTGACCCGCGGCGACGTTCTCCAGAACCGAGCCCGGGAAGAGATACACGTCCTGAGGAACCACTGCGAAACGATTGCGGAGGTCCGCGCGGTCGAGCCCCCGCACGTCCTTACCGTCGACGCGCACCACACCCTCTTGGACGTCGTAGAGCCGGAGCACCAGGGAAGTAATGGTCGTCTTGCCGGCGCCCGTGGGCCCGACGAGCGCGATCTTTTCCCCGCGCTTCGCCCCGAAGCTCACGTCTTTGAGCACCGGGACGCCGGGCTTGTAACCGAAGTTCACGTGCTCGAGCTCGATCGCGAGATCGGCGGCACCGTCCGCTGAGGCCTCACAGGGCGGCGCATCCTTCTCGCTCCCCGCGCTGTCGAAGAGCCCGAAGATCCGTTCGGCACCGGCCATCGCGCTCTGCAAGAGTGTGTACCGCATGGCCAGGGAGCTCACCGGCTCGAAGAACTGAACGACGTAGGCGTTGAATGCGACCACGGTGCCGAAAGTGACGGGATGGTAGCCGAGCGCCACGACGATCGAAGCCAGACACACGGCAGTGATCATTTCGATGGCGGCATCCTGCATCGCCTCGAACTTGATGCTCGACAGGTTCGCGTCGCGATACGCCGTATTGATCTCGTCGAATTCTTCGCCGGCCCGCTCTTCGCGACGAAACGCCTGCACGACGCTC
Source organism: uncultured delta proteobacterium (assembly GCA_963781505.1). Taxonomy (GTDB): domain Bacteria; phylum Myxococcota_A; class Polyangia; order Polyangiales; family Polyangiaceae; genus JADJKB01. Next base: position 85,527 of record CAWAHB010000015.1, on the reverse strand, counting down.
ATGCCGGCGACCTGCTCGTTCATGGTCGCATTCATTCGCGCGGTCTTGGCGCGGATCTCTCGGAAGGCCTCCCGCATCCGCCCACGGACACTCAGCACCAGGATCAAGATCAGAGGCGTGGCCGCAAACGTGATCAGGGAGAGCTTCACATCGAGAACGATCATCAACACGATGATCCCGACCAGGCGAATCAGATCGCCGACGGCGCTGAGTGCGCCGGACACGAAGAGCTCGAGTATTGCGTCCGTATCGTTGGTGACTCGCGTGACGAGGCGCCCGACCGGTTGTCGATCGAAGAATCCGATCCTCAGTTGATGCAGGAACGTGAACACGTCGCGCCGCAAATCGGTCATCGCTCGCGCGCCGAGGATCTGCATTGCGTAGATCTGCGCGTAGTTGATGACCTGCTCGAACAGGATTATCCCGGCAAGGGTCAGTCCGCCGCGCAGCAGCACTCCGGCATCGCCGGCCAGGACTCCAGCGTCGATGGTGTGGAGCATCACCAGCGGTCGGACGAGGGAGCTAATCGCAGTCACGAGGACGCTGCCGAAGGTGATGGCGAGAAGCTTCTTGTGCGGTGCGAGATACGGCAGCAGCCGGCGGATGAGCTTGAGGTCGTAGGCCTTTCCGAGCACGCTCTCTTCGTGGAACGCGCGCAACACCTCTTCAGTGCGTTTCTGGGCGCCGAGGTCGGTGCGCTCCGAAGCCGGACCTTCGACGGTCATGGGCCCACCGCGGCGCGGGTAGAGGGGACAAGCTCCTCCGCTCCAAGCTTCTCGAGCTCGCGCTCGATGCGCTGCTCCTCGGCGAAAGCCGCGTACAGCCCGTGACCAGCCACGAGCTCGTCGTGAGTGCCACGCTCCACGACCTGGCCTTCATCGAGCACGACGATTTGGTCACAGCGTGCCGCCGCCGCGACTCGATGGGTGATCAAGATCACGCCACGCTCCGCCTTCTGTCGATCGATGGCCTCCAGGATCGCAGTTTCGGTTCGGGCATCGACAGCACTCAGGGGATCGTCGAGCACGAGGAGTTTGGGTTGCTTGACGAACGCCCGAGCCAATGCCGCGCGCTGCTTCTGCCCACCTGAGAGCTGCACCCCGCGCTCCCCCACCACGGTGTCGAGGCCGTCAGGAAGCGCGAGGATCTCGTCCAGAATGTGGGCATCTCGTGCGGCTTCTCGAATCGTGAGCAGCCCCGCCGACGAATCGGGTTCGTCCAAGGTGTATCCGATGTTGCGACCAACGGTGGTCGAGAACAAGAAGGCGGTCTGTTGCGCGTAGCCGATGGCGTCGCGCACGACTGCTAGGGGCAGGTCACACACGTCGACGCCGTCCAGGAAGATGGCCCCGCGTGGTGTTGGCTGCAGTCTCGGCAAGAGCACTGCCAAGGTGGACTTTCCGGCGCCCGTGCGACCCACGATGGCCAGAGATCCGCCAGCCGGAAGCTCCAAGCTTACATCGTTCAGGATCCGATCACCGTTGTAAGAAAAGGAAAGCCCTCGAACTTCGAGCCGGCCGGTGATCTGGTCCGGCGGAGGCACGGTCCCATCCACGATGTCGGGCTGCGCGTCGAAGATCTCCTTGATGCGGGAGTACGAAGCTCGACCGCGCTGGACCAGTCCGACCAAAAAGCCGAGTGCGATGAGCGGCCAGGTGAGGCGGGCCAACGCTCGGTAGAACGCGAGGAATTCTCCTGGGGAGAGCTCCTTCTTCAGCATCAGGTGCCCGCCGTACCAAAACACGATCAAGATCCCGACCGCGGTGATCCCTTGCATGATCGGTCCCATGCCACCACGCAGCCGCGCCAGAGCGAGCGTCTTGTCGAGATAGTGCTCGTTGGTGCGCTCGAAGCGACCGAGCTCGCTCTTTTCCAGAGAGAAGCTCCGAACGACTCGTACACCGGCAATGCTCGTCTGGACGACTTCACTCATTTGCCCCAGTGCACTCTGGTAATCCTTTTGCCGGGTGTAGAGCTGGCGTGAAAATTGGCGCGTGACGTACATCAATATGGGGACCGTGGCGAGCGACGCCGCGGTGAGCTTCACGCTCATGCTCAACGTCACTGCGAACGCGCTGATCAGAGCGAACACCGTATTGATCACGTTCAGCACACCAAACCCCAGCAGCAGCCGGAGCTGCGCCAGATCGTTGGTCACACGGCTCATGATTTCGCCCGTGCTCATGTGCCGATAAAAGCTTGGACCCAGCTTCTGCAAATGAGCCAAGAGCGCCGCTCGGATTTCGTACTCCGCGATGCGTCCGCCGTTGAACACGGCGACGCGGGACATCACGCGGATCACGAACGAGCCGAGGGCAAGGCCGATCAGCAGCATGCCGACGGTCGTCGCCGCGCGGTGCTCGCCCCCTACCGCAAAGTCGATGGCGCGCCGGAGACGGGTATCGAACCAGTACTGAGCGGTCTGGTAGGCCGCGATCAAGATCAGACCGATGCCGTAGCGCGGAAGCTGGCGCACGAACTGCGCGCCGATTGTCACAGGATAATCGGACGGCCGAGGCTCGTCGGTCGAAGGCATCGCCGGCGGTCTTCTTAGGGTAGGCGGGACACTTCCACCAGCCCGAAAAGCCGAGAATTCCCTTCAGAGAGCTCGGCGCTCGGCTTTTGTGCAGGCGAGGGGAATCGAGAGGCGAAAGAGGGCTCCACGATCGGCTGCTTCATAGCAGAGCTCGCCGCCATGGGTTTTCGCGATCCGGGAGCTCACCCACAGCCCCAGCCCCATCCCACCGCTCTCACTGCGGGTGGAAAAGAACGGATCGAACACCTGGGTGCGCTCTGCTTCGGGGATCCCATGCCCGTTGTCTTCGACCTCGAGCACGACCTCGAAATCGGATGCGTGCGTGCGAATCACGATGGCTCCGGTGTGTTCCGCTTCGACCGCGTGTGCCGCGTTGTCGATGAGGTTGATCAGAACCCGAACGAGCTCGGACCGATTGCCGCTCACCTTCGGCAACGTCGGGGCCAGCTCTGTTCGTACGCTTACGCTATCGAGAGCGTGACGCATCAAGCGACATGCCGAAGTGACTACTTCGTTGAGATCGATGCTCACGAGTGCCACGTTCGATCGGCCGATCGCCTTGGCGTCCTGAACCAGGTCCCGAAGATGAGTCAGCGCCAAGCCGAGATCTTCGGAAAGGCGCGCCAACTCGTCCTTGAGCCGCCGGAGCTCCCTTGGATCCGAAGGAGAGGCGCCGATCTGCGCGGAGAGGCGCTCGATATTTCGTGCGATTGCGGAGGCGAGAAATAGCGCCGTCGACGTGGGTTGGCTGATGTCGTGAAGCATCGCGCTGGCCAAGCGACCCAGCGTTGCCTGATGCTCGAGGCGCGTCAGCTCATCCGCCGCCGAAGACGGACGAACGCCAGATCCCCTACTCATTCGTTCCTCCGTCCCAGAGCAGAGATTACGAAACACGCCTACAAGCGGCTATCCGTGAAAGTACCGAGCCAAAAACCGGCGAGGCACACGGACGGCGGTCACTGTTTCGTGTGAACCAGACCTAACGTAATGGCCGCTTTGGTGAGGGCTGCGGTGCCCTGCACGTCGAGCTTGCGCATCAATCGCTCGCGATGGGTCTCGACGGTACGCACGCTGATCCCGAGGGCATCGGCGATTTGTTTGTTGGTGAAGCCGTCGGCAATCATCGTCAGCACCTGCACTTCCCGGCGCGAGAGCCCCGAGCTCGGTGGCACGGTGGAGTCTCCGCGGCCGCCGCTGCGAAAGGACCTCAGCGTGGAAATCACCGCGTCCAACGGCGATCCCCTGGAGAGGATCGCCGTTGCACCCGCTCGCAGCACGTCGCGCGGGATCTCCTCTGAATCCAAGACGAGAACGACCACGGCAACACTCTCTTCACCGGCGAGCAAGCTACGCAAGGCGGCGAGCGGGGACTCGTTCTCGGAGCTCACCAGCAGGAAGACGTTCGGGCCGAGACTTCTTGGCTCGTGAAATGGCTTCCGTCGGGGTCGCGGCATTGCCCACGAGCTCCACGCCGGGTTCGTCTCGAAACAGCGCGCGCAGGCCAAGAACGACCACTGGGTGGTGGTTGTCCACGACGAAGACGCGGGTTCGACCCGGGGAGTGAGCTTTGGCTGTCGCCGACGGCATCGGATAGATCGACTCGGGACGACTCCCACCAAAGGGCGGAGTCGGAATCCCACACACCGTCGTTAGACGGCAAGAACGCCGGAGAAAATCCGGATTGATACGGACACCGGCGTTTTTCTGGGGAATTTCGATTTTGAAACGACGCGCTGAATCAGATTGCGCGCTCGCCGCCACGCTTGTGGCTGGATGAGTATCGGTGGAGAGCGTTACCCGTGGCACGGACTCAGTCAAGGAAGCAGCGCCTGATTTGGAGCTCGCTTCCGATAAAATCGACGATTCAGCTGGTCGCCGAGAGCACCGCGCATGCTTGCCAGAAGCTGTCTTGCACTGGACACTGTGGATGGTGGATCCAAACGAGCTCGAGCCGATGGAGGCCGACCGCTGGCTTGCCCAGGTCGCGGCCACCGAAGTGCTGACGCTCGATGGTCAACGCGTGCGCTTGCGCGAATACTGGCGTGACGCACCCACCGTCACCAGCTTCTTGCGCCACTTCGGCTGTTTGTTCTGCCACCAGATGGTCGCCGACGTTGTCCGTACGGTCCCTCGGATCTTGAGCAAGAACGCGAACGTGGTCTTGGTAGGCAACGGCAGCATCGATCAAGCCGAGCGATTCTTCCGCAGCAAGGGCTTGCCGAGTGAGCGATGTCACGTGGTGACCGACCCCGCGCGTGAGTCATACAAAGCAGCGGAATTTCAATGCGGTTACGCGAAAACGTTCGCGAAACCTTCCCGCGCGGCCTATCGGGCTGCGCGCAAGGAAGGCCACAAGATCGTCGGTTTGTTCGGCGACCTCACGCAGCTCGGCGGAGTGCTGGTCACTCGACCACCAGCACGTTTCATGTACTTGCACCGCTCTAGCTACGCGGGGGATCATCCTGACATGGACCTCGTGCTCCGTGCCGTGGACCAAGCTCACGAGCGCGCTGCCATCCTGTCGCGAACCTGAGGCGATCTCAGTCGTCCTCGACCTTCAGGATGTCGACTTTCGGATCGAGCAGGTAGCCATCGTCACGACTCAGGAGAACATCGCGCAGCCCGAGCTTCCGGAGGGTCGATAGTGCATTATAGACTCGCAGCGTTCCGGCATCATGTCGCACCTTTTCTCCGGGCCACCCCAGCTCGAGGAGCTCGGGTTGAGTGAGAGCCCTCCCGCTGGACTCCACTCGAGCATCCAGGAGTGCCTTCAGGATGAGGCGCAACGCACGCCTGCGCTCGAGGCTCACCCGCTGCCCGCTCGGCAACAGAAACCATCTTCCACTCGCCCCGATGTTCACCTTGAGGCGCTGTCCGAGATCACGACGGGTTTCCGGCACCGACTCCATTGGAGGCGGAGGGAGGCTCCGAAACGCGTCGCTGCCTCGTGAGCTCGAGAGCGCCTCCGACAGCGCTCTCCTTCGCGCCGAGAGCTCCGCTCCCGAAAGCTCCTCGACCAAGCGCGCGATCTCGGGCTCTCGAGCTCTCTCGTTTTCGTCACTCGCCCAATCCTCGAGAGCTCGCGCGAAGCAGAGTGCTGTGGGCCAGCGACCGTCTCGCTCCTTGCAGAGAGCGCGCATCACGATCGCGTCGAGCTCATCGGGGATCGAAGGATTGAGGGTTCTCGGGTGGCGAAACTCACCCACTTCCAGCGCTGCCAATACGGATTGATCACTGGCCGCTTCGTACAGCCGTCGCCCGGTACAGAGCTCCCAAGCCACGACGCCGAGAGCGAAGACGTCCACGCGACGATCGCATTCTTGTCCGCGCGCCTGCTCGGGAGCCATGTAACGAAACTTTCCCTGAGCCCGGTCCTCCGCATCGTGCGCTCGAACTCTCGCGATACCGAAGTCGGTGATACGGACCGACCCATCGGCACCCAAGAGAATGTTGTGGGGGGAGGCGTCTCGATGCACGATGAGCAGCGGCGACCCATCGACATCCGCGAGCTCGTGGGCTGCGTGGAGTCCGCGAAGCGCTTGGGCCACGATGTACACGGCCGTCGAGCGAGGTACGGCCTTACCCGCCCGCCACGCCACTGCCGCCAACGACGCCAAGCTGACTCCATCCACGTAGTCCATGACGAGCAAGTGCTCGCCCCTAGCTTCGTGAACGTCGTGAACTCCCACCACGTTCTGATGCCGGATGAGGGATGCGATGCGCGCCTCGTCCATGAAAGCAGTCGCGAATCGTTCGATCGCCGAAAGATGCGGGTGCATGCGTTTGATGGCGACGACTCGGTCGAAGCCTCCAGCCCCCCGCTGGCGGCCGGCAAACACCGTCGCCATTCCCCCTGCCGCAATTTCGAGCAAGAGCTCGTAACGACCTGCTGACGACAGCCGTTCCGCCGCCGAAGGCGTGGTCTCGCGAGCGAGGGGGGTGAGACCAGACGCGAGGCTTTGGGTCAGCACCCGATGAGCGATTCGCTCGGCTGCAGTGGGATGCTCGTGCAGAGCCTCGAGTCGAGAGCGCGCGCTCTTCTCGTACTCGGCTGCGCGGGTCGAATCCCCGCCGAGACTGGCCTCGACGGCACGGGCGAGATCGAGATGACCGAACAGAATCGCGACCAGTCGCCGATGCGAGGGGTCAAAAGCTTTTTCCGCTAGAAGGGCTGCTTCTTTCAAGCATTCTTCCGCCTGCACGGGTCGGCCGTGGGTGGCGCTCGTCGCACCGAGCGATCCGAGCGCCCGGGCGCCGAGGTTGGGATCCGACAGCTCCTGGGCGATCCGTCGAGCCTGCTCGTAGTTGCGGCGCGCATCCAGAAGCCGTCCCTGCTCCCGTTCGAGATCGCCCAGGGCGAGGAGAGCGCTCGCCTGAAATGGGCGGCTCCCGAACTCCCGGTAGCGCGCCAGGGCCAGCTCGAGGCGAGCGCGCGCATCGGCAAACTGACCTTGCTCTTGGAGGATCACGCCGAGATCCAACAGCGCCATCCCCTCGTGCCGACGCTCGCCAAACTCCCGATAAACTTCGAGGGCTCGCTCGAGATCCGCGCGCGCCGCTTCGGGCCGACCGCGCGCGCGATGGATCTCCGCGCGACAGGCCAGGGCGGCGGCGGCGGCATAGCGGTTGCCGACTTCGTCGTCGACGGCCAGTGCACGGTCGTAAAACTCCTCCGCTTCGTCCAGCCGCCCGAGGGGCGAGAGCGCATTTCCGACCGACGCGAGCAACATGCCCTCGCTTCGGCGATCGCCTGCGCTCTTCACCTCTTCGACGGCGTGTTGAAACGTGGAGAGTGCTTCCTCGAGCTGTCCGGACGCTTGGGCGAGATAGCCCAGGTGTCCCAGTACGCGACCGACGATGGCGCGGTCGCCAATCTCGCGCGCCAGCTCCACGGCATTTTCCAGCACATGCCGGCTCTCGTCACCACGTCCGAGATCGCGCAGCGCTCGCCCACGAGCTTTGAGCCCCAAGGCCACGAGCTCGGGCTTCACTCCCCGGAGATCGTGAGCAAACACGTCATCCAGCATGGCCAGGCACGGTGCGGTGGGCCCTCGCATGTAAAACACGTGGTCGAGCGCCAGAGTGGCCTCGAGCGCGCAGCTCACGCGCTCCGGTCCCGGTCTTTCTGGAGCGAGCGCGCGCCGATGCACCACAACCAGATTCGGCGCGTCCACTGCGAGCCTGCGGAGAGAGTCTGGTCCATCGCTCTGCTCCACACGCACGGACCACGCGCTGCCGGCGCTCACGAAGTAGCTCGCGTGGCGATCGAGCGCTGGATCCCGAGCCTCCGAATCGGCGAGCTTTTCGGCTGCATAAGTACGAACCATCTCCAGCATGCCGAACCGAAGCTCGCCCGGCAGCTCGGGCACCGAGTACGTCGTGAGAAGCGAGTGGTTGCGAAGCCGCTCGCACAACGTGAGGACGTCGGGGGCCCCTGGCCGAGTAGGACGAATCACGGCTTCGGCTGCCTCGATGGAAAATCCTCCCTGAAACACGGAGGCCTGGGCCAGAGCATCCCGCTCATCCTCGGAGAGCAGATTCCAAGACCAGTCCAGTGTCGCGCGCAGTGTCGACCCATCGCCACCGCTGAGCAGGTCCAGGCTCCGACTCAATCGTTCCAGGAGTTGCTTTGGACCGAGCACGCCCATGCGCGCAGCAGCCAGCTCGATGGCCAGAGGAAGTCCGTCGAGCCGCGCGAGGATGTCGGCTATCAATTCTGCCTCGGCTTCGTTCGGCAAGAAGTCGCTCTTCGCAGCCCGCGCGCGGTCCAAAAAGAGCCGGAACGCTTCGGCCTCGCGGGGGTTTTCCGCAGGTAGTCCGAGCCCCGACAGCTCGACGCCCGACTCGCCCTTCATTCCCAATCGCACCCGCGACGTGACCACGATCGAAAGCTCCGGGGCTCGACCCAGCCAACGCTCCACGACCGCTGCCGCGTCCGGCAAGAGCTGCTCCAAGTTGTCCAGGATGAGCAGGGTGGGACCTCGCGACGCGAGCACGGTGCCCAGGCGGCGCGCCGCGTCGCGCTCGGTGCGCTCGTCCGTCAACGAAACGTCGAGGCACTGAGCCACGGCGCGGAGAAATTCGTCGATGGCCGTGGCGTGAGACAGCTCGGCGAACCAGACCCCGCCAGCGCCCACTCCGAGGAACGCGCCTCCGTAACGCAGCGCGTACTCCCGAGCGAGGCGTGTCTTGCCGGCACCGGGCGGCCCGAGCACCGTGACCAGCCGGCCCCGCCGCAAGTGTTCCCGCAAAAGCCCCGAAATCGCCGTCTCGACCCACGAAGCTCGTAGTGGCCGGCTCGACGTTCGTCTTGGGTTCGCTACTCACTGCCCGGATCCAGGTTACACGAGCGCCGGGATCTGGACGCCCGAAAACCCGCATGGGACGATGCTGCTCGCATGAGGCAAAGACTCGCCGGGACGCTCGTTTCAGTGGCCGTGCTCTTCGCCGCGACGCGCGTGCTCGCACAGGAGAGCGTGGAAGTCCTCGACGAAAAGGAGGGCGAGGTCGAAGCGACCAACGACTCCGACGACGATGGTGGCTGGGACGAAGGCGGCGACGGCGAGTGGGAAGAAGAAGGTTCGTCAGAGAGCGGTGCTCACTTCGGCTTGCGTACCGGCTGGGGGATCCCGATGGGCAAGGTTGCCGGGACGGCCACGACGACGACCGGCGGAACCACCACCACGGTCAGCGGCGGCGATCTGTCCGATGGGATCCTCGGTCAGATCCCGATTTGGCTCGATCTCGGCTGGCAGGCGACTCCGCCGTTCATGCTCGGTATGTATTTCAGCTACGGCTTCGTGCTCCTCGACAAGAACACGTGCCCGGACGGCTCGAGCTGCTCGGCCAATGACATCCGGCTCGGTCTCCAGGTCCAGTATTCGTTCGGGCCCCACAAGCCCGTCGACTTCTGGCTCGGAGGTGGCCTGGGATACGAGTGGTTCAGCGTGAAGCAGGATGGCAACCGAGGGACGCTCCGGGGCTTCGAGCTCCTGATGCTACAACTCGGCGTCGATTTTGGTGGCGATAGCGGCTCTTCGTCCTTCGGGCCATTCGCGGCGTTCACGTTCGGTCGCTTCGACAAGGCCTCGTCGAGTCAAACCAGCCAGACAGCCGACATCGACCCCACGGCCTTCCACAACTGGCTCTTCATCGGCCTGCATGGCGCGATGAAGTAGTCCCTCAGAACAAGCCGATGCTGAAGTGGAAGGCTCCGATGTCTTCCCAGTACCGCTGGTTTGCACGGTCCGGGTAGAGCTGATCGAGAATCCGCTCGACGTTGAAGCCATAATCGAACGCCAGCGGGCCGATCGGCGTACCGATACGGAGCCCCGTTCCGATCGCATACCGGAGACGAAAAGGCTGAACCTTGGTCGGGTCGCGCCAGAGGTTGCCCGCGTCGATGAACAAGGCCGTCTGCACGTTGGTCGAGAGCGGAACCCGGAGCTCGGTTCGGGGATTCAGAAATGCATCGCCACCACGAATCACGACTTCGTTGAGACCAATTCCAGCGCTCGGATCGAGCAACTGCTGGGCAACGTCTTCGGGGATGAGCGAGTCTTGGGGGAAACCCCGGATCGAGTCCACACCGCCCATGAAGAACAATCGATCGGGATAGGTCTGGGAGTTGGACCGCAACTGCTGATTGAATCCCCAGCGTAGGCTCGCGGCCAGAGCGAGTCCCTTGTCGCTCAAGCGGAGGTAGCCGGCGAGCCGGTTCGTGAAACGGAGAAACTGGCTCACCGGAGGAGCGGCGAAGGGATCGTACGTCCCACCTCCCGTAGCTTCACTTTGCTGCCCGAACGGCGGCGCACGCACGTGCTCGACAGTCGAAGAGAGCAACGTGCCCCGGCTTGCGCCGAGGGGATTGTCTCGCCGATCCCAGGCGAAACCAATGCGCTCGGCGAGGGCAACCGTCGTCCCCTCGGGAACCTTGAACGTGTTGCGCAAGCGAGGGTTGTTTTGGAGATAGGTGGTGAGCGCGCTCTTCTGGGTCTGGCCGAAGATCTCCGCCGTGTTGAGCTCGAGCGAACCACCGATGAACGCCGAGAACTGGCGCACCGGGCGGAACGCAAGAGTCACGATCCCGGCGTCCTTGGTCAACCCGAAATCCCTGGCATTGTCCCGCACATCGAGGCCTTCCACGCTCAGGCGAAACAGCGGCCCGAGACCGACTTCGGGAAACTCGATGAGGGCGCTGTTGCGGCGCTCGAGGCGCTGACCGATGTCGAGCTCGTCGTATTTCTCGCGCACGTCTCGCTCGAGGATCAGCGCGTTGGGCAAGTAACCGAGCTGTACGCGCAACGTGAGCTGGATGGCTTCGCCCACGAGATTGCGATGGCCGTACTCGAACGTGATTCGGAAACCCTCGCCGGTGGAAAATCCGGGACGCACGTCGAGGTACTGGGGCTTGCGCTCCTGGAGCGTGATGACGACGATTTTCTCCTTGGCCGGCACGTAGGGATCTTCGAGTCCGACCGTGATGGTGGAGAAGACTCCGAGGGTCGCCAGGCGCTCCTCCGTCTTGCGCACGTCACTCCGTCGATAGGGCTCTCCCACTTCGAGCGCGACACGGCTTCGGATCAGGCCTTCGTTGGTTCGGTGCGCGCCGTGGACGACGATTCCAGCCACCTTGACTTGCTCGCGTTCACTCACGCTGAAGCGAGCACGAGCCCGCGTGTGGTCGGGCGAAAGATCCAGCAGTGCGTCGACCTCGGCGAACGCGAAGCCCTCTTCGGCGTACGCATCCAGGACGCGGCGGCGGGCTTTTTCCAGCTCCACTTGCGAAGCCGGTTCGCCGAGCTCGAGCTCTGCCGCTTCTTCCAGCGCTTTCTCGGTGAAAACGCGATTTCCCTCGAACGCGAGGTCGTAGAGGTACGTGCGCGGCCCGAGCTTGATCGGCAGGTGCAAAATCGCATTCGGCTCACAGGCGACTCCGCTCGCTGGATCGGCCACACACAAGTACGAGGGCGCTGGCGGAGGCTCCTCGAGGGGCAATCCAATTTCGTCGTACAGGCACTCGGTCTTGGGGCGCTTGCGGGGACCGATGGGCAAGCATTGACCCGGCGGCGAACGCGGATCGCAGCGCCGGCGCAGCAGCTCGAGGGGTCCAACCGTAGCCGACAGGTAGCCTTCGGATCGGTAGAGGTCCTGCACGTGCTTGATCGCGCGGTCGTAGACCTCGGGAACATAGGTCTTCCACGGATTCGGCTCGAACGGCACCGGACGAGCTCCGGTGGTCGCGCGGGGTCCGAAGGTTTCGTCGACGACGCGAGGGTCGACGGACGAAAGGATCCCGCTGCCGGGCAGCTCCTCGGACAGGAAGCTGTCGATCTCGCTGCCCACCTCCTCTGCGGTACGAGAACCGGTGAGACACGGGTACTCGCGCGCGCCGACCTCGACCTGATCTCGTTCGCGTACCTTGAAGACCAGATCGTGAACCGGAGCGTTCTTCTTCCCTCGTTCGGTGGCCGTCACCTCCACGTCGAGGAATCCGCGATCGATGTAGAACTGGCGAATCTTTTCCCCGAGAGCGCGGGGAGTCCGATCTTCGCCTTGCCCGAGCTCCAGGGCCCGTTCGAGCTCGGTCGTGTCGAAACGCTGTACCCCCTCGAATCGTGGCCGAAGCAGCGGTCCCGCCGTCACGTCGACCACTACCCAGGTGCGACCTTCCCGCGTTTCCAGGGAGTGGCCCACGCTGGCGCGGTGCCAACCTCCGGCTCGCAAATCGTCTTCCAGCTCGCGATCAGCTTGTTCGAGGTCCTCCTGGTCCGCCCGATCGTCGACCTCGACGGCGTATCCGCTGAGCACGCGCTTGAGACCCGGCGCGTCCGGGCTCGGCCAAACGCGAAAGCGCCGACGAGCGACGTGCAGAGGCTCTCCCGTACGGATGTTGACGATCAAGACGACGCTCATCGGGTCGTCGGTATCAATCACGTCCACACTGGTGCGGACATTGGGAAATCCACGCCACACGTAGTGCGCCTGGACGCGGCGCTCGATCCGGCGAAGACCCGCGGACGTGAGCTCCACCCCATCGTGAAGCTCCGCCACGCGCAGCGTTTCATCCACGTCGAACACCCCGCCGATCACGCGAATGCCAGCCGCGATGCGCCGCGGCGTGACGCGGATACGCAGTAGTACACCGGACCCAACCGGCTCCGCTTCGGCGCTCACGTTGGCGTAGCGACCACTATCGGTGAGCTCACGCATCGCTCGGCGCGCAACCTCGCTGGTCAGCACGTCGCCGGGTTTCACCAAGCGAAGCGTCACGGGATCGTTCCAGCGCGCGTCCACGGGCACGATGTCGATACGCGTGATCGTGCGCCCGAAGAGACCTCCCAATGCAGCGGGCGCCTCGATCCTGGGGATCGCTCCCGACGCTTCCGCACGCTCTTCGCTCTCATTGTCTCGAGCGGCTGGGGGCGGTGGCTCCTCCGCCTGCACTCCTTGAGGAGTCGGCTCGGTGGATCGCGGGGGCTCGGGTTGCGCCAAGAGCGGTTGCCCGAACACGAGGAGCGACACGCCCGCTAGCAGGGCTCGCAGGCGGCGGGCAGCTCCCGAGCGCATCCGTCCGGTTCTACACCCACGCTCGTCCCCCGAGAAACTCCCGTGGTCTCGCCACAAACGAGCGCTCCTGGGAAAGCCTCGGTACGATCCGGGCCTCGTGAGCGACCCGAAGCCCAAGAAACGACGGAAGGGCCGGCTCAAGCGCTGGCTCATCGGCCTCGGCGTGGGAGCTCCGGTGGCGGTCCTCGCCCTGTGGCTCGCCATCCACAAGATCCCATGGCTCGGTCCGCTCTTCGCGAACGGTCTTCGAGCCGTGGTCGGAACGGAGCGCGTCGCCAAGCTCGAAGACTTCGCCTACGGCGTCGAGGATCGCTTCAACCGCTGGTGGCGAAAGGACGAAAAGCCCAAGGCCTACTGGGAGGTTCCCCCAGAGGAGCCCGAACCGGCCCCGGTAGCCGATGTCGATGCCGGACCGGTCACGCCGCCGTTCCGTCCCAAGGACGTCGGACCGGTCCACGACACATGGTCGGCTCCCGGTGACGGCAAGTGGGTCAAGATCACCGATCCACGCCGTCCGACCGAGAAGCCGTACATGTTCAAGACGCTGCTGCATCCGGACAAGAATCGCTCGTGGGCGGAAGTCTTCGTCGTCGCAGTCGATCTCGAGTCGGGCGCGGCTCTACGCAGTCGCGGGATATCGCGAACCGCAATCGTTCGAGAAGGAGGCTCAGAGCTACAAGCGAAAGGCCATCATCGCTCCGGAACATCGCGAGGAGCTCCTCGGTGCGTTCAATGGTGGATTCATGACCGAGCACGGCTGGTACGGCATGAAGGTCGACGGAGTCACGCTGGTGAAGCCCCGAGACAAGGCCTGCACCCTCGCGGGCTATGAAGACGACACGCTCCGCCTGGCCACCTGGAAAACGATCGCAGACACCGAACCGAAAATGCGCTTCTTTCGGCAGATGCCGGGCTGCATGTACGAAGACGGGAAGATCCACCCGGGGCTCGCCGATCCGAACAGCCGACTTTGGGGCGCGACTCTCGATGGCGAAACCGTCATCCGCCGTTCCGCAGTCGGCCTCAGCGACGACGGCAAGATCCTCTACGTCGCGATCAGCAACTCGACCACTGCGCGCGCCATCGCAGACGGCGTGCATCACGCAGGAGCCGCGAGCGTGGGTCAGCTCGACGTGAACTGGAGCTACCCGAAGTTCGTCCTGTTCGAGGCAGGCGAAGGCGGCCCGGAACGCAAAGCCGTCCCCCTGGCGAAAGGCTTCGAGTTCGACGAAGACGAGTACATCCGCAAGCGAGCGCTGCGGGACTTCTTCTATCTAGTACGCAAGGATCGTGAAGGACCGACGGCGAAGAACTGAGCCGTTCGAGCTACGTTCCCTGCACGCACTGCCCGGCGTAGCACTGGAGCCCGCTACAACACAGGTTCGAGTCGCACGTCGCCCCGAGGGGATAGCAGCAGTAGTAAAACGACGAATCGCACTCGAGGCCAGCACAGCACGTGCTCGAGGCCGGCGAACAACCGGACCCCAGTTGGCTGCAGGCTCCGCCCTGCCCCCCGTCTCCGCCAGCACCGCTCATACCCCCTGTGCTCGTGCCCGCGCCTCCACCGAGGCTCGTTCCGGCGCTCCCACCGTTACCGATCCCGCCGCTTGCGCCGATCCCGCCGCTTCCGCCGTCCGTCCCTCCGCTACCACCGGTTGCGCCCACCGCGCCCGTACCGCCACTCGCGCCGTCGAGTCCTGCATCCGCGTAGCCGCCTCCGCTACCGGAGCTTCCGCAACCAGCCAGCATCGCGAACGCCAGGGTGAACCCGATCTTCTGCATGCGGCACTCGTACGGCATCTGTGGCGGCGACCTTCCCAGCTATGATGCGCCGGTGCCGGAGCTTCCCGAAGTCGAAGTGACGCGTCAAGCGATCCACGGGCTCGTGGTTGGGCGGACGATCGCGAAAGTGAGGACGACGGCGCCGAGCTACTTTTTCCTGACTCCGCCCGGTACGCTGAAGAAGCGCTTGCTCGGCCGGAAGTTCACCGGGATCGAACGGCTGGGAAAGTACCTGGTGGCATCCCTCGACGACGGCAGTCGTCTGCTGTTGCACCTCGGAATGACCGGCCAGCTCTTTTCCTCCGCCGCCTCGAATCCTCGACTGCTACTGGTTGCCGATCGCTGGAAGAAAAACGCATTCCGGCCGGACGAGCATACGCATCTGGTCCTCTCGTTTCGCGGGTCGGGCCCCGACCTGGTGTTCCGCGACGTGCGAAAGTTCGGCAAGGTTCGCCACCTCGCTCCGGGCAAGAGCGACGCGCGCCTCGACAAGCTCGGGGTCGACGCACTCCAGGTGACCGGTGAGCTGCTCCATCAAAAAGCTCGTCGTAGAAGCGCGCCCGTGAAGACCTTGCTGCTCGATCAAAGCGTCCTGGCGGGAGCCGGCAACATCTACGCCGACGAAGCGCTCTTTCTGGCAAAGGTCCGCCCCACCCGGCGCGCTCGGAGCGTCACCCGCGCCGAGTACGATGCGATCGCCAAGGCGCTCGGGCGTGTGCTCCGACGAGCAATTGCTCGGGGTGGTTCCAGCATCGATGACTTCGTCTCACCCGACGGCGCAGACGGCGACTACCAAACCGAACGCAAGGTGTACGCGCGCGAGGGAGAACCCTGTCCGCGGTGTCGTACGACGATCCGCAGAACCGTAATCGGTCAACGCTCGAGTCACTATTGCCCGAGCTGCCAACGTTGACCGCGCGGTTATGGTAAGGTCGGTTCGTCATGCGCTTCATCGCATCCTGTCTCGTCGCTGCGTCCGCTTTCGTGCTGCCCGGGCTCGCTCATGCCGACATCACCCCCGAGGGTCCCGACCATTGCACGCTCCAAGAGCAGCAGCGGCCGGGTGAGCAGTGTGCAATGTGCAGCGCGTCCTACGAAGCTCCGAACAAGTGCCAGACGGAGCTCGGCGGACGCGGTCTCTCCCAGCGCTGCCGAAGTCAGGGCGCGAGCGTGTGGCACGAGGTCTGGTGTCCCGGAGGCGCGGCTCCTCCGCCTGCCGAAAAAAAGGGCTGCTCGGCCTGTGCAGTCGGCACAGACTCGAACGACGGACTCTTCTGGGCGGTCCTCGCCGCGTCGGTGATCGGCGCGGGAGCTGCCGTGCGTCGCGTCAGCTCGAACAACCGAGACCGAACGCCCCGGCAGTGAGCAAGTACTTCGGTGACGGGCACGAGCGCGTGCACACCGACTGAGTGCAACCACCCACGCCGTGAGGCACGTAGTACGTGCAGCCACCGGCGCCGCAGGTGTGTCGGACACCCGTAGCGCTGTCCTGACCGCTGCCGGTCGCCGGCGCGGTCACACAGAAGCCGAAGATGTTCACTTTGCCCGCTGGACAGCCCGACGCTTGGGGAGCCCCGCCGCCCGCCGGACAAGTGTTGAAGTGACGGGGGCTGCCGTCCGGGCACGGGGGCATGCAAATCGGGATGCCGCTGTCGGGCACGGTGCCGTTCGGGCAATTGCTCGCGTTGGGCATGGGCGGAGTCGGCTCACCGGGCTGGTTCGGCTTGTCGCCACCGCTCGGGGTGCTGATGTCCACCAGGTACGAGTACTTGAGATTCTTGGCGAGGGTGCTCTCGAGGATCCAGGCGTAGCCGTTCTCACCCCACTTCGTGCCCCAGCTGTTGTGCAGCAAGTAGTAGGTGCCGTTTGCCTGGGTCTTGTAGCCCGCGATCACCATCGCGTGTCCCGATCCAGACGAGCGAAAGTCTCCGTCGGGAACGATTGCGGGGCTTCCTTTCACGGTCTGGAACGAATCGTCGACGTACATCGCGAACCACACGTCCTGACCCTTCGCGACGGCTGCCTTGATCTCGGACAGATCGCCATCGGGGAGCCGCGTGATGTTCGAGACCTTGACGCTCTGAGTCTGGTCGACTTGAGAAAGCTTGTTGGTGTCGACGGCCTGATTGCAGCTGGTGTTGAGCATCGAGCCACAGTCGCAATACGGACCGCTGTACCAGGAGCACGCCGTTTTCTTGTCATAGGCCCACGCGCTCTCGAGATTCAGGGGCTTGCTCTTGTTGCCGTTCGCCGCATCACCCATCGACGGATAGTGATAGCGGGCCCACGCCTGCATCACACTCACGTTGCCCGGCGATCCGCCGCTGGCCGCCATCGCGTGATCTACGGATGTCGCGAAGGAAAACGCGGTGCACGCTCCCACCGGACCCTGACTGCGCACGGGGCCTTCCTTGCCATCCGCACGATGATCCACGACGGCCGGGAGCGCTTCGGCACCTTCGTGGCCGGGAGCGGCGTTGAACGCCTGCCTACGAACCACGTACTGACTCGCGAACGGAATCACTGCGTACTGTGGCGTCATGCAGTCGAGGGGCATCGGCTCGCCGCCGATGTTCGCAACGCCGCACGCAAAGCCCTTGCCGGTCGGTGTCTTGTTGGCAGGCGGCGGGTTGTTCGCCGGGGGCGGGTTGAGCCCGGGGATCTGAGGAATGGGGAGACCGGCGAGCCATCCCGGTGGGGGCTGAGGAATGTTGAGTGCGGCGGCCGAAGGCGGAGGCGGCAACATCGGAAGCTGCCACGCTGCCCAGAACGGCTTTTGTTGCACTGGAGGCGGAGGTGCCTGAGGCGGCGGATAGCTCTGGGGAACGGCGTAGCTTCCGTTGTAGGCAGCAGGCGGCGGCGTTTGCGTCGCCGAATTGCGCGAGGTGACGTAGCAACTGGCGAGACCCAGCGCGACAAAGCTCGCTGAAAGCAATCGAACACGACCGAGGCGGCGGGGGGAAAAGATCATGGGGCGTCCATTCGGTTATACGGCTCTTGGGGATGGAGCTTCCAGGTAGCGAAAAAAGCCCACACTGTGGGACAGTCGCCGCGATGACCCAGGACGAAGCGAAGAAGCTCGCGGCGGACGCCGCCATCGCTCTTTTGCCCGAATCGGGGCTGATCGGGCTCGGATCGGGGTCGACAGCACGGATCTTCATCGACGAGCTGGGGGTGCTCGTTAAAAACGGTCGCCAGCTCGTCGGGGTTCCCACGAGCAATGCGAGCCGGGCTCAAGCCGAGCGCCTGGGGATCCCGCTTCTGGGCGACGAAGGCCCGTGGGACATCGAGCTCGCGGTGGACGGTGCTGATGAGGTCAGCCGCGGGTCCCTCGACCTCATCAAAGGAGGAGGCGGCTGTCACGCTCGCGAGAAAATCGTGAACTACTCCGCGAAGATCAACGTGATCATCGTGGACGAGTCCAAGCTCTCGAGCCGCCTCGGTGAGTCGTGGCCGATCCCGGTCGAGGTCCTCGGATTCGGGCATCTGGCCACAGTGCGTCGCCTCGAGCAGTTTGGTGAGGTGAAGCTCCGAATGAAGAGTGGGGCTGCGTGGCTCACCGACGCCGGCAACTTCCTCTACGACGTTCACGCCGGACCGCTGGAAAATCCTGCGAAAATCGACACCGAGCTCCGGACCATTCCCGGCGTCGTGGAGACGGGTCTGTTCATTGGACGAGCGGATCGCGTGATCGTCGCTGGCGAGAGCGGGATTTCCGAGCTCCTGCCGAGCCGCTGAAGCGGCCCTGATTTTGCACGACACGGACACCTCCACGAGGAGATGACGACCGATGTTAAGAAATGCCCTCCTTCGCTTGACTACGAGTATTGAGCGCTACACTCCGCCTGTGACCGCCCGACGACTACTCTCCGTCGCAGGGGGCGCGGCCGCGCTCTCTGCATTCCTGTTCACGGCTCCGAGCGCAATCGCGCAGAAGAAGCCCAAGGTTCCGACCGAGGCCGCCACGGCTGCGAGTCAGGCGGCGCGTGCCGCCGCAGACGCCGCCGATGAGATTGGCGACTCGGGGATCCAGGCCCCTTCGAAGGACGATCCGGCACCGGCGACTCCTCTGGATCGCGCGCGCAAAGGCGTCGTGGTTCTCGAACGCTCTGGCAAGGTCTTGGGTGTGGGCTCCGTGCTCTCGGGAGACGGTCGCATCTTGACCGCACTGTCACCGCTGGGACACGGCAACAACGTGGACGCGCGGTTCGCTGACGGCTCCGTCACTCGCGTAAAGGTTGGACACACGGATCGCGCATGGGATCTCGCGCTCCTCGTTCCGCAAAATGGACGTTGGAAGAAGGGCCTTCGCGCCTCGCGCAAAGACGCGTCAGCCGCAGGCAGCAAGCTCAGCGCGTTCAGCATCATTGGCTCCAAGGATCTGGCGCCCGCGCGCACCATCATCAAAGGCGAGCGAACTCTTCTCGGTGGTGACAACGAACTCTTGCACGATGCGCTCGAGGTCGCGAGTCGATTCAAGTCGACGGACATCGGCAGCCCGGTGGTCGACGACAAGGGTGACGTGGTTGCCGTGGTCGCGAAAGCCTGCGCCCCTGCAGCCGGTGACCAACCCTGCACTCAGGTGCCGTACGGCGTCCCGGTCTCCGCCGTGAAAGCGTTCCTCCGCACTGCGCCCTCGAACGCGGTTCCCCCTGCTCCCTGGCTCGGCATCCAGGGCGTCTCGGACGACGCAGGTCCGGCCAAGGGCGTGCGAGTCCTCTCGGTGCACCCCCGGAGCCCAGCCGCGGCAGCCGGACTGAAGGCCGGTTCCGACCCCAAGACGGCGGACACCGTTTTGGCGGTCGACCGCGCGCCGGTCCTCACTCCAGAAGCGCTCGCCGAGGCCATCAATGCTCGCGCAATCGGCGATAGCGTCGATCTCCTGCTCTATGGCGCCGGCAAATATCGCCATGTGACCCTGACCCTCCGCGCCGCACCGGAGATGGGAAAGGCCAAGGCGAAGGGGATTCGGCCGACCCGCCGGAGCCGGTGACCCCCACCTAGCCGGGCTTTTTGGGCCTGGATGACCATCGACCAAAAGGGTTTTCTAAGCCGTTGTTGACGGAAGGCCCGACTGGTAAAAGGAAACTCGCGGAAACGCGAAAGGCTTCCGCGGGATTAGGTGTGAGCCGACCCCTTCGCATTGAGGTCGCGGGACAGACCGACGTCGGTCGAAAACGCAACCATAACGAGGACAACTTCGCCATTTTTGCGGAGTACGGCCTCTATGTGGTGGCGGACGGCATGGGCGGACACGCGTCTGGCGAAGTTGCGTCGAAGATGGCGGTCGACACGTTGCAAGAATTCTTTGCAGCGACAGCGGACGACCCCGAGCGCACCTGGCCCTACAAGATGGATCGCACGAAGGGGTACGAGGAAAATCGCCTCGTCACCGGCATCAAGCTCTGCAACCTGCGCATCTACGAATCGGCGCAGCGCAATGCCAAGCAACGAGGAATGGGCACGACACTCGTGGCGCTCTTCGCGGTCGAGGACGGCGTGTACCTCGCTCACGTGGGCGACAGCCGCATCTACCGAGTGCGGGACGACAAGATCGAGCAGCTCACCGAAGATCACTCGCTGCTCAACGACTACAAGAAGATGAAGCGGCTCACTGAGGAAGAGATCGCAAACTTTCCTCACAAGAACGTCATCGTTCGAGCGCTCGGGATGAAGGACACGGTCAAGGTCGATACTCGGTTCGAGGGTCCCCGCTCTGGTGACACGATGCTGCTTTGCACCGACGGCCTCTCCGGCCCGGTCACCGACCCGCAAATCCTCGAGATCGTCAAGAATGCGCCTGATCTGCCCACTGCCACGAGTCGCCTGATCGAAGCGGCCAACGAGAATGGCGGGCCCGACAACGTCACCTGCATTCTCGCGCGCTGGATCGAGTAGCGATCGAGGCAGCATGGAACGTCCCAAGCTCAGCATGCCCGTGCTGGTGGTGGGGCTGGCCCTCTTGCTCGGAGCGAGTCAGATACCGGCGCTGCGCGAGCACGCGGCTCGCCTCGTCCTGTTCGGGGCACCACTGGCGTTGGTAATCGCCGCTTGGCGCGGGCTCAGTGCCGAGGGTCGAGCGCTCGGAGTCGCGGCCATCGGCCTCACGATCGGTCTCGTCGCGGCCGAGCTCGTCGTCTATCACTGCGTGTTTCCCCGGCCCCCGTCGCGGAGACGGATCTCTCCCGCGCTTCGAGCGAAGCGAAGCTCGACATTCCCGTTGCGGACACGAACCTCGACGTGGAGATCGACGCGGCCATGGCCAAAAAGGGTAGCGTCGACGGCCACGCCATCGTGATGCTCGAGCGCGGCCAGAAGCAGGAGACACTCAGCGCCCACTTCAGCCGCGCCGCCGCACGAATGCGAGTGGGACGACGACGCGTCTCCGGTGGAACCGGAGCCGCTCACGACGAAGAACACTTCCGCGTCGCGCTTCCCGGCCCGGGCCCTCTCGTCGCCAAGCTCACATCCATCGAGGGCGGCGTGGGCACCAAGGTTCATCTGGCCCTTCGAGCCGAAAACGGGCTGTGGAACTCCATCCTCCCTCCCCTTGCCCTTGCCTTCGCGCTCCTCGTCTCGTTCGTGGAGTGGCGGGCGGGCGAGGCCAAACGCGCGACGGTCGCTGGCTGCGCCGCAGCCCTGGGAGTGGTCACGCTCTATCTACCCACGCATCTGGCCCGCCACGATCTCTTCGGATCCCTCCTGGGCTCGGCGTTCGTGGCACTGATTGGCGGCGTCGTCGCCGCGGGGATGTTCACGGTGCTCGTCCGCAGGCGCGTCGCGGAGTAGGGGCGTCTCCGTCGCGACGCTCCTTCACGCTCTGTCGACCCCCATTCGTTTTGGTTCCGTCGCGGAGGTCAGCGATTCTTTGGGAACACGATGCGTACGGGGGCGGGGGTATTTTCGATCTCGGCTGCTTGATCGGAGAGCGAGCTCAAGAAGCTGTACACGACGCCGACGATCAGCAGCATGACCAAGCTGGTGTAGAGATACGTGTAAGTCGGGGACTGCTTGGACGTGCTCCACTCATCCGCGTAGAACTTGCCTCCGCTGCGCTCGCGGATCCGGCGCTGGACACCGGACAGCACGTGGGGATCCTCCCCTCCCTCGCTCGACTCGAGAGCCCCCTTGAGCAAATCGCGCATGCGATCCTCGGCATCGGAATCGATGGGATCCGCGCTGTCTTCGGGCGCGTCCTCCTCCTCGACATCGGGCTTTTCTTCTTGCTCCTCGCTCATCGGACTTTCTCCCCCAACGCGCGCTCGACTTTCGTCTTCAACATGGCTCGCGCTCGGTGGATGCGGCTCTTCACCGTGCCGTCGGGTAGGTTCGTGATCTCTGCGATCTCCTGGTAAGACAAGTCTTCCACGTCCGCCAAAATGAGCACCTCTCGGAAGTCGGGATCGAGCTCCGAGATGCAGCGCTTCAAGATGACTTCCACCTGAAATCCCTCGACCATGTGGTCCGGACGGGCCACGTCACCGAAGGTGACTCCCTTGGCCTCGGAAAGGGGCGCGCGCTCGGCGACCGGCTCGAGCTCCTGCTGAGTGCCGTCGTGGCGTCGCGCCAGGTACTTGAGGCGATTTTTGCAGAGGTTCACGGCGATGCGATAGATCCAGGTGCTGAGCTTGGAGTCTCCACGGAACGTACTGATTGCTTTGAACACCTGGACGAAGACCTCTTGGGCCATGTCCTCGGCTTCGTCGCGTCGGCCGAGCATTCGAAACACCAGACGAAACACGCGCTGCTCGTAGGTCTCGACGAGCTCGTTGAATGCCCGCTCATCATGCCCGCGGAGTCGCTCGATGAAGCGTCGCTCGGTTTCGTCTTCAGGCCCGGCCAAGTCCCACCAGCTCTCGCGTAGACGGTAGATCGGAAGCTCGAGCGCGTCGTCCTCCGACTGGTCTTCCGCCAAAAAACCGGCCGGCGGTGCGGATGCGCGCGAGGTGGGCACTCGGGCAGCGACACCAGAACAGGTGCGGGGTTCCACCGGGAACTTTCGTCAATCCCACGTGTCGGACCTTGCTGGACGCGCCTTTGCCGTCCTGAATAGCAGG
Source organism: uncultured delta proteobacterium (assembly GCA_963781505.1). Taxonomy (GTDB): domain Bacteria; phylum Myxococcota_A; class Polyangia; order Polyangiales; family Polyangiaceae; genus JADJKB01. The sequence goes on along the minus strand of CAWAHB010000015.1, from coordinate 62,583 downwards.
CTCTCGCATCAGCGTTCGGTGAGCGGAATGTCGGCCAACGTCGGCTCGAGTAGCTCGAGCTCGTATCCGCAGTCCCGAGCCAACGGTCGGTTCTCGAGCTCGACGGCGCGCTTGCGAACCGCATGGAGCTCACGTCTCGCATCCTCCATCTCGCCGCGCTGCGCGTGGAGCTTGCCGGCCAGAAAACGCCCCGTCAGTTGGTCGAGGGTCCAGCCGCGCTGATCGGCGTTTGCCAGGCACGACGCGAGCATCTCGTCAGCTCCGGGCAGTCCGTCGCGAGCGTCCAGATAGGCTAGGAGCAAGCGGTCGAAATTCGCGATGCGTTCGGATCCGGATTCTTCCGCCAGAGCCAGCGACGCATGGAGCACCGCAAAGCCTCTGGCCAGATCGCCGATGCGGACCAGTGCCTCGCCTTGATTGTGGAGGTTCGCCGCGGCCTCTCGGATCAAGCCCGCGCTCTTCGCACGTTCGGCGGCGTCCTCGGACGCTTCGGCGGAGCCCAACCAGTCTCCACGGAACGCACACACGATGGCCCGGGTGCGAGCTCGTTCACAAGCGAGCGCGGCGTCGTCGCTCACGAGCCCTGCGGCTTGATCGATGGCGCTGAGCGCATCGGAGTATCGCTCGACACCGGCGAGCGCTTGGGCTTCGGTCAAGAGCAACCTGTGTTGCTCCCGCGGCGTGGCGGTACCGAGCTCCCTCGCGCGGCTCAAAAGAGCCAGCGCCTCGGCGAAATCCCCGCGCCGCGGAGCAATCTCGGCGCGAGCGAGGATCGCAGCGCGATACACTTCGGGCAGCTCGGCAGAGGTCTCGATCACTTGCGACAGAAGCTCCCGTGCCCGTTCTTCGCGATCGCAAGCAGCCAGGACGCGCGCCAGATCGAGTAGCAGCTCGGCGCGGGTCCGGGCATCGATCTTGTCATGCTCGGGCAATTCGCTCACGAGCCGCTCCACAGCGGCCACCGGGGCGCCCCGATCGCGCGCTCCGCCCACCGCTTGGGTGAGCCCCGCCACCTGGAGCTTCAGGTCGCCGGGCTCCACGCTTTCGATCTCGCAGGCCAAGAGGGCGTTGCCGAGCTCGATCGTGGCCCGATCGAGTCGCCCGCCGCGAAGATTGGCGAGCCCACTCTTGGCGAAGTAGCTCGCCGCTCGACGACGTTCTCCAGCTCGGCGCAGATGCTCGGCGATGCGCGGAGTTACGTCCTCGCCCTCGCCGAGCACTGCCTGATAAGCGTCCGCGGCTCGATGATGGAGGTGGGCTCGCAAACCCGCATCCATTCCCCCAAGCACTACCTCCGGGAGCAGCGGTGACGGGAAGGCGAGGGTCAGGTTCTCTCTTCTGCGGATCAGATCTCGCTGTTCGAGCTCCACGGCCAGCGAGCTCGCAGCGCCAATGTCGAGCTCACACAGTTGAGCCAGTACCGCGAGATCCACGGGCGCGCCGAGCACGGCAGCGGCGGCCAAGAAGTTTCGCTGTTCATCGGGCAGCCGGCGCACGCGGTCCGAGAGCGTGGAAGCCAGTGTGGGCGGCACGCTCATGGTCTCCAGACGAGCGCTCTCGACGAAGCGGTGGCTCACTTGGATCACCCCACTCTCGAGGGCCTCGTGCACCAGCTCTTCGAGAAACATGGGGTGTCCGCCAGCACGCTCGTGGAAGTACGAAAACACGTGATCGGGAACGCGATCGACCCCGAGCCGCTGCTCCACGAGCCGACGAGCCTCGCGCTTGTCGAGCTCTTTCAACACGATTTCGGAGTATCCCGGAAGCGAACGGTAGGGCGCGTGCTCGCCCGGGCGCGCCGCGATCAGAAACACCATCCGCGCACCCGAGAGCGTGGTGATGGCACGCGAGAGAACCTCGCAGGTGGCGGTGTCGAGCTCCTGCGCGTCGTCCCAAGCAAAGAGCTGGAGTCGGTCCCGCGCTCGACTCGCGAACATCTGGGTGAGCACCGGTCCGATCGGCGCCAGGTCCTCCGGCACCGATGCGCCACTGCCGAGGCGCACGAGCACGGAAGCGACCGCACTGTCAGTCAAGCCCAGGGCACGGAGTTGGGGCTCGACCGAAGCGATGAGAACCCGTGAGTCCCCCTCGCGCACGTCGCAGAGCGCACGCAACATGGCGTCGGCACCCGAATACGGCGCGTCCTGACCTTCGGGGGTGCACGTCGCCAGGGCGTAGCCGATGCTCTCGCCTTCGCTTCGCAATCGCCGCACGAGCTCGCCCAAGAACCGGGTCTTTCCGACGCCGGCGGGACCCACGAGTCCGAGGACGTGCAGCCGGCCGCCGTGGGCGCGGCGCAACGTCACGCCGAGCTCCCGGAGCAGCTCGCGGCGTCCCACGAACTCGCCGAGGGGCTCGGTGCGGGGCTCCTCGACCACCCAGGTATCGCCAACCGATCCCAAGGGTTCGAGGAGAAAACCCCGGCGAAGCGCCCGGGCGGAACGTCAATCGACGACGAGCCAGCCCCGTCGCCCCGAAAGGGAGCGCGCAGGGAAATCGCCGCGCTGAGCTGGGGGTTCTCGAGAGCGGTTCCCTCGGAGGTCACCCGCAAGCGGGCGGCAACCAAGCCACACGACAAGCCGAGGTTGTCGCGTTGCAGATATCGAAGCAGGGTGAGCGCACAGCGCGCCGCACTTTCGGCGTCACGCCCGTCGGCACGGTCCAGACCGAAGAGTGCCGTCGCCTCGTAGGGGCCGAGCTCCAGAATGCGCGCTCCGTAGCGGCGCAGAGTCGTATCGATGAGCACCAGCGCTTCATCCGAGGCGGGCTCGGGCGACGAGAACACCAACAGCGTCGTATCGTGCTGGCTCGCTTCGCCCGTCCACGGTGGTGGCACACTCTCGGCGACTTCCAATAGCTCGTAGCGCACTTCGATTTCGGGCGCCGAACCCTCACTCATCGATTCGAGAAGCCCACGCAGTGTCGGGGGAGCCGGGTGTCGCGGCTCGGCCGCGCGCGCCAAGAGCGCTACCAGCTCTTGCGCGCCGAACCGGTTGCCGGACTGGTAGGAGTGCGCGAGGAGCGCTTCGTGGAGCCGGGCGGCACTCGCCGGCCGATCGCTCGCTTGGGGTGCGAGGAGCGATTCAGTGATGGCGGCGAGTCGCTCGTCGACATCCGGGCGGAGATCGCGCACGCGCGGCACCTCCTCGAATGTGCCGAGGGCACGCCGGATTTGCTCGACCCCCGGCCGCTCGAACGGGTTTTGACCCGTGAGCAGCTCGAACAGGATGACACCGGTCGCGAACAGATCGCTCGCTGGCACGATGGGCTCGCCGCGGGCCCGCTCCGGCGAGGAGTGAGCCCATTTCCGACCCAGGAGCGGGGAGCTCGGATCCCGCTGAAACAGCGCTTCACCGATGCAGAATCAGCGACCCGCACCTCGCCGTCCCAGGTGCACAAGTACGTTGTTCGGAACCAGGTCAGCGTGCACGATGCCCAGGGGATTTCCCTCCTGGTCGGTTCGATGATGCGCGTGATCGAGAGCCTTGCGCGATCTCGGACGCAACGAGGATCGCCAGCCCCTGGGCGCAGGGCTCGGCGGACCGGGTCAGGTGCTCGATCAATGACGAAAGCGAGACCCCCGAGACGTGCTCGCAGGCGAGGTACAATCGTATCGAGCTCGCGACCGATGTCGAGCACTCGAACCACGTTGCGCATGCGACAGCCGCATGGCGCGATGGGCGACGAGAAACGAATGCTTCGAAAAACGGCGCATCACCAAACAGGTCGGCATCGAGCAGCTTCAGAACGACTGGCTTCTCGACACCATCGCGTTTGGCTTCTAGCACTTCGCCAAAGCTGCCGCTGCCGAGCGGGCGCACGATACGATGCCCGGAAACCTCACGATCCCCGTATTCCTTGGTGCGATCCTCGTCCGAATGACGCAAGGAGACGAGAATACTCGACCTTGGCGGGACTACTAGCTCGCTCGGGCGAGCTGGTTCCGGCGCATGGATTCGAACCATGATTCAGGGATTCAAAGTCCCTTGTCCTGCCCTTAGACGACGCCGGAAAGTGGGTCAGCTTAGCAAAAATTCCGCGGGCGCGAACGGCTCGTCACGCTCCAAAACGCTCGGCAAGAATGCGCTCCGTCGCGCTCTTCGCCTGGCGAATGCAATCGGGGATCCCGACGCCGTCGTAGGCAGCTCCCGCCACGAATAGGCCCGGCAGCTCGCGCAAACGCGCCTGGATGCGTTCGAGACGAGCGCCGTGACCGACCAGCGGTTGCGGGTTGGCGTCGATGTAGCGAAACACCCGCGTGAATTCGGCGGGACCGAGCTTACCCATCACGCCTTCGAGCTCCTCGCGAGCCGTGGCGATCAGATCGTCGTCGCTCGAGTCGCGCACGTTCACGCGCGCGTGGGCACCACCCAAGAATGCGCGGATGAGCACGTGACCTCCGGGCGCTCGCCCGTCCCATTTGCTGGAGACCCAGGTCGCTGCGATGATCTTCGCCTCGCCTTTTGGCGCCACGAACCCGGTCGCGTCCAACGAATGCTCCACGTCGCTCTTGCGAAGCGCAAAGAAAACGGTGGCTGTCGAAAGATACGGGATCCCCGAAAGCTCCCGCTTCGCGGAAGCGTCCGGGACGAGCTTCGCTGCAACGTGAGCCGGTGTTGCGAGAATGACGGCGCGGGCGTCGAGCGCTCTCCGCCGTCCAGGAGACACACGATAGCCTTCCCTTCTGGCTCCAGCCGTCGTACGGCTCGTCCGGTTCGGAGGCTCTCGGCGGCAAGCTCTTGGCGAGTGCGTTGACGAGCCCCTCATTCCGCCGCGCAACGAGACGAACGGGCTCGGAGCTTCTCCCCGGCGTTTGCGGGTCATCCCCACAAACCCTCGGATCAAGCTCCCCGCTAGCGCTCCATCTGAAGCAGCTGGGGAAACGTGGATCGAATGCTGAGCTCGCTCGACGTCGCCGGCATAGATCCCGCCGAGCAACGGCGCTGCGAGCCGATCGACCGCCTGGTCTCCGAAACGACGACCGAGAAACGAGGCGATCGACTGGTCCTCGTCCCTCGACGTCTCGGGGCAAGACGAGATCACCCAGGATGCGAAGCTTGCCCGGGAAGTCAGGAGCGGTGTCTTCAGCATCGGACCCAGCCGTGTCGGGACGGCAAGGGAAAGCCCCGCCGGCATCGGCTCCAGAGCGCCGCCGTGGAGGAAGTAGACCTTGCGCGCGTCCGGGCTCGGTCGTGATGAGCTCGCCGTCGAGACCGAGCTCGTGACAGAGCTCGGTTCCTTCGCGCTTGGTCGACAGGAACGAATCCGGGCCCCCCGTCGAGCAGATAGCCGTCGCGGTGTTCGGTGATGATGTTTCCGCCCAGCCGCGATCGCTCCTCGACGAGCACGATGCGAGAGCTCCGGCCGCGCGCAGTGTGAAGCGCGTGGGCCGCAGCGAGTCCCGGTGATCCCACCGCCGACGACGACCACGTCGACTTTCACCGACTCGAGCTCATTTCCGCCCGTGCTCGTGCACGAAATCGACGACGTGCTTCACCTGATCCACCGGTGTTTCCGGCAGAATTCCGTGCCCGAGATTGAACACGTGACCGGCGCTCGCCACGCGCGCTCGAGCACGTCGAGCGACCCGCCGCTCAGCAGCGGACGCGGGAGCGAAGAGCAGCAGCGGATCGAGGTTGCCCTGGACCGCGACGTCGGTACCCAGACGCTCGACGAGCGCCGTCCAGAGGCGTTCGCCAGTCGACACCGATCACCGTGCCGCCCGCCTCCTTCTGCAGCTCGAGCAACGTCGCAGTGCCGGTTCCGAAGTGAATGACCGGAACGCCCGAGTTCGCGAGATCGGACAGGATGTGGCGCACGTGGGGCTGGACGAATTCGACGTAATCGCTAGGCGACAGCGCGCCAATCCAGGAGTCGAAGAGCTGCACGGCTTGGGCACCCGCCGCGATCTGCGCTCGGCAGATACCGCCGCACCACTTCCGAGAGCTTCTGCATCAGAAGCGCCCAGGTGTCGGGCGCCGAGTACATCAGGCGCTTGGTCTCGAGGTAGTGGCTGCTCTTTCCACCCTCGACCAGATAGCTCGCGAGGGTGAACGGCGCGCCCGCAAAGCCGATGAGCGGGGTCTTTCCTTCGAGCTCTCGGCTGAGCAAGCGGATGGCTTCCAGGACATGGGGCAGTGACTCTTCGGGTTCGATCAGGCGCAACCGGCCCACGTCTTCCGCGCTGCGAATCGGCGACTCGAAAACCGGTCCTTCACCTTTGGCGAACTCGAAAGGAGCACCCATCGGTTCGAGTGGGAGCAAAATGTCGGCGAACAGGATGGCTGCGTCCACCGCGAGGGCGCGCACGGGTTGCAGCGTGACCTCCACCGCGAGCTCGGGCGTGCGACAGATTTCGAGCAGGGTGCGTTTCGCGCGAATCGCCCGGTACTCGGGCATGTAGCGACCCGCTTGGCGCATGAACCAGATGGGTGTCGTGTCCACCGCCTGGCGGCGGCACGCTCCGAGGAAGCGGTCCCACATGTTCGAGCTCAGTTGACGGACGTGTGCGGCGCTTTTTCACCGCGAGCCGCTTTGTCCTTCATCTCGTACTTCGACGGGCACTTGGCGAAGATCTGCGAAGCCTCGAAGTATCCCTCTTCGGTCAGTTTGCCCTCGGCGGTCACTTCGACATCCATGCCGGGCATGTCCCGGAAGGTGTCGGGCACCACGCACTGAGAGTAGCGGACGGGGAGCTCCGCCTTGTTTTTGGTGATCGAAAACCTGTACTCGCAGGGCTGGTCTCGGCGCTTGAGAGAACCCTTCACCAACGTCCCTGCGACGCGGATGTTTCTGCCGTTCAGCTTGTCCTTGCCGACGATGAGCTCATCGACGCCTTTGGAGTAGGCCGCATCGTGCTTGAACGTGGTCAGCACCAACGCCAGCACCCCGCCCGCAATCACCACCAGCGCGGCCACGAGACCCACGTTGTGGAGCTTCTTTTTCGGCCTCTCGGGGGGAGGCGCTGGGGCAGCCACCGGCCGATCCGAGTCCGGAACTGCGTCCTCCTCGGATTGCTCGACAGCGCGGGCCAGCTCTTCGTCGAGCTTGCTCATCTTCCGAAGCGTAACTTCTACCCTGCTCTCGGTCTAGGCCCGCCGAAAGAAGGGCTTTTTTGGCTCAGTCAGCGCTTTGGCTGGAGCATGCTGCTCCGGTTGCCCTCGGTATCGAAGAAGGACACGTAGAGTCCGATGCCCGGTATCTCGTGGGGCTGCCCCAATACCTCGCCGCCGGCTCTTCCCACGGCTTGTATCGCGGTTTCGATGTCTTGGACGGCGATCACGATGGAGGGGTACTGCGCTGGCCAATCGGGCTTCTTTGGATACAGCCCCCCATTGATTGCGCCTGCAGGCGCACCAGACCGGGCGTCCACTTCGGCGGTCGTCACCAGCACGTATTTGCCCATGTCCGCGCCCAGTTGCTGGGTTTTCCAGCCAAAAGCGCTCTCGTAAAAGCGTGCGGCTCGGTCGGCGTCTTCATACGGCAGTTCGAAATGGACGACTGGATTCATGGTCTTGCCTCCTGTTCACTGTCGGTTCACTCGTGCACAAACGACCTTTCAAGATGCGGTTCCTTCGGCGGGTTTCACACCGAACAAGAGCTCGACGTAGCGGCGGAGATGTTCGACGCTTTCGATCGCGATCGCGGCGTCCCCGTTGGCCTTGGCAAGAATGAATGCGCCTTGCAGCACCGCTTGCGTGTGAGCGGCCAAGCTCTCTGCGGACCATTCGCCTTCGACACCCTTTTGCGCCATCGCCTCGGCGATGTCCGACTCGAGGGTGTGCGCATGTCCGAATATGGACGCGGCGCAAGCCTCGCGAATCGGCGGGTGAGACTCGTAGGTCTCTTGGACCATCGTTCCTGCCAGGCAAGTGAACTCGGGCGGCGCGCCCCTCAGCAACGACCGGCGAAAGTCGATGTACGCGAGCACGCGGCAAAGCGCATTTTCGTGTTGATGGTAGGGCGCTTTGGCGAACAACGCTCCGGTGACGCTCGACCAGTACGCCAGAGCGGCCACACCCAACGCTTCCTTGCTGTCGAAGTGATGAAAGAAGGCGCCCTTGGTCACCCCGGCCCGAGCGCACAGTCCTCCACCGTGGTCGCCGAGAACCCCTTCTCGCGAATGATGGAGAGCGCCGCGTCGAGAAGCTTTTGCTTCGCGGTTCCGCGAGGGACTGACCGGCCGATCGGCGACACTCTCCATACATACCAACTGGTTGGTATGTATGGAAGAGTTCACAGGAAGGCGAAGGATTTTTTAATTAAATTCACATACTTCAGACCTTCCGCCTTCCTGTTTTACTCTCCCCCGCGTTTCTTGCGACCGTACCGACCCCCGGCAGCACCCCCCACTGCACCAACGACCACGAGCACAGCGCTGGTTGCGACAGCGACCGGCCAGGGTTGGAGCGCCCCGGAAAGCACCGCCAAAAGACCCGCGGACAGGCCGGCCAGGGCGCCTGCCGCACTAGCCTCTCGAACCTGCGCTCTTCCCCCAAAGCGACCAACCAAACCGCCGCCGACCGCCGACGCGACCAGGAGTGCCAGGAGTGGTGGCAGTGATAGTGCCGCGACGACCAGTGCTCTCGGAGCGAGTGCGCCCTGGGTCCGAAGCTCCTCGAGAGCACGTGGATCGTCCAGCGCAACGACGCTCCCGGCAAGAGCTCGGCCCAGCGCTAGAGCCAGCAACGCGAGGGGGATCCACATCGAAAGGACGAGCAGAGCTCCGATGAGAACCCATTGCGATCGCGGCCTCTCAGCAGCTCGCTCGTCGCCCGCTGCTTGATTCTGGACGACGGGAAGGCGGCGCACCATTTTTCAAACTATTGCCGGGTTTGTCGAAATCTCTGGCGAATTGTCTCAACAGAAGCCCGCCTGACGTTCGATAGAGTATAGCCTCCCGGTAACAAGCATGCGGAGCCTTCGCTGGATCGCTGTCGCTCTTGCAGTGAGCGCCCCCGCCACCCTACGAGCTCAGGTGGGCGATCCAACTTCGCCCGCACCACCGCCGGGCGAGGAGGAAGCTCCCGCCGAGCCCGCTCCACCGCCACCACCGGCGCCCCCTCCCCCTCCGCCATACGCCCAATGGCAGGGTCAGCCTGGCTACCCGGGTCCGGGCGGAGCGCCTCCTCCGGTGGGCCCGCCTCCCGAAACGGCTGCTCCCGAGTACTCACGACGACCCGTGGAGCTGATCCCCACCCTCGGGATCGCTTTCCCCAACTGCGTGGCCGGCAGTCAGAACGACGACCGCTGCGCTGGAGTGAAGACCGGCGGCACCCTGGGCTTTGGCGCCTTTTGGCGGGTGGTCCCGTTTTTCGCATGGGGCGGCGGCTTCGACATCGCTGGCTTCCAGTACCAGACGCCAAGTCGCCTCCCCATCAGCAACGGGCAGGCCGGCGCTGTGTGGCTCGGCCTGCTCGGTCGCGTCTACTTTCTCGAAGAGGGAAGTCTCGATCCCTACCTCCAGCTCGGGCTTGGAGGCGGCGCGCTCGGAACGACGTTCGACGATGCGACGGGTCAGACCTGGGAAGAAACCGGTGCCGGTCCCGCCGTTCAGGTCGGTGGGGGCCTCGACTTCTTCCTGAGTCGCTCCCTCAAGCTCGGCCCCTCGCTCCTGTACACCCACGTCTTCGTGGACAAGATCCGGCGCTGCCAATCCAACGGCGACGGCGCATGCGCGGACGTATCGAAAGACGAGCAGGGTCACTTGGGCGGAGTTTTGACCCTCGGGGTTCGCTTGAGCATCTTGCTCGGTCCCGAGCTCTGAAGGTCCATGGATGAGTACGAGATGCTCGAGCTCGACCGCGCGGTCTCCCGCGGGTGCGAGCTGTCCCGCCGCTGGCATCGCGGCATGGCTGCGGGAGAAGCGCTCGAGCCACCGAGCTTTCCGGACATCCTCTCTTCATCGAGCTTCCTGGCACTGCGAGACCGACCGGATTCGGACCCGCTGAAGGCCGGACTGTCTGCCTGGCTGTACCGACTGCTCGACGACAAGGCCAACCGCGCCGTCATCGCGGCCATCGGGTTCGAACGCAGCGTTCGCAGGCATCGGCTGGAAACACCGGAGCGAGCGGAGCTCTCGCTCTCGGGCATGCTCGCCCGGGCTTTGAGCGAGCCGGAACGCCGTCCTCTGTGGCTCGACGAGTTCTTCTCCCACGCCGGCGACTTGGCCGATGGAGTGAGTCTGTACTGGGAACGTCGGAAGGAGGTTGCGCGTCGCCTCGGGCTCACGACTCCAGACGAAATCGAGCTTCCATCTCCGGCAGTGCTGGACGCGGCCCATGCCTGGATTGCGACCAGCGCCGATCTCGCGGCCGAATTGCGATCCGAGGATCTGGCCACCGTGATCCGACACTCTCTCGGAATGGAGGCGAGCTCCGGCTGGCCGAGCCGAATCACGCCCCGAGCCCTGCTCGACTCGTTTCGCGAATCGAACCTGCTTTCTCATCTGGAGCTGGATCCCGGCAGGCTGGTGGCGTCCGTGGCGCCAGCCAGTCATCTACGGGCGTATGCGCGACTCGGTGCTGCGTTCGTGGACTCGGCCGCCTCGGACAAGCAGCCGTTCTGCATCGCCCATGACGCGTTTGGCCTTCGGCGCCGGACCATGGGCGCCCTGTTCGCCGCGCTGCCCCTGTCCCGGGTCTTCGCACGCCGCACACTCGGAGTCGCAAGCGCGCGTCTCTCGGACCACCGGCGGGCGCTCGGCCGCGTGATCCTCCTCGCATCCCGCGCCCAGGCGTTCCGGGTGCTCTTGCGAGCGAGGGCCCTGGAGGGGAGCCAGGCGTTTCGGCGCGCCTACGGGGAGCTCGGGGAGCACATCTTCGGAACGCCTCTGCCCCAAGCAGCGGCCGGCACGTTCTTTCGATTGCACCCCGACGATCCCCAACGCTTCGCGGGGCTTTTGCTGTCCGCCGACGAAGAGCTTCGCATGACCGATGCCCACGACGAAGATTGGTATCGAAACCCTCGCGCCGCCGATCAACTTCGGTCGGAAGCCGCGCTCGTTCCCGAGTGCAAGACGAGCGCTGACGCGCTGGCGTCGGGTAGCTCGACGCTCCGCACGATGCTGGCGCGCGTGCTCGGTTGAAGCAGCGCCTGTCAGAACGAGTCGGTTGCCGACGGCGTGAGTCCGGTCGACTCCAAATGATAAGTGAAGCCGAAGAAGATGGCGGTTGCCTTGTCACCCGACACGATGCGCCGGATCGCGAGCTCGGCGGAGAAGGCGCGGTCGATGTACCCGGCTCCACCACTGATGGCGTGACTCTGGGCGCCGTCGTCGTAGCGATACCCGGCTCGAATCGGATAGTGGTCAGCGAGCAAGATTTCGAGCCCGCCCATCGCGCGCACCTTGCTCGAATCCCACGTGGTGAAGTCGCTCACCACGTCGCCCTCGACCGTGACATCGCTGGTTCCCACGCCGATTCCGCCTCCCACGCTCGTGGGTTGGAAGCCGTGACCGGGGTTATTGAGGTTGTTGCCGACGAGCGAGATCGCAAAAAAGTCTGCCGGCTTCAAGGTTGCGCCTGCGTCGAAGGCGAACCCGCGCACGATGTTTTCATCGGGCGTCCCACCGGAAACCGCACTCGTCCCCAGCGGTCCGAGGCCGTTTTGCTTCGCCCACAGATAGCGACCGCCGACTCCGAGAAAGAACTGATCGGAAAAGGGAAACGCGAATGCAAACCGAAGATCGGCAGCCTGACGATCGATGCCGTCGGGATCTTGCAACGTCCATGTTCCGCCCAGACCACCGGCAAGGCGCGTACTGGAAACGATCGAGTCGACCGCGCCGCCGCCATAACTTTGCCGACTCGCTTCGGGCCAGATCTGCGCCAGCACGCCCAAGTGGTAGACACGCGTCACGGCCATGTTCGCCGGATTGATGAACAGCGCCGCGAGCGAGTTCGATTCGGCACGCAGCGCGCCGCCCATGGCTGCACTTCGCGGTGTTTCGATCTCGCCGTAGTTCCAACCGACTTCGGGTGGGAGATCACTTTCTGCTGCATGCGCGCGCATCGATGCGGCGAGGGCCGCGAGCGCGCCGAACACGGCGAGAAGGCGTGGCTTCACTCTGCCGATCGCTCGGGGCACTGTCGCGGGATAGCGTCCGCCGCGACCTCAGGCCAAAAATCGGCGGTCGAGGGCGCTCGAAGTGCCGAAAAGCTCGCTCCTTCGTCTCTTGACTCCCAAAAGCACGGAAGTTGACGCGCCGCGAACGAGGGGGGGCCGGCGCCGCGCCCGAATGTTCGCTGACATTCGATGGTTAGTGCATCGGCTCGAAGACTCGGGAGAAGAAATCGGTTCTGTGACGAACGTGCACATTTTCGATCCGGCAATTTTTGTGTGGGATCAGCGAATCGAAAAATCGGTGATTGAACTCTCGAACGAACCGGTGCTAGCTGCGCGACGTTGGTTCGGCGGCGTCCGCCGGACAGGGAGACGGCCCCGTCTCTCCGGAACGATGAAGGAAGACTTCAACGAGTTCCCAAGGAGTCGCCGTTCGACTCTCGGGGAGAGTGGCTTACCCACCCCGAGACCCGGCAAGGCGACGTAGAACAAGGATGGGGGATTCCACTGTCCACAGCCTGTGGACAAGTTGGGGGGAGCTATTCCGTGGTTTCCGACGTGGTTTTTGAAAGCGCTCACACCTCCTCGATGCATGCGATGCGGAGCTCCGGCAAACAAGATGGGATCTGGCAGGAGGCCGTGGAGCGCACTCGCTCCCGTTCCCCCGCTTCCTTCGAGCAGTGGTTCTCCAGCGTGGAGTTCTGTGGTCTCGAATCGTCCGTGCTCACCCTGAGCGCGCGCGATGAGTTCGTTCGTGACTGGGTGAAGACTCACTTCCAGCCGGACCTGAGCGCCCACCTGGAGGAGCTCCTGGGCGCCCCCATTCGGGTGGAATGGAAGGTGTCTGCCACGATCGCCGACCCTGTCTGCGAGGCCAAGGCGGTGGAGAGCCGACCTCGGCGTATCGGCACTGCTCCCAAGAGCGAGCGCCCTTCGCCCGCCTCGAGCTCGAGCTTCGACCGGGCACAACTGACGGCAATCCTGAACCCGAAGTACACGTTCCCGAACTTCGTGGTCGGTCCGTCGAACGAGCTCGCCTACGCCGCAGCGCTCGCCTCCGCGGGCGGAGGCGGCCCCCGCTACAACCCGCTCTTCATCGCGGGCGGCACGGGCCTCGGCAAGACCCACTTGATGCACGCCATCGCGCACAAGGTCCTCGAGAACAACCCCGACGCGCGGGTCATCTACGTGTCGGCCGAGCACTTCACCAACGAGTTCATCGAGGCGCTGCAGCACCACAAGATGGACGAGTTCCGCACGCGCTACCGCACGCGATGCGATCTCCTCTTGCTCGACGACATCCAGTTCCTCGCCGGACGCGAGCAGACGCAGGAAGAGTTCTTCCACACGTTCAACGCGCTCCGCGACGCGGACAAGCCCATCGTCGTCACGAGCGACAAGTACCCGCAGCAGCTCCAGCGCATGCCCGAGCGACTCGTCTCGCGCTTCACCAGCGGGCTCGTTGCCGACATCCAGGTGCCCCAGCTCGAAACGCGCGTCGCCATCGTGCGCAAGAAGGCCCAGCTCGAGGGCATCTCGATCGGCGACGAGGTCGCGGTGCTCCTGGCGCAGACCGTCAAGAGCAACGTCCGCGAGCTCGAAGGCGCTCTGATCCGCCTGGCCGCCAAGTCGTCCCTCACCGGAACAGCCCATCGACCTCGAGTTCGCCCAGAGCGAGCTGGCCCGCGTGACTCCCCGCCGCCCCGACGTGATGAGCGTCGAGGACATCCAGCGCGCCGTGTGCACTCACTTCCGGCTGTCGAACGCCGATCTGCTCGAGCAAAGATCGCCACAAGAGCGTCGCGTTCGCCCGGCAGGTGGCGATGTACCTGTGCCGTCAGCGCCTCAAGTGCAGCTTCCCGGAGCTCGGTCGCGCGTTCGGCAACCGCGATCACACCACGGTGATGAGCGCCGTGCGCCGCGTCGAGGAGCTTCGCGCGAAGGACCCCCAGGTCAACGCACACCTCGAAGCCATCGAGCAGCGCCTCGCTTCCAGCGAAGAGTGAGTCAGCGCGCCGCGTGCGCTTCGGGCGCGTGCATCAGCGGGCCGATGGGATTTTCCGCCGTGACCTCGGGCACACTCATCTCGGGCTCGGGGCGAAGCTCCGGCAGTTGCCCGACCGTTTTGCTCACGTGGAGGGCGATCGCAGCGATCACCTCGCTCGCACCCTGTCCGAGGGAGCTCCCATAGTAGAAGTCCGCTCGAGATTTCGGAGCGATCGACTCGCCAGCCAGCGGGATCCCATCTCGCACCAGTTGCCAGCTTCCCGCCGCACTCACTGACCAGCCAGGCCCGGTCTGATCGGGCCGCACCGCGACGTCGACGAGAAGCAGATAATCGCCCGGGTCGAGATTGTCGCCCTTTCGTTTCACACGCACGCTCTGAAAGCTCGGCCACAGGGCCTGCTCGAGGGAGTGACCCAGCGAACGACTGATACCGTCGAAGCAGAGCTTGCGGCGACCAGGACTGACGCGACACTGTCGATCCAATGTGCGAGGCCGGAGCTCGATCCAGAGATTGCCCGTGTGGCGCACCATTTCGACCGCGGGGGGCGGCAATCTCGGCTCCGACACACGAGCGAGGTGATGCTGGGAGCACGCGGCGCAAACGCCGAGCGCAGTGAGTACGAGCAATTTTCGGCCGGTGAGCATTGAAACAAAATCGTGCCGGAACCCGGCGAATTAGGCCAGAAATCTGCACACCCAAAGTATCGGAAATCACCGGGATTTCCGGTGCTCGGAGATTGCCCTCGCCCGTGACTTTGTGGAGAAAACCGCCGAAATGTGTGCTCGAGGCGAGTCTCGAACCTATATTGCCCGCCATGTCCAACATTCGGCACATCCATCAGTACATGACGGATCGCCGCCGAGTGCTGCTCGATGATGGGCGCATCGGCAAGATCGTCCGCATCGACACGGATTTTCCCAAAGGCAGCACGACGGTGTCCGTCTGGACCGGCGAGGGCCCGGGAGTCGCGAAAGTCGACATCCGGCGCGTGGTCGGTCCGGCGCCCAAGGCGAAGTCAGCCTAGGCGCACGCACTTTGCCGGCGGCTGGCTTTGGCCAGCCGTCGGCGAGCGATTGCCGAATCAGCCGCGCTTGTCCGGACCGAGCTCTGCGAGGGCATCGGCGCAATCCTGGACCACGACGCGGTTGTCGAATTGCTCGGCCATCCGCTGGGCGAGCTCGAGCTCCCGACGCGCACCTGGCAGGTCGCCTTTTTTTGCGAGCAAGCGTCCGTGCAGCGTCCGTGCGGCCAGAGCGTCCCAGGTCCACTTTTGTGCGTCCGCATGGGCCAGCTTCGCCAGAAGCGTCCGCTCCGCCCCGGCAGACCCGTTCAGCGCTTCGAGATACGCGAGCACCATTTGATCGAGGTTCACGAGGCGCTCTGCGCCAATGCGCTGCGCAACGGAGAGCGATTCCATCAGCGCCACATAGGCTCGGGGCAACTCCCCGGCTCTCACCAGCGCGTCGCCCTGATTGTGAAGATCGATGGCGAGCTCTGCCGGAAGTCCGAGAGCGCGCGCTTGCTCCGCAGCTTCCGCCGACGCCGATGCGCAGCGCTCCCATTCACCTCGAAAGCCGTAGATCAGCGCACGCACTTTCGCGCGTTCGTGGGTCTGCACCGGGTCGTCCGCGCCAGCGAGAGCGCGGGCGCGATCGAGAGCGTGGAGGGCCTCGTCGTGCTCTCCCGCGCCGGCAAGTGCCTGGGCTTCCGCAACGAGTCGACGATGCTCTTCGCTGGTGTCCCCGGGCGAGAGGGAACGGGCGCGGGCCAGCGCCTCGAGAGCCTGCTTGAACTCCCCCTGGCGGATCCCCATTTCCGCGTCGGCCATGGACGCTGCTCGCAAGAGGCCAGGATCGGCGCTCTCGAAGGCGATCGCCAGGAGCTTACGGGCCTGATCATAGTGGCTGAGGGCGCCTGCCGAGAGCGCGAGATCGACCGCGATCTTTCCGGCGACGACCGGATCGATTCCCCGAGCCGCAACCAAGCGAGCGGACAGTTCTTCGATCATCAGCTCCAGTCGAGCCCCCGCGCGCACGTGTCGCGCCGCTCGACCGAGAGCTGCAATGCATTCCGCCCAATCGGCCAGGGGCTCCTCGCGGGCTTGTTCGAGAGCAGAAACGAAGTCCGCCACGGCGCGCTCGAGGCGGCGGTTGGCCAGGTGGTAAAAGCCGCTCGTCGCGTAGTAGCCGGCGGCGCGTGAGTGGGCGCCCGCTTGACTGGCATGATGAGCGATTCTCGCTGCCTCGCGTTCGGTATCCGGACCGAGCACCATTGGATACGCATCCGCTGCGCGTCCGTGGAGCTTCGCGAGAGCTTCGGGTTCGACCTCCCCGAGCACGATCTCGGGCAACGCGAGGGACCCGAAGTCGAGGGTTACGGGACCCTCGCGCGTGACAAGCCCCTTCTGAGTGAGCTCGTCCGCACTGGCCGAAGCGCTGGAAAGCGGAATCGCGAGCATCGCAGCGAGCACCGAGATATCCACCGGGGCGCCCAACACCGCCGCAGCAAGCAAGACGTTCTTCTCGCTGTCGCCGAGCCGCCGCATGCGCGCAGCGAGCAGGGCTCGAAGCGGTCGTGGCACCGCGATCGCGCCACCCAGCTTGAGCTCGGTGATGCGGCCCGATTCGACGCGAATCGCCCCGGAATCCTTCGCCTCCCGCAACAGCTCCTCGATGAACATCGGCTGACCGCCGGCTCGGGCACGCACGAATTGAGAGAGCTCGTCCGGCACACCATCCACGCCGAGCCGCGTCGAGATCAATCGTCGAACATCGGCTTCATCGAGCTCCCCGAGCTCGATGTCACGAAAGCCGACGAGCTGACGATACCCCGCATCCTCACTCGGGCGAGCGGCGAAAAGTAGCATGACGCGGGAGCGCGAAAGCCTAAGTCGTTCGATGGCCTGGGCTAGGGCCGCGCACGATTCGGGATCGATTTCGTGAGCGTTGTCCCACGCGAAAACGTGGGGCTCATCCTCGCTCAGGCTCTCGAACATGGCTGCCAGAGCCGCGCCGAGCGGGCTCGCGCGCTCGCTGGGACTCGCGCCGAGTGCGGCGAGCACGGCCGTGACCTCCTCTTCTACGAGACCGAGCGCCCGCAAACGGGGCTCGACGGCCAGGATGCTCTCGCGGGGATCTCCCTCGCGCACACCACACAGCGTTCGGAGCATCGCCCAGAGCGCGCTCTCCGGCAGTCCGTGACCCCGGGGCAAGCACTGGGTGATGTAACACTTCACTCGAAAGCGTCGCAGCCGTCGCGCCGCTTCTTGCAAGAGCCGCGTCTTGCCGACGCCGTGGGGTCCGGTGAGCCCGACGACGGCGAGCTCGCGGTCTCCCACCAACCGGAGCCGCTCGCCGAGCTGCAACAGCTCCCGCTTCCGGCCCACGAATCGTCCCGATGCTTCACCCAGTGCTCGGGGCTCACCCACCGCGAGGGGTGCCCGCGGCCCTTTCATTCCGGTGAGCGCCGGCTCGAGGGCGTACAGGCCTCGGAGGTTTCGTGCCGCTTCGGCCGACACGATGACCCGTCGGGGAGTGAGGCTCGCGATGCGTCGGGCCTGGGCGCGTACGCGATCGACGCGCGCGTCTTCGACCAGGTCCAGAGCCTCGGTGACGCCGAGAACCCCCGTGTCGATTCCGATCTGGGGCTCGGAAAACCCGGCCAGGCTCCGGACGAGAACCAATCCGGCACGCACTGCGTTTTCCGTGTCGAGGCTGTCCGGTGCGTCGAGCCCGAAGACCGCTGCTACTTCACCACTCACCTCGGCGAGAAGCCGACCGCCGTATCGGACCAGCACTTGCCGCGCGTGCTCACGCCCTTCTGCCGGGAGCGCACCGCGCCGAGCCCGGAGCATCAACAGCGAAAGCTCGCGTTCCCCCTTGAGCTCCGCCACGCGTTCTGCGGGCGGGTCGGGCTCGAAGGGCACGAGCTCCGAGCGCCGAATGTCGGTCCGCGTTTGCTCGAGTAGCTCCTCGGGCTCGACGGAATCGAACGGCTCCTCTTCTGCAGCCAAGAGCTCGCTCAAATCATCCGCGCCGAACCGAGCACCGGTGGCGTAGACCTGGGCCATCAGCTCTTCGTAAAAAGCCGCCATCGACGGCGGCCGCGCCTCGGGTGCCTGGCTGAGCGCGCGCTCGATCAAGGAAACGATGTCACCCGGTACGTCCGAACGAACGTCGCCGAGGGGACGAAAGCGCGCCGCGCTGATATTCGCGAACACTTCGGCTGGAGTCGGCGCGGCGAATGGGTGAGCTCCAGCCAAGAGCTCGTACGCCAGCGCGCCCAAAGAGAAGATGTCACTCGCTGGACCGACCTCGCGCCCCAGGAGCAGCTCCGGGCTGGCCGACGAGAGGCGTTTCGCGAGCCGAGCATCCTCTGCCAAGGCTCCTGGCGAAGTACGATACAGAGCGCGCGCGAGACAGAAGTCGGAGAGCTTGACCTCGCCGTCCCAGCTGAGGAGAACGCTACGGGGGCTCACATCGCCGTGCACGATGCCGAGGGACTGAAGATTGTCGCCCTTGCGCCGGTGGGCATGATCGAGGGCTTTTGCGGCCTCGGAAGCCACGAACAGCGCGAATCCGATGGGCGCGCCGCCGGCCCTTCGACACAGCTCGAGCACAGCCACCAGATCTCGACCTGCCACGAACTCGGTCGCCAAGAAGTACTGCGTCACGCCTGCGTCGTCGACGCGCCCGAGATCGAAGACTTGCACCACGTTGGCGTGACTCAATCGGACCGCGAGCTTCGCCTCGGCCACGAACGCTTCGACGAGATTGGGATCCCGCGCCAGGGTCGGAACGAGTCGCTTGATGACGAGCGTCTTCTCGAAACCCTCGACTCCGAAGCTCTTGGCACGAAACGCTTCGGTGAGGTTTCCTGCCCCAATCCGCTCTTCGAGCCGATAGCGCCCGAAGGGAATGCCGGTGCTCATGAGCGCCCCGGCTCACCCCTCATCCAGGGCTCTCTTCTTCGGTCCCGGGGCCATAGATCGCCTCCGCGATCTCGAACGTCGCATTCTCGAGCTGTGAGTATGCCTCCCGCAGCGTCTCGAGATCGGCCCCCGACTCGACCGCGCTCTTCAACGTCGTGAGGCTTCCGCGGACGGCCTCGCAACGCTCTTCTCCCAAAAGGTCGCCGTACCCCTCGAGTGCTTGCTCCGTCGTATATATCAGCGTTTCCGCCTGATTTTTCATCTCGGCCATGTCGCGACGGAGCTCGTCCGTCACCCGGAAGCGCTCGCCTTCGCTCACGAGGCGATCGATCTCGTCGTGATTGAGGCCGCTGGTCGGCGTCACGCTGACGGCCTGCGTGCGTCCGGTTCCGAGGTCCTTCGCTTCCACGGACAAGATGCCGTTCGCGTCGATACGGAACGACACCTGGATCTTCGGCACGCCGCGAGGTGCCGGTGGGATCCCGGTGAGCTCGAAGTGCGCGAGGGAGCGGTTGTCCGCGGCCATTTCGCGCTCGCCTTGAAGCACGTGGACCGGAACGAACGACTGGTTGTCCACGCTGGTGGTGAAGACCTCGCTCTTTTCCGACGGGATCGTCGTATTGCGAACAATGAGCTTGAAGAAGACTCCGCCTCCCGTCTCCACGCCGATCGATAGCGGCGTCACGTCGAGCAGCAGAACTTCGTCGATCTGACCGGCGAGCGCCCCCGCTTGCACCGCGGCACCGACAGCAACCACCTCGTCTGGATTGACGACCTTGTTGGGATCGCGTCCGAACAGATCTTTCACTGCCTTCTGCACGGCCGGCATCCGCGTCATGCCGCCGACGAGCACCACTTCGTCGATCTGTTGGGGTCCGACCTTCGCGTCCGCGAGCACGGTCTTGCACGACTCGACGGTGCGATCCACGAGGTCGCGCGTCAGGATCTCCAGCTCGCTCCGCTTCATCGTGCGCTCGAGGTGGAGTGGGCCTGCGGGACCGGTCGCGATGAACGGAATGTTAATCTCGGTTTCGAGGGAAGACGAAAGCTCGTGCTTGGCTCGCTCGGCGGCTTCCCTCAGGCGTTGGAGTGCCATCCGATCTTTTCGGAGGTCGATCTCGTGGGCGGTCAAAAACTCCTCCGCCAGCGCATTGATGATGCGTGCGTCGAAGTCCTCGCCCCCGAGGTGGGTATCACCACCGGTGGCCTTCACGTTGAAGACTCCCTCGGAGATTTCCAGAATCGACACATCGAACGTACCGCCGCCCAAGTCGTAGACGACGATGCGCTCGGCCGCCTTGGAGTCGAGTCCGTAGGCGAGAGAGGCCGCCGTCGGCTCGTTGATGATGCGCTTCACTTCGAGCCCGGCGATACGCCCTGCATCCTTGGTCGCTTGGCGCTGCGCGTCGTCGAAGTATGCGGGAACTGTGATCACGGCCTCGGTCACCGGTTCACCGAGATGCGCTTCCGCAATCTCCTTGATCTTGCCCAGGACGATCGCGCTGAGCTCGGGCGGCGACATCGCGCGTCCCTGGATCTCCGCGTAGGCGTCGCCGTTTTTGCTCTCCACCACGCCGTACGCAACCGTGAGCAGATGCCGCTGCACTTCCGAGTCGTCGAACTTGCGACCCATCAAGCGCTTGATCGCGTACACGGTGTTGTCGGGATTCGTCGTCGCCTGACGTTTGGCCACCTGACCCACCAGTCGCTCCCCGCCGGCGGTGAACGCCACGACGCTGGGAGTCGTGCGCGCCCCTTCCGTGTTGGGAATGACACGCACTTCCGGCTGACCAGTGGCACTCGTGCCTTCCAGAACGGCCACGCACGAGTTCGTGGTGCCGAGGTCTATGCCGATGATCTTCCCCATGCTGGTCCGGCCGAGCTTAGCGCCCCTCACCGCTCGGCCAAAGGCCGGACTCAGTTCGGCCCGTCGGCCCCATCAGCATCCGAAGCGGGAGCCTTGGCGACGACCACCAGAGCGGGCCGAAGCAAGCGATCACCCTGCCGATAACCGGGCTGCGCCTCTATGGCGATGGTGCCAGGGGGATGCTCGGCGGTCTCGAGGTGCTGGATGGCCTCGTGCAGCGCGGGATCGAACGGAGCCCCCACCGACGAAACTCGCTCGATGCCTAGGCGGGTCAGCGTGTCCAAAAAGTGCTTCAGCACCATCTGGATCCCGTCGGCGAGCGCCTGTACGTCCGTGGTCTTGTCCGCATGCTGAACTGCCCGCTCCAGGTTGTCGAACACGGGCAGTAGCTCCCGAAACACCTCGTCGCGACCGCGCGCTTCGGCATCGGCGATCTCGCGTCGGGTTCGCTTGCGGAAGTTGTCGAAGTCCGCCGCCGTTCGGATCAGCTGATCGCGGATGCGCTGGTTCTCTGCCTTGGCTACTTCGAGCGGATCGGGCTCGGGCTGGACCTCTGCCTCCGCCATCTCAGGAGTGTCGGGGGGGTCCTCTTTTGAAGGGCCGGCGCCGTTTCCGCGCGCGTCCTCCACGTCATTCGGGTCCGAATCTGCCACGGTGACGGCCTAATATAACCACCGGCTCGGAGTTCACAAACATTGATGCGTTCACGGTCCAGGGCCTTGGGGCGCCTCATTGCAGGGCGCTTGGCGAAGCGCCAGAAGGACGCCACCGGACGAGACCTCGTCGGCCGGAGGCGAGGGGTTGGGCGCAAACCAGGTGTCGATGCGTCGTGGCAGGACCCAAAATCGTGCGCTACCCGTGAGCGGCTCGACGGTTGCTTCTGCGCGACCCGCCCGGCCGTAGCGCGCCTCCTCCAACCAAAAACAGTATCGATCGCCTCCCGGCACATATAGATGTCGCCGGCCGCTTTGAACGCGAACCCGAGCGCTGTGAACCGTGTTTCCCTCTGGACCCACGGCGCTCACCTCGTGCTCACCCGCAGGCATGCGAACGTCGATACCGGCTGCAGAGCTCTCGGCGCTCGTCGGCTCGATCTCCGCGACTCTCTGCCCGTCGACGAGGAGCTCGATGCGCGTTTCATTCAAGTCGAGCACTCGCACGAGTGGGTGGTGGAGGTACCAAGCCGCCGGTCCGAGCACCAGAGCCGACAGAGGCCCCAGCGCAAGCCAGGCATCGAGGCGGGGCTCGGAAAGCGAAGCGGGCCGCGACTCTGCATCGTTGGCTCGCGCGAGCTCGGCGGCCCAGCGCGCGTTTTTGCATGCGAGCTCGCCGTCTCGAAGCCACCACACCGCGCGTTCTGCCGAAACGTGATTCGGTTTGGCTCGAGCTCCGAGCACCAGGCGCACGAAAATGGGGATGCTCGCAGCCACGAGGACCAAGACGACATCGACCATGAGCGACAACGCTCCCCTGAAAATGGGCAGTGCGAACGAAAGCGCCCCGACCAGCAGTATCGACGACACAGTCGCCGCGAGGTTTCGGGTGGTCCTGGCGCTGACGTGGCGAAGGCACGGCCCGCAATAGGGCACGATCAACGCATCGGCGTTCCGCACTTCGCGACGCGAAGTGGACGGGGAGCCACCGCAGCAGGCGCAGAGCGCCGGCGTAACCGCGCCCACCGCTTCGAGCGCGACGATGCGGCCGCTCGGGTCTTCGCCGGCGGGGTCAGGGTCTGTCACGGATCGCGCAGCGCCGGGACGAGGGTCTTGCGTGCGCTGGTCGGGTCCGCGTCGCCCACGTACTTGCGAACCTCCTCGGCGAGCTCCGTCACGCGCTCTTCGGATACCCCTGCGGCGCCCGCGATGCGACCGATGACCAGACGCTCCGCGTCGGACAAGCCCTCACTGGCAAAAGCAATCGCAAGCGCGACCCGGAGCCCGGGCTCGGCCGCGTCGCAATCGTGAAGGATCGCGGCGACGAGACGTTCTCGCGGTTCGGATCCCGCAACCTCGATCACTTCCGCGCTCGCGCTGATGAGCGCGTCGACGACCTCCGGAGTCAGCTTCGTCTCCAACAGAGCCTGGAATACCTCGATCAAGAGGTCGCGCTCCTGCTCGTCGACCGGACCATCCGCGTTGGCAACCAGCACCCCGAGGTCGATGACCGGAGTGGGATTGTATCCGCCACGCTCGAACGCGGCGCATAGCTCTTCGATGGCAGGGGCGATGATTTCGTGCATCGTGTCTCCTCACGCCACCCGGGGCGGTTTCATGGACGTGGCGCGACGCTTCTCGAGGCCGAGGACGAGCTGCGCTCGCAGCGCTCGCAGCCCATCCAGAACGTCGGCCGAAGCGCCTGTCGACTCCGCGCGACGCAAGGTCGCGTCCAGGGTTGCGATGCGAGCGTTCTGCATGGCTTTGAGCGAAAAGGTCATCTGCAAGAAAGTCTCGAACAGGTCCTCGAGCTCGTCTCCGCGGCGCAGCCGCTCGTCGACGACGAGCCTGCCCGTGCTCACGCGTCTGAGGAGGCGTTTCATCTTGTGCACCGGTCCCACGATGCGATGGGTGATGACGATCCCCATGAGTGTCAGGAGAAGCAGCAGCGCAAGCCCCGCGCCGCCCAGCAAGAGACGCAGATTCTTGCGATCCCGCGTGATGTCCGTCTGCAAGCTGCGCACTTCGGCGAGGTTCTTTTCCGACTTCTTGTCCAGCTCCCTGAGCGACTCCGTCATGACGCCGGCGAGGACGGCATTGTCGGGCTGAGTTTGCTCCACCGCGCCCATGGCAAGCGCGTTGTTGGTCTGGGATTCCTTGAACGCTTTCTCGGCCTGTTGCACGGCGACCTCGGCGGCGTCGGATGTGCGACTCGCCAGCCGCGCAATGAGTACTCCCAGCGACATCATCACCGCGAAGACGACGAGAACGAGGTAGCCCGTCCACTTGAGCTGGAAGCGAGGATCGAGGAGGTAGTGCTTCGCACTGCGCGACCTGGCCATTCCGAGAACTTACCGCCTTTTCCCGCCGGTCGTGGAGCACGATATTCAAGTCGTGGGCCGGTTCTCCAGGCTTTCGCGTCCGCGTCGGTGGTCCACACAACCCAATCGCTCGAATCGAGAGCGCCTCGCGGCGAGGCGGCGCTCGAAAGCTGGTACACTACCCTTTCCCGTTTTGCCCGGGCGTGGAGGGCTGCGCGACACTCATGAGCACGGTGAGATTCCAATGCCGGTAGCGCCCGCTGCTGGGCGAGTTCTAGCGGGCAAGTACCGGTTGCTCGAACGTGTCGGCGTCGGGGGTATGAGTGAGGTTTATCGAGCCGAAGACATCGACGATGGCCGCATCGTCGCACTCAAGCTGTTGCTCCACGAGCGCTCCGACGACGCCAATCTCGGCGCGCGGTTGGTGCACGAAGCGCAATCTGTGATTCGTATTCGCCACCCGAGCATCGTCGAGGTCTTCGAGGTCGGGCAGTCGGATGTGGGTCCGTTCATCGTGATGGAGTATCTGCGCGGCGCGAGCGCTGCTGGCATCCTCAACGAACGGGGACGCTTTGGACTGCAGGCGACGCTCGCGACGGTATTCCCCGTGCTGGACGCTCTGAACGCGGCGCACGAAGCGGGCATCATTCATCGGGACATCAAGCCCGGGAACGTGTTCTTCGCGGTGGACTCCAAAGCCCACCTCGCCGTAAAGCTCCTGGATTTCGGTGTAGCCAAGACGATCTGGCCGACTGGGCCCACTCCCAAGACCAGCACGGGCGTCGTGATGGGAACACCGGACTACCTGTCGCCCGAGCAGGCAAACGGAGAGTGGAACATCGATGGACGATCCGATCTGTTCGCGATGGGCGTCTTGACGTTCGAGCTACTCACCGCAACGCGCCCATTCCACGCCCCATCCGCAGTCGCAACGGCCTACAAAATTGCCCACGCGCGTACACCATTGCTGAAAGACCACGACGGACCGAACTCAGATACCTTGCAGGCGATTCTCGAGCGGGCTTTGGCCAAGCGCCCGGACGAGCGTCACGGCAGTGCGCTGGAGCTCGGTGCCGAGCTTCGCACGCTCGCGGGCACGGATGCGGCCCTGGATCGAGCTCTGCGCGAGCTCGTTCGACCCGAGCGCTTCGCTTCTGGCAGCGGGGAACAGCCCAGCGCTCGCGCTATCTCTCTTCGCGGTTCGACCGCACCCGAAGGACCCATGGCACGTCGGTTGTCGCAGCCCGAAGTGCAGGTGACGGGCTCCCCCGCCATCACGCCAGAACGCATTCTGAGCCGGCGCACGTCGTTCGGGGAAGGAACTCCGAGCTCGGGCGCTCTCCGACGCGCCGATACGATGCCCGATACCTCGAAGCCGTTCGGGGCTCATACGCCGACGCCGAGCGGCGTGCGCGCGCTCGGCATGGACCTCGAGAGTGGGCAGCACGTACGTGGAGTCGTGCTCCGAGCCGTCGACAAGCACGTGATTCAGACCTTCGGTCACGGTCCGAGGGAACACGTGCTCGCCACCTTGCCCAAAGAAATCGCGCAGGAGCTCGAGTATTCCGCGCTCCAAGCCATCGTGCTCTACAATCTCGCGGCGGTGAATCGCTACTTCGATACCGTCACCAACGACATCTGCAGCTCGAATCCCAGCTGGGCACGCACCGCCGGAATCGCTGCGGTGCCAGGGAGTATCTCGCAGATCCTCCGCGCAGCGCTCCGGCCTGGGGATTTGCCGGTCGTGCTCCGGCGTGTGGTCCCCGTCTACAGCCGCCTCTTCGATTTCGGCAGCTGGGAGGTCGAAGCCACTCCCCTCGGGGCAACCATGCGCGTCGGGGACTTCGAGCACGTGAGTTTGTCGCTGCGACTGTGGCTCGTGGGAGCGCTCGAAGGAACGCTAGCAGCGTGCGACGTTCGCTCCCGCACCACCATTGCGCGGGGCGATGTCGCTCATGCGCCGCACTTGATCGTCGAACGTCGTTTCCAACTGACGAGCCCCGCTCGGGTAGCCGGCGGCACCACGAGTTCGCAGCGCACGAGGCAACTCTCTGTCACACCAGCCAGAGAAACCCGGGTCTTCCGCAAATCGCTGAAGGGCACGCGGTTTGCTTCCGGTCACTGGATGCCACGCGGGCCAGGGCTGATTTGGGGAGGGGTGTCGATGCCGGCGCTCGCGGCGTGCGTCCCTTTTGCCATTCCCCCCGGGCAAGCCTCAATCGCCGGTTCGGGAAGCCCCGCCCCCGCGAGCCCGAGCGACGACGACGCCGACAGCGAAGGCGAGCTCGTGCTCCGGGGAGCAATCCATCCGCAGCAGCTCTTTCGCTCCCAAGCAACTCGCACTCTCAATCTCGGTGCCGGCTATCGACTCGGCGTGGGCCGGGGCAAGTCCAAGGTTCACGGCCCCTACGCCGAGCTCGGGTACTTTCCGTGGCGGCGGGACTATCGGAGAGCGTCACTCGCCTGGGATTTCAAGAACATCACAAGGGGTTTTTTCCGCGCCCGGTGCGCCGGAAGCGGGCTGGGGAACGACGCTCGCAGTGGCAGTGGAAATCGACAGCTTCGTGAGTGGCGCGTTCGCCGACGGAAGCGGAGATGCCTTCGTTCTCGCGGCCGCTCACGGCGAGGTTGGCGTCGGGCTCTTTGCGGGAGTCACGCATCGAGAGCTCGGGAGCGACCAGGCGACGCTGCTCACGGCCGGGATCAGTGGACGACTTCCCGCTACTGCCGGAGTGGTGTGCTGCGCTCGTCACCGAATTTTGCGGCGCTTTCGGCATTCCCGGGGTAACCGGGGTTGGCGATGGGCAACGAATTCAGGGGACGAGCGGCTCACTCGGCAGAACGCTTCGGAGCGAGCCGGGATCACTGGTGGCACGACGACTACCTCCGGTTTCGCGCAAAGTCGTGGGAGCTCGAGCGCGTGAAGCGTGCGCTCGACGTGGGCTCCGGCATTGGACACTGGGGCCGACGACTCGCGGGCCTGTTGCGACAAGACGCGACGGTCGTGGGCGTCGATCGCGACCCACTCTGGGTGGAAACGGCCACCGAACGGGCTGATGCAGCCGGTCTCGGAGACCGATTCTCGTACACACTGGGCAGTGTGGAGGCTCTGCCCTTCGAGGACGCTTGCTTCGATCTCGTCACCTGCCAGACCGTGCTCATGCATCTCGCCGATCCGCTGCAAGGGCTTCGAGAAATGGCGCGCGTGGCGAAACCCGGCGGGCTCGTCCTGGTGGCGGAGCCGACGAACGTACTCGCTCCCGTGCTCCTCGGCTCCATCACGCTCGACGAGCCTCCGGAGCGGACTGCGCAACATTTCCGTTTCCAGCTCACCTGCCACAACGGAAAGAAGGCGCTCGGCGAGGGCGATTCGGCCATCGGAGAGCGAATGCCGTTGCTCTTCCAGCAGGCAGGGCTCGAGCGAGTCGAGCTTCGCACCAACGACCGCACGGCATCCTTCGTAGCACCCTACGACTCACCACTCGAGCAAGCGATGCGCGAAGAGCTCGCGAGCGACATCGCTCGCGGAAGATGGGTCTGGGATCGCGAGCAAACGCGGAAGTACTTCGTCGCCGGCGGCGGCAACGACGCTGAGCTCGATGCGCTGTTCGACTCGGCGATGGAGCTTCCGGAAGCGCGAGCTCAGCGCGCTCGATGCGGGAACGTTCGTGCGTGCCGGCGGATCTTTGTTTTATTTGGTCTGGGGCTGGAAGGCTGTCGGCTGAGGGAACGGGCCTGGCCAGCCCACTCGCATCGGGGTAAGAGCCGGATGCGATGACCCAGCCGGCTGCCGAGCTCGCCGCTGAGCTCAATCCCGATCAGGCCCAAGCCGTCGCTCACGTCGAGGGGCCGCTCTTGGTGTTCGCGGGTGCGGGAAGCGGCAAGACCCGCGTCATCACCTATCGCATCGCGAATCTATTGGCGGAGCGCGTCCCGCCCTATCGCATCCTCGCGGTCACGTTCACGAACAAGGCCGCGGGCGAGCTGCGCGCGCGGCTCGAGCGTCTCGCGGGAGAGGAGGTCACGCAAGGACCTCTGGGCGGGCACCTTCCACTCGGTGTGCGCGCGGATCTTGCGGCGCCACCACGACGAGGCGGGCCTTGGCCGCGACTTCGTCATCTACGACGACTCGGACCAGAAGGCCGTGATGCAGCGCCTGTTCAAGGAGCGTCGATCGACGAGCGCCGGATCCCGCCGCGCTGGGTGCTCGGGCGCATTCAGCCCAAAAGCGCGAAGGGCGCGGACCCGACAGACGTCGATCGTGAGAGCGGCTTCGACGACGAGCTCCGCGATCTGTTCGTCGCCTACGAAAAGATGCTCGCCCAGTCCAACGCGGTCGATTTCGAGGACCTGATCATCAAGGTCATGCGGCTCGCGGAAGACGAAAAGAGCGCCGCGGGCGCCGATCTTCGCCATCGCTTCCGCTACGTGCTCGTGGACGAGTTCCAGGACACGAACCTCATTCAGTATCGGCTGGTGCGCGCGCTTTCGGCGGAGAGCCGGAACCTGTGCGTCGTCGGCGACGACGACCAGAGCATCTACCGCTGGCGCGGCGCCAACATTCGCATCATCCGCGGCTTCCGGCGCGACTTCCCCGACGCCAAGATCGTCAAGCTGGAGCAGAACTATCGCTCCACCGGCAACATCGTGGCTGCCGCGCTCGGCGTGATTGCGACGGCCGCAGGATCGCGAGCCGAAGCAGCTGTGGACCGAGCGCCGCCGGGGGAAGCGATTCGGGTCCGCGCCGTGGAGACCGAGCGCGGAGAGGCGACCTTCGTCGTCACCACGGTGAAGAAGGAGATCGCGCGCGGGGATCGATCCTGCGCGACGATCGCCGTCTTCTACCGGGTCCACGCCCAGTCGCGCGTGCTCGAGGAGGCGTTCCGCAACGAGAACGTGCCGTACCAGATCGTCGGCGGCATGCGCTTCTTCGAGCGCGCCGAGGTGAAGGACATCCTCGCGTACCTGCGCCTGCTGGACAATCCGCGATCGCGACGCCGATCTCCTGCGGATCATCAACGTTCCGGCGCGGGGCATCGGCGACAAGACCGTGGATCTCGTGCTGCAGACGGCCGCCGAGCGATCCGCTCGGCGCCTACGACGCGATCTCCACGTTGATCGCCGAAGGTCGTGTGGGCGGAGCAGCCAAGAAGAAGCTCGCGCGCATTCTGGGAGCTGGTCCAAACGCTGCAGCAGGAAGCGAAGGAGCTCTCGCCGAGCCGACTCGCGGCGCGCGTGCTCGAGCTCGACTGGCTACCGCGATAAGCTCCGCGAGGTAGACAGCGCGGAAGCGGACGCGCGCCTCGGAAACCTGGAGGAGCTCGTCGGCTCGATCCGACGAGCACGAGGACGAAGCATCGCTTCAGAGGACTCGAGCCGAGTCTCTCGAGTTGGCTCGAGCGCGTCTCGCTGGTCGAGCGCCGTCGACAGCGCGAAGGACATTCCGGCGGTTTCGCTGATGACGGTCCACGCCGCAAAGGGCCTCGAGTTTTCCTGCGTCTTCTTGACCGGCATGGAAGAGGAAATGTTTCCGTACCGCGGCCTAACCAGCGATGAGATCGACGATCTCGAAGAGGAACGCCGCCTCGCCTACGTCGCGATCACGCGGGCGAAACAGCGCCTGTTCATCACGCACGCCGGCATGCGCACGCTGTTCGGCCAATCGAAGTACCTGGCCCCGAGCCGCTTTCTCAGCGATCTCCCGGACAGCGCGATCGTGGCGGAGGGCCGCCAGCGTTCCCTGCCGCCGCCGTCTTGGGACTTTCCGGGGCGTGATCGCTTCGGTGGCTGGTCGGGACGTTCGCCGGAACCGAGCTGGGATCGTGTGCAAGCCGGAATCGAGCGAGGCAGACGAGCCCTGGAGCCGGGAGAGCGCATCGTGGATCGCGATGCATTCGACGATCTGCCGGAGGACGACGACTTCTAGCTCTTCCGAGCGCATCACGAGGCTCACGCCGCGGAGCACTCGCGGCGTTCAGCATCGAGCACGAGCTCGTAGTCGAGGGGGCACTCGACGATCGCGATGAACGGTCGGGACTCCGCGTTCAACGTGACCACGGCAGCGCCGTCGGGATGCACGTCGAACGGCTCCCGCAGCGCGCCGATGGCGACGCCAGCATCGGGCGGGAAGCCGACCGCGTAGGCGAGAGCTTCGTGGGTCCAGCTGCCGTCGGGGTCGGCGAAGAAGTCTGCCGGCACACGTTCGAGGGAAATGCGATAGCGCGCGACGCGATAGCCGCGCTCGGTGACGTAGGAATCGATGAAGGCTTCGGGCACGATGGGATCGATGGGCGAGGGCATGATTCGAAACCACGATATCAGTGTGCTGAACATTCGTATAGTACTCGTAATCCCTTGTTTCAAAACGAGTTTTCTCGGCTGCAACGCGTCCAAGGCTCGAGCGCGGCGAGAGTCCAACGCCCATGCAACGAGTCATCATCTGGAAGACCGGATCGATCGTGTTCGCGCTGGCGGTACTCGGGGGCGCGATGGCTCACGCTTGCACGCGCCAGGCTCCCGAGCCGAGCTTCGCCCCGATCCAGCGACCACGTTGAAAGCGAGTGAAGCGCCGGAGGCGCCGTCGGCGGAGCCCGAGTACTTCCCAGCTTCGAAGGCGGGAGTGTTCACACCGCATCGGCAGACGCCGCGCCAATCGGCAAAGAAATGATCTCTCTGTCGGGAGCGCTTCTGTCGTTCGCGGTGCTCGCGCTCGTCTTCGGTCCCCTCGAACGACTGTTCCCGGCTCGCGCCAACCAAAGCTGGCGACGCCCCGAGCTCGGGATCGACGCTTGCTTCTTCTTCGGGCAGTACCTTTTGTTCTCGAGCGTTGCGCTCCTCGTGCTCGACACGGTGCATGCTGGGATCGACATGCCAGGGCGGGTGCGCTCGGCTTTTTCCTCCCAACCGTTCGTACTACAGGTCATCGAAGCGATGGCGGCCGGTGACGTTCTCGTCTATTGGTTTCACCGCGCTTGCCATCGGTTCGCGTTCCTCTGGCGCTTCCACGCTGTGCATCACAGCGCCGAGCACCTCGACTGGCTGGCGGCCCACCGCGAGCATCCCGTGGATGGGATTTTGACCCAACTTTGCCAGAATTTGCCCGCCATGGCCCTGGGGCTCCACGTCGAGCTTCTGGGCGCGCTCGTGGTATTTCGCGGCGCTTCGGGCATTTTCATCCACTCGAACGTGAAGCTGTCGATTGGAGGGTTGCGCTATCTGGTTGGAGCTCCGGAGCTGCATCACTGGCATCACGCGAAGCTAGAGCGCACAGAGCACAACTTCGCGAACCTCGCGCCGTGGCTCGACGTGCTCTTCGGCACCTATCACCGACCCGAGGGCGAGGAGCGGTACGCCCTTGGATTGACCGAACCTTGGCCACGAGGATACGTGAGCCAGCTCCTTCGGCCCCTGCTGCCGTTCAGCTCGCGCGAAGCGCCTCCACACGTGCAGCGAGCTCCTCGATGAGAGGAAGGGCTCCGTCGCCGTGACCGAATCGCGCCAGAGTGAGCTCGGTCGAGAGAAGCTCCGCAAGCTCGGCGAGCTCTTCCAGGGCTCGCCGATCGCCGAGGGCGAGCTCCTCCAGACGAGAGACCCGGCGCGCTCGACCCGGTGAAGACTGTGCGCGGCCGGCTGCCGCCGAGTCGAGCTCAACCTCCACGAGATCGAGGCGGCGTGCGATGCGCGTGACCTCGCGCAAGATGGCCTCGGCGTCCCGTTCGGTGAGGAGCTTGTCGAGCGCGGTATCGCGCACTGCATCCCGAGCAGATCGAAGCGCGCGATGAACTCGGCGCTCCGCAGCACGACGCGGCTCCGCGTGGGCTCGCACCGGGCGCGCGAGGGCGAACGGCGCCCACAAGGGCCAGAGCGCCACGACCGCCAGCGCCGAAGCCGCGGTGGAAAGGGACCGCTTGCCTCGAGCCGCGACGGCAAGTGCCGCGGCGAAACCGATCCCAGCGTAGGTTGCGAAAAGGATCCACGGGCTCACTCCGATCTCCCGGGCAAAAAGAGTGCGCCGAGGAGCCCTCCCTCCTGACGCCCTTGGGCAAAGAGCGGCACTTCACGATCGTGTGGGTCGCCGAGATAGGGTCGAAACAGCCAGGCACTCTGGGCGCCGACCAAGAGAAACACCCCCACGAAGGCGACCAGTGCGCCGTTTCTCCCGGGTTCGGGACCGA
The DNA here is from genome assembly GCA_963781505.1 of uncultured delta proteobacterium. GTDB lineage: Bacteria > Myxococcota_A > Polyangia > Polyangiales > Polyangiaceae > JADJKB01. The sequence goes on along the minus strand of CAWAHB010000015.1, from coordinate 30,567 downwards.
GCGCCGTCAGCGTGAGAGACAGTGCCGACAGACCCCCGAGACCGTACGCCACGACCGCAACGAAGCGCACGCTCTGGTAGCTAGCATCGAGGTCGACGACCAGAGCCAGGACCGGCGCGAGGGCGAGAAGCACGAGGGACGATCGAGCTCCGGCCGCCAAAGAAAGGGCGAGGGCGCGGCGAAAATCCCAACTGCGACCAAACACAGTCGCCAGAGCAAAGAACGCGGGCCCCGCGAGCGCGAGCGTGAACAGGGTCACGATCGGGATCTTGATCGCCGCAAGCACCAGCTGCGTGAGACCGCGATAGGAGCCAACCGCCGCACCAAACAGCCCCCCACCTCCGATGATGAGAAGCAGGCACGATCGTGCAATCTCGGATTGGCGTGCCGGGTCGCGGCACGCCTCGGTGGCTCGCGCGGGGGAACGCAGGAGATCGGCAAGGAAGCTCACGACCCACCTCGCCCGAGCATCGGCAGGGTGAACCACCACACCCGGACGGAAAGCACCGCTGCAAGAAGGACGAATCCCAAGAGGAGTGTGTGCAGCCGAAGGCGTTTCGTCTCGGCCCACGGCGCGATGCTCCGGGCGATCTCCCGGACCCCGAGTCCACTTCCGAGCGCCAGCCCCAGAAACGCGAAGAGTGCTGCGGCCCACGGGGTCTCGGGGCTCATCGTGAGCAAGAGCGCAGCGGGAGAGAGGCCGGCGAGAATCACTCCGGCGACGGCAACTCCCCGCGCCAGCGCGTGGATGAGGGCCCGGGTGTCGATCGGGAGATCGAAGTGGGCGACCGCGATGCAAAGCGCCGGAGCCGCGAGACCCGCGCCAGCCACGAAGCCGACGGGCACCCCGATGGCATGCACCGCCATCGACGCGAGCCCGTAGCGCGCGCCAATTGCCAAGCCGAAAAGCGCGGAGAGCGAAAGACCCGTCAGCACGCGTCGCGATTCGTCGAGAAGATCACCACGTGCATCGGAAAGAAGACGTGGCAGTACGATGTCGAAGCTCATGCGTGGACTCTGACCCGCGATCATGGAGACGCGCGGGGGTCACGCGGGTGGTTTCGAGGAGGAATGATGGAGGGAGCGTGGCGCTCACTTCTTGCGACTCTCGATCACCCAGAGATACGGTCCCCCGGGTCGAGCCATGAAGCGGGATAGCTTCACCTCTCGTCCTCGCACGACCACCGGCTCATCGAAAACGACGCCTTCCACGGCGTTCGCGAGCCAGTAGTGGCTGCCCGAATCGGAAATGAACACGGTTCTGTGCTCGCCCTCTAGCTTCGTGCCCTTGTCGCCAACGTCGTCGCGAAACTTTCCGGGGTATTGTCGCTCGTCGCGGACCTCGACGAGGCCGGTCATCGCGTTCTTTTCCTCGCTCGGGGTGAGGGCCAGCGTCTTCACACGAAAGTGCGTCGCCATGACGGCTTGCCCCTCGGGCTCGTACACCACGCCTTGAACCCGAACCCGATGATCGCGAAACGGAAGCCAGTAGCCGTCGGCGCGATAAGAAATCACCCAGCGGGAACCGTCGTCGCGCTCCAACCAGACGCCCTGAAAGTGCTTTCCCCCGGGCTTTTCGTCTATCCGAAGCGTCGCCTCGATCTCGTTCTCGGAGGGCGGGGTCTTGGGCGGCTCGCCGGTGGCGCTCGCTGAATGAGGCGGTGGCGAGATCACGACTGGTTCGTTCGTCGACGTGCTCGTCGGCGACGGACGGCAAGCCGTCAGCAGAAGCCACAGCCAGAGGAACTGCTTCATTTGAGCACCCGAACACGGCCGAGCTCCAACATTCGGAAGATGCTAGCAGCTCGGCACCAACCGCAAGAGCCTGCACGCCTTCGACACGCGCGATCACGCCTTTGCGTGGTTGGAAAGCGCTTGAGGTGGCGCAGCCGTGCTCGCTCCCAGCTTGGCGAGCTCTGGGATCGCTCGCTTGGCGGTCGTGAAGTATTTCTTGTCTCGCTCGATTCCGACGCTCTCGTAGCCGACCGCCAGGGCCGCAGCGATGGTGGAGCCGCCGCCCATGAACGGATCGAGGACCACGCCTTCGCCCAGGGGAAGAGACGCCCGCACGAGCTGGCGCATGAAAGCCTGGGGCTTGAGCGAAGGGTGTGGCGAGATTTTTCTCTCTTCACGGCGCGTTGGGGCGCTCCGGATCACGTCGCCGAAGGGAGTGTCCAACGTGGGGCGCCGGAGGCCCCCCGTCTTGTACTTTCGGAGGTTGTCTTGCACCCGCCCTTCGCACGGCTTGCGGAACAGCCCCCACGGCTCCCAGGCCGAACGCGGCATGACGCTCACGTCCGGGAACTCGTCGTGGGCGTTCTTGGGACGATCGCCGCCGCGCAGCGTCTGGACCAGGCGGATGATCTCGCCCCGCTTTTCGAACCCGGCCTCGCAGAGCGGAAGATAGACGAGGTGCGACAAGAGCGGATTGGTTGCGATCATCAAATGCGCGCCCGGCACCAGAACGCGGAACGCACGCAGCGCGAACCGGAGGAAAAATTCCTGGAGCTTTCGTTTGTCTGCGTCCAGGAGGACCGTGAAGCGTGGGAGCGGGCTCCGCTGGCAACCATCGAACGCCGGCGGAATGCGCCACACGCCCCCACGACCTTTGCGAAGCTTTTTCTTCTCTCGATCCGAGTACTCGAGCAAGCCGTACGGCGGATCGGTGACGATGGCATGGATGGAGGCGGGCTCACGCTCGGCCATCCAGTCGAGACAATCGGCTGAGTGAAGTGCATAGCTCACTCGGGTCAGCGGATGCGCGGCGACCATCACGGACCGCCATCCATCCCGCCCGACCCGGAGTTGCCGGACGAGCCACCCACGCAGGTCACGGAATACCCGCCAGCCTGGTAGGAGCACGAGCAGTAATCGGTCAAGCATGCGCAACTCGGACCGTCCGTGCAGGTGTCAGGCAGCTCCACACATCCCGAACCCACCCCACAAGCTGCGTCCGCCGGACCCGGTCCACCTGCGGTACCGCCGAATCCCGCACCCCCAACGAACTCGTAACAATAGTGCGTGGCCCCATCGCACTGGCAGCCACCGCAATCGAAGCTTCCGAGCTCGATCGAATCCGGCCGTGCCCCCCGAATTGACTCCGCCAGTCGACGTCCCGCCGCTCGATGTTCCTCCGGTCGACGCTCCGCCAGAGCCATCGCCGGAACCACTTCCGCAGCCGTCACTCCAGAGCAGCAGGAAGCCCGCGAGCAAGACCGTGTCACGTCCCATTCGAGCGCTCATCGCTGTCCATTCTACCGCATCAGGCGCCGCCGCGGCTCTCCCGAGCAACGTCTCCGCGGTGGGTCCGCTCGAATGGCGCGTCGTCGAAACCGATGACGTTGGACATCAAGCGTGGACGTCTTCGCCCAGATAAGCCGCGCGGATCCGAGGATCCTCCCGAAGCTCGCGACACGAGCCGGAAAGCACGATTTCACCAGTGACCAGAACGTAGGCGCGGCTCGCCGTCTGGAGCGCAAGCCTCGTGTTCTGCTCGACGAGCAGGATGGTGATCCCGCTCTTCGCAATTTCCACGATGGCCGCGAACACCTCTTGCACCAATTTGGGGGCCAGCCCGAGGCTCGGCTCGTCGAGGAGCAGGAGCTTGGGCTCTGCCATGATCGCTCGTGCGATGGCGAGCATCTGTTGCTCGCCGCCGGAGAGCGTGCCGGCGTCTTGGTTCATCCGCTCGCCGAGGCGCGGGAAGAGCTTCACACAGCGATCGATGCGTGGCTTTTGGTTCTTGCGCGCGAGGAATCCACCGAGTTGCAGGTTCTCACGCACCGTGAGGTTCGCGAACACGGCGCGCCCTTCGGGAACCAGAGCGACACCCCGCGCGATGGTCTTGTGAGTCTTCTCTCCGTGAGTATCGCTGCCAAAGAGTTTCACGGTCCCGGCCTTGAGCGGGACGAGCCCGACGATGCTCTTCAGTGTGCTGGTCTTGCCGGCGCCGTTCGCGCCGATGAGCGTCACGATTTCCCCCGGCGAAACCTGGAGAGAGATCCCTTTCACCGCGGCAATGCCGCCGTAGCTCACTCCCACGTTCACGAGCTCGAGGACCGGCGTTTCAGCCATCCACCTCTCCCTCCTCGGGGGTGGGCTTTTCGTGCATCGGGCGGCTGAGCGCCTCGATCTCCTTCACCGCGTCTTCTTCTTCTTCACCGAGGTAGGCGGCGAGCACCTTGGGATGCTCCTTGATCACGTTCGGGGGACCTTCGGCGATGGTTTCGCCGTGATCCACGACGTGGATCTGCTCGCAGACCGCCATCACGACGCTCATGTTGTGCTCGACGAGCACGATCGTGAGACCCAGATCGTCACGCAGGAAGCGGATCTGTTTTTCGAGCTCGCCGGCTTCGGAGCTGTTCATCCCGGCCGCGGGCTCGTCGAGCAGGAGGAGCTTCGGGGAGAGCATCAAGGCGCGCGCGATCTCGAGGCGGCGTTGGGAACCGTACGGCAAGCTGTCCGACGGCTCGTTGGCCAGATCCCGCAAGTTGAAGATCTCGAGCAGCTCGGTCGCGCGCTTCACGAGTGCTCGCTCCTCGGACTCGAAGAGCTGGTTTCTCACGACCGCCGACCAGAGGCTCGCGCGGTGGATGCGATAGCCTGCAACCATCACGTTCTGTTCCACGGTCATCGAGCGGAAGAGCCGGATGTTCTGGAACGTACGCGCAATGCCTCGGGATGCGATTCGGGCCGGATTCCAGCCGCTGATGTCGTCCCCATCGAACAGGATGCGGCCCCCGTCCGGCTGATACACGCCCGTCACGACGTTGAACACCGTGGTCTTGCCCGCGCCGTTGGGTCCAATCAGCCCGAAGATCTGTTTGGGTTCGACCGAAAACGACACGTTCGAGACCGCGCGGAGACCGCCGAACACCTTGTCCACCTTCTCGAGGGCGAGCACGGTCACGACGCGCCTCCAGTCTTCGGCTTCTTCTTCTTGAACATGGAGAGCGACAGCTCTTTCATGCCCAAAAGGCCCTCGGGCCGCACGATCATGATCACGACGAGTAGGAGCGCATAGATGACGAGACGGTACTCTTGGAGGTCGCGCATCAGCTCCAACGCGACCGCGAGGAAGATACCGCCGATGATCGCGCCGGAGATCGAGCCAAGACCACCGATGATGATCATGACGATCATGTCGATCGATTTCTCGAACTTGAAATCTTCCGGCCGAACGCCGCTCTGCATGTGAGCGAACAGGCCGCCCGCGATCCCCGCAGTGGCAGCGCTGATGGTGAACGCGGTCACCTTGAGGCGCGTGGTCGGCGTGGCCATGGCCTCTGCGGCAATCTCGTCTTCGCGTATCGCGATCAGCGAGCGCCCCGCCTGGGAGAACGTGATGTTGCGAATGATCAGCACGATGATGACCACCCACAGGTAGACCCAGAAGAAGTTGGTGTACGGCGGCAGGCCTGCCGGATCGTTTCCGAAGTAGCCGGTGGCGGCGCCGAGCGACTTCGCGTTGTTGAAAAAGATCCGGATGATCTCTCCAAAGCCCAGCGTGACGATGGCCAGATAGTCGCCTTTGAGCCGGAGGCTCGGGACGCCCACCGCGAGCCCCGTGACGCCAGCGAACAGCGCTCCCATGAGGAGCGCCACGTTGAACGTGATCCCGTTGGCGAGAGCGCCGGCGCCCACGGCCGCCGCCACGTGGGGCGCGAGCTGGACTCCGAGGAAGGCGGTAGCGTAGGCACCCACCGCCATGAATCCGGCGTGGCCGATCGAGAACTGGCCGGTGGTTCCGTTGATGAGATTGAGTCCTACCGCGAGAATGATGTTGATGCCCGCGATGAGCATGATGCGCTGGACGTACTCGATCAGGCCAGCCTCGACGCCAAGACCCGCGCCGTAGATCACGCCGATCACCAACGCGGAAACTCCGGCTCGCTTGAGCCAGCGCATCACACCTTCTCCTGTCGCACGACGCCCAGGATGCCTTCCGGTCGCAGGATGAGGATCACGATCAGGATGAAGAACGTGATCGCGTCACGATAGTCGGGTGAGATGTAGCCCGCCACGAGCTGCTCAGCGAGCCCGATCAAGACGCCGCCCAGTACTGCGCCCGGCACGTTGCCGATCCCACCCAGTACGGCTGCAACGAATGCCTTGAGACCCGTGAGGACACCCATCGTCGGAGTGATGGTGATCTGGTCGAGCCCGAACAAGATGCCTCCCGCGGCCGCCAGCCCCGAACCGATGGCAAAGGTCGCGCTGATGGTGCGATCCGTATCGATTCCCATGAGCTTGGCAGCGTCGAGGTTGACGCTCACCGCTCGCATCGCCCGCCCCGTCCAGGTGCGCTGCACGAGGAGCCAGAGGCCGATCATCAAGACGATGGTCACCAGGAAGATCGTCAACTTCACGTTGGTGACGATCACCCCTCCGAACTCGTAACGAACTTCCTTCAGGATCGGGGGGTAACGCCGGGGATTTGGGGTGAAAATCAGCATGCCGAGGTTCTGCAGGAGCAGGCTCATGCCGATCGCGGTGATGAGGGGCGTCAAGCGAGGCGCCGACCGCACGGGGCGATACGCCAAGCGTTCGATGGTCACGCCGAGCACCGCCGAAACGAGCATCGCGAACATCAACACGACGATCGCCAGGTAGATGGGGAACGGCTGCCCGCCCTGCTCCATTCGCTCGATGCCCAGCCACTGCGACGAGTAGTAACCGGCATATGCGCCCACCATGAACACTTCGCTGTGGGCGAAGTTGATGAGCTTCAAGATGCCGTACACCATCGTGTAGCCGAGGGCGATCAGCGCATAGATCGATCCCAGCGACAGTCCGTTGATGAGCTGCTGCAGAAACTGGCTCAAGTTTCGAGCGTCCTCGCCGGACTAAGGCGCAACCGTTGCGGCAAATTTCGCTTTGCCACCGTTGATCTTGAGCACGACGGCGCTCTTTTCGGCATTGCGGCCCTTGTCGATGGTGATCTTTCCAGTCACGCCTTCGAAGTCCTTGGTCGCCGCGAGGGCATCTCTCACCGGACCCGGCTCGGTCTTTCCAGCGCGCTTCATGGCGTCGAACAGCACACTCGCCGCGTCGTATCCCAGCGCGCCGAGCCCGGTCGGCTCGACGGAGTATTTCGCCTTGAAGTCGTCGACGAACTTCTTCGCCTTGGGACTGGCCACGTCCGGGGCAAAGTGATTGGAGAAGTAGCAGTTATCCAGCGCGTCCCCACCGATCTTGAACAGATCTGGCGCGTCCCAGCCGTCGCCTCCGAGCAGAGGAAGCTTCACGCCGAGCCGCTGCGCCGTCCGCGCAATGGCGCCCACTTCGGCGTAGTAACCAGGAATGAAGATCCCGGCCGCGTCGGTGTTCTTGATGGCGGTCACCTGCGCAGAAAAATCCGTGTCGCCCTGGGAGTAGGACTGCTCGACGACGATCTTGCCGCCCATTTCTCGAAGGACTCCTTGAAAGCGTCGGCCAGCCCGATCGAGTAATCGTTCTTCACGTCCTTCAAGATCGCGACTTTCTCGAGCTTCAGGTTCTCGCGCGCGAACTTCGCCATCACCTTGCCCTGGAACGGATCCAAGAAGCAGACGCGGAACACGTAGTCACCGACCTCGGTCACTTTTGGATTGGTGGACGACGGGCTCACCATCGGGATCTTGCGGCGCTGCGCCACTCGACCGCCAGCAAGGGAAAGGCTCGACGCAACCTCACCCAGGATCGCGTGAACCTTTTCCACGTCGATGAGTCGGGTAACGGCGTTGGCCGCCTCGGCGGAGTCACCGCGGTCGTCCAGCGTGACGACCTTGACCTTACGACCGAGCACGCCCCCCGCGGCATTCGCTTCATCGACCGCGAGGCGGATCGCCTTGTCCGTGTCCTGACCGAAATGGGCCGTGTTGCCGGTCATCGACGCGTAATGCCCGACCACGATCTCGCCTGCGCTGCCGGACGAACCGTTTCCACCCCCGGACTTCTTACAGTCGACGAAGCTGCTCGCTGAAAGCGCGAGTAGACCGGTGATCAGAATGCGGCGTGCGAGAAGCATGATCCCTCCGTTTTCCGAGCCGGGACGCTACCTTAGCGGGTGGCGCACCTGCAACGTTGCGAGCTTCGAGCGTCCGGTCTATGGCCGAGCGTGTATGAATAAGCGCCTCGAAATGCTGGAAAAGATGCTGGCCGCGGGCCAGGTGGACTCGTTTGCGCGCTATGCGCTCGCCATGGAGTATCGCCGCGAGCAACGAGTGGACGACGCTCTCCGGACGTTCGAGGCGCTCCGCACCGCTGATCCGGGCTACCTGGCGATGTACTTGATGGCCGGACAGCTGCTGATGGATGCAGGGCGTCCCGTCGAGGCAAAACCTTGGCTCGAGGCGGGGATCGAGCTCGCGAAGAAGACGGGCGAGGGCAAAGCTCAAGCGGAGCTCGAGGCCGCGCTGGCGCTGATTTGAGCGATCAGCCGGGAGCTCCGCATTTCCCAAACGTGTAGTTCGGCGCGCATTCGCACTGGCAGTCCTCGAGCCTGCTTCCCTTCTCGCAACCTGGAACGACGTGCACGGTGGCGCTTCCCGAGTGGGTTTCGTCGTCGGGGTCGCCGAGCTCGATGTCGAGAACCCAATCGACTCCCTCCACCGGTCGCGGCTCGTAGTTGGGGCACGTCAGAAGATGCGCGAAGTTCGCGCTTGTCTCCGAATTCGCCTCGAGCTCTCCGGAACCATCCGGCGCTAGCTCGAGCTCGACGACCCGCGAGTCGACGACGAACTCCTCGGCGGTATCTGGGTTGATGAGCTTTGCGCTGATCTTTGCTGGACCGGGCTCGAGCCCGGTGACGCGAGCGCCCACCCAAAGGACGTAGCCACCCTGGGCGCGTAGCGGACGACGACGGGATCGCCGTCGGAAAGCAGGTGCAGTGGCACGGCTTCCGTTTCGTAAAAGCCGGGCCGGCAAACGACGGGCTCGAGCTGTTTCTTGGCAGCCGGCTCCGGCTCGCCCGCCGAGCTGGAGCACGCGGTCGTGATCCAGAGCGCCGGCACGAACCAGCCGAGCATTCGTCGTGAGAAACGCATGCCGACCGAAGTGTACCAGAGGCGCGCGGTGCTGCGAATCATCCGCCGGCTATACTCCCGGCGTGAGTTTGAAGACGCACTGTATCGGCCTCGTGCTTTTCTGTGTTGGCTGCGGAGGCGGTGACGACGAGTCCGCCGCTCAGAAGGACAAAAAGCCAGTCGTCGTCTACCGAACCGAGCGCGGACCTGGGCCCCGGGGGTTTCTGGATCGGCGTGGCTTGATCCATGCGCACTCCGTGTACTCCCATGATGCGTGCGATGGCGATCCAAGGGATTCGAACGATCAGATCAACCTGCCCTGTCTCGATGACTTTCGACGTGGACTCTGTCAGGTCGAGCACGATTGGGTGATGCTGAGTGATCACTCCGAGTCGTTCGCTCGCACCGAGTATCCCGATGTGCTTCTCTACGACCAGTCGAAGGGCGACTCGCTGATCGAGCGCGATGGTCATCCGGTCGCGAGCTGGCTGGCCTGCCCCGACGCCGAGCCCGCGCTGGTGCTCGCCGGTACGGAGACGGCGACGATGCCCGTGGGCCTGGAGGCTCATGTCGCGGCGACCCAGGCCGAGCGCGAGGCCGTGTACGGCTCCATCTCTTCCGACGACATCGAGAAGTTGAAGGCGGCAGGGGCCGTTTCTCTGGTTCAGCACACCGAAGACTGGTCGCCGGATCTTCTCGCTACGCTCCCGATCGACGGGTTCGAGATGTACAACCTCCACGCCAACACGCTGCGGGGCGCTGGCACCGTCCTGTCCTTGCTCTTCAATCTGGACGAGCCCGGCTTCGTTCCGCAATCGGACCTCGTGTTCCTTCCCCTCGTGAGTGAAGACGAGCGGTACCTCGACACCTGGTCCCAGGTTCTGGCGACCGGCGTCAAGCGCGTGACCACGATGGGGACGGACTGCCACCGCAACACGTTCCCGACGCTCCTGCCCGACGGGGAGCGGGTCGACAGCTATCGGCGGATGATGCTCTGGTTTTCCAATCACCTGTTGGTTCAGCCCGATGCCCAAGGAGGCTTCGACGACCGATCGCTCAAAGACGCGCTTCGCGCAGGGCGCCTCTACGGTGCGTTCGAGGTGTTTGGCTATCCCGACGGATTCGATTTTCACGCCGAAGCGACTTCCGGCGTTCACGAGATGGGCGACGAGGTGCCCGCCTCCGAAGCGCCGGTGCTCTTGGCGACGGCGCCCACCATCCACGGCGGCGCCTCACCGGAACCGGAGATCCGAAGCGTTCTGTATCGCGCGACCGACACGACGTGGGCCCAAGCCGCCGAGGGCACGACCAGTGTCAGCCTCGAAAATCCCGAACCCGGCGCGTATCGGGTCGAGGTGCGGATGCGGCCGCACCATCTGAAGAAGTACCTCGCATCCTACGCGGACTACGCGGACCACGAGTTCGTGTGGATCTACTCGAATCCGATCTACGTGCGCTAAGGAACCAGGCCAAAATAATGGTAGTCGCCGACATTTAGGTTTCGATAATTTTGGCCCGCCCGCTGATCCGAGCTCAGTGAAGCTGTAGGCTCCGAAGTCGAACCCCGCTCCCTGAGGTCGTTTCGTTCCGTCGATGTCCTCGGAGACTCCGGCATCCTGCCCGGCGTCCACGGCCGCCGCACCCGCGACCAGATGAAAGTCACCCTTCGCAGCATCTACGAACAGGTCCGCAGTCGCAGGTAGGTTCTCGCTCGCCGCGAGACCCAAGTTGTTTCTGACATCCGTCACCGCGGAGTCTAACACAGCGACGTTGCCGACGGCGTTTCCGTAAAACGTGTTGTGGTAGAGCTTCACGTTTCCGCCGTAGCCTTCCTTGTCGTCGACACGGATGCCGTAATGCTGATTGGCGTACCCGACGTTGTTGTAGACGAGGGCGCCACGTCGGACGTTGAAACCGTTGCCGTCCTGGTATTGGGTCCGAGTCTCCACGTTGAAGACGATGTTGTTCCGCACGATGTGACCGGACTCCGCGAGGTTCGGATTGGGCAAGTCCGGGCCGGCCACGACGATTCCGCCACCGTCCTTGATCAAGAGGTCGTGGACGAGGTTGCCCTCGACGACACAATTCGCGGTGGAGCCTTTGAGCTCGATGCCCTCGTCTTTCGTGTCAGAAATCTGATTGCCGGAGATCAGCGCATCATGGGTGTCGTCCCCGTTCTCTTCGCCGGAGCCGACGTAGATCCCCTCGCCGTTCAGACCCTCCTGGTAACGCACACCGCAGGTCTGGACTGCGTTCCCGATGAACGCGCCATAACTCGAGTGTTTGAACCGCAAACATTCCTGGCCGATCTTCGTGACCTTGCAGTGCTGCACGATCACGTAGTCGCTGTAGTACACGTAGATGCCTTGGTTGATCTGATCCACCCACAGACCGTCGAACACGAGGTGCTGGGCGGTGTCGACCTGGATGCCCTGGGAGTAGCTGCCGTCGTCGGTGATGTGAGGCAAGAGCTCGTCACCTGGTTTCGCACGATAAACGATGGGCGCCTGCTCGGTGCCGGAGGTCTTCACGCGAAACGGTCCGTAGTCTCCTGCGGATAGACGGTCGACGTCACCGGGCTTTGCGGCCGCGGCCACGGCATCCATGTCCGCACCGGGATCCACGTCGATGGTGCAGTCCGGCAGGGGATAGCCGCTCGAGCCACCGGTACCGCCCACGCCTGCGCTGCCGCCCAGCCCGCCTCCGCCAATTCCTCCCAGCCCGCCGCCTCCCGAAGCGCCGGCACTTCCGCCGCTGCCACCGGTCCCGGAGGCTCCGCCGCCCGCAGCGCTCGAACCCGAGTCGTTGCTGCTGGAGCACGCCACCGTCGCGACGCCGAGGAGCATCACCGCCCAGAGATTCGCCGTCATCTGGCGATGGTACCAGGATTTAGGGTCGAGAATTCGAGCCGATCGTCACGGCGCCGAGTCGCCGGCCCCATTCGAGCACGTGCGCGGTCTCTCCCAGGCCTTTGGAACGCGGTCGAGGTGGCGCGGCACCACTCCGCGCTCCGCGGCGTCCCACATTTCCTGTGTTCCTCGACCGGCGTACGTGACATCAGCTCGGGATACGAAAACTCGAGCTTGGGCAGCGTCACGGCCTTCTGAGGCTTCTTCAGTACGCAGGCTGGATGCAGCTCGACAAATCCTTCGCGGCATCGACCCGGACGTTGGGGCTCTTGGATCCCGTACCGCGTCACGAGGGTCTTGATGATCGAGGTGTGGTCGAAGCGGTGCTGACGACGCAGCCCTTGCGCACCGTGGGGCCAGCCACGATGGTCGGTACGCGGAACCCGAGTTGCTCGAACTCCGGGCGTTCGTCCTACGTCGTGGGCGGCGGCACGTGGTCGTAAAAGCCGCCGTGCTCGTCGTAGGTGAGCACGAACAGGCACTTGCTCCATTGCGGGCTCTGCGCCAGCGCCGCTGTAGACGACGCGATCAGCGCCTGGCCGAGTCGCGCGTCGTGGTCCGGGTGGTCGTCGTTGGCGCCGGAGCCGAAAAACTGCGGGTCGATGAGGCAATAATTCGGCAGCTTGCCCTTTGCGCGGCTTCGAAGAACGGCTGATTCTCGAGAGTCCGAAGAGCTTCTGATAGGCGGCCGGTGCACCAGGGCAGATCGTGAAAGTAGTTTGCGCTGGATAGCGTCGACGTCGTCGAGCCAGCTCCAGACGTTGTCGAACAGCGGCGACGGGCGTGTTGCCCTCTGTCCCCGTTCGACGACGCGCCGTGCAGGAAGAAGCGGTTCGGCCAGGTGGGACCCATCACCGAGGCGAAATAGCGATCGCAGATCGCGTACTGGTCGGCGAGCGCGTAGCGTGATCGGGAGCTGGCTTCGGAGGTAGTAGCCCATCACGTCCGTTTCGCGACGGGCCGGCGTGCTGCGTCACGAAGCCGTCGTTCTGTGCCGTCGTTGAACGAGCGTGGCAGGAGTCCCAGTCGTGCGGCGGATCCGCGGGCGTGTAGTTGTCGAGCTGATGACACGGAACGGCATTGCCGTTGGAGTCGGGATTGAACTCGTCCCCGGAGCCCATCACCGCGCGCTTTCGACCATGCTCAGCGAACCGAGGTAGTGATCGAACGAACGGTTTTCCATGCACAGGACGACGATGGTCTCGATGCCCGCGAGCATCTCCGCAGGGCCGAGACCCCTGTTGCCTTCGCAATGGTTGCCGGGGGTGTCGGCCTTGCCCCCGGGACCAAACGGGTTTTCTTCAACGTCGGGATCGCTGCTGTCAGCCGATCCGCAACCCACCGCAACGGTACCCATCGAGGCTCCGAGCGCCGCCAGCAGGTTTCGCCGCGAGATCTCAGGGTTCTTTCGGTGTTTGTTCGTCACGGTCCCACCTCTGATGTAGGTGTGTAACACACATTCACCGACAATGGAGCGCAAACCCCCGGGCCCAGCGACTTCGCCGAAAACCCGAGGAATTCCCCCGTGCCCGTGAGTCGCCTGCTGCCTGTGGTTCGAGCCATCTGGGATCTCTCGAGCGTCACCCAGCTTACACCCTTTTCGAAATGGTGACTCGCGCCACATCTACGACGCACACGGACTGTGTTCGCGCCTGGGGGTGGTACGCTCAAAGCGTTGGGCTGGCTGCGAATTTTCGGGGGGCTTTCGATCGTGGCTTCGGTCTCGATCGCTCTGGGGTCTTGTGGGGGCTCGGAGTTTTCCTCCGCCGGAAACAACCAGGATGGCGGGACCGGAAAGGGTTGCTCGGAATCCGCCCAGTGTGACGACAACGATCCTTGCACCGTGGACGTGTGCACGGTGGACCTCGCTTGTGAGCACATCTCGAGCTGCTCCCAGGGCGAAGTGTGCTGCAACGGAGTGTGCGGCGCTTGTTGCAAAGACTCCGACTGCGACGACAAGGTTTCCTGCACGGACGACAAGTGCGAGCAGAGCTTCTGCCAGCACATCCCCAACCCCGAGCGTTGCGGCACTGGAAAGGTGTGTCAGGCGCAGGGGTGCGTCGACCAGAAATCCTGTACGGATGCGAGCGAATGCGACGATAGCGACCCCTGCACCACGGACGCCTGCACGGGAGGCTTTTGCGAGAACTCGTTCTGCCCCGCACCGAGCGCCTGCTGCCCGGGGGTCGGCTGCCGTTCTTGCTGTGCCGCCTCTCAATGCGATGACGGCAATCCGTGCACCGCCGACGCTTGCGGTGACTCTGGTTGCACCCACGCTCCGAAGTGCCCGACCGGGCAGCAGTGTTGCCCCGGCGGGGGCTGCGGCACATGTTGCAGCGCCACCGACTGCGACGACGGCAAGGCCTGCACCTCGGACTCCTGTGGCGGCGGGGCCTGCATCAACCAGCAAGTGTGCCCCCCCAGGGCAAAACTGCAACAGCGCGGGGGACTGCGTGCCCGGCTCCGCATGCACGGACGGCTCGGGCTGCGACGACAGCGATCCCTGCACGACGGACACCTGCATCAGCGGCATCTGCTCCCACCCGGGATGCGCGGCTGGCAAGGTTTGCTGTGCGGGCGTCGGTTGCAAGGACTGCTGCGTGGACGCCGACTGCCTCGGGGATCTCTGCAACACCGGAAAGTGCACCAATGGCACCTGCTCGACGGTGCCGAAATGCCCGATCAAATGCGACAACACCGGCAAGTGCGTGGAATGTACAACGCAGCCCGACTGCGTGGACAGCGATCCCTGCACGATCGACGGATGTGTGGGTGGAAACTGCAACCACGTTTGCTCGAAGAGCGCCTCGGGTTGCACGATCGAGTGTTGCACCGGCGCTGATTGCGGAGCGACAGTGGGCTGCACCCATCCGGTCTGTCAGTCCGGAGCTTGCGGATCCGCAGCAAACTGCCCAGCCGGCATGTTTTGCTGTGCCGTGACCGTCTGCAAGCCGAACGGCACCTCCTGCCCCTGACCGCAGGCCAGGGCGTCAGAGCAGTTTTTCCAGCGCTCGGGCTTCGACGACGTTGTCCTCGATGGAGCAGTACGTCCAACGACCGTAGCGGCCGATCGAATACACGCTTTGTTCGCGCAACATCTTGTCGAGCGCCTGGTGCCGAGCCAGCGAATCCCGGGTGATGTGAACGTATGCCGGATCCATCACCACGCTGTGCCAAGCCACGAGCTTCTGCCCGCTGAGCACGCCTTCCTTCTCCAGATCCGCGAGCACCCGAGCGCGCAACCCGTCGACATCCACGCTCGCGTCGCTTGCGAGCCCGATCTCGACGTACAAGCTCATGCGATCGGTGTCGAAGATGTTGTCGTAGAACCCAACGCGATAAAACACGGTGTCGCGACTCGGGTAATAGATCCAGTGGGCATCCTTGGGTCCTTTGCGATCGAAGCCCAAGTTGAAGACGAGCACCTTGTTCGAGCTCCACATCCCCGGCTCGACGTGCTGTCCCGCCGCGCGCAGGAGCGCGGGAAATGGCAGACTCGACACGAGGTTCTGGTAGCCGATCTCCCGAGAAGGAGTGCGCGCTACTCGAGCTTTGAGATCGACGGAAACGAGAGGTTCGCCGAGGAAGATCCGACCGGGATCGATTTCGCTGGCGAGCGCCTTGACGTACTCGAACGCTCCCCCTTCGGGATAGGTGAAGGTGGAGTTGTACGAGGAGTTGTCGGGCGATCGCATGTTGCGAACGATGTCCGACAAATTCGCGTGGGGAAAGAAGCGACCCATGGCATCCGGATCGAGCTTTCCGAGATCCGTCGCGTACAGCTTCTCGTTGTAGGGAATCAAGAATTTCTCCGAGATGCCGCGCCCGAGCCGCGCGTACAGCATCTCTTCGAACGAAGCGAACGGCCGATCACCCCGCGCTGCTCGTTCCTGGTCGGCGAAATACGCGTCGTGCAGGCACTCGATGAACTCGTCTTTGTCGAGTTGGTGAATGTTCTTTTGAAACGGAAAGTCGATGAGCTTTCCGCCATACGCGATGAACGAGCGCTTCTCGACGGTGCGGATCCGCTGCTCGGGCATGCGCTCCCTCAGCCAGCTCTCGATCTCCGGGTGCTTGAAATGAAAGAAATGGCCCGAATAGTCCCAGACGAAGCCATCCTGGTGGATCGATTTGCAGTAGCCACCGATTGCCGCGTCGCGCTCGAGCACGAGGCAGTCGTCTTTGGCCGCGAAAGCAGCCGTAGCGAGTCCGCTCACTCCGGCACCCGCGATCAGCGTCTTCACTCGCTCCATGGTCGAAGGCCGGCGCGAGCCTAGCATCGAAGAGCTGGGAAAACGTAGAAGCCCAACTGCTGCGAGACCCTGGAGAATCCGTCGCGGCAGGTTGGGACGTTCGGCCCGGTCGGGCCAGGATTTGGGCGAACACACCACATACCGCCCGATATTCTCGGGAGCTGGCGTGTTGATGCACGCACTGTGAAGTACACTCCGACCATGCTGCGCCGCTGGGGCCCACTCCTGCTCCTTCTCTCGACGACTACCGGGTGCGGGTCGTCCGCGAAGGAAGACACCGGCAAAGAAACGCCGCCCACTCGAGCGGACTTGTTCGCAGCAATCGATCCACGAATCGGAAGCGGGGGCGACGCGTTCGGCGTCGGCTCGGCGTATCCGGGTCCCGCCGTCCCCTTCGCAATGATTCATCCGAGCCCGGACACGCGCACCCCGACGGGCGCGGCGGGCTTCAATCATTGCTCGGGCTACTTCGCGGGCGACAAGATCATCACGGCGTTTTCCCTGGTTCACTTCGAAGGCACCGGCGTTCCCGACTACGGCGCCATCGGCATCATGCCGGCCCTCGGGATGACGGACGGACAGCGGACCGAGGAAGGCCACATGCAAGCCTTCGACAAGGCGAGCGAGCAAACGCTGCCCGGCTACTACTCGGTAGTGCTCGAGAGCGGGATTCGTGTGGAAGTCACTTCGAGCCTGCGCGCCGCGACCTTTCGCTATGGGTTTCCGTCGGCAGGAGATCCGGTCGTCCTCTTCGATCTCGATCACCGTCTTGGAGGGGACATCGCGACAGCCGACATCGGGTTCGACTCGGCGGCCTCGAGCGTAGCGGCCCACGTGCAGCACTTCGGCAGCATGTCCGGCGGCGCTGGGGGTTACGACCTGTACGCTTCTGTGGTCTTCGACGTGCCGCCGAGCGAGATCGGAACCTTCGACGCCACCGGGCTTCACCCGGGACAGAGCAGCGCGACCGGAACGCCGCTGGGGGGCTGGGCGAAATTTCCAGCGGGGACGACGAGCGTGAATCTCCGCGTCGCCGTTAGCTTCGTGGACGCCTCAGGCGCAGACAAGAACCTGGCCGCCGAAGCGCCGAGCTTCGACTTCGACGGCATGCGCGCGCGCTCCGAAAATGAGTGGAAACAAGCCGTCGATCGCGTGGAGCTCTGGGGCGCCAATGACTACGAGACGCGGGTGATGGCCACGGCCATCTATCACTCGCTGCTCATGCCGACGCTGATGAGCGACAGCGACGGCCGCTATGTCAACGCTCTCGGCGACATCACCCAGGGGAGCCGGCCTCGGTACAACGACTTCTCTCTTTGGGATACGTATCGCACGCTCCATCCTTGGCTGATCTTGAACGAGGACTCGCGCAACGCCGACTTCGCCGCATCCCTCGTCGACATGGCCAAGGAGGGGGGCGCGGTTCCGGTGTGGGGGATTGCCCACGGCGATTCGAAGACGATGATCGGCTCGCCGGGTGAGATCGTGCTCAGTGAGTCGGCTCAGAAGGGTGTCCCCTTCGACGACGAGCCTGCCGCGTACGCCCTCGCTCGCGTCGCGGCCTACGAACTTTCTCCGGGACCGGTGGGCGGAAGAGACAGCGACCTTCCGGACTACCTCGCCAAAGGCTACGTGCCGAGCGACGTCTCGAATGGGTCGGTCTCCAAGACTCAGGAATATGCCGTTGCCGACGCCGCCCTCGGACACTGGGCCGCGCGCCTCGGGATCGCCGCCGACGCCGACGAGCTCGGTCAGCGTGGGAAGAATTACCAGCACCACTACGATCCCAGCATTGGCTACTTCCGTGGCAAGAAGTCCGACGGAACGTTCGCCCCCTTTGGCACTCCCACGGCGATGAGCGACGACTTCGTGGAAGGCAACCCCTCCCACTACTTGTGGATGGCGCCCCACGATCCCGAAGGCCTCGCCGAGACCCTCGGCGGAGAGGCGGCAGCGCTGGATCGTCTGCGGGAGTTCTTCGACGCCTCCAAGGAGGACGTCCCCGTGCTCGGGGTGCGAGCCCACTACTGGCCGAGCAACGAGCCGGACATCAACGCCCCCTGGCTGTTTGCCGCGTGGGGCAGCCCGGGCGAAAGCTGGAATGCGGTCGACTGGATCGTGACCGAGCTCTATGGCGATGGAGTCGGCGGGATCCCCGGCAACGACGACGGCGGAACGATGAGCGCGTGGCTCCTCTTCGCAGGAGCGGGCCTGTATCCCATCTCCGGAACGGATCGCTACATCGTGTCAGCGCCCCGCTACGCGAAGGTCGTCCTCCACCGACCGAGCGGTGATCTCACGCTCGAGGCGTC
The DNA here is from genome assembly GCA_963781505.1 of uncultured delta proteobacterium. Lineage (GTDB taxonomy): Bacteria > Myxococcota_A > Polyangia > Polyangiales > Polyangiaceae > JADJKB01. Next base: position 12,085 of record CAWAHB010000015.1, on the reverse strand, counting down.
TCCATCACCCCGCAAAGGGCTCGTGCCGAAGAAGGTGCGACTCGACGGCGAGCTACTCGAGGGAAACACCATCTCCCACGCCGAGCTCGAGGGTACTCACGTGCTCTCGTTCAGCATGGGCGCTCCCTGACGTTCAGCGACTTCGTCGAACCGCTGCGAGCTTCACTGCGCGCGCCGCGCGTCCGAGGTAGTGGTAGAGCGGCGTCTTGCTCTCCTCGGATTTGGGCTGGTATGCGTCGGTGAGGTAGGGCACGTACATCGAACGGCGCAGGCTGCGGGCTCCGGTGTGAGGGGAACCCTCCACCCGATGCCAGAGCCGCCCGTCGTGAACCGTGAGATCACCCGGCTCGGTCTCCACGCAGACCTCCTTGGGATCCACGTGATGGCTGACGAAGTACGGCTTCTTGAAACACATCGAAAAGAAGCCCTGATGATGGGTACCCGGTATCAATCGGAGCCCGCCATCCTCTTTCTTGATTCGATCGAAATGCAGGCCCACGTTGAGCATTTGCTTCGGCATGCGGAGGTAAAACAAGTCGCGCAAGCCGTCGGTGTGCCAACCGAGACGCGGGTACACGCTGCCCGGCTCGTTGATGTACCGGTTGATGACGACGCCATCCTTCTCGCGATCGCCGACGCGAGTGTTCTGGCCGACGAGCCCGCGTACGGGAGCAAAACGATCGTCTCGCACGAAGTCTCGGATGTACTCCGAGAAGCACGATGTGAACGGAAAGCGTTGAATCCGCGTTTGGCCGTCATCCGTTCGGCCCTTGAACAGCGGAATGCCAAACACCTCCGATCGCGCCTCGGCCAGCCACTCTCGTTCGATGCGCTCGAGCTCCTCGAGAATGGTCCGGACTTCCGTCTCGGCGGCAACCCGAGAGAAGACCAAGAACCCGTTCAGATCCAGAAAGGCGCGTTGCACGTCGCTGATCTCTCGACCGAGCTCGAAACGCGTGCTGAGGGACAACGACGCGGCTTCGTCGAGCGCATCGACGGGCAGCCCGGGGGCGCCTTCGAGGGTGGCGTCGACCATGTCCCGCATTCGACGACTCGATTGTACGCCTAGCGGTTCAATTTGCATGGCTCTTTCCTTTGCTCTTCGGTTTGTCGACGCCGAGGATGGCCCGCGCGACCTCGACCAAGTGGTTCTCGACGATCGTGTCCTGACCGGCGCCCGCCCCGGTGAACAGCTCGAGCTCACTCGGGCTCGAGACCGCATAGCGAGAGGTGAGGATGACCACGCTCTGCAGGGGAAGCCTGAGCTCGCGGGCAGGGCGACCGAGCGCGTGGCCCAGCAGCGCGGACGATTGGTCCAAGAACGGACCTTGCACGCCAACCCGGCGGCTGTGGTCGATCTCCCCGTGCTCCGCGACGGCACGCAGCAGGAGCCGCACCGCAAGCTCCTCCGTCTTGGCAAAGCGGAAGCAGACTCGCACCGCGCGCTCCACGAGCTCCCCGAGATCTCCGCCTTGGGCGAGAGATGCTTCGAGCTCGGCGCGAACACCGCCAAGCCGTTCGTACATCGAATCGATGCACGCGCCGAAAAGCTCCTCTTTGCTACCGAAGTAGTGGTGAACCATCGCCAGGCTCACGTCCGCGCCCCGCGCGATCGCCCGGATGCTCGCTCCCGCTGCTCCGCTTTCCGCAAAGCGCTCCGAAGCGCTCTTCAGGATCCGGCGTCGCGTCGCACCGGCATCGGCGTTGATCGGGCGTCCCATGGCAGCCAGGAGATTTAATCAATCAAACGTTTGATTACAAGTACAAAGGCTCTAAATCTATAACTGTATGATTTCATTAGTAATTATCCTGGCGCTGGCGTCGTGCTCCGACGAGAGCGGTTCGAGAAGGCTCGATCTCCACTCCCAGCCTGGTGGCTGCCGTCACGGAGGCTCTTGTCCGCGGACTGACAGCGCGATCATGGCTAGTGCGTGCCAACCGCCTGGACGGAAGTTCCGAGCTTCGGACTCTAGGGTGCCCGCGTCAGGCCGATCTCGATTTCCGCTTCCGCCTTCATGGGGAGCGAGTCCTTCCCCACGGTGAGAAGGGCGTCGAGCTTCGAGTGAACCTTCACCTGGGAGTGGTCGGGCACCATGTGAACCAGGCTCCAGACGGACGAGCCGTTGCCGGTCACGTGAAGGGACTGCACGTCGGCGCGCGCGCCGGGAGGCAGCTTGTCGTTCTTCATTTCCTGGGGGGCCGCAGTGCTGGCGACCACCGCGCTGGTCTTGAGATTCGGGCCCTGCCGGGAGACGAGCGTCTGCGTGGCTTTTTGCGTGACCTTCACGCCACCGGCAATGGGATGGGTCGTGACCTCCCAGACAGCGCCCACGCCCACGGGCTCTTCGGGTACGGGGCTGGCAAACTGGGTGATCGATTCACGCATTTGAGTCGCCATCTGCTTCAAGGTCGGTGTGGCATCTGGAGGGACTTCCACGTCTCCGGCTTCGACCACCCCGCGGTCGGTGAGCATCGTGTAACCGCGCATTCCCACCATACCCTGCAGAGCAGTGTCGACCGCCGACACGACCGCTGCATCGACGCCCCGTGCTTGCTTGGCATTGGCCTTTTCGATCACGAAATCGATGCGCGCTCGCCCGTCGGGGTTCACTTCGGTGACGTTCATTCGCAGGTGTTCGACCATGTCGGGAAGAAGTGATGACGTGAACCCTTCGCCGATGGCGGTCGAGGTCCGCATGCGCATGACCATCACCATGGTCTCGGTGGACCCTGGTACGAGCTTGAGGCGTAACTTGCTCCGAGGCTCGGCGCCGGGTTTGACCAGTCGCACCTGGACGGTGTCGCCGGACGCGGTGTGGCTCTCGCCCACGGGAGCGGATTCGCCTTCCTCGGCGTTCGGAGTCTCGGCGGACTTGGCGGGCGCGCCGTCCGCCGAAGCGACGCGGGCGGGGGGCGCACCGCAAGCGCCCAACAGGCACAGAATCAAAGGCAGCGAAATGCGACGAATCATGAGCTCGAGGCATGCTACCCGGCAAAGTCGTGGTGCGGGAGTAGAATCCGCTCATGCGCATGCTCTGCCTGATCGGGTGCGCAATCTTGCTCGTCGGGTGCGAGGCCGCGACCCGTGACAAGAAGCTCGGCGCTGGCGTAGCCGTGGCCACTGGTCTCACCGGCGCGGCGATCTATCGCGCAACGACGGGCGGCTGCTGGGCCCAGTGCACCCACGGCAAGATTTGCGACCGCAAGAGCGGAACTTGCGTGGATGCCGTTCGCGACCCCCACGCCGCCGGCGCCAAGGCATCGAGCACGACGGGAGCCGCGAGCGCGGACTCGCACTGGTGGGAGGACGAGAGTCCCTGCCCGGAAGGAGCAGCGCTCGATCGCCAAAGCTTCGAGGAGGATGGGCGCGTGATGTCGTGCAAGACCGCCGACGGCGTCGAGAATGGACGCGCGACGTTCTTCTTCACGAACGGCAGGAAGCAGATGGAGGGGAGCTACTGTGCCGGGGTGCCCTGCCGCGTCTGGACGAACTGGGACGAAGACGGGGCGGTGAATCGCGTCGAGGAAATCGGGGAGCCGCCAGCCGACTGAGCGTCAGAGGGGAACGCCCACGATCCACGCGGAGAGCGTGGCCGCCGCGGCCGAAGCGACGGGAACCGCGAAGTTGTCGTCGATGCGATGGCTGAACGCTTCGGCTACCGCGCCCGCTACCGATGCCACGGCCGCAACCGCGAACAGTGCGGGAAGCCCGGCGACCCGGTGCCAGAGCAAGAGCACGCCGAGCGCGGCCAGCGTGGCCATGAGGACGAACGCAATCGAGCCTTCGAGGGTCCGTCCGCCGATCAACGGTCGCCTGCCCCAGCGTCGCCCCACCAGGCCCGCCGCGGGATCGCCCAAGCCGAGGACGGCCAGAGCTACCGCCGATGCGATGGGCGGGCTGAAGATAGCGAGCAGAAACAGCGCGGTGCCATACCAGGTCGCCGAGTTCACGTGGTGATGCTCGTGAGGATCGATGATGAGCTGGAAAAACCGGACGCGCATCAAGCGATCGTTCATGCGCTTGCTGATGGCTCGTCCCATTTCGAGAAACCAACAGACTCCCGCAAACAGGCCCGTCGCCCAGAGGGTGCCCGTCTTGGAAAGCACCACCTCGAGCAACAGGAGCGCGCCGAGCGCCGATGTGACGTGGAACCCGATGCGGTTCCAGTTCGTGGGACGCAGAGTGGGAGCGCGAAGCAATCGCGCGCGGAGCTGAGCCGCCAGCGCCTCGTACGCGGGCATCAACCGTGAGCGAAGCTCCATCCAATAGCTTCGGGGCTCGCCGTCCCCTGGCTCGTCCAATTCCCGTGCGACGTGCGCGATTCGCGTCAGCGCTTCCCCCAGGCCCGAGTGCTCGAATGACTCACTCAGGGGCTCGACGCCGGCTCGGATGCGAACCCATCGCTCCTTGGCGCGCTTTGCGACGGCGTCCGTCCAGCGCACGGGATCCGTCTCGCGGAGAAATCGTGCAACTCACTCGCGAGCGCACCGGTAGCGGACAGACTCGTCGAGCTCATCGGCAATCCTCCTCCTAGCGCAGGATGGCTCCCGCGGCGAGTGGGACGGCTGCTACGCGCCCGCCTGAAGGCGCGTTCACCGCCATTTCGTGACGGGTCGCGAACCAGGATTCGCGGCCTTCCCGCAAACGCGGCAGAGCCCCCGCCGCGGGCAGGTAGCCGCTTGGCACGAAGCGCTGGACTCCCTGGGCTCCTCTCGAAGCCAGCGCGAACGTCAATCGTGGTGTCGATGGGCGGGCGCTCGCGCAAGCGTCGGCAGGCTCGTCGGGAACTTGAAGTCCGACACGCGCACGGTGAACGCTGCGCCCAAAGCCACGAAGAACGTGTCGAAATCGTAGTCGGGACCGCTGATCGAGTGGCTCTGTCGGATCGAGGTCACCGTGAGGGTTCCCAAGACGCCGAAGCGCACCGTCTTGGCCATGCGTAGATCGAAACCGAAGAACGCCTGACCTGCAGGTCCAAAGCCCCCGTACCCTTCTTGGCTCGGACCGAGGCTGTGGACATAACCCGCGCCGATCGCGGCCCCGAGATGGATGACGCGCTGATGCGGGAAGTGATGATCGATGAAGAAGAGTCCGTAGTACTCCCCTTGGCTATCGTCCCGCCACGAACCCTCGAGACGCGTCAGAGGTCCGTGCACGACGCCGCCGGTGAGCCCCAGCGAAACGTCGCGCCCCACCCGAGCTCCCACCCCGGCTTCCAGCGACAACGCGGGGCTCGACGCTTCGAGGGACTCGCGCCCGGTGCTTCCCTGCGTCGGCTCGTAACGAGTGAAGGCTCTCGCGTAAGCGGCGCCCGCGCTCATGCGCAAATGGAACGCGTCCTTGAACGGCGAAGCCTCTTCGATCTCGATCTCTTCGAGCGTTTCTTCCTCCGGCTGGGCGAGCTTGTACTTCGGTTTTTGCTGCGCGCTGGCGGCTGGGCCGCAGACCGCGACCAGCCAGGCCGCGATGATGCCGATTCGTTTCATCCGCGCGTCCTTCAGGGACAGGCCAAGCGCCAAGCATCGAGGTCCCACGTTTTGATCAGCGTGGAGAACCCCTGGATGCTGGCGTCGCCGCACACGCTCGACTGCTTCTGCGGACCCTGACTGGACTGATCCACGTACTCGACGTGGAACACGGCCTTGTTCGCACTGATAAAGGGCGCGAGGGTCGCGCACTCGTCGTACGAAAGACACTCTTCGTTCAACGCCCAATCGAAGTGGGTGATGAGCTCGGAAACCAGCTCCACGGCATTCTTGAGCCCAACCGAGAGCCCGCGAGCGTGGGCTTCGGTCGCCAGGAACGTGTCGTAATCGATCTGGTCCTGTTCGGTGAGAGGAAAGCCGGTGTCATTGGTGTAGCCGTCCACGTTGTCCGGCTCGACGCCTGCGCAGCCCTTTTGCAGCGCGAGGTCGAGACGCGCCTTCATGATGGCTCTCACGTTGTCCGAGCGCACGTCGAGCCAATTTTCGCCCGGCCAGCCCGCGAGGCCCTTGCCATAGTCGGCGGCTTGAAACGAAGACGCGTCCGGACGCCAGTCCTCTCTGCTGCCCGCAGAGAAGTAGCAAATCACCACACGTCCGGCTCCCGTCAGCGATGCGATGGTCGCCGGTGACGCGTCGACCAAATCGATGTCGTACATCGCCACGTCGACGCTTTCGTCGATGCTGCCGGTGAGCTGCCACTGCCAGCTCGTGCCAGGTGCGGGCGCCCACGGCGCGCCGCCGGATGTTCCACCCTGCCCTCCTGCCGCGCCACCAGTTCCGCCAGCGACTCCACCACTCCCGCCGGTTGCCGCTCCGCTGCCGCCCGAACCGCCGCTGCCCGACGTAGCACCGGAGCCTCCCGCTCCGCCGCCGCCGAGGCCTCCGCCGGCTCCGCCGCTGCCACCTTTCGTCGCATCGTCTCCGGAACAAGCAACCGACACGAGCGCGAGAGCTAGCGAGAGCGTTCGAGCCAACATGCTCGCCAGCATACCTCGGGGATGGACTAAGCTGAATCGTCGCTCAGGGCCTCCATGCATCGCGGGTTATTCGTTTTCAGCGCAGCGGTACTGCTCGCGCCCCACGCGATCGCGGACGAGCCCGACGAAGCCCCGCCGGCCGAACAGGCCCCAGCCCCTCCGCCCCCGGAAGAGCCGGTCGAAGTCGTCGTCACCGGAACGCGCACGGCCGAGAGCATCCACCGGTCGACGGTGCGCACCCGCATGGTCTCCCGGGACGAAGCCCTCAAGCGAGGCGCGACCAACGTGGGCGAAGCTCTGGCGGGAGAGCTCGGTGTCCAGGTCAACCCCGGTGCCTACGGCTATCTCGGAAGCCCGAGCGCCGTGCAGATCCAGGGCTTCGATCTCGATCGAGTCCTGATCTTGGAAGATGGCGAGCGGGTCATTGGCGATACGGGCGGCGCGATCGATCTGTCCGCAATCCCCCTCACCGATGTTTCTCGCATCGAATACGTGACCGGCCCGACCAGCGCACTCTACGGAACCAACGCCATCGGTGGCGTGGTGAACATCATCACCGGACCGCCCGACGCATATGGGCCGAGCACGCGTGCGCGGATCGAAGGTCGCAGTCATCGGGGCGTCGTGCTCGAAGCGAACGGCGCGTATCGGCACGAGGACGATTGGCTGAGCCTCGATGGTAGCTTTCGCAGAAACGACGCGATCTCGCTTCGCAGCGATCGGCCCGACACCGCGCTTCCGGAGCTTCGCCGACATTCCCTCGGTGTGCGCGGCGGCTCGCGGCTCGGGCGCGGCGTGGAGGTCGTCGCGAAAGGACGCTGGCTGCGCGATCATTCCGACGGTCTCACGAGCGAAGACGTTCCCGGCCTCGGGCGCTATCTGATCGATCTGCCGGAGACGACCGATCGTTTCGCGGTGCAGCTCATCGAGCGGCTCGATCTCGGAAAAGGCTCGTCGCTGTCGCTGTCGGGCGCTCGGCAATGGGTGGAGAACGAATCGACCCGGGATCGCCAGAATTCCCCCGTGGACGAGACGCGATTTCGGAGCCAGCGCCTCACGAGCTTCGAGACCACGGCGACGCTCGCCGACGGCCCCGCGCGCACCTGGGTCATCGGCGCCCGCTTCGAGCAGGAAGCACTGACTCAGCGGCTCGAGCGGGTCGAGGTGAGCGGAACCTCCCTCATCGATCGCTCGCTGCCGGAAGTTCCCAAAACGACCCTTGGCAGCGTCGCCGGCTACGCCCAGCTCGGGTGGAAGCTCGGCCGCAATGCCACGATCCTTCCCGGCGTGCGCGCCGAGCAGCATCTGCGCTTCGGGGGCGTCATCGCCCCTCGTTTGGCGGCGGCGTATCGGGCGGGGCGACAGGTGACGCTGCGGGCGTCGGTGGGTCGCGGCTTCCGCACGCCGAACGCGAAGGAGTTCGGTTTCATCTTCGATCACTCTGCCGTCGGCTACACCGTCGTCGGCAATCGCGATCTGCAGCCCGAGTCGTCCTGGGGAGCCAACGCCAACGTCACGGTGCGGCCAGATCGCGAGCTCACTTTGCGCGTTGGCGGCTATGCGAACTGGGTATCGAACCTGATCGATCTCGACTTTTCCCGACAGCTCCCCAGCGGAGTTCAGGAATACCACTACGTGAACGTCGGGCGCGCTCGAACCTTCGGCGCGGAAACCGACGTCGTGATCACCCCGAAATCCCGAGTTTCGTTCGGAGCTCGGATACGCGTACCTGTTCGCCCGAAACGATTCTCAAGAGGAGCCACTTCCGAGCCGCCCGGCGCACAGTGTTCGAGCCGCCATCGGATGGCAGTTTCTGGGAACCTTCCGCGCGGACGCCCGCTACAAGGCCGTCTGGAGCGCGTTCGTGGAGCGGGGTCTCACCGCACCGGGCTATCACACGCTGGATTTGCGGCTTTCGAAGCGGGTTTTTCCGGGGGGCGAGGCCTACGTGGGTGCTCTCGACGTGCTAGATATCCATCGGGATCCCCTTCGCATTGGCGATCAGCGTCCCATCGCGGGCCGTACGTTTTACATCGGGGTGCTACTCAGTTTTCCGGAGGCGGCATGAGAAAGCTCATCTTGATCCTTTTGTCGCTCTCGCTCTTTTCCTGCAAGAACGAGGCATCCGACGACGGCAAGAGCAATCCCGGAACGGGCGGTACGACCAACAACGACGGCGGGGGCGGAACCGACGCGGGCGACCTCCCCGGAGTGGACGTGACGGTCACCGTGCCGGCAACCGGACGCGTGTTCGTCGATTCTCGATGCGCCGGGCGTCGTCGAGCTACCGAACGACGGTCAGGATTCCCTGGTGTGGGACATTGCGTTTTCCGGGTGGGACGTGTTCACCAACAGCGGGCCGTCGGGACCGGGCACCAGCAAGGCCTTCGGTCCGCTGGAAATCTTGGCGTTCTTCTCGGATACGCCACCGGAAGTCCCGTTTCTCGTCGAAGACAAGACCGGCGGCGCGTTCCTCGACTGGTACGACTATGACGGCGCGTTTCACGCGCTCTACTCGCGCTTTCACGTGTACGGCGTGAAGCGCGGTGCCAAGCTCTACAAGGTTCAGATCCTGGGCTACTACGGCGACGTCGCGGGCGCTCCGGTGAGCGCCGTCTACTCCATGCGGTATGCCGAGGTCACTGCCACGGGCCTGGGACCCACAGAGCTCGTCGAAGGGATCGATGGCACCGCGGGCGGACCCAGCGGCGACGACACCGCGCCGAGCGCGTGCATCACCCTCGACACGGGTGTGGTCTCGATGATGGCGCCCGGCGACGCCCTGGCTTCGGCGGCCTGGGACCTGTGTTTCCGGCGCACGGTCATCAGCGTGAATGGCGAGCTCGGGGGACCGGGAGGCGTCAGCGCCGTCGATCTCCAAGCCGACAAGACCGCGGCCGAAACCCTCGCGGAGAACCAGCAGAAGACCGCCGATGGAGAGCTCGCGATCTTCGATTCGACCGACAACACCGCCTTGACGCAATCGGGGGTCATCTACCGCGGCGATCGCATCGTGTCGGCGTTCTCCGATCACTGGGTCGATCCGACCACGGATCCTCCGGTATTCGGCAACGGTTGCTGGCGCGTGGTGGGCGCGAACGGCGAAATCAATCACATGCTCGCCTTCACGGGCATCGAGGGGTATTCCGCGACGAGCGCCGGAACCGTCACGTTCCGCGTGCGAACTCTGAATTGATCTTCAGGTGAGGCGATGACGAAACGATCGCTTGGGTTTTCTTTGTGCGTGGGGCTCGTGTGCTTCGGCGTCTCGGCGTGCGGCGGCGATGATTCCAAGGACGGCAGCGGCGGCAGCACGGCCGGCGGCGGAGCAGGCGGCGCGACGGGCGGAAGTGCGGGAACGTCGAGTGGCGGGAGCGCTGGCGTGAGCGGCGGATTGGGTGGAACGGGGGGCGCGACGAGTTGCACCAGCGCGCGGGACGCGCTCATCAATCCCGTCGACAAGATCTCCACTGGGACGCTCTCGATCCTCGATCAGGCCGGTGGCGTAACCACGATCTACGTGAACGCCTCGGCTGGCGGGTTCGCCCAAGCGGCAACGAATCCGTATGTCTATCTGCAGCTTTCCGACACCAGCAAGGTGGACATCAGCGACACCGATGCACTCACGTCCACCGGCTGGGACATGGCGCTCAAGCGGGATGTCATCCGGACGAACTCCGGCGACAGCGGCACAGGGAGCGGCGGGGCGGCGCGCGTCAGTGGCAAGGCGTTCGACGCGGTCACTGCCGCCGACGCCGCGAGCTTCGACCTCGACGAGTTCCTCGACGACCAGTGCAACTCCATCGTCGACGCAACTGGCAAACCCCAAACCGCGTTCACGGACTGGTACAACTACGACGAGCCGACGATGTACGTGTCGCCCAAGGCGCTCGTCTGGGTGGTACGTGCCGCGGATGGTGCGACGCTCTACAAGCTCGAAATCCTCGACTACTACGCGCTCCAAGACGGAGGCACGGGAACGTTAGGGGCCTTCTACAAGATACGAGTGGCGCCCCTGTGATGCGCTCCGGCTTCGCGCTAGTCGCCACGATCTTGGCGAGCGAAAGCGCCTGGGCTGGCCCCTGCATGGAAGCTCCGCCCGACCGACGCGGGAGCGACGTACAGCTATGGGACCGTCAGCGTGCAATCCTTCGCGCTGCCGGGTGGCAGAACCCGCGTCTGGTACGCGGAGTCGGGCCAGCACGCGCCGCCGGCCGGAGGAACTGGTGCGGCCCCCGATTCGGTGCAGACGGTTGCGCAGATTGCGGACGACGCCCTCGCGTACGACGAGAGCCTCGGCTTTCCCCCGCCGGTGAGTGACGCCGTCACGTCGTGCTCGACGAACGGCGGCGACGACAAGCTCGACATCTACGAGTTCGACTTCGGCAGCTCCGCGGACGGGCATGTCGCCCATGCGGACCGCACCAAGATCTGAACGCGAACGTGTGCCAGGGTTTTGCGCTCGTTGACACGACTTCGCTTCCGGGCCCAACTCGAGTTTCGAAGAAGGCGCGAAGACCGTCGTGCCCCACGAGCTCTTCACGTCGTGCAAGCCGCCGCCGACGCGGATGCTGAACCGTGGTGGAGCGAGGGCAGCGCTCAGTGGGTAGCCAAGTCCGCAAATCCGAGCTCACGGATCTCGAGAAATTCCTGCCGGAGCTACTTCAACTATTCCGGGCGTCCCCTCGACGCACCGGCCAGCGGTGCGGCCAGCGCGTTTCTCTACGCGACCGCGATCTGGCCTGTCTACCTCGACAGCCAATCGGCAAAGCGGTCATCGTCGACATCTTCGACGAGATGAAGCAGGCACCGGGCGCCTCGACGGATCCGATGGACACCGTGCTCGGCGCCCAAGGCAGCTCCCTCGGACAAGAGTTCGCGACGTTCGCCGTATGGAACACCGCAACGGGCGCCGGCGCGCCGGAGGGAGTCGGGTATCCGAACGCAGCCAGATCTCAGGCGAAGCCGGAGGCGATCGATACGGCGCTCTTGCCTGCGACCGTGAGCGATCTCACGGCGAGCCTCTCCGTTCACTACTCTTCTGGACGAAGGACCAAACCGTCGCGTCGATATCCAGACCGACTCGGCGAGAACTCCGCGCTGCTCGTGCTGCTCGTGGAGGCAAGGCGATCATCGGCTACGCCTCGCCGCTCCCCGCCGATACGGCGGGTGCAGCGATCGTCGTCGTCGCTGGGACTACGCCTCAAAAGAGCGACGCACCGCACACGCTCACGGTTGCTCTAGCTCCGGGAGCGTCCGATGGCGGCGTCGGGGGTCTGCCGGCTCGGGCGGCGGAAGCGGAGCTTCGAGCGATCCGGGAGATTCCGGTGGCTGTGGCTGTCGTACATCGGGCCAGCGATCTCACGTCGTGTTGGTTGCCGCCGCTCGTCGCAGTCGTGCTCGCTCGAAGGCCGCAGAAAAGAGTTCTCGCTCCCGTTGCTGGTGACGTGCGGCTCTCGTGCCAGCTGTGCCAGAGAGCGTGGCATCCTCCTTGCTCGTGTCGCGGAAATGAAAATGGCGACAATCAAACGTGGGGCGATGGTGTTCGCGCTGGCATTCGCGTGGGGATGCAGCTCTTCGTCGGACGAAACGCCCGGTGCCGGTGGAAAAGCGGGAGCATC
>CAWAHB010000014.1:0-182829 GCA_963781505.1 uncultured delta proteobacterium | reverse complement strand
CCAGATTTGGCTCGGCGATAGCCCCGAGAGAATTGATCCCCGCGCGAGAAGCCACTGCAATGTTCGCGACGAGCGATGCCGGCGCCGACGACGACGTTGTGCAGGATGCGAGGAGGCGTGAGCTTGATTGCTGGCAGGAGCCCCGTGAATAGATGGCGCCGGCCGCAGTGACCCGGCCAGCACCGCGAAGATCACGCATGCGAGCTGAGTCGCCTGATAGCCGCCGCTCTCCGCCGCGTGCAGAGCCCCGAGCACCGGCAGGAGCATCAGATGCAGCAAGAACGAGACCGGCGCTACGACGAAGCGACGCTCTGCCGCGCGCCGTCGCGTGACCATCAAGCTCACGAGTACGACGGCGAAGAGCCAGAGCGTTCCGAAAGTCCGGGCCCGTTCAATCGTGTTCTCGATGAAGTTCTTTCGCCGGCATCATACCTGAGCCTTCGTCACTGGATCTCCAGTGTCGGGATCGGAAAACAGGTGGCGCTCGTGCCGGTGACGTTGGTTCGACGTATTCCCCCGGTCGTATGGCTCGGAAACCGTCGTGCCGCGGGTGTAGGAAATGCCGGTCAAGTCGGCCAGGCAAGCCTGCTCGCTCGTGAGCAGGTTCACGATTACTTCGCTCGTGTGTGCAATCCGCATTCCTTGTCGCTCGCGCGCTCCCACCACCAGCGACCTTCGCGTTCGTGCTGGCCGGGCATCACGGCTCGGGTGCAGGGCTCACAGCCGATGCTGACGTAGCCCTTTGCGTGGAGCTCGTTGTTCGGAACCTCGAAGCCGCGAAGCGAATCCCAGACGTATTCGAGACTGACGTTGGCGAGCGGATTGTACTTGACCAGCGGCTCGCCGTCCTTGCCGTGATGAGCGGCGTCGAGCTCGACGACCTCGAGGCGCTCCGCGTGGGGCTCTGATCGCGACGCTGACCGGTGATCCAACCACGAAGCCCACCGAGCATTCGACCGAGCGGGTCCACCTTGCGAATGCCGCAACATTCCGTGTGGCCGTCCTTGTAAAACGAAAACATGCCTTTCTTGCGCACGAGGCTTTCCACCGAGGCGGCGTTCGGAAACAGGTACTCGATGTGGATTCCGTAATGCTTTTCGACTCGCTCGAAGAAACGTACGTTTCCGGATGGAGTCGCGCGGTATCCAGGCTAAAGACGCGGAAGGGTAATCCGGACTGTGCGGCGAGCTCGATCAGGAGCACGTCCTCCGCACCACTGAAGCTCACCGCGACGTTGCTTCCGAAGCGTTCGAGCGCGTGCTTCACGATGGTGCCGGGTGCCGATTCGGCGAGCTCGGCGGCGAGCTTCGATTCGTCCATCTCCCGGTCTCGTAGCACCGCCGCCGCCGTTCGGGTATTCGTCGGCGTTTGTTGGCCCTTTTGTGGGGCCTCGGGGCCGAGACGCCTAGCGCCCGGAAGGACTTCGGTGTAGTTGTCCGCGCTCATCATGAGCGAAGAAAAGAGCATCTTCGCGCCGGGGCTCTTCTCGGGACAGGTGGCCATCGTGACCGGCGGTGGGACCGGCATCGGCCTCGCGATCGCCAAGGAGCTCGGGAGCCTGGGCGCGCGGGTCGCGATTGGAAGCCGCAAGCGCGACAACATCGACGCGGGGCTCGCGGCGCTCAGCGCGAGCGGCGTCGAGGCCATGGGCAGCGTGCTCGACGTGCGCGAGCCGGAGAGCTGCGGAGCGCTTCGTCGGCGAAGTGCTCGAGCGGTTCGGCAAGATTGACGTTCTGGTCAACAACGCCGGCGGTCAGTTTCCGAGCCCGGCTCAGAACATCAGCCCGCGGGGGTTCGAGGCGGTGATCCGCAACAACCTGAATGGCCTGTTCTACATGACGCTTGCGACCGCGAACCTGGCGATGATTCCGGCACGGCGCGGTCGCATCGTCAACGTGATTGCGGACATCTTGCGGGGATTCCCTGGCATGGTGCACACGGGAGCGGCTCGCGCGGGCGTAGAGAACATGACCAAGACGCTCGCCGTCGAGTGGGCGACGTTCGGCATCCGAGTCAACGCTTGCGCGCCCGGCACGATCCGCTCGAGCGGCACGCTGCAATACGGCGAAGGAACGCTGGAAAATTCTCGCAAGACGACGCCGGTCAAGCGCTTGGGGACGGTGGAAGAGGTGAGTCGCGTGGTGGTGTTCTTGGCGAGCGACGCCAACGATTTCGTGACGGGATCCACCTATTACGTCGATGGCGGCGGATCGCTCTGGGGCGACGTGTGGCCGATCGAGGAACCGAGAACCCGAGCTGAGCCCGATCGAGCCTTCCCCCGAGGGCTCGCTCGAACCCGGGACCGAGGCGCAAACCGCGCCGGAGGCTGTCGTGCCCCTCGGACACGTCGCGAAAGCTCCGCCCCAGCCCCGAAGCGAGCTTCGCGAGCGCAGTCCCGCCGTCGTCGATTGGGTTAAGCGCTACTTACCGATCAGGATCCGACCTTTTGGGTCGCGTTCACGCCGGCGCTGCTCATCGCGCGATCCTCGTTCGTGCGCAGCCCCTTTCGAACTACATCTTCGACGAGCAAGAGGCGCTGCTCGCCAACCCTTACGTCAACGGCGGGGCATCGGCTTCTGGAGGCCTTTCATCGCGACTTCTGGGGGCTGCCGCCCGAGCGCAGCATCGGCTCGTATCGGCCGATCCCGAACTGATCTGGCGGCGCTCTGGCACGTGAGCAAGCTGCCGTTGCTGCATCACTGGGTCAACGTGATCGTGCACGCGGTCAACGCGGCGCTGATCGCGACCATCGTGCTTTGCGATCAGGAAGCGGCGCGATGCGGCCTGGCTCGCCGGGGCGGTTCGTGACGTCGGCGGTGCTCACCGAGACCGTTTGCGGCGTGGTGGGCATCGCGGACGTGCTGGGAGGCTTGGGCGTGCTGCTCCGTCGCTGCGCTGCGCTGCCGCTGTGGCTGATGCCCTTCGCGGTGTTCTGCGCGCTTTCCCGGGCCTGTTCAGTAAGGAGAGCGCGATCGTCGCGATCCCGCTGGTGGCCTGGGCCGCGCTGGTCACGGACCCGCGCTTGTTCACGGAGCGACCGCTGCGCGTACGCGCGCGCGCTGGCGCTGGTCGAGCGCGGAGGCGCTGGTGCTGTACACCGAGTTTCGGCAGACGACGTTTCCGATCACGTTGCCGGCGGAGTACGCAGCGCCGCTCCCCGCCGCGGAGCCCGCTCGCGAGCGCGCGCTCCACGGGTTTTTGACCTGGTTCCAGCAACCGCGTCTGCCCCACGATCCCATCAACAATCCGCTGGTCGATGCGGATTTCCCTCACCGCGTCGCGGCGCGCTGCGCGTCTACGCGCGCGGCCTCGGGCAGGTGCTGTTTCCGTGGGACTGAGCGGCGACTACTCGTTTCCCGCGGAGCCGGTGCCCACGCCGCGTGGTTTTCGTCGAGAGCGTGGTGGGCGGTCTCGCGATGGTGCTGCCGCCGGTCGTTGCGGTCGTGCTCTGGGTGTGGGCGTTCAGAAGGCGCGCCGAGCGTAAAGCGGGCAATCCCGATCCCGCGCGGGGAGCTGGTTTCTGTTGATCCTGGCGGTCGGCCTGCTCTGGATCCCGATCGCGTACTTTCCCGCATTCGAACATTCCCGTGCTCTTGCCGACCGTGCGGGCCGAGCGCTTCTGGTACCTGCCGGTGATCGGGACGTCGATGTGCCTCGCCGCGGTGATGGCACGCGCTCTCGGGCAGTGCGTTGGGGTCGCGGGCGCTGCTCGTCAGGTGGCGTTTTTCGGGTTCCAGGCGGCCCGAGCGCGCATGCACGCGCTCGACTACAGCGACGACCTCTCGTTCTGGCGTGCGACTCGCGCGGCGGTGCCCCTGAGCGCCAAGGCGCAGCTCAACTATTCGGTGATGGTCGGCGCCCATCTCAGAGACCTCGAAGCAGCGCCTCGCGCAAAACGGCGAGGCGATGCGGCTCGCCCCCGAGTGGCCCATGGCCCACATCTACTACGGCGACACGCTGTGCCGGCTGCAGAACGACGAGGCGTGGCCCCACTACGTAAAGGGTTTCGAGCTCGGTCCGACGATTCCGAACCTGATCGCGCTCGCCCTTCAGTGCCTGTGGGACGAGAAGGCGGTCCCCAAGCACGAGACCGAGCTGATCTACCTTGCGGACGGTCATCGAGGATCGTGGCTCGCGTATTTCGCGACGGAGATTGTGTATCACGGAGAAGAAAACGGCGGAGTGGAGAGAAAACCGGCCGCGGGGGTACGACTCTAATCCTTCGGTCCCTCGTCGTACCCCCGCGGCCGGTACTTCTTCTCCACGCCGCCGTTTTCCTCTCCGCGATACACGATCTCGGTCGCGAAATACGCGATCCAGGATCCTCGATGCTCGTCAGCGAGCTCCAGGAGCTCGGTTTCGTGCTTGGGAATCGACTTTTCGTCCCACAAGCACTGAAGGGCGAGGGCGATCAGGTTTGGATCGTTCGGACCGAGCTCGAAACCTTTCACGTAGTGAGGCCAGGCCTCTTCGGGTTTGTGCATCCGGCACAAAGTGTCGCCGTAGTAGATGTGGGCCATGGGCCACTGGGGGGCGAGCCGCATCGCCTCGCCGTTCAGCGCGAGACGTTGATTCAGATCCCTGAGATGGGCGCCGACCATCACGGAGTAGTTGAGCTGCGCCTTCGCGCTCCGGGGCACCGCCGCCCGAGTCGCGCGCCAGAACGAGAGGTCGTCGCTGTAGTCGAGTGCGTGCATGCGGGCTCGCGCCGCCTGAAACCCGAAAAACGCCACACTGACGAGCAACGCCGCGCGACCCCAACGCACTGACCCGAGAGCGCGTGCCATCACCGCGCCGAGGCACATCGACGTTGCAATCACCGGCAGGTACCAAAACCGTTCGGCCCGCACGGTGGGCAAGAGCACGGGAATGTTCGAGTGGGGAAAGTACGCAACCGGTAGCCAGACAAATCCGGCGGCCAGGATCAACAGAAGCCAGACTCCCCGCGCGGGATCGGGATTTCCCGCTTTTCGCTCGGCGCGTTCCTTTCTGAACGCCCACACCCAGAGCACGACGGCAACGATGGGGGGAAGCACCATCGCGAGGCCGCCGATCACGCTCTCGACGAACACCACGCGGGTGGGCACGGGCTCCGCTGGAAACGAGTAGTCGCCGCTCAGTCGCCAGGGCAAGAGCACCTGGCCGAGCCCGCGCGCGTACACACGCAGCGCGCCGGCCACGCGGTGAGGGAAATCCGCGTCGACCAGTGGATTGTTGATGGGATCGTGGGGCAAGCGTGGCTGCTGAAACCAACGCAAGAACTCGTGGAGTGCACGCTTCGCGAAGGGATCCGTGGCAGGGAGCGGCAGCTGCGTACTCGGCTGGCACCGATATCGGAAACATCTTCTTGCGAAACCAGGTGTAAAAGACCAGCGCCCCCGCACTCGATCCGAATGCCAGCACGGAGCGCGCCCAGCGCAGCGGTCGGTGTGGGATGAAGCGCCGGAGCCCAGACCAGCGCGGCCCAGGTCAAGAGCGGGATCGCGACAATCACGCTCTCTTTGCTGAACAGGCCCAGGGTCAGCGCGCAGAACACCGCGAAGGGCATGAGCCAAAGCGGGAGCGCAACGCGGCGGCCGCCAGCAAGAATCCCAATCCGCCCAGCACGTCCGCAATTCCCACCACTCCGCTCACGGTCTCGGTGAGGAGCGCCGACGTGACGAACACGCCACCAGCGAGCCACGCCGCATCGCGACGCTTGCTGATCGCCAGGACGATGGTCGCGATGAGCGCGGCATTCACCGCGTGAACGACGACGTTCACCCAGTGGTGCAGCCACGGCAGCTTGCTCACGTGCCAGAGCAGCCGCCACACCATGTTGGGCACCGGACGGTACGAGCCGATCGTGCGCTCCGGCGGCAGTCCCCAGAAGTCTCGATGAAATACCTGCCAGTAACCGATGCCCTTGCCGTTGACGTACGGATTGGCGAGCAGCGCTTCCTGCTCGTCGAAGATGTAGTTCGACGCAGGGGCTGCGCACGAACAGCACGCGCGCAGATGACCAGCGCGGGCGTGAACGCGACCCAAAAGGTCGGATCTTGCTCGGTGAAGTATCGCTTCACCCAATCCACGATGGACGCGACGCGCTCGCGGAAGCTCTTTCGGGGCTGGGGCGGAGCTTTCGCGACGGGCCCGAGGGGCACGACCGCCTCGGGCGCGGTTTGCGCCGCGGTCCCGGGTTCGAGCGAGCCCTCGGGGGAAGGCTCGACCGGGCTCAGCTCGGGTTCTTCGGTTCCTCGATCGGCCACACGTCGCCCCAGAGCGATCCGCCGCCATCGACGTAATAGGTGGATCCCGTCACGAAGTCGTTGGCGTCGCTCGCCAAGAACACCACCACTCGGCTCACTTCTTCCACCGTGCCCAAGCGTTTGACGGGCGTCGTCTTGCGAGAGTTTTCCAGCGTTCCTTCACCGTACTGCAGCGTTCCACTCGAGCGAATCGTGCCGGGCGCGCAAGCGTTGACTCGGATGCCGAACGTCGCCCACTCGACGGCGAGCGTCTTGGTCATGTTCTCTACGCCGGCTCGCGCCGCGCCGGTGTGCACCATGCCGGGAAATCCCCGCAAGATGTCTGCAATCACATTCACGATACGACCGCGCCGTGCCGGAATCATCGCCCCGTTCGCGACCGCAAGCGTCATGTAGAACAGGCCGTTCAAGTTGTTGCGGATCACCGCCTCGAAGCCCCGCGGGCTGATGTTCTGAGCCGGGCTCGGAAACTGTCCCCCGGCGTTGTTGACCAGAACGTCGATCTTCTCGAAGCGCTCGAGCACTTCGCCGACGAATCGCTCGCAGCTTTCCGGCTCCCGCACGTCGAGCACGCTGCCCATGGCGTCTACGCCGCAGGCGCTGAGCTCGGCGAGTCCCGCGTCGATGTTCTCGCGCTTGCGGCTGCCGATCGCGACCCGCGCGCCCAGGCTCCCGAGCTCCTTGGCGATCGCAAGCCCGATCCCGGTGCCACCACCGGTCACGATGGCCACCTGTCCCGAGAAGAGACCCGGTGCGAAGATGCTCTTTTCTTCGCTCATGGTGCGCGCGGACAACTACACCGAAGTCATTCCGGGCGCTAGGCGTCTCGGCCCCGAAGCACCCCCAAAAGGGCCAAGAAAGGCCGCCGAATACCCGAACGGCGGGCGACGGTGCTACGAAACCGGAAGATGGACGAATCGAAGCTCGCCCTCGAGCTCGCCGAAGCGGCACCCGGCACCATCGTGAAGCACGCGCTCGAACGCTTTGGAAGCGACGTTGCGGTGAGCTTCAGTGGCGCGGAGGACGTGCTCCTGATCGAGCTCGCGGCACAGTCGGGATTGCCGTTCCGCGTTTTTAGCCTGGACACCGGACGTCTCGCATCCGGAGACGTACCGCTTCTTCGAGCGAGTCGAAGCGCACTACGGCATCCACATCGAATACCTGTTTCCGAACGCCGCCTCCGTGGAAAGCCTGGTGCGCAAGAAAGGCATGTTTTCGTTTTACAAGGACGGCCACACGGAATGCTGCGGCATTCGCAAGGTCGAGCCGCTCACTCGAATGCTCGGTGGTTTGCGTGGTTGGATCACCGGTCAACGTCGCGATCAGAGCCCGACCCGCAGCAGCCTCGAGGTCGTCGAGCTCGACTCGTCGCATCGCGGCAAGGGCGGCGAGCCGCTGGTCAAATACAATCCTCTCGCGAACGTGACTCTCGACTACGTGTGGGATTCGATTCGCGGCTTCGAGGTTCCGCACAACGAGCTCCACGCAAAAGGCTACGTCAGCATCGGCTGTGAGCCGTGCACCCGCGCCGTGATGCCGGGCCAGCACGAGCGAGAAGGTCGCTGGTGGTGGGAGCGCGCGAGCGACAAGGAATGCGGATTGCACACACGAGCGAAGTGATCGTGAACCTGTGCACGAGCGAGCAGGCTTGCCTGGCCGACTTGACCGGCATTTCCTACACCCGCGGCACGACGGTTTCCGAGCCATACAACCGCGTCGAATACGCTGGAACCGACGTCACCGGCACGAGCGCCACCTGTTTTTCGATCCCGACACTCGAGATCCAGTGACGAAGGCTCGGGTATGATGCCGGCGAATGGACTTCGTCGAGCACACGATTGAACGGGCCCGGAGCTTCGGAACGCTCTGGCTCTTCGCCGTCGTACTCGTGAGCTTGATGGTCACGCGACGGCGCGCGGCAGAGCGTCGCTTCGTCGTAGCGCCGGTCGTATTTGTTCTTGCTGCATCTGATGCTCCTGCCGGTGCTCGGGGCTCTGCACGCGGCGGAGAGCGGCGGCTATCAGGCGACTCAGCTCGCGTGCATGATCTTCGCGGTGCTGGCCGGGGTCACTGCGGCCGGCGCCATCTTATTCACGGGGCTCCTGCCAGCAATCAAGCTCACGCCTCCTCGCATCCTGCACGACGTTGTCGTCGGCGCCGCATCGCTCGTCGCGATCATTGCAGTGGCTTCTCGGGCGGGGATCAATCTCTCGGGGCTGATCGCCACGAGCGCGGTGCTCACCGCAGTCATCGGCCTATCCCTCCAGGACACGCTCGGAAACATCGTGAGCGGTCTGGCCATCCAGACCGACGACTCGATGCACGTTGGTGACTGGGTCAAGGTCGGCGATCTGGTGGGTCGTGTCACCGAGATCCGCTGGCGCTACACGGCGATCGAAACCCGCAACTGGGAAACGGTGATCGTCCCCAACGGCCATTTGGTGAAGAACCAGGTGCTCGTGCTGGGCCGGCGCCAGCGACGACCCGTGCAACTCCGGCGCTGGGTCTGGTTCAACGTGGACTTTCGCTTTCAACCAACGGACGTCATCGCAGCGGTGCTCGAGGCGGTTCACGCCGCCCCCATCGCCAACGTGGCCGACGATCCTCCGCCGAGCTGCGTGTTGATGGACATTTCGGACAGCTATTGCCGCTACGCGGTCCGCTACTGGCTGACCGACCTCTTCGTCGACGATCCGACGGACAGCGCCGTTCGTACCCGCATCTATTTCGCTCTCCAGCGTTCTGGTTATCCGCTTTCTCTGCCCGCCCACGCGGTGTTCCTGACCAAGGAGACCAGCAAGCGAAAGACGGAGAAGACCCTCGGGGAAAAGCAGAAGCGCGTCGAGATGCTGGAGCGCATTCCGCTATTCCGAAAGCTCGCAAAAGACGAGCTCGAGGTGCTGGCCGAGAGCCTGCGATACGCGCCCTTCGCTCCGGGCGAAATCATGACGCGCCAGGGAGCCGAAGCCCACTGGCTCTACATCATGGCCGAAGGCCGCGCCTCCATTCGCGTCGGCGTGGAAGGCGGGCTGGAAGAAGAAGTGGCCAAGCTCGGAACCGGTGACTTCTTTGGCGAACGCTCGCTGCTCACGGGCGAACCGCGCTCCGCAACCGTCGTCGCGCTGACCGATGTCGAGTGTTATCGACTCGACAAGACGGCGTTCCAGGATCTGATGAAGCGGCGCCCAGAAATCGCCGAAGAAGCGGCGGAGGTGCTCGCGGAGCGCCAAATGGAGCTCGAGCAAGTGCGCGACAACCTCAGCCAGGAAGCCGCTGATCGCAAGACGCTCTCGACGAAAGCAGACCTGGTGGGCAAGATCCGGAAGTTCTTCTATCTGGACTGACTCGGCTCAGGCTGGCGGCTGGCACTGCACGCCGAAGATCGTTCCCTGGTTGTTGCCTTCTTTGCATTCACTGTTTTCGCCCCCGTCGTCGGCGATCACGTTGATGTCCTTCTTGCCGTTCGTGGGGGGCGTGGTCCAGGTACAGGTCACCTCTTCGCATTCGCCAGGCTGGAGAGCCTTGGACGTCACCGCTTCGCAAACCTTCGTGGTTCCGTCGTAGAAGCCGACCTTCACACCAGCACCGATGGGCGCGCTGCCGCGATTGCAGATTGGAGCGTGAAGCTCGGCGGAGCTCGTGGAGCAGACGTAGCCGGCAACGCCCGCGGTCAGGTCCGCGATGTCCTGACCCTCCCCGGTTCCCGGCACGTTCTGGCGGAAATTGTTGAGATCGGGCTCCAGCCAGTTGGGCTTCCACTGGCTGGTTTTCGGGATCACGTCCGTCTCTCTTCCACGTGGGTCACGGCGTACGCGTGCTGGTTCCAGATGGTTCGCGAGCGCACCCAGCGATCATTGCGCGTCTTGATAGATCGCGGATCCCCTGCACTCCGTGTCGGATGGGACGCTCGACACGTGTTCCCCGTGCCGGGAGTTCCCGCGGGCGGCGGAGCGCACTTCGCGCCGAGCGCCAGGCAGGCGGCATCCGTTCCTGCCGCGCAGCAATCGGCGCTGGCGGTACAGCGACAGAAGCCCGAATCGCAGGTCCCGCTCGGGCAGTCCTTGTCGACGAGGCAACCTGCACCCGCGAATTGAGTGTCCACGCCGTCGGCATTCGAGCATGTTACAGGCGATTCCGTTCACGCCGTCCGAGCACGCGAGGTTGGAGGGCGTCACCGAGATCTGCGCGGAAGTTTCCGTCCGTGTCGGCAACGACCGGGTTTTCGTACCAGGTGCACGACGATCGGAACTGACTGAACAGAACACGGCCGCTGGTCCCGTCGTACACCCGCACGAAGCACTCGTCGGCGTACACGACCTCGGCTTTCCCGTCGTCCTCGAAATCGAACACGCTCGAGCCCGTGATGTTGCTGGAAATGTCCTGGGTCTGCCGCGACCAGAGGATCCCGGCTGGGCAAGCTGCCGGGCGTTCCCGCAGCGTCCTCGCAACCATTCGTGTTGTTGCAAGTTCCGTTCGGGCGTGGCGTACCCGTGCAATCGATGTCGAACACCGTGAGGAAGGCCTGGCCCGCCACGCCGAGCTCGGGCAGCCCGTCTCCATCGTAATCCGCGATGGTGGGAGCTCCGCCTCCACCGCCCGGCACGTTGATCGGCCCCAGCACCAACGTGCCGTCGATGGCGTAGATCATCGCGCTCCCGCCCCGCACGACCGCGAGCTCGGGGTTCGTGGCCGGCGCCGTGGCGCCAAACGCGCCGAAGTCGGCCACCGCGGCGAAGCCCGGCGCGGAGGCAGAAGCGCCCGGGAAATAGCTCTCCTGTACCCAGCCAGCTGCCGACCACTCCCAGATGAATTGACCGTTGGTGAGCTCGACGGCGGGATCCTGATCGAGATTCGCGAGCACGGGATTCAGACCTTGGCTGTAGCTCGCGTAGCCAGGGGGCGACGCTCCCTTGATCGCGCCGGTCGCACCGTTGATGACCGTGCCTTCGCGGATCACTTCCGGGACGCCGTCGTCGTCGATGTCGTGAACGCTCGGTCCTGCCCAGTTGCCCGCGGCGACGGGGGCCGCCGACACCCACAGCACGCCCCACGTCCCGGCCTTGCGCGTGAACGCCACGACCGTTCCGTCCGCCGCGTCCGCGATGATCTCGGCCGAGCCATCTCCGTCCAGATCGCCGAGAGCAACCGGTGACGACGAGATCATGAAGCCCGAGTACCCCGCCTGACCACCACCGAGGTTTGCCTCGAGCTGGCAGTTGTCGCCCCGGAGAACGCGAATGATTCCTTCATTTTCCGTATAGGAAGAGACGACGGTAGCCGTGAAGGGCACGACGACGCTCGGGACACCGGTGTTCGGCGGATTGAAATTCACGACCATCGGCGTGGCTTGCACGTCGCGATGATTCGGGAACGGATCGCCCGCGGGCGGCGTGGTGAACTCGCACTTGATCTTCGGTGCGAAATTTCCTCCGGGAAGTCCCACCTGGCAGGTCGGATCGAAGTCCTTACCGGGAGGCGTTCCCCAGGGCACACAGCCCGCCGTCGGTTCGCAGTACGTGTCGTTCTGACAATCTTCGTCGTCGGTGCACGAAGTCTGGGTGACGCAAAAGCCGTTGATGCAGATCTGACCCTCCGGG
Source organism: uncultured delta proteobacterium (assembly GCA_963781505.1). GTDB lineage: Bacteria > Myxococcota_A > Polyangia > Polyangiales > Polyangiaceae > JADJKB01. The sequence continues at coordinate 170,984 of CAWAHB010000014.1, read as the reverse complement.
CAGCCGCCCGGACACGTCGCGGAATCACCCCCGCCATCGAGATTGATGCCGCTGTCGCCCGAGCCACCGCCACTGCCACCCGCCCCACCGGTGTCGTTGCTGGCAGACTCGCCGCTGTCACCACAGCTGCAGGCCTGGCTGAGCAGAGTCGCGCAGACCAGAAAGGTGAGTCCAAAACCGCGTCGAACCGTGAACCGCATGGCGGATCCTCCTCGGAAGTCGAAACCTCGCTCAAAGGAGTATATCAGGTGGCCATGCCGGACCTGCCGGTGTTCGACGGCTGCCAGGTCGTGGAGCGGCTCCGCTCTGGACCCGTGGCGGACCTGTATCACGCGGTCCAGCAGCCGCTCGGACGACAAGTGCTGGTCAAGGCGCTCTCCGAGAGCATTCTGCCCTCCTCACCGTTCGCAGCCTCGCTCGAACGGGAAGCGCGCGTTCTGGCGGATCTCCACCATCCGAACATCCTCCACGTCATCGACTTCGTCCGCCGCGACGACCGCATGTGGCTGGTGCTCGAGTACGTCGATGGCTGGACGCTGGACGAAGTCCTGAAGAGCGGGGGAAGCCTCTCGCCCCTCGGTGCCGCTGCCATTGCCCTCGAAGTCGCGCGCGCCCTCGAGCACGCTCATCGCCACGGAGTGGTGCATCGGGACGTACAACCGAAGAACGTTCTCATCTCGCGCAGAGGCGACGTGAAGCTCCTGAACTTCTCCGTTGCGGTCGACGAACGAATGCCCACCGCCCCAGAGCTCTTGGACGGCAACACGTCATTCGGGGGACCGTTGTACATGTCGCCCGAGCAGATCCTCGGCGAGCAGGCGGATCCTCGCAGCGACATCTTCTCCCTCGGCATCGTGCTCTACGAGATGCTGAGCGGGAAGCGCCCCTTCGACGCTCCAGACGAGCGCACCGCTGCACAACACATTCGCCATGACGCGCCCGCGCCCCTCGGGCGCACCGCAACCAACGTCCCGCCCGCACTCGAACGCATCGTGATCCGCTGTCTCGAAAAGATGGCCAACGATCGCTACGCGGCGATCGAAGAGCTCGTCCTCGCACTCGAACGTTGGCTGGCCGATTCGGGCGTCACGTCGACCCATCGTCAAATCGCATCGGCGCTCGTCGCCGCAGGACTCCTCGACGAAGCGCCCCGCTCGATGGCCGACTCCGCCGTGCTCGGCCCGGATCGCGAAGGTCCGACCCTCGGCTCTGCCGTCCGCGGCCTCACTCTGTGCCTGGTTTTGGTGGTGCTCGGCGGGGGGGTCATCCAATTTTTCGCCTGGCGCCAGGAAGGCCAAGGCACTCCGCGCCGCGGGGCCATCGGCCTCGAGCTAGCCCCCGCTCGCCCCGCTTTCCTCCGCGTCGTCGCCGAGCCCTGGGCCGAAGTCATCGTCGACGGCAAGCACGTCGACACCACTCCCTTCGCCCGCTCGATCCCCCTGATGGCGGGGACTCACTACGTGAGACTCGAGCACCCGAACGCGCCCACCGAACGCCGCACGGTGAACATGGTGCCGGGCGAAACGGTCTTGCTCGACGTGCAGATGCGGGTCGACCCCCGGTTCATCGTCGACGCCGGCCCACCCCCGGAACCCGACGCCGCGTTTTCCCCGTAGCCAATTTCGCATTCGCAACCACCGGTTCGTCTCGCATCCATCCTCCACCTACTCCTCGTCGCATTTGCGATGGCGCCCTGCCAATACGCGGGTCCTCGCCAAGCGCGGCGTACCGCCAACGAGATGAAACGGTGATATGCTTTGGCCATGGCTGCCGACGCCGCCAAGCGGCGCGCCACGTATCAGGACGTGCTCGATGCGCCTGATCACGTCGTCGCCGAGGTCGTCGACGGCGAGCTCAGGCTGAGTCCGCGGCCAAGAAGCATTCACGCCCGCGCGGCATCGCGGCTGGGCGCTGCCCTCGACGGGCCATTCGATCGCGGATTGTCCGGACCGGGCGGCTGGATCCTCCTCGACGAGCCCGAGCTCCAGCTGCCCGACATCGTGGTGCCCGACATCGGAGGCTGGCGGCGTTCGCGCATGCCGGAGATGCCGGACGAGCCGTATTTCACGCTGGCCCCGGACTGGATCTGCGAAGTGCTCTCGCCGTCCACCGAGGACTTCGATCGGACTGACAAGTTGCCGGTATACGCCAAGGCTGGCGTGATCCACGCATGGCTCGTCGACCCGGCCATTCGAACGCTGGAGGTGTTTCGACTGGACGGCGGCGGTTGGCGACTCTTGGGAGTTTGGAAAGGCGACTCCAAGGTTCGCGCCGAGCCCTTCACAGAGCTCGAGCTCGAGCTCGAGCTTCTGTGGCAGCGTTGACTACGTCGGCTCGAGGAGTTTCCACACGAGGAGCAGTGCCAGAACGACCACCAGCCAGATGACGGCGCCGAGGCCCATCACACGCCAGGCGCCGCCGGGACGGGAGCGCGGTTCGACCTTCGAGGCGAGCAGCCGCCTGACGGCCTCCACGTCGCCGCTGGAGAATGCTCGTTTCGGAATGAACAGTGCGAAGGTCGGTCCCGTGTACACGAAGAACGTCTTCTCGCCCTCCGCGGTCCGGTGAATCATCTCGTAGCCAAAGCGCGTCTCGGCCGTGCCTCTCAGGATCGTGACCCCTCGGTCGTCGAATTCGTAAATCACGTCGCGTTCGGCGTCGCGCAGCGCCGAGACTTGTCGCTTGGCCAGCATCGTCGGCATGAATCGCATGAGCGCCAAGCTCGCGAGAGCGAGCGCACCGAAAACCCAAATCCCCGTGGATGCGCCCAGCACTCCGCCTCCGTGCAGTACGCCTGAAATTGAGTAGAAGAGGCCGATCGCAGCGGCCAGCGCCAGTAACACGCGCCGCTGGCGGACGCGCTCCGGCATCTCGACGAGCCCGCGCGAGATGTCTTCTCGCTCGAGGGTATGGCGGCCTCGCACTGCCTCGGTCACGTGCACCCCGTAAACTCGAGCGCAGCATAGGCCATCCCGCGCCGCCCGGACGCACCCGTGTCGCCGTATCCTCGATGGCGAACACCTCCCGCCGTCGAATGCTCGCCAACCACGGACGCGATCGGCAGGACGAATCCGGGCACGACGAACGTGAAGCGAATCAGAGCTTGATTCGTCGGGAATCAGCAGAACAACGAGCACTTGACTAACAACCTTTAGGTTGTATCCTGTAGTTGTGTCGTCGGCCGAGGTGATTCGCCGAATCAAGGCCGCCGGCTGGCAGCTAGCGCGCACGAAGGGTGACCATCACCACTTCAAGCACAACGATCGGCGCGGGATCACGACCGTCCCGCACCCCAAGAGAGACATTCCGATCGGCACGCTGAAAAGCATTGAGAAGCAATCTGGTGTCAAGTTGACCTAGGACCATCCGCCATGCAGTACACCGCGTTTATTTACCGTGAGGCCAAGTACATCCTTGCCGAGTTTCCCGATTGCCCGGGGTGCCAGACGTTCGCCGAAGGCGGCGATGAGCTCGCATCCGCCGCACACGAAGCGCTCGAAGGCTGGCTTGAAGCGCACTTGGTTGGCGGTCAGATCCCGCCGCGTCCCGTCGATCGCAAGAGAGCCCCGGAGGGAAAAAAGATTGCGCGGATTAGCGTTCGCCCCGGACTCGCCGCGGCGCTTCTCATTCGCTGGGCTCGAGATGATGCTGGACTCACGCAGAGGCAACTCGGTGTGCGCGCGGGTGTGACCCAACAGCAGATCGCCAAGTTGGAAGACCCTGACGAGAACCCAACACTCGAAACGCTCGAAAAGGTGGGGAAAGCGCTCGGGCTGGACGTAACGCTTGGGTTCGAGGCCACTCGATCCCTATCGCTGCCGTCCCCCGTAAGGCGGCGATCGTCGTCGAAGCGCTGAATCAGTCTAGCCGCTCCTGCGTGGCCGTCGGGCCGAGGGAGCGTGCCAATGAGCCTGACGCAGTGTGCGGGATTGCGCTGCCGCGCGTACGGCAAACGAGCTCGGCTTCTCGATCTTCCCGACTTGCGTCCGAGGTGACGAGCTTCGACTTGCTGGGCTCGGCGGAATCGTCGTGAAGCAACCTGCGAAAAGGCGGCGCGAGCCCAGGTCCGCTACCGCTTGCGGGCCGACCTCTTCGGTCGTGACTTCGTGGGCTTCTTCTTCTTCTCGTTCGGTCTCTGATACCGAACCAGGGTGCTCGGGGAGCCCACGTACTGGCTGACGACTTTATCGAGCTCGCCCTCCGGGGACCACGTCACGGTCCAAACGTCCGTCCGCGGTTTGCTTTTGCTGATGAGCGACGAGGACGTTGTCTCGACGCGTTCGATGCGGCGCCGCTTCCAGTGGTAGACGCTGTGGCTCCTGGCGTCGGAGTACGTACGCCCGCGCGATTCGACGAGCCCATGCGGACCCATCAGGTGGACACCGACGGAGACCAGCGCGCCGGTGGAATTGTAGGTGACCGACTGGCACTGGTGGCCGGACCACGCATAGAGCGTCTCGACGTACACCCTCGGCCCGTCGTAGCTACGCTCGACGACGAGGCGGTCCTCGGCGTCGTAGCCGTATGCTTCGGTGCCCTGCCGCTTCGTGCCCGGCTCCGTTCGATGCACTTTCCCGGCCGGTCTTCCCAACGCCATGTCGAGCGGTCGCAGCGGAGTCAGGTTGAACAGGCGACCGTGCGCCCAAACGAAGCGGACGACCTTCGCCATCGCGGCCTTCGTTCGTGCCCGCGCCCGCGCACGCCCCGAAGCGCGCTCGAAGAGCCCATCAACGGTAGTGTTCGGAATCTTCGAACGGACCATGCGCCGCGCCGGAGTATAGCGCACGACGAAGACCCGACCGCCTTTGACTCGCGTCGGGTCGACCCCGCTTCATCGTCGATGACGGCACCTCCCCGAAACCCGGTGGACGGTGGCTGTTCGCCCTAGCCGGGATCGCGAAGCAGGTTGCGGAGCGTGACGTTCACGCGCTCGCCAATCACGGTCCGCACCTTGGGAAGAGCGTGACGAAATTGTGCCTGAGTGTGGCCTCGGAACACCAGCAGGCTTCCGTGCTCGAGATCGACGTCGAATCGCTCGCTCCCCTGGGAACCCCGTTTCGGCTCGAGCACGAAGCGCCGGGTCGCACCCAAGCTGATCGACGCGAGGACCGGATGCTCACCGAGCTCCGGCTCGTCGTCGGAGTGAAAGCCCATGCTATCTTTCCCGTCGCGGTAACGGTTGACCAAGGCGTGATTGAACGAGCACTCGATCTCCGCCTCGACCCGCTGGCGGAGTGCCCCGAGCGAGGGCGAGAAAGCCCGCGGCTCCAGGGTTTGCCCCGAATACCGATACGCCCGCTCTCCCGCCCACGCGAGGAGCCGCGGCTGGAGGATCCGGCGGCCGAACAGCACGATTTCTCGCTGCTCCCAGTCGAGCTCCTCGAGCAGTCTCTCTTGGAGGAGCGCCGCGTCTCGCTCCGCGAGCCAGTTTTCGGAGTACTCGAGCCACGAGACCGGGCTGAGCTGGATACGCTTCAACTTCGCAATCGTAATCGATGCCGCATCGACCGGCCATGCGAAGCTCGCTCCAGCGACGCGCGCTCGCGAGCAGCGTCCGTGAATCGGATCGTCGGCCCCGTCGAGGCGCTGTGCTTAGAGTCCTCTCATGGAAAGCTCTCGAGCGATCTCTTCATAGAGCGCGCCCGCGTCGAAGCCCCGGGACCAGCCAATCTGGCCCCAGTGATCCACCGCTAGCTGACCGGCAACGTTTCCCCACCGCTGGCTGTCTGCGGGAACGAGCCCGTCACTCGGAGCACCGAGCAAAAAGAGGCTCGGGCGGAGCCAGAGGTTGGCCTTCCGGCTTTCGATGGCCGACACGTAGGAAAAGTAGGCAACCGCGGGCGCGTCGGGCACGTCGCGATTGAATTCGGCCATGCGCACGGTGCCCACGTCGCTGATCCCCTCCACCATTCGACCGAAGCCTCCCATTCGGCGGAGCAGCGCTCCGCCCACGTCGGCGAGGGGCGTTCCACGATGGGGAGTCCCCAGCGTCGTCAGCGAAGCCACGCAATCTGCCAGACCGAGCTTCGCGATGGCGTAGCGCGCATCGAGCCCTCCCATGCTGTGCGCAATCAAGTTCACCCAAGGAACATCGAGCGCTCGGATCTGATCCGCGAGTTGCGCGGCGCGACGCCTGACGCTTTCGGCGGGAGCCAGCCGCACGATCTCCACGCGATGACCCGTCGCTTCGAGCCTGGCGCGCACGCCTCGGAAGTACTCGTGACGGGCACTACCGATGCGGAGGCTGTCGAACCCGAACAGCCCGTGAACGAGCACGATCGGATGTCGGGTTCCCGATGGGACTTTCGGGGAAGGGGCTGGTTCGAGACGCCTCGCCGCGAGCTCGAGAGGCTTCGGGGGCGGCAAGCTCGTCGGGCGGCCCGCGACACCGATCGCCAGCGCGGCCACACCGAGCAGAATAAAAATACCAATGATTACATGAATGTAATCGTGCACCGCCCTTCAATTTAATGCACCGCGTCAAACGCGGCAAGGGGTCAATCCGCCTGAGAGGCCTTCTTCTTTGCCAGCCGATCCTCTTCGTAGGAGCGCGTGAAGCGGCGCTGCTCCTGCACGAAGGCCGCATAGGTCTTGGGCACCCGAGGATCGGCCTTGAACGCCTCCATCACCCGCAGCGTTGCTTCCGCGTCGTCCGTCGCGCGGTGAGCTTGAACGATCTCGACCCCGACGCGAGCCGCAACGTCTCCGAGGCTCTTGCCCTTCTCGAGCTTGTGGAGCTCTCGGGCCCAGATCAACGGATCGATCCAGTCGACGCCACGCCGGCAGGCGGGCGGAGGATTTTGGACGACGATGCGACCGCGGTCGAGCTCCGCGAACAAGAAAGCGCGGTCGAACTCGGCGTTGTACGCGACGGGAACCGCGCCGGCGAGAGCGGCGAGAACCTCGCCGGCAACCGCAGCAAATGCGGGCTTGTCCCGCACGTCGTCGTCCCCGATGCCGTGAACGTCGAACGCTTCTTTTGGAATGGGTATGCCGGGATTCACGAGCCAGTGGCGGCGCTCGACCACCTCACCACCACGCCACGTGACACAGGCGACCTCGACGATGCGATCGACCGCGGGATCGCGTCCGGTGGTCTCCGTGTCGATGGCGACCAGGGGTAGCTCGCTGAGCGGGCACTCGACCCCCAGCTCCTCGGCAACGCCCGCGGCGATCTGGCGCAAGAGGTGAGCGATGCCGGGGTAGTGACGCCCGGTCGGAAAACAGCCGCTGCCCTCAGCGCCCGTTCGCATTCGTCTTTGCCAATCCGTCGGGTTTCTTGCCGGGAGCTTCGGCCTTCTTCTTCTTTCCCGAGGGCGGAGGCGCACCCGCGGATGCCGAAGGCGGCGGTGGGACGGAACCGCTGGGGGGTGGAGCGGGTTCGTCCTTCACGGCGCGAGGTTCGACCTTCTTGCCGGTCTTGAGCTCGATTTCGAGCCGGAGCCAATCGTCGAAGTCTTCGTAGTCGAAGTGCTCGAGATCGAAATGCCGGCCGTTGATGTAGATGAGCGGCGTGCTCTTGAGATCGAGCTTGTCACCGAGCTTGCGATCTCGAGCCACTTCGTCCGCGATGGCTTCGCTCAGCGAGTCATCCTTGAACTTCTTCAGATCGAGGCCGATCTCCCGAGCGATTCCGTCGATCGCGGGTCCGTCGGGGGGCGTTGGTTGCAGCTTGAACAAGCGCTCGTGCATCGCCCAGAACTTACCCTGCTTGTGGGCCGCCATCGCGGCGCGCGCGGCATCTTCTGCGTGCTTGTGAATCGAGAGTGGGTAGTTCTTGAACACCAGCCGGATCTGATTCGGGTAGCGCTTGAGCTCCTTCTCGATCACGGGATAGGCGGCGCCGCACCCAGGACACTCGAAGTCGGCGAACTCGATCAACGTGACCGGGGCGTCGGCGGGACCCTTTGCCGGAGAGTCACCGATGGGAATGTCCTTCACCTGATCGGCCGCGAAGCGCTTCTTGTACGCCACGTCGATCTGCGTTCGCGTCTTTCCCTTGCGGACTTGTTTGACCAGAAAGGCGGCCGCCGGTTTGCACGCGGCACACGCCCGCGACTCCTTGACGCACTGAGCGAGCGGAACGGCCTCCGAGGGGCAGGGTGCCAGGAGCTCGCTCACCGCAGCGGACCAGTCCCGCGCCTCGCGAGTGGTGAGGCTTTGGGTGTCGACTCCCGCCAGCTCCACCACATCGCCGGAGTCCTGCCCGGACGTTCGGCTGCTTTCGCCCGGCGAACGACAGGTGCTCAGCCTGGACGAAAGAAGCAGGGGGAGCGACGCAATGGCTGCCAAAAGGCGCCAGCTCAGCATGGCGGGGGGAGCCTAGTGGCGCGGCCTTTTTCCCACAACCAAATCCCGCCAAGCCGCCCGGGTTCGCCAGGCCGAGCCAAGCTGAGGTAGATCCGGGGCATGGCGGAGTCCCTGCCGCCCGACAGCTCACTCGAAGGCGACGAAGAAAGCTCGGCCGCCCCGCGTACCGTGCGTCACGTCATCGCCGTCGGCGGTGGGCGCGGAGGCGTCGGCAAGAGCGTGCTGGCCGTCGAATCTCGCCGTCTACCTGGCCCAGCTCGGCCGCTCGGTGCTGCTCATCGACGCGGATCCCGTCGGGCGCGGAGCTTCACACGTTGCTCGGCGTGGAGATCCCCCAAAGGCCGAACGCACGCGAGGAGTCCGACTGGACGATCTGGCTCCGCGTGCCGACCCAGGTCCCGGGGCTGATGCTGTCGCCGCAGCTCTACTCGGTCGGCTCCACCGTTCCGACCCGGCCCGGACGCAAGCCGCGTTGGGCGCGCGGTCTGCGCCAGATGGACGTCGACTACGTGCTGCTGCGATCTCGGCGCCGGAACCGCAGCCGTCGACTCTGGATCTGTTCCTGAGCGCGGACATGGGCATTTGCGTCGCGGCGCCCGAGCCGCCCAGCGTCGAGGCGACGTATCGATTTGCGCGGGCACTGTTCGTGCGCCAGCTTCGGCGAACGCTGCTGCGGATCGCTTCAAGCTGCGGCTGATCGAGCGCGCGCAGGCCGATCTCCGCCGCTGCCTTCCCCGCAAGAGCTGGTGCGGGCCATTGCGCGCTACGACATCAGCGTCGGCGAGCTCGCCGCCAAAGAGCTCGGCGAAGCTCGACCGTTCGCCTCGTGGTCAACGGTCTTCGGCTGCGAACCGACACCGATCTGGGCGCGGCCATGTGCGACATGGCGGCGCGCTATCTGGGCGTGACCTTCGACTACGTCGGGCACATCGAGCAGGACGACAGCTGTCTGGCTTTCGCGTCGTGCGCCGGCGCCCGGTGCTGATCGACAGCCCGACCAGCAAGAGCGCGCGCAATCTGGAGCGTATCGCTCGGCGAGTGCTCGCGCTGGCAACGGCGCGCACCGAAGCCAAGCCGCTCAGGGCCGGTACCGCTGGTCGCCGACGGAGCTCAACTTGTACGAGCTCCTGCTCACCCATCCTGGTGCCACCGACGAAGAGGTGCGTCGCGCGTACAAGCGACAGCGGGATCTCTATCAGTCCGGAAGCCTGGCGCTCACGTCGCTACTCGGGGCTGACGACCTTCGAGCGGAGCAAGCACGCATCGAAGAAGCTCACGACACGCTGCTCGATCCGATCCGGCGCCGAGCCTACGACGTCTCCACGTTCCCCGACGAAGGAGACAAGAAGCGCCGAGAAGGCGTCGAAGCTCGACAGCGCCCTCGAAGCCGAGCGCGCCATGTTGCGCCAGGAGCTCGTCCGCGAGCTCAACGCGGAGACCGAATTCACGGGCAAACTGCTTGTGCAAGGTGCGCGAGTCCCAGGGAATCGAGATCGAAGAAATCGCCGAGCACACCAAGATCAGCTCCGCGCACCTCAGAGCCATCGAAGCCGAGGACTACGAAACGTTGCCCGCGCTGGTCTACGCCCGGGGCTTCGTGCAACAGCTCGCCAAGTACCTGAAGCTCGATCCCGCGCAGGTTTGCCGAACGTATCTCCGGCGCATGCGCCTGTCTGCGTGGCGGCGTCCGGCGGAGAGACGAGTGCGTGAAGAGCCGGGCGAAACTTCGCCGGCGACATCAGCTTCACGATTGCCGTCGCGGTCGTGGCTCTTTTGCCGCGACTGTTCGTGGCCATCGCCTGGGCGCGAGAGCCGGTTTGGGACGGCCACTACTACCACTTCGGAGCCGCACGCCTCGCCGCGGGGCTCGGCTACTCCGAAGACGTGATGATCGGCGGCCACGCAGTGTGGAAGCCGTGGTGCCACTACCCCGTCGGGTACAGCGGCCTGCTTTGCGTTCGTGTATCGCATCTTCGGCGACAAGCTGGTCGTCGCGCCCGTGCTGAGCGCGATCATCGGAACGCTGCTCGTCGTGCTGGTGCATCGACTGGCTCGCAGGTTCCTATCGGAAAATCGTGCGCGGGTTGCGGCGACCCTCACGGCGCTGCATCCGGGGCTCATCGCCTACTCCGCTCTGGTGATGACGGAAATTCTGGCGGCGCTGCTCCTGGCCCTCGCCGCCTTTGCCTATGTCTCGCTCTCCGAACGAGTCCCGGGCGAGCGCGGACGCTTTGGCGCAGCAGCTCTCGCCGGCTTCGTGCTCGGGCTCGCGGCTCTCGTCCGACCCTCGACGCTCCTCGCGTTGCCACTGCTCGGATTTTTCGAAACCAAGCTCGAGTGGCGAGCCTTCGCACGACCCGCCGCCGCAGTTCTCGTGGCTCTCTTGGTCGTCTCCCCGTGGACCATTCGCAATTGTCGAGTGATGGACGGTTGCGCACTGGTCTCCACGAACGGCGGATGGAATCTCGCGATCGGCTCGGTGTTCGACAGCGGGCGATTCGAAACTCTGCGCGCCAGCGATGGCTGTCCGGTGGTGACCGGGCAGGTCCAACAAGATCGCTGCTGGGCGAAGGTCGGTCGCGAGCACATCTTCGCCCGACCCGGTCATTGGCTCGCCCTCATGCCGAGAAAGCTCGGCCACACCTGGGACCACGAGTCCTTCGCCATCGAGTACGTACGCGAAGCCGATCCCGCGTCCTGGCCCGAAGATCGGAGGGTTGCCGGGCGTCAGCTCCTCACGCTCTTTCACCGCTTGCTCCTCGTCGCCGGCGCCCTCGGCGTCGTCGCCTTAATCGATCCGAAGAGAGCCTCGCGCCCGGAAAAGATCGCTCAGTATGGGCTCGCCGGGCTGATTGCCCTCCTCTCGCTCTGGGCGACAATCTCCGACTGGCATCCGTTCTATTGGCTGGCGGTCCTCCTGCCGGTAGCCGCGGTCCTCCCGCTCCCCGGCCGGCAACCCCTCGGACGCGTGGGACGCTATCTGCTCGCCCTGTTCGCATCCACGAGCGTGATCCACGCAATCTTTTTCGGGGACGACCGCTATCACCTGGTGACGAGCTGGGTGCTCTGCTTGTTCGCGGCGGCGATGTTCCGAAAGCCCGCGCAAGATAGTTAGCGTCGCTTCTGCCCGCCTCTCGGGCGCCGACCTGCATCAAGCCTCGGATCGAGCAAGCAGCGCCACGACGCTGGTCTTTCCGCTGATCTTCGCCAGAAAATGATGCGCGGTCACTGGTACTCGTACGCTCCAATGTCGGCCGCGCCCGAGATTGGGTTGTCGCGAATGTCGGTCGAATCCACCGTCTTCGTGCCCTTGTTGATCGCCGCACTCCCGGATTTCAAGTTGAAGCCGTCATCGTCGGTGAACGGGACTCCGTCAGGACCAAGAACGTTCGTTGGGTCGACGAACATGGGATCGCCCTCCACGTTGGTGCCTCCACCGGAGAAATACCCGTAGGTACCCGTGCCCCACAGCGAATACTTCGGAATCGTTCCCCAGATGATGTTGGTGTTGCTCGGTGGGGCCGACGAAAATGTTGTTCACCGCTTCCCAAGCCCCGTCGCCGCCAAAGGTGCCGTTGACGTTGTAAAATACGTTGTTGGAAATGCGCTGCGCGCCCTGGCTCGAGAACTGGAACACGCTGTAGGTATCCAGGAACACGTTGTAGGAAACGTCCACGTTCGCCCAGTGAGGATCGAGCGTGAACACCAGGTTGCCTCCGCCGGGACCGGAGTCCCAGACAAGGTTCCTCTTGAACACCAGGTCACCCGCTTCGCAACCGGGCCAACACTGCTCGATCAGGTCGGAATGGCTACCGTCGATGGAGATCCAGGGCGAAAAAACACTGTGCTCCACGGTGAGGGCGGAGTGTGACGACGTGACCAGCTTGATGTGGTCTTCGGCGCCCACCTGAGTTCCGAACCAGACGTGATCCAATGCGACGCTGCCGGAGAAGATGCACAGGGCTGCCCCACCGTTGTCCTTGTTCGCATGGCCTTCGAGTCGAACGTTCCTGAGCTCGAAATAGTCGGCGTCCTCGTTGTTGTCGATCACCAAGAGACAGCTCGAGTCGGTGATCATCTCCAACTGATTCCAGTCCTTCCCGTCGATGGTGAGGAAGGGTTGCTTGATGGCAATCATCCCCGCCCAGTAGTCGGGGACCGAGGTGCCCGTGAAATCGAACGTCACCTTGCCGTCATGTCCGGCTTCGGTGGACCGCTCGAGAGTGATCCTCCCCGATGCAGTTCCCCCCGCGTCCGGTTCCAAGCGCGTCGTGTAAGTGCCGCCTTCGACCTCGATGCGATCGCCGGGAGCGAGCCCGGCCCAATCGATTTGATCGAGCTCGTTCCAGGCCGTAGCCCAGCTCTTGCCGTCCGTGTTGTCTCCAGCGGTCGAGACGTACCAAGCATCGCCGGTCGGCGGAACGCCTCCGCTACCGCCCGAGCCTCCGGTCGCGCCCGATCCGGTCGCACCGGTACCACCGCTTCCACCAGCGCCGCCGCCGCCCGTGCCCGCCGTGCCACCGCTCGCGCTACTGCCGCCCGTGCCCGCACTCGAATTGTCGTCGTTCGACCCACAAGCGACCAGGAACAGGAGTGCAACGATGGGAAAGCCGAACCGGAAAACCTCACGCAAAGTCATGACGAAACTCCCTCTCAGTTGAACACGACTTCGCAAGTTCCCAGCGTACACACCACGCTCGGCACTGCGCATTTCGGCGTCGAGAAACCGCACACGTCGACGAAGCCCGAGCAGTAGTCGCTGTCGATTTGGGCCAGCGCTGCGGCAAACGCGCTTTCGCCACTCTGGCTCACCGCAACTTGGCAAGAACCCGCGCAGGTCGTGCCGGCGCTGGTGAGGACACACTCCGTCGCGCTACTGCACCCAGCGTTCGCCTTGCGCGCGGCTTCGATGGCGGTCGTGTATGCCGTCGTGGCGTCGCTGCACGAAAGGCAGCCGTCGACCGTCGGAACCTCATTGGACGAGCAAGCGCCCGCGTCGGGGCACGGCGTGCTCCCCGTGCACACCCAGTTCCCGTTCACGCAGTCCGGTAAGTAGAATTGGCCCGTGCAGTTGTCGACACAATCTCCGCCTCCGCCCGCTGCACAGCCACCTCCACCGTCCGAGCACTGCGGCGAAGGAACGCAGGACCAAGTCCCCGACACGCACTTGGGCGGATAGAACCCGACACAGTCCTCACACTCGAAGTTTCCGTAGCCGGCGCATGCGCCACTGCCTCCGGATCCTCCGGATCCTCCCGCTCCGCCCTTGTCATCCGATGTGGATCCGCCACACGCACCCATCACGAGGAGCGAACCGACCACGGCCGCCAAGATTCTCGAAGCCATGCCCTATGGTGCCCACCCATCGCTGACCTCGGTGTTCGAAAACACTGCGTCTCGGGGAGCCGGGCCGGAGGAACTCCACCAAGTACTGGTCATCAAACGGATTTCTCGACCCCGTGGAGCGCGCGAGGACGGGGTCGAGTGTTCGACCGTCGCCGAAAGAGCCTTCGCAAACGCGCGAAAAGTACCTCGGTGCGAATGTTGCTCCAGGGCGTCGGATGAGCCAGCCGGAGCGGATCGGCCGCTACCACTTGTTCGACGCTTTCGCCCACGGGGGCATGGCGTCGGTGCACTTCGGCCGAGTCGATGGCGCACTCGGCCCCGCCGATGTCGTCGCGATCAAGCGTCACCACCCCCACCTGAGCCGCTCGCCCGAGCTCGCAGCGATGATCCGTGACGAGGCGAGGATCACCAGTCGCGTGCAGCATCGGAACGTGGTCCGGGTACTCAACGTCGTGGCGCAACGCGGCGAGCTGTTGCTGGTCATGGACTACGTTGCGGGGCTTTCCCTCGCCGAGCTCCTGGCAAAAGCTCACGCTCGAGGGGAGCGTGTGCCGATCGAGGTTTCGGCTGCTCTCTTGATTTGTGTCTTGGAGGGACTTCACGCCGCGCATCAGGCCCGCGACGATCGCGATCAACCGCTGGGCATCGTCCACTGTAACGTCTCGCCGCAAAACATATTGGTCGGTGCCGACGGCTCCGGGCACATCACCGACTTCGGCATTGCACACGCCACGGAGCGACCCGAGCGCGGTCAGAGCGACGAGTTCAAGGGCAAGATCGAGTACATGGCGCGCGAGCAGATCCGACGCGAATCGGTGGACGCACGCACGGACGTTTATGCGGCCTCCGTGGTGCTGTGGGAAGCCCTCGCCGGCCGCCGCCTGTTCGAAGCCGACGATGCCGGTGCCGTGTTCGCCCGCGTCGTTGCGGGGCACGTCGTGCCGCCGAGCGAGCACAACCCGGAAGTTCCCGAGCGCCTCGACCAGCTCGTGCTCGAAGGCTTGGCGCCACATCGCGAACACCGACCGAGCTCAGCCCGAGAGATGGCGCTCCGGATTGCCGATGCCGTCACTCCAGCGACCGAATACGAGACCGCAGGCTGGGTGAGACACATCGCGGGCGAGGAGATGGCGACGCGCGCGCGACGCGCTCGAGCCGTCGCCGCGTGGCAGGATCCGGATGCACAGCCCGCCATGGAAGTGCCGACGCTCCGCTACCGAACCTCGGCCTACCCCAGCATCGCACCGACCTCCGTCGACGTGCCCCCGCCGGTGCCAGAGCCCGCGCCCGTGCCCGCCGGATCGGCTTCGTTCCTCACACAGGCATTGAGCATACCGATCGGTCGCGTCGAGCTCTCCGCGGTGCTCACGACGGCGCTCGTCCTCCACGTACTCGTTTTCGGGATCCTTCTGTCCGCCCATCCCATCGGTACCGCGTCTCCCGGCACCGGCTCGACGGATCTCGCATCGCTGAGCCCACGTCCCGCCCCCACGCCGTTTCAATTCGACCTCGACGAAGCCCGTCCCGCCATCCGCTCGTCCCATGCTGCGGCGCCCGCCCGTGCACCCATCCGAGCGGACACCAACGCTCGAACGCCGCCGGAGGATCCGGCACTCAGCCACGCCCGCGCGCTATTGAGATCCAAGGCGCTGGCCGGCGCCGCGACTCCTGCGGAGAAGCGCGCCCTCCGCGGCATTTGCCAACGGCTTCACGACGCTTCTTGTTCGAGGTGACCCCGCCCTCGCGACTGGTGATAGCGTTGGAACATGTACTGGCACGCTCGAGGGTCTGTTTCGGCTCTCCTCGCCGGGCTCGCGCTCTTGGGTAGCGCGGCTGCGTGCTCGTCATCGGATTCGAACGGCGGTTCTGGCGGAAGCGGCGGCTCGGGTGCGACGGGCTCGGGTGCGACGGGCTCGGGTGCGACGGGCTCGGGTGCGACGGGCTCGGGTGCGACGGGCTCGGGTGCGACGGGCGGAGGCGGCGCAGCGGGATCGGGAGGGAGTGGAGGAAGCGGCGGGTCGGGCGGTGGTGGTGGCAACTTGCCAGCGGGATGGCTGTACACGAGCGGGTCGCAGATCTACCTCGCCGACGGCACTGGGTCGGGAGCGCCGTGGATGGGACGCGGCGTCAACATGGATGACATCTATCTGTGTGGCTATAACTACACGCTCTGGATGACGTCACCGGATCAAACCGTCGAGCAGATCGGCGAAGGTCTGATCAGCGATTGGAAGGCGAACTTCGTGCGCATCTCCCTCGGGATGGCGAGTTTCGCCACCGAGAGCAGCTGGCTGTCGAATCCGTCCCAATACGCAACACCCATGACCGGTGTGATCGAATCGCTCGGATCCCATCCCGGCGTGTACGTACTGGTCGCTCTTCGGAGCGACGCCTCGATGATCGGACACGATACCGCCGACGGCGATGCCGAAGCGACGGGCTTGCCCTCCGACAGCACGACCACTCCAGACGCATCGAAGTTCCCCACGGGCACGGACGCGACGTACATCGCACTCGTCGATGCGTTTGCGAACGCAAAGTACGTGCTCTTCGGCCTGACGAACGAGCCGGGTGGGAACAAGCTGTTGAATTCCAAGATTTCCGCGGCGATGAGCCACGCCGTGGGCGTGATCCGTGCCGAGGAGGACAAGCTCGGCGTCCCGCACCACTTGGTGGCGGTGCAAGGCAACGGTTGGACGAGCGACATCAGCTTCTACGCGACGACTCCTCTGCCGTACGACAACATCGTCTACGAGGTGCACGGTTACCCACCTCCGAAGAGCGCCTACACGTACTCGAACATCCCGGTCATCATCGGTGAGTACGGAAACCTGACCGCGGGCTCCAGCACGGACGCCTTCTTTGCCGATCTAGAGTCCAAGCAGATCTCGAATCTGGCCTGGGATTTCGAGCCGTTCAGCAACTGCGCGCCCGATCTATTGAACGTGACCCAAAGCGCAACGGACCTGACGCCTTCGGCCTGGGGGCAGATCGTTCAGAGCTACCTGCTCGCTCACGCACCGTGACGTGGCGCTGAAGCACCGAGGAAGATCCGCCGGCCGGACGCGTACAAGGTCGGTCCGGGAGCTCGATCGTGTCTCGTCATCATTCCCTTTTGTGCTTTCTCGTCAGCGTCCTCCCCATTGCCTGCAGCTCGGGCGGGAGCAGTGGGGGAGCGCTGTGCCCGGATGGTGGGCAGTGTTCCTCCACGGGTGGAACGAGTGGTGGGGGAACATTTGGCGGCGGCGGCACTGAAAGCGGCGGGAGCGGCGGGGCTGGATTCGGTGGAGTCGCCGGCGGCATCGCCACGGGCGGGAGTGCCGGAGCTACGACTGGAGGCACCGGGGGCGGATCGGGTGGCGAAGCCGGCGGTGGCGGCAGCGGGGGCTCTTGCACCGGCGACGGCAGCGCGTGCTCGCTCGCGAGCAATTGCTGCTCCAGCTTGTGCAGCGCGGGTCTGTGTGTCGCGTGTCTTCCCCTCGGCGGCTCGTGCAACACCGGCACCGAGTGCTGTGCTGGCGTTCCTTGTACCCAGGGTGTGTGCTGCAAAGGCGCAACGGGGTCGTGCCAAACGAACGCCGAATGTTGCGGGGGATTGGTCTGCGAAAATCAGCAATGCAAGACGCCGTGCGTTCAGCAAGGTCAGAGCTGTCAGTCCAGCGCCGAGTGCTGCAACAGCCTCGCCTGCGCAGGCGGTACGTGTCAGAACATACCAAGCTGTACGCCGTCCCCGGTCGTGATCAGCCAAGTGTACGGCGGCGGCGGATCCGTCAGTGGATCGAGCTACACGAACGACTTCCTCGAGCTGCACAATCGCAGCCTGAATGCCGTGAACATCACGGGGTGGTCGCTGCAGTACGCCGCTGCGACCGGAGTGAGCTGGGCGGTGTACGCTCTGACCGGCACCATCCCAGCGGGTGGCTACTTTCTCGTGCAGCTCCAGAGCGCGGGGGGCGGCACCGGCTCGGCGCTGCCCACTCCGGATGCCATTGGAGGACTCAGCCTGGCCCAAACTTCGGGCAAGGTGGCGCTCGTGAAGAGCACCACGGCGCTGACCGGTGGTTGTCCGATCCCAGCGAGTGGAGTCGCCGACCTGGTCGGCTACGGCAGCGCAGACTGTGGCGAGGGTGGAGTGACCGCGGCCAGCCTTTCGACGACCCTGTCCGCTCGGCGCAACGCCCTCAGCGGGTCGAGCGCTGCCTGTACGGATAGCGACAAGAACGGCAGCGATTTCTCGGTGACGACCCCGAGCCCGCACAACGGATCGAGCGCACCCAACACCTGCGGATGCGCAAACTGATCGCGAAATGACGAGAAGAAGCTCGGCCAAACGAGCTTTCTTTGCGAGGCTGGGAGCCCGATGGACAAGCGCAAGCTGCGAGACGAGCTCGTCCGGACGCTGGCGCTGACGCTGGCGGATTTGGAGCGCGCTCACGAGGCCACGCTCGAGGGGGCGACCCACGAAGAGGCCAAGCCCGAAAACGACAAGGACACCCGCGCTCTGGAGCAATCCTATCTCGCGCGCGGTCAAGCCCAGCGAGTCGTCGAGCTCCGAGCCGCGGTGGCCGAGGTGCAGGCCACTCCCCTCGGAACCTTCGACGAAGGCGATCGCGTCGCGTTGGGCGCTCTGGTCGAAGTCGAAGAAGGCGAGGTCACGCATGTGTACTTCATCGCCGCCCAGGGAGGCGGAGAGCGGCTCGAGTCGGGACAGGTTGTGGTCACCCCCAAGTCCCCCCTCGGTCGCGCGCTGATCGGCAGACACGTCGGCGACTCGTTCGAGATCCGCCTGGGCGATCGCGTCCGCGAGCTCGCAATCGTTTCGGTGAAATAGCCTCGGGAATCGAGACTAGTTCCTGGATTCGTACACACGCAGCGTAGGAAGCTCGAGGGCGCTCAGAAAGCCATCCGTCTTTCCGCATTTCGTGTCGATGGCGATGACGTTCTGGGTCATCCAAATGTCCGACGGGTCGTCCGGCGTGTAGAGCGAAAGCTCTTGAGGCAGATCGATGGTGGCGGTGTGCCCGCAAACCACGCGCTTGCCCCGGTATTGCGTGAAAAATTCGTTGCTCCGCGACCAGAGCAGCACGAGGCGATTCTTCACCTCGGATGGATGCGGAAAGATGCCCTCGACGGGTTGCAAGCCCGCGTGGATGTAGATGGCGTGGTGATCTTCGTACCAGGTCGGCATCTCGCGCATCCAATCGATCACGCCGGGCGGAAAGAAACTCGCATCCGCGATGCGGGCGCGATCCTGATCGTCGGGCAGCGCGTCCACGGGCTTACCCAAGAACGAGCGTGCGCAGGTCCAACAGCCGTTGATTTCCGGATCCGTGAATTGGGGGAAGCCACCGCTCGCCACGCGAATCCAGCCGTCTTCGTGATTGCCGCACAGGAGCACGAGCTTGGCGGCGGTGCGCTGCGGTAGCGTTTGCATGAACTCGACCACGCCGCGGGAATCCGGACCTCGATCGACGTAGTCGCCCATGAAGACGAGCGTGTCGTGAGCGTCGAGCTCCGGAAGCTTCCCCCACAACTTCGTCAAGTGCGAAAGCTCGCCATGGATGTCTCCAACCGCGATGGTCCGTCCTGCCACGGTTTCAACCTACGCCTTCCCTCGCAAGCGTGTCGAGGGATAGCGTCGGGCTGAGGCCTGCGGAGCGTCAGGCGCATCGCGTTCCGACGGAAATTGATGCCGACCAAGGCGCCCCGCGCCACGGCGCGCTTCCGAGTGGCCGCGTTGTCGCGCGATGAAGGCGCGACAGGCTAGAATGGGGCGATGCTGCCCAACGCCGACGGCACTCCCCTCCCGTTGGGCCCGGGAGGCGGCAAGGAGGAGCTCCGCGCGACGGTGCTCCGCTCGTACTTGCTTCGACTTCGCGCCGAACGCGGGGAGCCGGCATGCCGTGCACTGCTCGCAACGGTGGGCTTGCCCGAAGCGGTGCTCGATGACGACGGAGCATGGATCTCCGCTGCAGCGGCTCGGCGCGCGCTCGATGCGCTCTGCACGGCCCTCGGCGAAGAGGCCATCGCCAGTCGCGGAGAATGGACGACCCATCCGGCCACGCTGAGCTCGTACGTTCGCCTGCTCCGCATCGCGTCGACGCTGCCCGAAGCGTACGAGCACCTGTGCAAGAGCTCCCTCGAGTCGGACCGCGTCGGGCGCTTCGAGATGCAGCGCGACGGGCGCCATCAAGCGACGATCAGCTACTTCCCTCGAGAGCCCGCCGAGGAACGCGAGCATCCGCGACTGATCTGCATTGCGCGGCAAGCTGAGCTTCGGGGGCTCCCGCGCTTGTGGGGACTACCCGAGGCCGTCGTGACGGAAGACGCCTGCCTGTCCCGCGGTCAAGGGCAGTGCCGCTACCACGTGCGCTGGTCCGCTCCGTCCCAACGCCGCGGCCTGCCGATCGGCGCCGTCACCGGCGCAAGCGCGTGCGGCCTCGCGGTCTCGGTCAGCGGCAACTGGGTTGCAGCCGGCATCGCAGCGCTGGTGGGATCGATTCTCGGCGCCGCCGTCGGGTGGCTCCGCGATCGAATGCTCGATGAGCGAGCCGCCCGGGTGTTCGAGCGAAATCGCATCGCCGCGCTCGAGCGGGGCTTGGAGCTCCGCGGTGGGCTGCGCGTGATGCCCGGCGAGCTGGTCGGGTCGGTTCTGGGTGGCAAGTACCGGATCAAGCAGAGCATCGGCACCGGAGGGATCGGGACGGTGTACGCCGCCGAACACGTCGCCCTCGGTTCCAACGTGGCCGTCAAAGTGCTGCGGGGCGCTGCCGCCGCCGATGCCGCGGAGATCGCTCGCCTCCGCCGCGAAGCCCGGGTTCAGGTGTTCGTCGAGCACCCCAACGTCGTCAAGACGTTCGATCTCGATCAGATGCCGGACGGGTCGATCTACGTGGTGATGGAGCTCCTCGAGGGAGCCACGCTCTCCAAGTGGCTGAAGAGCGTGGGACCCTTGCCGAGCTCGAGCGCGGTTCGAGCGTTCATCGAGGTGTGCCGCGCCCTCGACGCCGCGCACCCGCGGGGGATCGTTCACCGCGATCTCAAACCCGGCAACATCTTCTTGTGCGATGACGGCAGTGTAAAAGTGCTGGATTTCGGGATGAGCAAGCTCTCGAGCGGAGAGAGCCTCACCCAACAGGGCTACACTCTCGGAACTCCCGAGTACATGTCCCCCGAGCAATGCATCGGTGCGAAGCTCGACGGGCGATCCGACATCTACTCGCTGGGGATCGTGATGTACGAAGCACTCACCGGATCGCTACCGTTTCGCCCAAAGAACCGTCGCGAGCTGATGAAGCTTCATCAGCAAGCCGCGGTCGAGAGCTTGCGGGCGCGGCGTCCGGATCTCGCCATCCCGCCCGCACTCGAGGCCGCCGTCCTTTCGTGCCTTCGAAAGAGCCCATCCGACCGGCCGAGCTCCGCGGGGGAGCTCCAGGCGATGCTGGAGCAGATCGCCGTCGAGAGCACTCGCTCCTCCCAGCGCGCGACTTGATCCCATTCTGGCCCGGCCGTCCGAGGAAAACGACTTCCCTACTGCCACCCACCGCTTCGTTATATCGTCGAGTCATGCGAAAGGCGCTCTTTGCCCTGGTGGCTTCCACCTCGCTGTCTCTCTTTTCCGGCGATGCGCTGGGCTTCACCCACATCGTGCAAAAGGGGGACACCCTCGCTTCGATCGCCGAGCGCTACTACGGCCGCATTCAACACGAGAAGCTCCTCGTTGCTGCCAACAGCCTGGATGCTCACGGTGGGACACCCATCGTGGCGGGTATGCGGCTGGAGGTCCCCGCGCTCGCTCATCGCAGGGTGAAGAAGGGGGACACCTGGGCGGAGCTCGCCAAGACGCTCCTCGGTGCCCCATATCGATCCGATGTGCTCGCCATCGCCAATGGCACGAGCCCCTGGCTTCCGCCGGTCGAGGGCGGCGAGATCATCGTTCCCTACAATCTGCCGGTGATCGTCTCGACGGGCGATACCATCGTCACGATCGCGTACAAGTTCGTCGGCGACATGAACAAAGCATGGGTGCTCGATCACTACAACGGCCTGAAGGGCAAACGCCTCGCACCCGGCGACGTGGTGTTGGTCCCGCTCACGGACTTGCCTCTGACCGAAGACGGCAAGAAAGCGGTCGTGGAAGCGACTCCGCTCCTTTGCAGCCAGGGTGGGGGCGAGGCTCGGTCGGTGCAGCGCAAGGTAACAGCAGAGCTTCCAGCTCTCAGTGCGGACGTGCGAGGCGGGAGATACGTGGATGCGGTGACGCGCGGCAGTCGCTTTCTCGCCTCGGGCTCTCTCGACAAGCATCAACTGGCCGTGGTGCACCGTCAGCTTTTGGAAGCATACGCGGCCCTCGATGCACCAGGGCTTGCCGCTCAGAGCTGCAAAGAGTGGCGCGTGAACGATCCTGGGGCCAAAATCGATCCCGTGATGATGAGTCCGAAGCTCATCAGTGCGTGCGAAAAGAGCGCACCCTGAAATGAGCGCCCAAGCCTCGGAGGACGCCCCGGCGATATCGGGCGCAATGCCAGTGGGGGCGACGATTGCGGGGCGTTATCGCGTCTTGCAAGTGCTCGGCGATGGCGCGAGCGGCATCGTGTATCGCACCGAGCACGTCGGCAGCATCGATTCCGGTGAAGGGGTCTCTCTCCGACCGGGCCAGGCCGTCGCACTCAAAGTGATTCACCGTCACCTGGCTCGCGACCATCAAATCAGTCGGCGCTTCCACCGCGAAGCCCGCATTTTGCGCAAGCTGCGCGGCCCCAATCTGGTTCCGCTTCTCGATTTCGGCGACACCGACGACGGGCTACTCTACATGGCGCTCGAGTACGTCGAAGGCACGCCCCTCGACGTGCTCGCTCGCGAAGGTCCGATGCCCGCTGAACGCGCGATCGGCATCGTGAAGCAGATCTGCAACGCACTCGACATCGCCCACGGCGCAGGCGTGATCCATCGTGATCTCAAGCCCGGCAACGTGGTCATCCAGACGCAGGCGGAGAGCGGCGATCACGTACGCGTCCTCGACTTCGGGCTGGCCAAGATGATCCACGGCGAGTCGCTCACTCAAAGCCTCACGGCGCTGACCCAGCAGAACATGGTGTTCGGTACGCCCGAGTACATGGCGCCCGAGCAAGCGCGAGGCGACGAGCTCGACGCGCGCTGTGACGTGTACGCGGCGGGCATAATCTTGTACGAGCTTCTGACGGGAAGCGTCCCGTTCCAGGGCAAGGGGCCGATCTTCGTGATGACGGCCCACCTCACCGAAACCCCAATCCGACCTTCGGAGAAGCTTCCGGACGCGAACATCACCCCCGCCCTCGACGCGACCGTGCTCCATGCTCTCGCGAAATCCCCTGCCGAGCGCTACCCATCGGCGACGGGACTCGCAACGGCTCTTGCGGCGGCTCTCAGCCGTCCGGGCGACGTGGCATCCACAGCGCCTCCACCACCGGAAGAAGAGATTGGAACGCGCGACACGGAGCTGTCCCTCGAACCGGCGCTGTTCATTCCCGAAAATGTGGAACCGAGCCGCGCTTCAGCGACCAAACTCTGGCTCATTGTCGCGCTCGTGGCCGTCGCGATCGGAATCGCGTTTGGCATCGTGCTGAGCTTCGCAGGAAGGTAACGTGTGAGCGCCGAACCCGGCAGGAAGCGGGCCATCAAGCGGCTCCTCGATTGGGGTAAGCTCGCTCCGCTCCGTTTGCGGGCTCGTCACGTTGCCGATGGCGTGTATGCCGGCTCTCATCGGAGCCCGCGCCGAGGAACTGGCATCGAGTTTGGCGGACACCGGCCCTACGTCCCCGGCGACGACTTGCGCTGGCTCGATCGACACGCGTTGATGCGCCACGGTCGGCTACTCATCCGCGAGTTCGAGACCGAAACCGACCGCTCGCTGCGCCTGGTCGTCGATGCCAGCGCCAGCATGGCCTACCGGAGCGATCGGGCACCCGGCGCGAAGCTGGCGTACGCGGCCGTGGTCGCGGCCGCTCTCGCCCGCATCTCGATCGCCAGCGGAGATCCCGTGGCCCTCGACTGGATCGCTGGAGAAGACCGCCATCCGCTGCCCGCCCTCGGCGGACGCGAAGCCTTCGAGCGCATCGTCACGGCGCTCGAGCTGGTGGAGCCAGGTGGCGACGCGAGCTTCGACACTGCCGACATCGACCGCGCATTCGCCTCGGTAGCGCGCCACGCTCGACGCGGCTCGGTCATCGTTCTGATTTCGGATTTGATCGATCTCCCGGAAGAAACCCTCTCGCGCTTCGCCGCGCTGTCGAGCCTGGGGCGAACCCTGGTCGCAGTCCGCGTGCTCGATCCCGTCGAGGCGAGCTTTGGGTTCGAAGGGCCCGTGTTGCTCCGCTCGAGCGAGGGCAACATCGTGGTGGAGACCGATGCGAGCTCGGCACGCGAAGGCTACCTCGACGCCCTCGAAGCCGTCGCTCAAAGCTGGGAGCTCCGGCTCGCGCGAGTGGGCGGGCGCTTGGTACGTGCCGTCACCACGGATGACGCGGTCAGCGTCGTGCGTGAAGTCGTTTCAGGAGCGCGCGGGGTAGGCGCATGAGCTTTCTCGTCGCCGCCGCATTGGTGGTGGCGGTGCTGGTGGTCGCGCCGGTCGTGGCGCACCTCCTGCGTCGCTCGCGAGCGGAGGAACGGGAGTTCCCTCCCGCACGCCTCGTGCCTCCGCGGGACCCAGTGGCGCGCCAACGAAGCCGGCTCGAGGACCGCGCCCTGCTTGGCGTCCGCAGCCTCATGATCCTCGGCTTGGCAGCCCTCGGAGCCACGCCTCTCATTCGCTGCGAGCGCCTGTCTTTGGCCCGAAACTCCGGCGCTTCGGTAGCGCTCGCCATCGTGGTCGACGACTCCGAGAGCATGCGCGCCGAGCTCCCGAGCGGCAGGACGCGCTTCGCGGCTGCGCTCAAGGGGGGACGTGAGCTTCTCGACGCAACCCGCGAAGGAGATTCGGTCGCCATCGTGTGTGCAGGTCGACCCGCGCGCCTGGTGCTGGCGGCGACGACCGATCTCTCGGTTGCCAAGAAGACCCTCGACGAGCTCGCTCCGAGCGATCGCGCGACTGACCTCGACACGGCCGTGCAGCTCGCACGGTCGGCAATCAAGCAACTCCCTCAGGTCGATCATCGCGTGGCATTGCTGAGCGATCTGGCAGCTCCATCGCCGCCTGACGGCGAGCCCGTAGCGTGGGCCCCCCTCGCCGAGTTGCGGACACCGGTGAGCAATTGCGCCATCGTGGGCGCCGAGAGCCGCGGCCGCCGGGTGGCCATCAACGTCGCGTGCTCGGCGGCACCGGCGGCAGTCGATCGATCGGTCGAGCTCGTGGTCGGCAAGATCGAGGGAGCCGACGCTGGCACGAATCCCCCGAACGCCAAGCAAGGCGAGGTCTTGAAGAGCGAAAAGCTCGAGGCCCGCGCCGGCACCCAAGCCATCAACCTCGAAGTGGATGCCCTCACCATCGGCCTGGACGCGCGGCTCACCGGAAAAGATGCCATCCCCTCCGACGACACCGCTCCCGTTGCGCCCCAGAGTGCGAGCTTGATCGTCGGCGTGCTCACCGACCAGGCCACCTCCAGCGCGGAAACCGGCGGGCCCCCGATCCTGGAGCAGGCCCTCGATTCCCTTGGTCTCGAGATCACCAGAAAACCCCTCAGCATCGTTCCGGACGACGAAAAAGAGCTCGCGCCCCTCGCCGCCCTCGTGATCGACGATCCCACCGGGCTTGGACCCGAAGCGCGCACCACACTGTCTGCGTGGATCGAGCACGGCGGAGTGGCGGCGGGCTGGCTCGGTCCGGGCGTCGAAGCGGGCGAGCTTGGCACGACCCTCGAGCCCTTCGCGAGCGCCATCGTGCACTGGGAGACCACGCGTGCAACGGGGATCGATGCGTCGAGCGTTGGCTGGCTCGGCTCGGCGGGCTCGAGCCTCCAGGCTCTCGCACCTCACGGACGCGCACGACTCGAAGGGGCGATCCCCTCGGGCGCCGAGGTGACGGCGCGCTGGAGCGACGGAGAGCCGTGGATGCTCGAGACCCCACGCGGTCGGGGCCTGGTCCTCACCTTCGGTTTGCCCGTGTCGCCCAATCAGAGCGACGTGGCGCTACGCCCGGGATTTCTGGCGCTGCTCGAGCACACGCTCGATGAAGCCCTGCGTCGAACGGGACCGCGTCGCACGCCCGCCGGGATCGCCTGGAGCTTCGTCGGCCAGGACTCCGTCGAAATCGACGGTCCCGGTGGTTCGCATCAGCTGCCTACGTCGGAGAGCGGCGAAGCCAAGTCCTTCGTGCCGGTCATCGCCGGTCGATATCGCATCAAGACACCGAGCCAGGCCGAGCTTCGCGTCGTGACCCTCGACGAGAAGGAGATCACCGACCTGCCCCGGGAGCCCGACGAAAAGGCCAAAGGCGTCGTGGGCGGAGGCGTCGCGACTCGCATCGATGCGTCGAGTGAGCTCGCCTGGATCTTGCTCGCGCTCTTCTGTTTCGAGCTCGGCCTTCGGACTCTCAACCGCCTCGCACCGACGAAGCGGCGAAAAGAAGACCGCGCGACTTGACCCCATTTCTCGGCGTGCTCGGATTGAAGATCGCACCCCTTGATTTGACATGATAAAGGGCCGCCATGCGGAAGGTCTTCTTGCTCGCGCTGCTCGCCTGGGGTTGCCACTCCCCGGGCCAGTACGGATTCAGTCGCGTGTACTCGCCTCTCAGTGCAGAGGAAGACGCGACGAAGGGCGTCAAGGAATACGACCCCGTCATGGCCCAGCGACAGCCCGACGCCTGGCATGGAAAGCCCGTCAGCGTGTTCGGCGTGGTGAAGGTTCGTAATCCCGGCCCCGGCGGCCAGAGTGATCTCACGCTGAGCGTGCGCACTCTGGAGCCCAGAAATCTGTGCGACGCCGCGGACGAAGATACGTGTCGCGTCACTGTGAGCGATCGCGAGCACGCCGTGATCCATGCCCTGGTCAAGCTCGAGAACGACGACGACATCGGCAAGAACAGCGTCGGCCCCGGGTCACTTTTGCGGATCGTGGGCGTCATCCGCGACAACGTCGATCCCAACGACGGGACCCCCATCGTCGTGTCCAGCTACCACCGCCATTGGCCCCGCAATTTCTACGTAACTACGGCCGATCGCGAGCACATGCGTCGCTGATTCCGTGCTAGACCGCTCGACGTCCATGCGCTCTCGAATCCTCCTCACGGCTCTCGGCCTCCTCACCTTCGCCGGATCGGCATCCGCCACGGTGGTGGAACGAGTCGTGGCCGTCGTCGGCGAGAAGGCCATCTTGCTGAGCGACGTACGGGATCGCTCGCGACCCTTCTTGGTACGCATCGAGGAGGAAGTTCCCGGTGGCGCCCAGCGCTCCGCGGCGATCTCCCAGACGTATCGCAACGTGCTCGATCGAATGGTCGACGAGGAGCTGGAGCAACGAGCCGCCAATCGATCGAAGATCGTGGTCGACGCCCGCGAGGTGGACGAGGCCATCGCGCGCATTGCGGCGCAAAACGGCATCAGCGTCGAGAAGCTCGTTGGGGAAGCGCTGCGCTCGGGTCTCGATCGACGCTCGTATCGCCAGGAAATCCGACGCCAGGTGTTGGAAGCGAAGCTTCTGAATCTGCGCGTGCAGGGTCGCATCCGGGTCACGGAAGAGGACATGCGGACGGCCTATCGCAAGATCGTGATGGAAGAGCGCAAGAAGCTCGGGTTTCACGCGGCTTGGATCCGCTTCGATGTGCCGGCGGGGGATCGCGCGGCCCTCAAGCGCGAGCGTGAGCTCGCCGACGCCGTCGCCAATCGCGCCCGAAAGGGAGAGAGCTTCGCTGATCTGGCGAGGCAACATTCCGACGACACGCGTTCCCGGGACCGTGGAGGCGACCTCGGCAAGCTGCGGCCCGGTCAACTTTCCCCCACCCTCGATCAAGCCCTGGCCGCTCTCGAGCCGGGACAGGTGTCGAGCTCCATTCGCGTCGGTGATTCCCTGTTCGTCCTACGAATGATCGGACGCGACGAGAGCGATCTCCCCTCGTTCGATGAAGCAAAAAGCGATCTGGGGGAGCGCGTGTATCTCGAAAAGATGGCCAAGGCTCGCCGCGCCTGGCTCGACGGCTTGCGCCGAGCTGCGTACGTCAAGGTCCGCTTCTAACCCTTCACGCCGCGCGCCCCCGCCTTGCCGTCGTGCCCCACGGACGGCGCTTGACGACCTGCCAGCCCTTGGCGCGAGTGGCCTCGTCGAGGTCCCCGGTCACCGCCAAGCGAAACGCTGCCGCGAGCTCTTCGACCGCCCCGAATCGGTCCTCGGGCTTCTTGGAGAGCGCGATCGCCAGGACGAGCTCCACTTCCACCGGCAAGCGCCGGTACAGGCCCGGCTGTTGGGGTTGGCTGTAAATCACATCGAGCAGGAGGGGACCGATTTCCTCGCCCACGAACGGAGGTTGCCCGGTGATGGCGCGATAGGCGATTGCCGCCAGCGCATACAGATCCGCCCGATGATCCACGACCAGGCCCTGGGCTTGCTCGGGTGGCATGTACTGGGGAGTCCCGACCGCAACATCGCGGGTCAATGCCACTCCGCCTTGGATCTTGGAGAGCCCGAAGTCGAGCACCTTCCACTTCTGCGGCAGCGCGTCGACGAGAAACAGATTGGCTGGCTTGAGATCGCGGTGGACGACGCCCGCGTCGCGCACGGCAGCGAGGGCTCGGGCTGCGTGCTCCACCATCACCGCGACCGTTTCCAGATCCAGATACGCGTTCTTTCGAAGATGCCACGCGAGATCGTGTCCCTCGAGAAGCTCCATGGCGATGAATGGACCCCCGTAGGGCATGAAGCCGACTTCGTAGACCTCCGCCACGTGCTCGTTCGGAACGGCCGCCGCGGCTTGGGCTTCTCGCAAGAAGCGCTGCACGTACTCGGCGCTGTCGACCATGTTCGCGTGCAGCAGCTTCAGCGCGACGCGGCGTCCACTCGACACGTGCGTCGCTTCGTACACTTCTCCCATCGCGCCCCGTCCGAGAATGTCACCGAGCTGATACTCGCCCGCAGTTTGCCCGGTCATGTGGCCCTCCCCGGTGCGCAGAGCCCAGTCGAGCTCCCCACGGGCCTCGGCCAAGAGCGCGTCTCGCTCCTTGAGCTTTCGGCGAGTGAGCTGCGCCCGCTCGATGGCGTGATCGGTAGCGCGCCGGCTGCTTCGGGCCAGATAGAAGGTCACGCCCAGGACCACCTGCATCATCGCCACTCGGTACAAGCGCGACGCTTGCTCCGCCGCCGCGATCGAAACCAATCCGTAATCGGGGACCGCACCCAGAGCGATGCCCGCGCTCAGGACCAGATAGACCACCGCCACGAGCGCGTAGACGACCACCGCACCCGCACGGCTGGTCGAAAGCCCGTAGAAGTACACCAGCACCGTCAACACCGCCGCGGCCGCCGAGAACAGTCCCAGGTAGTAGATGATCGCGATCGCAAACACCGAAAGCACCGCACCCGTGGTCGCAATCAGCCGAGGCGTGTAGCGATGGTCCTCGCGGAGAACGACCAGCGTACCGAGCGCGACCACGATGACG
This sequence comes from uncultured delta proteobacterium, assembly GCA_963781505.1. Lineage (GTDB taxonomy): Bacteria > Myxococcota_A > Polyangia > Polyangiales > Polyangiaceae > JADJKB01. The sequence continues at coordinate 141,765 of CAWAHB010000014.1, read as the reverse complement.
ATGGCCGTCAAACCCGCCGCCGCATCGCGAAGCCAGTGCCCGGGCAAGAACGGCATGCAGGCTTCGAGCACTACCGTCACCATCGCAACGACACGGAAGAACACCCGCGCTCGCGCGACCTCTTCCCCCAGAATCACGGCATCGATCGGCCGCAACGACCGGCCCGGACTTGGCGCCGAGTTCGGAGAAGGCTCGTTCGAATCCACCCTGAGAAAGGGGTAACACGACGCGCCGAGGGCGTGTCAATGAACGCCGCAAACCGCGTCGTACACGCGACTTCGCGCTGTGCCGCTCTTGACCAGGTGCCGTGCCGTGTCGAGCTCCTCTTGAACGATGACTTGGAACTTCGGAAGTCCCACCGCTCCCGCGATGCCACGACCATTCACGAAAAAGCTCGGCGTTCCGTGGACGCCCAGCTTGCGCCCCGTGTCCACGTCCTCCTGGATCGTGGCGCGATGGGCGTGGGCGCGTGCTTCGGCAAAGAGCTTCGGTCCGTCGAGCCCGGCACGCGTCCCGATCGATTCGAGGGTGGATTCGTCGAAGCTCTTCTGCTCGGCGAACAGGAGGTCGTGAACCTTCCAGAACTTCGCATCACCGCCCTGGGCTTTGGCGGCCAGAGCGATCTCCGCGGCGAACGCAGCGTGGGGGTGACTCGGTAGCGGATAGTTCTTCCACACGATGCGCACGTCGCCTCCGAAACGAGCCAGGAGCGTATCGAGCGTGGGTTGAGCTGATTTGCAAAACGGGCACTCGAAATCCGAAAACTCCACGATGGTCACCAGTGCGTCCGTCGAGCCCCGCACGGGACTCGTTCCCAGCGCTGGACACGCTCGAACCGCGACGTTTGCCCCGAGGCCGATCATGTTCTTGCGCACGCGCGCGGCGTAGATCCCCTTGCCCGCCGTGCCCGCGGCCGCCAAGGCCCGGGACGCGGCCAGCTCCTTTTGCACGATCGCCTTGAAATCGTCGAACGATTGATATCCCTCGACGCGCACACCGTTGACGAAAAACATCGGCGTAGCGCGGACGTCGTAGGTACCGGCCAGCTCGAGATCGCGGCTGACTTCGCTCTCGGTATCGCGACTGGCGATCCACGCCGCCACTCGAATGGGCTCCGCGCCCGCGCGTTCGACCCATTGCTCCAGCCGAGCGCGATCTGCGTCCCGCGCATCGCCGGAGACCGCGGCGATGAAACGCCAGAACGCCACGTCGCCGAGCTCGCGACGGATCCCCGCGGCGACCCGGGCGGCATTGCGTGCGTTCGGATGCGTGGACAGCGGCCGGTGACGCCACACGACCCGCACCTCGTCACCAAACGCGCGCTGGACCGCTTCGACCACGCGATACGAGTTCCTCGTGTGCGGGCACTCCAGGTCGCCGAACCACACGATGGTGACGAGGGCTGCCTTGTCACCCCACGCCGGCAAGTCGCTCGTGACGGGCATCGGGCCGCTTCCGTCATCGGCGGCGAGGAAGCGCGGCGTCAGAGCTCCGCCATCCTCCGGGGAATCGAATGCGAGAGCGCCGCCGTCTTCGAGAGCGCTCGGCCCCGCGTCCTCATCCTCGATACCCGCATCGGGAACCACCGGGAAAGACGGGACCGGAGTCGGAGCGGTCGCCACCGCAGTCGCCACTGCGGTGGGCGCGGACGGTGGCGTGGAGCGGAGCATGGCGTAGGCGAACACCCCCGCGACGCCCGCGAGCATGAGCAGAACACCGCCGACCACTCCGAGGATGGGCCAGATGCTCGAAGGCTCCTTGGACTTGGACAAACCCGGAGGAACCGGCGGTGGCTGGGCCGCGGGAGGCTCCGGGGCAGTGCCGGGCGGCTCGGCGACCGGTGAAGGATCGGGTGGAGACTCCGGAGTGGGAGGCACCGCGACATCCCCAGGCGCTGGAGCGACATCCTCAGGCGGTGGAGCGACGACCGGCGCTCTGGGCAGAGCGCTCTGTTCCACCAGCGCTTCGGCGAGCTCCTCTGCAGCACGCGCCAGGTCCTGGGGTCGCTCCATCACCGAGCGCGCGACCCACCGCGCCAGTCGCGTCTCCACTTCGTCGGAAACCTCGGCACCGAGCGCGCGGGGGGTCGCTCGTTCGAGCTCACCGGCGCGGCGCCCGACCAAGAGCTCCGCCGCAATGACGCCCAGCGCATACAGATCGCTCTCTTGGGTCGCCGCTCCGGGCGCTGCGCCCCGGAGCTCCGGCGCCCGGTACGCGACCGGAAGCGCTTCGGCCGCAGCTCGCGCTCCCGCCACCCGCTCGACCACCGCGGCAAAGCCGAATCCGATCAAGTGAGCTCGGCCGTCCGCGGCCACCGAGATCGTTTCCGGCCGGAGGTGCCCGTGAGCGATCCCTTGATCGTGAAGCGGCGCGACGGCACGGCCGAGCGCTTCGATCACGCGCGCCACTCGGTCCGCGCGGGTGGGTCCTTCCACGATCCAATCTGCGAGCGTCGGCTCGGCAAACGCTTCGTAGACTACGAACAGCTGATCGTTTTCCAAACCGGATCCAACGGATCGGTGGATCGACTCCGCGCCGATTCGATACCGATCCGAGTCCGACAGAACATTGGCGGGAGTGACAGCGGTGCCCGGGGGTGCTGGGGCGAGGAACACCCAGACCTCGACGCCGCTCGGGTCCTTGGCGCGGACCAAACCTGAGTCTCTGACCTCGAGGACGCCATACCGTCCAAAGAGGAGCTCACCCGGCGCGGGCATGGCGGCCACCTTAGCGCGACCTCGCCAGGGTGGTGCAGACTGCCAGAATGGCAGCAGAACGGCGCCTCCGGACAGCCTGTCGCTCCGAGGAATCCCCCGGCTTCCGCGACAAGCCTTCGCTCCCGGGTTTACAGCGTGGCACGCTGTGTGCTGATAAGGGCCTCGCGAATGCCACCGATCTCCGCGTTTCGACCGCTCCTAGCGCTCCTCAGCGGGCTTTTGGTGTCGCTCTTTGCACTGAGCGCCAGCGCGCAGAGCGTGACTGTCGCAACGAACGTCCAGCGCACCTATGGCTTCCGCCCACCCGATCAGCAGCCAACCTGGATCAACCACGCGGACTGCGTCGGCGTGAACGACAACCCGGATTCGCTGATCTTCGAGGCCACGCTCGTCGGGGCGGTTGGCTTCCAGCTCGAAGTCTGGGTTGGCGCCGGGACGGATTGTACGCCCAACGAGGCGCGACACGGAGGCAGCGCCACGTGCTGGCTCGTGAAATCGATTAGCCCGCAAACGAGCCCGGTGCAGCTCATCATCAATGCGCGCGACATCGTCGGACAGCACAAGGAGGCAGACGCCGGCGGCCCTGGTACTGGAACCCGCGACGACTGTGACCAGGCAACGGGACCGACCGAAGGAACCGCCATCACGCTCTACTTCATGCTCGTGGATGGGGGTGGCAACGCCTCGGGCACCGGCGCGAACTACTCGACGAAGTTCGACCTCGTCGGACCCAGTCCGCCGACCGGACTGTCTTCGGGCATCGGAGAAGATCGTCTGTTCGTGAAATGGGGCTCGGCGTCCCTCGCCGGTGACCTGCTCGGATACCGGGTCTACTGCGATCCGAAAAACGGTCAGGCTCCTGCCAACACCCCACTCGCCGCTGGAGCACCTGGCGTTGCGGGCGCATCCGGCGCATCGGGCGCCGCAGGCGCGGACGGCGGCGCGGGAGCTGGAGCGGGCGGAGCCGCGGGCTCGGCGGGCTCAGCAGGCATGGCGGGCGCCGCCGGAAGGTCGGACGCCGGCACGAGCGGCGGAGGCAACGCCAATTGCCCGTCGACGGCCCTCGTCGCAGGCGCGATCCCCGACGAGACCTATCGATGTGGGGCCACGACCGGCAAGTTCGCGACCCAGGTCCAGGCCGACGATCTCACCAACTTCCAGACCTACGCCCTCGCAGTGTCCGCCGTCGACACGGTCGGCAACTCCGGAGTCCTCTCCACCGTCGTCTGTGGCTCTCCTCAACCCGTGGACGACTTCTTCGAGCTCTACCGCCGGGCGGGCGGCAAGGGCGGCGGAGGCTTCTGCGCCATCGGCGCGAATCCAGCTCCCGGAGTGCTCGCCCTGCTCGCTGGCGCCCTCGGCGCCCTGATGGTTCGGCGGAGGCGTCGCGGATGAGTCTTCGCAATCGTCTTCTTCGGGGCCTCACCGGCGGTGCGGTTCTCGCGGCGGGTCTCACCTTCGCTTCGAGCGCGCGCGCCCAAGGCACCGACGAGTTCGGCGCCTACGGCGGCCTCGAGCAGCGTAAACAGCACGAGTCCGGACGTGAAGCAGCGTTCGAGCTCCGCTTCGGACCCTATCGACCCCAGGTCGACAACGAAGTCGCCGGCACCCCGTTCAAGGACACCTTCGGTGGAGGCAATCGCTGGCTCATCGGCATCGAGGTCGATTGGCAAGCGCTCCGCATTCCCCATTTCGGATCCTTCGGCCCCGGCGTCGGCTGGGGCTACACCCACTTCGGAGCCGACGCGCTGCTCTCCAACGGGACCGGCCAGCGCTCCGACCAACGCACCACGCTCTCGATCATGCCCATGTACCTGGTGGGCGTTTTGCGCGTGGACGTCCTGGCACAGGAAACTCCCGTGCCCCTCGCCGGCTACGCCAAGGCGGGCTTCGGCTACGCCTTGTGGTGGGCAGGAGACGGCGACGGAACCGCTCACGGCGACGACGGAACCCTGGGCCGCGGAGCTTCCTACGGCCCTCAGTTCGCTCTCGGCGGCATGCTGCTTCTCGACGCCCTCGATCCCACCGCCGCCGTCGAGCTCGACAACGCCACCGGCGTCAACAACAGCTACTTCTTCGTCGAGTGGTACCTGTCCCAGCTCGGGACCTCCGGCAACCAGATGCAGGTCGGAACCAACACCTTCATGCTCGGTCTCTGCCTCGAAATCTGAGCGCTTCTCTCCAATATTTTTTCGAATCACTGCGGGCTCTTCCTCACCGCCGCAAGTGTCTGCGCTTGCCAGCTTGGGCGCGCTGCTCGCCCGGCAACTGCCGCCCACTCGGCTCGAGAGCTTCCCGCGTCCCCCCGTGGCGCCGTCCTTCGCACGACGTCGTCCACGCGGCCCGTAACGCCTTCCTTCGCACACGTCCTTTACGGGCGGACGCCAAGGACGCCAACGGAGCTTCTTGGTTTTTTCTCGACACCCAAAGAGCTCGCAGTCTCAATCGCAACGACGGCGCTCCGCCCCCCTTTGAAAAATCCTTTGGCGCTCTTGGCGCTCTTGGCGTCTTGGCGGCTAAAATCCCACGTCTCAATACGCAACACCCAACACCGAAGCCCTGGCGTCGTGGGCAGCCAGATCCCACGTCTCAATACACATTGCGCAACACGCAAACGCAGTACGCACCGCCCCTGAAATGAGCAGCAGGAAGCTCAGCGCGAGCGGAGCAAGCGATGGATGTTCTTCCGCTCCCAGGCGATCGCTCGCTCGTAGTGTCGGAACTCGCGCTCCCGCTCCAGGAACTCTCGCGGATGAAACAGGGCGCGGCCGTCGTCGTTCACGGCCGGGACGAGGTGATGCAGGAGCTCGTGGTACACGATGTACGACACGAAGTAGCGGGGCACCCACTTCTGATCGAGCACCGGATGGACGCGGATCAGCCGCTCGGTCGCGCTGTAGGTTCCGAGCTTGATGGTCTTTCGCGCCTTCTTCTTCGAAGCCCTCGTCTTGCGCCCCCACGTGATGAGAACGTCCGTCGAGGCGGTGTTGAAGTACCGCGACGTCACTTCGGTGAGGATCTCGTAGAGCTCGTGGACTTTGCCTCGAGTTTTGAGGGGCCCCCGAGTCGGCTTGACCGCCCGGATCCGGTGGCTGTTCTTCTCGATGAAGTTGCCGACCACCGTGGAGGCGCGCCGGTCGCCCCGGACCACGTACCGGACGAGGGCCGCGACGACACGCTCCGGTGCATCGAGGAACATCATGTGCACGCGGACCTTGAGCACGTTGCCAACGAGGGTCTGGGTCACCATGCGCCGGCGGTTGTCGGTCACCGACAGCTGCACCACGCCTCGGTGCGCTGCATGAAGGCGTCGTTCCAGGGCCTGTCGAGCGCCTTCGTGAACGAAGATCTGCGGTCCAACTCCCGAAAATCGCAGCGGAAGTGTCGCCATGCGGGAGTCGGGGATCCGCACTGCCGAAGGTGCCATGCGCGGGGCGTGAGAGAGCGTCCGACTGGCCTTTCTGAGACGGGCCGGAGCAGCGATCCAGGGGAAGCTCAACGCATGTTTCACGGACTGACTCCATTGAGGTAAGGGGCCGGATCCCACCCGTCAAGGAATCGATATTTTCCCTGCAATTTTCAGTGGTTAGCCTGACTCATCGAACGCAAAGAGCGAGCGTCCTTAAGTGCCCGTCGGGCCTCGTTTTCCGGGTCGGTCGCGACCGAATTCGGCCAAGATCCGCACGTCCGTTGCCCCAGGTGAGCCCGAGGTTAGCTACAACTTAATCACAGGATATCCACAGTATGGATGCCGTGATTTCCTGTGGAATTGCCGTGAGTTGCGAAAAACGCGGGATTTAGCTGGGACGCTGAGCAGGAGCACGCTTGGCGTTGCTGGCACCGTTGGCGGGAGCCGCTTTGGCGGGCTTTGCTTCCTCGACCGGCGCAGGTGTGTGCGTCCCGTTGATCGGTGCGCGTCGCACGATGTGGCTCGCTTCCAAGACCTTCGCCTCGAGCTTCGCCAGGAGATCCGGATGCTCCTCCAGGTACGTGCGCGAAGCATCTCGGCCCTGACCGATGCGCTCGCCATCCAGTGAGTACCAAGACCCACTCTTTTGCACGATGTTGGCGTCGGTCGCGAGATCGAGCACCTCGCCGGAGCGCGACACGCCTTGGCCGTACAAGATGTCGAACTCGCACTCGCGAAACGGAGGCGCGAGCTTGTTCTTCACGACCTTCACTCGCGTGCGGTTGCCGACCACGGTGAGATCCTTGCCCGCCACGACCTGCTCTTTGATGGCGCCGATGCGGCGTACGTCGAGGCGCAGCGATGCATAGAACTTGAGCGCGTTGCCACCCGTCGTCGTCTCCGGGCTGCCGAACATCACGCCAATCTTCATGCGGATCTGGTTGGTGAAGAAGATCAAGCACTGCGAGCGGGACACCGACCCAGTGAGCTTGCGAAGCGCCTGACTCATCAGCCTTGCCTGCAGGCCGACGTGGGAATCCCCCATGTCGCCTTCGATCTCCGCTTTGGGAACCAGCGCGGCCACCGAATCCACGACCACCAGATCGACCGCACCCGAGCGAACGAGCATCTCGGCGATTTCGAGTGCTTGCTCTCCGTAGTCCGGTTGGCTCACCAGTAGCTCGTCGGTCTTCACTCCGAGCTTCTTGGCGTAGGTGATGTCGAGGGCGTGCTCGGCATCGATGAATGCCGCGACCCCTCCCTGGCGCTGCACGTTGGCGATGGCGTGGAGGGTGAGGGTGGTCTTGCCGCTCGACTCCGGGCCATAGACCTCGATGATGCGACCTCGGGGATAGCCTCCAATTCCGAGAGCGACATCCAGCCCGAGGGAGCCGGTCGGAATGACGGCCACGTCCCCGTGGATCGACTCCCCGTCCTTCAGACGCATGATCGCGCCCTTGCCGAACTCCTTTTCGACGCTCGCCAGGGTGACTTCGAGCGCCTTCTGCTTTTGCTTGTCGTCCATCATCGCTGCCTCCGTAGCTCTGCCGAGACTCCACCCCTGGCGATGATTGGATGCCAATATCGTCCCGGGAACCCGCAGAGCCCCTCACTCGAGAAGGGCCGTGCGAAGCACCGTACGAATACTGTGCGGCTGTTCAGATGTCAACTGTTTGGGCGGACGTTTCCTGACCCTCAGTTGATGCCCTGACCGTGAGCCACGAAGTGGGCTTTGGCCAGCACCTGGACCAGGCTTTCCAGCTCTTCGGCAGCCCAGCGACGCAGCGTTTCATCGTCGATCTCGACGGCCAAATCCGCTCGCGCAGCTCGGGCCCGCAGCCGGTGGTCGATGGCAACTTGGAGCGCTTCGGCGTCCAGGTGGATTTCGGTGACGGGGTGCATGACCGAGAAAACTTAACCACCCTCAGAGCATTGTCAGGGGCAGGTGACCGTATCGCCGTCCACGGGCTGGGGGCACACGAGCCAGTCGAGCAGGGTCTGCTTTTCTTCGGGGGTCAGCTTCTGAACCGGCGGATCGTAGTTGTTGGCGCAGCTCTGCGCACAAAACGGCATGAAGTCGGTGTCCACGGCGTTGTGCATGCGCTGGTAGATCACCTTGTTCACGTAGAGCTTCTGGGTGTCCGGAAACGTGAGCAGGGAAAACGGGGCTCCGTTGAGCTGCGGGTCCTGGTGACAGCGCTGGCATTTGGGCTGCACGATCGCGAGGATCTCGCAGGGGTATGCGGGGTTCGCAAACGACGTGTCGACGACGCACGCTGCGCCCGCACTGCCACCACTACCCGTTCCGCCAACGGCGCCGGTTCCACCCACGTGACCGATCTCGGGATCGTGCTCGGAACACGCAGCGAGTGCGACGCCCGCGATGGACGCCCATAGACATGCTCTTTGCAACACACTCGACACGGACGCGCAGCGTAACACTGAGAACCGGCTTTCGCTCCACAAACCTGATGGAAAACGGCGAGCCGAACGACCCATGCCGTTCGGCTCGCTACGAGTCTCTCATCGTTCAGGGTACGCAGAAGTCGGTCGGATTCTGGCCCGCGTGGGGACAGTGTGTCGCAGCGTCCACCGCAGCAGCGCTCGCGTGATAGATGCGGCACTGAAGCGAATCCCCGTTGGTGGTGGACACATCGAACTTCGCGCCGTCAGCGCCCGTGAACGCCGCACATTTCGTCGTGCAATCCGACATGTCCTGGTACTCGCTGGTGCAGTACTTGAGCATCAGGTTGCAGTAGCCCTCGCAGTTCGAACCGCAGGTTCCGACACCGGCTGGACCCGCGTGGGAGCAATGGAGGCCCGGATCGGCGCTCGCGGCACCGGCGTGGTACAAGCGACATCCAAGGGTGTTGCCGGAAGTGTCGGCGGAGGTCCCGACGGGGAACGCCGCGCACACGGCCATGCAGGTGTCCTGCGTCGTGTACTGAGCGTTCGCGTCCTTGCAATTGGTTTGGATCGAATTGCAGTAGCCGTCACAGCTCAAGTTGGCGCCGCCAGCCGATCCGCCGGTCGCGCCGGTGCCCGAACCTGCGGTGCCTCCGGTCGCGCCGGTGCCTCCGGTCGCACCAGTGCCTCCGGTCGCGCCCGTAGCGGATCCGCCGCTGCCCCCGCTGCTGTCGTCGCTGCCACAACCGGCACCTGCGCCCAACGCCAGAACGCCCGAAATTCCCGCTACCCAGATGAAGTGAACGTTTCGCATGGCCTGAGCATTTCTCCGATCTCCGTTGGGTGTCAATTGCGCCCCTCGAACCAAGATACGAGCCACCGGCGGCGGTGGATCAGTACGGGTTGTCCCTCGGGGGTGACTCGGTCTTCGCTACGATTTCGGACTCTTGTCGCGTGACGGGCTTCTTGGCTGCCCGCTTTCGCCGCTGGGGCACGGCGATCCCGAGTCCGTGGGCGGTAGCGCGGACGAGATCGGCTTCCGGCTGGACCGCTCGGGCGAGCGTCGTCGGGCTGGGCTCGATCCGAACGGGCCGCTGAGTGTGGGTCGCAACCGGCTCCACGCTGGGTGCACCTCGATGGGCGCCAACCAGGGCGACACCGATGCACATTCCAATCGCCGTCCCGCCCACGGCGCCCCCGACGCTGAAGCCCGCGACAGGGCGGCGTCCGAGAAACTGCCACAACCTCCCGCCGGAGCTCGCCGACACGGGCAACCGATCCGTCGCGCGGCGCGCGAGTCCAGGAACGCGCCTCCCACTCGAGAGCCGACGCGCCACGACCTCGAGCTCCTCGGCCAAGGCGACGGCGCTGGCAGTGCGAAAGTCGCGATCTTTGACCAGGCAGCTTTCGATGACCCGGGCGAGCCCGGGATCGATGTCTAAAACCAGCTCGTCGATGCGGCAGTGGGCCGAGGTCACGATCCGCAACATCAGGGCGTTGTAATTGGCGGCGGCAAATGGCGGCCGCCCACTCACGCACTCGTACGCCAGCACACCCAACGCCCAAACGTCAGTGCGGCCGTCGACGGTTTCGGCGCCCCGCGCTTGCTCCGGACTCATGTACGCGGGAGAGCCGAGCACGGCGCCGTCGCCCGTGCGCACTCGGTTTCCCATCCCCGAGCTCGTGATCTTGCTCACCCCGAAGTCGAGGATTTTCGGGATCTCGCCGCCGTCGGTACCGGGAGTCAGAAACACGTTCGCGGTGGAGAGATCCCGATGCACCACACCGGCACGGTGGGCGAGATCGAGGGCTCGTGCGAGCTGGGAGACGAGCACTGCAGTAGCGAGTGGCGTCAACTTTCTCTCGCGCCGGAGACGCTCCTCGAGGCTCTCGCCACGCAGCCGCTCCATCACGAGAAACGGCCTGCCCTGCTTGGTTCGCCCGACATCGAAGACGTTGACGATGCTCGGGTGACGCAAGCGTCCCGCCGCTTTGGCCTCGAGAAAGAAGCGCTCCACGGCTTCGGCATTGTCGGTGAGACGCGGCAAGATCAGCTTGATCGCGAATTCGCGCCCCGTGAGCACGTTGCTGGCCGCCCAGACCTCGGCCATGCCTCCCTCGCCGAGTCGCGAGCGCAGACGATACTTGCCCGCTATGAGCTCCGCCGGTTCCACGTCCGCATTGTGGAAAACCCGTCGCCTCACGGCCAACAACCTCGCCCCTTGCTTCCCCACGGGATGGGGTTTGGGGATTTTACAGGGAGTTTTTTCCTCGTTGCCCCAATCGAGGGAGGAGTCAGCGTTTGGCGCCGGCGAGCTGCTGCTGTTGCTGCTGCAGGAACTGCGCGACGGCTCGGGAGCGCTCGATCGCGAACTGCTTGACCTCTTTGTTCTGCGAGCCGGCGAGGGCGTTCAGTAGCTTCGTGACCTTTTCGATCTGTCGGCTCTGAAACAGCGCCTCGAAGTAATTGTTCGCGAGTCGCACGTCGTTCGACATCTTCGCTTCATGGCGCTGGAGCATGTCGATGACCTTGTCGAGCTCTCCGGACTGGCCGTAGAGCGCCGAGAGCGAGATCAAGGCGAGGGTGTCGTTTTCGTTGCGCGAGACCGCCTTCTTTGCAAATTCGATGGCGCGGTCCCGGGTCTTCTCGTCCCCCGAGTAAAAGCCCTGGAGCGCGACGTAGGGCGCCGCGGAGCGCTTGAGAGTCTCCGCCTCGGCCAGATCGGTGACCGCCTGGATGGCAGCGTCTTCACTGTCCTTTTCCCGAACGTGAGAATAGAGATACGCCCACGCATCGACGCAGCTGGCATCGATGTGGATCGCGCGCTCGATGGCTTCACGTTCCGCTTTCGGATCGGACTTGCCCTTCATCACCTTGGCGAGATGAAGCGAGGCGTAGGGGTTGTCGGGCAGAAGATTCTGCGCGCCCTTCAACGTGGACTCCGCCTTGTCCCACTTCTCCTGCTGGAGCTGGGCGACACCGAGACCGAGCCAATCCTCTCCGGTGCCACCGGCGGCGACTACCTTCGCGAGAACTTTCTCGGCGCGCTCGAAGCGCGTGTACTTCATGAGCTCCTGAGCGAGCAGGCGACCGCGATTGAGATCGTCCTTGTTCTCCTGCCAGTGCTTCTCGAGACCCGAGAGGAGATCTTCGAGACCGATCGCAATCGGGCGTCCCTCGGCATCTTGAACCTGCACGGCAGGACCGTTGAAGCCGAGAAGCTTCCACATCTCCTCGATCTCGAGGGCGACGGGTCCCTTCTTCATGGCGTCGGTGAGCTCGTCGGTCGGCTTCGACAGCGGCAGCACCACCAGTGCGTTCGAAGGAACACCACCGGGGAAGGAGCTCACAGGAGCGACGATGGCAGCGCCGCCTTGAAGCTGAAGGTTTTGGGCCTGGCCGGCGACGCCGGGCGCGTTCGGCTGAGTCATCTAGTCTCCTCGTTGTCCTCGAGCGAAGTGGCGCTCGTCACAATCGGTCGGGGGCGCGGAAGCTAGCAGTGGGGGGCGAGCCGGGCAATGCCGCCCGGGCTTTACACTCCCGATTTTTCGGGAGAGGGTTCGATCCCGTGAGAACCCGAGCGAAGGCCGCGATCTTGGCGCTCGCCTTGGTGGCCTTTGCCGAAAAGAGCGCCCGTGCGGACGAGAGCGTTTTCAAGACCCCGGGCCTTCACCCCGACTACAGCGTCGAGCTCGAGCCCCACGTCTTTTACGGATTCGATCCGCCCGGCGACGCCGCCAGCGCCGGCTGGGGCCCTGGCATACGGGCCACGGTCGAGATCATCGACAACGGATTCGGCAAGACCATCAACAACACGGTGGGGCTCGGCTTTGGCCTCGACTGGATTGCCTTCAACAAAGACAAGACGGCAATCTGGGTTCCGATCGTCCTTCAATGGAACTTCTGGCTCAGCCGAAGCTTCTCCGTGTTCGCCGAACCCGGTGGCGGGATCTACCTGGGCAACTCCAGCGGCGCCCGCCCTGCAATCTTCGGCGGGGGCCGATTTCACTTCAGCGAAACTCTCGCTCTCACCCTCCGGGTTGGGTATCCAGCGATGAGCGCTGGGCTTTCCTTCGCGTTTTGACGGGTGGGGTTCTTTTCACCGAGCGTCTGCCTATACTCGCTCGGCGATGGCGTACCGCACCTGGGCCCTCTCTCTCTCGGCTCTCCTCAGCGTCCTCGCGTTTGGTTCTGTCGCTTCCGCCGATACCTCGACGATCAAGCGGCCGGGCGCGCACCCGGATTACGTTTTCGAAGCCGAGCCGCACTTCGTCTTCGGCTTCCTCGATCCCCCCGGCGCCCACAGCAATGATGGCTTCGGGCCCGGATTTCGCGGGACCTTCGAGATCGTCGACAACGGATTCATCCCGAAGATCAACAACACCGTCGGGATCGGTGTCGGACTCGATTGGCTGTTCTACGGCAACTACTGCAACGGGAACGGCAACAATCGCAACTGCCACGACGCCGACGCCATCCTGATCCCCGTGGTGATGCAGTGGAACTTCTGGCTCAGCCGCAACTGGTCGGTGTTCGGCGAGCCCGGATTCATGGCCGTGTTCGACAACGACGGAAACAACCGCGATACGCATTTCCGGCCGTTCGTCTTCTATGCCGGCGGGCGCTTCCACTTCACCGACACGCTGACGCTCACCATGCGGGCGGGCTGGCCGAGCTTTTCCGTCGGCGTCTCCTTCCTCTTGTGAGCCCCGTGAGGGAGGAATCGGGGTTTCCGCCAGCGACATTGGCGACGGCCCGAGGCCGAGGTTATAGAAGAGGGTAGGTGTACTACCTCATCGGGATTCTCGGCCTTGCGCTCCTCATGGTGATCCACGAGAGCGGGCACCACCTGGCGGCACGCGCGTTCGGAATGCGCGTGCTCCGCTTCAGCATCGGTTTTGGTCCAGCGCTGTGGCGCCACAAGCCCAAAAACAGCGACACCGTCTACCAGGTCGCGCTGATCCCGTTTCTGGCTTACGTGCAGATCGCGGGCATGAACCCCCTCGAGGAGGTCGATCCCGACGACAAGGGTAGCTACGCGAACGCGTCACTCATCGGCCGCATCTCCGCCATCGTCGCGGGACCGCTGGCCAACTACTTCTTCGCCTCGGTGTTGTTCTTCGCTGCCTTCATGATCGGTGGGGAAACGACCCGTATCGAGGTGATTGAAGACACGCCCGCAGCGAAGAGCGGGATGCTGAATGGCGACAAGGTGATCGAGATCGATGGCAAAGCGATCTCCCGCTGGGAGCAAATCCCGGACGCAGTCCTCCCGCGAGCCAACAAGGAAACCAAGGTCGTCATCGAGCGCGACAGTGAGAGGAAGACGATCGACATCGTGCCCGCTCCCAAGGCCAAGGACGGCGGCGGTCAGATCGGCGTGCGCCCGATCTCGATGGTTCCCCTGATGGGATTCAAGGAAGCCGCGTGGGAATCCGTGGTCCGACCGGCCAAGGTGGTGGAGGCCTTGGTGGTGGGGCTCGGCCGCATCATCACCGGTCGGGAGCGCCCGGAAGTGACCGGACCGGTCGGCATCGTCAAAGAAACGGGCCGCGCCGCGGAGCGCGGAGCGGCCGACTATCTCTACTTCATCGGTGTCTTGAGCGCCTATCTGGGAGGCTTCAACCTGCTCCCGTTCCCCGCCTTGGATGGCGGACGCTTGATGTTCCTGGGCTATGAAGCCGTCACTCGCCGGCGTCCCAACGCGCGCGTCGAAGCTCACGTGCATGCCGTGGGGCTGCTCATGCTGCTGTCGCTCATCGCGGTCATCACCTTCTTCGACATTCGCGGTACCTGAACCTCCACCTCCATTGAATTTCGTCGCGTTCCAGGGTCTCGGGCTCCACAGCGGAGAGCGCTCGCGCATCGCGATGGAGCGCACAGCGGGACCCCTCGAGTTCGTGATCGACGGCGCACGCGCGCGATTGGACGAGCTCTCGATCGTACGCACGGACTTTGGAGTGAGCGTGCGCCGGCCCGGATCGGAAGTGGCGATCGATCTGGTCGAACATCTGATGGCCGCGCTCGGCGGCCTCGCAATTCGGTCGGGCGTCACCATCTGGCTCGACGGCCCGGAGGTCCCTCTGCTCGACGGCGGCGCCAAGGAGCTCGCGTGGTCGCTGGCGGGCATGGGCATTCCCCGTGACTCGCCGACCTTGCGCGTGAAGAAGAAGGGCGAGGTCGCCATCGGTCAATCGGTGTATCGCTTCGAGCCCGCACCCAGCGTGGACCTCGAAGTCGAAATCGATTTCGATCGGGCGGGCATCGGCCGGCAGCGCGCGCACTTCGATGGGAGCATCCGGGGATTTCTCACCGAGATCGCGCCCGCTCGTACCTTCGGGTTCTTGGACGATGCGGAGCTCTTGCAGGCGCGAGGCCGGGCACGCCACGTCGATCCATCCAGCGTCATCGTGTTCGACCGAGCCGGATCCGTGCTTTCAGGCACCGAACCTCCCTCGCGGGGCGAGCTGGCCCGGCACAAGCTCCTCGACATGCTCGGGGACCTCTACCTCCACGGGGGCCCGCCGATTGGCAGGCTGCATGCGGAGCGCCCAGGGCACTCGGCCACTCACGCGGCAGTTCGCGCCGCGCTTCAGCAGGGAACCCTCGTTCGATCGTAGCAAACTACACGGGGGAAGCCCCGCGCGGTACGCTACGGCAATGGCGCCCGGGATCCAGAGATGCCTCTTGTTGGCGACCGCGCTCGTCGCGGTGGGCTGTACGCAGCCAGCTGTGCGCCTGAACGAGGGCCCCCGGGAGTACGCGCCCACGGACTACGAGACCGTGCTCGAGCGCTGGACACGCACCGAGGATCTGATCGTGATGACCGAGCTCGACAACGTGCTCACGGTCACCGCCACGTACGAGTCCTGGGATTTTCGCTGGGCCTACGTCGTTCGCTACGCCGACGACTACCGCCTGACCGTGGACCAACGGAGTGCTCTGCTCGAGCGATCCCTCGCCGAGACCAAGAGCTCGCACACGTTTTATCTGGCGCTCTACGCGCAAAAGTACAAGTGGAACGACCTCACGATGGATAACCCGGCGTGGATCGTGCGCCTGATCGACGACCAAGGCAGCGAAACCGCACCGAGCGACATCGAGCCCATCAAGCGGCCCGGCGCCATCGAGCGCACCTATTTCCCGTACACTACCCCGTGGCGCAGCGCGTTCCGCATTCATTTCCCGCGCTCCCGCGCCGACGGCCGCCCCACCATCGCGCCCGACGCACGATGGTTCGGTCTCCGATTCGCAGGCGCCCAGGGCAATCAGGCGCTAGTCTGGGAGCTCACCGAAGGCGCCAGCAAGAGCACGACCGCTCGCGGCCGCTACGCACCTCGCCGGCTGTGATCTCGCCGACCTGACTAACTCGCGAGGATCTCGAGCAGCGGGGAGACCGTCACGATGAGCTCCATCGCAACGATGCGCTCGGTGAACAGAACGAGCGCTCCGGACTCGGCAGCCCGCGCCAGCGAAGGGGCCGGTGCTGCGGACATCACCGACGCTGGAAACAAGAAGTCCCCGGGACCGAGCTCCTGCTCGATCTGTCCCGAGTCACCCACGATCTCGAGCGTCCCACCTCCGACGATGAACATTCCCGGTAGCTCGTGGTTCTTCTCCACGATGAGCTCTCCCGGCAACAGTCTCCTCACCCTGCAGCGATCGGTGACCGATTGTCGGAGTGAATCGTCGAGGCGATCTCCCAGCGGACCCATGCCCGCCCCGGCGAGGGCCTGAAATCGATCCGCGACCACGCGAAGCTCGTCGGCGACCCAAGGACAACCGGCGGTAGCGTCGGCGAGCGCGTCCTTGTCCCACACCGCGACAATGGTGTCGGTTTCACCCGCAACGACCCGCAGCGCGACGCCCTCTTCCAGGGTGCCATGGGTGAACACGACGTCACCGGCCTGGGCAAACGCGCACGTTACATCCGCAATCGTTGGCATGATGCTCGCCCAGCCTTCGAGCACGAGCGCCACGGCGAACGAGCCGACTTCCTCGTCCACGTCCAGCTTTTCCAGCCGAGCTTTCCCGGCAAATTCTTGTTGGGCTTCCGGCGGAAGATCCTGAAGCCCCGGCACGTCTGCCAGGTCGATCGCGCCGACTCTCGCTCCCGCGTCATCATCGTTGGCGGGCGGCGCGGATGGCGGTGGCGGTGGCGCCGATGGGTCCGGCGGTGGTGGGGGTTCTTCCATCACCGGCGGCGGTGAGGGGTCGGTGAAGCGTGGCTCCTCGGCCATCGTGGGTCGATCGACTTCACCTGTGATCGAGATGCTGTGTGTTTGAGTCGGAGCATCGAGATCCGAATCGGGCGTCGACGGAAACCTGGGCAGAGGCGACGAACCGTCGAACGTTGGTTCGTCGAGATCCGGCGCTGCGTTCGGGCGACCGGACGGCGGCGGAGGTGGCCCCGATCGCACCTTGGCCAAGCTCTCGGTCGTGGAGTCTGGCGGCACCGACTCCATGGGCTGGCGTGGAGGCATCACGTCCGTGCGATCGACCATTTCGACTTCTTCGAATTCGATGTCGATGCTCACCCCCGCCTTTCGGGCTGGTGAGCTCAAAAGCGAGTCCACGTCCGTCGAGCCGGGCGCGGGCGGTGCGAGCAAAGCGTCCACGTCCGGGGCGCTGGTAGTCGTGGTGGTCTCGTCGGGGACGGCATCGAACACGCTGGCCACGAGCTTTTCTTCGACGCTCGCGATCATCGCGTTGAGCTCCATCGCGCGCTGGGCACTGCCGGACTGGATCGCCGCATCGACCGCGCGTCGGAGCCAGACCACGGCGTCCGCCTTGGCGCCCCGCCTCCACTGAACCGCGGCGGTCTGCAGCGCCCACACGACGTCGTCAACGTCGTCGTCGAGCGGCGGCGGGATCACGGTGGCGGGGGCGGTCATCTGAACAGCGGCTCGGGCTCGGGATCATAGGTCGGCGGTGGCAAAAGCGGCAAAGCGAGAAGCCGTCGGGGCAGTTTGGAGGCGCATCATGAGGGCGGGGGCAGCAGCACCTCGCGGTCTCGAGCACCATTGGGTGGCCCGACCATCCCTTGCTTTTCCATCTGTTCCACCATCTTGGCAGCGCGGTTGTACCCAATCGTCATCTTCCGCTGGAGCCACGAAGTCGAGCAGCGCTGGGTTTCCGCCACGATACGAACCGCCTCGTCGAACCGCGCGTCCATCGGCTCCTCGTCGGCGTCGGCCGGCTCATCGTCGGCGTGGGCCAGGATCTCCTCGCGGTAGTCCGGCGTCCCCTGCTTGCGCAAGAAGTCCGTGAGCGCGGCGACCTCCTCCTCGCTGATGAACGGGCACTGCACGCGGCGGGTCTCCGTCGAACCGTTCACTTTCACCAACATGTCGCCGCGGCCGAGCAGGAGCTCCGCACCCTGCTCGTCCAAAATCGTGCGGCTGTCGACTTTTTGCGCGACTCGGAAGGCGATGCGTGAGGGAAAGTTCGCTTTGATCATGCCGGTGATCACGTCGACGCTCGGTCGCTGGGTGGCGAGCACCACGTGCATTCCCGCAGCGCGCGCCTTTTGAGCAAGACGCGCCACGCACGCTTCGACCTCCTTGCCCTGCTGCATCATCAGGTCGGCAAACTCGTCCACGACGATCACGATGTACGGGAGGGTGTGAGGAAGCTGCTTGCCGTCGCTGCCCTCCTTCGCGGCAGGCACGCTCACCAGCGAGCCGTCGGGTGCGAGGGCTTCCACGACTTCCGGCGCCGGCACGGGTGCGTCGCCGGCCACGACGCGCTTTACCCAGGCGTTGTAGGTCGAGATGTTCTTGGTGCCGGCATTCGCGAACAGCTGGTAGCGCCGCTCCATCTCGTCCACCGCCCAGCGCAAGGCCGTCGCAGCGCGCTTCATGTCGGTGACGACGGGCAAGAGCAAGTGGGGAATGCTGTCGTAGGGCGCGAGCTCGACGACCTTGGGATCGACCATCAGGAACCGAAGCTCGTCGGGACCGCGACAGAAGAGCAGGCTCGAGAGCATGACGTTGAGACCGACGCTCTTGCCGGCGCCGGTCGCACCCGCCACGATCACGTGGGGCATCGACGCGAGGTCCGCGTAAAACGGCACGCCCACGATGTCACGCCCGAGTACGACCGGAAGGGCAGCGCGTTCCGCGAGCTTGGCGAAGCGCTTGTCCTCGATCAGCTCCCGCAGGTTCACCGGCACTCGTTCGTCGTTCGGGATCTCGAACCCGATCCGGCTCTTTCCGGGGATCGGCGCGATGATTCGCACCGTTCGCGAAAGGCCGAGGGCCAGGTCGTCAGCGAGCCCAGCCACTTTGCTGACCTTCGTGCCCGCTTCCGGAGCCACCTCGTACATCGTGATGGTCGGACCCGGGTGGATCTCCTCCACGCGACCGGTCACGCCATAGTCGGCGAGGGTCTTTTCCAGGAGCTGCGCGTTCTCCAGGATCCGTTCCCGATCCACTTCACCGACCGTGGGCGGCGAGCTCGTGAGGAGCGACGGAGAGGGAAACTCGTAGCCCGCCGTCCGCCGCGGCTTGGGCCCGGCGCCCTTCTTCATCTGCTCGTCGGGATTGGTGTCGACGATGCGGGGCTCGGCCGGGCGCTTTTTCGACCGTTTCGTGGTTGGCACCGGAGGGGGAGGCGGAGGGGGCTCTCGGGCCGCGTCGATGGGGGGCCGTGGGGACAGGAGCGAGCTCTCCACGGCGTCGCGGAGGTCCGACGCGGGCGGGCTCTGGGATTTCGAGCGCCGTGCTCACGCAAAGCGGCGGCGTGCCGGTCATCTCCGGTGCCACGAACTCGGAATCATCCTCGGTGAGCTCGGCGATGATCGCTTCGTCCGTCTTGTGGGACGCAATGTGCGGCGCGGCCTCGACGACCTTCGCCGCGCGCTCGGCGACACGAATGCGACGTGCTTCGGTCCAGGCACTGCCGATGCGCTTGCCCGCGAAGCCCAGCCGAACGCCCGCGCGCCCCGAAGATCCGCGACTCGCTGGCAGAACTTGATGAACGAGAAGCTCGAGCGACCGATCAAGATCAGACCCACCGCGGTTATCCCGACGAGGAACGAGCCAATCTCGGAAAAGAGTCCTCGCATCAGCTCTCCGAACACGAAGCCGACGTTGCCTCCCCCGGGCATCATCCCGAACGCCAGGAGCGTTCGGCATCGCGACGTGCACCAGCGACGAGAGCACGATCGCGACCACGAGATCGCCGGCGATGCGGAACCCGACCGAGCCGATGCTGCGGCCTCTGAGGAGCGGCAGCCCCACCAGTCCGAGCTCGACCGGGACGAACCACGCCACCAGTCCGAACGAGCGCACGAGCACCCCCGCAAACAGCGCGCCGACCGGCCCGACCCAGTCGGCGCCGCTCATCGTCGGGTCGTTGGGGTCGATGCGGAAGCTCCCGAGAGCCAGGCAAAGGAAGCTTCCCACCGCGAAAAGCAGCAGCGCGGACGCTTCTCGGCCTCGCCGAAATGAGCTCGGCGGAGTGCTATCCCGAGGGGTCGGAAGCTCAGACCCCGCGGGATTTCGCGGGGTAAACGGACGGGCGCCCATGTACTACATTTACCTACATCACCCAGTGGTGTTCGGCCAAAATGCAGGGGCGCGGGCCAACGGGCCCAATTTGAAGCGCCAAAAACTCTGTGCCGCCGTGCACTTCGCTCCCTTGAGTCCAAGGGGAGCAGGTGTACTATCCTCCTCCCCGAAAGCGGACCTCGCGTATGGACGGCAGCTCAAAAAGGGACGGAATATCGGCAAAAGTGGGCTCACGTGGACTTCGGTTCGCTCGTGCGCTGCTGCTGGGCGCAGCCATTGGGGTGAGTGGCACCGCAATTTCGGGCTGTCGGACCACGAACGACGACCTGGAGCGCTGGACCACGACCGCGCAAGGCCCGCGCAAGCTCGTCGCGGTGCTCATCCACGAGAAGTACCCAATCGAGCTACGCGTCGAAGCCGCGATGGCGCTCACTCGCATGAAGGCGCGGGGCGGCCGCAAGGTCGGTCTGCTCGGTCAAGACGATCAACCGGGACTCCTCGCCGCGCTGGAATCGATGGCTCCCGTCGAGCGCGAAAAGATCGTGACCCGCATGGTCCCGAAACTCGTCGAGGGCATGCGGGCACCGCCAGTCAAAGCTCAAGCGGGCCAACCCGTCGTGGTGGACCCATCGTACGAGTTCAAAGACGCAGCCTTCGCGCTACTCACGCATGCGGACGGCGCGCTGGTGCAGAGCGACGAGACGCGCAAGCAACTGCGCGCGGCTCTGACGGACTGGTGCATGGTGGACTTCTCAGATCGCATGGATGAGTCGTCTCAGCTCTTCGGCGTCGAGCAGGTGCTCCGCGAGCTCGGAGCGGAAGGCGTGGCGCGTCTGCCCGAGCAAATCGAGCCCAACGCGAAGAAGATCGACCGAATGGCGGATTTGGTCGCCGAGCTGGGTGACGACAAGGCCAAGCTCGAAGCCTCGAAACGCCTGGTGGACGTGGCCAAGGACATCGCCTCCGATCACTGGCAAAAGCAGAAAGCTCCGTACCTCGACGCGGCCAACAAGGAATCGCGACTCAAGCCCACGCCCGAGCAGTTCCAGGCCCAGCTCGAAGCGTATCAGGAAGAGGAGCTGCTGCGCGTCTTTGCCTCGATGAAGAAGGTCGGTGGAGATCCCTCGGTCGACTACCTGCTTTCCTTCGCCAAGACCGACTCTCACGAGAAACGACGGGCTGCGGCCCTCGCGGCTCTCGAAGGCAACCTCGACAAGAACAACGCCGAGCAGGTCAAAACGATCCTCGACATCGCTTCGGGAACCGACACGCCGGACGAGGTACGTGACCAAGCTCTGCGGCGGGTCGGCGAGCTACCCCGCAAGCTGGTCGTCGACAAGCTCTACACGCTGTTCTCGAACGAGAACTGGAAGATTCGCTGGGTAGCGGCCGAGCTCGTGCTCAAGATGAGCGACACCAGCCACCTCAGCGAGTTCATGTCTCGTATTGCCGGTCTCAAGTACATGGCGATCACAGAGCCGCTGCGATACGGCGCGTTGATTGGCGAGATGAAGGGAAACTCCGAGGAGTCCGCGAAGAAGTTCGCTGGCCGCGATCACCCCACCACCGTGCGTCTCACCGCTCTGGGCTACTACTACGATCACGGGATCAAGAGTCAGATCCCACAGCTCCAGAAGTACGTGGACGACCGCTCGAAGGTCCCCGGCTGCAAAGACGAAGCGGAAGACTGCGAATGGAAATGCGCCGTGGGCGAGGGCAAGTCCCAGGAAATCAAGGACATCAAGACGTTGGGTGAATTCGTGTCCTACTGCCTGAAACCCGCGATGGAAAAGCGCGAGAGCGTGAAGAAGAGCCAGTCCCCGGGCAAGTGATGGATTCGATGAGCTCCGACCCGAACAAGAAGGTCCCTCGAACGTTTCAATGCCGCGAGCCCCTCTGGCAGAAGTTCGAGCAGATGGCGCGGGAGCTCGAATGCTCCGTCGACTACCTCATCAACGACGCGATGAAGCAGTACGCGCGCCAGCGAGGCTACAGCAGCACGGCGCACCCGGCTGCGATGGGTGGCATCGCCGCTCCGCCTCCCCCGTCGGTGGTGGTGGCGGTCCTCCGCCCATGCCTCCGATGTCCTCCAACCGGCCGGGGCCACCGCCACCGCCGCCTCCGGCACCGCGGGCTTCCGTCCCACCGCCACCCGGCCGTGGCGCGTTCCCGTCGAGCGCTGGCGCCCCGCCACCTCCTGCACCGGGCTCGATGCGCTCGGCTCGCCCGCCTCCACCGCCCCCGCCGCCTCCTCCGCCGGGTCCTCCGCCGATGCCGACGCAGCAGCAGTACCGCGGGGCTCCCCCGCCACCTCCTCCGCCGCCACCGCCAGTCAGTGGCGGGATGCGGGGCGCACCGCCGCCGCCCATGCCGCGATCGGCTCCCCCGCCGCCCCCTCCTCCGCAGGCCAACGCGCAGTCCTACGGAACCCTGAATATCTATTACGCGGGTGAGCGTTTCCCGATCACCAAGGATCGCTTCATCATCGGCCGCGGCAAGCAGTCGAGCGATCTCACGATCAAGGACCCGAACGTCTCGCGTCAGCACGCGATGATCGAGTACCTGAACGGCCAGTACTACATCGTCGACATGGGCTCGACGAACGGCGTCGAGTACAACGGGCAGCGGATCCAGCGCAAAGTCGTGAACGAGGGCGACTCGTTCAAGGTCTGCGACCACGAGCTGCGCTTCTCGTATCAGTGAGCTCCCAAATTAGCGGGTAGCGCGCGCAGGGGCTATCCTGAGCGCCGCCCGCATGGTCGCGTTCACGAGAGGGATCCTCTGCTTTGCATGCGCCGGTGTTGCTCTGTCGCCCTGGCTGCTCGCTCGGGCCGACACCCTGCCTTGGATCGATTCCGGCGTTCTGCCCCTCGAGGGCCGGGTAGCGAGCGTCGAGATCGTCGAGCGCGACGAGCCCCTCTTCACCCGTCCGGGCCCCAAAGCCCCTCGCCGTGGGTCCGCGGAGCAAGGTGCTCATCTGCCGATATTCGCTGCGACCCACGCTGCCGGTTGCCGCGGCCGTTGGCTGATGGTCGGCCCCATCGCCTGGGTCTGCGAGGATCGCGTCCGCCTCAGCAGCGCCCCTGCGCTGAGGGCCCGGACCAGGCCGACGTTCTTCCCGGACGGCTTGCCGTATCGCTACCACTTCGTCGGTCACTACGGCGCCCTGGGCTACCAGAGCTTGGCCTCTGCCGAGGAGGGCTCTCCCGACGCGGAGCTCGAGCCCGGCTTCTCCATCGGGATCGTGTACGAGGCGCGCAAGCGCGGCGAAGCGTTCGGGTTTACCACCAAGAACCTGTGGGTCCCCATGCGCGATCTCGGACCGGCGCGACCGTCGCCGTTCCATGGCGAGGAGGTCGGTGATGGGAAGCTCGACTTCGGGTGGGTGTACGAAAACAGCGCTCGTGTTTACAAAAAGCCCGGAGGCAGCCGCATCGCCGACGAGGTCCACGCACAGTGGGAAAAGCTGGCGGTGCTCGAAACCGTCACGCGAGCAGAAGCATCGCTGGTTTCGCATTGGCGACGATCGCTGGGTGAACGACCACGAAGTGCGAGTCCCGACCGTCGCTCCGCTCCCCGAAGGAGTCGGCTCCGGCGAGCGCTGGATCGACGTCGACATCCCCAATCAGATCGTCACGGCCTACGAAGGGGAGCGACCGGTGTTCGCCACCCTGGTGTCCACCGGCAAGGGGCGCGGCAAGAGCATCCAAGCCACTCCCCTCGGGATCCACCGGGTCTGGGTGAAGCTCGCATCCAGCGACATGGACAACCTCGAAAACGAGGAGGCGAGCCGCTACTACGCAATCCAAGACGTGCCTTGGGTCATGTACTTCGAGAAAGGGTACGGCTTGCACGGCACGTTCTGGCACCGCTCGTTCGGCCACGTCCGCAGCCACGGCTGCGTCAATCTCACTCCCCTCGACGCCCAACGCCTGTTTAGCTGGACGAGCCCGAAGCTCCCCGCCGGTTGGAGCGCGGTCCTGCCGACGGAGTACGAGCAGGGCACGCTGATCCGCGTGCGATGAGCGACCGTCGAGTCTCGTTTGTGGCTCGGGTCCGAGCTCTGGTAAGACTTCGCTCATGAGCATCGACATTGGACGCGAAAGCGTGCTGGCTCTGGTCGCGGTCGCCTGGGCCGACGGCAAAGTCGATCCGGCCGAGGCCACGGGGATTCGGGGCGCGGCGAAGCAACTAGAGCTGAAGCCCGACGACATCAAGGTCGTCGAAGCAGCCATTGGTCGTCCGTTCGGGATGGACGAAGTCGAGACGGTGCGCATGAGCCGACTCACGCGCTTGTTCACTTTCGCCGCCGCCATCTGGGTGGCAACCCTCGACGGGGGCATCACCGCGGAAGAGGACACGATGCTCGAGAACCTCGGTGACCGTCTCGGCCTCTCCCGGGTCGCGCGGGAGCGCGCGCGAGAGGTGACGCTGGGCCTCCGCAAATCACCACCATCCGAATTGCCGGGCGGTTTCGATCTGTTGAACTTGCGCGCGCGGCTTTCCGCCGGCTTGAGCCAGATCGGCGACGCTTAACTGGACGCCAGCTGATGGTGTCCATCGTCCACGCCGCGCGAGACATCGGGCGCATCCGCGACATCTCTACCGTCCTCGTGCGCCACGGGTTCGGCGAGGTCGTCCGTCGCATCGGCTTCGGTCGCGGCAAGAAGAACAAGGACGCCAAAGACGCCAAAGAGTCCAAGGACGCGCTGAGCGCCGACGACGAAGCCCTCGGTGAAAAGGCGCGTGCCGAAACGTCCGCCCCGGTGCGAGTTCGGCGAGTGCTGGAGGATCTCGGCCCGTCCTTCGTGAAGCTCGGCCAGATCATCTCGACCCGCGCGGATCTGCTGCCCCCCGACGTGATCGTGGAGTTGAAGAAGCTCCAGGATTCGGTTCCTCCGGTTCCTTTCGCGCAGATCAAGGACCAGATCGAACGTTCCCTGGGCGCCGACCTCGAGGATGTCTTCGAGCACGTGGACCCAGAGCCCCTCGCGGCCGCCAGCATTGCCCAGGTGCATCGCGCGAAGCTCAAGAGCGAGGATGGCCCCCTCGATGTCGTGCTCAAGGTCCAGCGCCCAGGAATTGCCGAGACCATCGCCAGCGATGTCGACATCCTTCACACCCTCGCGGCCCTGATCGAGCGCGCCGTCCCCGAGAGCAAGATCTACTCGCCCGTGGGCCTGGTTCAGCAGTTCGACCACGCCGTCACGGCGGAGCTCGACTTTGCAACGGAGGCGGACAATGCGATTCGCTTCGCCCAGAACTTCGAGTCGTTCAAGAACGTGCGCTTTCCCCAGGTCTACAAGGACGCATCCAGTAAGCACGTCCTCACGCTGGAGTTTCTCGACGGAAAGAAAGTCTACGACGCGATCGCGGCCGGCCATTCCGGCAAGAAGCTCGCGCGCATCTCCCTCGACGTGATCGTGAAGCAAATCTTCGAGGATGGCTTCTTCCACGCGGATCCCCACCCGGGCAACGTGCTCGTCCTCGGCTCGCCGGAAGCTCCCACGCTCGCTCTCATCGACCTCGGGATGGTGGGGCGACTGAGCCCGCGCATGCGCGATCTCACCGTGGACGTGATGGTCGGCGCCGTTCGCCGCGACTACGAGTCCATCGCCGACGCGATGTACGCCATCGGGACGCCCACCAAGAAGATCGACATGAACGCCTACCGGGCGGAGGTGGCGATGCTCGCCGAGAAGTATCTTGGCAAGCAGCTCAAGGACATCGAGCTCTCGAACATGATCCGTGACCTCGTGATGGGTGCCACGAAGTACGGCCTGGAAATCCCCCCCGACTTCCTGCTCGTGGGCAAAGCGCTGATGACCGTCGAGGGCGTCGGCAAAGAAATGGATCCTGACCTCGACGTTTTCGAGGAAGCCAAGCCCCTGTTCGTGGAGATCCTCCGCAAGCGGTACTCTCCCGAGCGCCTCGGCAACGAGCTTCTGCGCCGCATCGAGCGCCTATCGGGCGCCACGTACAACATGCCGCAGCAGATCCAGGAGGTCCTGGACGACCTCCGACTCGGCCGCCTGAAGATCCACACCCTCGACCCGACCTCCGGCGCCGCCACCGACAAGCTCGGACGCCGCATCTTCGCCGCCATGGTCGGCAGCGCATTCGTGGTGAGCGGCGCCTGGCTCGTCTCTTCGGGACGCGAAGAAGTCGGCTACGTGCTCATCGCGCTCGGCGTGCTCTTACTCGTCGGCCACACACTGGCCGAAGCGGGCCGCTGGATCGGCCGCAAGCGCTGAAGTCCCCGAGCGCCGTGCTCAATTGCTCGTTGCATGTAAGTTCACCCGATTCCGAGGACCCGAGCGATGAACGGAAACTTCGCGTCCGTGTACGCCTCGCGATCGAATTCGTACCTTCGCGCGAGCTCCTGCTTCAGTGCTGCGTACTCCCGCGCGACGACGGGATCGGCGCGCAGTCGATCCCGGAATGCCAACCGTTCCTTCCACAAGCCGCTCCCGTGGGGAATGAGGTGCAAATGGTGCGTGCGAAACTCGAATGACGGCTTGCAAAACCAGTGCATCACCTCGGTCTTGTACTCAGCGTATTGATAGCCGTGCTCGACGAGAAGAGCCTTGGCGGGCTCGGACTCCGCAAGCGACAGCACGCCGATCATGATGTCGATGACCGGCTTCGCAACGAGTCCGACCACCGCGGTGCTCCCGACGTGCTCGATCGATCCGACAATCCACGGTTGCAAGAGCCGCGCGAGCACGACCCGCTCCGCCTCGAACCGCGCCGGCCACTCGGGGTCGTAAGCCACGACGTGAATCGGAGCTTCGGACATCGTCGACGTCCGGATACCACGAAGAGGCGTACGGCTGCCTCCGTCGGGAGAGCGCGCTGCCCAAGCGGCGTGGATCTCGGCACACTTGACGGGGCCAGTCCTCCGACCGACGAAAGTCCCAATGCAGCGGCTGAACTACCACCACTTGCACTACTTCTGGCTCTCCGCTCGCGAGGGCAGCGTGACGGCCGCGGCCAAGAAGCTTCGGCTCGCGCAGCCCACAGTGAGCGAGCAGATCCGGCTCTTGGAGGACACGATTGGTCGACCGCTGTTCGAGCGTAAGGGCCGGGGACTCACGCTCACGGACACGGGGCGTACGGTGTTCGAGTACGCGGAGGAGATCTTCGGGCTCGGTCGCGAGCTACTGGACGTGCTCGAGGGCGGGCGTCCGGAGCGCCGGCGAAAGCTCTTGATCGGTTTGACCGACGCGCTGCCAAAGTTGATCGTGCATCGTTTGCTCGAGCCCGCGCTCGGCTTACCCGAGCCGCTGCAGCTAGTGTGTCGCGAAGAGCGCATCGAGCGCCTCCTGGCCGAGCTCTCGATCCACGCCATCGACATGGTCTTGAGCGACTCTCCGCTCACCGACCGGGGCAGTGTGCGCGCCTTCAACCACTTGCTGGGCGAAAGCACGATCAGCTTCTTCGCGACCCCGGTGCTCAAGAAGCGCATCAAGGGGCGCTTCCCGCGTTCACTCGAGGGCGCGCCGATCCTGGTTCCGACGGCGGGCAGCCCCCTGCGCGTCGCGCTCGAGAGCTGGTGGCAGACCCAGCGCATCCAGCCCACGATCGTGGGCGAGTTCGACGATCCGGCTCTGGCGATGGCGTTCGGGCACGCGGGCGTCGGAGTGTTCACCGCGCCGACTGCGATCGAAGGCGAGGTCAGCGAGCAGTATGGCGTTTCGGTCGTCGGCAGAACGGAGGCAATCCGCGAGCGCTTCTACGTGATCAGCCCCGAGCGTCGCATTCGCCATCCTGGGGTCGCCGCGGTGGTAGCGTCCGCGCGCGAGCTTCTCGTGTGAGCCATCGGTTCGACCGATGGCTGGCAGACGAATTACCTATTGGTCGTTACGAGCTCGCTGAACCAGATTAGGGGCGATGCAGATCGAAACGGTGGGTGCACCCTGGATGTTCGGTGCATTCTTGCTGTTCGTCCTGGTCATGCTCGCGCTCGACCTCGGGGTATTCCACAAGAGCGCGCACGAGGTTTCTTTTCGCGAGGCGGTCGTTTGGAGCACGATTTGGGTCACGCTCGCGCTCGGATTCAATGTCGCTCTCTGGCAGCGCTTCGGTGCCGAGCGCGGGCTCGAGTTCCTGACCGGATACCTGATCGAGAAGGCGCTCGCGGTGGACAACATCTTCGTGTTCGCCGTGATTTTTGTACTTCGCCGTACCGCCACGACACCAGCACCGGGTGTTGTTCTGGGGGATCCTGGGCGCGCTCGTGATGCGCGCCTTGTTCATCGCACTCGGCGCCGCCCTCATTTCGCGCTTCCACTGGGTGCTCTATGGATTCGGCCTGCTGCTGGTCTACACCGGTGTGAAGCTGCTCCTGAAGCAGGAGGCCCCTGCGGATCTCAGCGAAAACTGGGTAGTGCGCGGGTTCCGACGCCTGGTACCAACGACCCAGAGCTTTCGCGATGCACGCTTCTGGGTGCGCGAGGGCGGCAAGTGGATGGCGACGCCGCTGCTCTTGGTGTTGGCTCTGGTCGAGATCAGCGACATCGTTTTCGCGGTGGACTCGATTCCGGCAATTTTTGCGATCACCGAGGACCCGTTCATCGTGTTCACGTCCAACATCTTTGCGATTCTCGGTCTGCGCTCGATGTATTTCTTGCTGGCTTCGGTGATCGAGCGTTTCCACCTGCTCAAGATCGGCCTCGCGCTCGTGCTCTGCTTCGTGGGCGCGAAGATGCTGGTCGTGGACTTTTTGAAGCCGCCGATCGCGGCGTCTCTCGGCGTCGTGTTTGCGCTCCTCGCGGGCTCGATCGCAGCTTCCCTCCTCTTTCCCCGGAAAGACGAACGCGAAACCACCTGAGCGGGCAGTGAGTGGGATCGAGAAACGATCCCCAACACGCCCATTGGCAGGGCGCCGAGCGAGCGCAAAGCCAAGGTCCCAGTGGGAAGCGGAGAAACGAAAACCGGCGCTCCGAACAAAATACGCGTGCGTGCGCGCGCGTCAGCCTGGTCAAAGCCGACGCGCGCCCAATCGGCACGCGGAATCGGTCAGCCGATCTTGAGGTAGAGCAAGAACGCGACTGCGAACGCGAACAGCACGAGGGACTCGATCAGCGCGAGACCGAGAATCATCGGCTGCTGGATGCGGCCCGCCGCTCCGGGGTTGCGGCTGATGCCTTCGAGCGCTGCAGCTGCGGCGCGTCCCTGGCCGAGGCCGCCACCGAAAGCAGCAAGGCCGATCGCGAGGCCTGCGCCGAGAGCCGCCATGGACTGCACACTGAACGTGTTGTTCGCAGCGCCACTTGCGGCCGCCTCCTGCGCGAACGCGCTCGAGGTGATCAGGGTGGTGAGCGACGCGACGAACAGCGCCAGCTTGTTCTTGGACATGGGAGGGTCTCCTTTGGAATTTTCTCGCCGGGGGTGTCTAGACCGATATTCGAGGGAAAGCCAGCCCGGATCGCCTCCGGGGCCGAGGCATCAATGGTGCTCTTCGTGCTCCGTCGCCATGCCTATGTAGATGGCCGTGAGCAGGGAGAAGACGAGGGTCTGAACGAGGACGACCAGCACCCCGAGGCCCATGGCGGGCACGGGCAAGAGGACGCCGATCAGGCCCAGGAAGATGGCGATGATCAGGTGATCGACCGCCATGTTGAGCACGAGGCGCAGCGCGAGCGTCACGGGACGGACGCACAGGGAAATCAGCTCGATGACGAATATCAGTGGCGCGAGCCAGATCACCGGGCCGGCGAGGTGCTTGAGGTAGTTTCCGATGCCCTGGGTAGCGATGCCATAGATGTTGAAGAGGATGAACACCACGAGCGCACAGCCGACGGTGATGTTCAAGCTGCTCGTGGCGACCGGGAGGCCTGGAATGATTCCGAGAGCATTGGCAAAAAAGACGAAGACTGCGGACGTTCCGATGAGGGGGAAGTATTTCTTCGCTCGATCGGCGTCCATGACGCTCTTGGCGATGTCGTAGAAGTAGCCGAGGAAGACCTCCATGAACGTCCGAAGGGTGAGCTTATCGTCCGGGATGACGGACTCGTCCGTATCCTCGAGCTTGCTGCGCACGGACACCGCGATACCGAGAATCAACAGCACCACGATGAACGACGTGATGATCGGCTCGAAGCTTTCCCACGTCGGCTCGCGCTTGGCGATGAACGACTGACCGATGACGCTCGCGTTGTGCGAGAGCGTATCCTTCATGTAGGCGAGGATCAGCGTGAGCCAGGAGGCGTGTTCGGGCATCGATCAGCTCTCCTCTTTTGCTGGAGCGCGAGCCGGCTCTTGGCCGAATACGATTCCAAGGGGGAGGGCGCCGTAACCGATCAGCAGCGGCAGGAGCTCCACCCAGCCGGATTTCAGTAACAAGTACAGTCCTCCGAAGAGCGCCACGAGCTTCACGAGGGACACCGCGCCCCAAGGGAGGCGATTTTCGCCCGACAAGAGTCTCCTCACCAGAAGCGAGATGAGCGCGAGATTGGCGACCGCCACAAATGCGCCGATCGCGACGCCAAGAGCCGCGCGCCCGCCGGATGCGAACACCGCGATGACGGCCATCGTGACGCCAAACAGCGCGACCGTTCCGATCGTGCGGGTGGGCGGCCTTTCAGCTTCGGTCGTCTTCGTCTTCTTCATGGCGAGGTGGCGGGTCGGGAGCTCTGTCGTCGAACTGCTTTCGGGCTTTTCGTTCTTCGCGCTCGGCGCGCTCGATCTCTCTCATGGCCCGCTGGTTGGCGCGGAGGAGGGTTCTCACGCCGGCTGCGAGTCCAAAGCCGAACCCGACGAGGGCGAGCCAGCCGTGAGTCCCGAGCTTTTTGTCGAGCCAGGTCCCTGCGAAGAGGCCGACCAAGATGCTGAGGGCAAACTCGAGTCCGACCGTCCCGTAGGTACCGAGACCTTTCCAGTTTTGCTTCACTCTGCCCTCTCGAGAGAGGGCCGCCGGACGGGCAACCCAAAGCAATATCGGGGTGTCAGGCCGGAAATGACAGCCCCCCGAGCCCGGGAGGTCGCGGTCGATTAACACGCTGCCGAGGTAGGGGTCAACGCCGGCCGAGCGCCGGGATGCTATCCTCCACCGCATGCGACCCACCGGACGCTTCGGGCGCTTTGGCCTCGCAGTTCTTGCGTTTTTCTTCCCCGCTGTTGCGCTCGCCCAAGGCGGCGAGCCGGGCCAGCCGCCACCAGGCGAAGCCCCCGCGGGGGCGCCCCCTCCCCAGTACTACCAAGAGCCGCCTCAGGGGCAGGCACAGGGCCAGCCGCCTCCCCAGTACAACACCTACGAGCCGCCGCCCCCCGGCTACTACCAGGGCGGACCGCCCATCTACGAGCCGCCGCCCCCACCCAAGCCCAAGCATCGCGCGCCCAAGTACGCGTTCTGGGCAGGGGCTCGCATCGGCTACTTCATTCCGTTCGGCACGCTGTGGTTCCGCGAGAACCCTCCCAACAGCAACAGCTACGACGATGTGAAATGGAGTCAGTACGCCTCGAGCGGCCCGATGTTCGAGCTCGACATCGGCGCCCGGCTCGGTCGCTACTACAACCTATTCTTGCTCTGGGAGCGCTCCTCCCTCGGTACCGGCAGTGAGCAACCGGACGACTACGGCGGCCAGAAGAGCGGCGAGAGCGACTACTACGCCCTCGCTCTGCGGTTTTCGTCGGATCCCGATCACGTGGGATTCCTCACCGAAATCGATCTGGGCGCCCGTCGCTTCCGGGCGCGGTGGGAGGACGGCACCGAGCTTCAATTGACGGAGGCGCCCCTCGAGTTTCGATTGGGCCTCGGCGCGGACATCCGCATCAGTCCCATTTTCTCCATCTCGCCCATGGTGACCCTCGGCGCCGGTGCGTTTGGCGCGGCGGAGTGGGTCGCGCCCAACGGCACGAAGACGGACGCGCTCGCTTCGGGCGATCAGGCGGGCGGCCACGGCTGGGTCACCTTCCAGATCGGCGGGCACTTCGACCTGCCGGGCGGCGACGGAGACTGAGCGGTCAGCCCGCGATCCGCTCGGCTTCGTCCAGTTGTCGATTGATGAGATCGAGCAGAGTTGGCCGGAGCGCTCGAACGGCACGCGAGCGATGACTGATCTCGTTCTTCTCGCTCTCGCTGAGCTCCGCCATGGCGCGCCCGCCCGCTTCGTCCGCCAAGAACAGCGGATCGTACCCGAAGCCTCCGCTGCCCCGGGGATCGCGAGCGATCACACCGTCGACGCGACCCTCGACCACGCGAACGTCGCTCGACCATGGGCTGGCAAGAGCGAGTACGCAGCGGAAGCAGGCCTTGCGAGCGGAGTCGGCCTCGCCCTCCTCCATCGCGCGAAGCAAGGCGGCGTTGTTCTCGGCATCCGTCGCACGGTCGTGAGCGAATCTCGCTGATCGCACTCCCGGGCGCCCACCCAGGGCCTCGACCTCCAGCCCACTGTCGTCGGCGAGGGAGAGCATGCGCGTCGCCGTGCACAGCGCCTTGGCTTTGGTCACGGCGTTCTCCTCGAACGTGACGCCTTCTTCGACGACGTTCATCGAATCGCCGAAGAGGTCCCTCGTGGTCACGAGCTGGATCGGCAAGTCACCGAGGAGCGCACGCAGCTCCGCTGCTTTCCCCTCGTTCGACGTGGCGAGGACGATGGTGCAGATCGGCGCCATGCGAGCCATCCGTTTATGTCCAGTTTCGCCTGGGAAATCCAGCCGCTACGACGATGCGGTCTCGGTTTTCTCTGCTTCCGCCCCGGGGAGCTGGATGCAAAGTCGCGTTCCTCCCCCATCGCGCGGCTCGCAAACGATGGTTCCGCCGTGGGACTCCACGATCTGTCGCGTGATCGCGAGCCCGAGACCCGTGCCGTGGCGCTTGGTCGTGAAAAACGGCTCGAACAGCTGGGCTCGTGCCTCCTCGGGGATCCCGGTACCCCGGTCGTCGATCGTGATGTCCACGCCTTCCCGAGAGCGGCGCACCCCGACCACGATCTCACCGCCGTCCGGCATGGCTTCCCGCGCGTTGCGGATCAGGTTGAACAGAGCCTGCTTGAGCTGCGCTTCGTCGACGGGAATGGGGCCAACATCCTCGAGCTCGAGTTTCGATTCCACACCGTGCCGTTTCAGGTCGAGGCGCATGAACTCGCACGCTTCCGCGACGAGCTCGGCGAGATTCTCCGGCTCGAGCTTGACGGGCTGACGGCGAGCTACGGAAAGATACTCTTCGGTGAGTGCGGTGAGTCTCTCCACTTCCGCTTTGATCGCGCGCAGGAGTTGCGCGGGTTCCTTCGCGTCGGGTCGGCTCTCGAGCTCTTCCTCCAAGAGCTCCACGTTCAGCGCGATGGAGGACAGCGGATTTCTCACCTCGTGGGTGACGTGCGCCGCCATCTTGCCGATGGTCGCGAGGCGCTCCGCGGTGAGAAGTTGCTCGTTGGCCCGCTTGATGGCGGAGACCATGCCTTCGAAGGTCGTGGCAAGCTCGCCAATCTCGTCGTTGGAAGCCATCACGGGCCGCGGAGTGAGATCGCCCTCGGCAACGGCTTTTGCGCGGTCGGTGACCGCAGCGAGTGGTTTCAAGACGCGTCGCGCGTAAAGTGCCATCGCTGCACCGACGAGCACCGTGAAGATGGACAGCGCGATCAGCAGCTGTGTGGCCAGACGCTCGCGAGCGCGGGCTCCGTCGAGAAGCAGCTTCAGGTTTCCCTGCACCCGCTCCTCGAGCTGACTCATCCGCTTCTTGCCCTGGGCGCCTCGGGTCACCAGATCGTCCCGAAGCCGATCGGCACGCGCGTTCTCCCCACGATCGATGGTCTCGAAGAGCTTTACGACCTGCTCCTTGTCACCGCTCAGGGACTCTTCGATCCCCGTGGTTTCGCGCGTGAGGTCGCCGCCCAGCGCGCTCACCGATTGGTCTCCGGAGCTCACGAATGCCTGGGCCAGGTTTTCTCGCACCCGCTCGAAGCTCGCAGGCCGATCGACTCGCAGCGTGACGTTCGAACCACACTCGCTCGGGGCTCCGAGCCGTCGTGACGTGGTTCAGCTGGGTGTTCCACGCGTTTTGAACCGCCACCATGTCCCTGAGAGCAATCGAGAGCGGCAAGTAGCCGGAGCGCATCAGGTCAGCTTCGCGGGACGCGCTTCTCAGAGCAAATACTCCCCAACCCGCGACGAGCGCGAAGACCACGGTCACGAAGACATACGACAAGAGCACGCGGGTCGCGACGGTGCGACGACGCGGCAGGAGATCTGGGTCATCCATTGACGGCATCGAGACTTTGCGCGAGCAGCGTCACCAGATCGAGCACGTCGGCGCCGGCTTTGCGAAACTGACGGACGCTCGAGGCGCATCCGGTCACGATCACACCTCCGCCGAGCTCGCGATGCTCTTCGACTCGACGTTCGGCGATCGAGCGAGCGGCGGTCGGCATCGAAACTGGAAGTAAGCCTCCCCCGCCGGAGCATCGGGCGTCCTGTCGCGTGCGAGCAAACTCCGCTGGGGCGCGACCGAGCACGCGGGTGAGCAGAGCTCGGGGCTCGTCGTAACACCCGAGCCCGCGCCCGAGCTGACACGGATCGTGCCAGCGAAGCTTCTTCCCGCTGCCGATTCGGCCAAAGCGCCCGAGCTTGTCCGCAGCAATTTTGCCGAGCGGGCTCGGGTCGAGGGGCTCGAGCACTTTGGCGCAGCCGGGATCGACCACGATGAATCGCCGGGCGCTGCCCACCGCGCTTTGGATCCGAGCAAACGCATCGGAAAATCCCCTGCGATCCCCTGCGTGAAGGAGCGGGGCCCCGCAACATCCATCGACCAGTCGGACGCCTCCGAAGAGGTGCGTCACGACTGCGATTGCCGAGCGAGCTTCTTCCGGCAGGTCCCGAGAGTAGCTGCAGCCGAGCAAGAGTGCAGTCTCGCCATCGGGGCGTACACCAGGCAGCGCGCTCAGGCTCTGGTTGGCTTTTGCCGTGGCGGAAAGCAGTGCCTCGAATCGACCGGCAACTCGACTGATCGATTCGGGCAGGAGACCCGCATCGTTCATGTGAGCGCGCGCCGCTCCCAATGTGACCGCGACTTCGTTCTTGTGGTCGCACCTTTCGCGGCATGCCATGCAGCCGGTGCACGCCCAGCTCGTCGCTGCGAGATCGGCATCCGGCACGACGCTGCCGCGGAGTGCGAACCAGGCCAGGCTCATTTTTCCCCACGGCGTCAGGGAGTCCTTGGGCTCCGCATCGGAAACCGGACACGCCGCACGGCAGAGCTTCGGACAGTATCCGCAGGTTTCGAGCGAAGCGGCCCGCTCGGCGAGCATCGGGAGACGCAGCTCGGTCACTCGCTCTCCACCGTCACTCCGTCACCAACCGGCGGAGCGCTCGGAGGGGGCGTCTCGGGGGGAGGAGGCCGGGTCGACCGGGATCCGCGCGGAGGCGTGGAAGGCCGGCGCGGCCTTTTCACCGGCGGATCGGACTTCTTCTTGGACTTCTTTGCTTGGGGCAGAGTGATGCGAAATTCCGAGCCTCCCTCGACACTCTCCACACCGACGCTGCCGCCGTGCTCCTCCGCGATCTTCTTCACGATGGCGAGGCCGAGACCGGTGCCCCCTTTCTTGCCGGCGGTGACGAAGGATTGGAAGAGCCGTCCCTCGATTTCTTTCGGAATGCCGGGGCCGGTGTCGCGCACTCGAATCACGAGGTCGCTGCCCTCCATCTTCGCGGCGATCGTGAGCTTTCCGCCCCGCTCGGCCATGGCTTCGACGGCGTTCCGCGCCAGATTGTGGATGGCTCGGGCAACCCGACCTTCGTCGAAACGCGCCACCACCTTGGTGTCGACATCGACTTCGAGCTCGACGGCTCGCCCATCCACTTCGCGAGCCAGTTGGCGCGTGATGTCGGCAAAGAATTTCTTCAAGAACACGCGGCGGATGAAGATGTTCCGCTCGCCCCGCGCGAACTCGAGCACCTCTCGCTGCATCGCCGACAAAATGTCGAATTGCTTCAAGATCTCTTCGCCATACTCCCCGCGAACCGTCGGGTCGTCGGTTTCGGCCATGAGCTGGACGTAGCCGCTGATCACCGTCATGGGCGTCTTGAAGTCGTGAATCACCTGAGACAAAAGCTGCCCGATTGTCGTGAGCCGCTCTCCGACTTCCCGAGCTCGACTGGCGCGGAACAATCGGACCGCGGTCGACATGTTCGCGCTGACCAGCCGCAAGAGCGAAGTGTCCTCCGGAGTGAACGACGGCGTTCCGGTTTCGCCGAACAGCGCGACGGCGCCGATCGGCGACTCGCCCTCCCCTTCGAGGGGTTGAGTGAGCACGTGCTCGAGAGGAAACGGTAGCCCGCCATCGACCCGGGGATTCCAGCGCGGATCGTGCGACGCATGCTCGATGGTGAGTGGGCCCTCCATCCCAAACGTCACCAGGCCTTCCCTGGCTTTCACACCCACGCGCTCGAGCTTTTCTGGATGCTTCGAATCGAAGACGTAGAGCACGAGGTCGCCGGACTCTTCTTCCGCCAGAAGCACTCCCGCTCCGCGCGCGTCGCAGGCACTGGTTACGCGCCCCAGCACGGCGCTCACCAATGCTTCGAGGGTGGTGGCGCGTGCCGTCGCCCGCTCGAGATCGAACAGAAGCTCGAGGTCCTGGAGCTTTCGTTCCAGTTGGTCCTTGGTGTCG
Source organism: uncultured delta proteobacterium (assembly GCA_963781505.1). GTDB lineage: Bacteria > Myxococcota_A > Polyangia > Polyangiales > Polyangiaceae > JADJKB01. Next base: position 105,109 of record CAWAHB010000014.1, on the reverse strand, counting down.
AGGAGTTGCTTGTTCTTCTGGATCAGCGAGAGAAACAGCCGAGAATTGTCGATTGCGACGGCCGCCTGGGTGCTGAGCGCCATCAATAGCGCCTCGTCCTCCACGGTGAATCCGGCGCCCTGCTTCTTGTTGAGCACCTGAATCACGCCGATGGTCCGGCCCAGGTGATTCTTGAGCGGAGCTGCCAGCATGCTCGTCGTGCGGTAACCGGTCAGCTGGTCCCACTGGCGCTCGAACCGTTCGTCGCTATAGGCGTTTTCGATGCGAAACGGCTTGCCCGTCTGAGCAACGGTCCCGGCGATTCCGTTGCCGACCTTGATCCGAATCGAACGCACCTTTTGCCCAACGACGAAGCGACTGACGAGCTCGTTGTGGGTCTCGTCGAGCAGGTACAGCGTCGCGCGATCGGCTTCGACGAGCTCCGTCACGCGTCCGAGAATGAGCTCGAGCAGGTCGTCGAGATCGAGCGTGGTTCCGAGCGCGATGCCCACCTCGCGCAGCGCCGCCGAGATGCGCCGTTCCCGAGCGAGCAAGACGACCGCATCGCTCGTAAGCGATTCTTCCGCCTTGGGCCCGGTGTCGGCTCCCACAGCTCCGATCACATCACGGACGGCCTCGGGAAATCCAGGGAGCTGGCCGCCCGTTCAGTATAAATGGAAGCGTTCGCTGCGGACTCCGTGCTACCACGCCCACAATGGCTTTGAAGCAGGTCCACCTCGTCGTCCGCGGACGGGTCCAGGGCGTGTACTTCCGTGCCTCCACGCAGCGTGAGGCCAAGCGGCTTGGACTGACCGGTTGGGTCAAGAATCGCAGCGACGGTTCGATGGAGGTCCTGGCTGAGGGCGAGGAAACCTCGATTCGCGAGCTCTACGGCTGGGCGCAAAAGGGCCCGAGCGCTGCTCGAGTGGAGCGGGTCGACACGCGTTGGCGAAGTTACACCGGCGAGTTCCCGGATTTTCGTATCGTGGACTGACATGCGCGAGGCGACGGCGCTCCTCGCAATCGTTGTCTTGTCAGTGGCCAGCGGGGCCGCTTGGGCGGACGCGCCTCATGACACCCGAAGTGACGACGCTTCCGCGCCTGCGCGGTCCGCTCCGGTGCTCGCCGAGCTCCCCACCGCGCCGAAGATCGCACTCGCTCCACCGAAGCCAGACGACCTGGAGGATCTCGACGCGCTCCTATCCCGACTGCGCGATCCGGATCCGCGAACCCGGGAGTCGGCATCGCGGGAAGTGCTCGAGGCGAAGCCGAGCTGGGTCTCGGCGATCGATCATCGAATGAACGAGATCGCCGATCACGGGGGTCGCAACGAGATGGGCCGCGCCGTGGAGGAAGCTCGAAAGCTGGCTCGTACGGCCGAACGCAAGAAGCTCGAGGCCGAGGGCAAGCACGGCAAGGTAGAGACGCCCGACTATCTGACGATGCTGACGGAGTTTGCCGATCCGAAGTCCAAACCCTGGCAAGAGGTGACCGCCGTCATCGCGATGAGCCGCATGCTGGTTCAGATCGGGACGGTAGAAGCTGCCCGGGAGCTCATCGACGAATACTCCCGCTTCGGCGAGTTCTTGCGGGTCGATGTCCAGCTTCAGCTCACGGCGATGGGCGACAAAGCGGTCGCTGCGCTGATCGAGGCGCGCCGTCACAAGGCGGAAAAGATCGGGCATTGGGCCGCGCGCCAGCTCGACTCGATGGGGAAGGCAATCCCCAGTGAATCGGTCCAGACAGAGGACCACCAGGTGCTGTCCGACGTGCTCCGCGCGTGGGGGCGTGTGCGAGATCCCGACGCTGCGCGTATCGTGATCTCCTTCGGCAATACCGAAAGATCCCAGGTGCGTCAGGCGGCACGCCAGGCCGTCGCCATGATGGGAGACGTTGCCAACTGGCAGCTCCGGGATTCCTACGAAGATCTCACCGGCAAGAAACCTCCTCGAGATTGGACCTGGGATCGAACCGCGCGAGAGCTCTTCGCCGAGTTCGACCGCCAGCGGCTCGCACGGGTCTACGATCTCTTCGACGCCGGTCTCTCCGCGAAGGAAAAGGGCAACCTCGACGAGATGCGCGCTGCCTTCGACAAGGTCCTCGCGCGCAGTCCCGTGTTCGATCGTCGGGCGGAAATGGTGCCCGGGTACATGGCCTTCGCCGAGGCGAAGCTCGACGACGATCGCCCTGCTGCACTCGACGCCCTCGAGCGAGCCGAGCGGCTCACCGATGACGACGCCATCCGGAAAAAGGCCAAGAGCCTCGCGCTCACCGTCGAAGGAGAGCAGCTGGCAGCAAACGGCATTGCCGACCAGGTGCTATTTCAGCGCGCGATCGAGCTCGATCCCGGAAACTCTCGAGCCAAGGAAACCCTGGGACGACTACAGCGCGGGGAGCTGGAAAAGGAGAGCCGGTTCAGTCGGCACGCGGTGGCTGGGGTGATTGGTCTCGCGGCGCTTTTCGCGATTGGGTTCATCGGGCTCTGGGGACGGAGGGGGAGGTCGGGATCCAAAACCGAGGCGGAGCCCCAGGCCGAGACCGAAACCGAAACCGAGACCGAGACCGAGGCCGAATCCGAGACCGAAACCGAGGCCGAATCCGAATTCGAGGCCGAATCCGAATCCGAGGCCGAGCTAGACGCCGAGTCCAAAGCCAAAGCCGAATCGGAATCCGAGGCCCGGCCCAAAGCTGAACCCGAATCGGAGTCCGAATCCGCGACCGGCGAATCCGAGAGCGAACGCAAATCGGAATCCACGTCCGACGAGCCCGATCAGGAAAGCTGAAACTCGCCGCGGGCGACGATCACTGCAGCGCCGCCAACCTCGACTCGTTCGAGCTTCTCTCGCGATCCCACGGCTCGCGCATGGAGCGTGCTCGGGCGCCGAACCTCGGAGCCTTGTTCGATTCGGATCTCGTCACCGAAGGCGATCCGGTCGTGGCGGGCGAGATGAACGGCGAGGGGGCCGGCAGCCGATCCGGTGGCGGGATCCTCGTTCACGCCAGCCGCGGGAGCGAACATGCGGGTCTTCCACTCGAGACCCGAACCGGCAAACGTGCTCACGCCGAGGGAGCACACCCGCGCCAAGCGAGCGAAGTCTGGCTCGAGGCGAGCGACCTCCTCTCGCGTCGAGAGCGACACGTACAGATGCCGCGCACCGTTGTCGTAAAGCTCCACCGGAAGCTCGGATCCAGCCACACCGAGCGCCGCAAAGAGCTCCGCAGTTTCCGCGAATGGCTCGACGTTGGGAAGAGGCTGCTGCATCCATCCAAATCGCGGCGTGGCATGCTCCTTCTCGAGTCTCACGGGCACGATGCCTTTTTGGGTTTCCAGGAGGATTTCTTCCGTCTGAATGGATGCTCCGACCACGAACGCCGTCCCCAGCACCGGATGCCCTGCAAACGGAATTTCTTGCACCGGAGTGAAGATCCGGAGCTTGGCGTGCCCGGTCTCGGAGCGAGACAGAAACACCGTTTCCGAGAAACTCATCTCTCGCGCCAGCGCCTGCATCTTCGCGTCGTCGAGGCCCGTCGCGTTCGTGAACACGGCGAGCTGATTTCCCTCGAGTGCCCGATCAGTGAAGACGTCGCATACGACGTACCGAAGAGTTCGCATCGCCCGGTTCTAGCTGACGATCCCGTCGAGAGCTCGGCTAACATGCAGCTCATGCGCTCCGAAGCCTTCGTCGTCACGTTCTCCGCTCTCACCGCCTGTGCCCCTGCGCCGCCTCGAGAACCCGAACCCGACCCGCCACCGGCACCTGCCGCGCCCGCAACCGCAACCGCGATCGAGACGCCTGCGACCGCAAGAGCTCCCGAAGTCGAACCGGACTCCGGCACGGTCGAAGTCCCCGAGCGGGAAAACCTCTCGGACTATCCAAAGCTCGTCAATCCCGAGGACGCCGCGGGTCGCGCCATACACAAGGCTTGGAACGGACCGGGCTGCTTCGTCGAGCTGCCGTTTCCCCCGCTCAAACCCGGAGAGCAGCGCGTTCCGGGAACCGCTCCTCCGACGAAGTCGCTACCCTGTCCCCCCGCGATGAGCGATCCCGCCTACGAGCATTGCCGGGGAGGCCTGGTGCAGCAGAAGGCCGACTCGAGCGCGTGTATTTGTTTCGTGATGGGCAATCCACCTCCATTGCCGACTCCCATGCTGTGTCCCGGTGCATCCAGCTCCGAACGAATCGCCCAGCGAGAAAAAGTGGTCCTCAAAGTCGCAGAACGCTGCGCGAAAAAGCTCGGGAGCGTCTGGGGCTCGCCCCTCGTGTTCGAAAAGGCGAGCGCTCGGCGGGTCGCGAATGGAGATTCGTGGATTCGTTTCCATCCCGGAAAAGAACCCGAAAGGCAGACCCCAGGGCCGCGACGTACGCGTCGATGACAAGACCCTCGCGTGCAGCGCCGTCGGGATGGAGTGAGTCAGAAACCCGCCGCCCGAGGGAGCGCTTCGAGCTGTATCGACCGGCGACGTTGACACTGCACGGCACGCGCTCGAGCATCGAACGCTACCATCCCAATGCGCTTCCACTGGGAAACGAGCTCGCCGCTACTTCTGATAGCAGGTCACGGACGCCCACCCGAGCCTTCCGTCGTGGAAAGCGGCATCGACACAGCTCGTCCCACTGCAGACCTGTAGGGGATTGCAGCGGATCTCCCAGGTTGGATTGCCCTGTGGTCCAACTGCCGTGCACCCGGCTCGGGTGAGGTTCGTAACGTCGACTGCTATTGATTCCGTAGCGGTTGGCGAATTGCAGCTGCCAAAGTTGGCAGAGCACGCCTCGCACGGCGGAGTGGGGGAAGGTTCGCCGCTCGAGCTGCTGCAGCGGAGCAAACCCAGCTGCAGCACGACGAGCGCCGCGCGCTTGCCGAATCTCAACTGCCCTTGGCGGCCTTGAGTGCTTCGATGAGCTGCGTCTTGTTCATCTTGGAGCGGCCTTCGACCTTCGCGGCCGCTGCCAACGCCTTGAGCTCGTCGAGGCTCTTTCCCTCGAACTCGCCGGCTTCCACCTTCTCCGACCCGGTCTGGGACTTCGCAGCCTTCTCGGCCTTGGCTTCGGCCTTGTCGGCCTTGGCGGCGGCGGGCTTGTCAGCCTTGTCCGCTTTGTCCTTCTTGGTCGGAGCGGCTTTGGCGGCGCGCTCCACGAGCTCGATCAGCGTCATCGGCGCATTGTCGCCCCGACGGCGGCCGAGCTTGATGATGCGCGTGTATCCGCCAGGGCGCTTCTCGAAGCGTTTGGCGAGCTCCACGAACACCTTCTCGATGAGATCGACCTTCTGGCTCGAGCCGTTGGTCCCGATCGTCGCAAAGCGATGCAGAAAGCGTCCGACCTGCTTCTGCGCCGCCTGGCGCCGAGCGCGATCGTCCTCGCTCAGCTTGTCGTGGGGGGTGTAGGCCACGGTCCCGAGGCGCTTGGCGCGAGTGATCACTCGCTCGGCCACGCGCCTGAGCTCCTTGGCCTTGGCTTCCGTCGTCTCGATGCTCTCGTGCGCGATCAGATTCGCGGTGAGTGCACGGAGCATCGCCCGGCGGTGGGAAGTATTTCGGCCGAACTGGCGGCCCGCTTTCTTGTGACGCATGGCTTGGTCCCGAGGTTCCGAGTCGCGAGCCGCGAGTCGATTTCTTACTCTCGACTCTGAGCTCTCGACTCTCGACTTCTTCCTTCCGGTTGGGTTGCGAGGGAGAGCCCAAGTCGACTCACTCTCGACTCTGAACTCTCGACTCTCGACTTTCCTAGTTCTGTGCCTGCTGCTGCTTCCAGCGGTCGACCATCTGCGGCCAGTTGTCGAACTTCATTCCGAGCTGAAGCCCCATGGTCCCGAGGATCTCTTTGATCTCCTTGAGGGACTTGCGGCCGAAGTTCTTGGTCTTGAGCATGTCCTGCTCGGTCTTCTGCACGAGCTCGCCAATCAAAGTGATGTTGGCGTTCTGCAAGCAGTTGGCGCTGCGGACGCTGAGCTCGAGCTCGTCGACCGACCGGAACAGGTTCTCGTTCAGCGGCTCTTCTTCATTGCCGGGAGCGTGATAGGTCGTCTCCTCGGTCTCCTCGAAGTTGATCCAGATCGAGAGCTGCTCTTTGAGGATCTTGGCGGCGTAGGCCACCGCATCCGAGGGCTTCACGGCGCCGTTGGTCCAGACCTCGATGATGAGCTTGTCGTAATCGGTCTGCTGGCCAACGCGGGCGTTCTGCACGGTGTAGTTCACCTTGCGGATGGGCGAAAACAGCGCGTCGATTGGAATCGTTCCGACGGCCATCGTCGGAGACTTGTTGCGCTCCGCCGTGACGTACCCGCGTCCTACGCTGATCGTGAGCTCCATCGAGAGCGGGCCCTTCTTGTCGAGGGTCGCAACCGGATGGTCGGGGTTCAGGATGGCGAGACCGTCGACGAGCTGGATGTCCGAGCCCTTCACGATGCCCGGTCCCTCTTTCTCGAGGCGAACCGTGTACGTTCGAGGCGACTCGGCTTTGAACACGACTTCCTTCAAGTTGAGGATGATGTCCGTCACGTCTTCGACGACGTCCGGGATGGTGGTGAACTCGTGGAGGGCACCGTCGATGCGAACCGCCGTGATGGCAGCGCCCTGGAGCGAAGCGAGGAGCACGCGCCGAAGCGAGTTGCCGATCGTGATGCCAAAGCCCCGCTCGAGAGGCTCACAGGTGAACTTGCCGTAGAAATCCGATGCGCTGTCGGTGTCGATGTGGATCGACTTCGGACGGATCAGATCGCGCCAGTTGCGGCTCATCATTTGGGTCAGCATGTGGTTTCTCCTCGATCAGGGCCCTTTCGGGCGTTCGCGCGGCCGTCCCGAGCACTGGGGAAACCCACTTCCCGTCCTGCTCCGCGGCCTGCCCGCGTCTTGCTTGCGCCAACTGCAGGCTTCGACTTGCCATCTCGTCCTGCAGCGGTCGAGAGTTCAGAGTCTAGAGTTCAGAGTTTGTCTCCTGCGCTCCGAAGCCTGCCTCTCGCTACTCTCTCTTTTCTCCTACTCTCAACTCTCAACTCTCGATTATCGCGAGTAATACTCCACGACGTACTGCTCACGAACCATCGGCTCGTTGAGCTCGTCGCGCACGGGCATGCCCTTGAACACGCCCGAGAAGTTTTCCTTGTCGACCTCGAGCCAGCTCGCCCGCTGTCGGTTGTCCGACGCAGCGAGAGCAGCGGCCACGTAGGCGATCTTTCGGCTGAGCTCGTGGAGCTCGATCTTGTCGTTCGGCTTCACGACGTAGCTCGGAATGTTCACGTGCTTGCCGTTGACGAGAATGTGGCTGTGACGCACGAGCTGGCGGGACTGGCGGCGGCTCGACGCAAAGCCCATGCGGTGCACGACGTTGTCGAGGCGGCGCTCGATGAGGCCGAGCATCTCCTCACCGGTGCGGCCCTTCATGTGCGAGGCCTGGACGTAGTAGCGGGAGAACTGGCGCTCGAGCAGGCCGTAGATGCGGCGCATCTTCTGCTTTTCACGCAGGCGAAGCCCGTACTCGCTGAGCTTGATGCGACCCTGGCCGTGCTGACCCGGGGGATACGGCCGGCGAACGACCGAGCACTTTTCCGTGTAGCAGCGCTCGCCCTTCAAATAGAGCTTCATGCCCTCGCGACGACAGAGCTTGCAGACGGGACCGAGATAACGAGCCATCCTCTAATATCCTCTTGTCAAACCCGACGCCGCTTGGGCGGACGGCAACCATTGTGGGGCACGGGCGTCACGTCACGGATCAACGTGACCTTGAAGCCGGCGCTCTGAAACGCGCGGAGCGCGCTCTCGCGACCCGCTCCAGGACCTTTGACGAAGACGGCGACCGAACGAACGCCGTGCTCCGCTGCGCGACGCGCGGCTTCCTCCGCCGCGAGCTGAGCTGCGAAGGGTGTGCTCTTGCGTGAGCCCTTGAACCCACGGGAGCCAGCACTGGCCCAGGCCACCACGTTGCCGTTCACGTCCGTGATGCTGACGATGGTGTTGTTGAACGTCGACTTGATATGGGCAATGCCCGTACCAACGTTCTTCTTCACCGCCTTCTTGGTGGAACGCTTCTTGGGACCGGTGTTGGGGGCGCTCATATTGGCTCGCTAATGGAGGGGTTCAGTTGCGACGCGCGCTGCCCTTGCGGGGACCTTTACGCGTGCGGGCGTTGGTGTGGGTGCGCTGCCCGTTCGACGGGCAAGCCTTTGCGATGACGGAGGCCGCGGTAGCAACCGAGGTCCATCAGACGCTTGATGTTCTGCTGAATGTCGCGACGCAGGTCGCCTTCGACCCTGTAGCCGCCGGCCTCGATCGCATCGCGGATCGACTTGACCTCGTTCTCGCTGAGCTCGTCGACCTTCTTGTCCAGGGGAATGCCCGCCTTTTCGCAGATGTCGCGGGCGCTCTTCGGACCGATTCCGAAGACGTAGGGCAACGCGTAAGCAATGTGCTTACGGCGGGGAAGATCGACTCCAGAGATACGTGCCATGGTTCTTCGATACTCCGAATCAGCCTTGACGCTGCTTGTGGCGCGGGTTCGTGCAAATCACGCGGACCACGCCGCGACGCTTGATGACTTTGCACTTGTCGCAAATCTTTTTGACGCTGGGACGGACCTTCATGACGACCTCGGTGGGCGCGTGGGGGAGTCAAAGTAGGCGAACGATTTTTCCGCGGTTGGGATCGTGGGTCGTGATTTCGACGGCGACACGAGAGCCGGCAATGAAGCGAACTGCTGCGTGTTTTGCCGAAGGTGCGACGCTGGCTCGCACCGTCTTTCCGCCGTCGAGCCGGACGCGATACATCGCTCTCGGCAAGACTTCCTCGATCACTCCTGGTTGTTCGGCCTTCTTCGTTACCTCCGTCACGTATTCAACTCGGCAGCTCGGCGGCGATGCGGGCGGACACCTCTTCAGGTTTGCCGACACCGTTCACCCGACGGAGAAGCCCCTGCTTTTCGTAATAAGGCAGGAGTGCCGCCGTCATTGCGTCGTACTCGTCGAGACGACGCTTTACCGTCTCTTCCCGGTCGTCGGCTCGATGCTCGAGCTCGGCATCCGGGGGCGGGGGGTTATACTTCAGGTGGTAAATTTGTCCAGACCGCTTGTCGATGCGGCGCAGGGTCGCCCGTTCGAGCAAAAGGTCCCTGGATACGTCGATTTGCATGACCCGATCGAGGGGCGTTTCGACGCTTTTCCAGGATGCTCTTCAGCGCCTCCGCCTGGGGCACCGTCCGGGGGAACCCATCGAGAATAAAGCCTTTTTTGGCGTCGTCTGCGTCCAGCCGCACGTCCACCAGCCCGATGACCACCTCGTCGGGGACGAGCTTGCCGGCGGTCATGTACTTTTCCGCCTCTTTGCCCAGGGGAGTCGCCGGCGGCCTTGGCAGCCCGCAGCATGTCCCCCGTGGAGATCTTCGGGATCCCGTACTTGTTGCAGAGAAACTCGGCCTGAGTGCCCTTGCCGCTCGCCGGCGGCCCCACCAGTACGATTCGCATCAGTCAGCCCTCCTGGTCCGAGAGCGGGTCACACCCGCCTCCCTGAAAGCCGCGTAATCCTGGGTCCGGTCAGCCCTTCGTAGCTCCGAGTGATGAGGTGCGCCTCGATCTGGTTCACCGTTTCGAGCGCCACGCCGACGACGATCATCAAGCTCGTACCGCCAAACTGGAACGGCACTGCGGAGCGCATTGGAGAGCACGGCCGGAACGACGCAAATGGCGGCGACGTAGAGCGACCCGCCCACGGTCAGCCGCGTGAGCACGCGATCGAGAAACTCTGCGGTCTGCTTGCCTGGACGGATGCCGGGGATGTTCGCTTGCTGCTTCTTCAAGTTGTCCGCGACGTCCACCGGCTGGAAGGTGACCGCCGTGTAGAAGAAGCAGAAGAAGATGATCAGCGCGGCGAAGAACGTGTGAAACACCCAGTCGCCGCGATTGAGCACGGCCGCGAAGGTGTTCATCCCGGGCACGTTGAAGTTCGCGAGGGTGGTGGGGAAGAGCAGCAGGCTCGAGGCGAAGATCGGCGGGATCATGCTCGCCATGTTCACCTTGAGCGGCAAGTGCGCGCTCTGGCCGCCGTACACGCGTCTGCCCACCTGTCTTCGCGCGTACTGGATCGGGATTTGCCGTTGGGCTCGCTCGAAGAACACCACGACCGCGATGCAGATCACGATGACGCCGAGCAAGATCGCGATGGTGAGCGGCTGGATGTCGCCGGCATTCGCCTGCCAGTAACCGCCAACGCCGCTGGGGATACCGCTGACGATGCTCGCGAAGATGATCAAGCTGATGCCGTTGCCGATGCCGCGCTCCGTCGCCTGCTCGCCGAGCCACATGATGAGCGCGGTGCCGGTGGTGAGGGTCACCATCGTCAGCAGACGAAAGCCCCAGCCCGGGTTTTGCACCACGTCGCCGAAGTGACCGCCGCCCACGTCGCCTTCGTTGAGCCCTTCGAGGTAGAGCGCGACGCCGAACGACTGGAATGCAGACAGGATGATCGTGCCGTAGCGAGTGTACTGCTCGAGCTTGCGCCGGCCGGCCTCGCCCTCCTTGCGCATCTCCTCGACCTGCTTACTCACCATGCCGAGGAGCTGCATGATGATGCTCGCCGAGATGTACGGCATGATGCCGAGCGCGAAGACCGACAGCTGCTTGAGCGCGCCGCCGCTGAACAGGTTGAAGAGGCCGAGCAAGCCGCCCTGGCCCTTCATGATGTTTTTCATCACGCCGCGATCCACGCCGGGCGTCGTGATGAACACGCCCACGCGATAGATCGCGATGATCATCAGCGTGAAGGCGATCCGGCGCCGAAGCTCCGGAACCTTGAACATGTTGGAAAACCCGCCGGAGACCGCCATACGAGCCCTACCCCTGCACGGGCGAATCGCCCGCGCGGCTATGAGAGGTGCGCGTCATCCGAGGTGTCATGCGGGGCTTTGGACGCTTAGGAACCCGCGGCCTCGGTCGGAGCTTCCCGAAACGGAAGGACGACGACCTTGCCGCCGGCTTTTTCGATCTTTTCCACTGCGGATTTGCTGAAACCGTGGGCGCTGACCGTGAGCGCCTTCTTCAGATCGCCGTCGCCGAGGATCTTGATTCGGACATCGCGACCCTGAACCAATCGAGCCTTGCGAAGAGCCGCCTCGTCCACTGCGGCGCCCTTTCCGAACTGCTCGAGGCGACCGACGTTGATGCCGACCGTGTGAATCGGGAACGGAACCCGAAACCCGCGCTTCGGCAGGCGACGCTGGATGGGCGTCTGACCACCCTGGAACTGGAGGTGTCCGAAGCCGCCGGGATGGCGGGCCTTCTGGCCCTTTTGCCCCTTGCCGGCGGTCTTGCCGAGCCCGGAGCCCGGTCCTCGACCCTTGCGCTTTTCGGTTTTGCGCGCACCGGGCGGTGGGGCGAGTCTGGAAAGGATCTCGCTCATGACTTCTTCTCCTGCACCTCGACGACGTGCAGCACTTTCTTGACCATCCCGCGAAAGGACGGCGTGTTGGCGACGACGACGCTCGAGCCAGGACCGCGAAGGCCGAGACCCTTGAGGATCTTCTGCTCCGACACGGCGCCGGCCGGCCATGCCGCCCACCTGCTTCACCTCGAGCTTGCTAGTGGTCATTCGGCAGGGCCTCCCAGCGATTCAGTGCTCGAACCCACGATGCTCGAGGCGGCGGCGCTCGACATGCTCATCTTCGCGACCGGATAGTCGTGTGCGACGTCGTCCATGGTCTTGCTGCGAGAATCGGCGATGCCCTCTGCCAGCCGAAGACGCTTCAGAGCGTCCACCGTCGCGTGCACCACGTTGTACTTGTTGCTGGTGCCCAGGCACTTGGTCAGGATGTCCTGGATCCCCGCGCTCTCGACCACTGCGCGAACCGGACCGCCGGCGATGACGCCCGTTCCCGGTGAAGCTGGGCGAAGGAGAACCTTGCCGGCGCCGTAACGACCAATCACCTCGTGGGGAACGGTCGCGCCGACCATCGGCACCTTGAACATGTTCTTGCGAGCCTGGTCGTTGCCCTTGCGAATCGCCTCGGGCACCTCGTTGGCTTTGCCGAGGCCCACGCCCACGTGACCCGCTTCGTCACCCACGACGACCAGTGCCGAGAAGCTGAAGCGGCGCCCGCCCTTCACGACCTTGGCGACGCGATTGATGTGAATCACGCGCTCCTTGAGCTTCTCTTCATCGATGTTTTCGAACGCCATCTGGGGGTGCCTTTTCTACTTTCAGAATTGAAGGCCCGCTTCGCGCGCGGCTTCGGCGAGCGCCTTGATGCGCCCGTGATAGAGGTATCCGTTGCGGTCGAAGACGACCTTTTCGACTTTGCGCTCGAGGCAGATCTTCGCGATGAGCGCGCCGACCTTCTTGGCCGCATCCATCTTGGTGTCTTCGCTGAGAGTGCTCTTCAGGTCCCGAGAAAGAGTCGAGGCGTGCGCGAGGGTGCGCCCGTCGCTGTCGTTCACGACCTGTGCGTAGATGTGCTTCGAGCTGCGGAAGACGGTCAGCCGCGGGCGTTCCACGTCGCCGGAAATCTTCCTGCGAATCCTGAGCTTTCGACGCTCTCGTCCAACCAATTTCATGGCCATGGCAATCTCACTTCGCTTTGGCTTTGCCGGCCTTACCGGCCTTGCGACGGATTTGCTCGTCGCGATAGCGGATGCCCTTGCCGCCGTAGGGCTCGGGCGGACGTAGGCTTCGGATCTGAGCGGCGAGCTGTCCGAGCTCGGCCTTGTCGGGCGACGCGAGAACGAGAACGGTTCCCTTGGAGTCGCCGGGGATGGTCGCCGTGAGCTGGGCCGGAAGCGGGATCGCCACCGGGTGGGAAAGGCCCAGCGAGAAGTGAAGCACCTTGCCCTTCGCTTCGCAGCGATAGCCGGTGCCCACGAGCTCGAGGGTGCGCTCGAATCCTTCGGCGGTACCCTTCACCATGCTGGCGATGAGCGCGCGACCGAGGCCCTGAAGGCGCGGTGCGTCCCGACCCTGAGCGTCGGCTTCGACGTGAAGGCCATCGGCTTCCTTCTTCACCTTGATGGAGGGATGAAGCTCCCGAGAGAGCTTGCCCTTGGGACCTTGGACCTCGACCTTGGAGCCAATCAAGTTGACCGTGACGCCCTTGGGGAGAGCAATCGGGCGCTTGCCGACGCGCGAAAGCTTTCGAGTTGTTTGAAGCTGAGCCATCACCAAACCTCACACAGGAGCTCGCCGCCGAGCTTCTTCTTCCTCGCGTCTCGATCCGTCATGAGCCCCGAAGACGTGCTCAGGATGGAGACGCCGAGACCGGAGAGCACCCGCGGAATGTCGCCGTGACCGACGTACACACGACGGCCGGGACGGGACACGCGGCGCACACCCACGAATGGAACTTCGCGATCACGACCGTACTTCATCACGATCGTGAGGCTTTCCTTCTTGTTGCCCTCGCCCCAGGTTTCGCTGCGCACGTCCGCGATGTAGCCCTCTGCCTTGAGGATTTCCGCGATGCTCTTCTTGATAGAGCTCGCCGGCATGCGAAAGGTGTCGTGGCGCGCGACCGCGGCGTTGCGGATGCGGGTCAAGAGGTCGGAGATGGGATCGGTCTGCATCGTCTCACCAGCTCGCTTTGGTAACGCCCGGAAGCTCACCCTTGAGGGCTAGCTGTCGCAGGCACAGACGGCACAGGAGGAAGTCGCGGTACACGGCCCGCGCGCGGCCACACACGTGACAGCGGTGAACGAGTCGGGTCGAGAACTTGGGCGGGCGATTCATTTTCGCCCATTGACATGCGCGTGCCATCTTTTTTCAGTTCCTGAAGGGCATTCCGAGACCGCGAAGAAGCTCTTTGGCCTCGTCGTTCGATTCGGCGGTTGTAACGATGGTGATGTTCATTCCCTTGATCTTGTCGACCTTGTCGAAGTCGATCTCGGGAAACACGATTTGCTCTTTGAGGCCGAGGGTGTAGTTGCCCGCTCCGTCGAAAGCGCGGGGGCTGGTTCCGCGAAAGTCGCGGACCCGAGGCAGGCTGAGCGTGAGCAGGCGGTCGAGAAACTCCCACATCCGCTCTTTGCGCAGGGTGACCTTCACGCCGATGGGTAGGCCCTCACGCAGCTTGAAGTTCGCAATCGCTTTCTTGGAGCGGGTCACGACGGGCTTCTGGCCGCTGATTGCCGCGAGCTCCACCAGCGCCGAGTCGATGATCTTCGGGATTCGCCACGGCCTCGCCGAGGCCCATGTTGACCACGATCTTCGAGATCCGGGGAACCTGCATCTGATTCGTGTACGAAAAGCGCTTCATCAGCACCGGCACGAGCTCCGCCTTGTACTTCTCGCGAAGTCGCGGGGCCGGAATGTTTTCGGCTGCTTCGGTCATGGCTGACCCTCGGGCGTAGCGATCGTCGTCGCCGCTCTTGGCGACGCGGACCTTCTTGTCGTCTTTCGTCTGGTACTTGACCCGCGTCGGCTTGTCCGACTCCGGATCGACCAACATCACTTTGCTCTCGGGCAGCGGCGCCTCGACCTCGAGGATGCCGCCCGGGCTCTGGGGAGTGGCGCGCATGTGGCGCTTGACCTGGTTGATGCCCTCGAGCACGACCTTCTTCTGCTCGTGGAGGACGCGCATGACCTTGCCGCGCTTGCCCTTGTCCTCTCCGCTGATCACGACCACGGTATCGCCGGTTCGAATGCGTCGCATCACAGCACCTCCGGTGCGAGGGAGATGATCTTCATGAACCGCTTGGCGCGAAGCTCGCGGGCGACGGGGCCGAAGATGCGGGTCCCGACCGGCTCCTGCTGCGGGGTGATCAAGACCGCGCTGTTGTCGTCGAACTTGATGTAGCTGCCGTCCGGGCGGCGGTACTCGCGCTTGGTGCGCACGACGACGGCGCGAGCGGTGTCCCCCTTCTTCACCTTGCGCCGGGCAACGCCTCCTTGATGCTGACGACGATCACGTCGCCAAGCCCTGCGTAGCGCCGACGTGAACCGCCGAGCACCTTGATGCACTGGACGAGCTTGGCCCCGGAGTTGTCGGCCACGTCCAGAAACGACTGCATCTGGATCACGTCTGCACCTCTTTCAAGGCGAGCTCGGCTGCTGGACGCTCGACCAGTCGAACGACCTTCCAGCGCTTGTCCTTGCTGATCGGCCGGTGCTCGATGATCTCGACGCGATCGCCCGTCTTGTACTCGTTCTTCTCGTCGTGCGCCTTGTAGCGCGCCCGAACGCGAACGTACTTCTTGTACATGGGGTCCATCTTGAAGCGGACGACCTCGACGATGACGGTCTTGTTCATCTTGTCGCTGGAAATGCGACCAATCAGGCGACGACGGCGCTTTTCGTGCTCTCGGGCTGCTGCGTCGGTGCTCATGCTCCACCTTCTGTCCGCTCACCCAGGATGAGCTCGATGCGCGCGATGTCCTTCTTGGTGCGATTGAGCAGGCTCGTATCGTCGAGCTGATTGCGTGGTTCTTCATCCGAAAATTGAAGAGATCCTTCCGAAGCTGATCTCTTCAGCTCCGCGAGGTCCTCGGTCGTCCGCTCTCTCAGCTCTTTGGCTTTCATGACGATCACAGCTCTCCACGCACGAGGACGCGCGTCTCAATCGGCAGCTTGGCCGAGGCGAGCCGGAACGCTTCGCGCGCAGCCTTCTCCGGCACGCCGGAGAGCTCGAAGAGCACGCGGCCCGGCTTGACCACGGCGACCCAACCCTCGACCGCGCCCTTGCCGCTGCCCATGCGGACTTCGAGCGGCTTCTTGGTGACGGGCTTGTCCGGGAAAACGCGGATCAAGAGCTTGCCGGCGCGCTTCACGTGGCGCTGGATCGCCATGCGGCCCGCTTCGATCTGGCGAGCAGTGAGCCACGCACCTTCCATCGACTGCAGCGCGATGTCGCCGAACGAGACGTCGCTGCCGCGCCACGCGATGCCGCGGTTGCGTCCCTTCTGCTGCTTGCGAAACTTGGTCCTCTTGGGCTGAAGCATGGCTCGTCTCTCAGTCAGGGATGCGCCGCGCTTTGCGCTGCAGCACCTCACCCTTGAAAATCCACACCTTGACGCCGATCGTGCCGTAGGTCGTCCGCGCCTCGGCCAGACCGAAGTCGACGTCGGCACGCAGCGTGTGCAGGGGAACGCGACCCTCGCGATAGGTCTCCACGCGACCCATCTCCGCGCCGCCCAGGCGCCCCGCGCAACGGACGCGCACGCCCTTGGCGCCGAACTTCATCGCGGTGGTGAGGGCCTTCTTCATGGCGCGACGGAAGGCGATGCGGCGCTCGAGCTGGGTCGCGATGTTCTCGGCCACGAGCTGCGCGTTGGTCTCGGCCTTGCGCACCTCCTGCACGTCGATGAACACCTCGTTCTGGGTGAAGCTCTGGACGCCGGGGAACTTGGTCTCGCCCTTCTGCGCGGTATCGAGGTTGCCGCTCTTGAGGATCTCGATGCCCTTGCCGCCCTTGCCGATCACCATGCCCGGCCGCGCCGTGTACACGATGACCTTGGCCTTGTTGGCCGCGCGCTCGATCTCCACGCTCGCGACGTTCGCGTTGTAGAGGTACTCCTTCACCGCACGCTTGATGCGGAGGTCTTCGTGGAGCCAGCGCGTGTACTGCGTGTCCTCGTACCACTTGCTCGTCCACGTCTTGATGACGCCGAGGCGAAAGCCATAAGGATGAGTCTTTTGTCCCATCGTGTTTCTTCTCGGTTCAGCGTTCGTCGAGCTCGATGCGGATGTGGCTGATGCCCTTGGTGACGCGAGTCGCGCGACCCATCGCGCGCGGGCGCCAGCGCCGCATGTGTTGATTCGGCCCCTTGTCGACGCTCGCCCTCGAGATGTAGAGCGAGTCGACGTCGACGTCGGGGCGTTTGACCTTGGCGTTCGCGATCGCGCTCGCGATGAGCTTCTTCACGAACGGCGCGCCGGCTTTCGGCACGAACTCGAGGAGCTGGAGCGCCTCGGCGGCATCACGACCGCGCACCAGATTGATGATCATCCGCGCTTTGCGCGGGCTCACCCGACTGTAGTTGGCACTGGCTTGGCTGATCATTTTCCGGATTCCTCGTGGGGACGTGAGCTTTCGGGGTGCGTTCGCGGCACCCCGACCTTCCGTGGCAGATTTGCCGCGGTAAGACGCGCGTAAAGTGCGCGCGCGCCGCCTGCAGGCACGGGCGGCTGTCGGCGGCGTTTCCGCCTGGAAATTCCAGGAGGAACCCGCCAAAAAGGGGACCGCTAACTAGCAGAGGGGCCAAGCCTTCGCAAGACCCATGCCCAGGCTGATACGGCGTTCAGGATCCCCGTTTATCCAGAATGGCTGGATTCTGGGCCCTCGATGGCTTTTGTAAGGATCAACGTGTATAGGTGAGACGTACGATTACGTCTGATGACGGACCGGCTTTCTTGTCAGGTGGCCGGCCATAAACGACCACGGAGGGCTTATAAGATGCGGATGCAGGTGGAACGGTTTTTGGCCATAACGGCCATGCTTTCGGTAGGTGGAGCGCTGGCCATGGGCTGTAGCTCCGAGAATACGACGACCCAAAATGGCGTTGCTGGCGCTGGCGGCGGCACTGGAGCCACCGGTGGCTCCGGTGGCGGATCCGCTGGTTCGACCAGCGGCGGTGGCACGGCCGGAACGAACACGGGCGGTGCAGCCGGTGGCGGCGGAACCGCCGGAGCGGGCGGAGCCTGCTTCGGAGACACCCTGGTGGGCGATGCCGGCATCGAAGGCATCTGCGGCAGCTTGCCGTACTCAGGCGACTTCTGCGCCGATTCCGGCGTCGAAGGCGGGAGTATCCCGACTGGGATGGCGCTCTGCCAGTGGTTCGAGCAGTACGGCCGAATCCGGCGTGGCCGAAGCTGCGTACAACTGCCTCGCGGCGATCACGGGCGATTCCTGCGACTCGGCGCACGACACGGCAGCGCAAGCCTGCTTCAACTCCGTACAGGGCAACCTCTGTGCGCCAGCAGATCCAACCAACGCTCCGAGCTCGAACTGCACGGACCTCAACAACGAGTGTCCGGCAATCACCGTTACGGATTGCCAGCTCAACCTCGACTTGCTGACGGATCTCGCGGGCGGCGACGTGCTGACCTGCTATCAGTCCGGAACTGGTGCCTGCGACCAGGACTTCTTCGACTGCCTCCTTCTGCCCTGAGGCATTCGCAGAAATCAGAGACACGTGGAAGCGGGCCCTCACCGGCCCGCTTCTTCTTTTGTGATTGTGCAGGATGGCTTTGCCTCGATGACCGAGCTCACGCGTCCGACGCCTCCGCCCTATCCCTGGGCGGATCGCTTCTTCACGATCGGCGTGACCGGCACGAATGGCAAAACCAGCACCACCCGCCTGATCACGTCGATCTTGCGGGCCGACGGGCGCTCGGTGCTCACCGAGACGACGATTGGCTACGACCTCGACGACGTGCCCCTCGACGTTGCCCGCACCGTGAATGGCTATCTCACTGCGTTCGGTCGAGCCGCCGAGGCGGGTGCCAAGGACGCGGTGGTCGAGGTCACCAGTCACGCTTTGGCTCGGGGCTACGCCAAGCTCTGGCGCTTCGATCTAGCGGTATTTACGAACCTTTCTCGGGATCATCTCGCCGACCACGGCTCCTGGGAGCACTACCTCGCGAGCAAGGCCCAGCTCTTCGTTCACCTGGGTCCGGGGCGAAGCGCCGTCCTGAACGCGAGCGACGAGATGAGCGAGCTCGTCGATCAGGTGACCCCGCCAGACGTGAAACGCGTCTGGTACGCCTGTCCCACGCGGGGCAAGGCCCGGGTGCCCGCGGATCTCTCCGCCGCGTTCCATCGAGCTCTCGCCAGAAGGCACCCACATCACCCTCGAGCCATCAGCGCTGGCAGAGAGCCTCGGGGTGCAATCGAGACGAAGCTCGTCGGGCACGTGTTCGCGGAAAACGCACTGGCCGCAGCGGGCGCGGGACTCGCTGCAGGGATCCCCGGAGAAACGGTCGCGCGGGGTCTCAGGGATTGCCCGCCGATCCCGGGACGCTTTCAGATCGTGGCCCGCGAGCCCGTGCTCGTCGCGGTGGACTATGCCCACACGCCGGACGCCCTCGCGCGGACCTGCGACGCAGCGCGATCTCTGGCCAAACAGCATCGGGTCCTGGTCGTGTTCGGCGCGGGAGGGGGAACCGATCCCGAAAAACGCGAGCCGATGGGCCGCGCCGTCGGAGAGCGGGCGGATCTGGCATTCGTGACCAACGACAATCCTCGCACCGAGGATCCCAAGGCCATCGCCCGCGCCGTGTCCGGGGGTTGTCGCCGCGGGGGACGAGCCTACCTGACCCTCGAGCTCGATTGCCGGGCCGCCATCGAACAGGCGATCGGAAAAGCGCGTCCGGGCGACGTGGTGATTGTCGCGGGCAAAGGTCACGAGCGCGGTCAGACCATCGGGACCCAGACGCTTCCGTTCTCCGATGTCGAAGAAGTGGAGCGAATCGTGGGGAAATCGACATGATCGCGGCGCTCGAGGGACGCGTCGAAGCGCTCCGACGGGATTCTCGTCGCCCGCTTTGGCTGGACGGAGCTCGCCATCGAGCTCGTCGCCGACAGCGAGGCAAAAGTACTTCATGCCCGCGGCCGCGTCGTGGTGCTCCGCGTCACCCGCGAGCTCCGGAGCGCGCTTTCGAGCGAGCTCCCCACCGATTGGAGCATCGATCTCTCCGGGATCACGGCCTTGCGGACCGGCGACTACCGCTCGCTGCTGCTGCGGGTGACTCCTCTCTTCCAGAGCGCACGTGGCGCCCTCGCCACCGAGCTCTGCGCCGAGGATGGGCCGGTCGAAGTGCTCGCACGCCAAAATGGTTCGAGCCTGGTTCGCGCCCTGGATGCCACTCTGGGCTGGACGGACCGGGAGCTCGGAGCGCGGGTGTCCACTCCCGCGCTCGAGAGCTCTCGGCTCGATTGGGAGACGCTCCCTCGCGCGCTCCATCGGTTTCTCGGAGCGCCCTACAAGCTCGGGGGCACGATGTTCCGGCGGCGCGGATTGTTCGGGGCTCGTCCAGCGAGTGGTTCGCGACACCCAGCGCATCCTCTTGCCACGCCATTCGACCGATCAGCTACGCGCACTGGCTCGGGACTCCGACCCGCGTCAGACAGGCGACCTCGTGTTCACCTGGACGGAGCGCGAGGGCCCGTGTCACGTCGGTGTGCTCGTCACGGACGAGGATCCGGTAGTCTATCACGCCTCCGTCAGCCGCCGGAGCGTCGTGCGGGACCCGCTCCGCCGCTTCGTGGAAGGCGCTCGTCGCGTCGAGTGGGCCCCGCGAGCTGCGATCGAGGAGCTGGGCCTTCGATTCGCGGGTCAGCCAGGTATCGAGCTCGCCGAACGGACCGCACCATGAGTCGTGACCTCGAAGCAAAAGTCTCGGAGCTCTGCGCCGGCTTTTCGGGCGACGCGGGGGTTTCCGCGATCCAGCTCACGAACGGGGACAGCATCGCGATCCGCGCGGACGTGGTCTTTCCCACGGCGAGCGCGATCAAGGTCCTGATCCTCGTCGCGCTTCATCGCGCCGCTGAGGACGGCGATCTCGATCTGGCCGAGCGAGTGGAGATAAGCGCCGCTTCCCACCTGCTCGGCTCGGGGGTCCTCGCACACCTCGGCCCCGGCCTCTGCCCCACCCTCGGGGATCTCGGCGTGCTCATGATGATGCTCAGCGACAACACCGCCACGAACGTCCTCATCGAGCGGCTGGGCGTCGATCGGATCAATGAGAGCGCCGACCCCGAGCACATGCGCCTCGTGGGAGCCATCGACTTTGCTCGCGTCGCGGAAGATCCCCGTGCGTTCGGCACTTCCACACCGAACGGTCTCGCGGAACTCTACCAGCTCTGTCTCGGGGCGAGCTCCTCGGCCCCGTCGCCACCGCGCGAGTGATCGACGTGCTGCGCATCCAGAAGTACATCGAGCCCCTCCGCCGCGAGCTCCCTGCCGATCCCTACGCCCGCGAGTTTGGCGAGCCCGAGCCCGTTTGGGTCGCCAGCAAGACGGGAAGCCTTTCGGGGATCCGCGTGGATGCCGGTCTCGTGCACACGCCCCGGGGCGAGTGGGCCATCGCGGTCATGACCAAGAACGGCACCGATCGCCGCGTGACGAGCGACAGCGAAGGCGTGCGTCTCATCGCGCGCGTGAGCCGCGTGGTGTTCGACGCCTGGTCGTCGGGCTAGGACTACGCCAGCAATCGCTCCGCGGCGGTTTTGGGAACTTCGATGCCGAATCGCGTGAGGGTCGGCAGGATTTCGTCGCGCAACGCATGTTCGCGCGTAGAGACCGAACGCGTCAGCGTCCACACGTGCGCGCTCACCCTGGTCAGGACGCGAGTGGATCGCGATAGATCTCCTCGACTAAAACCTCCGCGTCCACGGACTCGAGCTCGAGTGTGCCGCTCCGGGCCTCGTAGCGTCGCCACGAGCCGTCCGCCTGTCGGCGGTGGACTTCCACGAGCTTCTCCCGATGATCGACCAGGAGGATCTCGCGAAGGCTCGGGATGTGCTGATAGTGGACGAGCTTGTCGCCGCGATCGTACTCCGCAGTGCTAGGACTCGTGATCTCGACCACGAGCACCGGGTTCGTGATGGCGTGTTCGTCATCTGGATCCCGCTCGACGTGTCCACACACCACGGAAACGTCTGGATACGTGTCGAGCCCCGTTGACTCTATGCGAATGCGCAAGTCTGCGGTGTGAACGCTGCACGGCTTCGTTCGAAGCGCTGCACCGAGCAGAGCAATCACGTTCGCAGCGTAGAGTGCATGCTCCCGCGACCCTCCCGCCATCGCGTAGATCACGCCGTCGAAGAACTCGTTTCGCGTGCCGCTGGAGCGCTCGAACGCGATGTATTCCGCGCGGGTATAGCGTCGCTTGGGCGCTCCGATCGTCACGCTCCCAGTTTGCCAGAGCTCGGAGGGCGCAGCCACCCGGGCATCACCGCACGCGTCGACGCCGGGTCGTGAGCGAAACCAGTCCGACGCCGACGAGCCAGATCCATGACCCACCATTGCTCTGCCCCGAGGCAGTCGAGCACCCGCCGCTGTCCGTCGCCTCGGCGTGGCTCGTCTCGGACGACGAGCCGGCGGCTCCCGAGGATCCAGAAGATCCGGAAGATCCAGAAGCACCACCGGAGCTCGATGGCTCTCCAGCGCTTCCGGCTGCTCCGGCTTCACCCGCGCCGCCCGCGCCGCCCGCGCCGCCGGTCCCGGTAGCGGGCGCTTCACAAGTGACGGAGAGAGCTCCGCCCTCGAGCAGCACCGCACCGCCAGCGTCGCCAGTCGCGTACGCGCGGAGCTTGTGCAGAGCGCCGTCCTCGAGCTTTGCGGGCAGAGCAATCGAAAACGCGTGATCACAATTGCCGCCGAGGGGCTTGCAGAGATCGTTCCGGGTCTGGTTGGCTTTCACGGTCTTGATGAGCGTGCCGGTGCTCGGCGTACCGTCCGCCCAGATCTGGACGTCGAGAGCCTTGGCCGGTGTGTCCGGATCCCATGCCCAGCCCGCAAGCTTGTTGCAGGTCGCGGTCTCGAACACTCCTTCGACCTTCTGATCGGGACCCTTGGCGAACGCGAGCAGATCGGCCTTCGTTCCGTTGAAGCGATCGGCGTCCACGCTGCCGCCGATCCCGGCCACGCTTTGGTGGTCGGTGAATTGCCAGAAGGTCCACTTCTTCCAGCCGCCATTGGGAATGTTGGGGCAAGACACGCCCCAATTGGCGACCCACAGCGGATACTTCGCGAATCCGGATGGGCTCCCGAGGGAAGTGAAGAAGTATCCGGAATAGATGATGGGCGTCTTCCCGGTGAGTGATTCGAGCTCGGTGAGAAACGCCTTGGCCCGCGAAATCACGGTCGCGTCCGACACGCCGTCCTGCGTTTCGAGATCCAACACCGGCGGCAAATCCTGTTTGCCGAGAGTCCCGATCACGCTGGCGAAATGTTTCGCCTGCGCCTTGCCGTCCACGTTCGCGCGGAAGAAGTGATAGGCGCCCCGCACGAGGCCGGCATTCTTGGCGGCAGCCCAGTTCGTTTTGAAGGTCGGGTCGGTGTACGAGGTTCCCTCCGACGCCTTCATGACCACGAAGGTGTAGCCAGCGCCCGCCACCTTCGTCCAATTGATGCTGCCCTGATAGTGGGACACGTCCACGCCCTTCACGGTCGGGCCGTCGGCGCAGACGGTGATCGCGTCGCTCGTCTGACCGATGTCGTCCGACGGCGTCCCGCTGCCGTCGTCGGTGTCCGCGGCGCAGGCAGCCGCCGTGAGTGCGATCATCGGAAGAGCGAACGCGAGCCGGAGCCACTTCATGCACTCGTGCACTGCAACCCTCGGGCCAGGGACGATTCGGCCCAATTGTCGGGCATCGAGCCCTTCGTCGCCAACTGTCGGTTGGCGCGGCGGGTTGGCGGTCGCGCTATGCAGTAGTCAGCGCTTGCGCCGAGGCGGCCGAGCAGGGGCCGGAGGAGACAGGCCGGCAGCAACTCGGCTACCGGCAGATCGAGACTACGCTTTGCCCGTCCGCGGATTGCCGGGCTTCTTCGCCATGGCGCCCTTCTTGTCGCCGGCGTGGCCGTGGAAGGTGCGCGTGGGCGCGAACTCGCCGAGCTTGTGACCGACCATGTTCTCCGTGACGAACACCGGAACGAACTTGCGGCCGTTGTGCACCGCGAAGGTGAGGCCGACGGCTTCGGGATAGATCGTCGAGCGGCGCGACCAGGTCTTGATGACCTTCTTGCCGCCGCTGTCGTGGGCTTCCTCGATCTTCTCGGGCCAGATGGCCGTCGATGAACGGCCCTTTCTTGATGACTGCGCATTTATCAGCCGCCCTTTGCCTTGCGATGCTTCACGATCATGTTGTCGGTTCGCTTGTTGTTGCGGGTCTTCAGGCCCTTGGCGAGCTGGCCCCACGGCGAGCACGGGTGACGGCCACCGCTGGTGCGGCCTTCGCCGCCGCCCATCGGATGATCGACCGGGTTCATGGTCACGCCGCGGTTGTGCGGGCGACGGCCGAGCCAGCGCTTGCGGCCGGCCTTGCCGAGCTTGATGTTCTGGTGCTCGAGGTTCGAGACCTGGCCCACCGTCGCGCGGCACTCGACGTGCATCTTGCGAACCTCGCCGCTCGGCAGCCTCACCTGAGCGTAGTCGCCGTCCTTGGCCATGAGCTGGCCGCGGTGCCGGCCGAGCGCACGAGCTGCGCGCCCTTGCCCTTCTTCATCTCGACGTTGTGGATCGTGGTGCCGGCGGGCATGTACTGCGAGCGGCAGGCAGTTGCCGGGCTGGATGTCGGCGTTGCGGCTCGAGACGATCGTGTCGCCTTGCTTGAGGCCGTCGGGCGCCAGGATGTAGCGCTTCTCGCCGTCCACGTAGTGGAGCAGCGCGATGCGCGCCGTGCGGTTGGGATCGTATTCGATCGCCGCGACGCGCGCCGGCACGCCGATCTTGTTCCGCTTGAAGTCGATGACGCGGTAGCGCTGCTTGTGGCCGCCGCCGCGGAAGCGCGAGGTGATGCGCCCGTAGTGGTTGCGCCCGCCGGTGCTGGACTTCGCTCGAGCAGCTTCTTCAGCGGCTTGTCCGTGGTGATCTCCTTGAAGTCACTCACCGGTGTAGAAGCGGCGCCCGGCGACGTCGGCTTGAATGCTCGAATGCCCATGACTCACTCCTTGGATTCGTCGAAGAACTGGATGTCGTCGCCCTCGCGCAGCGTCACGATCGCCTTCTTCCAGTTCTGGCGCTTGGCCGGACGCCGGCCCATGCGCTTCATCTTGCCGCGGTAAACCAGGGTGTTCACGTGGCGACCTTGACGTCGAACAGCGCTTCGACCGCGTTCTTGATCTGGATCTTGTTCGCGTCGAGGGCGACCTCGAAGACGACCTTGTTCTCGTCTCCTTGAGCCGCGCTGCCTTCTCGGTCAGCGCGATGGGGCGCTTGATGACTGTTTCCGGGTTCATTGACTCGTCTCCCCAGGCAGCGCGCCTCGAGCGCCTTGGCGGCGTCCTTGGACACGACCAGGTGGTCGTGACGCAGCAGGTCGTAGACGTTGACGCCCTCGGGCGGCAGAAACTGGCGGTCCTTGCATGTTGCGGATCGACAGTTGCAGGTTCTCGTTGCCCTTGTCGTCGACGACGAGCGTCTTCTGCGGAGCCTTCAGCGTCTCGAGCACGCCGGCGAGCTTCTTGGTCTTGATCTCGCCGAGCTCGATGCTGTCGACGCACGGTCAGACGGCCCTCCTTGACCATCAGGCGACAGGGCGCTCTTGAGCGCGCCGACGCGCACGCGTCGCGGGCGGACGGTAGCTCCAGTCCTGCGGCTTCGGCGGGTGTGCGCGCCCGCCGCCGACGAAGATCGGCGCGCGGATCGCGCCGTGACGCGCGTCGCCCGGTGCCCTTCTGCCTGTAGATCTTCTTGTTGGAGCCGCGAACCGCCGAGCGCTCCTTGCGCGGCGTGGGTGCCGGCGCGCCGCGCTGGCGAGCTGCGCCGTCGACCACCTCGTGGAGCAGGTGCTCTTTCACCTCGGTGCCGAACACCTCGTCGGCGAGCTCGAGCTCGCCGACTTTTTCGCGCTTCAGGTTGTAGACGTCGACCTTCATGGCATCCGTCTCCCTCAGGCTCTTGATCTCGACGTCCACGCCGGCCGACAGATCGAGCTTCATCAGCGCGTCGAGCGTCTGCTGCGTCGGCTCGAGGATGTCGATGCAGGCGCTTGTGAGTGCGCATCTCGAACTGCTCGCGCGACTTCTTGTCGACGTGCGGGCCGCGAAGCACCGTGTAGCGGCGGATGCGCGGTGGGCAGCGGGATGGGCCCCGCCACGCGCGCGCCCGTGCGCCGCGCCGTCTCGACGATGTCGCGTGGTCGACTTGTCGAGCAGCTGGTGATCGAACGCCTTGAGGCGAATGCGAATCTTGGTCGTGTCCGGCATGTTCGTTACTCGATGATCTTGGTGACGACGCCGGCGCCGACGGTCTTGCCGCCCTCGCGGATGGCGAAGCGCATCTGCTCTTCGAGCGCGACGGGCGTGATGAGCTCGACGTCCATCGTGATGTTGTCGCCCGGCATCACCATCTTGACGCCGTCGGGCAGCTTCACCGCGCCCGGTCACGTCCGTGGTCCGGATGTAGAACTGCGGCCGGTAGTTGGTGAAGAACGGCGTGTGGCGGCCGCCCTCTTCCTTCTTGAGGACGTAGACCTCGCCCATGAACTTCTTGTGCGGCTTGATCGTGCCCGGGCTTGGCCAGCACCTGGCCGCGCTCGATCTCCTCCTTGTCGACGCCGCGCAGCAGGCAGCCGACGTTGTCGCCGGCCTGCCCTTCGTCCAGCTGCTTGCGGAACATCTCGACGCCCGTGACGACCGTCTTCTTGTCTCGCTCGAAGCCGACGATCTCGACCTCGTCGTTGATGTTGACCTTGCCGCGCTCGATGCGGCCCGTCGCCACCGTGCCGCGGCCCTTGATGCTGAACACGTCTTCGATCGCCATCAGGAACGGCTTGTCGATGTCGCGCTCGGGCTCCGGGATCTCCGTGTCGAGCGCCGTCAAGCAGCTCCTCGACCGTCTTGCGCCCACTTCTCGTCGCCGTTGAGCGCCGGCAGCGCCGCGCCGCTGATGATCTTCGCGTCGTCGCCGTCGAACTGGTACTTGGACAGAAGCTCGCGCACTTCCATCTCCACCAGCTCGAGCATCTCCGCGTCTTCCACCGCGTCGCACTTGTTCAGGAACACCACGATGTGGTTCAGACCCACCTGGCGCGCGAGCAGCACGTGCTCGCGCGTCTGCGGCATCACGCTGTCCAGCGCGCTCACCACCAGAATCGCGCCGTCCATCTGCGCCGCGCCCGTGATCATGTTCTTGATGTAGTCGGCGTGGCCGGGGCAATCGACGTGCGCGTAGTGACGCTTCTCCGTCTCGTACTCCACGTGCGACACCGCGATCGTCACCGTCTTCGTCTCGTCGCGAACCGTGCCGCCCTTGGCGATGTCCGCGTACTTGATCTCCTTCGCCAGATTCTTCTTCGACTGCACCTTCACGATCGCCGCCGTCAGCGTCGTCTTGCCGTGGTCGATGTGACCGATCGTCCCGACGTTCACGTGGGGCTTGTTTCGTACGAATTTCTCCTTGGCCATCCCTCTACCTCACTTTCAGATCCCGCGAACCTTCGCGACGATCTCTTCTTGAACCGAGTTCGGCACCGGCTCGTAATGTGAAAACTGCATCGTGTAGGCCGCGCGGCCCTGCGTCTTGGAGCGCAGATCGGTCGCGTAGCCGAACATGGTGGCGAGCGGCACCTCGGCCTCGACGACCTGGGTCGTCGCCCGCGCTGGCTCATTCCCAGGATGCGGCCGCGCCGCGAGTTGAGGTCGCCGATGACGTCGCCCATGTTGTCGTCGGGAGTGACGACCTCGACCTTCATGATCGGCTCGAGCAGCTGCGAGGCCGGCCCTCTTGGCACCGTCCTGAAAGGCCATGCGACGCCGCGATCTCGAACGCCGGGCCCGAGGAATCGACCTCGTGGTAGCTGCCGTCGTAGAGCTCGACTTCGCAGTCGACCAGCGGATAGCCGGCGAGCACGCCGCGCGTCATCGCGTCGCGAATGCCCTTTTCGACCGAAGGGATGAACTCCTTCGGAATCACGCCACCGACGATGTCGTTCTCGAACACGAAGCCGGCCCCGCGCTCGCCCGGCTTGAGCCGAATGCGCACGTGGCCGTACTGGCCGTGACCGCCGGTCTGCCGGACGTAGCTTGTACTCGCTCTCGACCGTCTTGCGTGATCGCTTCGCGGTACGCGACCTCGGGCTTGCCGACGTTGGCACTCGACCTTGAACTCGCGCTTCAGGCGGTCGACGATGATCTCGAGGTGGAGCTCGCCCATGCCGGCGATGATCGTCTGGCCGGTCTCTTCGTTGGTGAACGTGCGGAACGACGGGTCCTCGTAAGCGAGCTTGCTGAGGCTCACGCCGAGCTTGTCGATGTCCGCCTGGGTCTTCGGCTCGATCGCGATGGAGATGACCGGATCGGGAAAGGTCATCTTCTCGAGCAGCACCGGGGACTTCTCGTCGCAGAGCGTGTCGCCGGTGCGCGTGTCGCGGAGCCCGACCGCCGCGTAGATGTTGCCCGCGTGGCACTCCTTGAGCTCCTCGCGCTTGTTGGCGTGCATGCGCAAGATGCGGCCGATGCGCTCGCGCTTGCCGCGCGTCGCGTTGAGCAAGCTCGTGCCGCTCGTCGATCGTGCCCGAGTAGACGCGGAAGAACGTGAGGTTGCCGACGAAGGGATCGTTGGTGATCTTGAACGCGAGCGCGCGAAAACGGCTCGTCGTCGTCGGCCTTGCGCGTCGATCCTTCTTGGACGCGTCGTCCGGTGATCCGGGATCGATGCCCTCGACCGGCGGAATGTCGAGCGGCGACGGCAAGTAGTTGATGACCGCGTCGAGCAGGAGCTGAACGCCCTTGTTCTTGAACGCGGAGCCGCACAGCACCGGAACGAACTTGAACTCGAGGGTGCCCTTGCGGAGCGCCGCGTGGATTTCCGGCGTCGTGACCTCGCTCGACCGCCCGTCGAGGAACTTCTCCATGATCGCGTCGTCCACGTCCGCGCAGGCTTCGATCATCTTCTCGCGGAGCTCGGCGCAGTGCTCCTTGAGGTCGTCCGGGATCGGCTTCCACTCGTACTTGGCGCCCAGCGTGTCGTCCTGGAAGATGGCCGCCTTCATGCGGATCAGGTCGACCACGCCCTTGTGCTGGTCTTCGTGCCCGACCGGCCATTGGATCGGCACCGGCAACGCACGCCGAGGCGGTCCCGCATGCTGTCCAGGTTCATCTGGAAGTCGGCGCCGAGCTTGTCCATCTTGTTGATGAAGGCGATGCGCGGAACGTGTAGCGATCCGCCTGGCGCCAGACCGTCTCGCTCTGCGGCTCGACGCCGTTGCCGCCGTCGAACACTGCGACGGCACCGTCGAGCACGCGCAGGCTGCGCTCGACCTCGATGGTGAAGTCGACGTGACCGGGCGTGTCGATGATGTTGATGCGGTGCTTCTTGGCCTCGTACGGGCCGTCCGCCGGCGTCCAGAAGCAGTTCGTCGCGGCGCTGGTGATGGTGATGCCGCGCTCCTGCTCCTGGACCATCCAGTCCATGGTCGCAGCGCCGTCGTGCACCTCGCCGATCTTGTGGTTGATGCCGGTGTAGTAGAGCACGCGCTCGGTGACGGTGGTCTTGCCCGCGTCGATGTGAGCCATGATGCCGATGTTGCGGGTGCGCTCGATTGCTATCTCGCGGGCCATTTTGCAGCTCTTGGTTTCTGGGTTCGATTCGGGGTGGGCGGGAAGGTCACAGAACACGGAACCCCTTCCGGCCCAGTCCCCTCGCCATGTGAGGGGTCCATCGATTGAGCTCGATGGGGGCGTTGCCGGAAGGGGGTCGGGGTCGTCGATCTGCCGCGTCGTCTTCGATCGCGGGACGCCGTTCGGCGGCGTCTTTCTCGGAACCCGATCCTTATGTCGAGGTGGTCATGCCGTCTGGTTTTACTCCTCATCACCAGCGGTAGTGGGCGAACGCCTTGTTGGCGTCGGCCATCTTGTGGGTGTCGTCTTTCTTCTTGATGGCGTTGCCGCGCATCTGCGAGGCGTCGACGAGCTCCGCCGCCAAGCGCTCCCGCATGGTCTTTTCGCCGCGGGTCGCGGGAGTAGAGGACAATCCAGCGCATCGCCAGGGCAACGCGACGCTCGGGCCGAACCTCGACGGGCACCTGGTAGGTGGCGCCGCCGACGCGGCGGCTCTTCACCTCGAGCTTCGGCTTCACGTTGTCGAGCGCCTTGCGGAACACCTCGAGCGGCGTCCTCCTTGAAGCGGCTCGTGGATGATGTCGAACGCGCCGTACAGGATACCTTCGGCGACGGACTTCTTGCCGCCCAGCATCACGGTGTTCATGAACTTCGCGACGAGCTTGTCCTTGTACTTCGGGATCGGGAGTGATTTTGCGCTTGGGAACGTCGCGCCTGCGGGGCATCTGTCTCTACTCCGTTTCACTGCTTCGGGCGCTTGACGCCGTACTTGGAGCGCTTGCGGTTGCGGTTCGCTTTGTTGGTGCTGCTCGGGCCGACGGCGCCGGAGGCGTCGAGCGTGCCGCGCACGACGTGGTAGCGAACGCCCGGAAGATCCTTGACGCGGCCGCCGCGAATCAGCACGACGCTGTGCTCCTGCAAGTTGTGGCCCTCGCCCGGAATGTAGCTCGTCACTTCCATGCCGTTGGTGAGACGCACGCGGCAGACCTTGCGAAGCGCCGAGTTCGGCTTCTTCGGAGTCGTGGTGTACACGCGCACGCAAACGCCGCGCTTCTGCGGGCAGGAGCGAAGCGCGGGCGAGGCCGTCTTCTGTTTGATGTCCAGTCGACCTTGACGAATGAGCTGCTGAATCGTGGGCATTCCGATGGATTCCGACACTGACCCCGAGACGACCGGGGGAGCGGGAGGGTATCCGCCGGGACTTTCCTGTCAAGGAGCTTTCCAGGGGCTTCGTCTATCCAGGGCTTTTTCTGGCTCAGGGCCTCGGATCGAAGGTCGGCGATTTGTGCTCGCACAGTACCCTCCAACCCAATCTGGGGACCCGGTTTCCCGGCTCACTTCTTCGCGAGCTTCTTGCGAAGGATCTGTACCGCTTCCCCATAGGCGGGATTCTCGGGATGCTCTTTCGCGAGCTCGGTGTAGTACTCGAGGGCCTTCGCATAGTCGTTGGTCGCGATGGCATCCGACGCCTTGCGAGAGAGAGTGACCTCTCCCCGCCCGAGCTTCGGGGGCTCGGTGCTCGGCGGCTCGGTAGGTGTGGGTGCGGCAGTGGTCGGCGGCGCGGTGGGCGCGGTGGGCGCGGTCGGCGCGGTCGGCGCGGTCGGCGGCACGGTGGGCGCAGTCGGCGCCTGCGTGGACGCGAGCTCGGGCGCTGTCGGCACCGGAACCGGTATCGGAGTGGTGTTCGTCGGAACCTGGGGAGCGGCGGATTGCGTTGCCGACGCGCTGGCTTGGGGCTTCTTCGATCCGGAGCTCGGTTTGCCTTGGGGACCGACGAACACGATCAGGAACGCGACGAACCCGAACGGGAGCATGATGTACATGAGCTTTCGCGGGAAGGGCATCGCCTTCCAAGCCGCGAGTGCTTTGTCCACGGGCGAGCCGCCGACAGCAGCCGCCACGCCGGGCTGTCCGGGTGTGCCGGTCCAGCCGTGTGCGGGATCCGCCGGAAACCCAGCACCCTGAGGGTACTGACCATAAGCGTTGGGTTGTTGTCCCGGCCACGGTGGCATTCCCGGTTGCATCCCCGGCATTCCCGGTTGCATCCCCGGCATTCCCGGTTGCATCCCCGGCATTCCCGGTTGCTGCGGGTAGCCGCCGGCTCCCGGCTGACCTTGCGCAGGAACGAGGTGGGAGTTGGGATCCGCTGGATCGCCCACCCAACGCATGCCATCCGAAGGGGGTCGGGTGGCCTCGGGTGGGGAAATGATCACGCCGACCGCGCCTCCCGGGCCGGGTGCTGCAAGGGGGTTCTTCGCTGTATCCGGAAGACCGCTCGCCATTCCTCCCGCCGCCAGAAACTCCTCGAGCGGGCGGACGACGGTCGCACCGTCGCGCTCCGAGTTGGGAGAGGCCGGTGGACGCGGAGGCGAATACACCTGCTGCGCGGGCTGAGCCTGGGGCTGCGGCTGCCGGGGAGCGGTAGGCTGCCCGGCTGCGGGACGCGGAGCGGAAACGGGTTTCGGCTCCTCGTGCATCATCACGCGAGTGGCTTCCTCGCTCACCGGTTCGATGTCCGGCGAGACCTGGGGCTGCTGATGCATCTGGGTAGCGCTGTCCGGCAAATTGGACGGCGGCGAATGGGCGTCGAGGAATCCCGCGGGTGCCGGCTGGTACTGGGTCGGCGCGTCGGAATCGTCGTAGTCCGAGGTGCCAACTTCGAGAGCTGCACCGCCCTTGGGTTCCATCTGCGCAGGAGGTCGTACTGGCTTTGGAGCTGGGCGCTGGGAACGCGCTGGCGGCTCCATCGGTGACCGAGAGGGTGGAACCGGAGGCGTGACGGGCTTCTGCTGGGAACGCGCGGCCCTGGCTCCTCCCTCACGCACGTCCAGCGCCACGCTTCCGAGCGTGACTTCCGAGGGAACCGAAAGCGGCATCCAGTCCGTCGTCACCATCGCCCGACCTGACCGCACGATGGCTCCGGGCGCGCAGGCGACGAACAGCGTCCCGCCGTCGAAATGGAGATACGCGTGGACGGCGGCAACGCCCTCTCCGGTGACACGCCACCCTCCGTCGCTCCCGACGCTGAACGCCTCGACCGGCTTGCCCGAAACTAGCTCTACCTCTGGCCTGTCGGTCGAGCCGCCTCGGATGCTGATGACGATGCTACTCGTGCCCACGATGACTGGTGTCGACGCCGTGTTGTCTTGCTGCATCGTATATCACGGATGGCAGCTCGACACCGTGTTCGCGGAGCTGTTCCTCGCACCTCGGAATCACTCCGGTCGGGAGGAAATCGCTGATGATCCCGCCGTTTTCGTCCAAACCGTGATAGCGGCGGAGAAAAATGTCCTGGGTTTCGTACTTCTGGGTGTCGTTATCGAAACCGAGCACCTCGGTGATGTGAGTCGTCTTGCGCGATCCGTCCTGGAGGCGGGCTACCTGCACGATGAGATTGATGCCCGATCCCAGCTGAGCGCGCATCGCAGCCAGCGGCATGTCGATGTCACTCATCATGCACATGGTCTCGAGCCGGGTGAGGGTGTCGCGCGGATACGTGGCGTGACAGGTTCCCATGCAGCCACCGTGACCGCTGGTCATCGCTTGCACGATGTCGAGGGCTTCGCCCCCGCGGATCTCGCCAATTATCACTCGATCCGGACGCATGCGGAGCGTGGCGCGGAAGAGATCGCGAATCGTCACTCCGCCCTTGCCCTTTGGATCGGGCGGACGCCCTTCGAGCTGGACCACGTGGGTCTTCTGGATCTGAACCTCCTTGCTGTCCTCGATCACCACGATGCGCTCCCCGTCGGGGATGAACCCGGACAGAGCGTTGAGCATCGAGGTCTTGCCACTGCCGGTACCACCCGCGATGATCACGTTCAGCTTGGCTTCGACGAACGCGTCGAGTGCGTTCGCTGCGTCGTGAGTCATCGATCCGAACCCGACCAAACGTTCTACGGTCAGCGTTTCTTTGAAGAAGCGTCGAATGGCGATGAACGGACCGGAAGGACCTGCCGGAGGAATGATGGCTTGGAGACGGGACCCGTCGGGCATGCGCCCTTCGAGAATGGGCCGGGTCTCGTCCACGAAGCGACCCACGAACTGCGCGGCCGTGCGAAGCGCTGCCATCAAGGCCTCCGCACCATCGAAGCGCGCGTTCGTTAGCTCGAGCTTTCCGCCCTTTT
Organism: uncultured delta proteobacterium; assembly: GCA_963781505.1. Lineage (GTDB taxonomy): Bacteria > Myxococcota_A > Polyangia > Polyangiales > Polyangiaceae > JADJKB01. The sequence goes on along the minus strand of CAWAHB010000014.1, from coordinate 71,813 downwards.
CGATGAAGATCTGATTCGGTCCGTTGATCATGATCTCGCTGACCTTCGGATCGTCGAGAAACGGCCGGACCGGCGAGAAAAAATCGAGCAGCGCTTCTTCGAAGACTTCTTGGGGGATCACGGGACTTCCTTGAGTAACGAGCCTCGCGCCTCGTCGGCATGCTTACCGTGGGGCTCGAGTCTCAAGTATTCGCGAAAATGGCGATCGGCGCCCACGAGATCGTACTCACCATCGCGAAGCACCACCGCAAGCGCGAAATGGGCTTCGGCGTGATTGGGCATCTCGGTCACCACGCGCTCCAAATGCTCTTTGGCCAGGTCGGGCTCGTCGATGGCCGCGTACAGCGTGCCCACCAAGAAGCGCAGGGCATAGGAGTCCGGCTTCTTCACCAGCTGCTGTTCACCGAGCTCGATGGCCAGGCGAAATCGCCCACTGATGATGTAGACCCGCATGAGCAGCGGGAGGACCTGATCCGGGTCGGCTCCGGCATCGATGGCCGCGGTGAAGTACTGGGAAGCCCGGGTGTGATCGCCCACCTCCATGAACAGCTTGCCGCGCTCGATCAGCTTGTCCGGGGTCTGTTCGGCGCGAACCGTACGAGCGACCTCTCGGGCTCGCTCACCACGCGTCGGCGCGCAACCCATCACCGCCGCGAGTGCGATGACGGGACCGATTGAGTGACGGAATCTCGCGTGGCTCTGCATGTTGGGCGGGCAGCCACTACGACGACTTCTTCTTCTTGCGCTTGGTATCACCGTATTTCAGCCGCAGCTTGCGCTCGAGAGCGGAAAGCCAGTTCACGTAATCGCCTTCCTGTCCCTCCAAAAAGGCCAGTAGCACTTTCAGCTCCGCTTGCGCGGTCTGGTAGTTCCCGATGGCGAGCGCGTGCTCGAGACGAACACGGTGGGTCCGAAAATCCTCCGCAACGTCCTTCCGCAGCTTGGTCCCGATGGCCGCCAGGCGCTTGGCCTGCTCGACATCGCCGGCCGCTTGAAAGCAGGCGCTGGCCTCCTCATACAGAGGAACGGCTTGAACACCGTCCGGTATGTGAAACGGCCGTCGCTCTTGCTTCGATGCCGCCTTGGCGAACTGCTCCCAGCCCTTGGCCAGAGCGCCTTCGCGACCCTGCACCGAACACTGCGTGACGGGCGCGGCCCACAGCTCGGGCACTTCCTTGGGCGCCGAGCCGACGCTGTCATCTCCTTCGTCTTGGAAGATCATGTACAGCGCCAGAGGCATCACCACGACGGCCATCAAGATGGTGAGGGGGCTGGTCTTCTGCTCCTTCTGGGCCGCGCCATCGCCGCCGAGAATTTCCGTGGCGGTGACGTAGATCTGGATGTTGCCAACGCCCAGGACGGAGCCCGGAACGAGCTGGGTCCTCGTGAACGGACTGTTGTTGACCATGGGAGGAGGCTGAAAGCTCCTCGCTTCCGCAAACACTCCGCCGGGTGTGAGCTGCACGGTCACCTGCTCTACCGCCGACTGATCGATGGGAAGACGGATCTCGCAATGCGCGCCGCTCCCGATCGTCGCGCGGTCCGAGTCCAGCCTCAGCTCCTCGGCACGGCCGTCGGGATACCGGATGTCGAATTTCAGAACCTGCATGGCGTCCTCAAGTGTCGGCCGCCTGGGAGCCCAACTTCAAGAACATGGGGCCCAGAATCAACGCAATGATGCAAAGCAGCAACAGAGCGAGGGGGCCGATCATCTGGACCCCCGCCTTGGCAGCCTGTTGCTCGGCCCGAACCGAACGTCGCATCCGGGTCATACCCGCCTGGATTTGCAGCACATCCGCCAGTGGATTGCCCTTCTCCTCTGCCTGAACCACGGAGTTTACGAACTCCTGCACGCTCTCCGAGGGAACCCTCTCAGCGAGGCCGAGCAAGGCTTGTTTGCGGGTCCGCCCCACCCCGAGCTCCTGGAGGATACGGGAAAACTCCTCCATCAAGGGGTCCTCCGGGTCGCTGCACTTCTCGATCACCTGTCGCACGGCGCCTGGAAAGTCCTTACCGGCGCTCATGGCCAGCGCGATGAGATCGATCGCATAGGGCAGGCCGCGGTTGATGCCCTTGATCCGAAGCTCCGCCGCGCTCGAAACCTGTAGATACGGCAGCGCTGCGCCGAGCGGGGCAATGATGATCACCATCACGATGCCCATCCCGGTCATGAGACCGGCGATTGCGCCGAAAGTGATCCCTCCAAAGAAGGAGAGAATGCTGAGTCCGATGTACTCCTCGGCGGTGATGCCCAGAAAGTCACCGGCAAGCATCAGGTGTCGATCGACCTTTGCCCGCTGCTCTTCGGTCAAGATGCCGCTCACGCGAACTCCGAGCCAGCGCACCATCGGTTCGATTTGACGCCAACCATCGCTCTTTTCCAGAGCGCGCAGTCGTTTCATCCCGCGGCTGCCGAGCCGGCTCGCGATGCGTGAGGGCGCACTTGCCACCGCGTAGATGGCCAGCGCCATGGCCAGACCGAACACCGCGCCGACTAGGTATCGAAGGTGAACGTGGGTAATCATACGTCCACCTGCAACACCTTGCGGGCCAGGAGCACCGACGCCAGCCAACAGGTCCCGGCCACTGCCGCGATGGCCCAACCGGCGACGGGTTTCTTCAAAGGATCGTAAAATCCGGGCTGCATCCAGTTCAAGAGCACCGCGAACGCAAAGGGAAAGCAGCCGAGAACGATCGCCTGGAGCTTGCCCTCTGCGGTCTTGGACTTCACGACGCCCTCGAGACGAATCATCTCGCGCATGGTGTTCGCCGTCGTTTCGAGGATCTTCGGCAAGTCACCTCCGAGCTGCCGACCAATCAGAACCGCAGACAGCGCCGTGTCGAACTGGCGGCTTCCGACGCGCCCGCCCATGTTGAGAAGCGCCTGATCCAGGGTGCTTCCCACTTTCATCTCCTTGCAGGCGAGCTCGACCTCGGAGCGAATTGGCTGGGCGAGGAGGGGCTGGATGCTCATGAACGAGTTGGCCACGCTCGGCGTCGCCTTGAGCGAATTCGCGAGCGCTGTCAGAAATCCGTCGAGTTGATCTTCGATCTGGGCAACGCGCTGCTGGCGCAGTCTCTCGATGTACCAGGAAGGCCCATATCCGATGCAGAGCAGGATCACCCAAAAGAAGAGCTCGAGATCGATCGCGAGGTGAAGACCGGTCACCACGACCGCTGCACCGACCTGACCGAATGCGATCCGCGAGCCCGGCGTCCAGTTGAACATCAGCCGGAGCTTGCGTTCGAGGAACGCGCAGTAGCGCGCCCAGTAGCGCATGAGTGGGCTCTGAGCGTCGCCGACCGCGGCGAACATGGCGATGAAAACACCCAGGAAAATCAGGAAAATCCCCGAATACTTCGCACCCAGCATGCTGAGATCGTGACTCACAGGTACGGCCCTCCTCGTGCGACGAGACCCTTGACGATGAAGTCGTTCAGGAAGCTCGGTAGGTAGCCCGTGGCTTTGAATCCGCCTTCGACCTTTCCTTTTGGACCCGTCCCGCTGCGAACGAACTCGTAGATCGGCACCAGCTCGAAGTTGAGCTCGTCGTCGAGCCCGAGAACCTCGGCAATGCTGGTGACCTTGCGGGTGCCGTCGGAGAACCTCGACTGCTGGACGATGACGTGGATGCTTCCAGCAATCTGCTCCCGCACTGCGCGCGAGGGGAGATCGATGCCTGCCATCAAGCACAGGGTTTCGATTCGCTTCAAGGCCTCAGCCGGGGAGTTCGCGTGGGTCGTCGTGAGCGAGCCGTCGTGGCCCGTATTCATTGCCTGAAGCATGTCGAGCGCCTCACCACCGCGACACTCACCGACGACGACGCGGTCAGGACGCATGCGCATTGCGTTCTTCAAGAGGTCTCGGATCGTGTACTCGCCCTTGCCCTCCATGTTGGCAGGGCGCGTTTCCAGCGAGACGACGTGGGGCTGCGCGAGCTGGAGCTCCGCTGCGTCCTCGATCGTGACGATCCGCTCGTCCTCGGGAATGGCCGCGGACAAGATGTTGAGCAGAGTCGTCTTTCCGCTGCCGGTACCGCCGGAAATGATGATGTTTTTCTTCGCGATCACCGCGCGCGTCAGGAATCGCCCCATCTGCTCGCTGATGGCGCCGAACTTGATCACGTTCTCCAGCGTGAGCGGCTTCTTGGAGAACTTGCGGATGGTGATGCACGACCCGCGCAACGCCAGGGGCTTGATCACCGCGTTGACGCGGGACCCGTCCTTCAATCGCGCGTCGACCAGCGGCGAAGACTCGTCGATACGACGCCCGAGAGGCGTCACGATGCGCTCGATCACGGCGCGAACACGCTCATCATCGGTAAAGCGCTGGTCCGAAAGGGTGAGCTTGCCGGCTCGTTCGACGTAGATCGTGTCCGGATCCACGACCATGATTTCCGTCACGCTCGGGTCGGCCAACAGATGCTCGAGAGGACCCAACCCGAGTGCCTCGTCCGCCAGCTCGCCCACCAGCCGGTCTCGCTCGATGGCCGGCGGAATGCGGTTCCCCATGATGTCGACGATGCGGCGCAGCGCCGTGATCACCTTCGGGCGCATCGACGGATCGTCGAGTTGCTTGGACTTCAAGCTCGCGAGGTCGAGATTCTCCAGCAGCTGCCGGTGAATTTCCCGACGCATTTCGTTGACGGCTTCCCGCTCCGCAGTCTTGACTCGAGATTTCAGCGGAACCAGATCCGGGCGAGCCAGATCGCCCGGCGGCACCGGCGCGGCCATCGGTGCCGACGGCTGCTGCTGCTGCGGCGGCGGTGGCTGAGAATACTGGGGTCGAGGCGCATCGACTCGCTGAGGCACGAAGGGAGTGGGCTGAGCGACGGGAGCGCCGGGATGCGCTGCATACGCGGCGTGCTGAGGCGTCGCCCGGGCTGTCGCGTCCCCGAGGTCGTCGCGCACTGGCGGCCCCGCGCTCTGGAACATCAGCGTGTGATCCCCAACGACGATCGCCGTACCGAACGGGACCCATGCGGAGGTCCGACGGAGCAGCTGGTCCCCGGCAAGCGTGCCGTTCGTGGAGCGATCCTCCACACGAATGGCATTGGGCGAAAACTCGACGACCGCGTGGTGGCGAGAAATCAGGTCACTCTTGATGCGCAGTCCGCAGTCCGAGTCGCGTCCGATGGTCAGTGGGCCATTGGCACGCAGCTGAATCGTGCGCTTGCCTCCCGACTGCGACTCGATGACGCAAAGGACATTCATGACCCCTCCGCTCGGTTCGGCTGCTTCGGGCGACGGGATTCGGACATCTCTTTGAGCCTTCGGCGCAGCGCCCGTTCGGGACGCGGCGCGCTGCCTACTTGTTCACTTTCCGCCACTGCGCGGGGCGTTTGTTGTAGGCGTTGATCGCTTCGATATCCCCCGAGTATTCCTCGAATTGACTGAGTGCGCCATTGACGATCTCGATCGCCGGCTTGGGCACCGACTCGACCGCGGTCGGAATGATGAACAAAGCGCCCTCCACGTCCTCCGCCTGGTCGCGATGTGAGCCGAAGAGCACTCCGAGCACGGGGATCTCGGAGAGCACCGGCAAGCCACGAATGTCGTGCCGCCGACTGATGGAGCGAATGCCCGACAGCACCAGCGATTGTCCGAGCTTGAGTCGCACCAGCGTCTTGAGCGTGGACGTGTTGCGCCCGGGCAGAATCGTCGACTCCACCGGAGGCGTGAGATCGGCGACGTCCGCATCCACCTGCACTTCGAGCTCACCGGTCGCTTCATCGAGCCGCGGCAGGACTTCGACCTTCGTCCCGAACTTGATTTCCTTGATCGTGGCGCTGAGCCCGCTGCTGATGGGGAAGTTCTGCTCTCCACCGGATTCCCAGGTCGCCTTGGTGCCATTCACCGTGATGACCGTGGACTGCTTGAGCACCTTCGCCCATCCCCTGCGGGATGCGATATCGAGAGCTGGCAGCGGCTGATTCACGACGGAGGCTTCCGCCGTCGTGGTGGTTCCTGCCAAGAAATCGTAGGTGAACTGGCTCTGGACGACATCGTTGCCGCCAATGCGCGAGGGCCAGTCGACGCCCACGGCGTAGCCCGAGGTCTTGTCGTACTGGATGAAGAAGAAGTCGACGCGGATGTTGACCTTGCGGTCCGCCGCACCACCCTGCCCGACCACCACCAGCGACTCGACCTGCCCGGGGTAGAGCGAGGCAATCTTCTCGATCCGTTTGGCGTCGCCCTCGCTGGTCACACCGCCTTCGATGAAGAACCGAGAGCCGACCCGCCGAACGCGCACCCCCGGCATCTCGCCGAGTAGCTGCGTCAGCTCACGGCGAACTGCGTCCGGCGAACGCGAGAAGACGTTGATCACGTACGTCGTCTGCGAGTCGTCGTTGTTGATGAGCAAGAGCGTGGTCGAGCCCGGCTTCCGCGCCGAAATCACGAACCGTTTGTTGTCCGTCGTCAGCTTGATGTCGACGATGCCCTTGACGCCCTCGGAGTAGTTTTTGACCCCTTGAGCCGCCAGCGTCTTGTTCTCCCCCACGACGAGGTTGATCTCGTTCTGGCCGCTTTCGGTGCCGCCCTTCTCGTCCCCGTCGTCATCCTTGTCCTTGTCCTGGGCCAGGGCATTTCCTGCGGGGAGAATCACCAGCGCGGCGAGGAGTCCGATGCAAAATCGCTTCATCATGATCGTTACTTCTGTTGTGCCTCGAGCCGAACGGGTCCCGTTCGACGCGCTTGCTGGACGCGAACCCGGATCTCCTTGTCCTCGAGCGCCGAAGACGGCATGTCGGGGATCTGATCGGTGAGCGTTTGATCATCCGGATTTCGTAATGCAACCACCAACTTACCTCGCTCCTGGGCGAGGGAGAGCAACTGAGCTTCTTGCAGGCTGACGCTGAGGGTCAGCACCATCTCTCGCCGGTCCGCAGAGTTCTTCTCGTCCTGGACGAGCTTTTCGCTCACGGTCTCCAGCCCCACCGCGAGAGCCAAGACTTTCTGCAACAACACCACGGCGTTCCGCTTGTCGCCTTCCGCGGTGGGCATGCTCGCAATCACGTCCACGTAGTCACCGGGGCGGAGCAACGCAAAGCTCTTGTCCCCGCTCTCGGCGCGAATCGATACTGCACGCGCGCCGGGCTGGATCAGGGAAGACAGATCCCGACGCTCATCCGCAGCGATCGCCAGATCGGTCCACATCATCGTCTGATTGGCTTCGATCTTCGTGCCGACGCGGAGCCCCATGACTTTGGGCTTCTCGATCGCCTTGATCATCCGGTCTTCGACGTAAGCCTGCGGGATCTCGCGGACCGTCACGGACTCTTCGTCGATGACCGTGTTCGGGTCGAGGGCCTTCACGGCCATCAAGACGCGGATCCGCTCTCCGCCGGAAGCTTCCTGCTCGAATCGAGACAAATACAAGAGGAGCAGGAGCACCCCCACGACGCCGACCATCAGCGAGATGAACAATGCGCGCTTATTCACGATGTCCTTCCCTGGAACCGACTGGGTGCCGGAGACCCGGCTTCAGCCGACTGTGGCCTCGCGTTTCGTGCATTCGAGCGTCCCAGTATCGCGTTAATGCGTCCGCGAGGAAAGGGCGCTCACCCTTTGCGATTTCGGGCATTTGCACTGCACAAACACCCAGCAAAAGCGGCTGGGCGTCAGGCGCCGGTCTCGAGCATCGACACGACGCTGCGGTCGCCGGAGGCTTCCACGACCACCATGAAGTCGACGCCGTTCCGCTCGAAGTAGCGCGCGTCTGGCACGTCCGTCCCGACGTTGACCGGCGTCCAGCCACGCTTGGGCATCTCGTCCTCGTAGGTCTTGAGCAGCGCGCCAGCGCTCTGACCCGATTCGTAAATACGAACCGAATGAGGGCGTCCCTCGGCGCTCGCCGTGAGAAATCGCACGGAGCTCGGGGGCCGCGGAACGTTCTCGGGATCGCTGCCCGGAGCATCCTTCCCTTCGGGCGGCACCATGGCGTCCAACTTGAACGAGCCGTCAGTCCAGACCGTGAGCACGTGGGTGCGACCGTTGTCGAGGCGACGCGCGTACACGTAGCGGAGGAGCCCGACGTCGGCCACATCCCAGCTTTCGACGAACTTGCGGAATCCCTCCAGGGTCGTCCGTTCGCCGTTTTGTGGATTGCGGGCGGCGCAGGCAACGACGCCGTCATCCAAGGTCTGCTCTCGAAGCACACCGAAGTTTCGCTTCTTCGCGAAATTCGCGAGCGCGCTGTCCTTCAAAAGGGAATCCACCTCGCGAAAATCTCGAGCCAGAGTCGCATCCTCTTTGCAGACGCCTTCGAACCGATCGAGCACTTCGTCGAGACTGAGCGTCGAGGTCGCGCTCCCGATGTTGATGGCCTGCCCGTTGAGCACGAGTCGCTCCGCACCGCTGGCAAACTCCTGCAGCTTGTCGAGCTGCCGTCCCGTCGCCAGGGCTTTTTCCGAGACACCGGCCACGGCCGAACGGGCGGCAAATGCCCCGCTCGCGACGAGGATGATGGTGAAGTACGTCGCGACTCGAACGACCCCCTTTGCCCTCTCGGTCATCAGGGCGAAGCGCGGGAGATGCCACCAGCGTTTGGGGCGTCGTGCGCGTTTCTTGGAGTTGGGCTCTATCGCCATGGCCATCCTCAAATCGCTAGCAGCGCATACAATGCGATGCCTGCCAGAAGCACGATATCGAAGTACTTCTTTCCGTCGTCGTTTCGCTTCGGCTCGTTGCACCGCATGTACATCTTGCCGTGCATCGTGAAGGTGGTTCCGCCGATCACGCCGGGGAACGTCGTGTTCTGCGTCAGGTCCACGTCGACGTAGCCGGACCCCTTGAACACGTCGAGGCTGGGGAGGCTGATGAATTTACCCAGATCGCCACCCGTGTCCGGGGGCGGTTCGGAATTCGCATCCGCGGACGATTGGTCGATGCTGGTGAGAACGTTGTCGTTGCCCTGACAGGGCTGCAGTGCCTTCTGCCAGGCCGCCGTCCGAGCGTCGTTCATCACCTGGAGCTTCACGCGCTCGTACGAGACGGCCGCCCACATGCAGGCCAGGAGAATCACCATCACCATCGCGATGATCGCGCCTTCGACCATCGCTGCGCCGCGTGCCCGATGCCGCGCCCGAAGTCGACGGAGTGCCTCGCGCGGGGTCAATGGATGAGCTCCCACGATGGCATCACGGCGTTCTTGACGAGGTTATCCACGATCGGATTGCCGATCTTTCCCGCCCCTTCTTTGAGCTTGTCGCCGAGCCACTCCGTGGCTGCGTCGTACACGCTTTGACCGAGCAGCGCTCCGATTGTCCCCTTGCCGTTGAGGAACTTACCGAGCTGGTCACCACCGAGCTTCGACAGGTACTCCGTGAGCTTACCCATACCGGCCCCAATCAGATTGATTCCACCGAGGCTGATGCGACGCATCCTGGCACGCCACCACATCTTCCACATGGCGTCGTCCTTCACGTCGTTCCACTTGCCAGTGTGGTCGAAGTAGAACTCCGACTGCGCGAGGCGGAAGTTCCCCCATTCGGTTTTGGGTTGCGGCATTCCCGTCGAAGCCGCCACCGCAACACCCTTATCCATGCGCCGAGGCCAGGCTTCATCACCGAAGGACACACCCCACACCGCAAACCAGAAGCCCCCGTGCTCGGCGCCGACCCAGAGCTCCTTGGGGGTCTTGGCCCATCCCTTCTCGCTCGTATCGAGACCGCTGCCCACGTCTTCGAAGCCGCCCTTCTTCTTCTTCTCGTCGACTTCCTTCGTGGTTTGCGTGATGCAATTGGCCGAGTTGAAGGACACACCAATACTGCCGAGGTCATCGCAGTACTTCGACTTCGAATTCTCCTTGTTCTTGATGCAGTCGTCCTTCTGCTGATCGCAGGTGTCCTTGATCATCTTCTTGGTGTCGTTCTTGATCGTCTCCTCGATGTTCGGACCCTCGGATCCGCCATCGCCGCAGAAGAAGCTACTGAAGCCGCCGGCGATGAACCCGGCGAACTTCTCGAGCGCTTGCGCGATGAGCTCCGGCTTGATCCAACCGAAGCCTTCGTGGACGGCGAGCTCTGCCGATTTCTTGCAGAACTTCTTGAACTCCATCTCCTGGACGGGCAAGCCGAGCCGTTTGGTCGTGGGCACCATGGAGGGGCTCAGAGCAAAGCCGGACGTCACGACCGGGCCGTACTTGTCGGCGGCCTTGTAGCCCTTGTACGCACCCACGTAGGGAGTCGCGAGAGACACCACTAGCTCGAGCTTGCTCAAAACGGGCAGGGCCACGTTGAGCACTTTTTCATATTTGGATGCAGCATCGACCAGGCGCTGCTCCAGATTGATCATCGGCTCCTCGATGGGAGCGCACAGCCAGACGACCGGGCAGAACGGTCCTGCAGCAATGCACACGCCGCACAGCGCAATCGCAATGCCGAGCATCACGATCAGCATGCGCATCATGATCAAGACCGCGAGGAGCGCCGCCATCACCAGATTGATGAGGACGATGATGTTCATCCCGCGGGCATGAAGGCCGGCGGACGTGTAGGAAATGGCGTCGGCCGCGTCTTGCACGCGCTGCCGGTAGATGATCGCGTCACCAGTTCCGATGATGTAAAAGAGCGCGCCGGCGAGCACGGCCGAGAAGAAGACGCCGACGACCATGATGGCGCCGCTCGAGTCCACGCGTAGATCCCCAACGTCGCCCTCGCAGCGACGCCTGGGCGTGCCGGCAAAGTACGCCAGGATGCGATCAAGGATATTCATAGTCCGCTCCTTGGATCACCTGTGTGGCTTGGCTGCGAATGGGGTGCAGGCCTCCGAATCCGCAGATGACTTTGTCGGCGACGGGTAGGCCGCAGTAGTAGGGCACGGTGACGCGGACCATCACGGTCTCTTCGCGCTCGAACTTGCCCTTCTTGGCGCCGTCCCCGCTGAGGATCTCCACTTCAGCCATCGGCCAGATGAGGCTTCCGTTGGCTGCGAGACCCATCTTCACGGCCGACTCGATGGCTTCCTTGCGCTTGCCCTCCGGCTTTCCGACGCCGCCCTCGCCGGATTCTCCGTACTCGGACGGATTGTCAGGCAACACCACCGCCGCGGCGCGGGCGCCGAGGTAGGCAGCGTGCATGGTCACGAGCTTGGCCGCGTAAAAACCGGCCGACTGGAGCAGGACCCAGAACGAAAAGAAGATGGGGAGAAAAACTGCCAGGAACTCGACGTAGACGGCGCCTCTAGTGCCCAGTGCGCGGCGGGTGCGCAGTAACTTTCGTAGGCGATTGAGACGGCTCACGTGGTTCCTCCAAATTGACGATCTCGAAATATGGTCAGCGGGGCTTTCTCAAATCCTCCAGTGCAGAAACACCACGATGACACTTGCCACGAAGATGAAGGGCCCAAAACGGAGCTCGTGGAGCATCTCGCGGGGAACTTCACGCCGCTTGGACGGTGGGACGAACACGTTTCTGACCAGAAGCGCCGTGTTGCCCAACGTGCGCAAGAGCTTCCCTTCGTAGGCCAATCGTACCGGGGCGTAGAGGGCAGCGACGATGAAGGAGTAAAACTCAGCTTCGATTCCGATCATGGGTCTCAAGATCGCGCCCAGTGCCCCAAGTAGCTTTACGTCACCTCCTCCAATTGCTCCGGAGCGATACAGAAAGATGGGTAGCACTCCACACGTCAAAACTCCCGATAGCGAAAAAAGAGCGCCGAGACCTGCTGCCGACCAACCCGACCTGGCGAGACCAAAAGCGGCGTGGCCGATGGGTGCAATGACCATTGGCCAGAGCGTCAGCCAGTTCGGGATCTCGCCAGTGCGCCAATCGAACCAGGCGCCGAGCCCAGTCACGAGAAGGGCGGCGAGGAAGAAATATTGCTCGCCGTACATTCGCGTCTGAGCTCGCGCACCCGGGCGTTGGCTCAGATGGAGTCGACTTTGCCGGCCTGCTCGGTGGTCTTGGCATCCACGCTCTTGCCGAAGGTTCGGAACGCGGCAATGGCAACGAGAGCAATCACCGCAACGACGATGATGTACTCAACCATGTTGGCGCCACGCTTGTCCTGAATCAAACGCCTAATCTTTTCCATTGTCTTCCTCTTGGCCGGTGGTTGTCGTCAAACGCGCTCGCAACGGTCACGGAAACGGTGCGAGCAAAGTTGCTTGGGAGCGCTCGTAGTTCGCGATGAGATGCGGACCGAGCGCAGAGATCGCCGCGGCAGCCGTGATGCACACGGTGCCGAGGAGAGCCACGTACTCCGTCATTGCTGCGCCCCTGCGATCACGAAGCATCGTACCGGTTGAATACCGTCGATTGGGGCGTTTGGTTTCGGGGTGCGTATTCAATGTCGATCCCAGCGGAGACACGTCGTCTCTCTAGTTGGACAGTAGCAGAGTTACCTACGAGGCGGCAAGGCGCCCCCTCCCCTAAGTCCGAAGAAACTTTGACGATTTCGTTTCCGCACCAGCGAAAATTTCGCGCCATCTTCGAACGCTTCGACCGCAGCCTGAATTTTTGGGTCAGAGCGGCCTTGGACCGGTGGGCTTGGCAGCAGCGCGACGGTAGACGCGCTTCCGCTCCACCTTGAATTGCTGGTCGAAGATCAAGACGGCGTCCTCGCTCTTCACTTCGAAGCTGGCGCTCGGATTTTGCGGCCTGAGATCCTTCGCGTCCTCACCATCGGTACCGAGCTGGAGGCGAAAGCTCTGGTTCGGGGGAACGTTGAGCAAGAGATGCGCGGCGCCCGATTGATCGGTGCGCACGATCTCTTTGCCGAGATACATGACCGGGAGATTCGGCCCGGACTCGGCGCGCACGGCGACCACGATGTGGCGCGTGACCGGCGGGCAGTCGACCTGGTACTCGGGTTTTGCGGAGCCGGGCGCCATCTTTCGAAGCGTCACGCTGAGGGGCTTGGCTGGGGTTTGGAACCCCACGGGACACTTGACGGAAAGATCGTACACCTGCCCTTCGGCACCCTTCAGACGGAAGTTGACGACGCCCGCTTCATCGCTCACGCCCACGCGCTTTTGTTTGTAGTAAACCTCCGCGCCCTTGAGCGGCTGTCCCGGATCGCTGAAGACACGCACCTGAGCCTCGAACGGCTTGGGTGGCGGAGGCTTCAACAAGTTGCAGGCGGAAACCGTCGTGAGCGAGATAGCCGCGAGCGTGAGTCGGAGCATGGTCTCAGTTTACCACCCTGCGCCGCGGGGTCTAATGCCCTTGTGTCTCCGCCGGGAATCGCGCATCTCCCGCGGTGAGCCAACTCCACTCGCCGGCGATCGCCTTCTGCACGGGGCCGTCGTAGGTGTGACCCACGTTCCCTCCGGAGACGACCCGCGCCGGCACCTCGGCCTTCTCGAGCCAGCCCGCCACCGATTTCGAAGCGTGCACGCAGGCAGCCTGTCCACATGCGAACAGCACCCGCGCGCCCCCGGCCTTCGCAAAACTCTTGGCCTTCTCCATCGACCAGCCTTCGTAGCCGCCTTCGACGAAGACCGCGCGCGGGAAGTCCGTCGCACGTTTTCGCGCGATGAGCTTTCCGTAGATCGCGCCCAGGGAAAACCCCGTGTAGATCCCCGGTCCGGGGTCCACGTACTTTGGAAAGCGCTCACGGAGCGCATCGAGTGCAGCGTCGAGCTCTTTCTCCGTCGCGTCGAGCCCACCGTAGGTCCAGCGGTCCTCGCTCTTGGGTGCGTCGGAGCGAGGGGTGCCCCGAGGACAGAGCACGAACGGAAAGCCCGCCGTGATTTGTCGCCACACGTCGCACTGCCACTCGGGACGATCGTAGTTTCCGTGAAGCGCGACGACCACGGGACGAGGCCCCGTCGCACCGCTGGGAATCGAAACGATGGCATCTCGGTAGCCTTCCACCTCGAGGGAGATCAACGCGCCGCCGGCGGCGAGGGGCGCGAGCTTCGTCGAGTCTGCGTCTTCACTCGCGGCGTCTGGGAGCTCGATGCTCGTGGGCCTCTCGATCGAAGCGCTCGGCGCGGGGACGCCCGTCGCGTCGCTTCCCGGTGAAACCGATCGACAAGCCAGCACCGAGAGCGCCACGAGGGGCGAGGAGCGCATCATTTCTCTTTTTCGAAGAGCCCCCATCGCGTGTCCTTGTCGACGAGCCACGGGAACTCTTTTTCGACCGCGCTCGCCACGCGTCCGTCGAGCTGACGACCGAACTTTCCGGCAGAGACCAGCTTCGAGTAGGCGCCCGCACCCCGGGTGAACATCGCGAACCGCTCGGCGCTCGTTATGCATTGGGGATCGGAGCACACGAAGAGCACGCTTTTTCCTCCGCGTTTCACGAAAACCCCCGCCGTGCCTGCCGACCAAGCGCCGTCCTCCACTCCCACGAGCGCCAGGTTGGAGAAGAACGCTGGCTCCTGGCGCGCAATCTCCGTCGCCTGCTTGGTGCCCGCCCCAAACGCCGCGAGGACGACCGAGCCCTTGTCGACGTGCTCGCCGAACCGAGCCTTCAACGCTTTGAGCGCTTGGCGGAGCTCCTTTTGAGTTGCGTCCGGCGAGCCCCAACCAAAACGCTCGCCTTTCGCCACACCTCGCGGGCACAGCACGAACGCGCGACCATGGGTGATCCCCGTCCAGGTTCCGCATTGCCATTCCGGGCGATCCGCACCGCCATGCAAGACCACGACGATTGGGCGTGGGGTGCGAGCACCTAGAGGAACCGCCGCGGCGGCTGCTCCGAAGCCCTGGAGGGGAAGCTCCACCAACCAACTCGGTGCGCTGAGTGGCTCGAGAAGCTTCGGACCCCCATCTGCCGCGCCGCTCGACGACCCGCACTTGCAGCCCTGGGATAGGAGCGAGGCCCCGAGCACGAACAGCACGAGATACGGCCCGAGCTTCACAGCCGAACTCGCCCCGCAACCACGTCTCGCCAGAGATCGCGTGTGAGGCGGACATACCGGTCCTCCAGACGAACGAAGAGAGGATCGCGCACTTTGTCCGGGTCCACGCCGTCGGCGCGCAGCTGCATCTTCTGGATCTTGAAGGTCCCCGTCGTATCCAGGCGCGGCAAGAGGCGAACGAAACGTGGCTGGGCATAGGACGGAAGTCCCTGCACCACCTGCCAGAACAGACCCGGATCGAAGTCTCCCTCGCACTCGAGGGCGGCGAGACCCGCTTGCCCCTCCGCCCCAGGCACGACCACGCTGGACATCGTCGCGCCTCGTACGCCCTCGGCCACGGAGATCACCTCGGCCACTTCCGCCGTGGAGACGTTCTCCCCCTTCCAGCGAAACGTATCCCCGATGCGATCGACGAAATAGAAGTAATCGTTGTCATCGAAGCGCATCAGATCGCCCGAACGAAAATAGCGATCGCCTTGCTTGAACACGCCGTCGAGCATCTTCTTCTGCGTGGCTGCTTCGTCCGTGTAGCCGCGGAACTCTCCGAGGGCGCTCTTGGGATTGTCCTTCAGCTTGATGAGAAGCTCGCCGACCTCCCCAGGCCCGCATTCGATGCAGAAGCCTCGCGCGTCCCGCTCGAGCTCGTCCTTGCCCACGTCGTAGCGCGCGAGACGCATGGCACCGAGCCGTCGGAACGGGACGTGTCCCACCGAGCCTACCTTGTTGGTGAAGTTCGCGATGAGCCCCGGCGCTTCGGTCGCGCTGTAGAACTCCCGGATGTTCGGGATCTGGAAACGTTTGGCGAACTCCTCCCACACGTCGGCACGCAGCCCGTTGCCCACGGCCACGCGGATCGAGTTTTCGATCTCGAGCTCCGAAGGCGGAGAGTTCACCAGGTAGCGGCAGAGCTCGCCGATGTAGAGCATGGCCGTCGCGCGATAGCGTTGTACGTCGGACCAGAACGCCTTGACGCTGAACGTGCGCCGAAGCGCGAGCGGCGTCTGCGTGATGATGCAGGACCCGAGGCCGATGAGCAGAGCGCTCGAATGGTAGAGGGGAAGCACGGAGTAGAGCTTGTCGCCGGGCTCGAACTCGAACAGCAGCGTGCCAAAACCGGCGCCCGCCAGCACGCTTCGGGCGTGGGTGACGCGACACGGTTTCGGCAGACCCGTCGTGCCCGAGGTGAAGATGTAGACGAAGTCGCTCGTCGGATCGACTTTGACCCGGGGAAAGTTCGCGCTCGTGTGCTTCAAACGCTCCTCGAGGTCGCCTTCATCGAACGTGATCGAGTGATCGAGCCCGAGGTCACCGAGATCGCGAACGCTCTGGGCGAAGGATTGTTGGATGATCGCCGCTCGGGCTCGCGAGGAGCGAATCGCGTGGGCCAGCGGTCCGCCCTCGAGGTGATGATTCACGAGGGACGCCGTCGCCCCCACTCGGGCGATCCCCAGGACAGCCGCGATGAACGACGGGGAGTTTTCCCCCATCAGCACGACCACGTCCCCCGTGCGCACACCGAGATCGGACAGGAGTCGTGCGATGCGCGCGCCCTTGGCATCGAGATCTCCCCACGTGAGCTCTTCGTCATCCATCTGGAGCGCGAGTTGATCTGCCGATTCGCGTGCGTTCAGCTCGACCACGCGCACCAAGCTCTCGTCGCGCCCTTCGCGAGCGCGAATCATCCACGGCAGCGTGCTGATCGCCGCTCGCGGGAGAACCTGCAGCGTGTGGAGCAGAGTCTCGCGCCATAGTGGATCGCCTCGCCGGCGCACGACGTCGCCCACCGTCCCGCGCAGCGCTCCAAGCGCCTCCATCACGTCGCCACGAATGGCCATGGCGGGAGAGCGTAGCCGATAATTGGCAGAGCTACTCAGTTGCCGAAGATCTGTCCCCAGTACGTGTTGTAGTTGCCAATCCCAACGCGCTTGAAGCTGCCGTTCAGCATGTTTGCGTTGTGACCGGGGCTTCCAATCCAGGCGTTCATCGCGCTCTGGGCGCTGCTCGAGCCCCAAAAGATGTTTTCTCCGTTGGCGCTCGTGCCGCACAGATTCGCCCGCGTCCATGGGGTGGTTACCGCGGATTCGGGGGCATTGTGATCGAAGAACGAATGCACCGACATGTGATGGGTGTGCCCTTCGATCGCTGCCTCGAGCTTCGTGTCGTAGGCGAGAGCACTGATCCCGTTGGCCAGTCGGTGCTGGTTCAGGAGCGTGAAGCCCTGAGAGATCAGGCTCGCCTCGGTGCTGCTTGGCACGCAGCACACGGGGATCAACCCGCCGGGCTCCGATCCGCTGCCGGTGGGATTGGTGAGCGTTTCGTAGTGCCCGGTCGTGGTCCCTCCGCTTCCGCCGCCACCGCTCGGGCTTCCGCCGCCGCCGCTCGGACTTCCGCCGCCGCCGCTCGGGCTTCCGCCGCCACCGCTGGGACTTCCGCCACCACCGCTGGGACTTCCGCCGCCACCGCTGGGACTTCCGCCGCCTCCACTGGGGCTTCCGCCGCCTCCACTCGGGCTTCCGCCGCCACCGCTCGGAGCCCCGCCGCTCGGGCTTCCACCGCCACCGGTCGCTGCATTGCCGGTTCCGCCATTGGCGACGTTGCCGGTGCCTCCATTGCCAACGTTGCCGGTGCCTCCGGTGCCCACGTTGCCGGTGCCACCATTGCCGACGTTACCGGCACCACCGTTGGCGACATTGCCGCTGCCGCCGTTGCCCACGTTGCCGCTGCCGCCATTGCCGACGTTGCCACCGCCGCCATTGCCGACGTTGCCAGCGCCCGCCGCGCCGGACGCCGCGCCCGTTCCATCGGGCTCGAAACTGACCTCGTCGTAACCGAGGACGTTCGAGCAACCGATCGCGAGGCACGCCACCCCCAACGCTGCACACGCACGACGGGCCAGCATGCAGCGATTTTCTTCGGGATCCGAGTCCGACGCAAGCTCGTTCACTTGGGACGGAGCGTCACGTTGCCAACCGAAATCGTCTCACCGGTCCGTACCGTGAATCGCACACGTTCGGTGGCGTGCCCGTCCGCTTCGAGCACGAGGTCGTAACCGCCAGATGGCAGGTTCTCGAGCACAAACGTGCTTTCTGGTGGCTCGTAGCTTCGCCGCACGACGCAGAGCTCCTTTCCAAAGTGAGGGTCCCGCTGACATGCGCTCACCATCAGCGACCTTGCCTTACCTTGGAGCACGATCTCCCCTCGCACGCTCGCGGGCCGCTCGAGCTCGAGGACCAAATTGCGCACACCCGTGGCGATCCCTCGCAGCTGTCGCGGGGCAAAGCCGGGTTTGTCGGCAAACACGTTGATCGGACCCTCGCCGAGACCTGTGAGCTCGAAGCGACCTTCCGCGTCGGTAACGATCACCGATCCCGATTCATCCGACGATCCGACGTTCGCTTCTCCCACTCCGGCTCCGTGTTCATCGACCACGCGCCCGGCCACGACACGCCCGTCCTCCAGCTGAATTCGCTGCTTGGAGAGCGCGAAGTCGGCGAGCTCGATCTCGGGGCTGGCGGCGGAGCGCTTGTGCTCCGCAGATACCGAGACCACGTACTTTGCGGGATCGAGCCCGGACAGGCGCGCCAAGCCGTTTCGGTCGGTCACCGCCGAACGAACCGGTTTCGAGTCGAGGAGCAGGTTGACCTTGGCGCCGTCCAGCGGGTGCGCATCGTGATCGACGACGAGAACCTCGATCTCGCCGCCCCGTTCCAGCGCCACCTCGATGCTCGTCTCCAGCGAAACGAGGTCCACGACGCGTTCGACGCGTCGAAAGCTGGCGTGGGTGATCACGAGGCGTTGCCGACCGAGAGGGATCCCCGAGAGGCTCACGTTGCCGTGCTCGTCGCTCACTTCACCTGCCAAGAGGTCCTCGACTCCGTCGCGGTTCACGACGATGCCGACCCTCGCGTCGCGAAGTGGATTGCCCGCGCCGGTGACGTGCACCCGAACCACCGCAAGCGTCTGGCTCTCGGACTTTTGACTCGCCGAGACTCCCGGTGCGCCTCAATCGCGATCGGAATACCGGATACCGAACACGACAGCCAGTACGACGATCCCGAGAGCAATGCCCAACGCGAGACGGCGGCGGGTCATCCCCGCGAAGCTATCCGTCTCTCGCGGGCGTCACAATCAGGCGCGCCGTCGCCGCGAGCGCAGGCCCAAACGCACTGCGTCGTCGACCAACCGGCGTGAGTCGCGAGCTGGAGCTCGGAAGAGCCAGCCGACGAACGCCAGCTCGACGAGGAGGATCACGAAAACCGTCGTCTCGAGCTCGTTGCCCCCGAACATGCTCATGCCTCCCGCTTTTCGACAGCTACCGGGGTGGGAAGGGCTGGGCCAACTTTTCCCCGGGAAGCTCCCCGGGTTAGCGGCTTTTCCCGGCTCGAGCCCTACGTTATAGGTAGTCCCCCATGTTGGCGAAACGCGCAGCTGTCTCCGCTCGACGATCTGGTTACCTGGTGACACTGCTCTGCACGATCGGTTGCGGCGGTGGCAGTGACGACGGCGGCACTGGTGGCGGTGGCGGTGGCGGCGCGGCCGGCGCAGGAGGTTCTGCGGGATCGAGCGCGGGGGGAAGCGCCGGAAGCTCGTCGGGCGGCGGGGGCTCGAGCAGCTCGCTGTGTGACGGGATAAAGGGCAGCTGCTTCATCGACGAAGTCTCGAAGTGCTTCGAGCACGGCGGCACCCAGGGTGCGGAGACGTTCACGGCGTTCGAGCAGACCTGCGTCGACGACAAACACGTCTGGTCGACTGGGCTCTGCGGATCCACGGGCACGGTCGGCACCTGCGTGCTCTCGATCGACAATGGCCCCTGCGACACCATCGTCTACTACAGCCCCATCACCGCGGCCGACGCCCAGACAGAGTGCGAGGCCCTCGCGAATAGCTCCTGGGTTCCTTAACCGCATGCCGACGCCGAAGTGTTCGCGGATTTGAACGTGCCGGGTGCGCCGGCTGCCGATCATGCCCCGTCGATGGATCCGTGGCTCGGGCTGGGGCTTGCGCTCTTGCTCGTGGCGCTGAACGGCTTCTTCGTAGCCGCGGAATTCGCGCTGGTTCAGGTGCGACCCACGCAGCTCGATCCCTTGCTCAAACGAGGGGACTTCAAGGCGCAAGATCGTCCAACGGCTGCTCGCCCACCTCGACTCGTATCTATCGGCGGCCCAGCTCGGAATCACTTTGGCGAGCCTCGCCCTCGGCTGGATCGGCGAGCCGGCATTTGCTTGGGTTCTCCGCCCCTTGGTCTCGCGGATCCCCGGCGCGACTCCCACTCTCCTGCACTCACTCAGCCTCACCACCGCGTTCTTGATCATGACCGGGCTTCACATCGTGCTCGGAGAGCAGGTCCCGAAGTGGGTGGGCCTCGCGAATCCCCGCAAGGTGAGCTTGTGGATCGGGGTCCCTCTCTACGCTTTCCACCAGGTGAGCTACCCGTTCACGTGGATTCTCAACAAGACCGTGAACACCGTGCTCCGGTTGATCGGAACGGATCCGAAAACGAGTGGGCATCTCGCGCATACGGAGGACGAGCTCCGGCTCTTGCTCACGTCGGGGCAATCGGGGCGCCTGAGCAAGCAGAAGCGCGAGCTTCTGGACAACGTATTCGAGCTTTCGCACCGCACCGCACGCCAGATCATGGTGCCACGCGCCGACGTGACCTACCTCTCCCTCGCGAGGTCCCAGGCAGAAAACATGGCGCTGATGCGCCAGAGCGAGTTCACGCGCTTTCCCCTGTGCACCCAGGACCTCGATCAGGCAATCGGGATGGTGCACATCAAGGACGTATTCAATGCGGACGCTGCGCCGGCCTCGTTCACGGAGGTCAAGCGCGAGATCCACTTCGTGCCGGAAACCCTGACGCTCGATCGCCTGCTGCGCCGCATGCGCCGGGAGCGAGAGCACATGGTCGCGGTGCTGGACGAGTACGGAGGTGTGGCAGGAGTCGTCACTCTGGAAGACGTCATCGAAGAAATCGTCGGGCAGATCCAGGACGAGTTCGACGAAGAAAAGCCGGAGCTGGTCCGGGAGAACGACAACGTGTTCCGCGTCTCGGGAACGATGCTCGTCGTCGACCTCGAGGACGCGCTCAACATCGAGTTCAGTGATAGGGACGAGGACACGGTGGGCGGCGTGGTGCTCTCCGAGCTCGGACGCGCCCCGAAGAACGGTGACGTGGTCGAAGTCGGCGAAGTGCGATTCGAGGTCCTCGACTCGAGCCGTCGCCGCATCAACACGTTGCTGGTGACCCTCACGCCCCAAAAGCCAGCAAAGACTTGAGCGCTATTCGCTCTTTTCGCCTTCGGTGTGCTGGGACAAGCGCGCTGCACGTGCGGCTTCCAAGCGCTCGTCCAGCGTTCGGCGAAGCGTTCGAACCTCGAAGCGATCGGGACGGCTGTCCTGTTTGGCGATCTCTTGCATGATCTCGTCGGCATGATGACGAGGCGCCTCGGGTACGCCCAATGCTCGGCCGAGCTCCGCCAACGTCTCGCGAGTTCGCGTGGACGCATCCCCGTCGATGGTCGCGATCCAGGAAGCCACCGCGTATACGTACAGGCGATCGGACTTCGACATGTTCATCTTGTCGACGACGCCGACGTCGACGGGGTGCTTCACCGCTTCTTCGATCTTCTGCAGAGCGTCGAGCTCGAGTCCCTCTTCCGCAGCGGTGCGCAGAATGGCGTCGGCCGCTTGCCGAGTCAGCTGGCCGTCGGCCCAACCCACGGCCGCGAGCGCGATGTAAACATCGAGACCGAGGATGGGGTTCGTGGGCATGGCCCCAGGCTATACCGCCTGGATTCTACGGAAAACGGCCAATCGGCCGCGACCGGGAGGGGAACCTGTTGCACCGAGGGCCCAGACGGCAGAAAACCGTGTGCGGATGTGGGCGGCTCGAGAGCCTCTTGAAAAGCGCACGCGGAAGTTCGATCCGTACCGGACGTAGGCCCTGATGACCTCGATTCCGCCGCCCAACCTGCTCGTTCCAGGGCAGCTTCTCGATCGATACGAGATGCTCTGCCCGATTGCGCAGGGTGGAATGGCGCAGGTCTGGGTTGCCCGGCTTCAAGGCAAGCTGGGTTTCGAGAAGCTGGTCGCGATCAAGACCATCATCGCTCAGCACGCGATGGAAGAGCGCTTCGAGAAGATGTTCCTCGACGAAGCGCGGATCATCGCCGGAATTCGTCACCCCAATGTGGCGCAGATCCTCGACCTCGGGCAGCACGCCGAAATTCTCTATCTGGTGCTCGAGTGGATCGACGGGGACAGCGCTGCATCTCTTCGACGTGCAGTGCACGGCAAGGGCGAGAAGCTACCGCTCAGCATCGTGCTCCGAATCGTCGCGGATACGTGTGCGGGACTTCACGCCGCCCACGAGCTCAAGAGCTCCGCAGGCGAGCCGCTGAACGTCGTGCACCGCGATGTCTCCCCATCCAACGTGCTCGTGAGCACGAGTGGTGAAGTGAAGGTCATCGACTTCGGTGTGGCCAAAGCAGTCGATCGAGTTTCTGAGGAAACGGCCGCCGGAGTGATCAAAGGCAAGGTCGCCTACATGGCCCCCGAGCAGGCCCTCGGCAAGCCCATCGACCGGCGGGCGGACATCTGGTCGTGCGGCGTGATGCTGTATCACTTGCTTGCCGGCAAGACTCCGTACGAGGCGGACAACCAGATCGCGACGCTGCACAAAGTGGTGCAGGGATTGCCTCCCGAGCCGCTCCACGGCGTTGCCCCGGAAGTTGCGGAATTGGCGTACACGGCGCTCAGCTACGCTCCGGCGGGGCGCTTCGCGACGGCGGACGAGATGCAGCGCGCGGTGGAGCGGGTTCTCGTCAACAACTGCGGGCCCACCACCCAGACCGACGTGGCGTCGTTCGTCCACCTCAAGCTCGCCGAACGCGTGGCGCGGCGCAAACGCACCATTCAACGGGCACTCGACGCGGCCGTGCAGCGCAAGCAGCTCGCGGTCGAATTCGAGGATGCCATCGAGCAGTCCTCGAGCAGCATCTTCGGAGTCTCCGAGCTCCGGACGCCATCGACGATGGCTGGCGTTTCACCGAACCCGTCCGTTTCGGATCTCATTCCGCCGTCCTCGCGGCCTCCTCCGCGATCGGAGCGACCGCCGCCCATCAGCTCGGGTCCGCCGCTCCCATCGACCCGCCCACCGGCGCCGTTGCCTCCGCCTCCACGCACTCCGTTGCCGCCGCCACCCGCTCCCGCGCCGATCGAGCAAGCACCCATCGAACCCGTGCGCGCAGTCGAGCCAACACACCCCGCCGAACCACCACCGCTCGCTCACGCCCTTGCGCCCGCACGCATCGTTGCGGTTTTGGATGATCCAGAAGCCACGGGTCGCGTGCGCCCGATCCAATCGCCGCCGCACCACGATCCGGACGCCACCAATCCGATGCCTCGCTCCGAGCCGCCGCCCGGGCAGCTGCCACCACCGCCGCGCACTCCCGGCCAGCCCAAGCTGCCGGGCATCGCGAAACCGATCCCTCCGGTGATCACGGTTGCCGAGGACTCGACCCCCTATCGGCCCGGGCTCGAATCGATGATGGACATGAAGAAGTTCGGCACGCGTCGACGCGGACCCATCATCGCAATCGGGTTTGCGGCCGCAGTGATCTTGCTCGCTTACGGCGCGTGGCTCGCGTGGGATCGCGCAAGCATGGACGAGGAGCTTTCGAAGCCTCCACCCACGTCTCCCTGAGCACGAGACAGGTTGCCCTCGCCTGGGTTACTCTCGACTCATGAACGCTAGAATCTTGGGCGCTTTGGTGTTGGGAGCCTCCAGCGTTTTCGCTCTCGCGGGCGGATGCGGTGGAGACGATGGTGGAGGAGGGAGTGGTGGCGGCGGAGCCACGGACGCTTCCACGGGTGGCGGAACTGGTGGCACGGGTGCTGGTGGCACCGGTGGCCAGGGTGGCTCCACGGGTGGCGGTGGCGGCTCGACGGGCGGCACCGCGGGTGGCGGCGGCACCGCGGGCGGCTGTCCTGCGGCTCCCGGAGATTGCGATCTGTGTCAGGACGAGGAGCACGCGAGTTGCACGTGTCAGCAGCAAGAGGACGACTGCTACAACGACACCGATTGTTCGAACATCCTGGATTGCGTTTACGACGGCACCGACGGCGGCGTGGGTCCGTGCCTCGACATCGACGCGGCCAGTGCAACCTGCGCACTCGCCTGTGCGGCTCTCTATCCGGCGGGCAAAGACAAGTACTTTGCGTACGACAATTGCGTCTACTGCAGCTACTGCGCAGTCGATTGCGACAGCGCCGAGTACTGCGCCGTTACCAGTGGCGGCGGCTCTGCGGGAGCCAGCGGCGACGCGGCAGCGGACTGATGACAATGACGGCGACGGAGGCCAGCCGCGGGCCGGCCTCCGTCGATCTCGTCGCGAGTCCTTGGATTAGTTGCGCTTGCCGACCAGCTCGAAGGTCGAGCTCGACGCATACCCACGAACCATGACGTGGATGGGAGCGGCCGTGTTCAGCTCCACCGTGCAGCTCTCCTTCGAGCCAGCCTTGTACGGACGGCAATCGTAGAGCGTCTTGGTGGGAGCATCACCGACCCGGACGTAGAGATCCGCGTCGCTCGTGCCCGTCATCTCGAACTGGTAGCTGCCGACGGGGAGCTTGGGGGTCTCGAAGCGGGCCTCCGCGTTCTTCGCGATGGTGCCTGCTTCGCTCAAGCCAGCCCAGCCCTCGTCGGGATCTCCCCCACCGCCGCCACCCGGCACGAACACGTTGTCCTCTTCACCCGTGACGAGCACGACCTGCGACGAATCGATGTCCTTGAAGATCGACTCGTAGGTCTTGGGTTCCGCGGGATTCATGAGCGCGGAAGTGATGGCCATCGTCGCTTCCGAATCCGAGCGGAAGTAAGCAGGCATCGCGTTGATGACCACGTCCAGGTACTTCGTTCCCTTGGGATCGTCGGAGTTGACGGCAGCGTGCGCGTCCCAGAGGGCCGAGTCGACGTAGGCGTAGCTGTCGCAACCGTTCTCGAAAACGATTGCGTACTGTCCGGAGGTCCACTTGCCCTTTTGGGCGAGGGCTCGGATGTTCGCACCCAGACCAGCGTGTCCGTTGTAGACGATGAAGTCGGCCGTCGTGCTGAGATCTTCGTAGCGCGCATCGAATGCCGGCCCGGGCGTGCGGACGTTGTCGACGAGCAGCGCATTGATGGTGATGGTCTTGCCGCCGTCCAAAACGCCGTGGAACTCGATGTCCGGCATCGCGACGCCGGGGGACGAAGGCACGGCGTCGGGGATGGTCGTGAGCTCACTGGAGCCGAGCTTCGACTTCACGGCGCCCACGAATTCGTTGAACGCCGAAATTCCTGCGTCGGAGCTGGCAGTGGCTCCGTCTTCGTACTTGCCGAAGATCGCAACGACGCGAAGCTCGTTGTCCTTCCAGACCATGTCGTACTCCGGGTACTTCCCGGTAGTGCTGTTGGGGCTGGGAGTGACGGTAGCGGTCGTGGTGACGATGTCCACATCGTCCAGGCTGCACCCGCTCTGGTTCGGGCGGTAGTAGTACCACATGCTGCCGGTATCCACGTCGTGGGCGCCCCACTCGACGCAGCTGTGCATGTACTTCTGAGTGAAGGCCTCGTAGCCGGTGTAGGTGCCATCCCGCGGGAGCTTCAACGTGTAGTTGGTCGGCACGTGATTGCGATTGCCCCAGGCGACCGGCAGCTTCGCGTGATAGCGAACGAGGGTCTTGTCACCCTCTTGAGTTTTCTCGACGTTGGTGAGCTTCAAGTGGTCGAGTCGACCCACGGAGTTGTCACCGTTGAGAAGTCCGATGGTGTAGAGCAGCTGGTCTTCGACCGCGCTGTTGATGTTCCAGGTGGAGGTGAGAAGAACCTCGGCGTCGAACTCGAAGTCGACGAACGCGGCCAGCGCGCTCGAGTCGGCCTTGCCCTCTTCGGGCTTGGTGAGGTCGTCGTTGTCGAGGGTTTGATCACCGGACGGTCCGGACGGTCCCGAATATCGGTCGCGCAACCCGCGGCAACTGCGACGACGGCGAGAACGAAGAGACTGGAGAGCTTGGCTGCCATGGTTCTTCCTCCGGCTGGGCTCGCTGGGTGGGGTCTCCTCAGGCTCGCGACCCTTCCGGAAACTTGCCCACCTTGTGCGAATCTGTATGTAGCTGTGGTTACTACACCTACATCTACGTACCTGCAACCACTTATTTCCCCGATACGCATATTAATCAATCATTTCAATTGATTAGAGGCCATTACGGGAACCCCGAGCCACCTGACGCAGGGTGATGGCACTGGATTTCCCTCCTCACGTGGAGGAGCGGCTAGTGAGCGACTGCCCCATTGTCGGGATGCTGGGGATCGACGGGCTCATCCAGATACCGCGCCGGATTTTCCAGCACGTTCTTCAACGTCTCGGCGATGCGACCCAAGTGATAGCCGTCGACCACGCGATGATCGAACGTGCCGCAGATCGTGAGCACGGGGCGCACGGCCATCTCGGTGCCGAGAGCAATGACCTTGTTGCGGATGGCTCCGATCGTGAGGATCGCGGACGTGCGTCCCGCGGGAATGAGCGGCGCGAATCCTTGCTCCAAACCGAAGACTCCGATGTTCGAGACGACGACACTCCCGAACGGGTCGTAAGGAACGCCCAGGCGACCGAGATCGAGATTGAGGTCGAACATGGCGAAAGCGGTGGCCTTCATGATCGGGCCGAGCATCACCCCCGGTAGGCGGCGCAGCAGACTCTGGGACTTTTGCAGATCCGTGTCGCCCTTGTCGCGAATGCGACCCACGTCACCGGCAAGGTGATCGGCGATCTCGGTCAGCAACAGCTGGTCGACGTGCTCGACCTTGGCACCGGAGAGATTCTTTCCGTCGCCGACCGCAACCGAGAAGAAGACGTTGACGCTACTCCGGCGCTTCAGACGCCCGAATGACACGACCGCGTTGCAATCCGGGTTTTCCTGGAACGCAATCGCGGCGGCTTTGCCCACCAAGTGCGTCACGGTGACGCGCTGGCCGCTCGTTCGCCGGAGGTTTGCCAGGTACTCCGTCAGGCGAGTCGCATCCACGTCGAGCCAGCCGGAAATGGCCGGATCGTCGCTCTGACGCCAAGAGGAGAGGGCGACTTTGCGCCAGGTCGGGATGCGGGAGTCGACATCGAAAGTGCTCATGACAGCCACCCTAGCCTCTGGGCCGATCGCGCGCTTTCGGAGCTCCGCCATTCGCTGATCCCGGGGCGCCGAGTCGTGGCCTATGATCCGAGAAATGCGTCCGTGCCACGTGGAAGAGCTCGCGGCCGGAGCCGCCGACTGCTTCGTGGTCGGACGGACGTTCATCCACTTTTGCAAGTCGCCAACGCTCTGGGGCGTGATGCTCTTCGGTCGCCCCAATCACGAGGACGCTTTCGAGCTCGCCCGGACTCTACCCCTGGAGCTCAAAGCACCGGCCAAGCCCCACGTGTCCATCGTGGATGCCAGCCGCCTCGGCGGTATCGACGCGAACGTGTTCTCTTTGCTCGATGGCTACGTGCGCACGGAGTTCGAATCACTTTCGAAAATGGTCACCCGCTTGGCGCTCGTTCGTCCCGCCGGGGTGGAGGGCGCGGTCGTGGCGGGCTTCTTCCAGGTCCTTCCTCGACCGTATCCGGTTCAGGTGTTCGATCGCACCGACGCGGCGCTGGATTGGCTGGGGGGAGTGCCGGACGGATTTTGCGAGGAGCTCGAACGGACCTACGTCGACGCAACCCAAACGCCGCCCCTCATCACGTCGCTGCGTGCGTATCTCGAGTCCCACTTGCCCGAGGCCACCATCGCCGAAGCAGCGAAGGCCCTGGCGATCTCCGAGCGCACCTTGCAGCGACGCCTGTTGGAGGCGAAAACCACCTTCCAGGACGAGCTGGCCCAAGCCAGATTGCGCGTCGCCGAGAGGCTCCTCCTCGACACCGATGCGCCGCTGACGCGAATCGCACTCGACGTCGGATGCGCCTCGCTCCAGCACTTCAGCGCGTTCTTCCGCAAGCTGACCGGCGAATCGCCGAGTGCTTGGCGGGCTCGGCAGAAGAGTTGATCCGCTAGCCGTCGCTGCCGTCGCAATCCTGGTCGATCCCGTTTTCTGGATTGCGATACGCGTGATGAACTTCCCCGTTGCGTTTGAATCCGATGTGGATGACGCCGGACGCTTCGATGGCGATCGACGGGTAGGAGTACTGCGACGCCGTCTCGATGGCTTCTTCCTCGAAGCCGTTGCCGACGCGACGTGCGTAGTAGGTGCCCTCGGCATACCCGCCTTTCGAGTAGACGAAATGGGGCTCACCGCCCGGTGCGAGCGCCAGGGACGCGCCGGATCCCGCGCCGCCGCTTGCCACTACGACATGGTTCCACACGTCGCCCTGGAGCGTGGCGTAGCGAAGCTCGCCAGCATCCTCCGCTTGATAGGCGATGTGAACACTGCTGCCCTCGAGCGCCAGGGACGCGTAGCGCCCCGCGTATCCCTGATTGTCGATGCCCTCCGTGGTGTAACCGCCACTCCCCCCCACGGCGTGGCGAAGCTCTCCGAGCCCGCTCACGTGATAGGCGACGTGAACGCTGAGGTTGTCCGTTATCCGGATCGACGGAAAGTAGAAGCTCGACGGCGTCAGATCGATGGCTTCCTTCTGCCAGCCGGAGCTCGTTCGGAAGAAATGATCCAGTCCCTCGAACTCGGGCGCGGCCACGTGGGGCGTACCGTCGGGCGCCACGCTCATGTCGATCCAGCCGCTCACCGAAGCCGGGAGAACGGAAACCTGCCAGCCCGTTCCGACGCGCTCGGCAAAATGGACGCCCGAGCCCTCTCCGCACCCGGGACCGAAAGCGATCATGGCCGTGCCCGACGGAGCAAAATCGAGCGCGGGCTGATATCCGTTCACCGAAGCTCCGACTTCCTCGACCTGCCAGGTTCCGAGAGCTCGGCTCGCGAAGCGGAGCTGGTCCTTCGTGCAATCGTCGCCGCTCTCGCCGAACGCCATGTGAACGCCGCCCGCGGGATCGAGCGCGAGTGCGGGCGATGACGGGTTTCCGCCCACGTACACCGTCTCCTCGATCCACGCGCCGGCCGACTCGATGGGATCGGGAGCTCCGGGATGAATCGACGGATCCTGATCGTTGCAGTCGTCGCCGCCGCATTCCAGACGCGCGTGCCCGTCGCCGTCGCGATCGGGGTTCGAACAGGCGTCGGAGCCGGCGTCACGCTCCGGGATTGGTTCGAGAAGCGCACTCCTGGATCCGCAACCGAGCAGTGCCAGTGCCAGGGCCAGGTACCGGCGCTTCATGTCGCGATTCGAGCGCCGCGACCCACCGCGGTCAACTACGCTGCGCTCGCGGTCGACAGCGTCGAGTGATGAAACCCGAGGCGCGGGTCGTGAAAGCGCCCGAGAAACGGAAAGAACTCGCGGATCGAGGGGAACTCCACGCGCCGCAGCGGACGAAGCTCCGGGTACGAGTAGACGATCACCTGATTGAGCCCGCGGTGTGCCGAAAAGAGATACCGGCGGCAGGGGCTCAGTTGCAGGCCATAGCTTCCATCCAGAGCGCTTCCCCGCGCGATGCGCACCGCCTTGACGAAGCTGTGAGCCTCTCGAAGGATGTTCGCGCGGCTCAAGGCCTCGAGCAGATTCGAGAGCCCGGCCGGCGTGCGGCGCAGAGCATCCCAGCCTCCGACCCGTTCGTTCACGAAGCGAACGTGATCGAAGCCGTCGAGATCGACCACGGCAATCGTGCTGGATGCGCAACAGTTGTAGAGGACCTGATCCTCGGTCACGACGACGTTGGAGGTGAGAACGGCGGGGAAATCCTTCGGGATCGATAGATGGCGGAGCACGCTCGCGCTTTCCCCATCGATCTCGAAGAGGTAGTTCTTGAGGTGCGCGATGACGTACTCGTTGAACTCCATGTCCCCCTGGGGCGTGCAGCGCTGGGTCGGCGCGTAGAAGACGTTGCGTGTCGGGTGCACCCCCAGGTGCCACACCGTCGCCGGAAGCCTGACCACGCGCGCGGTTCCCTTTTCCAGATCGAAGATCCCGACCTGGTTCGCATAGCCGTGAGCATCGTGATCCATGGCGCCGTAGAACAGGTAGCGACCGGACGGGGATCGCTTCATCGCGTGGGGAAGCGTCACGCCATGGGCGCCGAGGCGGCGGGGATGATCGAGATCGTTCACGTCGAACTCGAAGAGATCGGGACCGAGCACGGTGACGAAGCTCTCGTCCCCGAGCCACACGACATGGGTCTGACTGCTGTACGGGACGTTGGGAACCGTGAAGCGAAGGGTCGAGGTTCGCTTCACCTCCTCCATGGTGCGAGGGTCGTAGAACAGGAGCGTCTGGGAAAGGTTCCCGAGATATCCGAGGGAACCGGACGGATTGATCTGCGTCGCGTGTCCACCGGCGAGACCGTCGAAGAACTTCACCTTCACCTCGAACTCGTCGCTCTCGGGCTCGGCGCGCAACCGAGCGACCCCCGCGAGTCCCTCGAATCCGTTCAGGCCAAATCCATCGAGGGCGATGAAGAAATCGAACTTTGCCATCCGAGAGACCCTAGTGGCTCCCGCGCGTCCGAGCTTCCAGACCGCCGCCGATGACTGTCACCCGGGCGCCAGCGAGTCCCATTTGCGTCCGGGACACCCAGCGGAGACATGGTTTGGAGGCGAAGCGGGCCGTTCGGTGATTTCGAAAAATTCTGGAAGTGACCCGCGGCTGCCGACGCCTACTGCCAAGGTGGCGCACAACAGGTGACGACGCTCGTCGTGGATACCGTAAAGCAACCTGACGAGATCGCCGCAGGAATGCACACATCCAATTCCGGTCCCGAGCACAGCTCGTCGTGTTCGCAGTCGATCCTCAAATGTGAGCCAGCGTACAATCGACCGCTACATCCCGAAGAATCCTGCGTCTCGATGACGAACTCCTGGGATTCATAGCCTTCCGTGGTGCACGTGAATGTCGGATTGCTACACACCGCGCAGGCCACGCTAGGGGAATCGAAGTCACCATCGGTCGCGCCAGAGTCGGCAATGGAACCATCGTCGGTCGTCCTGCCGCACGCGAGAACGAGCGTCACTGGCGAGACCAAACCCACCACCCAAGCCCTCGTCCAGATTGCAGTGACGAACATGCCTCTCAATATTGCTCAGAAATCCAAGGCCCGCCCGCCATCCAAACACCTCTCGGCGGTTGATTCAGGGAAGCGGGTGTTGCCTCAGAAAGTCGAGCATTCCGATTTCGTGATCGATCCCGCTCTTGTCGGCCACGCCATCCGGCCATCGCGCGTGATTGAGAAGCGCAACGTTCGGCCCGCACAGGGCGGGGCCGGAGCACGCGGTCACGGTTTGCCCGGTACCCGCCACGATCCCTCGACCCATGAATCGAGCGTATCACCGGGGCTATCGTGTAGGCTACGCGCATGCTGGCTCTCCGCTACTCACTGGCCCTGCTGCTCGTGGCTGGCGTCGCGAATGCACAAGCCCCCGCACCCGCGCCAGTCGCACCCGCGCCAGTCGCACCCGCGCCGGTCGCACCCGCTCCGGTCGCAGAACAGCCGGTCGCACCCGCGCCGGTCGCAGAAGAGCCCGATGATTCCCGAAGACCCGGCGAGCTCGATTTGCTGCTCGGATTTGGCAATGCGGTTTGCGACAACGAGCAACCCGACAGCGATTGCCCGGTGGACGGCGGCTTCGCATTCGGTCTGGGTGGAGACTGGCGCTTCCATCCCCACTTCGCCGTTGGGCTCGAATTGGCGGGATGGGCATTCAGCGTACGAGACGCTTGGCGCGGCCAGCTGCAGAACGACGCGACCGACGTGAAGTTCAACTCGTACTACATCGCGCCCTTCGCGCGCTGGTACTGGTTCGATCACGGAACGATCGATCCTTACCTGCAAGCGGGCTTCGGCTACGGCGCAGTGACGGCAGAGGCCTCCAACGACACCGGCAACTACAAGTACGCTGCGCGGGGCATCGCCTATCTCTTCGGGATCGGCGTCGAGTGGAAGATCTCGCGGCTGTTTCGCTTGGGCCCGCAGTTTCTCGCCTACCTCCACGTCTCCAGCAAGATCTGCGAGGAATCGAATGGTGGTGGCGAAAGCTGTCGCAGCCCCGGGAAGAATCCCAACAACGGGGATCGGGAAGGTCTGGCATTGCCGTACCGCTTGGTGGCCGTCGGGACCTTCACGCTGGGCAACCCCTGAGGTTTCCAGCTCCTCGGGTAAATTCCCTCGGGATTGAAATCCTGCTGCCAGATTATCCGTGATTCGGAGTGTGCTGGCCGGCCGGCCTCAGCTACCTTTTCGCCATGCGCCGGCTCATCCGATTCACCTTCGTCATTCCCTTGGCTTTGGTCGTTGCAGCGGCGTGCTCGTCTGCGAACGACAGCTCTCGCAACACGAACAACGGGGGACAGGGCGGAACCGGTGCCAGCGGTGGAGCCGATGGAGGACCCGCTTGCGGAAACTGCACGGTGAACATCTACACGCCGTGCGTGAACGGTGAGCCGGGACCCAAAGAGATCTGTCCGCTCGGTTGCACGACCGGCGTTGGCTGCACCGACTGCACGCCAGGTTCCAACGGATGCGTGGGGAACGAGGTCCACAAGTGCGGCCCGGACGGAAAGCCGACCCCCGACGTTGTCGAGACATGCGATGTCGTCAACGGCCAGCTGTGTGGCAACGGGAAGTGCGGGACCGCTTGCGAAATCGCTGCCGATCAACCTTCCAACGTGGGGTGCGAGTTCTGGGCCGTCGACCTCGATCAAGTCGACGGATTCAACGATCCCGCGAGCGCACCGTGGGGAGTCGCGCTTTCCAACGCGAGTCAGAGCACCGCCAACGTACTCATCGAAATCAACGAAGCGCCCCCGGGCCAGCCCATCCAGGCGAAGGCGGTTCAACAGCTCACGGTGAACGCGGGGGATCTGAAGGTAGCGATTCTGGACACCCGGGAGCTCGACTGTGGGGTCAAACCCAACGACTACGCTTCGCCGGGGACCTGCCTTTCGTCCAATGCGTACCGCATCACGTCGTCTGCACCGATTGTCGTTTATCAGTTCAACGTCTTCGAGAACGCGTATTCCAACGACGCTTCTTTGCTGCTTCCCACCAGCGCCCTCGGGCAGGTGTACCGCATCATCAACTGGGGCGCGGGGCACCCGATCTTGGTTCCGGGGTTCAACATCATCGACCGCTCGTACGTGACCATCGTTGGCACGAAGCCGAATACCGAGGTCAACGTGTTCCCGAGCTGGCGCATCAAGGGCAACCCGCCCATCGCTGCGACGCCTGCGGGAGGCAACATCAAGGTGACGCTCGGACCCTTCGACGTGCTCAACCTCGAAACCGACGACGCGACGCTGGCGGACGATCCGGCCACGATGGCGGACCTCACCTCGACGGTCGTGAACGCGACGCAACCGGTCGCCGTGTTCAGCGGCGTCGAGACCACCGCGGCTCCGGGCCCGATCGACGTTCCGACCTACCCGGGATGGACCACCGACGACAAGTGCTGCCTCGATCATCTCGAAGACCAGATGTTCCCCGTGGAGTCGGTCGGGTCGCACTACGTCATCACTCGCAGCCCCGTGCGTTCGACCAGCGGGTACAAGGAGCCGGACATCATTCGTTTCCTCGGCGTTGCCGAGCCGGCGACCGTCACGACCAACCTGCCCTCACCCTACGACACCTTCACGCTGACGCCCGGTGAGGTGAAGACCACCTGGACTCAAAGCGATGTCGTGGTCACCGCGACCGCGCCCGTGATGGTCGGACAGATCCTGATCAGCAACGAGTACGTGGACGGTCCGTACATCGGCGACCCTTCGCTCACGATCTTCCCTCCGGTCGAGCAGTACCGCACCGAGTACGTGATCCTCACACCGGGCTCCTGGACGCAGAATTGGGTGGTCATTTCGGCCGAAGTCGGCACGAACGTCAGCATAGACGGCGCTCCGACCACGAACTGCAAGACCCAACCTTCGGGTGTGGTGGAAGGCGTGAGCTACGAATCACGTCACTGCCCCCTCCTCGAAGGCACGCATCAAATGTCCGGAGACAAACCCTTCGGGATCGTGGCGTATGGCTACGGCTCCGCCGGATCGTACGCGTTCGCGGGAGGCGCGGACGTGAAGCGGATCTACGAGCCGCCGCCAATCCGCTGAAAGCCGGGAACGATCAGCGACTCGATCGCGTCATCGACGACCGCCTGGAGGTCGCTCGAAGACAGTGCCCCGTGTCCTCGAGGAGCCGACGAATCGGTGGCCAGCCAGGTAGTCCGCGCCAAACGCAGGAGTGCGGGAAGTGCGCGATCGACCTCCCGCCGTTCCGGCTGAGCGAGCGTCGCCAGGTGCGCCCAGCCGATGCGCGCATGATGGATTTCGTCCTCGAGCATTGCGCGGAGCGCCGAGCGAACCGGCTCTCCCGCCGCTTGCTTCAGGCAAGCTCGCAAGAACGCCGTCGCGATCCCTTCACTGATGCACGAGCTCGAGACGACGTGGAGCGTCGTGGTCAGATCTCTTCCAGCAACACCAAAGCTCGGCCGCGACGGATTGGGCGGCGCAAGCTCGGGAGCCGGCGTCCCGAGGTAAGCGCTGGCAACACTCTGGCACGAAGCAGCGTGACGTTTCTCGTCTTCGACGGCTCGCTTGGCGAGCTCCACGATGGGCGACGGAGCGTTTCGCGCTGCCAGACGGGACGCCATGATCTCGAAGTGCCCGCTGGCATCGAGCTCGGCGACCGCCCGCGAGATCCAGAATTTCCCGACGGTGTTTTTCTGATCCGGCGTGAGAAGGTCGATCGCGTTCATGGGAGCGTGACCACCGAAAAGCACTTGCAGCCGATCGGTGGCTCGTAGGCGTGACACTGCCACGTCTTCGGAGGCGAACAATTGCTCTCATCCATTCCTTCGGTGCAATAACAGTCTGCCCACGGAGGACCCCAGTTCCAGCACTGGAAGTCGGCCGTCGTCGGACAGGCATCGGGGTCTTTCGGTTTTTCGGGATCGCATCGGCAACGGGGAATGGTGTTCGCCGGGCACGGCACGACGAGGCAAATCCCACCTCCAGCGGGATCGCATTTGCAGTCACAAGTGAACTGCGAAGCGTACTCACAGTCCTCGGGCTTCGCCGGGAGCGTCTCGTCGCACACGCAATTGACGTGAGGAAAGTAGGAGTCGCAGTGGAAGTGCGCTGGCGTGTCGCAGTCATTCGGATCGGTCGGGCCGCCGGCTTCCGACGCGCTCCCCGCGGCTCCCCCCGACGCGGCGCCACCGCTACCGTCCGCCGCCGTTTCGCCCCCGCACGCGCTCTGGCCGATTGCAGCGCCCATCACCACGATGGCGTGGAAGAGCTGGGCGCTGGAGGCTTGTCTCACGTTCACTTCGTGATGATCGAAAAACACTTGCACCCGATCGGCGGCTCGTAGGCCTGACATTTCCAGGTCCCAGGTGGGCAATCGCTTTCGCTCATCGGCGCGCCCTCGGAGCAGTAGCAATCCGACCACGGCGGACCCCAATTGGTGCACTGAAAGTCCGCGGTCGTGGGGCAGGCTTCGGGATCCTTGGGTTTGTTCGGATCGCATTCGCAGGCGGGAATGCTCTCGGAGCTGCCCGGCGGTGGACATGGATCGATGCACAGCACGTCAGGCGGGCACACGCAGTGGCAGACGAACTGCGACGCATACGTGCAGTCCTCCGGTTTTGCGGGAAGCGTCTCGTCGCACACGCAGTGGACGTTGGGGAAGTACGAATCGCAATGGAAGTGCGCGGGCGTGTCGCAATCACTCGGATCGGTGGGTCCACCGGCTTCGGGTTGACCGCCGGTTCCTGCGGTCCCTCCCGAGGATGCGCCGCCGTTGCCATCCGCAGCCGAGGTTTCGCCTCCGCACGCGCTCTGACCAATCGCCGCACCCATCACCACGATCGCGTGGAAGAGCTTTGCGCTGGATGCGACCGGTCTCATGGCTCCCCGGACCAAGATAGCAGAGCGCCCGGTCGTCAGAACATCCAGCCAACCGTGAACCCGAATTCACCGGTAAAGCGAGTGTTCGACGCCAACCTTCCAGACTCGTCGAAGTCGTGC
The DNA here is from genome assembly GCA_963781505.1 of uncultured delta proteobacterium. Lineage (GTDB taxonomy): Bacteria > Myxococcota_A > Polyangia > Polyangiales > Polyangiaceae > JADJKB01. The sequence continues at coordinate 35,912 of CAWAHB010000014.1, read as the reverse complement.
ACCGCCAAAAGACCGAGGTACGGCGTGATCTCCTGAAACCCAAAGGCGACGAAGCGATAGCCAAAGGTCAAAGACTCGTCGAGCTCGTAGCTCGAGCCGATGTCGCGATCTTCGACTCGATCGTGAACGCTGGTGCGCGCCAGATCGACTCCGCCGCCGAGATACATCCCCACCATGCCGTCGAGGCCGCTCCAGCCTTCATGCGCAACGAGCCACCAGCGAGCTTCGCTGCGAAGCGAAAGCACCGTCGACGAATAGTCACCGCGAGAGGATCGACGCGCGCCGACACCTCCCACGATGCTGAGCTTTCTGAGGAGCAGCCGCTCGTACTGAATCGAAATCCCTCGCGCCGCGATGGAGAGCGGCTCGTAGGAGACCGCGTTTCGTTTGGGAGGAGTTGCGCTCGCTTCCCGGGCGAACAAAAGGAAGAACGCCACCAGCGCGAAACGCATCATGGCGGACCGATGGTGCGCTCGAGGAAATCACCGAGCACGAGCCATGCTTCCGGCGTGTCGACCAAGGTCGTGACTTCGAGCTCGCCGGGATCCGCGGAGGGCTGCAGCAGGTGGCCTCCCCCCGCGAGCTCCAGGATCCGGACATCGTTGCCGTTTTCCTTGAGCTTTGCCCGCATGTCCCAGCTTTGATCCGGCGTACCGATCCAATCGCCGCCACCGATGATGAGCAAGTACGGCGCCTCGCCGGGTCCAACATGGCGAATGGGCGAAGCCTGAGCGTAGCGCTCCGGCAGCTCGTCGCGAGAGCCTCCGACGAACTCCCGCACCCACTTCTTGTCGGAACGCGCCACGAGATCGTGAGCGGCAGCACCCGGAATCACCGCGCCCGGCGCGCTGGGAGAGCCCGCATCGCAGTCGGGCGCGAGATCCGCTTCGTCCCATGCCACGCCGAGGAGCGACGTGAGGTGGCCGCCGGCGCTGTAGCCCATGACTGCGATGGCGTTCGGATCGATGTCGTACTCGGCGGCGTTTCCTTGGAGAAACGCGAGCGCGCACGCGACATCCTGAAACGCGGCAGGGAACTCGCCCTCGGGGACCAGGCGATAGTTGATGCTGGCGGCGACATATCCACTGCGCGCCAGGCGGCGTCCCGTGTTCTTGAATTCGCGCTTGCTTCCGAAGCGCCAGGCTCCACCGTGGATCAGCATCACGGCGGGGTGGGTGTCGCCATCGTCCGGCAAGTAGAGATCGAGCTTCGTGTCGTCGCCGTAACGCGAGTCGTAGACGACATCGTCGATTTCTCGTGGCGCTCGGCAACCGAAGGTCGTCAGAAGAAGCAGGCCGAACGCCCAGCGTTTCACTTCATTTCCCCTTGAAATCCGGATCTCGACGCTGCGCCCACGCGAGCACGCCCTCCATCATGTCGGCGGAGGAAAGAAGCTCGAGCTGGCCCGCCTTCTCCCGAGCGAGCGCGTCGTCCACCGTTCCCCGGAAGCTCTCCCGGACTGAATTCTTGATCGCCCGATAAGCGAGGGGTGGACCTTTGGCGAGCTCGGCGGCGAGATCCCCGGCGGTCTTGGCCAGCGCATCCGGATCGACCACGCGATTGGCGAGACCGACTTCGAGGGCGAGAGGCGCTTCGATCTTGGTACCGAGGAGCAAGTACTCGAGCGCTCGGCCCAGACCAACGAGGCGCGGCATCCAGAATGTGCCACCGCCGTCCGGCATGAGTCCGATCTTCACGAATTTTTCCTGAAGGTAGCCTCGTGTCGAGAGCACGCGGAGATCGCAGGCCAGCGCGAGATCAGCACCGAACCCCACGGCCGCTCCATCCACTGCCGCGACGAATGGCTTTGGCGCATGAACGATGTGGTTGATGAGCGCATGGAATTCGTCGATGCGCTGCGCCATGTCGATGTCGCCCATCTCCTGCATGCCTGCGCGCAGATCGGCACCCGAGCAGAAGCTCTCCCCGGATCCGGTGATCACCACGGCGCGCACGTCGGGATCTCCCGCGGCTGCTTCGAGCGCGCCGCCGAGCGCCAGCGTCAGCTCGCGATTGAGCGCATTGCGCGTGCCAGGTCGATTCAGGGTGAGGGTGAGCACGGCACCAGAACGTTCGCTCAGCAACGGCGGGGCGGATTCCATCGTCCCACTGTTTTCGCCGAAGTGCGGGAAGAGGTCAAAGCAGCGATCGCGGGTGTGGCCGCCGGCACCAACGTGACGGTAGACTCTCGGCCATGAAGGCTCTCGGTTTCGCGCTCGCTGCCACCCTCGTTGCTTGTACCCAAACCGAAACTCCGGCGCCGAGCGCCCCCGCTCGACCAACCTCCGAACCTGCGCCCCAATACATGCCGCCCATCGCGCCGGTCTACGTCGCACCCGCCAACACGACGGCAGCAAACGCGGGACCACCTCCACTGACGGGGAGCGGATCGGCGGACGCTGGAGCTCCGCAGGACGCCGGCGCGGCCGAGAGGGACGTTGCGATCCCCGACAAGCTGACGGTCACCCCCGCCGACGGGTTCGCGGATGGTGAGAAGGTCGACATGTTCGTGCGAGCCAAAGCTCGCGAGTGCTACCGAGAAGCGCTGCGCCAGGATCCAAAAGCCGACGGCCGCGTCGCGTTGAAGCTCGTCATCGACGACAAGGGCGCGGTGACCCGAGTGTCCGCGTCTCTGGACGGCACGCTGCCAATCTCTCTCGGCGAATGCGTCGAGAAGAAGTCGATGCCCGCTTTCTTCAAAGCCCCGACCAAACCTCCGGTGACGGTGGTCGTGCCGATGACGCTCACTCTGAAGAAGCGGAAGTAACAGCTTCTTCTTCCCGCGGTCCGAGATCGAAAATGTCGACGTCCACGCCGTGTGCGTAGTGGACCAGAGTGGGCGGACCGTCCACCGGCGGAAGCCCGCTCGCCCCGATGAGCTCGTCGCGTATGTCGAGCACACGAGCGCGCTGCACGGGATACGGTGAATGGTGGACGCGACCGGACCAGATGCGACCTCCCCGTTCGAGGTGCAAGAAATAGCGCTCGACGAGAAAGTGCTCGAGGGTGTCCGGAGGCGAAGCGCCCATCATTTCCCCGAGCTCGTAGCTCACCGACAAAGATTGCCGCTCGGCGGTCATGCGATCGACGCGGTACTCGAAGACCTCTCCTTTCCGCGCCAGGTTCATTTCGGAAAAGAAGTACGGGAGCCCCCATCCAAGGCGCGCGACCGTCACCGCAATCAGGGACGCTGCATCGAGCGAGAAGAAGTAGACGCCGGGATCTCGGCCTCCCACGTGGACGTAGGTGCGCACGTTGGTCTCGAGAAAATCGAAGGCGAGAGCTTCCGGCGCCCAGCCGGGGCGCACCCCTTCCATGGCGAATGGAACCAGGCCCACGTAGGCGACGCCCTCGTGAAGATCGAGATCGAGCCCCTCTGGAACCAGCTCTCGGAGCGCAGCGGGATCCACGGGCCAGTGCAAGAACAGGAGCGATCGCCAGCGCTGGGCTCCGCGGGGATTGGTGGACGGCCGGAGGGTGGGCGCGATGCGATCGATGGGATCGGACAAGGCGCTCAGGCTACCAAGCTCAGCGCTATTTCGCGAGGGCGGTGGAAGCCTTCTGGGCGAGCGCTTTGACGTCGGCTTCCTTGGTGGTGGCCTCGGGTATGCCGCTGCCGACGGTCGAGTAGCTCAGATTCACGGTGAGCGACGATTGGATCCAGTCGACGTCCACGCCGGCCACCAGACGAACGTAGCCTCCGTCGCCGATGGCGTAGGGCGTCGAGTCCGCGGGTGCGCTGTAATATTGGGTCCCGTTCCAGACCCGGAACTGGATCAGCTGGTTATCGAGCGGATCGTCCCAGGTCCACAAGCATTCGCCGATCAAGTTGGCGTCGAGCACTGGAGTGCCGGTGTCGGGAGAAGCGGGATTTCCGAAGATGGCAGCGGCGTCATCCTGGGTGACGATGGCGCACGCGTCGATCTTGGATCCGGACCCGCCGGTTCCCGATTTGTCACCACCACCGCTGTCACCGCCGCAGGCTACGAGCGCGCTGCTCGCGCCAACCAACAGAGCCAAGCTCCAACTTGCTTTCGAGCTCATGACGACCTCCTCGTTCGGGGGCGGCATCATAGAAGCTCGATCGCGAGTTGGCGAAAATCAGGACGTGCAACCGCCAAACCCCGCCTGAATGCAGCATTCTTCGCCCTCGAGGCAGTCGCCGACCCAGCAACAAGGGCAGCCGCAATGCTTCGGATCGAGCTCACAATCGACGCCGCTCGCGCCCGCGGATCCGCCGCTGGCTTCTCCGGCACTCCCGCCGGTAGAGATACTTCCCGCTGCGCCACCGCTGGAAGCACCACCGCTGGAAGCACCACCGCTGGAAGCTCCGCCGCTGGAAGCTCCACCACTGGAAGCCCCGCCGCTCGAAGCACCTCCGCTGGAGCTACCGCCCGAAGAGGCGCCCCCCGTGGATGTCGAGCCAGCAGTTCCGTCTCCGGTGGGATCCCCCGAATCGGGGCCACAAGCCGTGACGGCCAGTGCCGCGCCCCCAAGAACCAACACGTTGAACAAGCGATCGAAGTGCATGCGAACCTCCACGCCGCTCAGCATGACGGCGTGCCTCCGATCACTCCATTAGAATGAACCGGACGCTTCGTTGCATGGAATAGAATGAACGAAACGCCGGATTTGCCCTGATTTGTGCATCGCGAGTCAGGCGCGGGCTTTTCTCAGGGACATCGCGAGCCGCAGCGCGTCCATCGTACCCATCAGCACGGCACCCACCGCCACGATGCGACCGTACCAGAGGAGCCACCACGAAAGCTCGTAGGGCACGAGGGCGCTCGGTGCGGAGCGCGTCGCGAAACCTCCGACGATGAACGTGACCCAGATGGCCCCCGAAAGCCCCATCACGAGCATGTGAATCAGATACTCGAACGGCGGAAGCCCACCGAGAGGTGCGCGACTCTTGGGCTCGATGAGCACGTCGACTACGTCGTCGAGAAAATCCAAGGCAAAGAGCGCCACGAGCGCCCAGTACCAAACGCCTTGGGGGATGTAGTGAACGAGCACCCAAGCCGCGATCGCCAAGGAGTACGCGCGGAACACATGAGTCACCGTCTCGAGCCGCGCCGATGGCTGGCGAAACAGCTCGAACTTGTAGGTGTGATAGTACGACCCATCGATGGAGCCGATGGTCGCCATAACCAAGAGGAGAATGAGCGGGAGCGTCATCTTCCGAGGTGTGGTCCGAGTATGCGCGGTATACTCCGCTGAGGGAAGGAGCATCCGATGGCCGTTCGCTGGACGATGATGGTGGCTCTCTCGGCGCTGGTCGCCCTGGGCTGTGGCGGGGGCGATGATTCGAAGGACGCAACCGGCGGGGCGGGTGGCTCTGGCGCGAGTGGAGGCTCGGGCGGATTGGGCGGCGGACCGGGCGGCAGCGGCGGGTCGGGCGCGACCACGGGTGGCGGCGGAGGTTCCGGTGGATCGGGCGCAACTGGTGGCAGCGGCGGAAGCTCCGGGGCTCCCCCCTGCATCCAGGCAACCAAGCTCTGGTCGGAAGACTTCGAGACCGGCAACTACTCCCGCTGGACGGGAACGGACTACGGCAAGGACTGGAAGAACGGGCTCTGCCACGACAACGGTTTCTCCACCGATCATGCGGTGAGCCCGTCCCACTCCCACCGCTCGGACATCACGTGCGCCGACACGGAATCCCATCGCGGCTACGGCGGAGTGCAGTTCGATGGCGACACGCCGCTCGGCGCGTACACCAACTCGGGAACGGGCATCAACGCCCCGAACGGAGTCGTGAACACGTACAGCAGCTGGCTCGAAGCGCCGTACCAGTTCCAGAACGGGAAATGGTTCAGCTTCTGGACTGCGAACAACGACTGCGGTTGGAACGACGACGTCATCACCCTGGGTCTCGAGGACACCAGCAACAAGCTCACTCCCGCTCACATCGTGAACACCGGTGGCACCGTCGACTTCGTACCGAACCCGCCGGGCTTCCCCATGGGCGAGTGGGTGCGGACGACGATCTACATCAACTACGTCACCGGCGTGATGGCGGTCTGGCAAAACGGCGCGAAGCTCCTGCAGGCAACGTTCTCACGCTCGGACACCGACATCTGTCAGTGGCACTGGGGCGCATACGCGAGCGGCGACAACGACGACGTGGTTCTGTACGAGGACGACAACAGCATCTGGAAGCTGGAAGAGCCCTGGACGAACTTCGACGTCGAGCCGTGGCTCGGGCAGACTCAACCGGTCTGCGCGCCCTGAAAATCGGATTCAGGCGTCGGGACGATCGCGCTTGCGGCGGAGCGTTGCCGTCGCATTGGTGATGTCGGTGTAGACCAGAGCGCCCGCAGCTCCCTGATCGAGCTCCGCTGCGTTCGCTTCGTCCGTGTCGATGTGCATCTCGAGCTTGTATTTCGGGCTCACGCGGATGAGCACGTCTCCAAACACGAGATCCCGAGGACCGCCCGTCACGGCGACCTCGACTTCGTCCCCGTCTTGTACTCCATAGCGCTCCGCGTCCTGGGGCGTCATGTGGATGTGGCGCTTCGCGCAGATGAGGCCTTCGCTGAGGCTCACCGATCCCTGGGGACCTTCGAGCACGATCGGCGCGGAGCCTTTGACCTTGCCGGAGTCGCGGATCGGCGCATCCACTCCCAGCTTGAACTCGTCGGTGCGCGAGACCTCGACCTGATTGGCGGGACGCAGCGGTCCGAGCAAGCGGACGTTGTCGATGCGACCGCGCGGCCCGACCAAGCTGACCTTTTCTTCGCACGCGTACTGGCCGGGCTGAGAGATGTCCTTGTACTTGGTAGGCGTCGCCCCTTCACCAAACAGCTGCGCGAACGTCGCTGCGTCGAGATGGAAGTGGCGCGCGCTGACCGCGATGGGAATGGGCCCCGGATTTTGCACCTCGGTGCGATGCCTCACGACGCCAGCGGTCTGCTGCGCGATGCTGAGCTCCTCGTCGGTCTTCACGACGTACGCGCGCACGCGAGAGACGTCAGCGCTGATTTCCGCGACGGGTAATTCGTTCGTGACGCGGGCATCGGCGTTCCTGTCTTCGTCCAGCGACGAGCCCCAGGAAGTCCATGCGCTGCAAGATGCGCCGCCGCATGCTGACGCTGTTTTCCCCGATCCCGCCGCTCAGCACGACGGCGTCGATCCCACCCATCGCCACGGCGTACGCGCCCACGTATTTCCGCACGCGATGCGCGAACACGCTGATGGCCAGCCGGCAGCGATCGTCGCCTTCCGCCGCACGCGCGCTCGATGTCCCGGAGGTCGTTGCCCACGCCCGAGAGCCCGGCCAGTCCGCTCTTCTTGTTCAAGAGATCGTCCACCTGAGCGGCGTCGAGCCCGCTCCGCGAGCAGGGCGAGCACGACGCCGGGATCGAGATCGCCCGAACGCGTGCCCATCACCAGCCCCTCGAGCGGCGTCATCCCCATGCTGGTTTCGGTGGAGTGACCGAGCTCGACCGCGCAAGCGCTGGCGCCGTTTCCGAGATGCAGCGTCACGAGTCGCAGCTCGCCCAGCGGCCGACGCATGGCAGCGGCACGCGAGCTCGGCGATGTACGCGTGCGAGGTTCCGTGAAATCCGTAGCGCCGGATCCCGTGCTGCTCGCTCACCTCCTGGGAGAGCGCGTAGGTCCGGGAGCGCCGGGGCATCCGCGAATGAAAGGCCGTGTCGAAGACGGCAACTTGCGGCACGCCCGGGAGCGCGGCGCGACATGCGCGAATGCCAGCCAGATTCGGCGGATTGTGGAGCGGGGCGAGGGGTACGCACGCTTCGATTGCGGCCATCAACGTCATCGTCGATGAGCACCGCGTCGAAGAAGCGCTCCCCTCCGTGCACCACGCGATGACCCACTGCCGCGATCTCGTGCTGCTTCACCGCGTCGATCACCTGCGCCAGCGCTTGCTCGTGGGACGAGACTCGTTCGATCGTGTCTTTAGCGACCACCCGTTTCGTGTCGGGGTCGATCACCTGATATTTGACCGTCGACGAGCCGGAGTTGATGACCAGGATCTGCATCCGGGTTTGATATCACATCGTCACGTGAACAAAATCGGAATCACCAGGCAGAAAAACGCGACCCGGTCGCCATCACTTGGCTCGAGCTTTGACTCGACGAGCCGCGATGATCCAGATGGGGCCGGAGAGCAGGAGTACGGGCAGCGAGAGTGCCGCACCGTTCATGAGCTCGGCGATGCCTTGGCCGAGGAGTCTGGCTTTGGATGCGGGATCGTCGGCCGCTCCAATCCGAAACACGACCGTGGCCGCGAAGCCGGGCGCCACGAAAAGAAGGATGAGCAGCGCGGCAGCGACAATCAGGCAGAAATAGAGCGAGCAGCGTGGCGAGACGCGCGCTCTTGTTTGCGAAAGACCACTTGCGAAGCACCGCAGCCGCCAGCGAAACCACCGCAACGAGCACGGCACTCGATGTCGTGATCCCCAGGACCCACGCCAGCACCGGAGGAGCTTATCAGAGCAAGCGCAAGTGTTCTTTCGGGACGTAGTCGGTGAGCCACACGCCATTTTCGGAAAGAAAGAGCCGAAAGCCCGAGCGATGCATCTCTCCGGCCGCTACCTCGAACACGGCAGGGCGACCGTGACGCTGGCCCACACGCCTGGCGGTCTCGATGTCGATCGAAAGATGAACGTACTGGCGGGACCCGCGTTCGATGCCGTGTTCGCGGATGAACTCGACGCTCGCCTCCGCAGTCCCATGATAGAGGACCTCTGGCGGCTCGGTCGCCGACAGTGCGAGATCGATCTCGATCGAGTGACCCTGGCTCGCGCGGATCCGAGCGCCGTCCTCGCTCATCGCGAAGCGATGCTTGTCGTTTTCGAGGACGATCTGACGCAGCACTTCCTCGGTCAGCGGGTGACCGGCGGCGTTCGAAAGGCGCAACAAATCCGTTACGCGAGCCCAACCCTCCGCGTCGAGCTCCAGCCCGATCCGCTCGGGCGCGTGGCGCAGGACCAGGGAAAGGAACTTGCTCGTCTTGACGAGGGCGCGGTCCATGCTCGAAAGATTCTACGCCCGTCGATGAGAAGCGCCCCGCTCAACCTGAGAAGCGGGCGACTCTTCGCCCGGCGGCTACCAGCGCTTTCCCGGCGTTTCGCAGTTGGCCTGCGCCTTGCCTAAGGGCGGCGCATGACTTCACGACTTTCACTTTTGGGGTTGTCGCTTCTCGTGGGTTGCTCCGCCAACGCGGCATCGGATCGCGCGCCGGGACCGACGCCAGACCTGGGAACCGCAGGGGCGGGCGGAGCCGAGACTTCGGCGGGTGGTGGTACGGGTGCCAGTTTGAACATCGATGGCGGCACGAGCGGAAGCGGTGGGGCGACCCAAGTCTACTGTGACAAGCCGGGACCGGACGCCGATGGCGATGGCTTCAGCGTAGAAGATGGAGACTGCAACGACTGCGATCCGAACGCGAATCCCGGTGCGCTGGAACGTCTTGAACAACGGCATCGACGAGGATTGCAACGGCACCCCGGACGACACGGTCGTCTCGTGCGACGACGCGCTCGATGTCGCGAGCAACGACGCGGCCGACGGCGCCCGCGCCATCGGACTCTGCCACTTCGCAACCACCGGCGATAAAAAGTGGGGAGTGCTCAGCGCAAAGTACGTTCTGGCCGACGGAAGCCCGGGCATGAGCGATCTTTCCCACGGGCTCCTGCCGGGGTTTGGACCGAACGTGAAAGCTCAACAAGGCTCGCGGGTGCTCGGGCTCTCCAGCGGCACCGCGCGACGGCCGAGTGATCCGGGCTACGAAGACGTGAGTGGCTACGATACGTCGACCATGGGGACGACGCCGCCCGGATTTCCCAAGGACTCGCCGGCCTGTCCGGGTGTCGCCACCGCCAGTGACACGACCGCTTACAATCCAGCTGCGCTCGAAGTTCGGATCCGCGTCCCGACGAACGCCAAGAGCTTTCGCTTCGCGTTCGATTTCTACACCTATGAATTTCCGTACTTCGTGTGCACGGATTACAACGACTTCTTCGTCGCGCTGCAGGATCCACCAAGCCCGAATGCGCAATCGGGCAACATCTCCTTCGACAGTCAGGGCAATCCGGTGAGCGTGAACAACGGCTTTCTCGAAGTCTGTGATCCACAAGAGGCCGGCGGAAAGCTCTTTCCCTGCACCCACGGCACGAAGGAGCTCGACGGCACGGGCTTCAGCGAGAGCGCCGCGACCGGCTGGCTCGAAACGCAATCACCCGTCGAGCCGGGAAGCATCGTGACGCTGCGCTTCGCAGTGTGGGACATGGGAGATCCGATTCTGGATTCGTCGGTGCTGATTGACGGATTCGAGTTCTCGGCGGAGCCCGCGAAGGAATCGGTGACCAAACCCCTGCCCGTTCCCAAGTGAGTCGCATCACGCGCGCACGAGGGGATAGACCGTGTCCCACGGATCCTTCTTGAAAGCGGGCACGATGCGGCCGGGATTGCCCGGCTCGAAAGCGAGCTTGCCGGTTTCGAGTAGCTCGATGAAGCGCTCCAAAAAGTCTTCGAACGAGCGCCCACAGATCTGGAAGTCGCATTCAGAGACCAGCTGGAGGACTTGCCCTTCGGTTCCTTTCGGTCCGGGAACGAGATCCAGATACATGTTGTCCTGGTCCCAATACAGGTTTCCGGCGATGGGAATGCGCCTCGGATCGCGCAGTACGGTTCGCAGTCGATCCTCGAGATCCAGGGAATTCAGGCCGGGATCGTTCGGCTCGACCCAGTCCTGCTCGTCCTGCCACTGCTTGACGATGGCATCGAGGGGCGCGAGTCGCCCACCACCGGGCGGCCACTCGACTCCGTAGCCCGGATCTTGGCCATCGTGAATGGCGAGGGAGGCTCGAAAGTCTTCCGGAAAGCGAAGGCCCATGATGTCCTCCGCAGCGCGGATCGCCTCTTCGGTCGCGGGTCCTCGCAGAGCCAGCGCGGTGTCCGCGTTCTCGGCGAACCAATGGTCGAATCGTACCCAGAGTGCACGAAGTCGTTCGTCGTGCTCGTCGTGCTCGTCGTGCTCGTCGACGAGGATGCTCGAGACCATCGTGTCGCCGTCGAGTGACGCGGGCTCGAGCATCTTGGCCTGAGGTGCTTTCTCGAGCTCGAGGGGCTTCGTTGGCTTCGGCGCCTCCCGCTTCGTTGGCTTGGGTGCCGGCTTCGGCTTCGATGCCTTCTTCGGTTTCGATGCCTTCTTCGGTTTCGATGCCTTCTTCGGCTTCAATGCCTTCTTCGGTTTCGATGCCTTCTTCGGCTTCGATGCCTTCTTCGGTTTCGATGCCTTCTTCGGCTTCAAGACCTTCTTCGGCTTCAGGACCTTCTTCGGTTTCGATACCTTCTTCGGTTTCGATACCTTCTTCGGTTTCGATGCCTTCTTCGGTTTCGATGCCTTCTTCCTCGGGTTGGATGGCCGGTTCGTGGGTTTCGATTTGGCCTTCGGATTTGTGCGCCGGGGTTTGGGCTTTGGCATCTCGAAAACGAGAGGACATTTTTCTACTTTGGTCAATCGCGGACAATGAGCTGTGCGATGCTTGGTTCCGGCGATGGCATCCGGCCTCCGACTCCTCGGCTTTCGGTGCACGCGATGCGGCAATTGCTGTCGTGACGTGCGGGTCCCCCTCACCGGCGCGGATCTGGCCCGGCTCGCCGAAAGCACGTGCCGAAAACCCGGCGACCTCGTCGAGTGGCTATCGCCCACGGAGATCGATCTCACCGGCGAGCCCGAGACGCTCGTGCTCCTCGACCGCGGCTTTCGTTGGCTGGCGCTCCGGCAGGAAGCGGGCGCGTGCCTCTTCCTCGATGGCGACGACAGGTGCAGCGCGTACGACGCCCGACCCATCCCGTGTCGCACCTATCCGCTGGTTGCGAGCTTCGGTCGTCGAGGCGGTGTTCGGCGCCTGCGATTGCTCCGAGGCAGTGAGTGCGACTTCGCGCGAGACGGGCACGTCGATGCCACTGCTCTGAGGGAAAATACGCGACGACAGGACGAAGAGCTGGCGGACTTCGCACGCGCCATTGCGAGCTGGAACCGGATCCAAAAGCACCGGGGCCGACTATCGCTGGAGCTTCTAAAGGGGGATGATTTCGTGGCCTGGCTCTCGAAAACCCCAACAGAGAAGGGAGCAGCAGCTATCGGGCGCTTCCCTTCGGGGCTCGTTTCGCTGCCCACTCGGCCGTGGTGAAGTACGGACCACACCAGTCAGCCTCGTGGGTGAACACCATCGTCCAGGTGAACGCGCCTGACACGACGTAAACGTCGAGTCCTTCGCCATCGAACCAGGGGAGCGTTTCGGCTTCGCAGGAAAACCCGTCGGACATCGTTGGACCCACCAGCACGACGAAGCTCTGGGCGCGCTGCTTGTCGCGATATTCGTCGCGTGCAGCCTCACCGCTCAGCGCGAAGACGAAATCGTAGCTGAACGAGTGCCAATCGAATCCTTCGTGAGTCGGACTGCCAGTCGCCTCTTGCGTGCGCGCCGCAAACGTCGCTCTCCAGCGCTGGGCGTGGTCCTCGACGGTTTTCTGTTCCAGTCGCGTCGGCGACAGCCCAGCCAGCATGCGTTCTGCCTTGTCGACGGCTTTTCTCTGTCTCGCCATGGGTGGTCCAGGATGTACCGCGCGGCCGTTGTTGTAAGCTCTAGGAGTGGGCCGGTCCGATTTCAAGGTGAGCGAAGACCTCGGCGTGCTCGCATGCAAAAACGTCCACGAGGGTGGAATGCCGGTGCTCTACGTCTCCCATGACGAAGACGGTGAGTGGCAATTTCTCTGCGGTGGAGATCACCCCGACGACGGCGCGGACACACCCGTCGTCGTGTGTTTGAAGCATCTGACCGAACGCGACGAAACGCTGCACGAGCTCGCCGGTCTCTGCCGACTGAGCGAGGCACAGCGGGATCGAATAGGTGCTGATTGGAAGATCCACGATCACATGGAAGACATCGTTCGCGACAACGTGCGCGATCATGCGTGTCACGTGATGAAGATCGACGCCGACGACGTGGGGCCGGGTTTTGTGTACTCAATCGGCCTCACCAAGACCTATGGAGGGCCCGAGCTCATCTGTTTCGGTCTCGACTCTGCGCTCATGCACTGGATGATCAATCAGCTTCGCGATCGAATGGCAAGCGGGGGGGAGCTCAGCGACGGGACGCGCATCTCCGACTTGATCAAGGGGTACGACTGCGTTCTCCGAGAAATGCAGAAACGTTGGTATCGCGACTACTTCGGATACGCGCTTTGGTTCTACGGCGGTGGCGAGTTCGACGTGCTGCAGATCGTGTGGCCGGACAAGCAGCACCACTTCCCGTGGGATCCCGAGTACTCGCTCCCCGCCCACATTCAACCAACGACGTGGGCCGGATGATCCGATGATCGGATGACACCGCGAGCGGCGGTCCAAGCGTCTCGCTCAGAGATCGATTTCGTCGAGTTGGTCCGACGCCCAAGCCACCGCATCGTCACTTTTCACCGTAACGTCGGCTTGCGGATCGACGAGAATGCCTCGACCCACGGAGCACAGAACCCCCGCCGCGACCACCGACGACGCGAGCTCCCGCATGTCCGAGTGCGTCGAAAAGGTCACCGAAAAGTCGAACTCGTTCGGCAGCTCGAGCTCGTCGATGAATTCGATCGGACCGCTCGAGTACTCGAATCCCGAATCGGCGCCAGCATATCGACAGGGCAAGTAGCCCGAGAAGCTGTCGACATCGAAATCCAGGTCGAGCTCGACAGAAAACCCGGCTTCGACGATGGCCTCCGCCCAACGCTTCGGGTCGGGCATCATTTCGCGGGAAAGGTAGACCGTGAGCTCGACTGACATGGGGCTACGATACGGGAGTCAGCGTGGGCTGCAACGAGCGAGTCTCCCACGCTCGGAGATGCACGCTCGGAGATGCACGCTCCAAGCTCTACGGACCCACCCACAGAGCCATGTATAGGTCGTCGAGGTACTCGTTCGGACCGATCTTCAGCCGCCTCGTCTTGCGCCCCTCTTCGACGAACCCGAGGGATCGATAGAGCGCGATGGCGCGATCGTTCGACGAGCGCACCTGGAGCTCCACCTTCTCGACACGGGGATTCGACCGCGCCCAGGACAAGAGCTCGTTCATGAGAGCCCTGCCGACGCCTTGGCGTTGATGGCCTTGGTGCACGGCGATGGTCAGCCTGACGACGTGCGACGTCGCCGCGAGCGCGAGCGGCTCCAAAAACGCATGCCCAACGACCGTGCCCGCTCGCTCGGCGACGAGAAAGACCCCACGGCCGCGATCGTCGAGGTCGAAGATCTTCTCGCGGACCGCGCCGTCGTGGATTTCTTCGGGCCTCGAAGCGAGCGCGCCGGGGACACTCGCGATGGCGCGCTCGGCTGCTGCCAGTAACGGAGCGTCCTGGGGTCGTGCTGGTCGAATCGAAGGCATGACGGGCTTTACCTAGCACTCGACGGTCGGTCGCGGAACGCTGCGATCATCCGGCGTTCTCGATCCAACATCCAACGGCGGCGGCCGCAGATCGGGCAGACGGTCCCGTGCGGCATGGGAGAACCGACTCGGCGGCATGAAGCGGCGGCCAGCGTTTGAGGTACCGCCGTCGCGATCGCTGAGAGAGCGCGGACGGTTCAGCGTGGAACCGGAACCGGAACGTAGACGGGGGTAGTATTGGGTTCCTCTGCCGGAAGAGTCGTTCCTTCGTGCGCACAAACGATGCTGTCGAGCGAACCCCACGCGTCTGTTTCCTCATGATTGCAGACGTATATCTGGGTTGTGCCACACGCCTTTGCACGGTAGGCCCTCCCGCCTAGCTCACTCACGGTCACCTTGGTCTCTGGGCACTCGAACTCTCGGGAAGCTCGCACCTTTACTACTTCGCTGGCCGGTAGGACGCTGCCGCCGCAGCCGACGATTGCAGCAGCGGCAAGCAATGCGTAAGGCAGCATCGTGGCGAAGCTCAACTCGGAAGCTGGACATTGCGGCAATTCAGTCATCACGATGTCGTTCCGCTCAGGAGACGAGCGTCACAATAAGCCGCAAAGGCAGCAAGAACGTTGAAGACAGTATCACGGTGATGAGGGCCAGTCTCGAACGCGGGCTCGTGCGACGCACTCGTCCGTGAGAGGCTGGCCCGCCCGCGGATCAGGTGCCGGAGTCCACGCCCGCGTCGGACTTGCAGCTAGGTTCGGAGAACCGACAGAGGCTGGGCGTGCAGAGAACGGCACAAACTCGAAGACACGCAAGCTGGCGACAGCGTTTCGCCCGCCGGCCCGTGATGCGACACGTCAGTCCCGTAGGCTGCGCCAACGAGCTGCCCCGTCATCGAATCGAACAGCCAGGCGAACTGGCCAATGCTCGTGTTGACGACGATCTCGGTTCGCAGGCATGCCGCGTACTCGAAGCGCTCGGCGGTGCAGACAGGTGGGCTCTGGCAGAAGTCCGCGTCGATCGAGCTTGGGCAAGCATGGGACTGGCAGAAGCAAGCGAGGTCGGTCTCGTCGCAACCGGCATCTCCACCGGTCGCGCCACCCCCAGCCTGACCGCTGGCACCGCCGACTGCCCCGGTGTCCGCGGCATCCGCGCCACCCACGTTCATGTCGGATCAGGGCTTTTCGTCCGCACTGCAGGCGCTGATCGCCAGCGCCAGCGCTGCCACGTAGAACGTCAATCGCCGGAGAGTCATGGTGAGACCTCGAGTACGTGGTGCCAGAAGCGCTATCGCTGGGAGTCTAGCAGCGGATCAATCGTTCCGCCGTGGACAACGCGATCCGGTCCGCCCGACGAGGCGAGAGTGGCTGGGTCGTCCGCCGCGACGCCAAAGATACACGCGGCCGCCTTTGCGTTTCCCGCTCGCGGGAGACTGCTCGCAACGGACCTTCGATCGAGGGATTAGCCGTCGACGAACCTGCAGGACCAGACCTGCGGATCGCTCCCGCACGTGCAGGACGTTCCCACCAACCATGCACTCCGCTCCAGGAGACTCACAACCAGCGCAAGATGCTGTAAAGAGTGCGAGCCGGCCGTCGAGGTCAGCGAACAGGTCATCCCTCTTTGCGGCGGTAATGCATCGCCATCACGCCGGACTTCAGGCGGTGCGTGGAGACGAGATCGAGACGCCGCGAGCGCTCCAGGCCCTGAAACAAGGTCGGTCCATGGCCGGCGAGGACCGGGTGGATGACGATGCGGTACTCGTCGATCAGCCCCATCCGCTCGAGCGCGGCCGACAGCGTCGGGGCTGCCCACGAGCACGCCGCGCGGGGTCTTGTCCTTCAGCTGCCGCACGGCCTCGTGCAAATCCCCCTCGACGCGGAAGGTGTTGTTCCACGGGAAGTCGCGACGCGA
The DNA here is from genome assembly GCA_963781505.1 of uncultured delta proteobacterium. Lineage (GTDB taxonomy): Bacteria > Myxococcota_A > Polyangia > Polyangiales > Polyangiaceae > JADJKB01. The sequence goes on along the minus strand of CAWAHB010000014.1, from coordinate 19,602 downwards.
GGCCGAAACCACATATTTCGGCTTGGCCTCCAGCTTGCGCGCCCATTCGCGTGACGCTCGCGGCGCTGTCTCGTCGCGCGCCACCGCCGGCCAGGCGTCCTCCATGAGCTCGTAGGTGATGCGCCCGAAGAGCATCGCCCCGGCCGCGTCCATGAGCTCCGTGAAGTAGTCGATGCAGCTCGTCGTCCGCGATCCCCTCGCGATGGTCGTTGCACCCGTCCAGCGTCACGTTGAGACCGAAGGTCAAGAGGCCCATGGCGCGCATTCTACCAAGGCCCAGCGGGCGGCGGGAGATCCCGATCGCCCGGTCGCGGGTTCGATCCCTGCCAGCCGCGCGAACGCTTCAACGCCTGGGCTAGGCGGCAGTTTGTCGGTCGCGTTTCGCTTCACAGCGCGCTACATTGGACACATGGTCGACACGGAAACCGCCGAGTTGCTGGCGAAGGCCATGCGCCTGCCAGCGGACGAACGCCTGGCGATTGCAACGGAGCTCCTGGACAGCGTTGAAGGTCCAGAAGATCCGGAATGGGCTGCGGCCTGGGCCGCTGAACTCGATCGGCGGGTACACGCGCTCGAGAGCGGGACCGCGAAGACGATCCCGTGGTCGCAGGTCAAAGCTGAACTGCAGGAGCGTTTGCGGGCGAAATGAAGACGGCGCAGTTCGCGCCGGAAGCTCGCGGGGAGTTTGATGCGGCGGCCGAGTGGTATGAGGGGCACTCTGCTGGGTTGGGTGAGGCGTTCATGGCAGCAGTCGAAGCGACGGTAGAGCGCATCGTCGAGGCGCCGACGACATTCCCCGTCTGGGAGCGGGATCTGCGATTTAGGAGGGCGGTTTTGCAGCGCTTCCCATATCTCGTGTTCTACCGGGAGACGGGAGACGCCATCGAGATCATTGCCGTTGCACACGGCGCTCGCGACCCCGGGTATTGGGTGAAGCGCTGAGGTCCGCGTAGCGCTCTGGTTCAGCGGACCGTCCGCTGCAACCGGCGGTTACTGTAGGCCGCTCTCACTGACGCACATAGCGCAAGTGCGTGGCAGTCGGAGCTATCAACAACCCTGTCAATGCGAAACTGCGGCCCGGGCTCGCGCAGGTTCTCGAAGAGACGCCGCCCGCCGCCGAACAGCACGGGCGCCAAGGCGATTTCAAGCTCGTCCACGACACCCATGTTCAGGTACTGCTGGATCACATCCGCTCCACCCGCGATGCGAATATCACGACTGCCCGCGGATTCCCGAGCCAGCTCGAGGGCACGCTCCGGCCCGTCATTGATGAAGTGAAAGGTCGTCCCACCCGGCCGGACCCAGGGTTCGCGCTTCGCGTGGGTGAGAACGTATACCGGTGTGTGAAACGGAGCCTCCTCAGGCCAAGCGCGCTCGCCTTGGTCGAACATCCGCTTGCCCATGATGTTGGCGCCGATGCGCTCCGTGGTGTTCCGGAGCATGTCGTTGACCGGACCGGTCTCTCCGCCGGGTCCGAGCTTGAGGTTCTCGCGGAAGTACTGCTGACTTGAGGATCCAGCCCATCAGCGCACCCCACTTGGCGCCCCAGTTCTTGTACTCAGGCTTGTCCCAATTCTCCATGGTCATTCCTTCCGGCGCCATGTAGCCATCGAGACTAAGTCCAATGTTGACGAATACTTTGCTCATGATTGTCCTCTGACGAGTCTGGTTGGTGGCCCAACGGCTTGGCAGTCAGCTGCGAGCGCCAGTCACGACTTCACGACTTCACCAGATGCTACCACCTCGCGGTGCACGAGCTCGACGAACGCTCAGCGAGCGTCAACGCGCGGGGTAGCGTCGGCCCGTGGAGCCGGCGGGCATTGCGCTGGGATCGCGGGACGATCGCCGAACTGCGACAATGACTGCCCGAGCCAGAGCAAGCGCCCTCAACGCGCTTGCTTCAGTCAGCGTCATCAACCGAAATTGCGGAGCGTTCTGCGCGGACGCCTTCGGAATTCCTGGAATATCTCACGGCGGACGGGCGAGCGAAATACGGTCGAGAGACTCGAAGGATCCACGATCGCGAACGAAACGCTCGCTGTAGCTGGCACGTCACTCCCGTAGCAAGACGGCGTTCGCGACGAGCTCGCGTGGAGCGAGATCGAGTACCTCAGGCACGACGCGTGGCGAGCATAGCGCGGGCTAGTAGCGAGGGCCGCTTCGACGTCACGGTCTTGGCGGAACGCTTACGAAGGCAAGTCGACGCGGCGGTGCAATCACGTCGACCCACGCCTGGCCGGCGTTGGAGACGGGCGCGGGCTGCGACTCTCTGCGAGACGACACGCGCAAGGCCAGCCCGCCTGCTTCAGGAAGCTCGAGCGCTTGGGCGAGCAGCGTGAGTCTAGTTTCGGCGTGCATGACAGCGACAATCGCCGACGGCATTGGAATAGACGCGGCAGAAGACGGCGTAAGGAACCTTTCGACCAATCGGCGGCGAAGATCGCGGTAGACGACTGGGTAGCGCTGCGGGCCGTCCAGGATCCTGGACAACGCGACATCGAGGTGGTCGCGAAATTGGAGCCCGAGACCTGGACGCTGACGTTCGTAGAAGCGGAACGCCTCGAGCGCATCAGCACGAGCTTCGGGCGTGAGGATGAGCTGGATCACAACTTGTCGGGCACCATCTCGGCGCGAACATCGGTCCAGGGAGTGCCGGAGAGGCCGTCGCGGTCGAGCTTTTCCAGGCGACGATCGAGTTCAGCACGAGTTTCTGGGGAGAGCTGAAGGTCGTTGGGATTCACGCTCTGCCAGAGTTCGTCGATGAGCTCGAGCTTTTCGTCGGAGGTGAGGCTTGAGAGATCGAGTGCGGGCTTGGCCACAGAGTGATTGTGGAGCAAATGGCGAATGAAAGCCACATGGCCGACGATCGCGGCTTACGAGCCAGGGATGGGCGCGTCTGGCTAACGAGAATGGCGTTGAGCTGCGAAGACAGCGAGAACGATTCGGAATAGCAGCACCGTACTGAGGCCCAGTCTCGCGCGCGTGCGGGAGCGAAGCTCGTGTTCGCGAGAGTGGCTGGGTCGTCGCGCCACGACCCCGAAAATTAACGCAGATGGGGACCGCGATGAGGAGGGCAGCAACCAGCATCAAGACTGCGACACCGCTGAGGGTGTGGACCTTGGGACCGGTGGCCGCCTGACGAGACGGGCGTTGAGCTGCAAAGGCAGCGACAACGTGTCTGAAGATATCACGCGTTGGACGGCCAGCCTCGAACGCTGGCACGTGCGAAGCACGTGTTCGCGAGAGTGGCTGGCCCTCCAACAATCACGCCAAAGAGATCGAGGCCGCCTTCGTCAGCTTCAACGCCGGTATAGGGGCGGCGCGTAGCGGAAAGCTGGATTCAATCGGATGAGGCATCAGAAGCGTCCGTGCTGGCGTCGGTAAGCTGAGAACCCGCTGCAGGGATGCCAGTGAGGCGCGTTGGAGGTCCAGCGGTGCTGGCCGTGATCGTATGCGCGTCGACGTCACACGCGGAGGTAGGTGTGCACAACCAGGTGGCAGACTCGCAGGGATTGGAAGAGCAGATGCAGTCTACGTGCCCGCACGCGGTGATGTAGGAGCAGGAAGAGCCGTACGCAAAGCAGGTGGCGCCGCCGACCGGAACATTCGGCGGACAAGGAGTGGCATCGCAGTGCTTTGAAGACGAATCGGCAGCGTCCCAAGTTGGACCAGCATCGTTGGGCGAAGGAATACCAGGAGCACCGTAGACACCAGCGCAAGATGCTGTGGAGAGTACAACGCCGGCCGTTGAGGTCAGGGCGAAAGCGACTGCAACGGCGCGAGTAGCTGAGCGCGCCAGCGGCGGTGGACTAAATGAGGGGGTGAGTGGTCTGTCACAAAACGGACAGCGCGACTCGCACGCACGGGTGTGCCTGTTGCACGCGGGGCATGGGAGTAAGTGCGTCATGGCGCGTCCACTAACGAGACGGGCATTGAGCTGCAAAGGCAGCAACTACGTAAGAAAGAATACCACGCGTTCGAGGGCCAGTCTCGCGCGTGCATGTACGAAGCACGTGTTCGCGAGAGTGGCTGGCCCGTCCGCAATCACGTTCAAGAACGCACGGCCGCCTTTGTTCAGCTTCAACGCCGGGTTATTCGGCGTAGATTCACAGGTCAGGCGGCCAGGGCTCGATTGAGGTGACGCCGTCGAGCACGGCAGAACAGCACCCGAGGTGTCCGGTGCCTGGTCGAAGGTCGCCGACAATCAAGACGTATCGATCGCTGAACTGTCGCCAAATCCTGTGCTGCGAGGAACGAACGATGACGTAGATCGCATTCTTGTCCTCGTGAACGGTGCGATCATCGCGGCGGACGTAGAGCTTCGTGTCCTCGAACCCAATGTGCAAAAAGCCGATCAGTGCGACGTGGCTGTCTAGAAACGAACCGGGATTAGCGATGATTCGGACGAGCGACACTCGCTCGGTCCCAACGGGTCGCGTGCAAGCAACGGCAGAAAAGAGCGCAGCCAGAACCGCGCTCCGGACGCATCCGGCCACTGCAGTGAAACACGCGACGACGAGTGCGCGTTGGGTGGGTGCGTCCGCCCAAAAGGCAGCGACTGCGTGAAGGCGAATATCACCCCGTCTGCCATCACGTGAGAGCTCGCGCGCCCACCTTTTTCTGCTTCAGTGCAGGGTTAGGCGGCGCGTGTCGCCGCGCGACTAGAAGGAGGTGCCGAGCTTGAGCTCGAGGTCGTGGGATCCAGCGGTTGCGTGGATGCGCCAGGAAGGTGCGTGGTCGTCGGGCGCAGTGGCCAGCAACGCGATTCCCGTGGCGGTTGACACGGCACCAAGCGGCGCGCTGAGCCAAAAGATACGGCGCCAGCGTACAGACTCGCAAGCAGAAGCGTTGCTGCCGGAGCGACTGTCGCAGCCTTCGTCAGTAGTTGCGGTTTGGAGTGAGTCGACGCGCGCGTACGAATAGGCGCCGACGAACAACAAGGTCGAGCCGAAAGCCGTGGTCACCCAGCCCCACGCACGCTGGACGTCCCCTGCACTGCGGGTCTCTGTAATTGGAGACGGCTCAGCGCTGGCGGTCTTTACCAACGAAAGCAAAACAAGCGACGCCGCTAAGGAGATGATGCGCATTGGGAGTTGGTCTGGCGTCCGCCTCGCGAGACGGGCGTCGAGCTGCACGGCAGCGAATACGTGTAAGACAATATCACGGTGGGGAGCGCCAGTCTCGAGCGCGGGCACGTGCGAACACGTGTCCGTAGGAGTGGCCCGGTCGCAGAGCCAGCGACGTTCGCGCTCCACGGCAGTGTACTCGGGCTTCGGGAAGCCTAGCGAGGCAGCGATTGCAGGGTCGATTCTGGTGAATGCGCGCGTACGGGCATCGATATACGCCGCGAAGGCAACGAATCGTCTCGCGTTGGAGGGCCAGTGTTGACGGCGCCGCCTCGAACGCGGGCACGCGCGAAGCACATGTCCGTGAGAGTGGCTGGCGCGTCCGGGATCACGTGAAGGGCGCAGGACGATCCAACCGCAGTCGCAAGACCGGTTGCAAGGGAATGGCGTGTACGGACGAAACTGTGTGCCCGGGTCTTCCACCGCAGAACGGCGCTGCCGCGGTCGCAGCAATGAGCGCTATGCTCCAGTGTGTGCACGTAGCGGCGTGCTCCAGCGAGTGCCCACTATCCCTGGACCTGCAGTAGAGACGACTCGGCGCCTAAGACAATTTCACGTGTTGGAGGGCCAGTTCGAGCGCGGCACGTGCGAAGCATTTGTTCGCGAGAGTGGCTGGCCCGTTCGCAATCACGTGAAGGGCGCGGCCGCCTTCGTCAGCTTCAATGCCGGGTTAGGCAGGCACGTCCACGTAGGTAGAGAATGTCTGGGGAACGGGGACTTGAAGACCTTCGGCGACCAGACCTTCGACGTGGAAGACGATCGCGGCGGTCATCTCACGCTCAACCTCTTCGCGGGTGGCGCCAGTGGCGACGCACCCAGGCAGATCGGGGAGTAAGCGGAAAAACCGGTTTGGGTTTGCTCGACGACGACCAGGTATTTCATCGCAGACCTGCCTGTTTAGCACGCTGTTGAGGGTGCCGGGAGCGAGTTCGTCACTGGGTTTGCCGGCAACGGTGACAAGACCTGGCTTGACGGGGTGTTGAGCTGTCGGTGCGAGCCGCGCTGGCGAACCTGACGCCACCCGTCGTCCTCCAGCAATCGGATCACGTCGCGGACTTTCACGGGCGCTCGGTTGGCTCCGCCTAACGAGAATGGCGTTCAGCTGCGAAGGCAGCTTGGCGGTGAAGAACGATATCAAGCGTCAGAGGCTCGCTCGAGAAAGCCGAGCCGCCGTGGAAGGCATTAACAGGACGGAGCGACAGCCTTCGCCTGCTGCAACGCCGGGTTAGCCGGCCGCGACAGAGAGCTTGTGGGCGGAGAGGGTCGCGCTAGACTGCGAGTGGAGGCTTGCCGTGGACTTCGCGTTTACCGCCGTGTTCAAGAAGGTACCCGAAGGGTACATCGGCTACGTGGAGGAACTGCCGGGAGCAAACACGCAGGGCGCGACGCTTGACGAAGCGCGTGAGAACTTGCGTGAGGCAGTGCAGCTGGTGATCGACGCGAATCGAGAACTAGCGCGGCAGGATGTGGGTGATGACGTCATCCGGGAGTCGCTGAGGATCGCGAACGGGTGAAACGGCGAGAACTGATCCGGCACTTGGAGCAACACGGATGCGAGCTCCTTCGAGAGGGCGGCAATCATTCGGTGTACGTGAACCGACAAGCGCGGAAGGCATCGTCGGTACCGCGACATCGGGAGATCAACGAGCACCTGGCGCGGAAGATTTGCCACGACCTCGAAGTCCCGCCTCGGTCCGCCTAACGAGACGGGCGTTAAGCTGCGAAGGCAGCGAGAACGATTCAGATGGTAGCACCGTACTGAGGCCCAGTCTCGAGCGCGTGCACGTGCGAAGCACGTGTTCGCGAGAGTGGCTGGGCCGTCCGGGATCACGCTGTGGAGATCAAGACAGCCTTCGTCTGCTTCAACGCCGGGTTAGGCGGCGGCACTGCGCGTGGGGTCGCATCGGTCGATTCCATTTGGAAACCGCGCGGGCCGCCTCAGACGAAATATCGTTGATGAGCGCACGTCTTGATGAGCACGCGGCGCAGCCAGTTGCGAAGGAGAGCGGGAGCGGGTCTGCCGCGAGCTCGGTGATCTTCCGGATGAGGATCTGCGACGCGCCCGGACGACACTTCGCGTTCTGATCATCGTCCGCCTAACGAGACGGGCGTTAAGCTGCGAAGGCAGCGAGAACGATTCAGGATGGTAGCACCGTACTGAGGCCCAGTCTCGAGCGCGTGCACGTGCGAAGCACGTGTTCGCGAGAGTGGCTGGGCCGTCCGGGATCACGCTGTGGAGATCAAGGCAGCCTTTGTCTGCTTCAACGCCGGGTTAGGCGGCGCTGTCTGCGCGGAGGGTTATCAGAGGAGCGCACGTCGTTGGAACAGTCGTCAACGTCATGTCACGACAGATGCGGACGCCGATGCTGCATTCGCAGTCGAGTTGTGCGAGAGACCGGGATGCGACAACGGGACGCTCGTCGCCACAGTCGGAGTTGGAGTCGCAGCGCTGATGACAGAGGCCATCACCACGCGGCGTGCACGAGGTGGAACCTCCGTCGAACGATACGGGGCCGAGCAGGCCGAGTCCTCGTAGAGAAACTTCCCACTCGGGCACGCTCCGTTCGCTGGCTCGACGAGAGCGATGGATCGTCTTGAGGACTACAGCTAGCGAGAACGATCCAATCATCGCAGCTGCGACGAGGAACCGAGGTGAAGGAGTGGCGAATCGGGTCATGTCGTCCGCCTAACGAGACGGGCATTAAGCTGCAAAGGCAGCGACTACGTTCAAGCAAGATATCACGGTCCAGAGACCCAGTCTCGAGCGCGTGCACGTGCGAAGCACGTGTTCGCGAGAGTGGCTGGGCCGTCCGGGATCACGCTGTAAATGCGAGGCAGCCTTCGTCTGCTTCAACGCCGGGTTAGGCGGCGTTCAGTCGTCGAAAGGGTATGGGAGGTGGTTGACGCTTTCGAAGTGGTGGCGGCGACAGAACACGCTCAACGAGACCGTGAGTCTGCCACAGGCGGAGTTTCGACATTGCTCCGGTCCAACTTCCGGATCCTCGGACCACTTGCGGTAGTGCTCGCGGAGCCACGACATCGGGGGCTGATATGGAACGTCGATGACGGCAATGCACTGGAACAGTGAATCGAGGTAGTAGGCGTGGCCGTCTGCCTTGAGCAACCGCGCAAGGAAGTCTGTGAAGGATTGCGCGATCACGCGTCGATGCGAGGTGCTCTCGTGATCGCAATCGAGGATGAAGTTGTCCGTGTGGGTTGTTGCGAGGTCGATTCCGACATGATCGCCGTTGTCGCAGCTACAGAAGGCGAACCAAGCGGGAGGTTCAGAATCGACCCAGTCGGGTCCGCATAGAGCTTCTCCAGTTCGACAAACGCGACGTGAGAGGAAGGAACTCGTATCTCTCAAACAGGGTTGCGCCATGGAAGCGAAGGTGAAACGCGCGGAAGTCGACGGGGAGCTGGAACCCTGATCTGGTGCTCGAACGCGTGAATGTGGGACTCGGCGCCCGCTTCAGCCGGCGTGTAGCGGTGATGCGACTCAATTCGGGCGAACAAGTCGGAGAGGTTGGTCACTTACGCATCGCGAGGTGGCGTCGGCCTAACGCCTCGGCGTTCAACAGGGAGCGCCGAGAACAACTTCAACCGGATGGTATCACGCGTCAGGCGCGCGGGCTGCGCGAAGGCGGCGTAGGCCGCGCGTGTAGAAACCCGCGCGCGGGACGGGAGACGTCAACGGAAAGGAAGGCGGCTCGCCTGTTGCAACGACCTGTTAGACAGCACGTCTACGGAGAGACCAGTGTGAGTTGTCCAATCTTGCACGGCGTGGAGTCGCATTCGGGTCCATTGGGATAGACGTCGTCGTAGTGCACGTGGCCGTCGGCGACTTGCAGGACGGTGCCGGTGCTCGAGTCCTTGACCGTGATAACGTAGTGGTCGCCGTCGTGCGGCGTGACTCAGAGCTCAAAGTGACGTGCCCACCTACGGAGATGGTTCCGGCGTCGGTCGTGACTGCCGACACACAGTGATGCCACCGCGGCACCATTGTTCCACTGAGCGCAGCTGGGATCGGACGAGGCGTGGGTGGTCGTCGCACAGGAGTCGTTGAAGCAGAACTCGAGTTCCATGGTCGATGGCAAGGCTGCCAACTCTCCGGCATAGCGGATCCCGTTGTAGCAACCCGCCATGCTGCAGTCGTGACCCTGGCAAGACACAACAGCGCTGCCGGCGGCAGCCAGCGCAACAACGATTAGCGCCCGCCTCAACACAAACAAAGCGTAGCACGAGGAAGCGCGTTTGCCGTCTTGCCCGTCCGCCTAACGAGACGGGCATTAAGCTGCGAAGGCAGCGACAACGTTCAAGATAGAATACCACGCGTACTGAGGGCCAGTCTCGAGCGCGTGCACGTGCGAAGCACGTGTTCGCGAGAGTGGCTGGGCCGTCCGCGATCACGCTATGGAGTACGCGCGGCAGCCTTCGTCTGCTTCAACGCCGGGTTAGGCGGCGGCACTGCGCGTGGGGTCGCATCGGTCGATTCCATTTGGAAACCGCGCGGACCGCCTCAGACGAAACAGCGTTGATGAGCGCACGTCTTGATGAGCACGCGGCGCAGCCAGTTGCGAAGGGAGCGGGAGCGGGACTGCCGCGAGCTCGGTGATCTTCCGGATGATGATCTGCGACGCGCCCGGACGACACTTCGGTTCTGATCATCGTCCGCCTAACGAGACGGGCATTAAGCTGCGAAGGCAGCGACTACGTTCAAGAAGAATATCACGGTCCAGAGACCCAGTCTCGAGCGCGTGCACGTGCGAAGCACGTGTTCGCGAGAGTGGCTGGGCCGTCGCGCGATCACGCCAGGAATACGCGCGGCAGCCTTTGTCTGCTTCAATGCCGGGTTAGGCGGCGGTACCGTGAGCGATCGAGTTGGTCGCAGTCGGTCGATCCAATGTGTGGAGTCTTGCGCGCCGAGACAGGCGACGATCGACGAGACGCGGCTCGGTGACATAGACGATGGAGATCAGGCAAGGTAGCGAAGTGCGACGTGACGAGACGCCTTCGGCGAATGCCGGCTGAGGATCCAGCGATGGACTGGCGAGCGGCATGCGATCGATGACGACCGCCTAACAGACGGCGTTAAGCTGCGAAGGCAGCGATCACGTCAACCGTCGCGAGCGTACGTCAGTACCAGAGGGCGGTATCGACGAAGCTCGCGTTCGTGCGGGTTCGAGGCTCAGGCACGGCGCGCGGCGAGAGCGGATATGCGCGGCAGCGAGAGCGTCTGCGCCGAGACTGTTTTTGCGGAGCACGTCGCGTAAGATCGAGCAACGCGCCGAGTCGATTTCAGTACACCCAGGCGTCGGTGGCATCTGACGGAGCTGCGTGAGGCTGCAGGCTCTCGGCAAGCCGGAGAGCTAGACCAGCGCGATGCTCTGCGGAAGCGCGAGCGCCTCGGCCAGAATTCGAATCGACGCGGCTCACGAACGGCAGCGTAGCACGAGCAGTGAGAGCGCGTCCGCCTAACGAGACGGGCGTTAAGCTGCAAAGGCAGCGACTACGGTTAAGAGAGAATATCACGGTTCGAGGCCCAGTCTCGAGCGCGTGCACGTGCGAAGCACGTGTTCGCGAGAGTGGCTGGGCCGTCGCGCGATCACGCCATGAAGCTCGCGCGGCAGCCTTTGTCTGCTTCAATCGCCGGGTTAGTTAGCCGGCGCCTTGTGCGAAGTTCCAGTTGGCAGGTCAGTTCGGTCCCGCAGCTGGGACAGTCCGGCATCCCATCCTTCAGGATATTGATCCCGCTGCACGATACGCATCTGCGAAAGTCGAAAGCGTGAGTGAACTCATTGGGAGATTCGAGGCCCGCATTGCGAAGGGCGTCTCGCACAGCGGGCCAGCAGTCGGGTTCAGGACAATAGCCAGTCGACTGGTTCGAAACGCTGACAACAGCGACTTGCTGAGGCGTAACGCGAGGAACGCAGCTCGCCAGCAGCGAGTACGGGCTGTCCGCGCGCGCAGGCGACATGCTCGCTGTGTCGATCGACAACCAGAGTTGACCGCGTGGATCGACGACGAAGGTGAGCTCGAGGTTGCCGTTGTTTGGGGCGAGACTCCACGACCGAATGTCGTCAGGCGTCGCCGGTGCGAGGCGAGAGATCGGGGCCTCGGCTTGCTCAGCGATGCGACGTGAGACGACGTAGTTGTAGGTACGGGTCACGACGGCGGCGTCCGGCTAACGAGACGGGCGTTAAGCTGCAAAGGCAGCGACTAGGTTTAAGAATAATACCACGGTACAGAGACCCAGTCTCGAGCGCGTGCACGTGCGAAGCACGTGTTCGCGAGAGTAGCTGGGTCGTCCGGGATCACGCTGTGGAGGTCAAGACGGCCTTCGTCAGCTTCAACGCCGGGTTAGTTAGGCACCGGCTCGCGGCGGCAGGGCGAGCGGGTTACGATTCAGGTTCGCGAGGTTGTCATGAGCGAGTCGAGCGATGAGAAACTCCGCTGTTCATTCTGCGGGGTGACGACACCTGAAGGCGGACTGATCGAGGGCGGTGGAGAAAACCGTGGTGGACTGGGCTCAATTCGTGTTCAACGGAGAGGACCTCGAGTGGTCCGCGCACCGAACAACGCTCAAGCGCATAGCGAAGGTTGTCGAGGTGCGCGTACGGAGGGCGTCTGAAAGGCACGTTCTAGTCATCGAAGAGGACGGCGCAGACGAGCCCGGGCTTCCGAACGCGATGTTGGCCACGAGATGGCTGCGGGACCTGAGCGGAAACGATGACGCCGGTATGGGAAGAATCCGCGAGTGGTCGCACTTTGAGCTCGGCGTTGAGCGATTTGAGTGGTGTGCGGATCGGTGCTGGGCCTTGCGCGCGCGGCCACGGGTGGCGTTAGTGGTGAGGCACCGTGTGGCCACCGGTCAGAGGGAGATCCGATTTCACCAGGATCACCGGTGACCCTCTGACCCGGGCGCTCACCGGAAATTGGTGCAGGGCGGGGTGGGTGGCGTAGCTGACGTCTAGCGAAGCGCAGGCGACAAAAAGGCGGAAGGCCCGGGTAGCAGCCCAGGCCTTCACATCGGGCGAAGCGCGCCGCGACGGCGTTCGTTTCGCACGTTGGCACGACGAGCTGCAAGTTTTCTGCGCTGCTGGTGGAGCCGTGCGTGCAGATTCTGTGGCAACTCGACTGTCCCTGCTGTGCAGAGCCTTTCCAGGCTTGTCCCGTCTGCGGCAAGTCCCGCGTGTACTGCTCGGACGCGTGTGCGGAGCAGGGCCGCCGCGAGTCGGTGAGGAAGGCGCGACGCAAGCACCGCTCGAGTGACGAGGGCCGCCGCGATCACCAGGATCGCGAGCGCGACCGCCGGGAGCGTCGGCGTGCTGAGCGGATGTGCGTGGGCGATCAGTCTCACGGAAACTTGCCCGCCGAGAGCATGGTCCCCGGCCATGACGCACGACACGGTCACTGTGACGATTCGAGTCATCGGAGCGCAGACGCAAATCCTGGTGAAACAAGGGCCGGACGAGCTCCTGATCGCGCGCCTCGGTCCGTCGAGCTGGGCGCATCGCGAGGCACTGCCCCGTCTGATGGAGGCGCTCGCGCTCTGGTTCCGTCTCGGATCCACGTTGTGTTGTGTGCGGCATCCGAGGACAGCGAGTTCGCTGAAACGCCTGCGCGTTGCTTTCCCAAGACCTCGGGATCAGGTGGTCGCGTGTTCGCGGGTGGGGGCGGAGGTTGCGTGTCCGCGGGTGGGCCATCGACGAAGAGAAATGAACAGGCCGCGCAAGAGCAGCCAAGCAGAGCTGCCATGGTGGCACGCCAAGCTGTGCTCGGTAGACCGTGCGGCGTCTTGCGATAATGAATTGCAGCGTTGTTGGGGGTCGTGGCCATCGCGGTCCGCCTAACGGATCTGGTGTTGAGCTGCGTAGGCCAGGAACAAGACTTCCGGATGATATCACGCAGCAGGCAGGCGGGCGCGAAGCGAACCCGCCTGCTACGCGACGACGTCATCCGATGCGCGGCGAGGCCTACGACCGCTCCAACACCTTGTTAGGCGGCGCACGCGCTAAGTGGCGCGCTCGTAGCTGTCGCCCCGCTAGTATCCCGCGTTCGCGACACAACCCTCGTACGAATTTCCGCAGTAAGAATTGTACGGGCAGCTGCAACACTTGGCCTTTACACATGCCTCCGTATTGTTCGGCAGCGACGGCGTGTTCTGGACGCACTCGCGGTAGGTATTCGGGAACGTCGCGCAGTAGTCCGGACAGAAACCGAGATCTGGACCGCCGCAGTTCGAGCGCACCTTCTCACAAGTTGCTGTGCAGTCTGGGAGGGGCCCTGAATCCGATCCCGCGCTGGACGCGTCCGCCGAGCTCTCACCCCTGTCGGTGGAGCTACACCCCAGGACAAACCCGGGTGCGAGAAGAATCGCTGCGCACAAGAGTGCGGCGCGCGTGGTGTGAGGCGATTCGCGTGGAGGAAAGCGGGACACTCGTAAGTCCTCGTTCCGGAGCACATCGGTCATCGGTCCGCCTAACGAGAATGGCGTTAAGCTGCGAAGGCAGCTGGGCGGAGAGGAAAGATATCACGTGTCAGAGGCTCGGCCTCGAGCGGAAGCGCGTGCGCAGCACGCGCCCGCGAGAGAAGCCGAGCCGCCGCGGAAGGCAGCATCAAGTGGCTAGGCAGCCTTCGTCTGCTTCAACGCCGGGTTAGCCGGCGCCTGGCGCGTCGTGCCGTGACAGGAAAGTATTTGGCGAGATCGCGCCAGAACTGGTCGACGACGCGCGGCACACGGTCGTGGAAGTCTTCGAAGAAACGAGTCGCGTCCCACTCCGGCGGCGAGGCGTGGTGTTCCCCATCGCACTCGGTCCATATCCAGAAGGCCGGAGTTCGGCGGTCCGCTACGACGAAGGAGGAGCGGTCGAAAAGGACGGGGTCGTTGTGTTCGTTGAGAATGCGAAAGTGAGTACCTTCAAGGGCGAGAGCTTCGTACGGAAAGTTCAGTTTGAGCGAGAGTCGGTGGCCGTGGCGGTCAACCTTTCGGTGAGGACTGACGATCATGTTGATGCAAGCCGGGACGCTCCGGCTAACGAGACTGGCGTTGAGCTGCGAAGGCAGCGAGGCGGGACAGAAAGATATCACGTTGTGCGGCACCGGCGCGAAGCGTGGGCGCACGCGAATGCGTGCGTCCGCGAGAGGCACCCGAGCCGACGCGGAAGGCACGTCTGGAACGGAACGACAGCCTTCGTCAGTTTCAACGCCTGGTTAGGCGGCGCCGTGGTTTGCGTCGCGAAGGCGTCGAAGTTCCTCGATGAAGCGCGGGAGACGATCACGCCATGCGTGGCCAAGTGTAAGTTCTGCATCCCAGGGAGCGAGACGATCGGAGGGAATGGTACGACACAAGCCGAGTGCCCAAACGTGTTGGTCCGGGGGCGCACCGGATGGCGCCTGAGGATCGACGAGAAAGATCAGGAGCAAGTGAAGTCCGACTGGATGCCAGGCGGACTCGATACGCCAGGCTTTGGCAGTCCACCATTGAGGTGGCTCGAAGCGTTCAACAACGCACCATCCGGCGTCGCTGAGAGCTTGTTCGATGGGAACGTCGTGCATGGAATTTCGTGGACGGTCAGAACCAATGCGCCTTCATGGCAGCGAGGAATTGCGCCGTGATCGGGAAGCCTGAAGCGTCGGGAATGACGGAGTCGATGCCGCAAAGGGGACAGAGTGCAGTTTGGCTGTCGTCGATCCACTCTTCGATCTTGTCGGGTGCGAACATGCCGCAACAGTAGAAACAGCCACAGACCGCGCTGTGGAGGATTTGGTCGCGGTGCCTGCTCGAATGAGTGTGGGCGGTCCGAACGTCGGAGGGGAACGTGGCGACGCGGCGATTGTGATCGTCCTGCCAAGTCATGGTCGATGGCGTCCGCCTAACGAGACGGGCGTTAAGCTGCGAAGGCAGCCACAACGTGTAAGACAATACCACGCGTTGGAGGGCCAGTCTCGAGCGCGGGCACGTGCGAAGCACGTGTTCCGAGAGTGGCTGGCCCGTCCGGGATCACTTTAACAGTCGCCATGACAGCCTTCGTCTGCTTCAACGCCGGGTTCGGCGGCGTCTGAGCGTCGGTACGCCTTCTTGATGGTTTCGGGATCTTGCCGCAAGTCGATGACGGCGAGAACAACGTCTTGCTGTTCGCCGGGCTCGTAGAAAACGCCGTAGGGAAAACGATGAAGGAGAGCCCGGCGGATGGGCTCGTCGACCACCGTGAAGAGGAGTGGAGAGGTTCGGATGAGCGAGAGTGTGTTGGCAATCTCGTCGAGGAAAAGCTGACCAAAACCCCCGCGAAGCGCATCATAATGCCGAGCGCCCGCGAGTACGTCGGCTTCCGCGTCCGGTGTGAGTAGGGGTTCGAGGCGCGTCAACGGGAGCGCTGTTGTAGGAGAGCCTCGATATCACGCCTGGCCTCAGACCACGGGCGAGCAGCCTCGGGATTGGCTCGATGAGCGGTAAGACGGTCTCTCAGCAGAGCGCGCTGGGCATCAGAAATGGGGAGCATGTCTTGCTCGGCAACGATGCGTTCCCAGAGTGCGGACAAGTAGCGCAACTTCTCCTCGGCGGAGAGTTCGTCGAATCCGGGTGGGGGGAGCGGCAACGGTTGCGCCACGTCGGAATGATAGCGCGCTGGGGGAGGGCCAAGCAACGTGCGGACGCGTCCGCCTAACGAGACGGGCATTAAGCTGCAAAGACAGCGACTACGTTTAAGAAGAATACCACGGTACAGAGACCCAGTCTCGAGCGCATGCACGTGCGAAGCACGTGTTCGCGAGAGTGGCTGGGTCGTCGCGCATCAACGCCGAAAGTCCGCGCGGCAGCCTTTGTCTGGACGACACTTCGCTTCTGATCATCGTCCGCCTAACGAGAATGGCGTTAAGCTGCGAAGGCAGCTGGGCGAAACAGAAGGATATCACGCGTCAGAGGCTCGGGCTCGAGCGGTAGGCGCGCGAAGCGCGCCCGCGAGAGAAAGCCGAGCCGCCAGCGGAAGGCAGAGATCAGAACGCTCGGCAGCCCTCGTCTGCTTCAACGCCGGGTTAGTTAGCCGGCCGGCTCAGCGGTCGCACGGCAGTACAAACAAGTGCTCTGTGGCCACCGGCGTGAATTGGACCCAGTTCCACCGAGATCACCGGTGACCCACTGATCCAGGCAATCACCAGGGGACGGAAACTGGCGCAGGCGCCGGCTGGTGACGTAGTTCAAGCGGCTCAGCGAAGCGCAGGCGACAAAAGCGGAAGGCCCGGGTAGGAGCCCAGGCCTTCACATCGGGCGAAGCGTGCCGCGACGACGGTCGTTTCGCACGGTGGGGGGAGGCCCGGCAAGTTTTCTGCGCTGCTGGCGGAGCGGCGCGTGCAGGTTCTGTGGCAGCTCGAGTGTCGGTCTTGCTCAACGGTGTTCAACGTCTGCCCGCCATGCGGAACGGCCCGTGTTTACTGCTCGGACGCTTGCGCGGAGCAAGGGCGACGCGAGTCTGTGAAGAAGGCTCGCCGCAAACACCGGTCGAGCGATGAAGGCCGCCTCGATCATCGCGACCGCGAGCGGGATCGCCGCGAGCGACGCCGCTTGCAGGGCGGCCGCGTGGGCGATCAGTCTGTCGGAAATTTGCCTGCTCGGAGCATGGTCTCCAGCCATGACACACGACGCGACCACGGTGACGATCCGAGCTATCGGAGCGCAGACGCAAATCCTGGTGAAACAAGGCCCGGACGAGTTGATGATCGCCCGACTCGGTCCCTCGAGCTGGGCGCATCGCGACGCGCTGCCGCGTCTGATGGAGGCCCTGGCGCTCTGGTTTCAGTGTCGGCTCCGCGTTGTTCTGTGTGTGGCGTCCGAGGATCTCGAGTCATCCACGGGCCTCGTCGATGGCCTTGGGTGCGGCGTGAGCAATCTTCACTTCGAGGTCGACGTGGTGCGACCCCACGAGCGTCGCCGCGGCGTACGCCTGCGCGGCCTCGGAAACCTCCGCGCCCTTCGCGAAACTGAGCACGGTTCCTCGCGCTGATGGCCAAGCATGCGTTTTCGTCCGACGACGAGCTCGTCGCCGAGGTGATGCGTCTGCATCTCGTCGATGGTGTGGGCCTCCGTGCCATCGCGCGCCGCGTCGGGATCTCGCGCAACACCGTGCGACGCATCCTCGGCCGGCGGACACCCAAGGCCGTCAAGGGACCCGTTCCGCGCGAGTCGCTCCTCGATCCGTTCTTGCCCGTCATCCGCCAGCTCATCGCCGACACGCCGGAGATGCGCGCCCCCGGCGTGCTCGAGCGATTGCGCCCCCTCGGATACACCGGCGGGATCACGATCCTCCGTGATCGCATCCAACGCTTGCGCCCGCCCAAGGATCCGGAAGCGTTCCTCACCTTGGAATTCGCTCCGGCCTCGGCACTGCAGGTCGACTGGGCAGATTTCGGATTTGCGCTTCCCGGCTGCCCGCGGCGCGTCTGCGCGTTCGTCGCGGCGCTCGCTTATTCCCGCTACTTCTACCTGGAATTCACCCTCAGCCAGGCGATGGGCACGTTCCTGCGCTGTATGGACCGCGCTCTCCAATTCTTCGATGGCACCACCACGACCAGCATCTTCGACAACATGAAAACCGTCGTCTTGGAGCACACACCGACCGTCACGCGCTTCAATCCTCGCTTCGTCGACTACGCTCGTGTTCGGGGTGGCTTCCAAACCGTCGCCTGTGGCGTGAGAAAGCCTCACCAGAAAGGCCGTGTCGAGCGCCCGATCGGATTCATGCGCGAGCGTTTCTGGCCGGGCCGTAAATTCAAGGACCTCTTCGACCTCAACCGCCAGGCCGTCGAATGGCGTGACCGCTTCGCCAACACTCGTGTCCACGACGAAACCGGCCGTGTTCCCGCGCTCGTCTTCGAGCACGAGGAAAAACGTTTGCTCAAGCCCCTGGCCAACACGCCCTTCAATACCGATGATGTCGAGCCCGCCGGCGTTACCAAGTCCTTCCGCATCCGCTTCGACCGCAACAAGTACTCCGTTCCCTGGCGCCTCGTTTCCCAGTCCGTCGTCGTTCGCGCCGATGACGAATCCGTCAGCGTGTTTCTCGGCCCCAAAAAGGTCGCTCTGCATCGTCGCTCCTGGGACATCGGACAAGACATCGAAGAGCCGTCCCACCGCCGAAAACTCGATGAAATCAAGCCTCGCGCACGCGCTGACTCCCTGCCACCCATGCTCGTCGCGCTCGGCGACACCGGCCTCGAATATTTCAGAATCGTAGCCGGCGGCTCGCGCTCCATTCACCGCGAAACCGTGCGCCTCACTCTCCTCGTCGAGCTCTTCGGCTCCGCTGCAACCAGAAGTGCCGTCCGCGAAGTCATGGCTACCGGCCACGTCGGCGCCGAGTACGTCGAGTACGTCCTTCGCCACAAGCGTGGACTCACTCCCAACGCTGCTCCACTCCGACTCGGTAACCCGGAGCTCGACGACATCATCCTGCCCGAGCCCGAATCTCACAATCTACGACCGTCCCGTACTCACTCGTGACCCAGGCGACCCACCCTTTCCTCCTGAGCCCGACGCTGACCTCAGCCAACCCGATCAAGACGAGCCAGACGCTCCGAGTGATCCATCAACATGAAAGACGACGACTCCATCCCCCTGCTCGTGGAAAAGCTCCGGTGGCTACGGCTTCCAGGAATGGCATCTCTGTTGCCCGATCTGCTGGAACAAGCCGCTCGCGAAAATCTCACCGCCGTCGATGTGGTCCATCGCCTCGCCGACGAAGAGAGGGCGAGTCGCCTTCGAGCAGCCATAAAGCGCCGCATCCACGACGCGAGATTCCCCGAGGTCAACACCATCGACGCCTTCGATTTCGACTTCTCGCCCTGCCGCAAGAAATCCGCGCTCGCTACCTCGCCCTGCACGACCTCGCCTTCCTCGATCACGGCATCAATCCCCTCTTCATCGGCACGCCGGGTACCGGCAAGACCTTCCTCGCCCGTGCCTTGGCCTACCGCGCTTGCAACGCTGCAAAACGCGTCGTCGTCGTCGCCGCGCCCAAACTCCTCAACGAGCTTCACGCCGCCGAGCTCCACGGCTCTCTCGACAAGGCCCTCCGTCGCTACGTACGCACCGAGCTTCTCGTCATCGACGACTTCGCCGTCCTCGCGATGGATCCCGCCCAAGCCAAGCTTGCCTTCCAGGTCATCAGCGAGCGCTACGACTACCGTCGCTCCACCGTCATCACCACCAATCGACCCTTTACCGATTGGCCCAAGGTCTTCCCCGATCCCCTCAACGCTCAGGTCATCGCCGAGCGACTCACGGAACGCTCCGAGCACTTCGTGCTCAGCAAGGGATTCCGAACGAAAACTTGATCCGCCCCTTCAACCCGCCTCGGCGCGGGAAACGTGCCGACAACTCTCCGAACTGCGTCTTTCGACAGCACCGGCCCAAGGCCGTGGTGTGCCCCGAAATCACCGCATGGGTCACTGGTCCCCGGTGATACCGGTGAAGGTGGGTCAC
>CAWAHB010000013.1:0-335126 GCA_963781505.1 uncultured delta proteobacterium | reverse complement strand
GTGACCCACCTTCACCGGTATCACCGGGGACCAGTGACCCATGCGGTGATTTCGGGGCACACCACGGCCTTGGGCCGGTGCTGTCGAAAGACGCAGTTCGGAGAGTTGTCGGCACGTTTCCCGCGCCGAGGCGGGTTGAAGGGGCGGATCAAGTTTTCGTTCGGAATCCCTTGCTGAGCACGAAGTGCTCGGAGCGTTCCGTGAGTCGCTCGGCGATGACCTGAGCGTTGAGGGGGTCGGGGAAGACCTTGGGCCAATCGGTAAAGGGTCGATTGGTGGTGATGACGGTGGAGCGACGGTAGTCGTAGCGCTCGCTGATGACCTGGAAGGCAAGCTTGGCTTGGGCGGGATCCATCGCGAGGACGGCGAAGTCGTCGATGACGAGAAGCTCGGTGCGTACGTAGCGACGGAGGGCCTTGTCGAGAGAGCCGTGGAGCTCGGCGGCGTGAAGCTCGTTGAGGAGTTTGGGCGCGGCGACGACGACGACGCGTTTTGCAGCGTTGCAAGCGCGGTAGGCCAAGGCACGGGCGAGGAAGGTCTTGCCGGTACCCGGCGTGCCGATGAAGAGGGGATTGATGCCGTGATCGAGGAAGGCGAGGTCGTGCAGGGCGAGGTAGCGAGCGCGGATCTTCTTGCGGCAGGGCGAGAAGTCGAAATCGAAGGCGTCGATGGTGTTGACCTCGGGGAATCTCGCGTCGTGGATGCGGCGCTTTATGGCTGCTCGAAGGCGACTCGCCCTCTCTTCGTCGGCGAGGCGATGGACCACATCGACGGCGGTGAGATTTTCGCGAGCGGCTTGTTCCAGCAGATCGGGCAACAGAGATGCCATTCCTGGAAGCCGTAGCCACCGGAGCTTTTCCACGAGCAGGGGGATGGAGTCGTCGTCTTTCATGTTGATGGATCACTCGGAGCGTCTGGCTCGTCTTGATCGGGTTGGCTGAGGTCAGCGTCGGGCTCAGGAGGAAAGGGTGGGTCGCCTGGGTCACGAGTGAGTACGGGACGGTCGTAGATCGTGAGATCGGGCTCGGGCAGGATGATGTCGTCGAGCTCCGGGTTACCGAGTCGGAGTGGAGCAGCGTTGGGAGTGAGTCCACGCTTGTGGCGAAGGACGTACTCGACGTACTCGGCGCCGACGTGGCCGGTAGCCATGACTTCGCGGACGGCACTTCTGGTTGCAGCGGAGCCGAAGAGCTCGACGAGGAGAGTGAGGCGCACGGTTTCGCGGTGAATGGAGCGCGAGCCGCCGGCTACGATCTTGAAATATTCGAGGCCGGTGTCGCCGAGCGCGACGAGCATGGGTGGCAGGGAGTCAGCGCGTGCGCGAGGCTTGATTTCATCGAGTTTTCGGCGGTGGGACGGCTCTTCGATGTCTTGTCCGATGTCCCAGGAGCGACGATGCAGAGCGACCTTTTTGGGGCCGAGAAACACGCTGACGGATTCGTCATCGGCGCGAACGACGACGGACTGGGAAACGAGGCGCCAGGGAACGGAGTACTTGTTGCGGTCGAAGCGGATGCGGAAGGACTTGGTAACGCCGGCGGGCTCGACATCATCGGTATTGAAGGGCGTGTTGGCCAGGGGCTTGAGCAAACGTTTTTCCTCGTGCTCGAAGACGAGCGCGGGAACACGGCCGGTTTCGTCGTGGACACGAGTGTTGGCGAAGCGGTCACGCCATTCGACGGCCTGGCGGTTGAGGTCGAAGAGGTCCTTGAATTTACGGCCCGGCCAGAAACGCTCGCGCATGAATCCGATCGGGCGCTCGACACGGCCTTTCTGGTGAGGCTTTCTCACGCCACAGGCGACGGTTTGGAAGCCACCCCGAACACGAGCGTAGTCGACGAAGCGAGGATTGAAGCGCGTGACGGTCGGTGTGTGCTCCAAGACGACGGTTTTCATGTTGTCGAAGATGCTGGTCGTGGTGGTGCCATCGAAGAATTGGAGAGCGCGGTCCATACAGCGCAGGAACGTGCCCATCGCCTGGCTGAGCGTGAATTCGAGGTAGAAGTAGCGGGAATAAGCGAGCGCCGCGACGAACGCGCAGACGCGCCGCGGGCAGCCGGGAAGCGCAAATGCCGAAATCTGCCCAGTCGACCTGCAGTGCCGAGGCCGGAGCGAATTCCAAGGTGAGGAACGCTTCCGGATCCTTGGGCGGGCGCAAGCGTTGGATGCGATCACGGAGGATCGTGATCCCGCCGGTGTATCCGAGGGGGCGCAATCGCTCGAGCACGCCGGGGGCGCGCATCTCCGGCGTGTCGGCGATGAGCTGGCGGATGACGGGCAAGAACGGATCGAGGAGCGACTCGCGCGGAACGGGTCCCTTGACGGCCTTGGGTGTCCGCCGGCCGAGGATGCGTCGCACGGTGTTGCGCGAGATCCCGACGCGGCGCGCGATGGCACGAAGGCCCACACCATCGACGAGATGCAGACGCATCACCTCGGCGACGAGCTCGTCGTCGGACGAAAACGCATGCTTGGCCATCAGCGCGAGGAACCGTGCTCAGTTTCGCGAAGGGCGCGGAGGTTTCCGAGGCCGCGCAGGCGTACGCCGCGGCGACGCTCGTGGGGTCGCACCACGTCGACCTCGAAGTGAAGATTGCTCACGCCGCACCCAAGGCCATCGACGAGGCCCGTGGATGACTCGAGATCCTCGGACGCCACACACAGAACAACGCGGAGCCGACACTGAAACCAGAGCGCCAGGGCCTCCATCAGACGCGGCAGCGCGTCGCGATGCGCCCAGCTCGAGGGACCGAGTCGGGCGATCATCAACTCGTCCGGGCCTTGTTTCACCAGGATTTGCGTCTGCGCTCCGATAGCTCGGATCGTCACCGTGGTCGCGTCGTGTGTCATGGCTGGAGACCATGCTCCGAGCAGGCAAATTTCCGACAGACTGATCGCCCACGCGGCCGCCCTGCAAGCGGCGTCGCTCGCGGCGATCCCGCTCGCGGTCGCGATGATCGAGGCGGCCTTCATCGCTCGACCGGTGTTTGCGGCGAGCCTTCTTCACAGACTCGCGTCGCCCTTGCTCCGCGCAAGCGTCCGAGCAGTAAACACGGGCCGTTCCGCATGGCGGGCAAACGTCGAACACCGTTGAGCAAGACCGACACTCGAGCTGCCACAGAACCTGCACGCGCCGCTCCGCCAGCAGCGCAGAAAACTTGCCGGGCCTCCCCCCACCGTGCGAAACGACCGTCGTCGCGGCACGCTTCGCCCGATGTGAAGGCCTGGGCTCCTACCCGGGCCTTCCGCTTTTGTCGCCTGCGCTTCGCTGAGCCGCTTGAACTACGTCACCAGCCGGCGCCTGCGCCAGTTTCCGTCCCCCTGGTGATTGCCTGGATCAGTGGGTCACCGGTGATCTCGGTGGAACTGGGTCCAATTCACGCCGGTGGCCACACCAGAGCGGCGATTCGAGTCATTCGGGTCCGCCTTAACGAGACGGGCGTTAAGCTGCGAAGGCAGCGACACCCTGGAAGGGAGAATATCACGCTGTGGAGGGCCAGTCTCGAGCGCGTGCACGTGCGAAGCACGTGTTCGCGAGAGTGGCTGGCCCGTCCGCGATCACTGGGCCGCGCGGCAGCCTTTGTCTGCTTCAATGCCGGGTTAGGCGGCGGCACTGCGCGTGGGGTCGCATCGGTCGATTCCATTTGGAAGACCGCGCCGACGGCCTACAGCCGGAAACATCGTTGATGAGCATCGCCACGTCTTGAGAAGCAGCGGCTGCAGCCAGTTGCGAAGGGAGCGGGAGCGGGATCTGTTTCGCCCTGCTGCGTAAAGCTAGGATTACGACGCAAGCCCGGGAACGACAATTCGGCGTTCTGATCTTGCGTCTGGCTAACGAGACGGGCATTAAGCTGCAAAGGCAGCGACTACGTTTAAGAGAATATCACGGTCGAGAGTGGCTGGGCCGTCCGGGATCACGTCGTGGAGATCAAGACAGCCTTCGTCAGCTTCGACGCCGGGTTAGCCGGCGCCCAGCAGAATGCTAGCTTCGAACCGTGCGAGGTCTCCTCTGCGTATTGTTGATCACGCCCTGGATTGGATGCGCCGAACAAGTGCGCCCGGGCGTGGCGCCTCACAGCGGTGTTGAGCGCGGGCAGCGGACCAACGATTCGTCAGGAGGGCAGCCCGGCACCTGGCCAGAGCTGCCGAAGGAGGTTTTCGCAGAGATACCGCCGGACGAAGCGCTACCGGACTCTGTGGAGGAAGAACCCGTGGAGGAGTACCTCGTCCCGCAGGGTCCGTGCCCGGAGATGCCGCTGGATGGGTTGTCCGACCCGAGAAGGGCGATCACTGTGTGGATGAATCAGCGAAAGAGAATGGTGGCCGCTGGCACCGCAACCGAGGAAGACAAGCGTCTTCTCCGGGCGGCGTGCCGACAGATGCATGACGACTGCTGCGGGTGAGGCTGCGTCCGGCTAACGAGACGGGCGTTATCGTAGGCTGCGAAGGCAGCGAGAACGATTCGGATGGTAGCGCCGTCCGGGATCACGTCGTGGAGATCAAGACAGCCTTCGTCAGCTTCAATGCCGGTATAGGCGGCGGTGGTTACAGGTCGTCAGGAGTGAGGCCGGTGTGCTTTGCGATTCGAGCGAGCATTCGAGGACCGATCTCGTCTCTGTCGTGAAACGCGAAGACGAAATTGGACCAACCATCACGAGCGAGGACGCGATGAGATCCACGCTGGCGCAGGACGGTCCAACCGAGTCGCAAAAGCGCGGCAAGCACCGCGTTCGCCTTGCAGGACGGCCAGGTCGGCACGGGACTACGCGGCGAAGGAAACGGAATTGAGGGTCGAAGCATCGAGCTCGCCCGACTCGATCTGATCAGCGAGGACGCGGAAGGCGAGAGCGCGCGCGAGCTGAGCGGCCTTCTCAGGTGCGTCTCCGTAGACGAGAACGCCTGGGAGTTCGGGGATCTCGGCGAGCCATCGCCCGTCGGATTCCTGCTCAAGTTCGATCGTCAGCGTCATTGGTCACGTCGAGTATGGCATGCGCAACTGGGATCCAGCAACGCGAGGCGCCGTCCGCCCAACGAGGCGGGCATTATCGTAAGCTGCAAAGGCTCAACGCCGGTATACGGGCTCCGCCTTCGCCGCTTTGCGAATGCAGACAGCTCTTTCGGCCCATCGTCGCATCGTCGCGACGGGCGCGAACAGATCGGTCGCGCGTTCGAGTCCGAACACCGACGTGACGCGCGGTTCAACATCACTTGATCAATCGTCGAATCCAGGCTTGCGTCATCGAAGGCAGCGAATACGCAAGGGAGAATACCACTCGTTGGAGGGCCAGTCTCGAACGCGCGCACGTGGGAAGCAGTGCCCGTGAGAGTGGCTGGCCCGTCCGCGATCGCCTCTGAGTTCGCGTCGCTCCCTTTGTCTGCTTCAACGCCGGGTTACTGTAGGCGGGGGTTGCCGGGCAATTGTCTGTCAATTCGGATGCCGGACAAAGTCTGCAACTCGATCGAACAGGCGCGAGCCTTCGCCGAGAAAGAGATCGGTGTGATGTCCGCCTGTGACCGTGATCAGCCGCGCACGCGGGAAGGCGGTCGAAAGCTTGACGCCCATCGCGTACGGCACAACTTCATCGTCGGTCCCGTGTAGCAGCAAAGCTGGCACTGCGACCCGTGGCGCCTTCGCCTGCGAATCGAAACGCTCACTCATTCCGGCCGCCGCCGCGGCGGCCTCTACCGTGTTTCCCTTGGCCACTTTTTTCCTCAGCAGCCTGACCTGATCGTCCGACAGCATCCTGCTCCCGGGGCCCCGGCTACCTGGCCGGAACTCCTGGGAAAGGCACTCTCGCACGATCCGTCAGGACGGCGTCCGACCCTGCAAAAGTAATTGTCGTCGGCCCTACAAAAGTAATTGTCGTCCATCACGCCACCTCGGGAATGGACGTGTACGGTGTCACCAACACCACCGAGGCACTATGGCCGCGCGCTGCCATCTCGACCGCAACACCCGTGCCGAGAGACTCGCCGAACAACGCGATTCGTTCCGAACCAATCCCTTCCGCCCGCAGCCACGCAAGTATCGCATCCGCGTCGGCATACAGCCCGGCTTCGGATGGTGTTGAACCGACAGACAGGCCGTACCCGCGATACTCGCAGAGGACCACGCCAAGGCCGCGTCGTCGGAACTCACGGGCCATCCACAACACGTCACCCATGGCAACGCCGTTGCCATGAAAGTACACGAGCACGGGTGCGTCCGACGGTCCAAGCAGCTCCGTGGCGTGCACGGTTACCCCATCACGGGCTGTCAAGACGCTGCATGAGAGCACGTGGGAAGAGCTCAAGGAAGTGCTGGGCGACTTCTTCGACGAGCTGTTTACTGGTGGCTTCGGTGGGTAGTCGCGTCGGCCTGACCAGACGGGCGTTAGGCTGCGAATGCAGCGAGAACGCTTCAGATCGTAGCACCATGCGTCCGGGATCACGTCGGGGAGATCAAGACAGCCTTCGTCATCGACGCCGGGTTAGTTAGCCGGCATCCGGCGTATCGGTCGCGCAGATTTGCGGATCACCAAGTACGTAATCATCCCGAAGCAGGGCCCCCTCGCGGACAACAACGTCACGCGTAAGCGTTCCGGTGACCACAACGTGATGCGGAAAGTCAAATCCGCAGCAGATAAGCGAGCGATCACCGAGACAAGTAAAAGGTCCGAGGCGTTGAAGGGGGCCGAGAAAGAAGTTCATGCCGTGTTCCATCGATCTTGAGGGATGGGTTGTCGGCGATTTCGCCGCAAAGGGGCTCGCGAAGTATGATTCTCGTTGGCCAGCCGGTGGAGAGGACTCCGTGGACCGAAACCCGCTTTCCGTCCCACTCCGCCTGGTGGGAGCGAGTTTCATCGACCGAACACGAGCGGAGAGCAAGCGGACAGGCCGGTAGTGGCGTCGGCTTGAACGGGCAGCCGAGATCGCGGAGACAAGTCTTGTGATCATTCGGTTGGTAGAAGACCTTGAAAGCAGAATCGGAGGCGCCGACAAAGCTCGCGGTGATTGGGGCGATGGCGTCCGCGAAGCAGTTTGTACGGGGGGTCGCTTCGGCGAGCGATGCGTCGGGTTTCGGTCCAGCGTCAGCAGCGGCGAGGCGCGGTGGTGCTTTCGCGTGTGTGGGCGTTGTCGGCGGCGCTGCGCAGGTGGTGCTCAGGGCCAGGACGAGAATGAAGCTCCGTGCGGGGCGCATGAATGATGCCGAGCAATCGCGGGTTGGTCGTCCGCCGCGATCACGTGAAAGAGATCAAGACGCCTTAGTCGCCTTCAACGCCGGGTTTGGCGGCGCAGCTGCAACGACTTTTAGGGCTCTTGCTCACTCGCTCTGCGCGAGGCTCGTGAAGGTGTTCTGTAGCTCGGTCGCTGCTTCCATGGTGATGAGAGGTTGGTCGGTTGCGTCGGGGCACCCAGCGTTAGAATCGTCGACGTACGATTTGGTGCCTGTGGAGGACGTGACAGTGAGCTCACGCTCAGGGTCATCGACCGCGCAGCGGGAGCCGTCGTTGCTCACGGCGAGTCCCGCGAGTTGGGCGTCAAGGTTATCGGCGCCGGCGGGATCGAGCTGAAGAGAGCGGCTTACCGGACCGTTCTCACGCTGAGTGCCAACAATGCAAAACCGTTGGCACTCATAGTTGAGGGAGGCGGTCGATCGCTCATACGAAAAGCTTTCATCAAAACCCTGCGGTCCGCCGGTCACCTTCAGGGAGAGCGAGCTGCTCTTTGGTCCCCAGACGGTGGTGTCGGGTTCCTCGATGGTACTCGAGCATCCAAGCGCAAATAGCAGCGAGACCCAGATGAGCAAACGCTTCACGGTAGTTGGTTGAGCAAAGTGCGTGCCGTCGATCATGTGCCAGGATGAGCCAGACATCGGGTCCGCCTAACGAGACGGGCATTCAGCTGCAAAGGCAGCGAGGCGGAGAAGAGAATCCCACGCATGATGAGACCCAGTCTCGAGCGCGGGCACGTGCGAAGCAAGTGTTCGCGAAAGTGGCTGGGTCGTCGCGGAAGGCATACTCAGGATGGAAGGACAGCCTTTGTCTGCTGCAACGCCGGGTTAGACGCCGCCAGCCTTCTTGCGCGCGATGAGTTCTTTCAGAGCGTCGTTGACGGCTTCAGCGGTTGGAAACTGGGCGGCTACGTCTGGTTCGAGAACGACCACGTTGGACCCCTCGGCGTAGCGGCTGGCGTACTTGCCACGGACGCCCTTCGAGAAGTCGTACTCGGGACGCATGTCGCGCTCGTCGTCTTCAGCCGGTTTCATGGGCCTTTTGCTCACGTCGCGTGGCCAGTCTAGCACTGATCAATCGGATGATCTCGCCGTCATCGAGTGCGACGTGTGAAACCACGACGAGGCGCAGTGCTCGTTCTTGTAGACGTGAAGTGAGTCGTCTTCGTATCGGGTGAGCGTAATGTGGGAATAGGGGTGCGTGGCGAATTCTGCGAGGCACGCATTCAACGCGGGCTCGTCGTCGGCGGCGACGTCGAGTTGCTCGTGGGCGAGTTCGAGCCGCCAGCCGCTGTACAGCAGCCGTGCAAGCGGAGATGTCGAACGAGCGCGTTGCGCTTCACCCGACGACCACGGTTTCCTTCTGGACATCGTCAGGAAGGCCACGGAGGCCGTCCTCGCGTCGATCTTGAAGAATGAGCGCAATCGCGTCGGACAAGCTTTGCAAGACCTCTTCCTTGGAGCGACCCTGCCCGTTTGCGCCGGGTACTTCTGGGGAATACGCGATGAACAAGTCGCCATCGCGCTCGATGATCGCGGTGAACTCGTTGCGCATGTCCGGAGTATAGCGCACTTGTCGGGAGTACGTCGCGTCGTCCGCCTAACGAGACGGGCGTTAAGCTGCGAAGGCAGCGAGAACGATTCGGAATAGTAGCACCGCACTGAGGCCCAGTCGCGAGCGCGTGCACGAGCGAAGCTCGTGTTCGCGAGAGTAGCTGGGCCGTCCGGGATCACGCTGTGGAGGTCAAGACAGCCTTCGTCAGCTTCAACGCCGGTATAGGGGCGGCGCTATCAGTTGCAGTTGGCAGGATAGCCGCCACCATCGACGGGAAAGCCGTTGCACCCGGCAGGACAGCGGACCAGTTTCAGCCCGGAGAAGACGCCGATCTTGGAGACACCGGTCACTAGCGTGTTCGTGTCTCGACACTCCGCGTATCCGAAGTAGTCGCAATGCCCTGTCTCGTACGTGCCGCACTGTGCGGGTAGCGTCGCCGAGACACAGTAGGCATTTGCCTGTGGACTCGGACCGCAGCCCGGGATGAGGCAGGTCTCGCCGGGTTCACATTCGTCCGTCGAGTTGCAGAGTCGCAGGCACGCGGGAATGATCGGCTTGTTGAAACTGCCGCTCTTGAAACAATGGCTCCCGTTGGGGCAGGGATCGCAGTCCGTCGCGCACTCTAGCGGAGCAGCCCCGTCGCCGGCATCCCTCGCGTCCGAAGTGTTGTCAGCCACTTGACCGCAGGCAATCGCTAGGGCTGCGAGCACGCAAAACGAGAACGGACGCACACTGCAAGGCTAGCACCGTCTGGATGGTCGGCAGGCGGCGTCCGCCTAACGAGACGGGCATTAAGCTGCGAAGGCAGCGACAACGCTGAAGACAATATCACGCGTTTGGAGGGCCAGTCTCGAGCGCGTGTCGCCCGTGGGAGTCAGTTGGAGTACTCTCGGTGTGTGCTCCGATGGGTGAGCAGCCTGGTGGCGATTTCGTGTTGCGTGGCGTGTAGCTCCACGGCGACCAACGAGGATCCGACGCCCGCGTCGGACGGCGGAGTGAATGACGCTACGAACGACACCTCGACGAGCTGCGACAACATCGCCGGGAGCTGGTCGGTCACGGCATGCTCGGTCTCGGGTCAATGCACCATCGCCCAGTCGGGCTGCGCCATCACAGTCAGCTGCACGGCGCTGTGGGTTCTTTCGGGCACCGGCACCGGCACCGTCGAAGGCGATCAACTGGTGATTCCGCTGGAGGGGGGCGCCTGCGTCATCGGGCTCCTGCCTTCCAAGATGGAGGGCGACTGCACGGTAGGGAACCCTGAAGCGGGTGCTGACGCCGGAACGTATTGCAAGATCGACGGTCAGAAGAACTGAGTCCGTCGCGCGCTCCAGGTTGCGCGCCGTGCATTGCGCGCGTTGCACGGCGATTGGTTCGAGCGAGCCGGCCTCGTGTGGTTGGGTCGACGTCCAAGAGTTGCGATCGGCGATCGCATCGATTCGTCGATCGCCGGCGCCGCCCGATGCGTTCTCGAGCCAGGCTCGGCGCCCGCGCAGGCTCGGCGCCCGCGCAGGCTCGGCGCCCGCGCCCGCGCCCTCCTCCGTACGTACCCGCGCCCTCACGCTTTCGTGGCCGGACGCCATCCGGAATCCGCGGGAAGCGCAACTCAAACCCCATTGGCAGGGCGCCGAAGCGAGCGCCGGCCGAACCCCGTCCTAGACTCCCAGCAAGTCGAACTGTCGGTCCCGCCCCAAATCCTGGCAATTCAGGATTGAACCCCCGATTTCAGGTCTGAAGGTGCACGGGGCGCCGCGGGCGGGCGGGTACTACCCACACCCACATCAGCCCCGCAACAGCAGTGACGCCCCCGTCACTGTGTTGACGTAGCGGCGGCGGGAGGCGACCCGCGAAAGGCGCCGGCCCCGTAGGTGACCGACAGCATCACGACCAGCCCGATCCCGAATCCGATCAGCGTGTCGCGGAGGATCTTCTTGGTGGCAACGGGAGACATGCGGCGAACCCAAGCAAATCACGTGCCGCTCTGGTCCCCGCGGATCGCCCCGAAACTCCGGCTGTGCCAGGGGCCGTGTGCCACAAGAGCTGGCAAACCTGTCGCGCGGTTGTCACACCCGAGCTGACAACTTCAGCTGACGATCTCGGCGCAGCGCAGGGCCAGCTCTTTCGGCCGGACATCCCCTCGAACGATGGTCCAGCGCCCGACGGCCGGCGAGACCGCGAGCACTGCGCGCTCCTGCTCGGGGGACGGCCCCCAGAGGATCACGCTCACGCTGGTGGGGAGCTCGTCCGCGAGAGCCGCGATCGCGGTCGGTCGAATCGATGGGCGCCGGCAATCGACGAGAACTGCGACGCGGGATTCTGCCAGCACCTCCAGGTCCCGCACGAGCTCCCGAATGCTGACGAGTTGCATCAGCTCCGCGTGAGCATCGAGCCAGGGTGTGAGTCGTTGCAGGAGCACGACATCCGTCGATGCGACGAGCACGTGAGCGCCAGCCGCAACAATTTCTGTCACGCTCTCGATTCCGACGGGCACGGTGCCGGACGGATACTCGTCCGATCCCCACGGCATGGCGGGACGCGAGATCGTTCCGGACGAGGGCGGACTGCTTCCCACCCGGGGCATCGCTGGACGCGAGGTCTTCGGCGGGGGGATCATCGTGGGTACGGGGGGCGTGGGGGGAGTCGCTGTGCTCGGCGAGCTCTGGGACGGACGTCGCACGGCCATCATGCGATGCGCGGGTGTGTTTCGTCGGGGCGGCGTCGAAGTGGAGCGCTGGGGCCTTCGGGACGGTCGCCCGGATCCGGGAGCTTCGATCACGCGCTTACGGAGCTGTTCGAGCTCCTCGAGAACACTCACCGCGAGCTCCGGTCCGAGCCCGCGCACGAGAGCGTCACACAGCGGCCCGCCCAAGAAGCGGTCGAGCTCCTCGGGATCCGTGGGCAAGACCTCGAGCTGACCTTCGCGGAGCGCGTCGGCCAGGATCGCATCCCGTGCCGACGGCGTGACGACGGTGTCGAGGGTCTCGCAAATCAGTTGGGCAGAGCGTTCTCCGACCGAGGCCATTGCTTGTTCCGGATTCGCGCATACCGCGAACCCGCCGCTGAACCAAGTGTGTCATGAACGAGGCGTTCGCGCTGCGAAATGTAGGCGGAGGTGCGCTGGCCGCAACGCAACACGTCAATTCTTGGGCAGCTGGAATACGAGTTTTTCACCGTCGAAGTCCACGACGACGTGCCCGCCTTTTTCCAGCTTTCCGAACAGGAGCTCGTCACCCAGCGGTCGCTTGACCTCGTCCTGAATGAGTCGCGAGAGGGGACGAGCGCCCATGTCCTTGTCGTACCCCTTGTCCGCCAGGTACTCCCGGGCGCGCTCGGTGAGCTCGAAGGTGACGTTGCGCTCGGTGAGCTGTCCTTCGAGCTCCTTCATGAACTTGTCGACCACCTTGCCCATGACGGAGGGCGAGAGTGGGTCGAACCCGATCCGAGCATCGAGCCGGTTTCGGAACTCGGGACTGAACGTGTTGCGGAACGCGTAGTCGTCTCGCCCCGCGGAACCCCGGTCGCCGAAGCCAACGGGTTTGCGCGCGAGATCGGCTGCACCGACGTTGCTCGTCATGATCAAGATCACGTGACGGAAATCCGTCTTCTTGCCGTTGTTGTCGGTGAGAGTGCCGTGGTCCATGATCTGCAAGAGGACGTTGAACACGTCCGGATGAGCCTTTTCGATCTCGTCGAGCAAGAGGACCGCGTGGGGAGTCTTGGCCACGGCTTCGGTGAGCAGGCCGCCGCGATCGAAACCGACGTAGCCGGGGGGTGCGCCGATCAGCCGCGAGACCGTGTGGCGCTCCTGGTACTCGCTCATGTCGATGCGAATCAGCTCGATCCCCATGGTTTTCGCGAGCTGGCGGGCGACCTCCGTCTTGCCGACGCCGGTGGGTCCCGTGAACAGATACGAGCCAATGGGCTTTTCGGGGGGCCGCAAGCCCGCGCGGGCGAGCTTGATGGCTGCGGCGATCTCCTTGATGGCGCGATCCTGACCGAACACCACCTTCAACAGATCCGCGTCGAGGCTCTTGAGCGCGCTCCGGTCGTCCGTCGAAACCTGTCGCGGTGGGATCTGCGCCATGCGCGCGACGACCGCTTCGATGCGCTCGACTTCCACCTTCGCGCCGTCCCCGTCTTCCAGCTTGGCGTCCGCGCCCGACTCGTCGAGAAGATCGATGGCCTTGTCGGGAAGCTTGCGATCGAAGAGGTACTTCAGCGCTAGCTTGGCGCACGCCTCGATAGCCTCGTCCGTGTACTTGACCGCGTGAAACTCTTCGTAGTGGGGCTGGAGGCCTTTCAGGATCAAGATGGTCTCCTCGAGGCTCGGCTCGAGGACTTCGATCTTTTGAAAGCGCCGCGCGAGGGCTCGATCGCGTTCGAGGTGGCTCCGGTACTCCTCGAACGTCGTGGCACCGATACAGCGGAGCTTGCCGCTCGCCAGAGCGGGCTTGAGGAGATTGGCCGCATCCAGCGTTCCGCCGCTGGCTGCGCCGGCTCCCACCACGGTGTGGAGCTCGTCCACGAACAGGATGGCGCCAGGGCGCTTTTCCAGCGCTTTGAGCACCGCTTTGACCCGGTTCTCGAAGTCGCCGCGGAACTTCGTTCCCGCCACGAGGGATCCCATGTCGATCGCGAAGATCTCCGCGCCCTCGAGGGGTTTGGGCACGTCTTGGTTCACGATCTTCTGCGCGAGCCCTTCGACGATGGCGGTCTTGCCGACGCCCGCATCCCCCACGAAGAGCGGGTTGTTCTTTTTTCGCCGCGCGAGAACCTGGATGGCGCGCCGAAGCTCCTTTTCGCGCCCGACGAGGGGCTCGATCTGACCCTCTTTGGCGCGCTCGTTGAGGTTTGAGGCATAGCGCGCGAGGGGATCCTTTTCGGGTCGGTCCTCCTCGCCTTCGCCGCCTTCCATTTCCTCGTCGGCACCGGGAGTCGACAGCTCGAGATCGTCGTCTCCGTCCTTCGCCACTCCGTGGGAGATGTAGCTCACCACGTCGAGGCGGGTGACCCCGTGATCGTTCAGGACCTTGACCGCGAGGGAGTCGGCCTCGGCAAAGATCGCGACCAATACGTTCTGGCCCTTGAGCTCTTCTTTGCCGCTGGATTCGACGTGAACGGCGGCGCGGTGGAGCACCCGTTGAAAGCCCCGGGAAGGGGTCGGGCTCACCGGGCGCGTACCGGGCACGCGCTCGATCTCCTCGTCGAGGATGCGTTCGATTTCGCGCTTGATGGCGTCCACGTTGCCGCCGGATTTCTGAACGACCCTCGCGGTGCCCTCGTCGTGGAGCAGGGCGAAGAGCAAGTGTTCCACGGTGGTCAGGTCGTGCCGGCGTCGCTCCGCCTCGCGCAGTGCGAGGGAGCAGGCGATTTCCACCTCCGCGCTGACGTTCACGAGTCCTCCTCCTCGTCGTCCGCCGGCTCGGCGGTCACCTGAAGCGGGTGGCCATGCTCCTTGGCGTAGGCAACGACGTGCTCCGCCTTGGTTTCCGCCACGTCTCTCGTGAACACGCCGACCACGCCGTAGCCCTTGTAGTGCACTTCCAGCATGATCTGTGTCGATTCGCTTTCGCTCTTGTGGAAAAACTTGATCAGGACGTGCACGACGAACTCCATCGTCGTGTAGTCGTCGTTGTGGAAGACCACGTGATAGCGGCGCGGCCGCTTCGTGACCGGACGGTCCTCGATGGCTAGGTCGCCTTCGAGCTCACGGTCGGGAGACTGAGTGGGTGGTTTGTCGGGCATGAGTGGGCTCGGGGAGGAGCCGCACCGGAATTTTGGCCATAGAGCCCTCCCGTGTCGAGCCCCCCGGCGCGTTTCTCGGTCCGACGGCGTCGGGAGCATGCGAGCGTAGCGCCGTGGAGCTTCCCCCGGCTACCCCGGTTTCGAGGAGCGTCCGGCGACCGTTTCGGTCACCGAACCGATTTCGCGCGCGATCGATCACACAAAGCGCATGCTCTTCCCGATCCAGGCCGGAAAATGGTTCGCGCTGGGATTCGTGGCCTGGCTGGCGCATCTGGGGGAGGGCGGGAGCTCGAGTTTCAACGTCCCGGACACGAGCGGTGGCTCCTCATCGGGCAGCGGACCGAGCTTCAAGCCGGCCGTGGACTGGATCGTCGATCACCTATCCATCGTGATCATGATCGCCATCGTCGCGATCCTCGTCGGTGTCGCGCTCGATGCCGCGCTCCTGTTCTTGTCGAGTCGCGCGAGATTCATGTTCATCGACAACATCGTGAAGGACGATGCCAAGGTGGAAGAGCCGTGGCGGCGCTTCGCCGATCTCGGAATGAAGCTCTTCAAGTTTCGATTCATTCTTTCGCTGCTCGGGCTTTTGGCGGTGCTGGCAGCGAGCGCTGTGTTTCTGAGCTTGGCTTGGCCGGAGCTCCGGGACGGTCAGTTCGGCGAGACGTCGATCATTGCGGCAGTGATTGCGGGATCGCTCGCCGTCATTCTCGGTGCGCCGCTCGGCGTCGTTGGCGTGCTGGTGAACGACTTCGTCGTCCCGTCGATGTATCTGAACGACGAGGGCGTCGGCGCGGGTTGGAAACGCATGCGGCAGGAGATCTTTCGCGGTCGCGGGACCACCATCTTCTTGTTCTACCTGGTGCAGCTGGGGCTCGGCCTGGTGGTCGGCGTCATCACGTTGGGCGTGACCTGCATCACTTGTTGCATTGCAGCGCTGCCCTACATCGGCACGGTGATCCTCTTGCCGCTCTTCGTGTTCAGTCGCACTTACGTGCTCTTGTTCATCGAGCAGCTCGGTCCCGGCTGGCAATTCTTTCGTCGTGATTCCGCCGAGCCAGAGTGGTGAGAGGACTTCCTTTTCGCCCGCGCGTATAGTCCGGCGGGAACTTCGAGGAGGGGTCACGGTCTCTTTGTCGAAGCTCTGCTCCAAGGATCATCAATGCGTGAAATGTCTTTTGGATGGGCGCGCTTCCGCGCTCTGGTCATCGTTCTGTCCGCCTGCTGGCTCGTCGTTGCGTGCAGTCGCCCCGAGCGGCCCCTTGCACCCCGCAGTCAGACCTGGGCCGAGCTCCGCATGGTGCGCCGAGCCGTCCTCGTCACCCCTCCGGACGAAAAGGAAAGAGCTCCCTATCCCCGCGAGCGTCTCGTGGACGGTGAGAAGATCCGCGTTCAAGAAGGAGGGCTCGCGTGGCTCCGTCGGGACGGCGGCGCGACGCTGCTCGTTCGCGGACCCGCCGCGCTCACGCTGTACTCCGACTCCATCGATGTCGAGGCGGGACGCGTGTTCGTCGATACGCCGTCCGGTCCGGCCACCGAGCTGTCGACGCCCCTGGGGAAGCTCCAGCTCGCTCGGGTCCGCGCCAGCATCGACGTGGGGAAGGACGCAACCGAAGCCTACGTGCTCGATGGAGAGGTCCGGGTTTCCGATACGCTGCGAGTCCGCGCCGGTGAGCGGCTGACCGCACCGACCGGTGGCACCCCGAAGGTCGAAGGGACACGCGTCTGGCAGGACTGGACGGGTGGGCTCGCCACGACCGATCGCTCGGCGGCGCCCGCTCCGTTCGGTGTGGGCACCGTGGGAGCGCGTCAACCCGGTGAGCTCGGAGCGCCGAGGTTTCCTCTGGCGATCCAGCACATGGACGTACGCGTGAGCATCGACGGCGACTTTGCCGTCACCGAGGTCGATCAACGCTTCTTCAACTCGAGCGGGACCAAGGTCGAAGGGATCTATCGCTTCCGCGCACCGGAGGGAGCGAGCGTGTATCGCTTCGGTGTCGATCGCGAAGGCGAAGTCGTGTGGGGCCGAGTCAAAGAGAGCGCGGCCGCCGCGGCGCAATATCAATCGAACGTGTATGCCGGTTCGACGGAGGATCCCGCTCTGCTCGAGTGGGAAGGTCCTGGCGCGTATCGCGCGAGGCTCTACCCGATCGGTCCCGGTGAGAGCCGGCGCGTCGTGGTGCGTTACTCCGAGTGGCTCTCCCGCACCGGCGAGAAGGCGGAGCGACGCCACTACGTCTATCCCATGGCCGCCGAGGGTTCGGAATCCTCGCTCCCCATCATCGAAGAGCTCACGGTCAACGTCGATCTGGCCCGAGCGCGCGCCAACGAGGTGCGCGTGGGAATGGCCGGCACGCGCAAGGGAAGTGATCTGCTCATCCGCGAGCAAGACTTCGTACCTCGCGCGGATCTCTCGGTGGAGCTGTTCGATGGTGGAGTGAAAAACTTCGCTGCGTATCGAGCGAAGCATCGCCCAGACCGGGAGGTGCTTCCTCCGGACGCCCGGGCCGAAGCGTCCAAAGCAGCGCTTTCGGAAGCGGATTACCTGCTGGTCCCGGTGCGCGCCCACGACGTGCCCGGCGCCGACACCCCGGGGCTCGATCTGGCGATCGTGGTCGACGCTTCCGCCGCCAACGACGATGCGACGATGGCCCTGGCGCGGGCGGCGGCCCTCGGCCTCTTGAGCCATCTCGGCGCCGAGGATCGTGCTCTGGTCTGGGCGGGCGCCGATGCGCTGCGGCCCGTTCTTCCCAACGTCCAAAAGCTCGGTCCCATCGATGCGGGCGTTCGACAGCGCTACTCGGCAGGCCTCGCCACTCTCGAGCGGGGTGGCGCCACGGATCTCGGCACCATGCTCACGGAGGCGGCGCGCGCACTCGATCCGAAGCGACGCAGTGCCATCGTTTACATCGGCGATGGTCGTGCCACCGTCGGCGAGCTCGGCTTGAAGACGCTTCAAGACCGAATGAGCAAGCTGCCGCGTCCTCCGCGGGTGTTCGCTCTCGGCGCAGGACGGGAAGTCGACATGGGGTTGCTTTCGGGCGTCAGCACCGGCGGGTTCGCCGAGCGCGTCGAGGACGCCCATGCGGCCGCTTCTGCTGCGCTTCGCGTGCTCGAGATCGCGGAGCGTCCCGCCTGGATCGGCGCGGAAGTGGATCTCGGACCCAACGTGGAGCGGATCTATCCTCGGGATCTCCACGCGATCTTGTCCGACGAGACAGTGCTTGTCGTGGGGCGTGCCAAGGGCCCGATGCCCAAGAAGGCCGTGATCCGCGCTCAAGGCGAGGCTCGTGAGGTCGAGCTCCAAGCCACCGATCTCGACGACCAGGGCGATCTGCGGCGGCGCTGGGCGTTGGCTCGCTTGTCGGAGTTGATTGCTACCAATTCTGGTCGAGCCGCGATGGTCGACCTCGGAACCCGCTACGGCATCGTGACACCGGTCACGTCGTACTACGTGCCGACGACTGCGGAGCTCGACGCCGAAGACATCACACGCCGGCGCGAGAAGGAAAAAGAAGCCGAAGAGAGAGAAACCGAGCAGGTTCTCGAGAACGCCGACAACAAGGAAGGTGGGACCGGAACACGCGCGAAGGGTGAAGAGGGTTCGATGGGAAATCCGAACACCAGCAACAAGCGCTATGCGGTTCAGGGGCCGTCGGACAATCCGGATCCCCATGTCGCGCGG
Organism: uncultured delta proteobacterium; assembly: GCA_963781505.1. GTDB lineage: Bacteria > Myxococcota_A > Polyangia > Polyangiales > Polyangiaceae > JADJKB01. Next base: position 316,928 of record CAWAHB010000013.1, on the reverse strand, counting down.
CAAGCCGCGCTGGCCGAAGCCCAAGAGTTCGGAATGATCGGGCTCATGAACACCGGCGCGGGCGGTGACACGACGGCGGCCGCGCCGCAGGCTGCCGCCTCAGCCACTGCACCTGCCCCCGAGGCGCCCCCTGAGGACAAACCCACGGACTCACTCTCTGGGAAGGGAAACATGTGGGGCGCCGACGTTGGTGAGGCGATGGGGTCGGGCGGTCTCGGCTTGCAAAAGACCGGCGAGGGCGGCGGAGGAAAGGGCGACGGGACCGGACTCGGAGACATCGGGATGCTGGGACACGGTGCGGGAACCGGCACGGGCCAGGGATTTGGCTCCGGTCACGGGCGGCTCGGAGGCGCGCACAAGACAACGGCACCGAGTGTCCGCATGGGAGCAACGTCGGTGTCCGGAAGGCTTCCGCCGGAAGTGATCCAGCGCATCGTGCGTCAGAACTACGGACGCTTCCGTCTTTGCTACGAGCAGGGACTCACCCGAAATCCGAACCTCGAGGGTAGGGTCTCGGTGCGGTTCGTCATCGATCGACAAGGTGGGGTGACCAACGTGGGCAACGGTGGATCCGACCTCCCGGACTCGCAAGTCGTGAGCTGCGTCCAATCCGCGTTTTTCGGACTGTCGTTTCCCCAGCCGGAAGGCGGGATCGTAACCGTCGTGTACCCGATCCTCCTGTCGCCCAGTGGCGGGGGCGGGGGCACGGTGGAGAAGGTCGAGCCACTGGAGCCGCAGGTCATCCTGGCATTGGATCTCTTGCCTCGCGTGATCGTGCTCTGCAGTGCGGCCGCCGATCTCCCGTTGGCGGAACGCATCCAGCTCTGGCGCGAGCGTTTGGGTCGTGTGGCGGGAAATGTCGGTGCGGTGAGCGGCGTGTACGCGCGCGCTCTTCGGGGATGTGAAGCCCCCGGCTGGGGTGAGCGGCGACGGCTGCTTTCGCTCATGCTCGACGCGCTGCCGTCGGTCGATACCCGCGTGATGCTCTGGCGCTTCATGCAAGGCGACAAGACCGCTGCGGATGCGCTGTATCGCGGCATCGTCGCTCGGGTGAAGACGGTGGAGCAGATGCGACAGCTCCACGCCGCCCTCGGCCTGAAGAGCGCCGATCCCGGTCTATTGGAAAAGCTCGTTCGCGAAACGAAAAATCCAGCCGATCTTGCTGCGAAGCTCCGGGTGTTCGTGCGGGACTTCCCGGACGACTTCAAGCTCTCGCTGCTTCTCCTGGACGCCCTGGAGGACGCGGAGGACTTCGCTGCGGCGCGGGACTTTGCCGAAAGACTTCGGGCGCGTCCCGACCTCGACGCTCGAGTGCGCACGATGATCGGAGAGCTCTATCTCCGCATCGCGAGCCACGAGAAGAACGCGGGGCGGAAGGCCGATGACCTCGCCTCGGCGCGTCGCGTCTTCGGTGAGATTCGTGGAGTTCTCGCCCGACGATCCCGTCGCGCGCCGTCGCCTGGGTGACTTGCTTCGCGCCCACGGCTGGTATGCCGATGCGCGCCGTCAGTACGAGACGCTGGCGGAGCTTGCCCCCGACGATGCGAGTGTGCCGCTCCTCATCGCTCAAGCCGCCAACGGAGAAGGGCAGCTCGAGGCTGCCGTTCGCTGGACGGAGAAAGGCAAAGGCGCGGGCGCGCCGGATGCCGATCAAGGCCCGGCGGCCACGGCCCGGGCATTTGCCGCGAGCTTTCTGGCCTGGGGTCGGCTCGCTGCCAAAGAGGGCAAGCGAGACAAGGAGCTCACCGAGCTTCGCAACCGCGCCGAGAACGTGCTCAGCGCCGAGCGCGCGAAAGCCAAGGGCACGGTGCGCGCGACTCTCACCTGGGCGCATCCCGAGCTCCATCCGCTCCTGGTGACCAATGCACTCGGTTCGCCGATGCCCGCCCCGGAAGGCGACGCGACGCTGGGCATTGCCCAAGCTCGAATGCCGGTGCGAGCCGGAACGTTCGTGGAGGTGCGCGTCGAAAAGGACGAGCTCGCCGCCACTGCACGGCTCGGCGCGGAGGCGATGCTGACGGTCGTGTTCGACGAGCTGGGAAAGAACGAAAAAATCGTGCGCTTGCCCGTTCGCTTCGAGCCCGGGGGCCCACCCACCTTGCGCTTCTCGATTGCGGACGGGGAGGTGACCCGTGACTAAGGCTCGCTTCTTTCTCCTCATAGGCCTCCTCCTCGCAGCGGTGGCGGGCATCGTGGTGCTCGTCACACGGACCAAGGCGAGCGTGGCTCCCGCGACCGTGGCCGATTTGTCGGTCGTGCACCCGGGCGTCAAAGTGGAGGACGTGGAACGCCGGGGACTCACTCGTTTGTCCGTCGGCGCGCACGTCACCACCGACGCGGACGGACGCGGGCGGCTTCGGCTCGACGATGGGAGTGTTGCGCTGCTCGACCGCGGAACGAACGTCGTGGTCTCGGTCAACGAAATCGCGCTCGATTCCGGTCGTTTGTTCCTGATCGGTGCTCCCGGTGCCCAGACCAAAGTGAAACTCGGCGACGCGGTGGTGCGCGCGGGCGGCAGCAACGTTGGCCTCGAACGCAAGGACGGACACGCGCGTGCGTACGCCGCAAACGAAGAGATCGTCGTGGAGGCCGGCGGCACGGAGCACAAGGTGCGTTCCGGTGAATCCGCAACCATCGACGGCGCCAGCGTCACGGTGGCGGCGGAAAAGGCGTTCGCCGACTGGACCGGCGGGCTCGCGGCACCCTGGGGCGCGGGCGGTCTTCCGCATCGTGCAGTGGGCGAGCTCTGGGGCCGGGAGTTCGACTCGAAGCCCGGGGACGCAGGCTCGCCCCTGACTGTGCGCTCCCACGACGTGGAGGCGACTCTCTACCCCGAGATCGCCGTCACCAAGGTGCGAACGACGTACTTCAACGGCGGGAGCCGGCCGGTTCAAGGCGACTTTCGCATGGCGATCCCCGTGAGCGCGATCGTTTCGAGCTTTGCCATGGGCACCGGCGACAAGCTCGAAACCGGCACGATCGCGCTGGCGTCTCGCGACGAAAAGACGCTCGTCCCATCCGCGGCTCTTCTCGAATGGGCGGGTGATGGTTGGGTGCGCGGTCACCTTCCGAGCATCGATAGCGGCGCGGCGGTGAGCGTCGAGATCGAATACGTCGAGTGGCTCAGCGTGTCTCAGAGCGATGGCGGCAAGCTGATGGCCGAGTATCGCTATCCCCTCGCGGGCGAAGGCGACCCACCACTCATCGGAGAGTTCTCCGCGAAGATCGACACGAGTGCGGCCCATCCGCGATCGATCGCAGCCGGATCGGGTGCAAGCGTGGACGGCACCGTCGTCCGCACGCGAAAGCCAGACTTCCGCCCGACCGCGGATCTGGTCGTCGACGTCGCGTTGCCCTCCTGGGACGCTGGGGCGCGCGTGTACATGGCGAAGCCCGAGGAAGGCGAGGAACAGTCGACCATTCTCGTGCGCGCGGACTTGCCGCAAGCCGGGCCCGATGCTGGAGCGACGCTGGCGTTGGTCGTCGACACCTCCGGTAGCTCGGAGCCCGCGGATCTGGAAGTGAGCCGAGGATTCGTCCGCGCGCTCCTCGATACCATGGGACAGCGAGATCGGGTGATCGTCCTGGCGGCAGATCAACGCGTGCGCCCGATCGGCCCCGGGGAGATTGGCCCTCTGGACGACGCACGTCGCAGCGCGATCCTGGACGCGCTCGGCAAGATCACACCGGGTGGCGCAACGGATCTCGGTCGGGCGTTCGAGGCAGCGGCGGACGCGCTTCCGGCCGACACACCCGGAGGAATCGTCGTGTACGTGGGCGACGGCTGGCCGACGATGGGCGATCCCGACGTGAAGAGCATCGATGCGCGACTCGCCCGGCGAAGCGGTGGAAAACCGCGCCTCGGGGCGATCGCGATCGGCCCGCTTGCTCACGCGCGGGCGCTGTCGGCCCTCACTCGTGGAAGTGGCCCGCTGTATTCCGTGGTCGACGGGAGCGACGCCTCCGCGGTCGCGACGGCACTCGTTTCCGAAGCCCTTCGCCCCGCGTTTTCCAACGTCGAAATCGTGCTCGGGCCAGGAGTGGAGCAGGTCTATCCGCGAAGCGCTCACTCCGCGCTCGCGGGCAATACCGTCGAGGCAGTGGGACGCGTGCGGGGCTCGACTCCCTACCAGGTCACTCTACGCTGGACGGACAAGAGCGGACCTCACGAGGAAATGCGCATGGTGTCGAAGATCCCGGCACCGCGCCCGGACGACCTTCGTCGCCGCTGGGCCGATGCTCGCGTGAATGATGTCGTTCTCGCCGGGCGGGGTCGCGAAACCGCCACGGATGTCGCTCTCCGCGCGGGACTGCTCACGCCATGGACCGGTTTGCTGGTCAACGGTGGGAAGAGCTACGTCGGAAGCGTCCTCGAATGCCGTCAGCTCGACGTTGCCGTCGGGGACGTGGACTCGATGTTCGATCCAGGGACCGCATTCGGTGGCGGCACGGAGCATGCGCTGGGCGCGCTGGTGAGCGTTCCGTTTACCGGCGGCGTGGACGCGACCGGCGACGATCGCGCGCTCGAGCAGGCCGTACGGGAGGCGGCGGAGCGACTGATCAACGTCGGGTTGCCGTCGCTTCGCGCTTGCCGGGATTCACGTGCCGCGCTGCGCCCCGATCTCGGCGGCAACCTGAACGTCGTCCTGTCCGTCGACGGCGACGGCGGGGCTCACGATGTCCGCGTCCATGGCACGACGCCCCAGGCCGAAGATGCCGCGCTGGATCGCTGCATGGAGGTTGCTCTCGGCGGGATGGTGTATCCCGCCAGCGGCCTCACGACGAAGATCCGAGTCGAACGCGAGCTTCCGATCCCGGTCACCAAGCGCGTACTCGGTGGTGCGCGTTGCTCGGCGCTCTCCGGCCTCCCGCTCCCACTGAGGCGCGGGGTATGGCGTGCAAGGCTCGACAGCGAAAAGCCCATCGACGTGTACGTGGCGGCCAAGCAGAGCTGTGAGCTCAACGACTGGCAGAGCCGGCGCGCGCTCCTCGAGCTGGCCTTGTTGGTGGTCCGGGATGGTTCGGCGCGGGTCAGCGTGGCCAGCGATCTCGATCTGGCTGGAGAGACCGAGGCTGCGGCGTTCATGCGACGCGAAGCCGTGCGACGAGCGACCACCGCGGCCGAGCTCGGCGCCGTGAAGACTCAGCTTCTTGGCGAAGAAAACTATCCGCGTGGCGCATTCAATCGGCGCTACAAAGCGGCTCACGACGACGGCGAGCGGCTCGCGCTGGTTCGTCGGTTCCTCGGCATTGCGCCCCACGATGGGTTTTTGCGAAGCCGACTCGTCGCGCTCCTCGAGTCCCTCGGGAAGAAAGAGGAGCTTCGGGAAGAAGCGCGGCGGGTTCGACTCGATCCGTTTGCGCCGGCCGAGCTTCTTGCCGACATGGCTTCGGCGCTTCGACGCATCGGCGACGAAGATGACGCGCGGCGCACCTTCGGGGAGCTGGCGGAACGCGCCCCGGCCGATCCCTGGGCGCGAGCGTTTCTCGGCGACCGTCTTCGCAACGAGGGTTGGTTCGACGATGCCGTTGCGACGTACTCCGCCCTCGACGAGCTGAGCCCCGCCGATCCCGCTGCGACCATTCGCCTCGCTCTGGCGCACGCCGGAGCGGGACGCCTCGACATCGCGCGCCGATTGCTCACTCGCGTGGTCGAGACCGGCGGCCGGCTCGGCAATCCCCAGGCCGGCGAGCTCGCTGGTCACGTCGCGTCGAGCTTGCTCTCCGAGGCACGCTCCGCGAGCGGCCTCGGCAAGGGGGAGAGCGAAGCGCTCACGTTCGCAGCTCTGGAAATCCCGCGTGCGGAGCGCCGCGTCGTCGTGCTCCTCCGCGGTCCGGCCGGCGCACCCGCACTCTCCGCGAAGCTGGTTCGCACTCAGCGCGGCCAAAAGGAAGAGATCCCCGTCGAAATCACCGCGGCGACCATGGGGCTCTACGCCCTCGCGTTCGAGCCGGGCGACGCGGAGGTCGAGCTCTCCGTTTCGCGCCCAGAGGAGCTCTCCCCCGCGCGACCGATGAAGATCGACGTCGACGCGCTCGTGCCCTCCGGCGATCTCACGCGCCCGCCGTCGCTTTCGCGAGTGACGCTCTCGCTTCCGGCGAGCGGAAAGCCGGTCAGCGTGCGCTGGAATGGGAGTGCGTGGGCAGGCGCGGGCGGGGGCGGTGACTGAGTACCATCCGGCGCTCAGCAGCTGTCGTCGATCCACTCGTTGTACTTGCCAATCGTGACGAACCACGCGGGCTGTTTGCCGAACATCTTTGCGCGGTAGCCCAGGCTCGCGTTGGCTGAGGTCGCGGAAACTCCCCGTTCGAGAGCGCGCTGCCAGATTTGTTGGGCGCTGCACCGGGGGCGGCGCACGGTCTCGAGGCTGTCGCACATGATGGCGGACGAATAGACGTGGGTGCCTTCCTTTTCGAAGTGCACGCGGATCATGCAAAACCCTCCAAGCTTGTCCTGGGGATTTTCTTTGGCCTTTTGTACGCCGATCGCCGAGCGGAAGACGTACTGGACGGAGCTCGGAAACGGGCCGCCGCCGCGACCGCCGCCGAGATCCACTTTGCCCGTGCGGTCCACGCCGTAGGCGTCGATGCGGGAAAGCTCCGCGTCCGGGGAAGTCTGTCGTGCGAGCTTTTGGGCTTCCTCGATGCTCGCGGTTACATCGATGACGCGACTTTGCGGGGTGGCAGGGACCGACGCCGACGAGCCCGCGTCAGCGTCGATGTCGCTGGCCGGATCGGCGACCGATCCCGGACGCGCGGGCAACTCGACGCTCACCGACTTACCGCGGGAGGAGAAGACGACGAGCACCACGGCCACGGTTGCCATCGCCCCGAGGGCGAGAAACGCAAACGTTCCGAGGACCGCCCAGCGAAACATCGAGCCAGGGTCGCCGCTGTCTCGGGGAGGAGCTGTAGGAAAGAGCACGCTCTGACTCATTGCGTTCAGGGTGCCGACGGGTGGCGGAGTCGGAGGTTGAAACTGATGGTGCATCGCGGGCGAAGGCCCGTACCCGAGCCTCGGACCGCTCATCACCTGGGTCATGGGCGGCGGCGTGAAGGTCGCGACGGGCAGGAAGCTCGCTGCATGCTCTAGCTGAGCCTGGAATTCGGGCGCGCTCTGGAAGCGCATTGCCGGGTCCTTGTGCAGCGCTCGAAGCACGCACTGCTCGTACGCGGGGGGGACGCCGCTTCGGCGACTGGACGGCGGATCCGGCAGTCGCTCGATCTGCATCCGGAGAAGCTCGAACATCGATTGAGCGTCGAACGGTCGCTGACCGGTGATGCCTTCGTGGAGGACCATCCCCAAAGAATAGATGTCGCTTCGGGGATCCGCCGGGCGACCCAGAGCCTGCTCGGGGGACATGTAGTGGGGAGTTCCCAGGATCGCACCCGAACGCGTGGCGGAAACTTGAGATTCACTGTCGACGCGCAACTTCGCGACACCGAAATCCAGGATCTTGGCGTGACCCGCCGGTGTCACCCAGATGTTGTCGGGCTTGAGATCGCGATGAACGATACCGTGATCGTGAGCGCTCGCCAGAGCGGACAGCACCTCGCCGACGAGGCGCGCCAGCCAGCCGAGGGGCAGTGGACCGTGGCTGGCGATCAACGCCGAGAGGGAGCTCCCCTCCAGATATTCCATCACGATGCAAGGTCTGCGATCCGAGAGCACCGCGAGATCCAGAACGTTGACGATGTTTTCGTGATGGATCAGATTCGCCGCACGGGCTTCCGCGAAGAAGCGCTCGACGACCGCCGGACGCGCCGCGCATTCGTACGAGAGCACCTTGATCGCAACGGAGCTCCGAATTGCAGGATTCACCGCGCGGTACACCTCACCCATCCCGCCGCGCCCGATCATCCGGGCGATGCGGTAGCTGCCGATGCTCTGGCCGAGGAGCGGATCCCCGCTGCCGTCGGCAAGAACGCTGCGGTCGACGGAGCACACACCGGGCCCGTTCTCCATCGCACCACATTCCGGGCATACGAAGCTCATGGTCGCCGACTAGAGTAGCAGAGAGACGGCAGACTCGTACTTCCGCCACCTGTGAGCGCAAGGTACGCTGAGCCGTGCAAACCAGCGTGCTCGCTCTCACGTTCGCGTTGTCTTTCGCCGTGCTCGGTTCGTGTACTCCGGACAAAGAGAAGGCCGGACCCCTCGCCAGGGCTCTGACCGAGCCCGTCCGGCTCCTGTGTCTCCTCGATGAAAACAAGGAGTCCGGTGGTTGCTATCGCGAGTGCATGACTCGCAATGCCGCCCGCGAGGGCAGAGCCGCGCTCGAGGCCAGCAAGCTCCTCGTCGCAATCGCGCCGGACGAAGACGAGGAGACCGAGGTGCTCTTGAAAGACGTGCGGAGCTCCGCACGCCGGATCTCCGAGACTCTCGACAAGGTTTGTGTGGAGGAGATCGACATGAACACCCCCATCACGCCGTCGGTGACGGGATGTGCGGAAGCGCGCCGCAAGAACCAAGAGCTGTTCACGGCGCTCGTCACGAACGTGGATGATCTCGCGAGGAAGACCAAAGCCCGAACCAAAGCAGAGCTACCGAGCCCTCGTCGCTGCCCGAGAAATTGAGCGCTACGGCTTCGTTTCCTCGGTGATGATCCCCGGCTTCAGCGTCTCGAGCGTGGCAAAGCCCGCCACCAGCGACTGCATCCCGAACGGATCGCGAGCGACGAACAGGAACGTCCCGCCACCCTCTTGGCGCGGAGCGAAGTACACGAAGGGCACCTCGCCCTGGGCGTGCTTCTCGACGTCAGCGACGACCTTGGCAGCTACGCCCCGGGTTCATGCGTGGTTCGACGCGACGTGGGTGGACTGCACGAAATACACGTGCGTCCAGAGAGGCCGATCGGAAAACAGCGCCTCGTCTTCCTTCTTTGTCATGCTGCTCGTGCTCACGACTCGGCCCGAGTGCGCGATCTCGTCGAACTTCCGATACGCGTCTTCGAGCTCGGGCTCGTACGCTGCGACGTACGGTCGACAATACGCTCGCGGTGGCATACCGCTCGGAAACGCGCGACTGACCGCGGCGAGGTACGTTTCGAAAAACTCCGGATCGTAGAGCGTGCGCGAGGTCCCAAGGGCGGAATCGAGGGGCTCGAGCAGCGCCTTGGTCGCTGGGTCGATGAACTCGTCGTCGTAAAATCCCTGTTTCTTCGCCATGCGCTCGTCGAATTTCTTCCGATCGAGCAGCCGAAGAACCATCGCGTTGCCGAATGTAGCGGCCAGGACTTCGTCCAGGATCCCGTAGGCCGGGTAGGCGAGGGGAGACTTCGAGTCGGTGAAGCGTTTGACCAGCCGAGCCAGATCCTCCTCTTTGGCCGAGGCGAAAAAGTAGTGAAAGAGCTCGTGGAGCACGACATCGAGTCGATGCTCGGGGCGCTCGTTCGGGAGTACTTCGATCAGCGCCCGCTCGCCGAGTTGCTCGGCGTGGGTGGCGGACTCGTGCTCGGGTCGAGCCATGAGATCGAACACGATCTCGGTCCCGACCGGGAGATCGGCGCGATAGAAACGAGCGATTCGAGCCACGAGAGCTCCGAGCTCGTGACCTCCGAGGACCCGGGAAAAACCCGCGGCCGCCTGGCGCGTTCGGGTCTCGTTCTTCTTCCAGTACGCGTCGAAGCGCGGCGAGAAGCGCTCGAGGATTCTGGTTTTCTCGCTCGACATCCGGCGGGTCGACGAGGATCGCCAGGTTTTCCGAGTATCGCGCTCGGTCGGACGCCGAGTGGCCGGCGATCCGGATGCGCGATTCGATCTGTCGGCGGGAGCGCGGGAGAGGAAGACCAGGACTCGCTTCTTGCTCGGCCGCTTTTTCGATGCGCCCGCTGTAAGTGTACCGAAGCGTCTTCCACTCGCCGAGCGCCCGCTCGTCGTCCCTCGTGATGCCGCCGAGCTCTCTCTGCCAGAGCTCGGTGAACGCTTGCTTCGAGCATTGAATCACGCCAGCCAGGCAGTCGACTTGATACAGAAGATTCGAAAATCGCGACGCCCGGAACACGTAGACGAGCCGTTCGCCCTTCACGCGGGAGACGATCTCGTGCGGAGGCGTGACGGAACGGGAGACGCTCGAAGACGCTGCGCTTACGCAGGGTGGCGCGTGGGCTGGAGTGCAGCTCGTGACCAGCAAGGTGGCGAGCACGAACCGAAAAAGCATGTGGACCCACCATAGCCGTCTGCCCTGCGTGGCGGGGACCGTGCTAAAAACCCGCCATGCGACGACGCGTGATTGCCGGACTATTGATGGGATTTGCGCTCTTCTCGCAGGCACCGCGGGGGCCCAGGAAGAGTCGGAAGTCCGAACTCACGACGGACTCTATCTCCGCTTGGGGATCGGTCCGGGCTACGCCTTTGGGAAGAACGAGCTCGACGACGCGAACGTCAAGGCGGACGTGAAAGGTTTCGCCGTCTCGACTGAGCTTGCCATCGGCGGCACGCTCGCCCCCGGCCTCGTGCTCGGTGTCGGCTCCTACTCGATGGTCGTTCCGTCCCCGACCTACTCGAGCGACACCGGTCCGGACGTTGATGTCGGCACGCACCACGTTTCGGGGTTGGGTCCGTTCATCGATTACTACTTCGATCCCCACGGCGGCGCGCACGCCGAGCTCGGACTGCTTCTGTCAGCCATCTACATACAGAAAAAGGACCAACAGGAGGCTGCCTCCGGCGCGGGCTTTGGAGCGGTGCTGGGTGGTGGCTATGAATTTTGGATCGGCGAGCAATGGAGCATGGGACCAGTTTTCCGTATCGCCACCTATCGCGACAAGGTCGAGGGCAGCGATACCAACGTGAAATCGACCCTGAGCCTGTGGGCGCCGAGCGTGCTCTTCGGCGCCACCTATCATTGAGGTCTGCTACCCTAGCTGCGTGTCGTTCGTCTGCCCGGAGTGCGCCCGCTCGTACGAAGCGCCCGGTCATTGCACGGAAGACGGCGCGTCGCTGAACGACAACGCGTTCTGTCCGCTGCTCGGGCAGAGCGTGGGTAGCTATCGGGTCGCGACTCTGATCGGTCAAGGTGGGATGGGCGAGGTCTATCGCGGCGTGCATCCGGAGATCGGAAGCCGCGTGGCCATCAAGGTTCTCAGCACGGATGCCGCTCGCGCCCCCGGGTTGGTCGAGCGCTTCTTCGCCGAGGCACGCGCTGTGAACGTGATTCGACACGAAGGCATCGTCAGCGTGCTGGATCTCTCTCGCCTGCCCGACGGTCGGCCGTACATCATCATGGAGTACCTCGAGGGCGCGCCGCTCTCTGGCGTGCTGAAGCAGTATCATCCGATGCCGCTCGGGGGATTTTTGCAACTCATGTTCGGAGTCACCGACGCTCTGTCGGCGGCCCACTCCCACGGCATCACCCATCGGGATCTCAAGCCGGACAACATCTTCGTCACGGCCATTGGTCGAACGAAGCTTCTCGATTTCGGGATCGCGAAGCTCCGGCCGGAAATCGGTGGGCTGTCGGACGCGACGCGCACCGGTGCTCTGCTCGGCACGCCGTTTTACATGTCACCAGAGCAAGCGCGGGGTCAGCCCATCGACCATCGTTCGGACCTGTATTCTCTGGGAATCATTCTGTTCGAGGGAGCGACCGGACGACGCCCGTTCGAAGCGGACAATCTGTTCGATCAGCTCAGGCAGAACATCGAAGCGCTCCCGCCGCGCCCCCGGGACATCCGGCCGGATGTTCCCGCCGCATTCGAAGCCGTGCTCTTGCGCGCTCTCGAAAAAGATCCCGCCGCTCGTTTCCAGAGCGTCGACGAGCTCGCCCACGCGCTTCGAGAGACGGCTCAGTTTCTCCCCAACACGAGCTTCGTCACGTTGACGGGGCAACCTTCGAGCCTTCCCCGTCCGATGCTGGCCGGGTCGGCCGGGGGTCTCACCGCACCCGGGTATTCCGCAACGCTGACCGCCGGACGAACCGAGCTCTCCGCGCATCGCCCCAAGCGTTCCATCGTGCCCTGGATCGTGCTCAGTCTCGTTGCTCTGGGCGGGGTGGGCTTGATGAGCGCGGTCATCGCGCTCGTGGTTTTTGGGGACAACGACACGATCACCATCGTGAACACACCCGTGTCGGGAGCGAGGGGGGCGCCGCGTGCTGGGTCGAACGGCCCACCCTCGGGGGGGGTCATCAATCTGAGGACGGTGGACCCCGTCGCGTTTCTGCCGAAAGCGCGCGAGCTCGCCAAGAAAGAGTTTGCGGATGCGGCGCTTTCGACGATCACGATCGATTCACCGACCGCGGACGGCAAGACGGATCTGACGGATGGTCGCACCGTTGTATACGCCTTCGTTTCTCCCAAAGCCGCGAACGGCGAATTCATGGGGGAGTGCTCGGTGTGGGTCACGTTGGCTGGAGGAGCGCCGGAGGTGACCGTTCCCCCGATGGGCAGCTGCATGGTTTCCCCCGTTCCGTCCCCGCGCTGCTCGGTGAAGAGCGTGCTCCAGAAAGCCGGAGTGAAGGGCAAAGGGATAACGCTCGTCTACGGCCCCACTGGCTCCTGGACGGTGACGACCGAGGATGGAGACCCGCTCTTCGTCCCCGACAATTGCTGATCAATCCAGGAGGTCGGCAATGATGCCGAGCAAGGACAAGCTCGCCATCGCGGTTTCTCCCGACCGGTAACGAGAGTCGAACTGGCTCGGAACGCGCAGCGCCTCGAGGCTTCGTTCCACTTCACTCACGCGGGCGGAGCGCGCCTTCGCGGCACTCTCCTCGGCCTCGCGGCGGCGGAGCAAATCGAGACCTCCGCCTTCCACGAAAGCCAGAACCCGCGGAAGCTCTCCGCGATCGAACCAGACGCCGTGCTTCTTGCACACGTCGACGATGACGCCGCTCGATCGCCCGAAGTTGTTGCGGTTCATGATGTCGTTACAGACCGGGCAGGCAACGTAACGCACGGCGGCTTCGAGAGGGTTTTGCCGGGGAGGGCGTCGGGGAGCCGCGCCATACAGCTCGCGCTCGCGCAACAGATCTTCCAATAGCGCGTGCTCGACGAACTGCCCGCCGCACGACGTGCAGTCATGCAGCATGCCCGGTCCTCCCGCGAACCCCTGAAACGGGATCTTGCAATCGGGACACGAAAGATCGTCCGGCTCGCCCAGAGGCTCGAGCCCGAGCTCCCGTCCGCACGCCGAGCATAGGGCAAAGTCCGGGACGTTCATGTGGTAGCAAGCACCACAGCGAACGGTCGCGATGGGCGCGCTGCACTTGGGACAGTGTCTCAGGGAGTCGTCGACGTTGGTGAGGCATCCGGGGCAGCGAAAGCGACCGGAGCTTTTCATCGAGGGCGGCGGGCGCCCGCTGCGGTACGGATCGTCGTGGCTCATGGCTCTGGCAGACAGAGGGAGTATAGCGCTTGCTCGCGCGGCCACGCCGTCGCACGATTCGGCGGAAATGGCTCCGAAGGATCCGCCGTGGATCATGCGCACCTACTCCGGCCACTCGACGGCGGCGCGATCGAACGCGCTCTATCGCGAAAATCTGTCTCGGGGTCAGACCGGACTCAGCGTCGCCTTCGATTTGCCGACCCAGACCGGATACGACGCAGACCATCCTCTCGCTCGCGGTGAGGTGGGGCGGACAGGTGTCCCGATTGGGCATTTGGGGGACATGCGCGCTTTGTTCGAGGGAATCGACCTCGGCCAGATGAACACTTCGATGACGATCAATGCCACCGCAGCATGGCTCCTCGCGCTGTATGTGGCGGTGGCGAACGAACGCGGAGTCGAATCCGCGCGCCTCCGGGGCACGACCCAGAACGACATCGTCAAGGAGTACTTGTCTCGCGGCACCTACGTATTTCCCCCGTCGCCGTCCCTGCGGCTCACGGTCGATACGATCCTCTACACCGTCCAGCACGCTCCGGATTTCAATCCCATCAACGTTTCGAGCTACCACTTGCAAGAGGCAGGTGCGACGCCGGAGCAGGAAATCGCATACGCCCTCGCGACGGCAATCGCCGTCCTGGACGCGGTTCGCGAACGGGGGCTTGCCTCCGACGAGCTCGCTCGAGTCTTCGGGCGCATCTCGTTCTTCGTGAACTCCGGCATTCGCTTCGTGGAAGAAGCCTGCAAGCTCCGCGCATTCACCGAGCTATGGGATCGCGTCGGCAAGGAGCGCTACGACGTGAAGAGCGAAAAGCTTCGGCGCTTCCGCTATGGCGTGCAAGTGAACTCCCTCGGTCTCACCGAAGCACAACCCGAAAACAACATCACGCGCATCGCGCTCGAGATGCTCGGCGTCACGCTGTCCAAGCGCGCACGGGCACGCGCGGTTCAACTTCCCGCCTGGAACGAGGCCCTCGGTCTTCCTCGACCCTGCGACCAGCAGCTTTCGCTTCGCGCCCAGCAAATTCTCGCGTTCGAGAGCGATCTGCTCGAATACGGGGACATCTTCGACGGCTCGCCCGTCATCGCCGAGCGCACTCGCCGAATCGCCGACGCCGCTTGGGCAGAAGTCGAAGCGGTGATCGAGCGCGGCGGGGCCATCGCCGCGGTCGAAAGCGGGTTCATCAAGCAGCGCTTGGTCGCGTCGAATGCCGCGCGGGTGGCTGCCATCGAGAGCGGCGCCCAGACGGTCGTGGGTGTCAACGCGTACACCGAAAGCGCCGAGAGCCCTCTCGTCTCCGACGGCGGAGCGTCTGCGATCCTCGAGGTCGATCCTGATGCCGAACGCGAGCAGGTCGAAGGCCTGAATCGCTGGAGAAAGTCTCGGGACGCCGATCGATGTCGTCGCGCCCTCGGGGCATTGGACAAGGGAGCACGGGGGACCGAAAACCTGGTGGAGCTCTCGATCGAAGCCGCCAAGGCAGGGGTCACCACAGGCGAGTGGGGCAAAGCGCTGACCGAGGTGTTCGGAGACTACCGAGCGCCAACCGGCGTTGCGGGGACCCACGCGCCCGAGATTACCGGCTCCGTGGAGCTCCGAGATCGCGTCGAAGCGATCACCCAGCGCATGGGGCGGCGACCGAAGCTCTTGGTGGGTAAGCCAGGGCTCGATGGGCATTCGAACGGCGCCGAGCAGATCGCGCTCCGGGCGCGGGATGCAGGTTTCGAGGTCGTCTATCCAGGCATTCGTTCCACGCCGAAAGAGATCGCGAGAACGGCTGCGGACGAGGGGGTTCACTTGGTGGGGCTCAGCATCCTGAGCGGAGCGCACCTGGCGCTGGTGAGCGAGGTGATCTCCGAGATGAAGACCCGCGGGCTCGAGGGCGTGCCGGTGGTCGTCGGGGGCATCATCCCGGACCGCGACGCCGAAGCTCTGCGCCAGGTGGGGGTGCGAGCCGTCTACACGCCCAAGGATTTTGCGATAACCAGCATTCTGAACGACCTCCTCGAGCTGGTCGAAGGGGCTCATCCGTGAGCGAGACGGACGATGCCGATCTCGCGGCGCGGGTGCTCCGTCGCGAACCGAGCGCCGTGGCCAAAGCCATCTCGCTGGTAGAAGATCGCCGTTCTTCCTCGGAGCCTCGGATCGTTGCCCTGTTGCGTGAGCTCGCGAAGTCCGGGCGAGGCGCGAGCTGTCACCGCGTCGGGATCACCGGTCCCCCCGGCGTCGGGAAAAGCTCCCTGCTCTCGGCCCTGGTGAGGGAGGCGCGGAGTCGAGGACGGTCGGTGGGGGTTCTCGCGGTGGATCCGTCGAGCCCTCACAGCGGCGGCGCCCTGCTCGGCGATCGCGCTCGTATCGAAACCGACGCCGAGGACACGTCGGTGTTCGTGCGTTCCATGGCGTCGGGCGGACAGCTCGGTGGGCTGGCGCGTGCAGCCGGCGCGGCGGTCGAAGTCCTCGGCTCCGCCTTCGACCTCGTCTTCATCGAGACCACCGGCGTGGGTCAGAGCGAGACCGATATCGAGCACGTGGCCGACACCGTGGTGCTGGTGATCCAGCCCGCATCCGGCGACGTCCTGCAGTTCATCAAGGCGGGGATCCTGGAAATTCCCGACATCCTGGCGGTCAACAAGGCGGATCTCGGCGCCGTTGCGGAGCGTGCGAGCGCCGAGCTCAGCGCTGCCCTCAACGTGACCTCCGAAGTTCGCGGACACCGCCACGTGCCCACAGTGCACAAGACGAGTGCGACCAAGGGCAGGGGGATCGCCGAGCTTCTGTCGAGCATCGAAGAGCACCTTGCAGAGCTCGAATCGACAGGGCTCGTTCGAGAACGCCGTCTGGACAAAGCAGGGCGCTGGGCGCTGCGGCTGTTCACCCAGCGCTATGGGGAAATGGGCGTCGAGGCGCGGGGCGGTCCGAGAGCGTTGGAGAAGCGCCTGCGGGACTCCGTTGTCGCGGGAGCCTCCGCCGTCGAAGCGGTCCTCATCGCAGAGAAAGCGTGAAGGCGCTCAGGTAGCGGTTTTCGGCGGAGCTTTCGGCTTGGCGGCTTCGGCGTTCTCTTGGGCGCGTCGAAGCTCCCACTCGAGGTTCTTCTTGGCGCGACGCTTGCGCTGCTTGCGGCGCGTGCGCGGGTCTTGAGGTGTGCCCATGGCCCGCGCTCTTTAGCTCGCCTCGGGGGCTTGGCCAAGCCAGAAAGCGTGGGGGCTCGTCTCAGGCCGCGGGAGCCTGGGCCGAGGTGTGGGGCCGGCTGAAGTCGAAGATGGCGCCATTGGCCAGCGGGGCACCCTCGGAATAGCGGTAGAAGCCGAGGCCGGTCTTCTTGCCCAGGCTTCCGCCCATCACCAGGCGGCGCAAGAGCGACGGGCAGCGATAACGGGGATCGGACAGCTCCTGATACAGGCTTCGGGACATCGCGAAGACCACGTCGAGCCCGATCAGATCGGCGAGCGCGAGGGGGCCGAGGGGATGGCCGCAGCCGAGCTTCATCGCAGTATCGATCGCTTCGGGCCCGGCCACGCCGTGTTCCAACGTCTCGATGGCGTGCAAGATGTAGGGCACCAGCAGACGGTTGACGAGATAGCCCGGATGATCGCCGAGCTCGACCGGTACCTTGCCGATCTTTCCCACGAGCTCCCGGACCCGGGCCATCGCGGTCGAAGCCGTTTGCTCGATCTTTCCGAGCTCGACCAGCTTCATGACGTTGGCGGGGCTGAAGAAGTGCATGCCCAGGAAGCGTTCGGGGCGCACGACGGTTTCCGCCAGCGTCGAGAGACGAAGCGAGGACGTGTTGGACGCCACGATCGCGTCTGGGCGCACGTTCGCGCAGATGCGCGCCAAGATGTCGTGCTTTGCCGGCAGGCTCTCGGCGGTCGACTCGATGACGAGATCGGCGTCCCGGAGCTGGGAAAATTCAGAGCTGGTTTCCAGGAGGCACAGCGCTTGGTCACGTGCTTCAGCGCTGAGCTTCTCTTTCTTCACGGCGCGATCGAGGGACGACTGGATCCGGCGCCGTGCGGCTCCTGGATCTCCCGGCGTTGCCTTCACGAGCAGTGTGGGAATGCCAGCGACCACGCACGCTTGCGCGATGCCCGTCCCCATCAATCCCGAGCCAACGATGGCGACCTTACGAATCCCTGCCATGAGCTCCTCCTCGTTTACAAAACGTGAGTGACGCATTGTGTTGTAAGCAGTTGGACCCAACGTGTCAACCAAGTATGCGCGGTATTTCCGCACTTTTTGCGGTGAAAATGTATTTACAGGAAATTAACACTCATTGACTTGTAAACTTCTCTGTCAACGATGGCCAGCCACGACTCGGATCTCAATCTCAGTGTTGGGCGCCGCCTGCGAGAGCTTCGCCTCGAGCGCGGACACACCCAGGCGGATCTTGCGCGCCGCCTCGCGATCTCTCCGGCCTACCTCAACCTGATCGAGAAGGGCCGGCGCACGGTGCAGCTGCCTGTGCTCTGGAAAGCCCTCGAGCTGCTCGAGGTCGATCCCGAACCGTTCATCTCCAGCGTGGGGGAGCGACCACCGGAAGCCAACTTAGCCCAGCTACTCGATGAGCCTTTGCTCCGTTCTCTCGATCTCGATCGCGCGGCGCTGACTTCGCTCAGCGCGGAGCCCCGCGCGGCAACGACGATCGCGGCGCTTTTCAACCTGTACAAGAACGCTCGCATCGAGCTCGACAACGTCCTTCGGCGCCTGTCTCGCGAGGAGTCAGGCCGCAAGGCGCAAGCTCTACCTGGCACTGGATGGCGTCTCGACTACTCGCCCCTCGACGAAGTCGCCGACTTCGTCCAATCGCATCACAACTACTTCGCGGTGCTCGAGGAAGCGGTCGACGCGCTTCGGCGCGATCTCTCCCTCGACCGCAGGGTCGTGAGTGATCAACTGGTTTCCGCGCTCGAAGGGATGGGTGTTCGCGTCTCGGTTCAGCCTCCGAGCCGACACGAGACCAGCGTGGTGCGGCGCTACGATCCCGACGCCGCAACCCTGGAGCTTTCGAGCGAGCTCAGCGAATCGCGCCGCAAGTTCGATCTGGCCCACGTGATCGGGCTCCGGCTTCTCGACGAAAAGAAGATCTGACGAGGCCGTGGTTTCGTCCTTCGAGCCACGCCACGCCGAGACGCCCAAGCTCGTGAAAGTGCATCTCGCCAACTATTTCGCCGGGGCCCTGCTCATGCCCTACGGCGACTTTTTCCGGGACGCCCAGGCCACCCGCTACGACGTGGAGCGGCTCGCCGATCTGTTCGAGATGAGCTACGAGGCCGCCGCTCATCGTCTGACGAACCTCGCGGATCCGCGGCGGCGGGGAGTGCCGATGCACTTTCTCCGCGTCGACGTTGCCGGCAACATTTCCAAGCGCTACTCAGGCACCGGATCTGGTGTT
The DNA here is from genome assembly GCA_963781505.1 of uncultured delta proteobacterium. Classification (GTDB taxonomy): domain Bacteria; phylum Myxococcota_A; class Polyangia; order Polyangiales; family Polyangiaceae; genus JADJKB01. Next base: position 298,209 of record CAWAHB010000013.1, on the reverse strand, counting down.
TCCAGTGGGGCTCGGGTCGTGTCCCAAGTGGGCGGCGCACACCGCGTTTCTCACGCCCAGCAGCATCGCGCAAGCAGTACAGCGTGATGCCGGACCACACCGCCTATTTCTGCTTCGCCAAAATCGTGGGCCATCCCGTCCGCAGGCTCGCTGGTCAAGGGCACGGTGTACTCCATCGGTCTCGGCACCCGCGCCGAGGACTCTCGTCATCTGGCCTACGCCGATGATCAGCCGCGATGGGCTCCCGAGCGTGCGGTGAAGATCGCTGTGCCGGTGGGCGTGACCTGCCGCTTCTGCGAGCGGACGGATTGCAATCAACGCGCAGCGCCGAGCTACAAGTTCGCGTTCACTCCCGACGAGTACGTCAAGAAAGACAACTTCTTCTCGCCGATCCTGGAACGAGAAGCGGGACGCTCGCGTCGACGTTGAGCTCAGCAGTCGTCGACGAACTGCTGGGCGTCCGACCCCACCAACACCTGCCAGCCGGCTTCGAGCCCGACTGGGACGAACGATACGATCGCTTCCATGTTCCCGTTGAGCCCGGCGCGGTGCGTTACCTGGCGCATCGTACAATGAGGTTTGGGAAGGGGTCGCGCCGCGCAGTTTCCCTGGGCGAGCATCGTGGTTACCGTCGACGGTGTGACGATGACTTGAACCACGCATTCGTCGAAGATCACTTGCTGCCGATCCCTGGTCTTCGGTGAGTGCGAAGGAGAACGAAACACGTAGGTGGTGAACTTGCCGTTTGCGAGCCGGCTCCTTCCGTCGGGGCCGACACCATTGATGACGATCTGGATGAGCTCGGCGTCCGAGTACTCTTTCTTCGCGGCGCGCCGGGCCTTGGGCAAAAAAGCCAGCGCGTCGAACGACTTGGGGTCGTAATCGCGATCGGGCGGCGGGTCGTCGATCTCGCCATCGTTGCCACGAACCGCGCTACGCTTGGGCTCGTCGCGGACTTGCCAAAGGACCAGCAGCGCCACGCTGCCGAGGATGGCGAGCACGGCGACGATACCGCCCACGGCGAGCAGCGGCACCGCGACAGACGTTTGCTTCTTCGGCGGTGAGACGGCCGTGGCCACGAGCGTCTGCGCCGGGACGAGGGTTGGTGGGATGGGTCCTGCGGTCGCGGCCAGACCGGCAGCGGGTCGGAGAGAGGCTTGGCGGTGAGGAGCGGGAGAAATCGGAACGAAGCTCGGCTCGGGCAAGAACCGCGACACGTCCATCAGAGCCTGGGCGAGCTCGGCAGCGCTCTGGAAGCGCCGCTCGGGATCCTTTTCGAGACACCGAGCGATGATCGCGTCGAGGGACGGAGGGACATCCCCTCGCAAGGAGCTCGCGGACGGTGGCGCAACGGCGATGTGTTGATGGAGAAGATTGTAGAGGGCATCGGCCTCGAATAGCCGCCTGCCCGTCACCGCCTCGAACAGCATCACGCCCACTTGGTAGATGTCCGAGCGGTGATCGGCGCTGAGTCCCCGCGCTTGCTCGGGGGACATGTAGTGCGGTGTGCCGAGCAGCGCACCCGTGTGGGTCTGAGGAGTGACGCCCGCCAGCTCCGGCTTGAGCTTCGCGATTCCGAAGTCGAGCACCTTCGTGCGCCCGGTCGTCGTCACGAACACATTGTCGGGCTTGAGATCCCGATGGATGATGCCCGTGGCGTGAGCGGCCGCGAGTGCATCGAGCACGGCCACCATGATCTCGATCAAAGTCCCGAGGGGCAGCGGGCCCGCCGCGATGTACGCCGACAGCGGCGATCCCTCGAGGTACTCCATCACGATGTACGGACGCCCATCGGCGAGGTGCGCCAGATCGATCACGTTGACGAGCCCGTCGTGACGGATGAAGTTCACGGCGCGCGCCTCGGCGAAAAAGCGCTCGACCTCTTTGGAACCGGGACGCGCAGAACCGGTGAGCACCTTGACCGCAACGCGGCTCCCGATGTTCGGCTGGACGCCGAGGTAGACGTTGCCCATGCCGCCCCGTCCGATCAGACGCTCGATGCGATACGAACCGACGGTTCGACCCACCAGCGAGTCGTCGTCTGCCGTGTTCCGGGGCGCTCTCCCCGATTCGATGCTCGACTCGAGCTCGGCGCCGTCATCTTTGCAACGACCGGGCCCCGCATACACTCGCGTGCAGACCGGGCAGAGGTACATCAGGTCGACAAATCTAAGAGACCGCGTGGGTCGAGTCCAGCGCGCGCCCTGGTTTCCCCGGGAATCAGGCCGCTCACGAATGCCGAAAGACCGTGTAAGGTGAGCACCGCGAGGGGCGTTCGCCCTTTCACGTCGGAGGGACAATGAGCCACATCGCATTCGTGGGGCCCGAGATCGAAGAGAACCTCAGTCTTCGCTACCTGGCGTCGACGCTCGCGGAGCACGGACACACGACCGACATCGTGCCGTTCAACCAGGACGCTGATTTCGTCCTCGCCATCGAGACGATTCTCGAAAAACAGCCGATTCTGGTTGGCCTCTCGCTGGCGTTCCAGTGGCGCGCGAGCGATTTCTTGGCGCTCGCGGTCGCTCTCCGGGAGCGCGGATATCGCGGTCACATCACGGCCGGCGGTCACTTCGCCACCTTCGAGAGCCTCCCGCTGCTCCGGGACTTTCCCGAGCTCGACTCCATCGTGCGCCAAGAGGCGGAAGTCACGATCGTCGACCTCGCCCGTGCGGTCGAGCGAGGCGAAGCTCTGGGCGAGATCCCGGGCCTGGCAGTGCGCGACGAGAGCGGAGAGCCCCGCACCACCGGCGAAGCGCGGCTGCCCGACATCGCGCGGCTACCGACCCCCGATCGCCGGGGTGAGCCGGCGCGTTGCTTCGGTCACGGCATCGCCCCGCTTGGTCTCGAGCCGTGGTTGTTACGCGAACTGCTCGTTCTGCTGCATTGCCGCCTGGCACGAGCAGAGTCTGCCCGGCAAGCGCTACCGGGTGCGCGATCCGGACGATGTGGCCGCCGAAATGGTCGAGCTCCAGCGAGCTCGCGGCATCGACATCTTCGTCTTTCACGACGACAACTTCTTCGTTCCCGGTCACAAGAAGAACCGCGCGCGCTTCAGCGCCCTCGCAGACGCTCTGGAGCGTCGCGGAATCGGGCGCTTTGCCACGGTGGTCAAAGCTCGTCCCACCGACTGCGACCCGGAGGTGTTTCGCATCCTCCGCGATCGACTGAACTGCATCCGGGTGTATATCGGGATCGAAACCGACACGGACCAGGGTCTGACGACGCTTCAGCGGTGGAGCACCACGAAGATGAATCGCAAGGCGATCGAGCTCGTGCGCGAGCTCGATCTCTACACGTGCTTCAACATGCTGATCTTCGATCCGGACACCACGCTGGAAGCTCTGGCGACGAACATCGAGTTCATCCGCTGGGCCGCCGAGTTTCCGTCGAACTTCGGGCGCGTGGAGCTCTACGCTGGCACGCCGCTCTTGGCGCGCATGCTGGCAGAGGAGCGCTGTCGCGGAGACTACATGCAGTGGGACTACGCCCTGGCGAGCCCCGAGGTGGAGCGCATGTTCGACCTCTCGATGCGCTGTTTCTACGACGCGCAATTTCGGCGAAAATGCGCTCTCGAATCGCATCATGGCGACCCGCTTCGACATGGAAGTCGCTCGTCACTTCCATCCCGGAGCTGTTCCAGCAGTCCTGGCTCGAGCGGGGCAAGGAGCTCTCCCGTCGCCTGGCGACCGACGGGGCCGATGGCCTCGCCCGGATCCTCGATCACGTCCGCACGAAGCCGACCTCCGAAGACGAACGCCTGGTGGAGGATCTCGGTTCCGAGTCTTCGCGCCGTCGAACGCGACGTTTCGCATGAAGCTCGGCTCTCGCTCGAGAGGTCACCGACGCGCTCGATTGCGGCCGCCCCCTCACGGACATCGGCGATCGGGTTGCGACTCCACTCCAGACTCCACGGCTTGCCACGGGAGGTATCGCGTGACCCGCCGTCGTGACAAGAAGCTCTTGCCCGAGGTCTTGCCAGCGCCGACGACGTCGCGTGCAAGCGGTTCGCCGCGCCAACGTACTCTGGGACACATGAATCGCCTGTTGGCGATGGCAGCGACCGGTGCAGCCCTGGGCGCCTGTGAAAAACCCGCTCCGCGCGAGCAGGGTTCGACCATCGTGAACGTGCCCCAGCCGACGGAAACCGGGAGCAGCGTGGCGGACGATACGCCGCCGCCCCGCGACAGCGCCACGCCGAGGCCCGTCGATCCGGATCCCCCGGACGATCCCCCTGAGCCCACGGGCTACGCCGTCGTCGATCCGATGCCGCCGCCAGCACGCTGCGCGGGTCTCGCGAGCACCGTCACTGCCAAGACCAAATGGCAGAGCGCCACGCTGCTCCAGGTCGATCTCGCGGCGCCCCGGATGCAAAGCGCAAACTATGTCCCGAGCGAGGCGCCTCAGGTCTGGGGCGGCAAGCTGAAGAAGAAGACGCTGACCAAGACCCGCGTGACGCTCGTCATCGAGGTGCCGAAAAACTCCACGGGCGTCAGTGCCAGTATCGCGGCTATCTGCCCCTCCGGCGCGCAGCACGTTTCGATCTCGATCACGGCGCCGGGTGGAGGGCCCATCGCCAAGGGCACGCCGACTTCGGTTTATCTGGGAGACGCCTGGTGAAGACGAACCGACGACGCTTGAAGCTCCTGCCCGAGGTACTGCCCGCACCGCCTCCTGCAGAGACGGGCGCTCCTCGCGAGCGAACTCTTCGTCGCCTCGGGCGCTTGGTGGCCCTGGCAGCCGCAGCCGCAGCGACGACCGGATGCAAGGACGGCAAGAGCTCCGGCTATGGAGTCGTCGATCCCATGCCGGCGCCCCCGGCGTGCGAGGGCTTCGCCGCATCCATCAGCGCGTCGTCGGCGGTTCTCACACCCACGAAAACCATTCTGCTCACCCTGGGCTCGGCGTCGATGGCGGGCGCCACCTACGACATCGCCCAAGCACCGAGCGCCATGGGCGGCGTCGTCGTCGAGCAAGAAACTGCTCACGAATTCGGTCGAAATCGAAATCGGGGGCTTTGGCACCACGAGCGAAGTCAATGTCACCATCTTCGCCAATTGCCCGAACGGCCAGGAGCGCATGGTGGCCCGGATCCACACCGGCGATTCCGGGACTCTCGCCTCGGCGACGACGTTGGTAGTCGATCTCCGCGACGAGTACTGATCAGACCTGCCAGGTATTTCCGGCTCGGAGCAACTTCTCGATATTCGGTGGCCCGAGCTTTTTCTTGGCGGCGATCGTCTGCTGGTGAACCGTTCCGTCGTAGGTGGCTCGGTCGACGGCGTAGAGCACGCCAACCGCCACCGGGAAACTCGGGGAACGGCATGCGCGCGAGCATGTAGGCCAACGTCGGCGTTTCGTCTCGTCGTGGATGAGCACGTCCTTTTCCGTCGACGCCGTCCTCGCCCAGCGTCACGACCTTCAACGTCAACGTGCGCGGGTCGATGCGCAGGCCCTTCTTCTGCTCGGTGCCGAACAAGAGCGGCTCTCCGTGCGCGACACGAATCTGTGTGCTCGTCGCGATTGGGCCTTGCGGCGAAGCCGTCGAATGTGGCGTCGTTGAAGACCGGGCAGTTCTGGTAGATCTCGATGAACGCGGTGCCCGTGTGCTTGGCAGCGCGGAGCAACACCTCCGTTCGAGGTGCTTCGCGTCGGTGTCGACGGTGCGCGCGACGAACGTCGCCGGCATGCCGATGGCGCACGACTGCCGGGTCGACCGGAGCGTCGGGTGACGCCGGCGGGCGTGCTCTTCGTCACCTTGCCGATCCCGCTCGTCGGCGAGTACTGCCCCTTGGTGAGGCCGTAGATCCGGTTGTTGAAGAGCAGGATCTTGACGTCCACGTTGCGGCGCAGCGTGTGCATCAGGTGATTGCCGCCGATGCTGAGGCCGTCGCCGTCGCCGGTGACGAGCCACACGCTGAGCTCCGGGTTGGCGAGCTTGATGCCCATCGCGAACGCCGGCGCGCGACCGTGGATGGTGTGAAAGCCGTAGGTGTTCATGTAGTACGGGAAAGCGGCTGGAGCAGCCGATGCCGCTGACCCACACGATGTTCTCGCGGCGGATGCCGAGCTCGGGCATCATGCGCTGAACGTTGGCGAGGATCGAGTAGTCGCCGCAGCCGGGACACCAGCGCACGTCCTGGTCGGACTCGAAGTCCTTGCTGGTGAGCTTGGTCGGTTCGATCGACGTTCGACATGGTTCAGCTCTCCATCAGTCTGGCGAATGCGCTCCTCGATCTCGTCGATCTTGAACGGCTGGCCCTGGATCTTCGGGAAGCTCTCGGCCGGAATCAGGTACTCGCGCGCGGATCAGCTGCGCACGAGCTGGCCGAGGTTCATCTCCGGGATCAGCACGCGCTCGAAGCGGCGCAGCAGCGTCGCCGCAGATTCCTCGGGAACGGGTTCAGGTAGTCGCAGGTGGGCGTGGGAGACCGAGAGCCCGCGCTCGCGACAGCGTCGCACGGCCTCGCGAATCGCGCCGTAGGTCGAGCCCCAGCCCAGCACGAGCAGCTTGCCGCTCTCGTCGCCGAGGTCGATTTCTGCTCCGGCACGTCGTTGGCGATGCTGGCGATCTTCGCCGCGCGCAGTCCGGCACATCTTCTCGTGGTTGTCCGGGTCGTACGAGATGTGCCCGGTGTCGAAGTCCTTCTCCAGGCCGCCGATGCGGTGGAGCGAGGCCCGGCGTGCCCGGAATCGCCCAAGGGCGCGACAAGCGTTTCGCGGGTCCCGCAAGAAGGGCTGGAATCCCTCCGGTCTCGTGCGGAATTCGACGGCGATCGGCGGCAGCTCCTCCACGTTCGGGATGCGCCACGGCTCGGCGCCGTTGGCGAGGTAGCCGTCGGTGAGCAAGATCACCGGCGTCATGTACTTGCACGGCGATGCGCACCGCTTCGAGCGCCATGTAGAAGCAGTCGCCGGGTGTGCGCGGCGCCAGCACCGCAGACCGGCGCTTCGCTGTTGCGACCGTACACGGCCTGGAGCAAGTCGGCCTGCTCGGTCTTGGTTGGCAGCCCGGTGCTCGGGACCGCCGCGCTGGACGTCGATGATCACGAGCGGCAGCTCTGTCGCCACTGCGAGACCAATGGCTTCCGTCTTGAGCGCCATGCCTGGACCGCTCGTGCCGGTGACCGCCGATCTTGCCGGCGTAGGAAGCACCGATCGCAACGCAAACCGCGGCGATCTCGTCCTCGGCCTGGACCGTGGTCACGCCGAAGTGCTTGTAGCGGCTGAGCTCGTGGAGGATGTCGCTCGCCGGGGTGATCGGGTACGCGCCGAACACGATCGGTGTTTTCGCGAGCTGCGCTGCGACGACGATCCCGAGTGCCAGTGCGACGTTTCCGCCGATGTTGCGGTACGTGCCCTTGGCGACCGGCGCGGCGGGTACTTCGTATCGGAAGTGGGAGACCTCGGTGGTTTCGCCGTACGCGTGGCCGGCTCTTGAGGGCCATGATGTTGGCCTGGCAATTCCGGGCTCTTTGCCGAACTTGCGCTCGATCCACTCGATGGTGGGGGCTCATGTCGCGGCCGTAGATCCAGAACATGAGACCCAAGGTCCAGAAGTTCTTGGCAGCGGTTGGCTTCCTTGGTGCTGACGCCGGTTTCCTTGACCGCGCTCAGCGTGTTCTTGCTGATGTCGATCGAGAGCACGCTGAAGCCATCGAGGCTGTTGTTCTCGAGCGGATTTTCGGCATACCCCGCCTTCTTGAGGTTCTGGGTCGTGAAGGCGCCGCTGTTGACGATCAAGAGCCCGCCGCGCTTGAGGTCGCGCACGTTGGTCTTGAGCGCCGCGGGGTTCATCGCGACCAACACGTCGGGTGCGTCACCCGGCGTGTAGACCTCTTCAGCGGCAAAGTTGATCTGAAAACCCGAGACGCCGTAGGTCGTGCCTGCGGGCGCTCGAATTTCGGCGGGGAAGTCCGGGAACGTCGCCAGATCGTTTCCCGCCAGCGCTGCCGCCACGGTGAATTGTGACCCCGTGACCTGCATGCCGTCGCCCGAGTCACCGGCAAAACGCACCACTGCGCCTCGGATCCGCTTCGGTGACTGAGCTGGATCCGACACCGGTTGAGCCTGCTGTGCCATCCTGTTCGTGCTCGCTTTCTGTGACCCCAGCGTCGCTCGGCGTGGGGGTGTGCGGGCCTTCGGCGATTCGCGGCACCGGTGGCGCCGCTCTTCGGGGGAGGCCCTGACAGGGCGACACTTTTCCCGACGCGGCCAAGTTGTCAAGTGAACGGCGGAAATACCCTGGCGCGGCCAGCCTCTCAGGTGTGCTTGTCGAGCAAGTCACCAAGCCGGGGAGCTGCCGCCTCCACGTGCTTTTTCGCCGTGGGTCGGAGCTTGTCGTACATCTTTCGGAGGGTGGCCTGCTTCGCCTTTTCCGCCCGGCGATCGGTGATGGCGAGCAGGGCGTCGGCGACCTCTGCCCGGTGGCTCGTGAGGTGGGCCCCTGGCTGGGCTCCCTGGGAAATCGCCTCCTGATACAGGGGGTCCAGGGCGTCCAGGAAGTCGTCCAAGAGGTGGTCGACCGCTTCTCGGATGAACCCGGGCTTCACTCCCTGTACGAGCTTGTAGCCGGTCTTGATGGCCACTCCGGTGAGCCCACCCTTGTCCTTCACCTCCAGGTCGAGGACGTGAACGGCGTCGTCGATGACGGTCTCCCGCTTTTTTGGGTCGCTCCCGAGCTCTTTCAGAGTTGGCATGGCGCTCGATACCAAACGCCCGAGCCGCCATCAAACTCCTTTTCCCTACATTGTGTGGGGCTGTAGCGAACAAAGGTGAGCTGGGCTTCGTGGGTCAAGGAGAGCTAAGCTCTTTGCGGGAGTCCCTCGATCCCATTTGCTCCGCTGCTCCGCTGGCATAGCGCCGCGGGTAGGAGCCCGTGTTGCAGTCCATCGACCTGACCAAGCCACCCCCAGAAGATCTCCACCGCGGTTCGCGCCTCGGGAAGTACGAGCTGATTTCTCGAATCGGGCGCGGCGGAATGGCCACGGTCTGGGTTGCGCGCGATCGGTCGGCGAAACCGGAGGACCAACGACTGGTCGCGGTCAAGGCCATTCTCAGCGACCTAGCGAACGACCCAGAGTTTTCCACGATGTTCATGGATGAGGGTCGGATCATGAAAAATGATCCGGCACCCGTCCGTCGTGGACGTGTACGAAGCCGACGACCACGAAGGCATCATGTACATCGCGATGGAGTGGATCGAAGGCGATTCACTCCACGCCATCATCGCGGAAGCCGGCAAGCGCCGTCCGATCCCGCCGGAGATGGCCGTCCGGATCATCGCGGATGCTGCGGCCGGATTGCACGCCGCTCACGAGCTGAAGGACGAGGCGGGCAACTTGCTCAACGTCGTGCATCGCGACGTTTCGCCCCACAACATTTTGATTGGCATCGATGGCGCCATCAAGCTCGTCGACTTCGGTGTGGCCAAAGCGATGGGGCGTCTGTCCGAGGTGACGAGCGCCGGCCAGCTCAAAGGCAAGTTCGGCTACATGTCGCCGGAGCAGGCGATGGCCAAGAAGGTCGATCGTCGAAGCGACGTGTTCGCGCTCGGGATCGTGCTGTTCGAGCTCACGACCGGGCGTCGATTGTTTCGCGGCGAGCACGATGCCGAGACGCTCCACATGGTGGTTTCCGGCAAGATCCCGAAGCCGAGCTCCATCATCCAGAACTACCCAGAAGCGCTCGAAAAGATGGTGATGCAGGCGCTCCAGCGCGACCCGGTGAAGCGCTACCAGACCGCCGAGGAGCTCCAGACCGCTCTCGAAGGCTTCCTGAAAAAGGAACGCATCGTCGTACCCCGTGCGGGGATCGCCAACTTGCTGAAGAAGGTTCTGGGCGTGCGGCTGGAGCAGCGCAGAAAGGCGATTCGAGCCGCTTTGCGAGCGCTGGATGGTCAGTCAACGTCGCTTCCCGGAACCGAGACGCCGTTCGTATCGAGCCCGGAGCACGCGAGCGTCACCGGAGTCTCGGCGGTGACCAGCGGTACCGGGAGCGGTATCAGCGCGATCCAGAGTGGCCCCGGCTCATCGCCGAGTGGGATGTCGAATCCGACGGCGTCCGGTGTCGTCTTCGATCCCACGAACCCGAACGGGATGTCCCAGCGCATCTCCGCCTACACGCCGCCGACCGTGGTCGTGAAGAAGGGTGGCACCCTCGGGCTTCTCATCGGCGTCGTGGGTTTGGCGATCGCGCTCGCCGTCATCGTGTTCTTGCTCCTGAACCCCCAGCGCAAGACGACCGTCGTGAACGTGGCCGCACCACCATCGGAGCCCACCAGGACCGAAGAGGTCAAGACCGCGGCAACCACGCCGAACCCGGCCGACTCGATCCCGGCGGTGGCCGTGGACGCCCTCGAGAAGAAGACGAAGTCGAGTGGCGGGACGTGGCGTCCGCCGCCCAAGTCGACGAAGACCGAGGCCGTGAAACCACCTCCCGCCGCACCGACTCAGACCGCCCCGCCCCGCAAGAACCCCTACGATTGAATCGTCACTGGGGTTTTTTCGGGACTTGGTGCACGCCGCCGGTGGTCGTCGTGAAGACGATGTCGGTCAGACTCTGGTCGATCTGCACCGGTCCATTGGTCTCGGGAGCGATTTGCACGATGTTGCCGCCAACGATGGGAACCGCAAATATGCCGCCGCCAGCGAACGAGTTCGTCTCGTCCCCCGTGGCCACCCAGGCGAGGGACGTATCGTAGCGAATGAGGTCTCCGATGTTGGGGAAGCCGCCAGCCAGCGCGACCTCATCCGAGCCGGCGCCGTCGCAGGCCGAGCTCGAAAGAGGCTTCACCCAGACGCTGCCGTCGGCCCGTGTGAAGAACAGATCGGCGCTGTCGGTCGTGAGCCCGACCGCATCGTTGACCACCTGGTTGGTGGCGGGCCAGCGGTCCGAGCCGGTCGTCTTCGCGACGTAGATGGCCCCGTTGCTGATCCAGTAGACGCAGGTCCCGCCCACCGCGATGTCGCCGCCGCTCTCGTTCGGTGTCGTCGCGGTGAAGAGCGCCTGAGCCGGGGAGGTGTTCGCCAGTGGAAAGCGAATCAGCGAAACCGTGTTGGCCGCCACGGCTTTCAGGCTCACGTAGCCAAAGCCATCCGAGCCCGCCGCGATGCCCACTGCGAGCTCGATGACGCCGGTGTTGACCACGTCGGTGGTTCCCATGGTTTTGGAGAGGCGCACGACGCTGCCGGCATTGGTCGAAGCATCGCCTCCGGCGACGTACAGAAACGCCGAGCTCGGCGGGGTCATCATGGACTGCGGTCGCTGGACGGTTTGCGGAAGCGGCGTACCCGCACCGCCGCCGATGGGCTGCTGTACCAGGGTCGCGTCCGTCGCGTCCTGGGTCGTGCGATAGACGGAGGTTTCGTCCGTGGCCACGATGACGGGTGGCGTTCCCGTGGCGAGATTTTTTACTGGGTACTTCGTAATGTCCCACGGAATGACGACCTGCGCCTCGACCGGTCCGTCGGTGAGCCCGCCGATCCCTCCGGTCGACGTTTCCCCTCCTTCGCTGCCGCCGCTGCCGCCGCTGCCGTCCGTGGAGGCATCCTTCTTGGCGTCGAGCAGGGACTCGTCCAGCGTCTTGAAGCAGCCGCCAAAGAGAAGGGCAGGGAAGCCGATGCAAACAGCGGTTCGCCACACGCGGCGAAAAACGAGAGGCCGGGGCATGAGCTGAAAGACATGATAGCATCGAGGGGATAGCCCTGATGAATTCGATACTGAGCGCGGACCGAAGACGACCGGGCGGATCGAAGCTCCTCCGTTTCGCTGCCCTCGCCCTCGCTCTCGGTCTCCTCGTGGGAACCTCCGGGGCATCGGCTCAGCCGAAGGGCAAGGACGAGGCTCGGCGCTACTTTAACTCCGGGCAGAAGGCGTTCGCAGCGGGTCGCTTCATCGAGGCGGCCAAGGCGTTCGAGGAAGCGTTCCGACTCAAGCCCCATCCAGCTCCCCTCATCAACGCCGGGGATTCCTACGAAAAGGCTGGAGAGCTCGCCAAGGCGGCGCGCATCTACGAGCGCGTCCTGGTCCTGGAGCAATCCGGTGAGCAGGATCGAAGCGACGCGACCGATCACCTTGCGCGGCTCACTCCGAAGCTCGGCAGAGTCGAGCTCGGAGGCGGAGCGAGCATTCGCGTGCGGATCGACCAGGAAGAGTTTCACGGCGGCGACAACGTCTGGGTGGAGCCCGGCGAGCACGTCGTCACACTGGTCGATGTCGACAGCGCCAAAGAGCGCAAGGTCGACGTGGGTGCGGGCGTCACTCGGAGCGTCGAGCTCTCGTCGCTCATGCCCAATTCGGAGCCGGACGATGGCGACGGTTCGGGAGCGAACGGAAACGGGTCCACGGGATTGGACGACGCACCCATCGACACCGGACCGAAGAAGAAGGGCGGCATTCGTGCCCCCACCTTCATCGCATTCGGTTTGGCCGCTGTCGGTCTCGGGGGCGGGATCTACTTCGGCCTCCAGGTGAACGACGCCGAGAAGAAATACAACGACCAGCCGAACCGGGACGACCTCGATCGATTCAAGAAGAACAAGCTCTTCGCCAACATCGGCTTCGGCGTTGCTGCGGCCGGCGCCATCACCGGCACGATCCTGCTGGTGCTGGATCTCAACCGGAAGCCCGCCAAAGCCCAGACGCACCGGCCTCCCGTCGCCTTCGACGTTGTGACCTCGCCCGGCGGAGGCATGCTGCTCGGAAGCGGACATTTCTGATGCGGCCCCAACGTGTGGCCTGGCTCGTTGCTGCAACCCTCGGGCTCGTCGCGCCCGTCGCTCTTGGATGGACGTTCGGCATCGCGATCCACGCGCGGGTGAACGAGCACGAGTTCACCCGCGTTGGCGTGAAGAGTGACGGCTGCAAGCTGAGCTACAACTTGCGCTTCACCGCGCCGGAGTCCGGCTATTCCAGCAAGTCGAAGGTGCGGAACTACCATCGCTTCCGAGCGCGTCTTTTGTTCAAGAACGGCAAAGCGATCACGTCGGAGATTTTCGCGAACGACCAGCCGGGAAAGCGCATGATCTATTTGAGCCACGACACCGAGGACGAAGCGTGCTGGGCGAAGGAAAAAGTGGAGCTGCAGGACGTTGACGTGGTCGGCTGTCGGGGCAAAGGGTGCAAGATCGGACAGTTCGCCCGCGTGCTCCCGGACTTCTCGCATTGACGTGATAGGATCCGCTCGCGCGGAATGCGCGGGCTCCTGCGCTCGAGCGGTCAGGGCTCGAAGCCGGGAAACGAGCATGGCCCGTCGCAGGGGTTTTCCACGAGGCCCGTCTTCAGGAACGTGTCGGTCTGCTCCTGATTGAGCGGGTGCTTGCGGATGTCGCCATGCACCTTGTTGTCTTCGGCCGGGGTCGCGTTGGTCTCTGGCGGCGGATCGCGAACCAGATCCCAGAACGCAATCGCGTTTTCGGAGCCGCCTTCGGTGGTCTCGAGTCCCCACACGTCCTTGGCCGACGGCGTGAGAAGCTCCATTCCGAGCGTACGCGCCTGGATCTCCGCGGCCAGGTTCGAGACCTGACAGTCCCCGACCGCGATCTGCATGAGCAGATGCTTGGGCTCCGTGTCCGGCAAAGGCTCGTTCTGGCCCTGAAAAAACGCCGTTCCCGCGCCTTCCGAGTCGTCGAACAGAGGCTGCCAGAGCGCCATGATCAGCTGCTGATCGATGCGATCGGGATACGCGTTGCGGATGGCGGGGAAGAACTGGGTCCAGTTCGTGCTGCGCTGGATCATGAGCGAGTAGGCGCTCCCACCCACCTGGACCACGCCGTAGGGAATGTCCGGCGAATACGCCATCAAGGCGGTTCCCATGATCCCGCCCTGGGAGATGCCGTAGTAGTAGACCTCGAAGGGATCGACGACAGCGCTCGCGCCGCCGGGCAGCAACGCCTGGGGGTCTTGCACGATGCTCTGTGCAGTGCGCGTGAGCACCATGAAGTTCACGAGGGACTGCTCCAGGCGGTGAGCGACGTACTGGATCTTGCTCACGTCCTGTACGGCCGCAACGGCTGCGCCGTTTTGTCCGACGCCCAGGTCCTCGGCTGCACTCAGGCCGATCCAGTCGGTGCCGATACACACGTAGCCCTTGTCGTTGCAGAAGTTGCGTACGTGGCCCGACGACACTTCCTCCGCAGCCCCGAGCAATCCGTGACCATAGACGAGCAGCGGATACGGACCAGCATCGACCGCGCTCGCGGGGATCACGAGCTCGAAGGGGTACTGGGCGTTCTGCTGGATCTGGGGATCGTCGCTGTCGTCGGTGACGAGCTCCGCCTCGGTCACCTTGCGGTCGTCGTTCGTGAGAAAGCTCGGCACCGTGAACGTACCGCGGATGCGCTTGTAGATTTCCGCGCTCGGCGCGTCCTCGACCGTGTCGATCACGTACCCCATCCCGGTCGGACCCACCGCGTCCAGGGCCTGATCCCGCATGGAAATCACGTGTTTTGTGGCCTGATCCGCGCTCGCCGTCCAGAAATCCCAGGCCAGTAAGACATCGTTCTGATCGACGCCCAGGTCCACGAGCGCCGTCACCACCTCACCGAGCCCCGCCAGCGCCGTTGCCGCAACGGGATCGGTGGAGCGACCGCCTTGCATCGCACTATCGAAGGTCTTCGAACGCTTCGGTGGCTCGCCGTCCAGTGTCTGGAGGGAGCTCGTGATCACGACCCCGTAGTGATGGTTGGGCTGAAGGTGGGCGGCGGGTCGCAGGATCAGCGGCTGGTGATCGTCGGGCGCGATGTCCGCCGACAGATCGAGCTCGGCGAAATGCGGGATGAGCTCTTCGCTGTCCAGATCGATGATCAGCGTGGCACTGTCGAGCTCGGTGCTCGCGTCGAAATCATCCTGGGACGGCAGCGAGGAGTCGTCGAGCTTCTCCGGGAAGTACGCCAAGATTGGCGTGGCGGGAGAAAAGCCGTCGCGGAGATTCCACAGACTGGGGTCGAATTCGTTACCACTCGCTGCCGACGGCGCCACGATGTCGGGCACCAGCGCCTGCCGATAGCCAGTCTCCGTGTCCTCGTCCTCCTCGAGCCAGACGCTCGAAGGGTAGGGAAGGCCGCACACGCCGTCGCTACGGAAGGGATGGCAATCGCTCGACAGCCCATCGTCGGGGAGTGTGAGCTCGGGGGCGTCGAAGCCGCCGCTCTCCTTGAAATTGCAGGCGCAAGCCGAAAGCGCGCCGAGGATGGCCAACACGACCCGGGTTCCGAAATGGCTCATGCCGGCGGATCTTCCTCTGGTCCCCCGCGGCCGGCAAGCTCGAGCTTCGTTCGCGCGAAGGCGGCGTACTCGCCCCGCGCGATCGCCGCGCGGGTGTCGGCAACCAGGCGCCCGTAAAAGTGGAGGTTGTGCAACGTGAGCAAGCGGTGCACGAGGATCTCGCCGGCGAGGAACAGATGTCGGAGGTAGGCGCGACTGAAACCGCTCTTGCAGCACGGACACGTGCAGGTCGAAGAGAGCGGTCGGGTGTCGTGCCGATAGCGAGCCTGCTTCACGACGATCCTTCCGGAATCGACGAACGCCTGCCCGTTGCGACCGTTGCGGGTGGGCATCACGCAGTCGAAGACATCGACCCCATTGCCGATGGCCCGGACGAGATCTTGCGGCGTCCCCACACCCATCAAGTAGCGGGGGCGCTCCGGATCCAATCGCGACGCGACGGCCGTCAGGGTTTCGTGCATTCGTTCGTTGGGCTCGCCCACGCTGAATCCACCGAGTGCGAGCCCGTCGAGGGGAAGACGCCCGAGGGTTTCGGCGTGAGCGAGGCGAAGATCGACGTGGGTTCCGCCTTGGACGATCCCGAACAACGCCTGGCCCGGTTTGCGTGCGGCGAGACAGCGCTCCGCCCAGCGCGTCGTCCGCTCGACGGCGCGCTCGATCTCGTCCCGAGGGGCCTGCCCCGGTGGGCACACGTCGAGCTGCATGGCGATGTCGCTGCCGAGGAGCCCCTGCACCCGCATGCTCTCCTCGGGGGAGAGCCGAAGTCGGGTTCCATCCAGATGGGACGAAAACTCGAACCCGTCCTCGTCGAGCTTCACCCGCTCCGCCAGCGAGAACGCTTGAAAGCCCCCCGAATCGGTGGCGATCGCGTGGGGAAATCGCGAAAAGCCCTGGAGCCCGCCGTGCTCGGCGACCACGTCCGGGCCTGGGCGAAGCCAGAGATGGTACGTGTTCATGATCACGAGGCGAGCGCCGGTCGCCACGATCTCGTCCGGTGAAAGCGCCTTCACCGTCGCCTGGGTGCCAACCGGCATGAACGCGGGCGTCGGCACCTCACCATGCAACGTGGTGAGCGTGCCCGCGCGAGCATCGCCGTCGGTCGCTTCGACGCGAAACGAGATCACGGACGCCTCAGGCGGGACAGCCGACTGGACCCGGTTTGCAGTGAGCCATCCACTCGCCCTTTGTCGCGTCGTAGTCCGTTCCGCAGTATTCGTTCTGGCCGCAGTCGCTCTGCTTGCGGCATCCGTCCGACGGGTACACGCAGAAAAAACCGGTGGGAGCGCTGCAGCAAGCGTCTTCGATGGGCGCGCAGATCGCGCCGGGCTCCCCAGTACAATCGGTGTCTTTCTCACACCCGCCGCCCACACATCCAGAGACCTTGTACCCATAAGCCCCGCCCGGCATGCAGACGCCCTGCCCTTCGTTGCCAACCGGGCACAGCTTGCCGAGCTCGCAGCCATCCAACGCGCACACGTTGTGATCGATGGGCTGCGGGCCGAAGCACTGAGGAGTTGCGGGGAACGCATAGCACTTGCCGGTAGTGCACTCGGAGCTGTTGCAGCACTCGTCCACGCCGAGGCTCTGATTTTGACACGCGGTCGCTTCGTCGACGGGAGAGACGCACACTCGATATCCACCGGGCGTGAGCTCGACGCACTTTCCCCCCGCGCAATCGGTGTCGTCGTCACAGTCGCCGGAGTTCTTCCCGCTTCCGCCGCTGGCGCCCGTTCCACCGGTCGCGCCCGTCGCTCCCGTTCCGCCGCTGGCTCCCGTTCCACCCCCGGCACCGCTGCCGCCCGTTCCGGCGACCGCTCCCGTGCCGCTTCCTCCAGAACCCGAAGCACCGCCCGCGCCATCACTGGTCGACGAGCCGCCGCAACCAATCAACGCCCCACACACGAGCCAAGCCAAGATGCGCATCGCTGAACGATAGCTCTATTTTCCCCGCGTCGGGATCCACATGGCATCCCCGTACGACAAGAACCGATAGCGCTCTCGAATCGCCGCCTGGTAGGCCTCCCGGATCCGGTCGAGACCGGCAAAGGCCGCCACCAAGGCCAGCAGTGTGCTTTTCGGCATGTGAAAGTTCGTGAGCAGCGCATCCACGACCCGAAACTCGTAGCCCGGTTGGATCAGCAGGGAGGTCTCCCCGGAAAATGCCCGAACCTCGCGCTCTCTTTCGGGATCGGCGGCTGCCTCGAGGGCGCGAACGACCGTCGTGCCCACCGCGACGACCGGCGCGGAGCGAGCTCTCGCGCGCGCGACGGCCTCGGCGACTTCGTTCGTCACCGTCACTGGTTCCGAATGCATGGCGTGCTGGTCGAGATCATCCACCGTCACGGGCTGAAAGGTCCCGGGCCCCACGTGCAGCGTGAGCTTCGCGATCTGAACGCCGCGCTCTTCGAGCCGACCAAGCATCGCGCTCGTCAAATGGAGGCCCGCAGTGGGAGCGGCGACCGATCCCGAATGCTCGGCGAACACCGTCTGATAGCGCTCCTTGTCCTCGAGCTCGTCCTCGCGCTTGAGGTAGGGAGGAATGGGCACGTGCCCGACCCGCTCGATGGCCCCCGCTACGTCGCCGTCGTTGCAGGACAGAACCGCACGCAGCTCGCCGTGGGAAAGGCATTCGATGACCCGAGCGTTCAGGCCGTCGAACTCGATCTCGCTTCCGGCACGTAGGCGTCGAAACGGGCGGCTCAGGGCGAGCCAGCTTCCATCTTCGAGATGGCGAACCAAAAACAGCTCGGTCCGCCCGCCGGACGGCACACGCCGACCGACGAGCCGTGCGCGAAACACTCGTGTGTCGTTCAGCACCAGGAGAGCCCCGCTCGGTACGATCTCGCCGAGCTCGCGCATCCATCGATGCTCGAATGGCTGTCCGACGACCAGCAGACGGGCGCCGTCGCGTTCGGGTGGAGGCCGAACGGCAATCAGCTCTTCGGGGAGCTCGTAGTCGAAAAGCTCGGTGCGCACCCAGAGGCCGCGCGTCAGCGCCCCTCGTACGTGATCCCGAGTCGAGTCATCTTGCGCCAGAGCGTGGTCGGGCTGATGTCGAGCGCCTCGGCCGCACGCTCGCGACTGCCATCGAACGCTCGGAGCGCCGCCTGCACGGCTTCCCGCTCGGCGTCGTCGACGATGTCGGCGAGGGTACGGCCCGCCGTGTGACTTCGACTCTTGGGCGCCTGAGGCAGGATGTCGTCGGCGGTGATGACGCCGCCGGACGCGAGCGCGACGGCTTGCTCCACCATGTTCTCGAGCTCGCGGATGTTGCCTGGATAGTCGTAAGCGACCAGGTTTTCGATCACGCCTTCGGCCGAGCCGGGCGCGCGTTGCATCTTGCTTCGCGTACTTGTCGAGGAAGAAGTCGACGAGGAGCGGGATGTCCTCGCGGCGCTCGCGCAGGGGAGGCAAGTGGAAGCGCGCGACGTTCAGGCGGTAGTAGAGGTCCTGACGGAAGCGCCGCGCTTCGACGGCTTGGCTCGAGATCGATGTTGGTCGCCGCGATGATGCGGACGTCGACCTTCACCGACTTGTTCTCGCCGATGCGACGAATTTCGCCTTCCTGGATCGCGCGGAGCAGCTTCGCCTGAAACGAGAGGCGTGGTCTCGGCGATCTCGTCGAAGAAGAACGTGCCGCCGTCGGCCTCCTCGAACAGGCCCTTGCGCGCGCTGACGGCGCCGGTGAAGGCGCCGCGCGCGTGGCCGAACAGCTCGCTCTCGAGCAGCGTCTCGGTGATGGCCGCGCAGTTGACCGGCGACGAAAGGGCGCTCCGCGCGCAGGCTAGTTGGCGTGGATGGCTCGCGCGACGAGCTCCTTGCCGGTGCCGCTCTCGCCGGTGATGAGCACGGTCGCGTCGGTCGGCGCGATCCGCATCGACGCGGGCGAGCACGTCGCGGATCGCCTGGGAGCGGCCGACGATGTTCTCGAAGTGGTAGCGCTCCTTGAACTCCGCGGCGAACAGCTGGACCTGGCCGTGCAAGCTTCCGGCTCTCGAGCGCCTTGGACACCTTGACGAGCAGCTCCTGCTCGGTGAACGGCTTCTGGATGTAGTCGAACGCGCCGAGGCGCATCGCCTCGACGGCGCTCTCGATGGTGCCGTAGGCGGTCATCACGATGACCTCGGTCATGCGGCTGAGCGTCCTTCACCGCGCGAAGCACTTCGATGCCGTCGAACTCGCCCATGCGAAGATCGGTGATCACGACGTCGAAGCGCCGGTGGCGCCGAGCTCTCGACCGTCGGCGCCGTCGGCCGCCTCGTCCACCTCGTAGCCGCCGCCGCGCAGCATCATCGCCAGCGTCGTGCGCATGTTGCGCTGATCGTCGACGACGAGGATTTTCCCCGGCCGTTCCTCGGCCGGCACACCGGGGCGGGGCGGCGCAGGTGCGCGAGGCGCGGTCACGGAGCTGTCACGAATTCCTTGCACTTTGGCTCTTCGCACTGTCGGGAGTTTCCGCTTACGAGGACGGCTTGCCCGGCAGGTCGCTTAAAGCTAATCCTCGATCTTGGCGCTGGCCAGGGAGCTTTCGACAAGGGCAATGAGCCGAGAGTTTTGGTCAATCGCGAGGCTCTGCGCGGCTTTGCCTCTCGTCTGCGTGGGCGCTGTCGGCTGCTCGGGCTCGAAGGAAACGGAGAAGGCCGAGCCGGCCCGCCCGACGGACGCGGTGGCGACTGCGGCACGCGGCACGGCGGATTCGCTGATCACGTCCCGCCGCCACCCGCGTGCGATCCGGGGACGGGCGCCCCCGCCCAGGACTCGGATCTCGGAAGCTTCGATCGCTACGGCATTCGAGTCCCGGTGTACGTCGTCTCCGCGTACGCCAAGCGCCACTATGTTTCCCACGTGACCCACGACCACACGTCGATTCTGCGGTTCGTCCAGGCCCGGCTCGGGCTTCCGGCGCTGAGCGCAAGGGATGCCAATGCCGACGCGATGATGGACCTGTTCGACTTCGAGTCGTCCCCAACCGCCCCACCCAGCTTCCCCGAGCCCACCGTCGATCCCGCCCAGGTCCAGGCCTGCGAGGCCGCATTCCCGAAAGGAATGTGAGCCTCAAACGGGAAAAAGCTCTGCTTTGTGGGTCCGGGCGGGGCAGAGGCGGTTAGACTGACAATGCCGTGAGTCAGGAGAAGAAGCAGATCGGCCGGATCCTGCTCCAGCAGCGGGCACTCACCTCCGACCAGCTGGATCGGGCTTTGGCCGAAGGCGGAGGGCGGCTCGCCTCGCGACTCGCGCAGTCGGGAACCATCACCGACGTTGCTGCGCTGAAGGCGCTTTCCGAGCAGCACGGCATTCCCGGTATCGATCTCGCTCAGATCTGTCTGCGTCTCGACGATCTGGACTTCCTGCCCCGCGAGATTGCCGAAAAGCACCTGATTCTTCCGGTGCTCGTCCGGGAAGATCGCCTGTTCGTGGCCATGGCCAACCCGCGCGAGAAGACGGTGCTCGACGAGCTCGAGTTCGTGACGGGAAAGAAAGTCTACCCGTACGTGGCGCTCGAAACGGTCATCATCCACGTGATCCAGGAGGCGTACACCAAGAAGGCGGAGGGCGAAGAGTTCTACATCGGTCCGCGCTGCCCGCCGGAGGTGCTGCAGAAGTACGGCATCGACGTCGAGCAGAGCCCGACGGACGAAGCCTCGCCTCTCACGGCACCGGGTGTGGTGGTGGACGACGCGGTCGGACGCATCTCCCAGAACGACGAGGTGGAGTACGACGATTTCGGGGAGACCTCCCGGGATCTGTCCGTTGTCGGATCGCTGCCGGGAAGCATGCCCGCGGCCGTTCCTGGCTCGAAGACGGTGCTCGTCGTCGACGACGAATCCGACATCCGCCGCATGCTCAAGCGCTTGCTGCAAGGTCACGGCTACCGCGTGATCGAAGCCGAGCGAGGTCTACACGCTCTGCGCATCGTGAAGGAGCAGACGCCGGATCTCATCGTGCTCGATGCCATGTTGCCCGAGGTGCATGGCTTCGAGATTGCCAGGCGCATCAAGGGCAGCGCGCGCTATGGCCACATTCCCATCATCATGGTGAGCGCCGTGTATCGAGGCTGGCGCTACGCGGAGGACCTGAAGGAGAGCTGCGGGGTCGACTTCTATCTAGAAAAGCCTTTTCGGATTGCCGAAGTGCTTCGCGCGGTCGAAGTGTGCCTCGCCCAAAACCCGAGTCAGGTGCAGCCGAACGTTTCCGAGGACGCCGAGCTGGCACTGGAAGCCGGCGTCCGGGCCTACCAGGCCGGCAACCTCGAAGAGGCCGTCGAGCACCTGAAGCGCGGGCTCAGCCTGGATCCCCTCGCGTACCGGCTCCACTTTCACCTTGGACTGCTCTACGGCAAGCGGGGGCAGGTCTACGAGGCCATCGCCGAGCTCGAGACCGCCGTGGAAATCAACGCCGAGCACTTTCCCGCGGTCAAAAATCTCGCGATCCTGTATCAAAAGGCGGGATTTCGGAACAAGGCGGCCGAAATGTGGGAGCGTGGTCTGAAACTGGCGCCTGACGAGCCCACACGGCAAATCATCAAGCAGCACCTCTTGAACCTATTGTGACGACCCGGTTCCAGGCTGGGTTTCCAGCTTGTTTCCGAAAGAGCTTTCGCGAACCTCGCTACCTCGCGCTATCCTGTCCACCGTTCGCCGGCCGGCCCGCTTGGGATGAAGTTCCTCTGCCCCTCCTGTAAGGCCAAGTACCAGATCGCTGACGAGAAGGTCGCTGGCCGCTCGGTGCGGATGAAATGCCGCAAGTGCGGGTATCTAATCAGCATCAGCAAATCCGTCACCGAAGGTAGCTCGGCAAAGAAGCTCGAAGGCTTGAGCGAGAGACCGCCGCCTTCGTCGGCGAGAGCACCGCCGCCCTCGTCGGGCCGTTGGCGCGAACCGGCTCGACCGGTGACGCGTGCAGCGCCTCCCGCTCCCAAACCTCCGGCGCCCCGAGGCCCATCCGCGCCTCGCGCCGCTGCTCCGCCACCGCGTCGCGAGCCACCACCGCGAGGGCGTGCTCCCGCCGCGGGTCCCCTCGGAGCGGCGACCCAGCAGCACTCGTTCGGACTACCGGCGACGAAGAGCGGCAACGGAGCGTCCGCCCACGGCGTCGCGGCCACGCTCGGATCCATCGCGTCGCAATACGAGAGCGATGAAGACCGCACCGTGATTTCCACGTCGAGTCCGCTCTCCCACGCCTTCGCCGAGAGCGTCGGTCCGGAATCGTCGTTGGCGGCATCTCTCGCTGCGAGCGGCGACGAATGGTACGTCGGGATCAACGGCGTTCCCGTCGGTCCCATTCGATTGAGCGAGCTCCGATCCAAGGCCGCTGCTGGCGCGATTACCACTGAATCGTTGGTTTGGCGTGACGGCTTCGAGCAATGGATGAGTCTTCATCTGTTTCCGGAGCTCGTTGCCATCGTCGAGGAAGGTGTATCGAGCGCACGGGCATCGCTGACACCCCTTTCGCCGCACTTCACGACTCCTTCTGCACCGCCGGCCGCGCCGCGTCCCGAGGTGTACGACCCATTCAGGTCACCGGCTGACGTTCCCGGTGGAACGATGGGCGATCCGTTCCAGCCCACGCTCCGTCCGCCAGGTGGCGTGCCGATGACCGGGCCGGGGGTCGTCACCGAGACACCGGGCATCGACTACGAAGCGCTGATCCCCAAGCGGCGCTCTACCGGCATGGCCGCATGGATCGCTGTCGGAGTCGCGATGGTCCTCGGGCTCACGGTTGGGTTCGTGGTGTTCAGCAAAGCGCCGCCCGATCCGATCGTGAAGTACGTCGAGGTGCCTGCCAAGAGCGCTAACCCGAGCCCGGACACCACGGGGTCGAGCGCCGAGCTCGAAGTCACCGAAGTCACCGCGGATGGCGGTGTACAAAAGATCGCGCGCGCCGGTGGCACGCTCCCCGTCAAGGGCGACAAGCCCGGCGAGAAGGGACTCAATCTTTCCGATCTGCAGGGAGGCGCATCCGGGCCTCACGCAGGCGGTTCGAACAACGGCACGACCGGAGGCAGCGGTCAGCCCCTCGATCAGGCTTCGATTCAAAAGACCGTTGGTCGCTACACGTCGAGCGTGAAGCGAAGCTGCTGGCAGCCCGCCCTCGACGCTCGCTCCAAAGATGCCCCGAGCTCAGCGCGCGTCGCGGTGAGCATCGTGGTTTCCCCGAGCGGCTCCGTGCAAAAGGCCAGCACGGGCGGAGATCCCAAAGGCTATCCCGGCCTCGCGAGCTGCATCGCGAGCCGCGTGCGCGGCTGGCAGTTCTCCCCGTCGAGCGGCACGACGACGGTGAACGTACCGTTCGTATTCGCAGCGCAGTAGCGGGCTCACCTCGCGATCGACGTGCCCGGCCCTCACCAGGGACGAGGACAAACGAACGCCGGTGAAGGGCAAGCCCTCCACCGGCGCGGTCGCAGCGGCCCGTAAGCCGGGTTCTGTGTGCTCCTGAAGTTGCCTTGAAGAGCCTAGCGATCATTCCTCTGGGACCTGCGTCACCGCAGGCCTCGTGCGGCCTACCCCGGGGCTCGGGCGGGCAGCCCTCGAACGCCCCTGTATGTGGCCTTGCTCCGGACGGGGTTTACCGTGCCGCCGCCGTTACCGACGACGCGGTGGGCTCTTACCCCACCGTTTCACCCTTACCCGGCTCGACGCCGGGCGGTTTGTTTTCTGTGGCACTTTCCTCGAGGTCACCCTCACCGGGAGTTACCCGGCATCCTGCCCTGTGGAGCCCGGACTTTCCTCTCGAACGAGTCGAGCGATCACCTGGTCCGCTGCGGCAGGGCGGAGCATAGCACGGCGTCAGGCAGCGCTATCCAGCTCGAGCTTGGAGCCGGGCGCGCGGCGGATCTCGTTGATGCGGTGGCGGAGCTTCTTCTTTGCGCGCTCCTCCAGCTGGCGTGCGCGTTCCCGCGACACGCCGAGCCGGCGGCCGATCTCCGCGAGCGACAGCTCGTCTTCGTGGTCCACCATCATGCGGTTTTCCACGATGTAGCGCTCCCGCGTATCCAGGTCCTGGACGGCGAGTCGCACTGCGCGACGAACCTCTGTCTTGCGCTCGTCCTGCGCCATGTCGGTTTCCTGGTCGTTGTCTGGAGACGCCAGTGTGTCGACGAGCGAGGTTGGCGCGTCGTCGAACACCTGTCGATCCAGAGACACGTCTCGGGTTTCCAGGCGGCGGAGCATCAATTGGATCTGCGTCGGGGTGACGCCGAACTTTTCCGCCAGCGCTTCGTCCGCGCGCTCCTCGTCGCCGAGCAGGCTCATGATGCGGGCTCGCTCGCGACGCAGCTTGAAGAACAGCTTCGACCGGAGCGCTCCCGAACCGACACCGACCAGACTCCAGGAGCGGATCACGTAGCCGAGCACGTAAGCCCGGATCCAGTACGCCGCGTAGGTGACGAATCGATGGCCGCGCTCGGGCTCGAACTTCTTCAGTGCGTGGACGGCGCCGAAGTTCCCTTCAGCGATGAGCTCCGAGAGAGGAACGCCGTAGCGGCGATACTTCAGCGCGATGGCGACGACGTATCGCAAGTGAGCGCGGATCAGCGCCTCGGCGGCTTTCGGGTCTTGGTTTTTGACCCACTGATCGGCGAGCGCTCGTTCTTCTTCGCGCGTGAGCTTGGGATATTGGTGGACAGCAGTGATGTAGCGGGACAGAGCGGGATCAATCTCACGTGCCATGACGGGCCTTTCCGATCGCGTTCCAAACGAGCCTAGAGTTGACTGATAATATGTTCAGGTGTTTCACGGCAAGTTGGTTCCGCGTCGTGGGATGTTGAGCTTTCCGTAACGTCACTTTCACAAACCGGGCAGTAGCGCCGGAATTCCCAGCGCTCACGGGAAGGTACGCACCGATCCCGGCGCTGGTTGCGCTCCTGGATGCCCGAGCAGAAAGTCTGGACTGACGGCGGGCTAAATACACCCGTACGTCCGTCCTGGCTGGACGCCCCGACACTTAGATGGCCGGTTTAGTGTGCGTCAGACCGAAAAAGACGACCCACAGCCACAAGTTCCGGCCACATTCGGATTGCCGAACTTGAAGCCAGCTCCGTGGATCCCCTCGACGTAGTCAATTTCGGTGCCGTCGAGGTACTGGAAGCTCAGGGGGTCGATATAGAGTCTCACGCCCCGGGACTCGAAGGTTTCGTCGAGGTCGGTGGGCTTGTCCTCGAAGTACAAATCGTACTGGAAGCCCGCACAACCACCGCCCATCACGCGAAGTCTGAGCCCTTGGCCATCGAGACCTTCGGACTGGGCGATTTCCTTCACTTTGTCTGCGGCTAGGGGGGTAATCGAAATCATGGGATGCCGTCCCAGTATAAGCAAAGGTCTGCTCGGGTGCTAGGGCGGTCTTGGGCTGACCTGGTCTTCCACGTCCTGGCGCATGCCGCAGGCACCCGAAATCTTCCCGCTTCCGTCTACGACCCGGTCTATGTCGCTTTCTGCGAGCGGTCCCTCGGCCCGGCCGAGGAGCGAACCCTGGCCGAGGACGCATTGGCCCTCTCGAAGCTCGCGACGAGCCACCAAGAGCTGGCTCGCGTCGGCCTCGTTGCGTGGCTCTTCGATACGGTGGAGCGGGCACGGTCGGTTGCGACTCGGGAGCTCGAGACGCTGGAGCCGTCCGATGTCGATCACCCCGAGATCCTTCCGGCCCTGCGGAGGGCGCCGGCTCAGGTGGAGCTCCTCCGGTGCGCCGCGGAGCTCGAGCGCCCTTTTTTCGACAAGCTCCCCGGGGTGGCGTTCGACGAAGCCGAGCTCGCCCGCGCTCTCCGCCGCGTGACCGCCGCAGCGCCGGAGCTTGCCCGCGCGGACGTTCGGGTGGTGCGCTCCCTTCGGCTTCGGGGACGCGTGCGGGGCGTCGAGATCTGGGTCGGTGCGCCCGAGCCGGCGCTCGGGCTCGCTCACCCGCACGTGGCGTGGCAAGCGGCTCACGAGGCGAGCGTGGCGGAGGTGGCCCGGCAGGCCCCCGAGCTCGAAGAGCGCGAGGTGGAGCACGTGGCCGTCGTCCTCTTGGCCGAGCGTGCAGCGCGCGCGGAAATGGCGGCCGAGCACGGGAGATGGCTCTCGCATTTCGGCGACAACGCACCGCCCATAGATTGCCCGAGCCTTTCCATCGCCGCACGAAACGCACTGACGCGCTTCAAGTAGTCACGGCACTGGCGTCTTCGGTAGCGCGATCGAGCACGTAGCGGACCGGCTCGAGAGGCGTCGACTCGAACCGATCGCCCGAGCGCACGAATCGCGTGAGCCGTTGCGCGCCAGCCCCGCCGATTGGCGCGACCAGGACACCGCCGTCCGCCAGAGCGTTCAGCCAGGTGTCCGGGATTTTCTGGAGCGCGAAGCCGCACCAGACCTTGGTGGCGCCCCGCCAGCGGTCGACGTCGTGAGCGCTCGCTTGGATGGCCTGGGCGTGGGGGTAGCTCTTCAGGTTCTTTTTCGCGAGCTCCGCGAGCTCGGCGACCATCTCGATACTGAGGACGCGGCCGGTCTCGCCCACCACTTCTGCCGCCAGCGCAGCGCCGTAGCCGGTTCCGCCGCCGAGATCGACGAGCTCGTCCCCGGGACCGAGATCGAGCGCCGTGAACGCCGTGACGTATGCGTGGAGCGCCGAGATCGTGGAGCTCCCGTCATCGGAAAGGGGCAGCGGACGATCGGTGGCGGAGTCGGCCACGTGCTCCAGGGGGACGAAGCGCTCGCGGGGAACGCTCAACAGGGCATCCGCGAGTGGACCTGGGGCCGCAATGTCCTTTCTCGCGAGCTCCTCCTCACGAGCTCTGCGGGCGAGGCTCGCGAGCTCGGTATCGGCTGCGAGCTCGTGGTCGCGATCCTCCGCAGACGTGACGCCCGTGAGGCCCCGCCAGAGGTGCCACATCCCGAGAGTGCGCAGACGGCGCCGTGGCTCGATGAGCTCGAGCTGTTCCTGGACCGCCCGCAAGTAGTAGTCCCGCGCCGGACCGTCGTACGCATAGCGATCCGCGACGGCGCGCACGATGGGATCGAACAGCTGATGTCGGAGCTCCTGGCAGCGGCGAAAGTCGAGGTCGCTCGACGGGTCGACCCATTCGGCGAGGAAATCCTGATCGCCGTCGTGCCACCAGGGATAGCGGTGCACGCGCATTCCGGTGTCGCGTTCCCAATCCGCGCGTTCCTCGTCGATGGGTGAGCCCGGATACAGTCGGAACGGGTCGACCGAGAGGAAGCCGTGAGTGCCGTGGGGATGATCGGCGAACAGGCGCTTCATGTACTTCGCGCTCGTGCGCAGGCTCGATTCCGTTTCGCCGGGATGGCCGACGATGATGTTGGCACCAAACGCAACGTTGTCGTGGCGCGCCCACTCCGCGACCGTGATCATCTTTTCCAGATAGTCGTGGAGGCGCCCCGCCTTGCGGATGCGACGCAATTGTTCGGGGTCGCCGGATTCGAGGCCGAAGCCCGGACTCACGTTGGCGCGGGCCATCAGCTCGATGTCGTCGCGTTCCACGAGATCGACGCGAATCAGAAGCCAGATCTTTCGCGCGCGGATCGGACGCCGCGCGAGCTCGGATAGGAAACGCTTTCTCCACCGGCGCTTCATGCCGAAGAGCGCGTCAGCGATGAATAGAGTCCAGCTCGACAGATCCAAAAAGCGATCGAGACGATGAAGCTCCTCGACCGCATGGTCCGGATCGAGGGCGCGCCACGACACGTCGCGCTTTGCACGCTCCATACAGAACGCGCAGTCGTAGGGACAGCCTCGGGAGAGGTAGATTTCCGCTTGAGAGGCGACTTTTCGCGCCACCGGCCGATAGCGCTCGAGCAGCGACCAATCGTACGGCACGAGCTCACTGGGATCCGGTACGGATTCGGGACCGAGAATCCGATTGAGGGGCCGATGCCCGGTGACCAGGGCATTGGCCAGCCGGGCCATGGGCAGCTCTCCGTCGCCGACCACGACGAAATCGAAAGGCGAGTCACTTCCGGTGAACTCGCCGGGGCGTGCGCTCGGGTGATAGCCGCCGGTCACGAACCAGGCTTTGGGCAAGTGCGTGCGGAGATGCGCCGCGATCGCCATGACTTTCAAGTAGTCGTAGGACGAGTAGCAGGAGATCCCGACCAGATCGTAGCCGGGCTTCACGAGCTCGCCGAGATTCACGGGCCCGAGGGCGCGCTCCATGTCGAGGTCCACCACGTCGACGATGGCGTCGCTCTTCTGTCGGATCGCCGCCGCGATGGACAGAAGCTGAGGTACGCCGAAGTTCGCGCCGCCGCTGAACAAGCCGCCGGGCCAGAGCAGGAGCACGCGAGGTCGATCGGGCCTCGGCATCGCGTCAGAGGATCACTTCGAGGTGGGTCTTTTGGTCACGGCGCTCGCGCTCGAAGCGCTGAGCGAGATCGTCGTCGATGTGCTGCCACACGAACGGATCGGGAAACCGACGCGCATGGCCGACGACCCACTCCGCAGCGGCGCCACAGCCTCCGCCGCAGGTCGACTCGTGGAGGCAGCCCTTGCAGAACTCGGGTGTCTCCCGCCGGTACTCGGTGACCTCGGGAGCTTGGACGAGCTCGGCGAGGTTCACGTTCTCGTCCAGGATGTCGCTCACGCCGCCGATGGCCGTCGTATGCAGGGTGCAGTTTTTCAGCTTTCCGTCGGGCCCGAGGGCAAACTCCTGCATGCTCGTCCCGATTGGGCAGGATCCGAACTGGATCGGCGCGAGGTCCTCGACCTCCACGGCGCAGGGAGGCACGGGCATGGTGCACATCAGACTCATGCCCCGATCGCGGCCGTACGGAACAGCCAGCTGAAACGCCTCGATGAGCTCACTCCGACTCGGTAGAAGCTGCGCCGCGTGCCGCGCCGCGTATCCGGCGGGGCTGAAGCGACTGAGGGAAATGTGGCGCACCCCGAGGGAGTGCCAGAGCTCGAGGATCTCTCCCAGGCGCGGCCCGTTCTTTTTGGTGACGACCACACAGCCCACGACCGGGACCGCGTGGGACTTGAGGGCAGCGATCCCGGCCAGGGTCTTTTCGAAATGGCCCGGACCGACCAGCGCTTCGTGAAGCTCGCGATCGGGACCGTTCAGCGTGACCTGCACGTAGCGCACGCGATAGGGCGCGAGCCTCTCGGCGATGGCGTCCGTCACGACGCCGCCGTTGGAGATGATCTGCACGCCGACTCCCGCGTCCCGAAGGATGTCGAGGAGAGAGAAGATTTCCGGATACGCGAATGGCTCGCCTCCGGTAACGGTCACGTGATCGATGTCGAAGCTTTGGACGAGCTTTTCAGCTCGCAAGAGCAGCTTGTCACGCCCCCCGGTCGGGATGCTCGCGCCGCCATCCTCGCGCCACTCGTTGTAGCAGTAGTCGCACTTTTGATTGCAGTACGCCGTGGTCTCGATCGCGACGCTGTAGACCTTCGGCCGAACGGAGCCCATGCCCCAGGATAGCGCGCGTGGCTCGAAGTGCGGCACTTGGAGATTTTCCCCCCGAAAGAGCCAGTGTCTCGGAGTGAGTCGGCTTCGTTGTCAGCCGTCCCGGGCTTTTGTAAGTTCGGCTTGGGGAACGTGGAGAGAGAGCGACTCGCCGAGCTCGCGGCAGAAAATGCGCGGCTGTCTTTGGAGCTGGAGCGCACCAGAGGCGGCAGTGCTCTCGAGGCGCTCCAGAGGAGCGAGGAGAAGTACCGATCACTCTACCGGAACACTCCGGTCATGATGCATTCCATCGACCGCGCGGGGCGCATCCTGAGCGTGAGCGAGTCTTGGCTTTCGAATCTCGGCTACGAAGAGAGCGACGTTGTTGGTCACGAATCGGTGGAATTTTTGACGGAGGAGTCGAGGATCTACGCTCGCGACGTGATCCTCCCGGCCTACTTTCGCACTGGCGTTTGCACGGACGTTGCCTACCAAATCGTCAAGAAGGACGGCACGCACCTCGATGTCCTTCTGTCCGCAACCGCCGAGCGGGACGCTGAGGGAGAGATCGTTCGATCCCTCGCCGTTCTGATCGACGTGACCGAACGCAATCGCGCGTTGCGGGCGCTCCGAGAATCCGAACGGCGCTACCAGGATCTGGTGAACGGCGTGGACGGCATCGTGTGGGAAGCGCGCGCCGACGATCTCGTGTTTTTTTTCGTGAGTGGACAGGCCCAGCGCATCTTGGGCTACCCCGCTTCTCGATGGATCGCAGAGCCGGGGTTTTGGCTGGGTCGCGTCCATGCCGAAGATCGCGCACGCGTGGAAAGCGCTCTGTCTCGAGCCGCGCGAGGCGAGCGCTCGCAGCTCGAGTACCGCGTTCGTGCTGCCGATGACCAACTGGTGTGGCTACGAGACGAGGTGGAGCGAGTCCCGGACGCCGATCCGATCCTGCTCCGCGGGCTGATGGTGGACATCAGCGAACAAAAACGGGCCAGCGCCGCCCTGGAGGAAAGTGAACGCCGCTATCGCGAAATCTTCGAGAACGCCGGCGTCTCGCTGTGGGAGGAAGATTTTTCCGACGTGCTCACCCTGATCTCCGAGCTCAGAGCGCGGGGAGTCCGAGACTTTCGAAAGCATTTCGAAACGCACCCAGAAGACGTCAGCGAGGCAGCTCGACGCGTTCGCGTAGAGGACGTGAACGCAGAAGCTCTGGACCTGCACGGAGCTCGAATCAAAGACGAGCTTCTCGGTTCTCTCCCGAGGACGTTCGCTGCCGAGTCCTACGTCGTCTTCTGCGAAGAGCTCGTCGCGCTTGCCGAAGGCCGCCCGAGATTTTCTTCGGAAGCCGTCGTGAACACCCTCGACGGGCAGCCTCGCAACATTCTGATGACCATCGTGTTTCCGGGGGAACAATCCCGAAACCGTGCATTGGTGAGCACGCTGGACATCACTGAGCGCAAGAATCTCGAAGAGCAACTGCGTCATGCCCAGAAGATGGATGCGGTGGGTCAATTCGCCGGGGGAATCGCCCACGACTTCAACAACTTGCTCGCCGTCATTCTGGGTCGCAGTGAGTTGCTCCTCGGCATGCTTCCCGCGAATGACGATCTCGTCAGTCAAGTGGAGCTCATCCGCGAAACCGTGCAACACGCGTCGCGCCTGACAGCTCGCCTCTTGGCTTTCAGTCGTCGCCAGGTGCTCCGTCCTACCGTGGCCGACCTGAATGAAATCGTCAGCGAGACGGTCAACATGCTCCAGAGCCTGATTGGGGAAGACGTTGAAATCCGGCTCGGCTTGGCGGACGACCTCGCTCTGGTTCGGGTCGACCCCGGGCAAATGGGTCAGGTGGTTCTCAATCTCGCCCTCAACGCTCGAGACGCGATGCCGCTGGGCGGAATTCTCTCGATCCAGACTAGCAATCACGACGACGAGCACGGACACTCGGCGGTCGTTCTCAGCATCAGCGACACGGGGCACGGGATGGACGATGCGACTCGAGCCCACATTTTCGAGCCGTTCTTCACCACGAAGTCGCCGGGGCGCGGTACGGGACTCGGGCTCGCGACCGTCTACGGCATCGTCGAGCAGAGTGGCGGACGAATTCGGGTCGAGAGTGCTCCCGAGCAGGGTTCGACTTTCCAGATATTCTTGCCGCCTTCGCCGACCGATTCCGTGGACCAACCGTTGGCGCTTCGCGCGGAGCCGGAGCCGGCGCTCGGCAGTGAGACCGTCCTCCTGGCCGAAGACGAGGCGGCCGTGCGCGCCGTCACGTGCGACGTGCTCGAGCGCCACGGCTATCGAGTGCTCGTCGCGGCGAGCGCCAAGCAAGCGCTCGAGATGGCCCGGTCCTTCGACGGTCCGATCCATCTCCTGCTGACGGACGTGGTCATGCCCGAGGTGGACGGTCGGGCGTTGGCCGCTCGGTTGCGAGAGTTCCGACCGAGAACCCGGGTGCTCTTCATGTCCGGCTACACTCCGGACCGTTTGACACCCAAGCTGGAGGAAACGAGGGTGCTCGTGAAGCCGTTTGCCTCGAAGAGCCTGCTCGCGGCGGTGCGAAGCGTTCTCGACGAAGCGGGCTGACGAGACGCTGGCGCTGTAGATTTTCGTCCCTCCCGGACTCCATCCAGGTTCCTCGATTTGTCTGGCTTTTGCCGGCCAGTTTGCGACGCTGCCGGCCGAACTCCTTCGTTCCTGCTACGAGCAGGAGGTACGTTGCTTTCGACAGCTCTTCGAGTTTCGCTCGGCACGAGCCTGAGCCTCCTCTTGTGCGTCTCTTCGGCGCGCGGCGCGAGCTTCGATTCGGTCGGCGAGTTCTCGTTCGACGACCAGGCGCTCTTCACCGAGAGCTTCGAGACGCCACCGCCGCCCGACGCGGACGCGGGGGACGCCGGGGACGACGCCGGGAGCGGCTACGTTCAGAGCGACACTGCGCTCGATGGCAGTCACGTGCTCGAGCTCCAAGAATTTCAGGGTACGGGTCTCGACGTTTCGCTGCCTGCACAGTCCGGAAGCTTCGGCGGTACGCTCTGGGCCCGCGGTGAAGTCGTCGCGACTCTCGAAGTGCTCGTGGGAGGGGAAACCGAGGACTTCGGTGTGTTCTATCCCACCGGTCGCACGACCAGCGACGGTTGGATGGAGCTTGCGCTTCACGACGTCACCGTCGACGTCTCGCGGGCGGATGGCCTGCAGGTGGGCCTGTTCGCTCCGAGCGGTGCCGAGGTGGATGCGGTGGAGATCGTCGCAGATGGCCCTGCGGTGCTCGGCGCGACCTGTACGGGCGCCAGCGACGTCGCCGCCTGCAGCGCGGGTCAGATCTGCATGTGGGGTCGGTGTCGGAACTTTCAGAGCCGCGTTCCGCCGCTTCCACCGCCGGCCTGGCGCAGTCAGCTCGTCGACTACCTCGATCAGCGATTTGCCCTGCTGTATGGGCCTTTCGCGAATCGAGAGCTCGATCTGCCGAGTGCGCGGGTCGAGATCGATGCCATGCGGCACGCGACCGGTGCCTGGGACTTCTGGCGACACTTCCGGGTTTCGATACATCGTCTCCACGACTGGCACACCCGGGGCAGCGACATCAGCGGCTACACGATCCAAAACCCGCGTCCCATCGCAGTCTGTTTCATCGAAGGCGACGCGGACCTCACCCAGGCCGTGCCATCCAAGCCGGGGTGGAACGACGTGCTCGTCTCCCATGTGGGCAGCGGGCCAAATACGTTTGGCCTGAAGCCTGGCGACCGGCTGGTTTCGGTCGACGGAAAACATCCGATCGAATGGGTACGCTCACTCATCGGAGTGGATTTCGATTTCGAGACCGCATCGAACCATCAGACCCACGCCGAGGATGCGGCGCGACTCCATCGTGCCATCGCGACGTTCGCCGAGCGGATCGAGGTCATCCGCTGTGATGCGACGACCAAGACCTGCAACCAGAAGCCGGAAACGATCTTCGTCGCGGACGTGGAGCCATCCGGCGGGCCCGGCACCGGGGTGGCCTGCGACAATCGCCCCATCAATCACGTGCCGGGTGCTCCCGACAGCCACAGTCTGGGCGGCTTCTATTCCGGCATCGTCAACGAGAGCAACGACACGGAAAAGATCTACGGTCTGCAGTGGAGCTCGCTCCTGGTCACCGGCGGCGCAGGAGGCGTGGGAGCGCAGCTCTCCGCAGCCGTCGCTGAGTGGCGCCAAGATGCTCGGGGAGTGATCCTCGATCACCGAACCGGTTTTGGGGGAACCACGCTGGGTTCCGCCCTCATCTGGGACTTCGTGCGAACCCCGACCCCCCTCGACTATTTCCAGTTTCGCCAGCGATCCGATCAGCTCCCCCCCGCGAGCGTGGCCGAGGGCAAGGCGCTCTTCGACCAGCTGGCGGCCTCGGGATACGTCGAGAAGGCGGGAAGCTCCAACCCTGCGCTCGACATTCCCGTCGCGCTCTTGATCCATCTGGATGGCTCGGCCAGCGACTGGCTCCCTCTCGGCGTGAAGGGTTCGCCCAACGCGAGAGTGTTCGGTCCGTTCCAGACGGCGGGCGCGTTCTCGACGCTGTTCTCGTTCAGCTACTGGTTTGGCATGGGCTACTCGATCGCCGTCGGCGACACGCTCCACTCTAGCGGCGTGATGTTGAACGGCACGGGGGTCGAGCCCGATGTCGTCGTCACGCAGAAGCAATCGGATCTGCTCGCGGGCAAGGACAGTGTGTACGACGCGGCGCTGACCTGGGTGCGACAGGGGCTCAAGCCATGAGGCGCTTTGCCTGGACTCTCGTCGCGATCGCCATCGCGAGCGCCTGCGGCTCCGACGAGCACGTGCAGCAGACCACGCCGACGGGCGAGGATGCGGGGACTCCCGTCAAACCCACGCCGGAGGCGGGAACGGATTCCTCCCAGCCCCCGCTCAAGCGCCAGGTGTTCCAGAAAAATCCGTTCGGCAACGTGGCCGCCAGCGACAACATGCTCTGGGACGGCGACTTCGAATGGGCGTCCGCGTTTGCGGACCAGTACGGGTGGGTCGACGCTTCACCACTCATCGGCGTCAGCACGTTCCAAGGGATCCGCGCCAGCGCCCGCTGCCGGAGCGGCATGAAGTGCGCTTTCATGACCCAAAATCAGCGCATGGCCGGGATCGGTGTCTCCCCGGGCGGCTCCAAAGTTTCGGCGAGTATCTGGGCGAGCCCGCCCAACGGAGCCTGCGCCGACCTGACGATTTCGATGATCGCTTGCGATTTCGGCGACGATCCCGACGTGCCCCTCACCGATGCCGACGACGCGCCCGACGCGGACGGTTGGTGTCACTACGAGGCCATCGGTGACGTGCGACAGCGCTCGACCTGCATCTACGTGGTCGCCGACTTCGCCGACGGCGAAGCAATCGTGGACGACGCGGTCGTTCGACCGGCTCCGGCGAGTGCGATCCCTTCGTCGCTGGTCCCGAGCGCTGCCGAGCAGGCGAGAATCGAAGAGGCGCGAAAGGTGATTCGGGAACGACTGCGTCCAGCGCCGCCGCGACCCACGCCCGCTGCGGAGGCATTGACTCGGTTCCTCGCGAGGAGGCGATGAGGCCGAGAGCGGCGATCTTCTGGGCGGGGCTCTCGATGACCGTGGCGCCACGCGTGCACGCTTCCGAGTTCGATCCCCAGGGCCATTGGGCGGCCGACGCGGAAGCCGTGTTCGTCCAGTCCTTCGAGAACGCCGACACCACGACGCTCGGAGTCGATTGCGCTGAAGCCGACCAGTGCAGCTTTCAATCCCTCGGACCCGAAGTCGAGTTGCCCCTCGCTGGCGATCGGTACGTGCACGGGACCGCCGGGCAGTCGGGTTTTCGGGTCTCGGTCACTCTGCCCGGGCAGAACCGCGGTTATCGCTTCGGTGTGTGGGTACGTCACGCGCGGGTGTGGGCGCGGGTGGTTCTCTCGTACGACCCTCTGACCGGGCGCAAGGAGGAGTCGGCGTACTTGTTCCCGAGTGGGCGCGTCACGAGCGACGGATGGGTCGAGCTGGTCTCGAATTCGGTGAGCGTGACGGGTCGTGATCTCACGTCGGCGTTTCTCCGGATCGATGGATCGGATTTCGATCTGGACGCGATCGAAGTGGTCCCCCAGGGCGAGTACGACGCGGGCGGCGCGTGTTTTGGCGTAGGCGATCCCCTGTGTGGCTCCGAATCCGTTTGCATTGCGGAAACCTGCCAACCCGGCGCGAACTTCGTTCCGCCGCTGCCCCCGGAGGAGTATCGCGACGAGGTCGCTCGGTACCTGACTGCGCGCGTCCGTTATTTCTTTGGCGGAAAGCTGAGTCGGCAGACGTATCTGCCGGCGGCATTGGATGAGATGGGGAAGATGTCGGACGCCCAGACCCCCTGGGGGTACTGGAACGCGTTCGCTCACGGCGTCCGTCTCTTGCACGATTGGCACACGTCGATGAGCTCCGGAATCGAGAGCGCGCCGAGCCCCCGTCGGCTGGGCGCTTGCTTCATCGAAGGGGAGGCGGATCTCACCCAAAGTGTTTGGCCAAGCGATGCCGGGCGCGCCGACATTCTGGTTTCCCACGTCGGACCGGACGCCAGCCAGGGACTCGTCCCCGGCGATCGTCTGGTGGCCATCGATGGCGAAAACCCCATCGATTGGGCCAAAAAGCTCATCGCCGTGCACTGGGGCTTTCACGTTGCGACGGACCCGGGCGTCGACGCCGATCTTGTGGAGTCGCTCCGGGGACTCATCCCGCGCTACGCGAGGAACTTCACCGTCATTCGCTGCGATCCGAGCAGCCTCGAATGCAACAGCACGGTCGAGACCATCAGCGTGAAAGATCTGGCGACCGACGGACAGGTCCCGCAGTGCGACAATCGCCCGTCGTACCATCTCGAAAATCCGCCAGGCGACGCGCAGTCGCTCCCCGTCCTTCACCAGGTGCCATTCTACCCGTGGCGCGATCTCGTGAGCGATTCCCAGCCGGGCGAAAACATCTACGGCATGACCTTCGACAACTTGTACGGACCGGTGTTGACTCCGTACTTTCAGGAGTCGAACCAGTTCTTCGAGGACAATGCTCGCGGGGTGATCTTGGACCACCGCGCCGGCAACGGTGGCACCATCGACGCGCCCGAGGCGTTGACCGAGCTCATCCGACCCGCCGAGAGCCTGGCGGTGGGCCCGACGGTCATGCTGGTTGCGGGCACCGACGGTCCAGCGACTCTCGAGGAGGGCAAAGTCCTGTACGCGAACCTCAAGAGCGCCCAGGCACCCATTTACCAAGTGGGCTCTGCCACGCCCGATCTCGACTTGCCGATCGCACTCATCATTCATCGTGACGGATCGGCGAGCGACTGGTTGCCGCTGGGATTTTTGGGAGCGCCCAAGGCTCGCGTGTTCGGACCTCACCAAACCGCCGGCGCTTTCAGCACGTTTTATCAATTCGGGTACTGGTCGCGGATCGACTTTCAGTTGGCGAGCGGCGACACGTTATTGCCCGATGGATCCGCGTTGATCGGTCACGGCGTGCAGCCGGACGAGATCGTGCAGCACACCCAGACCTCCCTGCTCCAGGGCAAAGACGCGCCCTACGAAGCAGCGCTCGCGTGGGTGCGGAAGAACCTCAAGCCATGAGCCGGCCGATTGTCGCGATCGCCCTTTCCTTCCTGCTCGCCGGCTGCGGCAGCCCGGAGGTCACGCGCATGACGAGCCCCGAGGACGCGGGAACCGACGCGGCGGATGCCACGCCTCCGGTCGAGGCGGGACCCATCATTCGGAGCGTGGAGACCCGCAACCCGTTCGGCAACACCTTCGAGGACAACTTGATGGTCGACGGAGACTTCGAGCTCACCGCGGGACAGGGACAGTATGGGTGGCTCGCGTTCGGCTCGATGGGACAGGCGACACTGTCCCGGGAAACCGGAGGGCTGTGTCATTCGGGTTTGACCTGCGGAGTGATGACGAACGAAACGGATCTCTTGGGCGCGGCGGCGGCACCCGACGGCAAGCCCATCGACGTGAGCGTGTACACGAAGCCCCCCGTCGCCGATTGCGGGCTCACGCAGGTCTCACTCATCAACTGCGCGGGGGCGGCGGTCGTCAGTTTTGCCACCCTGTCGCCAACGACGGCCGAGCCCGACGCGTCGGGTTGGTGTCAGCATGTGGGAACCGCCCCACCCCAGGCGCTCCGACCCTGCCTGTACGTCGTTTCCGCCGCCGACCCCGGGCAGCGTACGCTCGTGGACGAGGCCAGCCTCACAGCGGCAGATGGCTCCGGATCGAGCTCGGTGAGCTCGGGCCCTCCAAGCCCGGAGCTCTACGAACGCGCCAGCCGGGCCATCCGCGCCTGGCACCAACGCATGCCGATCGGGCGCACGAACCCGCCGCTCGTGCCGTGATCCTTGACGATTCGCGCGGACTCGGCTGCACTCGCGCCCATGCGTTGGTCTTGCACGTTCGCCGTGACTCTGGCTTTCGCTACCGCGTACGCCGGCGGCGCGCTGGGTCAGGGCGCTCCGCCAGGTGAGCCCCCGCCGGAGCCGCCGCCTCCGCCGCCTCCCGCTGAAGCGCCGCCGCCTCCTCCGCCTCCAGCACCCACCACTTTGCCACCGCCGGCGCCAGCACCTGGACAGCCCGGGGCCCAGCCCGCGCCGGGGTATCCGCCTCCGCCTGGTTATGCAGCTGGCTATCCGCCACCGCCTCCTCCGGGCATGTACGTCCAGACGCCGCCGCCTCCGCCTCCCGAGGCCGAAACGGGCAAGCACCTTCACGACGGGTTTTATTTGCGCATGTCCCTCGGTGCGAACGCCCAGCGACACACCATCGAGTCGGATCGCGCGAACGTGCCCGACTTGAAAGTGAACGGCGGTGGGCTCTCGTTCGATATCTTGATTGGCGGCTCGCCGATGCCCGGCCTCGTAATCGGCGGCATCCTCTCCGCCGACGCCGCGTCCAGGCCCACCGTCAAACAGGACAACTTGGAATCCAACGACGACTACGATTCGGCGCTCGCGCTCATCGGCCCGTTCATCGACGGCTTCTTCGATCCCTCTGGGGGATTTCACGTCGGCGGCGCGCTCGGCATCACGGGCTACGCTCTCGATAACCGCTCGATCACCGAGGACAACAACAAGAGCTTCGGCGGCGGCGGTCTTTCCTTCTGGGCTGGCTACGACGCCTGGGTTTCGTCCCAGTGGTCGATTGGCGGCATGCTGCGCCTGACCGGCGCGAGCGGCACCCGGGATCTCGAGATCAACAACGTGACCGAAACCCAGAAGGCAACCTCCGGCTCGTTAGCGATCCTGTTCACCGCTCTCTACCACTGATGATCCTGGTCGCCGTAGGGATCCCAGTAGGCATTCATTGCGTGCTCGCGGAGGGCGAGCGCAACGGGATTCCGAGACCTCAAACGAGAGTGTGACTTGTAGCGTTGGAAGAGGACGCCAAAGACCCCAAGGACGCCAAGACAATTTTGGGGTGTCCAACGCCCGGCGCGGGGGGCAAGTCGCCGCTTCCAGATCGGGTCCCAAAATTTTCGAAAAATCTCTTTGAGGCGCTGGCGCCGGGCTCGAGTTACGCGGCGCATGCGGTTGGCGGGAAGCGCTTGGCGTTCTTGGCGTCTTGGCGGTTCTCTTGGAACGCAGCAGCGCGCACCATCGTTCCGGGCTCGCGACTGATTGGCTGACGCTCGTCCAGACCCTCAATCCTCTTGGCGCGCGAAATCGCTCGGCTTGGTACGGGCGGTCTTCCGCCTTCCTATGAAATCTATTTGTCACCCACCAGGAACACGAGCCCCGATCGACAGCTCAAGAGCATTCGCTGGGGGCCGGCGGGAGCGACGGAAACGGGATCGCCGCACGCGGCACCCGCAGCCGTTTCGATATTTCCGCTCGGCAGAACGACGCCCACTTCCAGACCCGGGCGAACGAAACCGACGCGGCCCTTGGCATCGGCGATGAGTGGAGGGGCGGGATTGAATCCGACCAGACCGCCGTCCGTTCCGACGACCGAAGGTTCGAGGGCAACGCGGGTGACTTCGCTGCCGTTTCGGTCGTGACCGAGAAGAAGCCCGCTGAAGGTGACGATCCGCGTCTGGCCACTTGGCAGAAGGGTGGGGGGGCCTTGAAGCAAATCAGTTGAAGAAACGAGTACTTGGCGCGTAGCGCTCTTGAGGTCCAGATCGGTCAATCGCTCGTGATCGACCACGGCCATCACCCGTTCGGGACCGGAGAGGGCGGCGCCCTCGTCGATGCGTCCCCCGAAGCTCGCGAGCTTCGTGGGCGACGCAGGCGGCTTCCATTCGAGCACTTCACCGCGATCGAGAACCAACAGCACGTGGCTCGAGCGCTCGAGGAGCGCGGCCGCCGTTCCGGTATAGGTCGCGCTGGCTTGGAGCGTGCCGCTCGCGTCGAAGCGGAGGAGCGAACCGGACGCAGCGAGCACCGTGCCGCCGTCGGAGGCAGCGAGCAGTGGGACGTCGCCGGTCAAGTTTTGAAGCGGGAGGGTGTGGTGATAGCGGACGCTTCCGGTCGGCGTGATCCCGTAGAGCTCAGGGGCACCGGTGACGACGACGCGCGTGCCGTCGCTCGCGAGCACCGGGGCGAGCGATGGCGCATCGCTCCCGGTCTTCACGGCGAACTTTTGTTTTCCCTTTTCGTCGAGCTCGATCAGTTGGCCACTTGGACTTGCAACGACGACGTGTCCGTGAACGTCGATCGCCGGCGGGTGAGCGATCCCTCCGGCAACCCGTGTGCGCCACAACACCCGAGGCTTGTCGGGAAGGTTCGCGCCGGCGAGACCGGTCCGCGCCCCGTCGATGCGAAACATCGGTTGCGCGCCCCCCGGAGGTCCGACCACGCGACGCTGGGGGAGCGTCGGATTCGAGGGTCTCCGCCCCGGCCGATCGAACCACGAACGCAGCGAGCGCGAGTGCTCCCAGGCCGGCTGCGCAGAGTAGAGAGTTACTGAGCGCTTTCGACACGGACCGAGTATTCCTCTTCACCAGCGGGTGCGACCTTGGGGTGGGGCGGGGGCGCGAGCGGATTTGGCACGAGCTCGAGCATGAGGCAAGCCTCCCCACTCGCTTCGATGGCCGGGCTCGTCCACGGGCTTTGGACATCGTGCGCGTCCCCACCCTCGACCTTGTGATGCACGCGGACGGGTACGCCGTTGGCAGGACCACCGATGGGGGTGACTTGCAACACCGCGTGACGCGGTCGACCGTCCGGCGCATCGCTCACGATGAAGCGAACGGGACGCTTGCCGCCCTTCTTTTGACAGACCACGTCGACGTTGCGCATCCAACCAATGCGTCCCCGAAACGTCGAACCCGCGGGGACCGAGTTCGCGTCGCGCTCGGTGTCGTTGGGCTCCGACTCGATGTCCGGCGCGGCCCGGGCCTTGGTCACTTGAAGCTCGTACGAGTCGGAAACGTTTTCGAGAACCGGTACGGCGATTTCGTCGTACGCGTCTCGGTCCTGCATCACGGCGAAGAGATACTCGCCCGGGGGTAGCTCGAG
Source organism: uncultured delta proteobacterium (assembly GCA_963781505.1). Lineage (GTDB taxonomy): Bacteria > Myxococcota_A > Polyangia > Polyangiales > Polyangiaceae > JADJKB01. The sequence continues at coordinate 257,123 of CAWAHB010000013.1, read as the reverse complement.
GGCAGGGACGAGCAAGTTCTTGCCGATCGAGCCGGGGCAATAGCGGCCGAGCGTGGTGTCCATTCCCACCTGATAGACGAACGTGCAGATCGACATGTTGGGCAACGCAGTGGTCGACAGCTGAACCGGGCCTGTGCCGCTCGGGATGTCGATTCGGTAGAAATCGCGGTCGCTCCGTTCCGCGTCGAGGCGCTGAGCGATCTGGCCGCGCACTGCCTGGCCGAAGGGGACGACGTTGGCTTCGCTGGCGCCATTGTTCGGTTCTCGTTCACGTCCGTCGAACGGGCCAACGGCTGTAGCGCGCTGAAACACCTGCCAGCCACCTATCGCCGCTCCCAGAGCGATCACGCCGACGCCGAGCCAGGTGTAGAGCCCGCGGCGTCGCAGCTTTCGTTCGTAGCCTTCGACTTCGTCGCGGGTTGCGGCTTCTTCCGTGGCGCGTGTGAGCGCGTGCATCTGCCCGGAATCGAGCAAGAGATCCACGCTGGACGTTGTGCCCAGGCGTCGCACTTCCTCCACCAGCGCTGCTTGCAGCTCGTGAACGGTCTGGAATCGATGTTCCGGATCCTTTTCGAGAGCCTTCATGACGACGGCGCTGACGCCGGGAGTGATCGAGAGTTGCGGAAAGCGCGCGCTCGGAGATTGCGGCTTGTCCGTCAAGTGCTTGGTCAGAACGCCCATGGGTCGCGGCGCGTCGAACACGGGCTCCCCGGTGAGTGCCGCGTACATCAATGCACCCAGGGAATAGATGTCGCTGCGCGGATCGGCGGCTTCTCCCCGAATCTGCTCCGGCGACATGTAATACGGCGTGCCCACGATGGCGCCGCGCGAGGTGACTTCGCCGAGCTCGGCCGATTCCCGGAGCTTTGCCAGGCCGAAGTCCAGCACCTTCACCACGTCGGCCGGGCTGCCCACTGAGCAGGAAGATGTTTTCCGGCTTGAGATCGCGATGAACGATTCCCAGACCGTGCGCTTCGGCGAGGGAGCTGCAGACCTGGATGATCACTCGTGAGCAGCGTTCTTGGGTCAGCGGACCGTTCTTGCGCACGATGCGACCCAGATCGTCGCCGCGCAGGATACTCCATCGCCAGGTAGGTCAGTCCTTCGGACACGCCGAAGTCGAACACCTGGACCGTGTTGGGATGGGAGAGCTTGCTCACCATCAATGCTTCCCGCTTGAACCGGGCAACGACTTCCGTGTCGCGACTGAGCTCGCCGGTGAGTAGCTTCAGTGCCATGAGCTTGCCGATGCGCGCGTGCTCCACGCGATACACGACGCCCATGCCTCCGCGGCCCAATGGTTCGATGATGCGATAGCGGCCTGCGACGATCGTTCCGATCAGTGGATCGGCGATCGGCATCTCCTCGCTGTCGGACTCGGACTCGGGGACGGTGCCCCCGGAACCCATTCCGAGCGTCGTGCGCGTCGCGATGGAGGGCGCTGCCGCTTCCTCGAGGGCGGCGCCGAGACGAATTCCACAGCTGCTGCAGTAGCGCGCGTCCGCGAAGTTCTTCCCGCCGCACGAGGTGCAGGGCTCGAACACCGGCTGGGTGCCGGTGCTCGATGCTCGGGCTTCTTCACTCACTTTCGCCTCGCAGAAACTCTACCCGCACTTCGGGTAGCGTGCGCCCTTCCGCGCTCCGCCCGGGCTCGGCGACGTAGCCGTAGGCAGAAATGCGGTCGCCAACGCCGAATTTGGACTTGTCGCCCAGGACGAGGCTGACGAGACACGGCTCCGAGCAGGGCTTTTCGTCGACCTGGAGGACGAGGTGCGCTCGGAACCCGTCCGCCGTGGCTTCCACGACTTTCCCCGAGAGGGCCACGGACCAACCGAGCTTTTGCTCGGTGTTCTCCGAAAGCGCGGAGTAGGTCGTCGTGGCCCGCGCTCGGAAGCGAAGGGCTTCCTCAGCGAGGCTCTGCACGCGGCGGACGCGGATTGGTGCCAGCCGCGGCGCCCGACCGGGAGCCGACGCGCGCACTATGATCGTGGTGTTCCCGACGGAGGACACATTCATCAGCTGGGCGAAACGCCCCGAAGGGTCCACGGTGATGGCGCGACCCTCGACGCTGATGGAGCCGTTTGGCTGGGTGGAGCCGGCTAGCATGAAGCTCGAGCCCTCGATTGTGATGCTCTCTCCCGGCGCTTCGATGGACAGGGGCACGATGTCGGTGGTGACCTCGAGCGTGCTCCGAATCGGAGCCGCGCCCGGCACCGAAATCACGTACGGCACTCGACGCGTGAGAGTCGTGAGACGGGACACCTCACCGGTCAGCTCGGTGCTGACGTTGATCTCGTAACGGCGAGGGCCGCTCTGGGCGACGAGAGAGTGTCCGTCGACGATGACCCCCACCGCTGGCAGCGCGTCGACGACGATACCGATGACCGGGGTGGGATGCGAGAGCCCGCTGAGGTCGGCGCTGATGGTCCACGCCACGGACACTGGCACATCGACCAGCGTCCGCCGGTGCCCCGGGATCTCGAGGCCCACGGAGACCGGGTGCTCGCCGAGCGATGATACCGCGGAGTCCAGAGGCAGCTCCGCGTGTCCGTTTTGAACGAGAGCACTTCGACCGTTCAGCGTCACCATGGTTTGCGGAGAACACTCCCCGCACTCGATGTCCACGAGCGGCGCACCTCGCTCATCGAACAGAGCTCGACCGTGGAGCGCCGGGCCCGACCGCCAGGTCGCGATCACGAGTGCCAGACCAATCGCAGTGACGACTGCCGTGATCGCGATGGCGATCGCCAGCCGATTCGGAACCGACTTCTTGCTCTTCTGAACCGGCGCGCGCGGCTCTGGGGCACGAGCCTCGGGCAAGCTGACCGGTCGCCTCCGGCGTGGGGGTCGGCGGGGAGCTGCATCGCTCTCGGGCGGAGGTCTCTCCTTGGCCTTCGGCGCGAAAGGCTCGGCAGCGGGGGTGGGTGGCTCCGGAGGCTTGGGGAGAGGTCGCGGCGAGGGCGAAACCAGTGGGACGTTGCTTCCGAGGACCAGAGTCTCGCCCACGGGCGGGTCGGTGACCGGGCTGCCGTACAGGAGCGTTTCGGCGCGATCCTCGTCTTTGGCCGGGATTTTTGCCCCACAAGCGGGGCAGCTCTTGCCGTCGACTTCTCTGCCGCACTGGGGGCAGCTCGCCATCACCGCCAACGATAACCCGCCTACCCCGGGGGGCGTCGAGGTGTGGGGCAGGGTAGGTAGCGCGCAAGGTCTTTGTCCAGAAAACCGATGGTCCGTTATGGGAAGGGCCGGCTCCGATGCTCGCAAAGCGCATCATTCCATGCCTGGACGTAAAGGACGGCCGGGTCGTCAAAGGGGTGGGGTTCGTCGACCTCCGCGACGCCGGCGATCCGGTCGAGTCCGCCCGGCGTTACGACGCAGAGGGTGCCGACGAGATCACGTTCCTCGACATCACCGCATCCCACGAGGGACGAAAGGCGCTGCTTCACGTGGTGGAGCTGACCGCCGACGTCGTATTTTCCCCACTCACGGTCGGTGGCGGAGTCAGCGGGCCGAACGACGTCCGCGATCTGCTCCACGCCGGCGCTGACAAGGTCAGCGTGAACACTGCGGCGGTCGCACGCCCTGGATTGGTGGAGGAAGTCGCGTCGGCGTGGGGATCGCAGGCGCTGGTGGTCGCGGTCGACGCCAAGCGAAGCGAGGATGGCTGGCAGGTTTTCACCCACGGTGGGCGGCGCGCTACGGGCCTGGATGCCATCGAGTGGTCAGCTCGGGTCGCCGAGCTCGGCGCCGGTGAGATCTTGCTCACCAGCATGGATCGCGACGGTACTCGCGAGGGCTACGATCTCGAGCTTCTGCGTCGCGTCGTCGAGCGCGTGACGGTCCCGGTGATTGCATCGGGTGGCGTCGGTGAGCTCGAGCACTTGTACGAGGGTTTGAGCGAAGGAGGAGCTGACGCAGCGCTTGCCGCGTCGATCTTCCATGACGGCATCCATTCGATTGCCGAAGTGAAGCGGTTTCTCACGTCACGAGGCGTGCTCGTCCGCGGAGGAGATGCATGAGCGTTACCCTGTTGGAAGTCATGGCCGCCGCACGGAAGCGAGCCGCGTCGCTCGCTGCCGAAGTGGCCGGTTACGTGGTGCTTGCTGCCGCCGATCAGGTCGCTGGGGCTCCCCGCCGGCCCTCACCGAGCGAGATCCTGCTTCATCCGGACGGCAGCGCCCGGGTCGTGGGGGGAGCCGCGGCATCGGAGATCGAGGCCGAGCAGTGCCTGCGCGATCATCTATTGAACTTGCTCGAGCAAGCGAGCTCCGTCACGCCCGCGCTTCTGAGAAGTGCGAGGAGAGCTGCGGAGCACGGAGTGGACGCTCTGATCCGTGAGCTCGAGACCGCGCTGATCCCAGTGAACCGAGGCGCAGCCAAGCGAGCGCTGGCGCGTCTGCATCGAGACGTGGACCGCGCCAAGCAAAGTGGGGTCCTCGCCGACGCCGATCCGATGGAGCCTCCCGCTCGACCCGCGCCCGCGCCCGCGCCGGCTCCCCTGGCAGTCGTGCAGCCCGTGGCGAGTGTGGAGCTTCCCGAAGTGCTTCTCGATTCGGAACCGGTCGCGGAAGTCCGAGAGCCGCCTCCCGCCGAGCCAGCGCCGCTGCGAGTCGCGGTCCTTGCGCCTCCTCGACCCCGGGAGCCCGACCCGGAGCTACAGACCGCGGTCCCCGCTGAGGTCTCGATCCCAATCGAGATCGCTTCGCCCACGCCTCTGCCCGTCAACATGGATATCGACGTGGACGTTGAAATCGGAGATCGGCGAAGAAGATCTCGAGCCGAGCGTCGAGCTCGCGCCCGTCCCCGAGGTGCCGGACCTCGAGCTGCCCTCTCTCCCCGAGGTGGAAGAAAACGTCGTCGTCGCTCGAGCGGAACACCCGCGAGACGAGCCGGCGACGGTTCCGCAGCCCGTCGTGCGTCGCACGCGGCGTGAGCCGCTCACTTCCCAAACGCCGCTCCTCGGGACGCGGCTGGCAACTCTCGACAAGACCCCCTGGCAGAGCACGGAGCCCGCTCCCGAAGCCACTCTCGAGCTCACCGATGCGGATCTGACCGATCCGGTTCCAACCGCCGAAGCGCCGAACGCCGTCGAGGAGCTCGAGCAAGAGGAGCCGGCCGAGGACGTGGAGGAGCGCGAGCAGGCGGTCGAGGCCGCTTCGCCGCCCGCGCAAGAGCCGGTTCCGGCTGAGGCCGCTCTGCCGCCCGTGCAGGAGTTAGCGCCGGTTCCGGCTGGGGCCGCTCTGCCGCCCGCGCAGGAGTCAGCGCCGGTTCCGGCTGAGGCCGCTCTGTCGCCCGCAGAAGAGTCAGCGCCGGTTCCGGCTGAGGCCGCTCTGTCGCCCGCAGAAGAGTCAGCGCCGGTTCCGGCTGAGGCCGCTCCCTTGCGAGCGTATTCGCCACCGGAGTCGCTCACGTTCAATCCGCCCGACGTCGGGCCCGCTCTCTTGGAAGAAGCGGTCTTCGAGGCGCTCAGTGACGACCCTCCCATCGCGCTCGAGATCGACATGACGCCGCCGCCCGAGACTCCTCGGTTCGAGCTCGGCCAGTTTGAACCGCCGCTCTCCCCCACCGGTTCGGACTCCCTGGCGGTCGTGGATCAGCGCTGGGACGATCTTCACCCGCTTCCGATCGAGCTCGATCACGATCTGCCCGAGATCAACGTCAACTCCCTCGAGAGGTTGGCGGATCTTCCCCCGCGACCGCGCAAGGGTCACGCGCCCTCCCGCTACGCTCCGAGGAAGAGCGACGTGAGCGATCTCGTGTCTGGGTTTGCCGTAGGCGAGGGCAAGACCGATCGAGAAGTCTGTCGCGATCTCAAGCTCCTCGCTGGGATCGACGCAACCTCTCCGCCGCCGGCTGTGTCGTTTTCCGAAACGCCACCACCCGTCGCGGTAACGATGGACGACGATGACGCACGCGAGGGATCATCGGACTCGTCGTCGCCAGGCAGTGCTCGCGCCGTAGCGGGCGCGGCGGTCGTCGCGTTGGTCATCGCGGGTGTGGGCTTCGGTTCGATCCCCGTCCACGAGACGGCCCGCGCTTCGAAGGCCGTTGCCGCCGCCGCTCCCCCCAAGATTCGAGTCGGCGAAAGTTCCAAAGAAGCGCCTTGCACTGCAGAGATCAACGTGTCGGGGCTGCCGGCCCGGGCCCGCGTGGAGCTCCGCGCCGGACCGGACGCGACCCGGGTCGAGCCAGACCGGGTGATTGGCAGCGAAGCGGTGTTTTCCGAGCTGCCGTGTCGCGAGCCCGTCGAGGTCATGCTGGAGCTCAGCGGGCACCACTGGCTGCGTGTTCCGGTGGCGGCCAGCGAGCTCACGCCCTCTGACGCCGAACCGTCCCTCGTACGCCACACGGTTGCCGTTCGCTGAGCGTTTCGGGCGTTGCGTCCTCGGAGCGCGTCGTGCGATTCTCCGCCGCATGCACGATCAAAACATGGCCATCTTGAAGGGGCTGGTCAGCGTCGCATGGGCGGATGGCAAGGTTGCCAAAGAGGAGCTCGAGGTCATCGAGGCGTTGCTCGACGCGTTCGAGGCGAGCCCGAGCGAAGCTCTCGAGGTTCGGAAGTACGCCGAGACTCCCCACACCATCGACGACGTTCCACTCACCGACCTGAGCTACGACGATCGGCGAGTTTTGCTTCAGCACGCCGTGCTTCTCACCTACATCGATGGCGAGCAGCACGACCAGGAGCGCAAGCTCCTCGAAGATCTGTGCGAACGGTTGCGCATTCCCACGCTCGAGGCGAAGGGCATCATCGATGCAGCCTCCGACCGTGCGAAGAACTTCCTGAATCTGCTCTGAGACTCAGCCGCCCGCTTGGGTCTTGAGCCGTTCGATTTCCTTCAGCAGCGCGATGGGGCTGAAGGGCTTCGTGTAATAGGCCGAGGCGCCGGCTGCCGCCGCCTTCTGGCGGGACTCTGGATCGTCGAGCGCACTGATGATGACGACCGGGATCCCTCGCGTCCCCGGATCGGTCTTGAGGCGCTGGCAAACGTCGAAGCCGTCGTATTGCCCGGGCAGCATCAGATCGAGCAGGACGAGCTCGAACTTCTGCGTCATGGCCGTATCGATGGCCTTGGCACCATTGGACACCGCCACGACCTCGTAGCCGCGTGCCTGTACGAGGGCCTCAATCATGCGGCGGATCGAGTCCTGGTCCTCAACGACCAGTATGCGCATCAGACGTTCATCGTAGTCGTGACCCGGGCCCGAGGCACTCGAAATCGGCAAGGGATCCGGCGTGTCAGCCGAGAGTCAGCACGATTTCAGAACGACCCTCGGCCGTTTCGGCAAAGCCCAGACGAGCACCGAGGAGCGCTGCTCCCGCTTCCGCAACCGGAAGTGCCAGGCCCTCTGGCCGACCCACGGACGTTGGATCCATCCGCCGACGGAGCAGATCGAGCCTCGAGACGGCAGGCACGGTGGGCCCGCCGTCTTCCATCCGAAGCACGAAGCCCGAGTCCTGTGCTTCGAGATGGATCTTCACCGGTTCATCCCGGGGAGTGGCGGCGATGGCGTGGTCGATGAGGCTTCGAATCACCAGCGCCAGCACGCCCTCGCGGGCAACTACCTCGAGCTTGGCGGGAGCTTCGACGGCGACGGTCACTCCGTGTCGCGCGGCCCTCGACTCGGCAACGCCGAGCGCGTCTCTGAGCTCGTGGCTCACATCGACGCTCTTGGGCGCTTCTTCCAAAGGACAGAGCGCTACGCGTTCGAGCTCCGCCAAGAGCTCCTGCGCCCGTCCCATTCGCTTGGTGAGGCGCTGGGCGATGTCGCTCTCCACACCGAGGAGCGATGTCGCTTCGGAAACGTCGGCGCGGGCGGACTCCATCCAGCCGCGAAGGGTGCGGACAATGGCGTTGCTCGATGCAACCAGCGCCTCGAAACGTTCCGCGCCTGGAGGCGGCGGCGTCGACGGCGTGGCCTCACCGGGAAGATCGCCGGCAGCGACCACGGCGGCCAGCTCCCGAGCGTACGCTTCGCCGAGCTGCTGGGCCTGCTCCAGCTCTCGACGGAGCTCGGCAACCTCGTCCCCCGAGCCATCCGCGGGCAAGATGATGGCTTCGGTTCCGCCTTCGAGCTCCAGGCGCCCACCGTGACGAGTTGCCATGCGGCTGAGCCAGCGGCGTTCGAGCTCTGCGGTGGCAGATTGATCTGGCCCGAGCTCAACGCTGATCCGCACGTAGTTGTCCTCGCGCCGGATCTCGATATCCGAAGAGGACGACTCCTTGTCGCCGAGGCTCGAGTTGCTTTGGTTGAGCAGCAAGTGAAGCATGCGGCGAAGCTCGGACTCTTCACCGAACACTTCCGTGCCGGCTCCGGGCTCCATCGCGATACGTGCCTTGGGTGCCACTTCGCACAAGAGAGATGCGAGATCGATGCGACCGCGGCGCGACACTCCGCTCGGCGCGCCCATTTGAAGCTCGCTCAGGCGCCCAATCGCTTCGTCGAGCGCATCGAGGTTGGTCTCGACGTTGGGCGCTTCGCTGATCTCGATGGTCGGCGCCGGCCCCGGGGGTGGATTGGTGAGTGCCGTTACGCCTTGTCGAAGCGCTTTTGCGGCCCCGCGTGCTTCTTGTGCCAGAAGCCAGCTGAGCTCTTGGCGAGTGAGACGGTCTTGGGACAAGAGAGCCGCATGATGCCATGAGAGGACACAAGTCGCTACGGGCCACGGCCACGGCCAAAGGGCCGAGAGCAGCGGCGTTTCGCATGCTCCCTGCTAGAGTGCGGCCCATGGCTCGGCGCCTCGCGCTTGCTCTCGTCGCCGTGCTCGTCGCTTTCTTTTGGCTCGGCGGGTGTGGCAGCTCGTCCGTGCCGAGCCCGTTCCAGAAGGACGCGGGCAGCGACGCCGACCTGGATGGGAGCGACGGGGACGCGATCGATCCCACGCTCGGTCCACCCTGCGTGGACGACGCACAGTGCAACGACGGGATCGACTGCACCTTCGATGCCTGTGACCAGAGCGTGAAACACTGTCGCTTCACTCCTGACGATTCGCTGTGTCAAGACGAGGTGTATTGCGACGGTCTGGAGGTGTGCGAGCCGAAGCTTGGCTGCCGCGAAGGAGACGTGGTGGCGTGTGACGATGGGACGCCCTGCACCATCGACACCTGCATCGAGTCCAACAAAAGCTGCAAGAACGATCCCCGCGACGTTGACGGAGACGGCGACCCCGATTGGAACTGCGGTGGGGGCGATTGCAACGATACCGACCCGGCCATCTCGAGCAAGGCGAGCGAGATATGTGGGAACGGGCAGGACGACGACTGCGACACCGTCATAGACGAAGCGGATTGCAAAACCCCGGCCCACGACACCTGCGTGGACGCGTTGGAAATCAACGCGCCCGGCCAATACGTGATGCCGCTGGCCGCGTCCGCCAGCGACTACGCCGCGACCTGCGTCGATTCGAGCTCGGGGTTTCACGACGTCGTGGCGGCGCTCATCGTCCCCGCCGGCCAGGCTATCGACATCGATGTGCGCGCCAGCGTCGGCACGGGCTCCCTCGCTCTGGCGTCGGCCGGACAATGCGGCGATCCGTCCAGCGAGATCGCGTGCGCCGCGGGCGTCGCCTTCGAGCAAAACGGCGCTTATGCGCGGCTGCGCCTTCGATCGGTCGCGCCCGGGAACTACCCGCTGTTCGTCTTCGGCACGAGTCAGGCGGACGTGAGTCTCAAGGTCGAATTTCTTCCCGCCACGACGCAGCCCAAGAACGAGACCTGCGGCACGGCCGACCCTCTGACACCCGGCGCGGCGACCACCGTCAGCATCATCGACGCGGTCGAGGACGTCACGAGCGATTGCACTACGCCTTACGGCGAGCTGGTCTACCAGATCGATCTCAGTCAGCCCCAGGATGTCCACGTCTGGGGCACGTCGCTCGACGCGGTCGGATCTCCCACGCTGTCGCTGCTCAACGGACCCTGCGCGAGCGCCTCGGACGAGATCACCTGTAACTCGGCCACTCAAGCGCATGTTTTCGCGCGCGCGCTCCCCGCCGGGACGTACTTCGTCGCGGTCAGTGCGACGGCGCCTAGTGATCTCTCCATTCTGCTCGAGCTCGCGCCACCCACGACACCGCCGATGGACGAAACTTGTTCGAGCGGCGCCAGTCTCCTCCCCAACGTGACGAAGGACGTGACCCTCTCCGACCATACGGACGATCTGAAGCTCGGCTGCATGGCGGGCGCGGTGGACGCCGCGTACACGCTCGATCTCGCGTCTCAAAGCGACGTGCTCGTGGTGGCCCGCTCGAGCGACAGCGACACGGCGGCCGTGGCCCTGGCCAATCTGCCCTGCGCCACGAGCGACGTCCTCGCCTGTGCGAGCTCGACGCAGTCACCGGTTCGCGTGGGCAAGCACAAGGTGGCCCCGGGGTCTTACCGGGCGGTCGTCGAATCGGTCAACGCGGCGCCGACGTTTCTGACCGCGTTCGTTCGCCCGGCGACGGCACCGATCTTCGTCGCGTTCGCCGACACTTGCGATACCGCGGTGAAAATCCCGTCGCAGGGAGGATTTTTCCAGGGCAACAGCGCCAACGCGAACGCCGACTATTCCGTGGGGTGCGATCTCGGCGGGCAAGGTCCCGGCGGCGGGCCCGATCAGATGCTCTCGCTCACCCTCGCCACGAAAAAGCGCGTGGTGCTCGACATGCAAGGCAGCGTGTACAGCACGCTGCTCGCAGTGCGAAAAGCCGACAGCTGTCCTGGTCCCCAGGTACCGCTCGCCTGCGCGGCTGGCTACTACACCGAGCGCAGTTTCTTGGATCTCACCCTCGATGCGGGAAGCTACTGGGTTCAGGTCGATGGCTATGCGAGCGCCTCGGGAGCGTGGTTCTTGGAAGTGTTCGTGGTCGATCCGTGAGCCGCTGCGTCCTCTGGCTCACGGCCTGCCTCCGGTGCCAGGTCGGCTACAGCGCCTGCTGATTGCCGAGCTCCCTCTCGGCGGAAGGCAGCGAACGGCCGCAAATCGCAGCACTCTTCACGTGGAGTGAGAGCCGCGCTATCCTCGCGCCCAATGAGACGGTTGGGGTGGCTCCTTTTGCTCGCGCTCACGCTCTCGGTGGGAGCAGCCGAGGTCGCCCACGCGACTCCCACGCCGCCCACCTCGCGTGCCCCAACGCGCTCGGGCCTGTCGTCGGCGGAGCGGCGTTTGCTTCTCGCCGGCGAGTCCGTGACGCGTCCGATGGCGTTCGAGCGAGGCGGCGGTCGCTACGTCGGCGGCGTCGCCTACCAGATGGTCGACGCATCCCCCGCGGAAGTGTTGAGCGCTCTCGGACGCACCCAGGATTTGCCGAACATGCTGCCGCGCACCAAGAGCGCACGGATGGTGGGCGTCGGTCAGAAGCATGCACGGGTCGAGCTCGTGTCCGGCACCTCGGTGGTCGAAGCCAAGTACACCGTGGTCTTCTCGCGGCCCAAGCAGGGGCAGCTCCGGTTCTGGCTCGATCAAAAGCGACCCCACGGGATCCGCGACGTGTGGGGCTACGTCCGGGTCCGACCGTTCGGAAAGGGCACCTTGCTGACCGTTGCCGTCGCGCTCGACGTGGGTCCCGGTCTCGTCCGGATGCTCTTCGAGGACCGCATCCAGCGTGCGATCCTCTCGACCCCGCGGAAAATCCGAGACTACCTCGAGCCCCGCGCCATCGCCCAGAGCCGCTGAGGGCCAGCAGCCGAAAGCCGACCGCGCCATTTGACCTGGCCGAGCGCTCGGGGGGGCGAAAAGGTCGGGGAATATTTCCGGGAGGGCCGGGGTCGGGGTACAAACCGAACCATGCTCGCGCGGGTCGGCGCCATCACGCTGAACACGTACCGCGAGGCGGTGCGTGCCCGTGTGTTGCACGGTCTCTTCGGCCTCGCCCTGGGCACGGGAGCATACGCCCTCGTGGTGGGCCAGTTTGCCCTCAGGGACAGCCTGCGCGTGGTCAGCGATTTCGGCTCTGCTTCGATTTCCGCGTATGCGATCGTGGTCGCCGTGGTGCTCGGCGCCACGAGCCTGTATCGGGAGCTCGAGCTCAAGACGATCTTCCCGATCCTCGCGCGACCCATCGGCCGAGGGGAGTACCTGGTCGGAAAGTACATCGGCACACTGCTGACGCTCGCGGTCTTCATCGCCGCCAACAGCGGCGCGCTCCTCTTGGCGTTGGCTGCGATCTCCGGCGGATCGATCTCGGGTGCCGTTGGCGTCGGAATCGGAAGCATCGTCGTCACGGCGCTCTTCGCGCTCAAGGCTCCGCGCTGGCGCACCTACCTGCCGATCCCTTGGTCGGCGGTGATGCTCGCTGGGGGCTGGATCCTCGCTTCCACCGCGCCGGACGATCGACGAGTGATTGGAGGCTTTGCGCTGTTGGCGCTCTGCGAGGTGGGGATCGTCACGGCGCTGGCGACATTGTTCTCTTCGTTCTCATCTCCATTTCTGACTGCGGTCTTCACGTTCGGGGTGTTCATCGTCGGGCGTTCCGCCGACACGCTCGCCACGCTGCCGCCGAAGGTCTTCGGTGCCACCATCCAGCACATCGGGCAGGTGCTCTCGAAGGTGGTGCCGAACCTGATGTTGTACGTACCTCCGCGCCCGCTCTTGACCGGAGAGGCTGGAGCGTCTCTGGGCGAATACGTGGCAATGGCGGGCTTGCAGGCGGTGGGCTGGTCAGCGGGACTTTTGGCCGCCGCAGCCCTGATTTTCAGGCGACGGGACTTTCTGTGAGCCGAGGACGAGTGCTGTCTCGAGTGGCTCTCGGGCTCCTGCTCGTGGTGGTGACCGTTGCCATCGTCACGCTCCGCGCCGTCGTCGACGGCGAAGCCTACATGTCGAAGAGCGACGAGGCGTTCAATCGCGGCGACCTTCCCAGCGCGACCTTGTTCGCCCGGAGCGCCGCGGTGATGTACGCACCTGGCGCGCCCCACGTGGACCGCGCCTATTCGCGTTTGATCGCGATTGCGACCGGCGCCGAGGCAGCTGGTCAACGACGATCCGCCCAAGCCGCCTGGCAAGCAGTGCGCGGCTCAGCGCTCGAAACGCGTCACTTGTGGATCCCTCACGCCGCGGAGCTTTCGCGCGCCAACGACAACCTGGCCCGGCTTCAGCAGTTGGGAGAGCAACCCGTCGATGCGCCGGATCCGAAAGCAGCCCTCGAACGTGCCAAGAGTGAGCTCGCTCAGGACGACGCGCCGAACGCCCGGTGGTTGGTAGTCCTGGTTCTCGGCTTCGTGGGAGCTTCCGTCGGGCTCACCCTGGTTGGTGTGCGGGGCGTCGACAAAGACGGTGGCATTGCGCTTCGCCGCGCCAAGCTCGGGATCTTCTTGGCGATGCTCGGTGCGGCTTGCTGGACGCTGGCGGTGCTCCGCGCATGACCCGCCACCACGACCTCGCGCGCGCGCTCGAGAGCTTCCTCTCGCATTTGTCGGGGGAACGTCGGGCTTCGGAGCACACCGTGAGCGCGTATCGACGCGATCTCGAGTCGCTGGGGCGCTTTGCGAAGGAACGTCTCGGCCGCGAGCCGGCGGTGGGCGAGCTCGACAAGCTCCTCCTGCGGGCGTTCTTGGGTCAGCTAGCTCGCAGCCTCGCCCCGGCGAGTATCGCCCGTAAGTTATCGAGTATACGGGCTTTTTTCCGATTTCTGGAACGCGAAGGCAAGGTCCGAAAAAACCCGGCGAGCCTTCTGGCCAGCCCCAAGCTCGGCCGTCGCTTGCCCACCTTCCTGTCCGTGGACGCCGCGCGTGAGGTCATGGCGGCGCCCGAGCGTCTGCCAGGCTTGCGAGGGCCGGAACGCGTTCGCGACAGCCTGCTCCTCGAGCTGCTCTATGGATGCGGCTTGCGTGTGAGCGAGCTCACGCATCTCGATCTGGCCCACATTTCCATCGAGCGCGCCGAGGTTCGAGTGCTGGGCAAGGGCAAGAAGGAGCGCATCGTTCCACTGGGATCGAAAGCAGCCGAAGCGCTCGAAGCGTATCTACCGGCGCGGAGCGAGCTCCGGCATCCAAAGACCGGGGCTCAGGATGCACGAGCATTGCTTCTCGGACGCAAGGGGACTCGCCTCGGTCAACGGCGGGTACAGACGCTGGTTCAGCGTTACGGAGCCCTGGGCGCGGGCCGGGCGGACTTGCACCCTCACGCCCTGCGGCACACGTGCGCGACCCACATGCTCGAAGGGCAAGCCGATCTTCGCGCGATCCAGGAGCTTCTTGGACACTCGAGTCTTTCTACGACCCAGCGCTACGCTCACGTGTCCCTCGACCAACTGCTGGGCGTGTACGATCGCGCGCACCCGCTGGCGAAGAAGCGGCGGCGAGACAAGCCCCAATGACCAGCTCCCGAATCTCCCGCGTCCTCGGATCGGTCGTCGGTGCACTCGTGGGTGCGCTCTTGTCGGCGTTCTTCGAAGCTCGCTGGGTGGGACACGCCGAAGCGGAACCTCCGGCATTTTTCCCGATATTTTTCGTAAGTTTGGGCCTGCTCGTCCCCATCGCCATTCTGCTTGGGCTCGTGGTGGGTATCGCCTCGCTGGTGTTGCATCCCGACAATGCCCCGAGCCCTGCTCGGTTGCGCCAGGCACTCGAGACTGGAAACCGAGCCGAGAAGAGCGTGCTCGCCCCGCTCGGTGTCATCGCGGTCGCCGTGTTCGTGATCTTCGCCGCACGCATCGGACTCGGATTTCTTTCCTCCGAAGCAACGGTGAAGAGCGCGGCGGCGGGCGGTGTCTTGGCGGCGCTCGCGGTCGGGCTCTGGCTCTACGTGCTCGTGATCGGGGCCTCGAAGCTCGGCGGACGCTTGCTCACTGGATCCGCGCCGTCGCCTCTCGTCACCGGAGCCGTTGGGTGCGCGCTCGCCATCGGACTCCTCGGTTACTCGATTCATTCGGGCACCACGAGCGGCACCGGCGGAGCACTCGCGATCTTCGGCGTGCTCAAGCGCCCCGAGCTCGATCTTCGTGCTCCCGGATTGCTGCTCCTCATCGCTGCGCTCGCCTATCTGACGGCGGTGCTCGGCGCACGCGTCCCCAAGCTCGTTGCCCTGGGCATCGTCGTCGCATCGCCACTTTTGACCTGGAGCGCAAGCTCCCAGCTGAGCTCGCGTCACCTCGCTCTGGCCATCGAGCGAAGCGCGCCGCTTTCGAAGGTTGCTCTCGGCAGGCTGCGCAAGCTTTCCGATCGCGATCACGATGGGTTTTCGGCTCGTTTCGGCGGCGGCGACTGCGATGACGGAAATCCAGCAGTGAATCCCGGGGCGGACGACGTACCCGGCAACGGCATCGACGAAGATTGCTCCGGCAAGGACGCCGAGAAGGTCGTCCTCGAGGCCCAGGAAGTCGAGGCGCCCAAGGATGCCCGTGCTTGGGCGCTCTCGAAGCTGCCCGAAAAAACCAACGTGATCCTGATCACGATTGACACGCTCCGCTACGACCTCGGCTACGCGGGCAATCCGCGACCGGTATCCCCGAATCTCGACAAGCTCGCCAAGCAGAGCGTCGTCTACGATCGCGGCTACAGCCTCGCGTCCTACACCAGCAAGAGTCTTCCCCCGGCTCTGATCGGCAAGTACCCGAGCGAGACCCATCGCGGTTGGGCCCACTTCAACCGTTTCGAGACCAGCGATACGTTCGTACAGGAGCGGTTGCAGAAGGCTGGCATTCGCACGATCAGCGTGCAGGGCATGTGGTACTTCTTCCAGAAGGGTGTGGGGTTCGAGCGCGGCTTCGACGTGATCGATTCGACCGCGTCCAAGGGATTCGCGGCCGAGGGTGACCGCAGCTTCAATTCCGAGCAGATCACGGACGCCGCGATCGCCCAACTCGAAAAACCGGAGAACACCGGGCGCCAGTTTTACCTCTGGGTGCACTACGTCGATCCCCACGCCGAGTACGTGAAGCACGAGGGCTTCGACTTCGGACCCAAGAGCCGCGATCTCTACGACAGCGAGGTCGCGTTCGTAGACCACCACGTGGGTCGATTGGTCGACTTCATTCACAGCGCGAAATTCGGCAAAAACACGGCGATTGTCGTCACCAGCGACCACGGGGAAGCGTTCGGCGAGCACGGGCTCATCCGTCACGGCTTCGAGGAGTGGGAGGAGCTCATCCGCGTGCCGTTTCTGTTCCAAGTGCCGGGGTTTGCCCCACGTCACATCTCGGTTCGGCGGAGCGCAATCGATCTTGTCCCCACGATTCTGGAGCTCTATCGAATGCCGCTCCCGAAGCCGGAGGGGACGGATTTCGTCAGCGGACACTCGCTTCTGGTCGAGCTCGCGGGTCCACCCGGATACGAGGCGAAGCCGCGCCTGATCTTTTCTCACATGTGCGCCGGCCCGAACAACGCGGACCGGCAGGCGTTCATCGACGGATCGATGAAGCTCATCACGAGCGATGGGCGACCCCTCGGCTTGTACGACCTCGAATCCGATCCGGATGAAAAAAAGGATCTTCTCGATGACGCGGAGTTGAAGGAGAAGGTGACGGGCCGCTACAAGGCCTTCGTCAAGGAGCTCCGCGAAGTCAAGGTGCGGCCGGAGCCGAAGTGAGCCGCATCGGGTGGCCCGTCGCCCTGGCTCTGCTCGTTCTCGCCGCGCCAGCGGGCGCCGAACCCCGCCCCACCCTCGATGACTTCTACGACCGGACCCGGAGTCGCACGGAAGGCTTCGACGAGTGCCTCGGTTACTGCGACGGTCAGCACGTCGCCGCGTTCCTGATCGGAGCCGAGGTCGCCGATCCGACGACCGACGCCGTGCAGCGAGCGGTGGCCTATGGCGGACGGCTCGGTATCGATCTCGGGACGTTCTTTGGTCGCTACGACATCGCCCGAACCAAGCTCTGGGCGGACGTGCTCCGAGTGAGCGAGACCCACGACACCATCACGGATCTTGCCTGGAAATACACCTGGTTTTCGGCATTCGGCGATCCCGGCGATCCCGGGGTGCACGTCTCGCTCGACACGCTACTCGCCAAGCGAACGGAGCTCGAGCCCTCGGACTTCGCCGAATTTCAGCTCGTGCCCTACCGCGCGGCGGATGCTGAGCTCGAGGTGGCACCGGTGGGCGGTAAGGTGGACAAGGACGCGTTCGTCGCGCTCCCCCTCGGGGTGGCGCGCAGGCTGCGCTGGAGCGAGGACGGTGAAACGACTCTCGAGCGCCGCACGACCACATCTGCCGCGCTCGCGTTCCGAGGATTTTGAAACAGGTCCGTCATCACTACCAACTCGACGTGCTTCGCGTGAAGCGGACGAATTGGGACGTTCTCGGCGGTGACGCATCCGCCTGGACGCTGTCCGCGGGTTACCAGCGGCTCTCACCCGACGTAGACTGGCTCCAGATCTGGCTGCTCGGAGGCTACACCTGGAATCACGGGGACAACGATGCGCGGGGCGTCGTGCTCCAGCTCGGTGCCGAAACGAAGTTTCCGACGGAAGACGGTGCTGTCGAGATCGGTCCGATGTACGAAGCGCACTACGTTCTGGACCAACGAACCGCTCGCTTCGCGCGGGTCCACGAAGTTCGGCTGTACTATCGTCACTCCCTCGGTCCTGCCCATTGGGGTCTCGCATACCAAGCGGTCAGCCTCGAGGACGTTGCCACACTCCACGCACTTTCCCCCGAGCTCGGCGTGAAGGTCTTGGGGCTCGATCTCACCGCCCGCTATCGTTTTTCTTTGGTTCACGACGAGCGATTCGCGGGTGCTGCAGCGAATCGCTTCAACATCAGTGCCGATTGGGTGTTCTGAGGCCCTTGCGGCGGCCGCCCAACCGCTCCATGTGCTCTCTCACTCGGGAGGCAGCGCATGTCAAAAGAGCGAAAGTCAGTCTGTGTCGTGATTGGCATCGGTCCGGGCAACGGTGAGGCGTTCGCGCGCCGATTTGCGGGGGCCGGCTACGACGTGGCGATGCTGTCCCGGAGCACCGAGCTGTCGAGCACTCTCGCGAAGGAGCTCCCGGGCTCCCGCGCTTACGAATGCGACGCGTCTCGGACCGAAAGCATCACGCAGGCACTTGCCTCCGTCGAGCGAGATCTCGGTCCGGTCGAGGTGCTGGTCTACAACGCGGGGTCGGGAAGTTGGGGCTCGGTCGACGACGTCTCTCCCGCCGATCTCGAGCAGGCAGTACGCGTCAATACGATCGGGGCGCTGGCTGCAACCCAGGCCGTGCTCCCCGCAATGCGCAAGGCCAAGAGCGGCAGTATCGTCTTCATCGGCGCCACGGCTTCCCGGCGCGGTGGCGCCGGAACGCTGGGCTTCGCACCCGCCAAAGCGGCACAGAAGAGCCTCGCCGAATCCCTGGCGAGGAAGCTCGGACCCGAGCACATCCATGTCTCGCTCGTGGTGATTGACGGAGTGATCGATCTGCCCCGCACCCGCGCTCGCCTGCCGGATGCGCCGGCGAGTTTCTTCCTTGCACCCGCCGACATTGCCGAGACGGTGTTCTTTCTGACTCAGCAAAAGCCGTCGGCGTGGACCTTCGAGCTCGAGGTCCGGCCGTTCGGCGAAAAGTGGTGAATTCGCGCGCGCATCTGTCGCGACCGAGCTCGTTGCGACGCGGATTCAGGTGGCCGGCTCTGGCTTCGGCCGCTTGCCTTCACGGATCTCCCGCATCACTCCGCTCAGAAACGGCAATCCTCGGAGCACCAGGGCAGCGGCAGAGAATGCTTGCCACACCACGCTGAACGCCAGGATCCGTTCACCCGGAGCCCAGGGGGACAAGAGGAGCCAAGCGCCCTGCACCGCGCCGAACCCGGCCACGTTCACGGGAAGTGAGGCGACGACCAGAATGATCGGGACGTACGAGAGCATCACGCCGAGGGGCACGTCGAGCCCGAATGCTCGAGCGGCGAGCCACGTGCCGGTCGTCGTGGCGGTGTGCTGGCACATGCGTACGACGAGGGTGAGCACGCCGCGACGGGCGCCGACGCGCTTCCACGCGCCGAAGAACTGAAACCGTTCCGCGTTGGTGAGGGGAGAGGTGACGACGATCAGCGTCAGCACGAGTGCGATGCCCAGCACCGTGTAAAACAAGGTGTTGGGCACGGCGGGTCGTCCGATAAGGATCACCAGTGTTGCATAGGCGCACACGGAGCAGAGCTCCGCAGCCACGATGTAGACCATCAGACCGCCGGCGCGTGCGATACCCATTCCCGTGCGGCGAGCGATCCAGGTTCCGTACGCGCCCTGACCGAGCGCGTAATGGATGATATGCAAGACGACCGCCGCGCCTTTGCCTCGGACCATGGATAGGTAGTTCGGTGCGGTGGCTCCGGCTTCCGCGCCCACGACGATTCGATCGGCGAGGGCGACGAAGAGTAGGGAGATCACGTACGTGACCAGCGCGATGGGGATCATCGGCAGGGCGTGACCCCTCTTGATCTCGCCGATGATGTCCTCGAGGGAGTACTGCCGCAGGATGAACGCGATGACCCCGCCGGCCACTACGTAGGGCAGGAAGCGGAACAAGCGGCCGCGCCAGGTCGGCGCTCGGCGCGCCGGCACGAGTCCATCAGTCTGGTCCATGGCCCATGCTCAGGCGATGTCACCCGCGAACGCGTCGCTCGCTGCCAGGAGGCCGGGGAGACCTCCCGTGTGCAAGAACAGCACGCGGCTGGGTTTCGGATCGAGCTCACGCAGCCCGAACAGGGCTTTGCCCGTGTACACGGGATCGACAATGAGGCCCGTCTTCCGAGCCACTTCGACGATGAACCGGCGTTGGTCGTCGCTGGCGACGGCATAGCCCGGTCCTTTGAAGCGGTCGTCGACGCGGAGCTCGGCGCCGAGATCGAGCGTAGTGTCGAGCTTTTGCGCTTCGATCACGATCCGTCCGATCACCGACTCGAAGTATCGCCGATCGTCGCAGACGGCGATGGCGATCGCGGCCTTCGCCACCTCGAATTCCGAGGCACCGAGCAACACGCCCGCTGCGGTCCCGCCGGAGCCGCAGGCATGCACGATTGCGTCGAACGGCTTGGGCCCGCCGCCGAGCCCCAGGTCGAGCTGCTGGCGAACTTCCCGCATCGCCTCCACGTACCCGAGCGCGCCAAGGGCGTTCGAGCCCCCTTCGGGCACCACGTACGCGCGGCCGCCGCGAGCTTCGATTTCCTTCGCAGCCTCAGCCAGAAGCTCGTTCCTGCGGCGATAGTCGTCGGGGGAGATGAAGCGCACCTCGGCACCCACCATCCGATCGAGCATCAGGTTGCCGGTCGAGGCCGGCGCGATGCTCGGGGTGGCGCTTCGGAGCAAGAGGAGGGTCTTCATTCCGAGTCCGGCGCAGAGGATCGCCGTCGCGCGGGCGTGGTTCGATTGCAGGCCGCCGGTCGTGACGACGTGGGTTGCGTTTCGTTCGCGCGCTTCCGCCAGCAAGAACTCGAGCTTGCGAATCTTGTTTCCGGCTTCTGCTCCCGCGCTCATGTCGTCGCGCTTGACCCAGACCTCGGTGCCCAGGAGCGTGTCGAGCGCGTCCGAACGCCACAGGGGCGTTGGCAAGTGTGCGAGGCGAAGCCGAGGACGCATCAGGTTACCGTTACCAGCTTTGCGCCGCTCTCCACCGTCTCGCCGGCTGCGACGTGGATCTTTTCGACCACGCCAGCGCGAGGCGCACCCAGCTCGTTCTCCATCTTCATGGCTTCGACGACTACGATGGGTGCCCCAGCTTCCACAGTATCGCCTTCGCTCACCAGGAGCTTGACCACCTTGCCGGGCATCGGTGAGCTGAGTAGCCCGGTGCCTGTCGGCTCGACGCCGCGCAGGGACGACAGTGCGCGCATGCGAGCGCTCTCGACGTGAGCAGAGACCCGCTGTCCACTCGCCCACACCTCGAGTGAAGGAAGCTCGCCATCGACCACGAGATTGAACACGCGCGGGCCCACCCAGGCGGTCAGCCGCCCGCCGGACGTGCTGATGCGCGCCGGGATTGAGACGGGCTCTCCTTCTGCGCCGTCGAGCACGCCGAGCTCGTAGTCCCCGCCGGGCAGCTCGGAGACGACGACGACGTGCTCTTCGCCGTCAATCGTGACGAAGTAGCGCATTTTTGCCGAGCGGAAAGTACTTTCGACGCCCCGTTTTCGCAATCGAATTCTGCGATTTCCGCTGATTGCTTGCCGACACACTTCACCCATGTGCCGGGCGCGAGGAGCGCGCTCGTCGACCAACCGTTCATGCGACTGGCTTCCTCGAGCGTCGTGGCCGGGCAGTTTCCGGCTACGAAGGCTCCGAAGGCGACGCGACCGGTCGCGCGCCGGACAATGAGTTTTCGTACGGGTCGAAGGGTTCGGTTATCCACCCGCGCGCTGTCGACGATTGCTTGGATGAGCTCGCCCTTCCGATCGCCCTGTGTGGCCACGACGAACGCCGTGTCGCCCCAGTCGATCAGAGTCGCGGTCGAAGCCTCGCCTTCCGAGCTCATGTGTACGCTGAGCGTCGGGTGACCCAGAAGGCGTGCCGCAGTGAACGGCTCCTTTCGAAAAGCATCGCGAAACCCGCGCACCCAAAGCGTGCCGCGCATCCGAACGATCATCATGGTCACGCCGTCCGCGCGGCGTGCGGTGAGCACAGCGCCATCGAGCTCGCCGTGAAAGTCTCGGGGAATCGCGAACGAGACTGAGCCCGGAGCAAGGTAGCGATGCTCGTCGAAGCGCACGGCGGTGCGGTCGTCTCCGACGTTGATGCCGTCGACATGACGGAGGTAGCGCTCGCGGGCTCGCTCTCCCGTGGAGGTGCCCGCCGCAACGGCGATGCGTGCGAGCCGTGCAGTCAGGACTGGGTGTGGGTCGAAGTCGTCATCGGGTGCTGTCTGGATCCCGCGTTCGAGACCGGTGAGCGCGCCAGCGAGGGCACCCGGGTCGTACCCTGCATCACGGAGGTAGCGCACCGCGACGTTGTCGGCCTGCCGTTCGGCATCCGAGCTCCGGAGGCGCTCCCGCTTCGTCGCCTCTTCGCTCTCTCGCGCCACGGGCAGGTCGGGCCTCCAAGCCTCGTCCGAGTGGTGAAGCGCCACGTGAGCCACCTCGTGAGCCAGGACGCCGGCAAGCTCTGCTTCCGAGCCGAGGTACGCCAGCGTTCCGCGCGTGATGGCAACCCGTCCACCGGGAAGGGCATGGGCGCCCACGGCATCCGTGTCGAGGACGGCGAAGTTCCAGGGCAAGGTCGGCCTCTCCGAATGACGAGCGATCCGCTCGCCCACTGTCGTGACGTACTCGGCCAAATCGTGGTTTTCGTATTCGCCCTCGCAATAGCCGAGCCACCACGTGTCGAAGAGCTTTCCGAGAGCGATTTCGGTTTGCGTGAGGGGCGAGGCTTTGGGGACGTTCGCTGGTTCGCCGTGGCTCGCTCCACAGCCGACGAGCGCGAGACAGGCGAGGACCCAAGCGCGGTTCATTTCGTCCTCTTCACCGACAGGATGAGCTCGACGGTTGCGTGCTGGGCATCGAGCCGGGTTTCGGTCTCCACGTCGACGTGCTGGACCTGCTGGGAACGGATCAGCGATCGAAGCTTCTCGAGTCCGGTGGCCACCCGATCGCGGGCGAATATCTCGCCCTCATGGATCTCGAGAGCGCGTTCATAGCTCGGGATCAATCCCGAAGGGACACCCTCGAAGCGCACCTTGCTCAGGCGATACTGCGGCCCTTCGGAAATCGGAACGACGACGGATACCTTGCCCCGCTTCGCGTCGAGATGGACCTGGGGCTCGTCGATGCGCAGAGCAACGAAGCCTCGGTCGAAGTAGTACACGTTCAACCACGGCATGTCGTCATCGAGCAGG
Organism: uncultured delta proteobacterium; assembly: GCA_963781505.1. Lineage (GTDB taxonomy): Bacteria > Myxococcota_A > Polyangia > Polyangiales > Polyangiaceae > JADJKB01. The sequence continues at coordinate 234,402 of CAWAHB010000013.1, read as the reverse complement.
TCGCCGCGATACGGCTTGCCAACGCGATTCACCTTGCCGTCGTGAGAGCGCACGAGAGCAAGCAACTCGGCGTCTGCGACGTTGTCGTTTCCGGAGAAGTCGAGACGCTCGAGGACGAAGGCGGGACCCGGCGCGACCTCGAAGCAAATGCCGATTGAGTCGGCTCTCCGTTTTTGATGAGCTTCCACCCTCGCCAGAAGATGCCCGCCGTCGACCAGGCTTTTGCCGAGATCGCTCCGCGCCCGATCGATGCGGTAGGGATCGTAGAGCTCCCCACGCGCGGGGAGCACGGTGCGCCCGGTGTCGGAGGCTTCGATCCCACTGAGCTTCACGTCGCCGATCAGCGGGCGCTCCGAGACGAAGTACCGAAGTACGGAGCCATCCACATCGATGCGTACGTTGGCCACCGCTTCCAGCGCCAGAAGACGCAGAACATCGGCGCGAATTGGCTCGGGATCGAGGGTGTCCGAGGCGTGAACGTGGATCTGTTCCTTAACGAGCCTTTCCGGGATGCGCGTCGTCCGTACTTCGACGCGAGAAATTCGGATGCCCCATGGGGGCTCGGCGCCGAGCGCCGGGTCGACGTCGACGACGGGATGCGCGGGCGCGCTGCATGCGTCGTCATCGGACTCGGCGCGCGGGGGTGCCGCCGCCGGCCGCTTGGGTCCGGCGCAAGCACTCGCGATCCCGAGCACTACCAGCGCACCCATCGCTCGATGCATGCTTCCTTTCTGACCTCGTCGAGCAGGCGAGAGCGCACTCGCCCGAACCATTTCGCCCGGGCCTCGTCCGTGTCCGGATACGGGCGCACCTTGTCGAGGCCGAACGCGTAGATTACGCGCTGCTCGAGCACTTGCTCGGAAATCTCACGCCGGTATGCGGCCTCGTCGAGCCCCGCGCTCCGCACTTCCGCCAGAAGACGATTTCGGTCGAAGCCGTTGTTCTTTTCGATGGCGACGAGCGCCGTCTCGATGTCGTCGTCGCTCACGCTCAGGTGTCGGCGCTCTGCTTCGATCGCGATGAGCGCGTGCTCGATTCGGTGGGCGAGGGTCTCGCGGTACACTCGACGGTAGCCCGCCGCCCGATCGACCGGTCGGGTCAGTCGAAGAAGGTACGGCTTGGCTGCTTGGCGCACCTCCGAGAGCAGCACCGGTCGACCGTCCACACGAGCCACGACCCGCTCGACCACGATGGGATCCGCGGTCGCGGCCGAGGCAGAGAGCACCACGGCGAGCCCGAGCGAGAGGGAGAGCGCCTGCATCCTGGTGCGGTCGAAGCAAAGCACGTGCCGTCATACGTCTCGGACGGGGGACTTCCACCCGGTAGAATCGATGACCCGCGTTCACGATTGTGCCGCGAGCGCACACCCCGGGGTTCCATCGCGTCCGGGCCGGGCGGTAAGCTCGCCCCCGTGGATTCGGGCTCTCGCGTGTTCTGGGGGCTGGTCGCCGTGCTGTTCGGCGCATCCGGCGCGTTTGCCGTGGGGGCGGAGCGCCAGCGGCAGGCAATCACGGTGGCCGAGGTCGATCTCAAGACCGGCGATCTGGTCGAGCTCGAGCGCGTGGTCGACGGGGACAGTGTCGTGGTCAAGAACGCCGAAGGGAAGACCGTTCCGGTGCGCATTGTCGGCATCAAGGCGTTCCGCCCCGATCCCGAAGGGGACGCTTCGTCGAAGATTGGTCGGGAAGCGATCGCCACGCTGACCAAGCTCGCCGCCGGAGAACCTCTTCGAGTGCAGCTCGCCGCAGAGCCCAAAGACGCCCACGGACGAACACTGGCCACGCTCTACGTCGCGGGGGAGGACATCGGCATGCGCCTGGTGGCCAGTGGTCTGGCGCTCGTCTACACGGTGTATCCGTTTCCGGCGATGCCGATCTACCTGAGCGAGCAGCATGGCGCTCAATCCGATGGTCGTGGCCTATGGGGGGATCCGGGGCTCTCCAAACGGGCCGAGGTGCTCACCCGTCAGTGGGAGCGGGCGGAGCGGTGATCCCAGTGCTGTTCCGCTTCTTCAATCGTCGTGTGCTGAAGGATCCTCCGCCGGCGCTTCGCATGTCGGTACTTTTGGCTGCGGTGCTGGCGTACGGCGCGACGGGGTTTTTGTATTTCGAGATCGCAGAGAACCCGAGCCTCACCTGGGCCGACGCTCTTTGGTACTCGTTCGTGACCATCACGACGGTGGGTTACGGAGATTTTTTTCCGAAGACGCTCGGTGGGCGTTTTTTGGTTGCCGTTCCGTTGATGTCCTTCGGGATCGGACTACTCGGCTATGCGCTTTCTCTGGCCGCCAGCGCGCTCGTGCAAGCGCGGAACAAGGAGCTTCAAGGAATGGGGTCGTTCGCACTGGAAGACCACCTGGTCATATTCAACTTCCCGAACCTCGCCAAGGTGGAGCGTTTGCTCGACGAGATCCGCGTCGACGAGAGCTTCGGCAATCGGTCCGTCGTTCTGGTCGACGAAGACCTGGAGCAACTTCCGCCCGAGCTCGTTCAACGCGAAGTGCATTTCGTGCGAGGGAGCCCCGTTCGCGACGAGACCTTGGCCCGCGCCTCGGTCGAACGCGCCGCGTACGCCGTCGTGCTCTCGAAACGTCCAGGAGATCCCCGATCGGACGATCTCAGCCTCGCGATCACGCTTTCTGTCGAGGCCCGATGTCGAGCCGTCCACACGGTCGTCGAGTGCCAGGACCCTTCGAGTGAGGAACTGATCAAGAAGGCGGGGAGCGATAGCATCGTGTGCACGGCGCGCTTCGATGCACACTTCTTGAGTCACGAGATGATGAATCCCGGCGTCCAGGACGTGGTCGAAACGCTGACCACCAACCTGAGGGGGAACCAGATTTACATGACGCCGCTGAAGAAAGAAGGGGATCGCACCTTCGGCGAGCTCTCCGACCGTGCGCGCGCAGAGGGGCACATCGCGATTGGTGTGCGACAGCAGCAACAGCTGGAGCTCAACGTCAAGGATGACCACGCGATGGTGCAGGGCGACGAGCTGGTGACGATCGGACCGACTCGACTCCACCCCCTGTGAAACCCGTTCTTCCAGGGCGAATTCCGGGTTCAGGTGACGCGGGCGTTTGCGTCTTGCCCGAGTGCGTGAGTACGACGAACCGATGGCGGATGGGCGTCGCCGCAGACGCAAGGTGATTGGGGCTGCAGCCGCAGTGACCCTGGTGGCGTTCGTTGCCTATGCGCCGGGCTGGGCGATCGATCGCGCGCCGAAGAGCTTCGCGGCATGCTCCAACCGGGACTACGAGGATCGCCCTGACGTTGAGGCGAGTTGTGACTCGACCGCGTGGCTCTGGCTTCCCCTGGTCGTACCGTGGAAACGCGAGGAAGCGCTTCAGCAGCGGACATCGATTCGTCGCGGCATGTTCGGTCGCCGCCTGAAGCTCGCCGCGAGCTTTCGACCGGACCGCGGTTCTCGGTCCCAAAGTGCCGAGGGGCTCGCGCACACCTCGCTCGAGGAAAGCGCAGGCGAGCAACCCGCCTCCGATGGCCTGCTCTCGCTCCTGGCGGTCGAAGGGGATGCCGAGGACATCCGGCGCCATCGTTCGGCGGCCGTGACGCCATTCTCGCAGAACACCGTGCTGCGCGCGCTGCTCGCCCTCGGCGCTCTCGACGACGCAGTGGAGTTCGCTCGCAACCCGCCCGCGCTGGTCAAGGAAGACTACGATTCGCGGGAGCTCTTTCTGTCTCGGGGCATCCTCTTGTGTCTGGCCGGCGAGCGCGAGGCGGGGCTTCGGGAGCTTGGCGAAGCGGAGCGTGTCCACGCCGGGTTCCACCAGTTCTCGTTCACCGAGGCCCGGGTGGCTCGCCGAGCTTGCGGACAGCGGGTCGTGACCCGAGCCGACGATCGGGACCGCGACGTGATTGCGTCCTACGATCTGGGCAAGGAGCTTTCGGGTCGACGACTCGACGAGATGTTGATTGACGCGCATGTCGGTAGCTCGCTGGTTCGGGGTGAGAACCGGTCACCGTTCGTTGCTGCGGCTCTCGCCGAGCGACCGCGGCCGCTCTCCGAGACCCTCGCCCTCCTGTCGACTCTCGAGCGCCTCCCTTCCCTGGGTGTGCTCCCGGTTCCCTGGCTTTCCCGTGCTGCCAAGCCGCCGGGACTCTCCGACGGTCCGTTGTTTCTCGATCCGGAGCGCCACGAGCTCGCTGCGAAGCGTCTCGAGGCGCTGAGCGAAGATGCCCCGGTGGAGGGCGGTCCCTCCAAAGAGAGTCGTGAGTGGCAACAGAAGCTGCCGGTCTTCGCCGATGAGCGGCTCGCCGACCTCGAGAAACAACCGCGCGCCGGCCTTCGACGGTTTGCTTGGGGCTTTTGGTTGGAAGCTGCCGCGGCCTGGGCTGCGGAGGGTCGCGTCGAACGGATGCTGAAAGCCGGAGCACGTGCCGTTGCTCTCGATCCATCCGCGGGCACCGTCACCTACGTTGCACCCATGCTCCTCGGTCTCGGTCGCTTCGACGACGCGTCCAAGCTCCTCGCGGCGACCTCGCTCACGGACGCCCCAGCCTCCACCCGTGCCCTTTCGTTGGCGCTTTCCGCCCAGGCGCTCGCTCACCAGGGTCACTTCGCAAAAGCTCTGGATACCGCGCGCAGTGCTCTCGAAGCCGCCGAGAAGATGCCGGCCAGCGCCCAGCCGCTCTTGGATCCCGGCCTGGAAATCCGCACTGCGATCGGTTGGCTCGTGCTCGGATTGGCGCTCCACCAAGGGGACACGAGTGCTGTCCCCGAGCTTCGCACGCCGGTCATTTACGAACGAGACCAGCTGCCTTGGCCGGCGCTCGTCGCGCTCGCCGAGCCCGAGCGGGCCGTCCTTCGCTGGCGCATGCGAGGCGTCGAAATCGGCTCGGTTCCCATCGGACTGCCGGCGGAGCTCTTCGTGGTTGGCGAAGCGGCACGGGGCGGCGATGTCGAGGTGTGGCTCGACCACGCCCTCGGCATTTTCGATCACAAGCTTCGGTCGGCACCCGGTCTTCGCGCTCGCGGGGAAGCGGCGCGCTGGCGAGGGGATAGCGCCACCGAGGCCGACTATGCCGAGCGGGCCCGGCGGCTGGAGAAACAATTCGCGGATCCGAACAAGCGTGCGCTGGCGTCGCTACTCGACTTGTGACTCGGCGATGAAGCGGTCGATCTGGCGGCTGAGCTCCGACAGACTCACCGCACCACCCGACAGCACGGCGTCGTGGAACGCCTGGATCCGAAATCGCTTACCGAGGGCCTTCTCGGCGCGGGCGCGCACCTCGAACATTTCGAGCTGACCGACCTTGTAGGCAAGGGCTTGTCCCGGCCAGGTGATGTAGCGATCGACCTCGTTCTCGACGTTGGTTTCGGTGAGCGCCGTGTGCTCGAGCATGTAGCGCTCGGCCTGTGCTCGCGTCCAGCCCATGGCGTGAATGCCGGTATCGACTACCAAACGGGATGCGCGCCAGGCATCGAAGCTCAGCATTCCCATTCGATCCAGATCCCCGGAGTACAGGCCCATCTCTTCGGCGAGCCGCTCGGTGTACAGGCCCCAACCTTCGACGAATGAAGTGAAGCCGCTGTGCTTCCGGAACGCGGGAAGTTCCCCTTGCTCCTGCGCGATCGCGATCTGGAGGTGATGGCCCGGGATCGACTCGTGGACCGCGAGCACTTCCGCCTCGAAGCGAGGCCGCTTCTTTGGCTCGTAGACGTTGACGAAGTACTCGCCGGGTTTCGAGCCGTCTGCGTGGGGTTGTTTGTAGTACGCGATGGTCGTGTACGGCGCCTCGTAGTCGGGAACGCGCTGAACCACGCAATCGGCCTTGGGCAAGACGCCGAACCACTGGGGGATCTTTGCCTTTGCCCGAGCCAGGGAGCTCTCGGCCTTTTCGACGATCTCACTTTCGGTCGAGAAGTAGAGTTTCGGGTCGGTCCGCAGGTGCTGGAGCACGGCGGCGAGGGTGTTTTGATGAAAGAGTTTCTTACCAAGAGCGAGGATCTCGCGATCGATGCGCTCGATTTCCTTTTTGCCGAGGGCGTGGAGCTCGTCCGCGGAACGAGCCAGGCTCGTGTGGCGCTGGATCTCGGCGGTGTAGCACTCCTTGCCGAGAGGCAGCGCGCCGACGCCTTCGGCCTCGGGGCCCCGCGCGTTCGGTAGGATCTGATCTTTCAGAAGAGCGAGGTAGCGCTGGATGGCCGGCTGTATCGCGCTGTCGACAATCGCGGCGAGGTCCCGACGAAAGGCATCGAGCTCCACCGGCGGCCAATCGTCATGGGACTTCTTGGCGGGCTTCAAAAGTGGCCACTCGGGTTTGGGCTGTGCCAGCTGCTTTTCCACCATCTCGATCACGCGCCGGGTGGACTCGGCGTTGGGGAGCAGGCCACGCTTCTTCCCGCGTTTCAGGTTGTCGATGTCCTGATCGATGATCGTCGCGATGAGGCGGTAACGAGCGACGAGATTCTTGCCATCCGAGACGCTTTCGACCTGGTGAGCCTCGTGCAAGTGGTTCCACTCGGCCACGGGGTTACTGCGGGGCGAAAGGGTCCACAGCTCGTACTCGCACACATCGCTCTGAACGTCGGTTCCGAGCTCCTCTCGGAGCAGGCGGAGGGTCGTGGCGTCCGAGACCGAAAGCTTCGTGTCATCGAGCTTTCGGGCGCGCTCGAGAAGCGCGCGGGCGGCTTTCCTTCGCTCGGCGATGTCGGCTTCGGATCGCTGGCTCAGGTGATCGTCGAAGCGATGGATCCCGAGACGCGTGGCCCAAACCGGCGACTCGCGCATCATCCACGCCCAGTGATCACCAAGTAGCTCGCGGAGCTCGGGCGAGCTCACGCCCACGGCGGCGTCCTCGGGGACCCACCGCGCCTCTGTCATTGGCGGAGCGCTGGGGCTTTGCGGGTCCGGCATGGTCGGTTGCTTTGGAGGCTCGGCGGTCGTGGCCGTACAAGAAGTGAAGACGACGAAAGCGAGCGCGAGGGTCGCGTTCGGGCCGAGGCTCACGGCACGATCACGAAGGGACACGAACCCTTCCCGATCGGTCGTGCCAGGCACTCGTGACTGGTGGGATGGGACAGGTAGTACAGATCCGCACCGCTCGAGGCAAAGAGCCTCCCGAGCAAATTGATCATGTACTGCCCGCTATCCCAGTTCTGGCACGGGTTCGCAGGCTCGAAGCCGTGATTGCCCTTCGGGTTCACGTAGACCGCGAGCTCCCCCAGGATGCGTGCGTTGGCCTTCCACCCCGCCTGGTCTGGGACGCCGGGTTTTCCGGTGAGCCGCGGCTCCCAGATCGCATCGATGTCGTCGGGCGTCGCCGGCATCGCAATGCGGGCCAGACGAAGCGCGGGAGAGGCGTGATCTTCACCGTACAAACCCATGCCCTGATCGAGCACGTCGGCATCGTAGAGGTATTGCACGCAGTCGGACGCGCTGATTGGCGGGATGACACAACGCCCGTTGATGCAGCTCTGGTCCGAAAGGCACGCGCTGGCGTCCGTATCCGTACAGGTCGGATGACACACCACGTCGTCGACGGTCAGCGGAACCTCGTTCGGGTGACAGGCGTTGGCCGGATCGGCGGGGGGATGGCGCTCCAGCCGATTGATGCCTTCCATCACGTACTCGTCGATCAGGACGCGATTGGGAGTCTTCTGTCCCAGGTCCGCATACAGCGCAGCCGGAGTGACGTAGTCGGCGTATGCCGGATAGCGCTCCGCGGCGTCTGGTGCCAAGAACGGAATCGCGCCCGCGGCGCGACCCAGGGCCATACCGGAATTGATCGGGACGTTGTTGTCGCCGATGCTGACCACGTTGAGGAACGCCGTTGGCGGGTGGGGCTTGCCGAAAGGATCGCTGAGCGGCTTGAGCGCCATGTACGGCGCGTAGTTGATGGGATCGCCCGGGTCGACGATGCTCGAGGCGAGGTTCAGCAGGCGTCGGAGTGACGGGGTTTGGCGGATGTAGCCAAAGCCCTCGGTCGGGGCGACGAGCTTGGAGCCGGCGGCGAAGTAGTGGCTCTGGAACTTCGAGCAACCCCCGGACGCGTGGCAGACCACGTCGCCGGTCACGGGATCCTTCCCGCCGTTGGGGATGATCCCTTCGCCCCATTTTTGAATCAGCTCGATGCGATGACTCTTGTCGACCTGGAAGTTGCAACCGGTCTTCCCGTCGTAGCTGTCGACCGCATCCGGAACGTCCCACAGCTGAACTTCGAGCTGATCGCCCGCGCTCGAGGGGATGCCGATGCGGAAGCGGCCGTCCTTGTCCACGCGAGCGCAGCGTTGCTCTCCGTTGTGAGCATTGACCACGAACGCAGTGCCGCCGTCCTTGGCGAACTCGTTCCGATCGACACACTGGAACTCGACCTCACGCGTGGTGTTCACGTCGATGACGACGAAGCGCAGCGAGATCTGGCTTTCCGTGCAGGAAGTCTCTTTCTCCTTGCCGGTGTCGTAAAACTCTTCCTTCGCCGGAAGACCCACCAACATGGGTCCGAACGCGCGCAGATAGATCCCCTCGAAGGCGCCGCCCTGGGTCGTCCGCGCGCCCACATCCAACAGGCCGCCGGCGCCCGAGGTGGGAGCCGCGGCGATCACGTTGGGATCGAGCGCTGCCACGAAGGGCGCCAGGATCCCACCGAGGGACTGACCCCAGGCGTAGAACTCGGAGTTCGGACCCCCCACATCGGGCACGCCGTTGCCGTCGAAGTCGCCGGCCAGGTTCGGCTTGCCATCGGCGTCGTAGTCCTGGTCCGACATCTTCTTGCCGTCGAAACTCTTGAAGACGCGGAACATCTGCAAGAGATCGACGGCGCTCTGCCGCACCACGTCGCGAGTGTGGAAGAGGTACGCGGTCCAGTAGTCGCCGCCGGAGTCCTTGGTGCCGTCGCCATCCAGATCGCGTGCGCGGCCGCTCAAGAGTGCGCTGGCGAAGGGGGCTTCGCACGCGGTCTTGAACAGGCCGCGTGCCAGTGCGAGCTCCGTCTCTCCCAGCTCGAGGCCATGGAACGTGGCGTTCATGCCCACTGACGCGATGCCCTGAGCTGCCAGGTGTCCGCCGAAGCCCATCACCTCGAGGGACGAGCTCGTGTAGCCGTGTCCATAGTAGGCGACTGGGAACGGCTGCTTGTGCTCCGTGGTCTCCTTGGGGACGACCAGCAGGTACTGGACGGTGTCCGTGTAGATCGTGCCCTCGCCAGTGCGAAAATCCATGTCGAACGAAGCGTTCGGATCCTGCCCCTGGGGTCCGCCGGTGATGAAGAACGGAGTCTTGAACGAGCCGATCGCGATGTAATCAATCGAGTTGAAGGACTCGATCAACGTTTCGAGCGTGGGTCCGGAGAAGTCGAAGCCCTGTTTCGCGAGCTCCTTCAACGTCTCCTTCACCGTAGAGAACTTCACGATGTATGGCTGACCGACCTTGTCGACGCACTTAGAATCCTGCTCCCAGCCCGGGGGATCTTCGGCGCCCTCGGCCTTGGATTCGAGATCGACGAGACCGGCGGCCTGCTGCATCTCGGTCTTGCCCGGAAAGTCCGTCGCGAGCTTCGCGAGAGGACCCTTGCCGTACAGGCCGTCGCGGATCACCACCAGATCCTCGGTGACCGGTTGCGTCGTGAAGGTCCAGGCGAAGGCCACGTGCTTGAGGCCGGTTCCGCCGATGTCGCCGTAATACGACTGGAGATTCGCGCTCGAGAGATGAGCTTGCAGCCGCTCGATGCCCTGCTCCTGGGCGGGGTGATACACGAACTCGAACGGAGACTTCACGGGCTTGCCGTCGGCATCGAGGAGTCGATCCGTGATGACCACCGCGTACTGGGTCTTTTCCTGGAGTGGAACCAGGGGTCGCATGATCAAAGTGTCCGTTTCACGCTCGTAGAACGTGAGCAGCTTGTCGGTGATGCACCGGTCGCGCTCTGCGTCTTTGACGTTGCCGAGAGCGAGGTCGACCTGATTGGGACACGCCGAGGGATCCAGCAGATTCGGGCGATCCAAGACGCCGTCGAAGTCCGTGTCCCATTCGGGCTTGTACAGCGGAACTCCTCCGGAAACGCTCTCCGCGCGCTGTTTGCCGGTCAACGGATCGATGGTCTCGTCCGCGGTCTCGAACATGAGGTTCTGTTCCCAGCGCCGGGTGTCGTTCCGCCAGTACCTCTGCTTGTCCCGGATCGCGTACTGAAACGAGCCTTCGCCGAGGTCCATCAGGGCCGGGATGCCGGTATCCAGATTCACGACGTAAATCGCGTCGTTCGCGAGCTCGTAGTCGTCGCCCTGGTGACGTTTGGCAACGTTGGCAACGTCGATGGCGGGACGCGGATCGTCCGCCTTCATCTTCTTGAATCCAACGGTGATCGGCGCAAAAGTGCCCCAGCCCTCCAGCTGGTCGAACTTCTTGCGCGCCGTGGTCTCGATGTTCGTCGGCGCGATGTCACTGGCGTTCACCCGAAGCCCGGTGCGGCTGGATGGGTCGGGCCACATCGCGGCGTCGTTGGGGATCGGAATGTCGGGCAATGGCTTGTGGTAGAGGTCCCACTTCACTGTGGACGCTTCCCCATCGGGCGTTCGTTTCAGACCGTCGGGCACTTCGTCCACGGAGCAACCGAGCGTCGGAAGCACCACCGCGATCGCACCGAGCCATGCGAGCTTTTTCATAGACATCCTCACCGCAAAAAGGCGGTTAACCTTTTCACCCCCCGGCCGTCCGGTCAACTCGAAGTCACCGCAGCAGCGCAGGTTGGCTCGCCATGGGTTGGCGAGGGCGTGGAGCGCGGACGAATTCGTCCAGAGCTTGCGCCGTCCGCTCGGGATCTTCGAGCTGAGGATAGTGTCCGAGGCCCTCGAGCCGCTCCAACCGCGCGCCGGGAATTTCGCCGGCAAGCCTTTCGCCAATCGACATCACGGCGACCTTGTCCTCGGGTCCCCACAGCACCAGGCACGGAAAGTCGACACGCGTGAGCGCGCCCACCCACCGATGCCAGAAGCGCTTTCGCTCGTCGATGTAGCGGATGATGGTCGGCAGGTGGCGGACGCCGTCTTTGTGCTGCATCTGACACCACATGTCGTCCAGGTCCACGTCCTCGAGGCGTTTTCCCAAAATGCGCTGGATCTGCGCACCGAACAATCGCCGTGAAGACAGCTTCACGAACGTGGAAGCAAATGGCGTGCGGAGCAGGCGCTGAGAAGGAGTGAGCTCCGCCAGCTCGATGTGAACGCTCCCGTTCATCAAGACGAGTCCATCGACTTCGAATGGCAAGAGCCCGCGCTCTCGGCGCGCGAGGAGCTCGGTGGCAACGCTGGTCCCCATGTCGTGCGCGATGATCTTCACGCGATGCACAGCGAGGTGACGGCACAACATCATCACGAGCTCGGCCTGCTCGAACAGCGAGTAGCTGAAGTCGCCCGGCTTGTCCGAGAGGCCAAAGCCGAGGAAGTCCAGCGCCAGCACACGATGCTCGATCGCGAGCTTGCCCAGCACGCGGTGGAAGTCGTGGGAGCTGGTGGGAAACCCGTGCAGCAAGAGCAGCGTCGCTCCGTCGCGTGGCCCGGCATCGACGACGAACACCGAATGCCCCGCAATTCGGAGAAACCGGCCGCGATCTCGCCACGCGTGGACGGAAGCGGTGAGGTTGGTCACGAATCGATGGTCTCGCAGGTTTCGGCGCCGCGCCAGTCCCGAGCGAGCCCGACTTTACGCCGCCCACGCACCGTGGATCGAATCGGGCAGACAGGCAGGAGCATGGCGAACGTTCAGAAACTCCCCGACCCTCTCGAATCCGTCGCCCTCGAGGATCCCAGCGGGGGATCCCGCGTCGTTTTGGCGCCCGGAAGAGGGGGTCTGGTCACTCGCTTCTCGATCGGAGAGCGCCAGGTTCTCTACCTGGAAGAAGCGACTTTGCGCGACCCCGACAAGAACGTGCGCGGTGGAGTCCCCGTTCTGTTCCCGACCCCCGGCAAGCTCGTGGACGATCGCTGGGCGCACGCCGGGCAGAGCGGGAGCCTGCGGCAGCACGGCTTTGCGCGAAATCTGTCGTGGGAGGCTTCCGACTCGAACGACTGCGTGAAGCTCTCCCTCGCATCAGGGGAAGCGACACGTGATCTCTGGCCCTGGTCGTTCGTGCTCGAGCATCGGTTTTCGCTCTCGGGTCGGACGCTTCGCATCGATCAGCGTATCGAAAACCGGAGCGACACGGCGATGCCGTGCGGGCTCGGGTTTCATCCCTACTTCCAGCTGCCGAGCAGCGAAAAGGCTGGAGCTTCCATCGATACCCGAGCGCGTCGGGCTTGGGACAACGTCTCGAAGCGCGAGACTCTCATCGACCGCATCGAGCTCGGGGCGGGGGAGGTCGACTTGCACCTTCTCGATCACGATCGAAACGACTGTGCGCTCCTCGCGGCCGACGGAACTGCGCTGGTCTGCGTGGAAGGAAGCGCCGAATACACCCGTTGGGTGATCTGGACTCTCCCCGGAAAGGACTTCGTGTGTCTCGAGCCGTGGACGTCACCCGGGAACGCGCTGAACGATGGGGAAGGCTTGCTGTCGCTCGCACCGGGAGAGGCGAGGGAGCTGTTCGTGGCCATCACGGCTTGAGCGCGGGGCGCGACGCCTAGTGTCAGGCAACGAGGTTGGTAGGTTTTTACGGAAAGACGCCAAGGCCGCCAAGGGGCACCAAGACCGCCAAGAGGATCTGGGGTTGACCGTTGCCAGTCGTCTACAAGGGCGTGCACCTCGACTGCGGTTATCGTCTGGATTTGGTCGTTGGAGATTGCATCTTGATCGAGTTCAAGGCGGTCGAGCGTTTGTTCCGATTCACGAAGCCCAGGTCATCACCTATCTACGACTTGCCAGATTGCCCGTCGGCCTGCTCGTCAACTTCAACGAGGTTGTCCTGCGAAATGGACTGCGGAGGCTCACCTCTGACCACCCCAAATCCTCCACCCCTTCGGGTGTCACGAAGCGCGTCCGCTCATCCGCCCTCCCTGTGCAATCCAAATGAGGGGATGACTCACCCCCGTCAATGCGACCGTGGAATGCATCTTCACGCTCCACAGCACCGCCGCAACCGTGGAGCGCGACAACGAAGACCGCCGACCCAACCAATTTCATTGACGACCAGAATCAGCAAGCTCCGTTCCACTTCAATCCCTCGGACGAATCGCCATTCCCGGTCTTACTGACGTAAACGCAGGTGGCGCCGGGCAACAAGATTGGCGCGGAACCGCATCCCGGCTGTCACGAAGCGCGTCGCGCACGAGGCGACAGTCGGGGCCCTTCAGTCTTCGATGCAGACCTGAATGCAGTCCTTGCACCCGGAGCAGCTCGAGCCGCAGCCGCAGGTGCTTCCGCTGGGACACGCGCCACCGTCGCCGCAGGGTGCACCGCAGGTTGCGTTGGTTGCCGATGTGTACACGCAGGGGTTGCTCTGGGGACAGGCGATTGCGTCGCAGGCGTTGGTGGCCGTTGGCGCGCACGCGCTCACGCACTCGATGGCGGTTTGGAAGTTGTTGGCGTTGCCCTCGCAGCCACCGTAGACGAAGGGCGTGCACTTTCCCGTGGTCGAGTCGAAAAACCAGCGACGGAGGGCTCCATCGCAGGTCCCGGAATCTTCGGGCAGCTTGCAAACGTCCCCGCTGGTGCCTGCCGTTCCACCGCTCGCGGAGCCCGCGCTTCCACCGGTCGCGACTCCAGCGGTTCCGCCTGTGCTCGTGCCTCCGCTACCGCCGGCCGCGACGCCGCCACTTCCGCCGCCGCTGGTTGCACCCGAAGCTCCTCCCCCGCCGCCGCCGGTGCTCGTGCTCCCGCTGTCACCGCCGCAGGCCGGCGCCATCAGCGCGACTGCGACGATCAAAACTCCGGCTTGTCGTCCCAAACCCATGCTCGAAGCTTACACCGCCTCGCGAGCGTTGGCTTCCGTGTGCTGCGGCCAGAATTCAGCTACGATTCCAGGGCAACATGCGCCGCACTTCGTGGCTCCTGGCCCTGGCTTCGATCGCCTGCTCGTCGTCGTCTTCCAATGACACGCCGAGCGGATCCGATGCGGGTGCGGATTCTGCCAGTGGAGGAACCGCCGGTTTTGCCGGGACGGGGGGAGGAACTGGTGGCGTAGCAGGAGTCGCAGGTGAGATCTCCGCAGGGGGAGTCTCCAATGCAGCCGGAGTCGCTGGTTCCGGAGCGATGGGCGGTGGAGCTTCGCTCGACTGCGCCCCGGACGTACCGGGCGGGACGTGTCCGGCCTTCGATTTGATTACCTGCAGCTGCCTCGGGTGCCACGGGGAGTGCAGTAGCTCCGGCACGGTCGTGTCGGACTGCGTCTGTCCAAGCTGCGCCAGCGACTCGTTCTGCAAGAATAACTGCGTCAACGATGGGAAATGCAATCCGCTGAGCGAGGGGTGCGTGTGCGCAGACTGCGCCTCGCATCCGCAATGCGTGGGCGGGTGAGCGGTCAGCTCGCGAGAAGCTCCGAGAGCTTGCTGATCGTCCGCCAGTTGCGACAGGTACTGATCGTGCCGAGCTGCCTGTCGAAGTAATCGTTCGTCAGTTTCGATCGCCCGAGGCCGTTCGGGCACAGCAGATAGATCTCTCGACCCACCACCGTGAAGCGATCCGGCTTCGACCGATTCGGATCCAGCTTGGCGACTGCGCTCGGCTTCGGAGCGTCGGCCAGGAACATCACGTGAAACGTGTCGGTCTTCGCGGTTCGAGTCAGAAAGGGATTGTTCGCCAGGGCCGCGGCAAGCTCGCGTGCCGATCGCAAAACCACGGGGGTCGACAAGCCGAGCTCCTTCTCGATGAGCGTGGCCAGCTGCGTGGGGAAGCGTGAGGCAAGCTTCGCCGGTCCGGAAAATAGTACGTTGCCGCTCTGGATGTAGGTCGAGAACGTCCCGAGCGCCGCATTTCTCGGCCAAGCGGACCAGATCGGCCATCGGCAACTTGTTCTTGCCGCCGACATTGATGCCCCGAAGGAGTGCGAGATAGCGGGTCAAGTCCCACGACCCCACGGTTGGAGTTGTCGAAGGTCTCGCACCCGGGCGTGGCCTTGTTCCATGAGCCCGGTCTTCGCGTCCAGGATCCGATACTGAAGCGTGGAACCGAACAGTGGCTGGGCTTCGACCATGATGCAGCGAAGCTCGCCTTCGTCGAACGAGCAGCGCTCCTGAACGATGCGCAGGAGCCGTTCATCGTGGAGGTGTCCGTCCCCGAAGTTCCAGCCCAAGAGGAGCCCCGCGACGACCTCCCCATCGAGCCATTCGTATTCGTCGAGCTTCGCGACCGCTTTGGGGACGAGCTCGGGAAGCAGCCGGCCGTGCAAGTGCATCAAACGAAACGCCATCACCTTGCCGAATATACCAACCGAGGTGCTTCGATCGTAGAGTCGATCGAGCTGATCGTAGATCCAAGGTGAGCTCTTCTTGATAGCGTCGAGCTTCGCCTCGCTGCCGTGCCGGAAAAGCCAGATGCTGTAGGCCCAATTGCCGGCGTAGTAGCGCATGGCCATGAGAAACGGCACCTTCGCCGGAAAGAAGTTTCCCAAAAGCGGCACCGCGACACACATCGAGAGGAGCGCAGCGAACGCCGGAGCGTTCATCGACAGCAGGCTCACGCCGGCATGTTTCCAGAACAGGAAAAAGCCCCCGTAGACCATCATCACGTTCCACTCGAGGGGTACGCCCATCGGGACGTTGCTGGTGATGAAGCCGTGCAGGGCCAGCATCAAGCAGAGCCCGACGAGAGTCACCGGTCCTCCCCGGCCCACGAGCAAGAGGACGGGTACGCCGAGCTCGAGCAGCGTCCCGGCGTGGCCCATGTAGGTCGCGATTCGCGAGGGGGAGAGATCGTCGGGATAGTGCCGATACATGAGGCGACGAATGCTCGGCACTCGCAGGAAAGGGTTGTTACTCGTCATCACGCCGACCACTGATGGGAAGTGGTGGTTGAGCTTCGAGACCCCCGCCCAGAACCAGAGCGCCGCATGCACGCCCTTCGCGGCTGGGATGAAGCTCTGCGTGGACAGAACGATCACCAGGATGGTGGTCCAGTAGTGCTCACCACGAGCGCACAGGAAGAGCGTCTTGTCGAGAACGCCGAGGAATGCGACGGCGATTGCGATCGCGCCCAGGATCGGCTTGCTCACGTGCGGTGACGTGAGTGCGACGATCAAGAGCGCCAGTGTGCCGGCGTAGGCCAGCACGTCGAGCCACGTGCGCCTCGTTCCGCCAATGATGGGTGCGCGGGGAAACAGCGCGAGCTTCGTCGTGCCAGGTCGCAGGAAGTAGAGCGCTCCGCCGAGCGGGGGCAGGTAGCGCCCAGTGAGCGGTCCGCTACCGCATCCGAGCCCGACGATCTCGAACAGCAAGCTCCAGAGGATCGCTTTTTGGAAAGCCTCCGGCTGGAGCCACCAGGACCCGAGCCCCGAAACGCTCCCCATGCCGGGAGTGAATCGACAGAAAAAGATCCAGCCGGCTACGTAGAGCAGGATCTTGAGCACGTAGACGAAGTAGATCGCGATCGGCGTCCCGTAGCCCTGCATTGCCCACGCGTTGCAGACCATGCGGCTCTTGTCGGGAAACGGACGCTTCGCCCAATCGAGGGGATCGTACGGTGGCGGAGTCGGCTTCAAGAACAAGTCGCCCTCGCTTCTACACCGACAGCGAAGACTCTGGTGGCGCAGCCTGTGCCAGCGTCGAGAAATCAGCAGACAAGGAATCCCGGCCGAAACCGGTGGCATGGGGCTTGCTGAGTGGCGGGCATGATCAGCATCGAACGAACCGTTTCCCTCCTCGGCGTCCTCGGGGCAATCGGGTGCGGCGGAAGCTCCACCTCCGACAATGCAGCGGGCGGGAGCGCTGGCACCGGTGCATCCAGTAGTGGCGGGACCAGCAGCGGTGGAACGAGCAGCGGTGGAACGAGCAGCGGTGGAACGAGCAGCGGTGGGACCGCCGGCGGCGGGGGAGCTACGGGAGGCGCTGCGGGCGCCGGACAATGCGGCCCCCAGGCGAAGAGCTGCGGGGACCCGAGCGATTGCGTGCTCTCCACTCCCAATTGTTGCTTGTGCGGCATGCCCGAGCTCACGGATTACGAAGCGATCAACTCCTCGTTCACCCAAGAGTGCGGTTGCTCGGGGTCCCTTTGCCAATGCGCGATGGCGATGAACCCGAATCTCGCCGCGACCTGCAACGCTGGAACCTGTGAGGGCTTCGACGTGCGCCAGTCGTCCTATTCGGCGTGTACTGCGGACACGGACTGCAGTCTGCGCTTCGGACTCGAGTGCTGCGAGGCTTGCCAGGGCGGCGAGTTCAATCTCGTCGCGGTCAACAATCAGGGCGGGCTCTCCCAAGCCGTTTGTGGAAGCGACCCCGTCGCGTGTCCAGACTGCGCGCCGCAGTATCCCGCCAACAAGAAGGCGGCGTGCGTGGCGAATC
Source organism: uncultured delta proteobacterium (assembly GCA_963781505.1). Taxonomy (GTDB): domain Bacteria; phylum Myxococcota_A; class Polyangia; order Polyangiales; family Polyangiaceae; genus JADJKB01. The sequence goes on along the minus strand of CAWAHB010000013.1, from coordinate 217,017 downwards.
ACTGTCAGGTCGTCGATCAGTAGTCGCGCGTCACCAGCGTCTTCCGGGCGGCGCGTTCGCAAGCACCGCGTCGCCGTGCACTTCTTCGACCGGAATCGACTCGGATAGCTCGAGGTAGAGTTTCTTCATCTTCTCGAAGCGAGGTCGGTCGATTTCCGTCAGGTTCTTTCGCTCCTTTGGATCTTTTGCGATGTCGTAGAGAAGCCAGCGCTCGTCGTCTCCGCGGGCGATGAGCTTGCTCGAGCCGTCAATCACGGCGCGGCGACGATCTTGGAGTGTGTCTCGGGGCAAGTCGGCAATCACCGGGCGCGCCGCAGGCTCCGCGCCAAATAGCTCTGCCACGAGGCTCTTGCCCACGTGCTTGTCGTCGGGAGGAGCACCCATGAGCTCGAGAATCGTCGGGGCGAGATCGATGTGGCTGCGCGGAACATCGATGCTGCGGGCCGTCGCGCCGGGAACCCGAATCAAGAGCGGTACGTGGATGAGCTCCTCCCAGAGCTCGTAACCATGCTTCACGTTTCCGTGCTCGCCGAAGCATTCGCCGTGATCCGCGGAGATGATGAAGGCCGTATTCTTTCCCCAGCTTTGCTCCAGGCTCCACTCGAGCAGCGCGCCAACCTGCTCGTCGGTGTACGTGACCTCCGCTCGATAGGCTCGTCGAGGATCGTCGGGCTCTCCCGCATCGGGGAGCTGGTCGGGATCGAGATACGGTGCATGCGGATCGAGGTAATGGAAGTACGCGAAGAAACGCCGCTGCCCGTCCGGATCGGCAGCACGACGGAGCATGCGTTTCGCAGCCTCGGTCGTGCGTTCGCCGGTGCGCTCGGGGTCGGGATCGTTCAGCACCGTACCTGGAAGCACGAGGTAGTCGCTGAAGCCCTGGCCCATGCCGCTCGCCTTGAAGAAGTACGCGTGGGAATGCACGGCGAGGGTGCGCACGCCGAGCGCCTGCAAACGTTCGGTGACGAATTCGTTTTCCGGATACCAGCGTGTGAAGAAGTTTCCAGTCCGCACCATTTCACTCGGATACCGACCGACCAGGAGCGGTGCGACGGAGCGCGCAGTCGTGCTCGAGAGCGAGTAAGCGTTCCGGTACACGACCGATGTTCTGGCAAACGCCGTGAGGTTTGGTGTCCTCGGCAGGCGATACCCGGACCACGCGGTTTCTCTTCGCCAGCTGTCGATCAAGATCAAGATCACGTTGAACGGACCGTGCACCTCTTTCTCGACTCGGGGCTTCGGGGGCGGGGCGCTCGGCGGGGTCGACGCCGTCGTCGAGGCTCTGCTGGTGGCGGGAGCTGGGTCTGGAGGAGGGCTCTTGGCACACGAGATCGCGATCAGGGTGGCGAGGAGCGAGAGTCCGCGTTTCATGGAATGCTCCTCTCGCCGGGCTGAACGCAATCGAGTAGGGTCGGTGCGTGCTTCTCGAATGCCAAAACTGCGGAGCTCCACTCGACGCCAAGCTGAACACGCGCGTCGTCAAATGCAATTACTGTGGTCGTAGCAGTAGTGTTGGGTCCCTCCGAACGATGGCGGAGCAGACACCGTCGGACTGGCGGCCGCCGCCGGTCTGGACGCCGCCGGCCCACTTCCCGGAGCCCTCGGAGCCCATCCGGTATAGCGGCAATGCGGCCGGACCGGCGATCTTCGTGGCAGCCGCTCTGGTACTCCTGGCTGGGGGAGTCGGCGTCATGATCCTCCTCGGGGCGAACGCCACGTCGACCGTCGTCACCACGACGCCTCAGGGGGTCTCGACCGCCGTCGCCAAGCCGAAGAGTCCGGGTGAGGCGTGGGATGGTCGTTCGACGATCTCGTGTGGGATGGGCGAAGAGCTCGTGCTGGAAAACAAGCAGGCCACGGTCGATGGAACCGTCGTCAGGACATCCCTGAATTGCAGGCTCGTGATCAAGAACTGCAAGCTCAAGGGCGACACGGTGATCGACGCTGCGATGACCAGCCACGTGAAGATCGAAAACAGCACCATCGAAGCGACGAGCGTGGGGATCGACGTCGCCCAGGCAGCGGACGTCAGCATCGAGAAAAACAGCCGCGTGATCTCCAAAGATACGGGCGTGCGACTCGGTCAAGTGGGGAAGCTCCGGCTGAGCGACAGCACGATCGAGGCCGACGGGACCGCCATCGACGGCGCGATGGCCTGCCAGATCACGGCAGAAAGGAGTCGCATCGCCGGCAAGACCACGTCTCTGCACGCAGCCTCGGGCTGCGACGTGACGCTGACGAACACCAAGCTGGAGGGAAAAAAACGCATCGCTTCCGACGTGCAGGTGAGCGAGAAGTAGCCGGTTGTTCTGACGAAGCCTCCGTGCGATCCTGGCGAGGCTGGGACGCCTGCGTCCGACTTGGAGGTGCGAGATGCGAAGCAATGTGATGGTCGGGTGTGCGGCGACGCTCTTGTTGCTTGGGACCTAGATCGAGATCAATAACTCGACCTTGGAAAACTGAACGCTCCAGCCGTGGGATGCCGCGGACGGATCCGTCGAAGCCGGTGGCGGCGAGTTGATCGCGCTCGACGCGGGCGGCAGCGCGATCCAGGTGGATCCGGCGGCCGGGCCCCGGGTTCGAATCGGTCGCATTCGATGATGCTCGAGGGGGAACCCCCCGGATTTCTCCGGGCGCCGTAGATTGGCGGCCACCCTCGTCCGTAAGAACGGGCACGGGCGAAGCTCGCCCGCGGGAGGTTCTCGTGCACGCCGTACGCTCGTCGTTCGTGGTCGTTCTGTTCTTCGCGGTCGCCCTATCCGCTTGCACACGGGATTCGCGGCACGTGAGCGAGCCGTCGAGCTCGAAAGAGCATGCGATTCGCCTGGGCGCCGCTCTCGACGCTCGCTTCGTGAAGGCCGACTCGGAGTCGCCCCAGACGCTGATCGCTCGGGTGCGGCTCGCCCCCGAGGAGCGCCCCGACGGGAAGCGGCCGCCCGTGAACCTGGCGCTCGTGGTGGACACCTCCGGTTCGATGGAGGGACGCGCCATCGACAACGCACGGAAGGCCAGCGCGTTTCTCATCGATCAGCTGCATGACGGCGATCGGTTGGCCATCATTCGATTCGATTCGACAGCCGAGGTGCTGGTGGGATCCAGGGAGCTCGACGACGACTCGCGTCGGGAGATGAAAGCCAAGGTTGGCCGGATGCAAGCGCGGGGTACGACCGACATGGAGGAAGGGCTGCGTCTCGGAATCGCCGAGGTCAGCGCAAACATCAACCCCCGCGGTGTGAACCGCATCGTCCTGCTCGGCGATGGCATCCCGAATGAGGAAGCTCGAATCCCAGGTCTCGCACAAGGCGCGGGCTCGTCGGGGATCTCGATCACCGCGCTCGGCCTGGGCGCGGATTACAACGAGAGCTTGATGGGCGCCATCGCCCAGCTTTCCGGGGGAAAGTTCCATTACGTCGAAGACTCGTCGAAGGTCGCTTCGTTCTTCGAGAACGAGGTGTTGCGTCTCGATGGCGTCTACGCACGCAACGCCGAGCTCGAATTCCTCCCGGGTCCCGGCGTCGTCGTGGAGAGCGTGATCGGGCAGGCGAGCACCAACGACGGACGCAAGGTGCGCCTCTCGCTGGGCGATCTCAGCCGTACGGACAAACGTGAGGTGTTCGTTCGGTTCGCGGTCACCGGTCAGCATGCGGGGGCAACCGTGGAGCTCTGCGACGCCGTGCTTCGATACGATGCGCCTGGCGGGGAACGTGCCGAAGAACGCATCTACCTGAGCGCCCGCGCGACCGCTTCCGCCGAGGATCTCACGAAGGGGCAAAACAGCGACATCCAGACCGAAGCTGCGTTCGCCCAGGCGGCTGCGACGACGGTGCAGGCCATCGACTTGGCGCGACAAGGACAGCGCGAGCAAGCCATCGAGCTTTTGAACCGGACCGCGAAGGACATCGAGGCGTTTGCCAAGACCCATCACAACGACAAGCTGGTGAAAGAGGCGGAAGCGCTTCGGGGCTTGGCCACCGATTTGCCCCAGCCGACTCGAGCTCAGGTTGCCCCCGCGGCAGCGGCGCCGGAAGCATTCGAGGCAGCGGCCGATCGCCCCAGCGTCGCGACGCCCAAACCCGCTCTCAAGTCCTCTGGAAACGGCGCTCGTTTGCGCGCGATCCACGACGCTGCCATTCAGCGCCTGCAGTAGACCGATCAGTCACGGTCTGGCCCAAAGCCGACTCGGTGCCACGGCCCGAGGGAGCAGCCGGTTTCGACGCAGCGAAAGAAGCCACTCTGAGGCGCACCGCCCGGAGGCGGGACGATGTCGTGAAAGGTCTTTCCGGCGTCGAGCGTCTCCTTCATCGTCCCATCTTTTGCGACGAGGAGCGCGCGAGCGCCGTTGGCTCGAAGGCGTCCGGACAGCGACTCGGCGACGATCTCGTCGTTGGGTCGGAGCTCCAGGACGCCCGTCGACTCGTCCCCCTCGATCAGAAAGCGCAAGACTCCTTCGTGAATGCTGAGCGCGTCCCAGCGAATTCCGTGGGAAGCCCAGGCTGGGATCGCGCTCTTCGCGATACGCCGTACCTTCTTCGCGTGCCCGTCGATCACGATCAGGTCACCACTCATCTGAGCCCAGCCGAACGCGAAGACAAAATTCTTCTTCGCGGCCGCCACATGTACGATGAACCCGATCTGCCCGAGGAGCTTGGGCGGCCCGCTGGGCTTGGGAAGCTCCGTCCACTTGCCGTCGTCGGATCGCAGGCACAGGGCCCCAGGGGCGGCCGAGCCGTCGCAACGTTTGGCCAGAGCGAGGGGTGCGTCGGGGCTTGGCTCGCCGAAGTCCTGGGTGAAAACGCCCCGGAAGGTCCTTTCGATGACCGGTTTCGCGCTGGGTGAGTCGATGCGGAACAGGGCCATCTCGGCCTTGTCGTTGCAACCGACGAACGCAGGCGTGCCTCCGCGGATCGGAAAACAGTTTTCGTGACCGTGGAAGAAGTCGGACTTGGTTTCGATCGGTTTTCCGTCGTGGGCGTCGAGCAGGACGAGGTCCTTTTCGTGGACCGACAGTGCGATGTCGTCGCTCATCGCCACGACCAGAGGCTCCAGGAGGCGATCGACAGGGGGGTCCTCGGGTGGAGCCTTGGAAAAATCTGGCCAAGGGTCGACGAGAGCGTCGACGTTATCGGACACGATCATCCCCGGCTCGTTCGGTCGCGGGGACAGGCGACCATCGAAGCCGAGTCGGTCGTCTCGCTGCTTGGAACCCACCACGATGCCCTTGCCGTCGTACGCCAAGCGCTCCACGTCAGAACCGAGAAGCTTCTTGAACGGAGCACCTGTGGAGAGCGACGCGTAGAGCTCCCCCTTGTCCGTCACGAGCGCAACGAGACCCTTCGGTGTCCCGAACAGCTGAATGGTTCCTGGCACTGGCAACGGGAGCTGCTTGCCCGAAGGGAGCGCGTAGAGCACCGGCGGGCTCGGAGGAGCGTGGACGAACAGCTGCTTGTGGCCAATGCCCACCACGAGGCCTGGGCTTTTTTGTCCGGACGAATCGAAGATCCGGGAGAGCGGCGCCTCGAACGAACTGGCGAAGTGGGCGCTCTTGGATCCGAGAAACAGCACGCCACCACCGAGCGTCTCGGGGATCGGATGGGCGCGCCCAAGATCTTCGATCGGCGACGCGTCGAGCACGGTGGCGCGATCCCGTTCGATCACGATCCGCCGATCGGACACGACCGCGCCGCGCTTGTCTCCGCCGATGTCCGCAAAACCCACCGAGGGGACCCATCGCGACAAGCTCTGGGAGGGAAGTGGGGCCGAGGGAGCGGTGGGTGAGGAGCTCGTCGTCTCCCCGCTCGGCATCGGTGGACTCGTCGGTGCCGGGGGTGGAGTTGTCGCGCAGGCTGAAAGGAAGACGACTCCGACGGAGCAACGGATGACGCTTGGCATGGGCTAGAGAGGCGGGGCGGAGAGCGCCTTGGGCGCTCGCGCAATCGGAGGATACTTCGGCGCGCTCCAGGCCAACATGACAACCGAGCGATTCGAGACCGGCTCGGTGTACACGACCACCACGCGCTCGGGTCCGCTGGGATCTTGCTCGGCGACGAAGGCCTTGGCAGAGCTTTGAGCCGGCCCCGAGGGAAAGGGAGCTTGGGCCAGTGACGAACGAGTCGCCGACTCGATGCCCCGCATCACCTCTTGCATGCGCTCGAGCACTTTGGGGTCCTGAGTCCGAGCAAATTCCTCCTGTAAGGGCTGAACCTGCTTCATCGCCTCGTCGTAAGCTTGCGTGGCGCGCTGGCTCAGGAGCGGAGGGAGCTCGGCAAATGCCATCGGCTCGCGGCCGAGCTCTTTTCGATAGTGTGCGACGACCGCGTCCGGGGCGTCGCTGGTCGCGAAGCCAATGCTCATGGGCGAATCGCAAGGTGGGTAGGGCGTCGAGCCCGGGTACGGTCCTCGGAAGCCGACTTTTGCGAAATCGACGCTCGCCCATCTCGCCCACGGATCGATATCACCAGCGTCGGAGCGCGAGTGCCCCGCATCGTACTGTTGGGCGATTCCCGAGTACTTCTGGGAGCCCCGCAGGATTCGCGCCGCGAGCTGATTCGACGCCACGTAGGGACTCGCCACCAATGGAGCGGCCACGTCGGCCACATGCTCGTTCCCCGAAGCGAACGGGCCGAGGAGTCGGAGCCCTGCTTCGGTCACGACGGGATCGGAAGAGCCCAGTGCCGCTTCGGCGACGGGGATGCTCCGCTGATCCCGACTCGCTTCGAGATCCCCCAAGAGCTCCACGACGTTTTCCCGCTCCAGCGCGTAGTCGACACAGTCGTCGAGTGGGATCTCGATCGACACACGCCGTTCCGCCACCGGCGGGCCCCGTACCGTCTTGGTTGGCGGCACTCTGCGCGCTGCGCGCTCCCTGCGGCCCACAGGCGTACACCACGAGCGACGCGGTGGTGACGAGCGCCGCCGCGAACGACGGTCGCCGGGCCAGGCGTTGCAAAATGGCGAGGCGCATCACCACGTTCTCGGTTGGTGGAGGAGTTTCAGGGCTTGCACTCGCTGCTTCGCGTTTTCGAAGTCGCCATTTTCCAGCTTCTGGGCAGCGGAGCAGCGACGGCGTGCCTGACGCCGATACATTCTGAGCACGGCGGCTTCGCGCGCATAGCCGTCCTGCTCCTTGTCAGCGCTCTCGTCGAGCTCTCGTCGAGCCCAGCCGTTCGTCGCTGGCTTGGGTGTGATCAATCCAGCTTTCCCAGCATCGCACCGGTCCTGATGCTCCTGTTCGTGGCGAATCGCTGCAACGACCGCCTCCTTGCACACGTTTTCCTTGGAGAGAGGATTGTTCGGGTCGTCGAAGATCTTGTTGAGATCGGTGGGGAGCGGGGCGTTGTTGTCGTCGATGGTGGTTTTGCAGGTCTCGGGGCTCGTGGTCATTCCCGGGACGTTGCCGAACTGCTTTCTGGAAGTGATTCCCATCCGCCTCTTCGCGGCAGCATCTTGCGTGTTTCGGATGAAGTCCTTGAAATCATTCTCCATCGCTTGTTGCGAGTCCCAGCCCTTCTCGGCTGCCTTGGCGCGGTTCCTCTCCGACTTGTAGAAGTCTCGCCGCAGCTCCGCGCGTGCGACCTGAAGCCAGAATTCTGGTTTCGGCTTGCGACAGCATTCACTCACGGATCGGCAGTTCCGGCTCGGCAAGCAGTCGTAGACCGCTTGCGCTTCCGAGCTGGCTCCGAGCACCAGAACACCCGCGAGCGCGGCAAGGAGATATCCCGCGCGTCGGGCTAGCTGGGCGGAACGGTTCATCGTGAGCCGGCCGACGATAGGCCGAGCTCGAGCTGGGCAGCAAGAGAGCGCATCTCGGAATCGAAAGGGTCGATTTGACGGGCCCGCCTCAGACAGACGGCCGCTTCGGAAACGCGTCCCTGCTCCAGGAGCGCCAGCGCAAGATTGTAGTGGGGGCGAGGATTCACCGCCGACTTGTCGGCGGCGTCTCGCCACAACGTGATGTCGGACGTGTAGAGCTTCCCGCGCGCGAGAGTCGCTTGCACGAAGAACACCACGAGGCACGCCGAGGCTCCGAGCCAGATCCGCCGCCAGCGAACGGCGGCTGCAGCACGGCGCCAGGCCACGGACCCGAGGAGCGCGACTCCCGCCAGTGCGGAGGCAAACGGGCGCTCGGTGAGCGCATCGAGCTTGGGGATGACGGATTGGGTTGGCAAGAGCGCGGCGAGCACGATTGCAGCGCCGACCGCGAGTGCAGTGCGGCGCCGGACGATCCCCCGGTGGATCGCCACGAGCAGAAGGAGATACGTCGCGATGCCGAACCAGAACATGCCGGACGCGAGGGAGTGAGAAATCGCCTCCCCGTGATCGATCGAGAGTGAGCTCGGGCTCACGTACAGAAAGAGGCCACGAGGTATGGCAGCGATCTGGGCGGCGACGCTCCACGCATAGGGACGCCCGTGCGCGGAGTAGTCCATGAGCTGCCGATAGCGCGCGTTTTGCACGACGAACGCGACCGCCAGGAGGGCGACGGTCAGACTCGGTTCCAGGCGGCGAAAGACCGCTCCCCAGTCCCCCCGGCGTCGAGCGAGCTCCAGGGCGGCCAGAGGCAAGAACCCGAGGATTGCGGTCTCCCGGCTCAGACATGCAGCGGCGAGGAGTCCCCCGGCCAGCCAGGTTCTTCTTCTGAGCTGGGCCAGGACCGCAGCGAGCAGGAACATCGTCGCCATCACCGCGCCGCGACCCGCGAGGGACCACACCATCTCCGCGTGAATCGGATGAACCGCGTAGAGCAGTGCGCCGACCCCCGCCGCCCAGAGTCCCGCTCGCATCCGCGCCGCGATCAGGAAGAGTAGCCCGCTCGATACGGCGTGGAATGCAGCCGAGACTGCGCGTCGGAGCGCGGGCTCAGCGCCGAGCCCGAGCGAAGCTTCGATCGCGAAGCCGAGCTTCGACAGCGGCCGCAGCGTTCTCGTCACATTGGCGCCGAACGCCGAAAGCGACTGACTCGCCGGGTCGCTCACCGGAGTGACCCAGTCGTCGAAATGATAGGGCCCGCGCGTCCGCGCGACGTAGACGACGAACCCCGCGGCGGCGACGAATCCCGCGCGCCAGAGCAAGGCGGACCGCTCGCGCACGCCGGGAGCAGAATGGATTTCGCGCGCCAAGGAAAGCGATTGTTGCGGTGCCGACTTGCCAGGACTGTTCGTTGCGTACAGGATCCGGCATGAGGATCTTGCGCGCCGTCGCCCTCGGCTGGGCTTTGGCTCTCTTTGGAGGCTGCTCTTCGAGCGACGACTCGAGCGCTTCGGCCGGTCCCCAGGGAGTCGGCTCATGGACCTGTTGCGGGTCGCTCTCGGGCGACACCGTGTGCAACTGTCACGAGAACACCCCCCACAGCGGGACGAGCTGTGGCATCGAGTATGCTGCGTGTAGCGAAGCCGACGGCGGGACTGGCTGCTGCGTCGCGAGCAGAGTGAACGATCGTTGGGTTTGCGAATGCGGTGCGGCCGGTGCGGCGTGTCCAGCCGCCGGACCGAACGCCGTCCAGGTCGATTCCTGTCCACCCTGACGGCGCAACTTCTGCGGAGCGCACGCACCCCCACGCAAGCCTGACGGCGACGCTGTGACCGAAGTTTGGCAATCCGAACGGCGCGGTCCTTGCTTTCTGCCGTGAGCTCGAATTGAAGGAGGGATGCCCATGAATCGTCCGCTGTCCACGGAGCTTCTGCGAAAGGTCGACGCCTACTGGCGCGCTGCGAATTATCTATCGGTCGGCCAGATCTATCTGCTCGCAAATCCTCTGCTGCGTGAGCCGCTCCGTATCGAGCACGTCAAGCCACGGCTACTCGGTCACTGGGGGACGACACCGGGACTGAACTTCGTCTACGCGCACATGAACCGGGTGATTCGCGACCGAGATCTCGACGCGATCTACATCGCCGGCCCGGGGCATGGCGGGCCCGGGCTCGTGGCCAACACCTACCTCGAAGGAACCTACAGCGAGGTGTACCCGGACATTTCTCAAGACGCCGAAGGGATGAAGAAGCTCTTCAAGCAGTTTTCGTTTCCGGGGGGCATTCCCAGTCACGTTGCGCCCGAGACCCCTGGGAGCATCCACGAAGGCGGCGAGCTCGGGTACGCGCTGTCCCACGCGTTCGGCGCAGCGTTCGACAATCCCAATCTGCTCGTGTGCTGTGTGATCGGTGATGGCGAGGCGGAAACCGGCCCGCTGGCGACGAGCTGGCACTCCAACAAATTTCTCAATCCCGTGCGGGACGGCGCCGTCTTGCCGATCCTGCATTTGAATGGATACAAGATTGCTGGGCCCACGGTGCTAGCGCGCATCCCCCACGCAGATCTCGAGCAGCTGATGCGCGGCTATGGCTACCAACCGTTCTTCGTCGAAGGCGACGACCCGAGCGAGATGCATCAGGTGATGGCGGGCGCGATGGATGCGGCAATCGCCGAAATCGAGCGCATCCGTCGCGATGCTCGCGCCAAGGGATTCAAGCAACGTCCGACCTGGCCGATGATCGTGCTCCGCAGCCCGAAGGGTTGGACGGGTCCGAAGGAAGTGGACGGGCTCCCGTCCGAAGGCAGCTTTCGCTCGCATCAGGTTCCGCTTTCCGGCTTGGCCAAACATCCCCAGCATCTCGCTGCCCTCGAAAAGTGGATGAAGAGCTATCGACCCGAGGAGCTGTTCGACGAGCGGGGCGTGCTCGCTTCGGAGCTGGCAGAGTTACCTCCGAAGGGCGATCGGCGCATGAGCGCGAACCCCCATGCAAACGGCGGAAGCTTGCGTCGTGAGCTCTCTCTTCCGGACTTCCGCGACTACGCGGTCGCGGTCGAACGGCCCGGAATGGTCGAAGACGAGGCCACGCGCGTTCAAGGGCGTTTCATTCGAGACGTGCTCGTGAAAAATAGCGGGCACAAAAACTTTCGGATCTTCAGCCCCGACGAGACAGCGTCGAATCGCTGGAATCCGGTGTTCGAAGTGGCGAATCGAAGCTCGGTGGCAGAAATTCTGCCGACGGACGATCACGTTTCGGCCGATGGCCGCGTGATGGAGATGCTCAGCGAGCATCAATGCCAAGGATGGCTCGAAGGCTATCTGCTCACCGGCCGGCACGGATTTCTGTCCTGCTACGAGGCGTTCATCCACATCGTGGATTCGATGTTCAATCAACACGCCAAGTGGTTGAAAGTGACACGAACGATTCCGTGGCGGCGGCCGATCTCGTCGCTCAACTACCTGCTCACTTCCCACGTATGGCGTCAGGATCACAACGGGTTCTCCCATCAAGATCCGGGTTTCATCGATCACGTGGTGAACAAAAAAGCCGACGTGATTCGCGTCTACCTGCCTCCGGACGCCAACACGTTGCTGTCGGTCACCGACCACTGCCTGCGGAGCGTCAACTACGTGAACGTGGTCGTGGCGGGGAAGCAGCCAGCGCTTCAATGGCTGGACATGGATCAGGCGATCAAGCACTGCACGGCCGGGATCGGAATCTGGCCCTGGGCCAGCAGCGATGCCGGAAGCGATCCGGACGTGGTCATGGCCTGCGCCGGCGACGTTCCCACCCTCGAGACCCTCGCTGCCGTCCGGCTGCTCCGGGAGAATCTGCCGGAGCTCAAAGTGCGCGTCGTGAACGTCGTCGATCTGATGCGGCTCCAGCCCGAGAGCGAGCATCCCCACGGTCTCTCGGATCGCGATTTCGACGGACTGTTCACCAAGGATCGTCCCATCGTGTTCGCCTTCCACGGCTATCCGTGGCTGATCCATCGTCTGACCTACCGGCGAACCAATCACGAAAACCTCCACGTTCGCGGCTACAAGGAAGAGGGCACCACGACGACGCCCTTCGACATGGTCGTGAAGAACGATCTCGATCGATTTCATCTCGTGATGGACGTCATCGATCGCGTTCCGTCTCTCGGCTCTCGCGTGGCGCACTTGAAGCAAAAAATGACGGACCACCTGGTCGAGCACCGCGCCTACATTGCCGAGCACGGCGAGGACATGCCGGAGATCCGCGATTGGCGTTGGAAGGATTGACGAAGAGAAATCCCGAGCCGACGCCGATCTGATAAGAGTGGTGGTTTGTCCGGCAGTGTGCGTGGCCGCCGCGCTCGGCGGAAACGCCCTGGGAGGGATTTGGATCGGAGCGCTCTTCGGCTGGCTGTCCTTTACGGTCATTCCAGCTTCGTTCGTGCCGTGGATTCCATCGCGGATCCGAATGCGGCTCCTCCCCGCGATCGGACCCGAAGAGCTCGGAGCTGATCTCGACGCTGCTTACGAGCGAGTGATCTCCGCGCTCTCGGCGGCGATGTTGGAGTAGCTCACTTGCGCTTTCCGAGTACCGCGGGCTCGGGCGCAGCTTTCAACACGGCGAGGGACTCGAAGCTGAGGATCCCGCCGAGATCGGTGACCACGCCGCTCGAAGCGCGGGTGTAGCTGCCCGATAGGGTTCCCGTCACCCGAACCCGTGCGCCAGCAGCCGGCAACGGACGCGGGATCTCCATTCCGAAGAAGCTGCTCTTGCGCGCGCGAGTAGCTTTCGATCGCGCCCGCGACGTTGACCTCGAGGTAGTTGTCGCCATCGGCAATCAGCTCGGCGGCCTCAATCGATGGGCACGGGTCGGGCTTCTTGTCAGCGCGGGGGATGATCGCAGTGACCGGATCCGCTGCGGGTGCTGGCGGTGACGCGCAGCCGCTCACCGTGAGCACCGCTGCCAGAAGAAGCGCGCGAAGCATTCCGTCCAGAGTAGCGAACTATTTCAGCGTCGGGGGTGGCAACGGATCAGGAGGAGGAGGGGGTGGTGGTGGTGGCTTCCTGGGGTGGGTCGTGGGCGGCGGAGGTGGATCGGGTGGCGGAAGCACCATCGCTCCGGCATCGGGCTGTTCCGGAGGTGGCTCGGCATATGGACTGGGTCCGGTCGTGGGCTCGATGGGTTGGCCGGCGTCCTCGTTCTGCATGTGAGGCGGCGGCAGCGGATCGGGGGGCGGTGGCGCCAACGGATCGCACGCAAGAGGCGAGAGCGCGATGGCCGCTGCGGCCGCCGCACCGAGCCGCAGAGCTCGCGGCCGCGCTTTTCCTCGCGCGGCTTCCAGCATCTTCCGGGAGGCCTCCGCAACCTGGTCTTCGAGGGTTCGATTGGCGCGGGCGACGTCCTCGATCATTCCCTGAGAGAACTCTTCGAACGCAGCCGGCTCGGTCGAGCGCTCGGAGGATGCGAACTCCACGATCTCGCGCATGCGCTGAACACAATCGAGGTTCACTCGCCGGCACACCGCCGTCGCTCGCTCTCGCAGTGAGCTCGTGAGCGCTCGCGGGTAGTACACCTTCAAGAGATGCAGATAGTAGCCGAGCGACAGGTTCGAGTTCATCAGTCCGTCGCAGCGGAAGTTGCGATCCAGAAATGACTTCGCGAAGATCCGGAACGCTCGCTCGGCGGCGGGATCGCGGATCGCGTAGTCCCAGCCGAAGACGTTGCCCACCAAACGGTTTTCCCGATCGAGCTTCTTGTGAAGAGGCGTTCCCGGATAAATTTCCGTGCGGCAGAAATTCATCGGTACGTCCGCATTGCGCTCGAGGAAGTCCAGGCTGTCCGTGAGCGAGCCCACGCGGGTCTCGGGGTCGAAAATCAACATGTTGAAGCAGGCGTAGACGTTGATCGATCGCAAGAAATCCAGCGCGCGCTGGTTCGCCTCGATGTCGACGCCACGGCCCAGAGTTTTGAGGCCCTGAGTGCTTCCCGCCTCGATGCCAATGTAGATGCGAAGCAAGCCAATTTCCCGCAGGGTCTGGAAGACCTCGGGATCCAGGTCGTCGGGGCGTGCTTTGAGGACCAACGCCACATCGTTCACGCCCCGCTTCCGGAACGCGTCGCGGAGGGCGAGCATGCGGGCTCGGTCTCGCACCGCGTCCCGCGTGAAAAAATCGTCATCGTGGAACACCAGCATGCGAGCGCCACGGTCTCTCCGGAGCTCGAGGACCTCGTCCGCGATGTTGTCGGCGCTCCGGGCCCGGTAGAGGCTGCCACCCGCGTCCCGGATGTAGGCGCGGATGCAACAGAAGGTGCAGTTGCCGTAGCAGCCGCGGCTTCCCACCAAGAACGCCGCCGGAATGCCGAGATGGAGCTGGGGCTCGCCCACGCGTTTCGGAAAGGAAATGCCATCGACATCGTCGATGAGCGGGCGGGAGGGAGCCACGGCGAGTCCTCCACCCGGAGCTCGCGAGACGAGCCCCTGAATGGATGCGAGTGGGCGGTTTTCTCCGAGGGCACTCGCCAGCTCGACCATCGTGTGCTCTCCCTCGTGACGGACGACCGAGTCGATGCCCGGCCAACGCTCCAGGACTTCACGGTAGGCGAATGTCGGGAAGTGTCCGCCAACCGTGATGTGCTGGGGATGCGGGCCATTCGCGAGCAAAGTGCCGAGCTCGCCGAACTCCTCGGCGCGACGCTGAAAGGTCATCGAGAGCCCGACGAGATCCGGGCGGTACTCGCGTGCTGCTCGTGTGACGATGGCCTGGTCGGTCACGCCGGAAAACGGCGCGAGCCGCACGTCGTGGCCGCTCGCTTCGAGCGATGTCGCCAGATAGCGAAGAGCCAGGTTTTCTTCGACCTCGGAGCCCACCAAAAGAATGCGCATGCTCGACCTCCCTCGACGGGCGGCTCTCTTGCATGCTTCGCGCCGCCCTCCGAGGGCCGCGATTCCGCGAATTTCGCGAAAAGACTGCGTCATACCGTCAACCCTCCGCAGCCCATGCGCGTTTGGGGGGAACGAATCGGAATCGAGACTGTCGTCCACTCATGGCGTACCGAGACTTGGGGAGCGCGATTGGCGCACGCATTGAAGCTCTCGAGGACGAACGGCGCCAGATTGACGAGCAGCTGACCGAGCTTTCCCGACTGGAAGCAAAGCGTCAGCTCCTCGACGAGGATTCTCGAGGCAGCCTACCGAGCCCTCGAGACGGCCGAGGAGCCTCGGCGCTTGCCGCTTCTGGCGCGCACCAAGGTGGCCAGCCCCTGCCACGAGAGCTGGAACACGATGCGCGGCAACGACCGCGCCCGCTTCTGCGACCGCTGCTCCCAGCACGTCTACAACCTGTCGGAGATGACCAGCGAGGAAGCCGAAGCGTTGCTCTATGAGCACAGCGGCGACCTCTGTGTGCGCTTTTTCCAGCGAGCGGATGGAACCGTGATGACCCGTGACTGTCGCGTGGGTCAGGCGCGCAAGCGTCGCCGTCGCACGATCGCCGCTGGGCTGGGTGTGGCGGCGGTGACGACCTCGCTGATTGGCGCTCAGGCCCCGGGTCCGGAGCCGGTCGCGAAGCAGGTTCCGGAACCGAGCGTTGCGAGCGCGGTGCCCCTCGAGCAGGTCACGATGGGGATGATGACCTCGCTGCCGCCGGCGCCACGTGACCGCGAGATCGATCTCGAAAAGATTCGCCAGCGGCTCGGCAAGAAGCGCTGACGCTCAGCACCACTTGATGCGAACGCGATACTTGATCTTGGTCTTGCCATTCTTGGGAACGGGTACGTCGAAGCTGAACGTGAACGCGTCCTTCTTTTCGTACTTGTGACTGCTCTCGAGGATCGTCCAGTCGCCCCCTACCGGTTCGTAGACCTCGACCTGGGCGGCCTGATCCTTGTGGTTGCGGAGCTCGATCTCCCACGTGCTCTCTGAAGCGCACACGCCGAGAGTTCGCCACTCCATCTGCTTTCGGTCTCCGACCACGTCGAATGCTTCCCCCATCTTCACGCGGACCTTCTCGTCTCGTGGCGTGTGGTCGATGCTGTCCTCCCCGATGAATTGCTTCGCGCCGCTCTTGTCGGCCTTGTAGACGCGCACGATGCCCTTGGGCAGAGCCATCCCCAAGCCCTGCTCCTTGGAGTTCTTGATGTCGAGGTACACGCCGACCTTCTGATTGCTCTGAACCTGGCCGTACTTGCCCCGGTACCAGTACATGCTGGCCGTAGAAGATCATCTTCTTCGCGAGCGTCACGTTCTTCGCTTCGAGAAGCGTGACCTGCTTCTGCTCGTTCTGGAGCACGTCCGTTGGCTGCGCGAGCGTGTACAGGTGGTACTCGAAGAAGCCCTCTTCGCTGAATCCTGCCCGGCCTCCCTCGTTCTCCTTGTCGAGCGTCGCGGTTGTATTCGGCGTTCGTCGACGACGTCACGCGTTGCACGTCTCCGGCTACGAGCTTGAGCTGAGCGTTCTTGTACGAGGCTCCGCTTCGGTTGGTGAGCGTCACCCAACCGGTGAGATCCCCCGCCGTGTCCTTGTCGTTGATGACCAGGACGTAGTCCGCTCTTCCAGTTCAGATTTTGCGTGAGGTAGGTGGCTTCGAGCTTCTGCTTCGGCCTGCTTGCTGTCGAGCAGCCACACCAGTGTCGGCTTGGCGATCAGGTTGTCGGGCAGCTTCGGGAACGCGATGCGACCCGGGAAGTCGTAGGTGATCTCGCCGCCGATCTTCAGCACGGGCTGCCGCCAGCGACACTGCAGGAGCTCGGCGTCGAAGCCCTCCTCGCGCCCGTGCTTTTCGTTGTAGCGGTAGACGCGGACCTTCTTGCCGACGTACTTCTCGAGCAGCTTCTGCGGGCGTGAGCAGATCGTAGCGGTAGTTCTGCTCCAGTACGCTCGAGCGAGTCGGCGCCGGAGAGCGACTTGATGCTCACCGTCTCCGGCTGGATGTTGCGCGGCTACGTCGCGGAACTCGAGGCGACACGTTGCCCGTGCCCGACGTCCAGCTCGCGGATCTCGCGCACCAGCCCGAAGTTCTGGTTGTAGACCGTGATGCTGACCGCCTTTCGCTGCTCGCCGGTGGAGATCTTCTTCGCTGCTCGGCGCGGCCCGCTGCGCGGGGCCACGAGCGGCACGAAGAGCGCAGCGACGACGTCGAGCGCGATTCGAACTCTCAGCATTCCATGTCAGCACCAGCTCACTCGACGCGGTACGTGATCTTCGGTCTCGCCGCGCGCGGCGAACGTTCACCGTCGAACGTGAACGTGCTGCGCGTCTTTCTTTTCGTACTTGTGGCTCGACCGACAGGATTTCCCAGTCGCCACCGACGGGCTCGTAGACCTCGACGCGCTCGGCCGTGTCCTTGTGGTTGCGCAGCGTCGATCTCCCACTCGCTCTCGGACACGCAGCTCCGAACGACGTTCCACGCCATCTGCTTGCGGTCGCCGACCACGTCGAACGACTCGCCCATCTTGATGCGGACCTTCTCGTCCCGCGGCGTGTGGTCGATGGCGTCCTCGCCGATGAACTGCTGCGCGCCGCTCTTGTCGGCCTTGTAGACGCGCACGATGCCCTTCGGCAGCGGCATGCCCAGGTGGTTCTTGCTCGGTGTTCTTGATGTCGAGGTAGACGCCGACCTTCTGGTTCGAGACGACCTGGCCGTACTGGCCCGCGGTAGTAGTACTCGGCGCCGCAGAAGATGAGCCTCTTGTACGCCGATGCCGTGCGCCTCGAGCAAGCGTGACCTGCTTCGTCTCGTTGTCGAGCAGGTCGGTCGGGCGCTCGAGCGTGTAGAGGTGGTACTCGAAGAAGCCCTCTTCCTGGAACTGCCGGTGCTTGCGGACTCGTCCTCCGCGGCGACGCTGTCGTCGTATGCCACTCGCCGTCTCTGCGGCCGGAGTGACGCGCTGCACGTCGCCGGCGACGAGCTTCAGCTGGCGTTCTCGTAGCGCGCGCCGCTCTGGTTCGTGAGCGTCACCCAGCCGGTCAGATCGCCGGACTTGTCGTCGTCGCTCACGACGAAGACGTAGTCCGCCGCGCCAGTTCAGGTTCTGCGTGAGGTACGTCACCTCCACGCGCTGCTGCGCCGTGCCGGCTCCCGAGCAGCCAGACCAGCGTCGGCTTCGCGATCAGGTTTTCGGGAACTTCGGGAAACGCGATGCGGCCGGGGAAGCCGTAGGTGATCTCGCCGTCGATCTCGAGCACCGTTCCGCCGTTCGACGGCCAGCACCTTGGCTTCTTTCACTTCGTCGCGTGCCGAGCTTCTCGTTGCAGCGGTAGACTTTGACTTTCTTGCCGACGTACTTCTCGAGAAGCTTCTGCGGGCTCAACAGATCGTAGCGGTAGTTCTGCTCGAGAACGCTGAGCCATCCTCTCCGCCCAGGGATTTGATGTGCACCGTCTCCGGCTGGATGTGTGCGGACGACGTCGCGGAACTCGAGGGACACGCCGCCCTTGCCCGAGGTGAAGCTTCCGGACCTCCCGCACCAGACCGAAGTTCTGGTTGTAGACGGTGATCGAGACCTTCTCGCGTTCCTTCGCGCTGCTCTTCCGCTCGGTCGCGGGTCCGTCGAGCCCGTCCTTGCCGGCGAGCTTGGGGGGTTTGCCGCAACCGAGGGCCAGGAGGGCAGAGAGAGCCAAAAGGAGAGCTCGGAGCTTCATGGTTTTGGGGGGACGAGCGCGAATGGAGAACGCGCCACGCGGGCGTCAGCCTACAGAGACGAGCGAAATTGTCGATCGATCCAGAAAAAGGCGGATCTGAGCGACGATTTGCCATCCAGGAGCCGTGTAGATTGGCCGGCTCGTGATCGATCTCCATTCAGGTGCTCTCGAGCTCGAAGAGCCTGCGGTAACGTTGACGGCCACTCTTTCCTGCGCCGAATTTCGCGCCGCGTCCTGGGCGAGCTCCGCACGACCGCTCGTGCACAACGGGCGCTGGCGATCGTGGATCCTATCGAGCTGCCGAGCCGAGCTCCTGTTCTACGTCTCGTTTTACTTCGAAGCGGAGCGCCTCGAGCGGCTGAGCCTCAGCCACGCGCTGGCCGATGACGGACGAGCTTCGACGATTGGTCACAAGAGCGCGAGGACCGGCGCAAGGTGATTCACGACGCATGGCTCGAGCGGGCGGCCGGCTCCGAACGCAGTTTCCCTTGGGGTGAGGTGAGCTCGAATTACGATCCCCGAGCGGGCTCGAGCTGAATCGTGATCGCCTACCGCCGTGGCGAGTGACGCTCCGGCGGCATGGGAGTTGCTGTGGTCCCGAGCAATGAAGCGTTGGTGGCTCAATTGTGCCTCGCATTGGTGTGGGGGTGCGGATTCGAAAAGCGGCCTCCTGGAAGAGCAGACCGCTTCACGACCTCCTCCTGGTGGCTGTCGAGGAGGGGAGACGTGCTCGACCGATGCCGAGTGCTGCTCGGGCAGCTGTGTCGCGGGGCTCTGCAGGGCCACGCCGCCGTGTAGTGCGGCCACGCGCCAGAGCCTGCGGCTGGACGACGGCAGCAGCGACGCCCGCGCCCTGGTGATTGATGAAACGCATGTCTACTGGGGAACGACCCACAGCATCGAGCGAGTGTCGAAGTATGGCGGGTCCCGAGAGGTGCTCGTGGAACAGGCGCCGGTCTCCCTCGCCGTGGACGAAAGTCATGTGTACTTCAGCGATAGCGCCGGCAACGTCTCCCGCGTTCCGAAGGCCGGCGGTTCCGCTGAAGTGCTGGTCTTGTCCGCCCAGGCGTTCGACATCGCGCTCGACGAAGGCCACGTGTACTGGACCACCATCCTGGCGGGACAGCCGCTTCGCGGATCCCCAAGGCAGGAGGCGCCGTCGAGGTCATCGCGCTCACGAGCGGTTCGGGCGCGCAGGTTGCAGTCGATGAGGATGGTATTTTCTGGACGGACGCCACCAGTCTGTGGCGAGCCTCCAAAGTTGGCGGGACCATCCAAGAGCTCACGAACTTCGACTTCACGCCCGCCTACGCTCTGGCTCTGGATTCGACCCACGTGTTCGTCCGCGCCGGTGGCGTCTCCTGGCGCGTGGACAAGTTCGGACTGTCCACGGCTGCCCTCGACTCGATCGCCAGCACGAATGACGGTGACATCGCGGTCGACGGAAAAGACCTGTACTGGACGAACGCTGACGGCTCGCCGAACAGCGTCTGGCAACCCGGCGAGCCCGTCGTCTTCCGCTTGCCCAAGATCGGCGCCGAGCGCGCTTCGGCCTTCGTGAAAGCATCGACGGGCAACGATTCGATCGCGCCCGAGGCCCATGGCATCGCGGTCGACGATAGCTGCGTCTACTGGGCACAGTTTCGCCCGCTCCCGGGGCTCGACGGGGTCGTGTTCAAGCGCGCGAAGTAGGCGATGTCAGCGCGGGACGTTGCAGACCGCAGACACCGGTGCGGAAGTGTTGTTGTCGGTCCGACACTCGACGACGCCGAGCGGTGGGGTGACCGTTGCGTACACGGGTGTCGAGCCATTTTGCACGTCCACCGGTGCGTTCGGTAGGTCGATCGAGAGCACCTCGGCTTGCGCCGCGTACAGTGGGATCGTGGTCACGCTGCTCGTCAGCAGCGTGCCGGACGGCGGGGACCCCGAGTACACGTCCACTGCCATTCCGAACGGCAGCGGTGCGCTGCCGAGGTTTCGTACCTCCACGAGCACGCCGAACGCCGACGAGCAGCGGGGCTTGACCGTGACGACGGCGTCGGGCGCGGCAAACTCACTGCCTGGCTGCTTGTTCTGGCGGAAGTTGTTCAGTCCGGGCACGGTCCAATTCGGAATCTCATGGGTGGGGATGGTGCCGTCCTCCTCCACGTTGGTGATGTGATACGTGTGCTGATTCCAGACACGCCGCGTTCGCACCCAGGACTTGCTCTGGCTCTGGATGACGCGAATCCCACTCTGCTTCGTGCCGCCGCAATTGAACGCATAAGCGTTCGACGCGACCACGATGTCTGCTTGCCCATCGTTGTCAACGTCCGCGATCACCGGGTATTCGATCAGCGTTCCGGTGGTGTTGCACGTCTGCCAGAGCACGTTGCCAGTCGCGCCATCGTAGACGCGGAGGTAAATCTCGTCCGAGTAGACTGCTTCGGCCTTGCCGTCGCCGTTGAAGTCGAACACCGAGCTCCCGGTGGCAGCGGACGAGCAGTCCTGGGTGACGCTCTGCCAGAGCAACGTGTCCGTGCTCGCAACGGTCGGGTCGACGAGCTTCTTTCCATCGAAGATCACGTAGGCAATCGAGCCGGCGAGGGCGACGTCGGGGTATCCATCGCCGTTGAAGTCCGCGATCGTCGGAGGTCCGCCGCCCGCCAGATGACCACACGGGTTCGACGGCGCCGTTTCGTGGATGTCGAACGGTTGGCGCACGATCTCGAAGTTCGGAGTCCCCGAGACGACGTGCCAAACGTGGAGGCGGCGAAACCCGTCGGCCGGATTGATTCCGACGATCTCCGGTACGCCGTCCTTGTCCAGATCGCCACGGCCGCCCAGGCGGACGCGACGCCCGAGTCCGCGAGCAACGTGCCGTCGGCTCGGTACGCACGGGTTCCGTCGACGATGTCGAGCTTTCCGTCTCCGTCGACGTCGGAGATGGCCGGCGACGTGACGCTGAGCGGCGCCTTGAGAGTTCCGTCCTTGCCGTTGACGATGCCTCCCTCGGTCACGACCTCGACCGTGCCGTCGCCTTCGAGATCGGCGATTGCCGGAGTCCGACAGCCCGCGAGAACGGGGCTCGTCCATAGCTGCTTGCCCGTGCCATCGAACGCGGCCAGCGCGTTCCCCGCGCAGCCGACGACCTCGTTTCCCGGGATGCCGTCGATGTTTCCCCCCGCGAGCTCACTCGCCGCACTGATCACGCCTGGCACTGCGAACTTGTCCACGATTTGCCCATTCACGATCGAGATTGCGTGAAGGGTCCCGATGCCGGTGTATGGCCGGACGCGAACGTATTGAAAACGATTTCGGGGATGTCGAGCTCCGTGATCTTCCCGTCACAGTTGTCGTCGTCGAGCTGGATGACGATCGGGGTCATCATCACGTCGCTCGTGTACGGCGCGGAAGTGATTCCGCCCCACGAATAGGCGACGACCGGATCGAACGCCGCTGTGTTTGGTGGCAGCTCGCACTTGGGAAGACACGTGCCGCCGGTGGGGTCCTCCCCCGCCGCACACTCCGGTGGCTTCGGCAGGCATGATCCCTCGGCGACCGAGAACCCGCTCTGGCATCCGGCGTCCCCGGGCGGTGCCGAGCCGTCCTTCTGGCCGAGCGAGAGCTCGCAATACTCGCCCTGCGCGCACTCGGAAGACTCGGTGCAGGTCTTGCCGGGCGTGACGCACTTTTGAAACGAGCAGATCTCCGCGCCGCTGCAGCAGTCGTCGCCGCACGCGCTGGCCTTTTCGCAACACACTCCGCCCGCGCAGATCCCGTTGTCGCCGCAAGCGGAGCCCGTGGCGCAAGTCTGTCCGTCGAGATTGACGGACGAGTCGCCGGCATCTCCCGACGTGCCGCCGCTACCACCGCCCGAGTTCGACGCCGTCCCGCCTCCGTCGTCTCCCCCGCAGCTCGCAAAGAGCATTCCGCCAAAACCGAGCGACACGACGACGACGCCCCGCAAGAGCCGAGCCTTCCGCATGCGTTCAAGATGCCATGCGGCACCCAGATTACCAAGGGGCACCGCTTGACGACGCAGAGTCGCGCATGGGATCCCTCCCGACATGAGCGAACATCCACTCCCCGAGCCCCACCGGTCGATCGAGGAAATCGCGGAGGGCGTTTTCTGGGTGCAAGGCTCGGTGAAAATGGGGACGGGGATCCGCATCTCGCGCAACATGGTCGTCGTTCGCTCCGGGGACGAGCTGACGTTGATTTCCGCCGTTCGGCTCTCGACCGAAGGAGAAGCCGCCCTCGAGAAGCTCGGCAAGGTGAAGCACGTCGTGAAGATCGGTGCGTTCCACGGCCGGGACGACGCGTATTCGGTTTCGCGTTTTGGCGCGGCTTACTGGAATGCCGGGGAAGCGCGGCCGGAGGAACCGAAGCCGGATCATCAGCTCTCCGCGGGCGCGTTGCCGATCGAAGATGCGGAGCTCTTCCTGTTCGAAAAGACCGCAAGAAGGAAGCGGCGCTGGTGGTTCGGCGCGCGGGGGGGATCCTGATCACCTGTGACGCGGTCCAGAACTGGCCAGACACGAGGGGTTGCAGCGCTATCGCCAAGGTCGCGACCCGCCTGATGGGCTTCACGAAGCGTCCGGCGCAGATTGGGCCGCCGTGGCGCAAGGGGATGACACCTCCCGGCGAGAGCCTGCGCGAAGACTTCGAACGCCTGGCGGCGCTCGAGTTCCGACACCTGATCGGTGGGCATGGAGCACCCCTCCGCGACACGGCGAAGGCGGATTTCGGTAGAACCGTGGTGGCGACGTTCGGCGCGAGCTGAACGTTCAGCCCATGATCAAAGTCCCGGTGGCGAGAGGACGACCTCGACGATGCCGCCGGGGGCCGGCAGGTCGAGCCAGCCGTATGCGTCGAACGCTTTCTGATCGTTCTGCGCGTCTTGGTCGGAATAGAAGACCGGGATCAGGATCGAGTACTTGCCGGCGGGTGCTGCGTGAGCGTCGTAGCATTGGCAACCGTTGGAGTTTTGCCCGAAGGTGAACGTGTTGCCGCTCCAGTCGACTTCGTACGGCTGGGAATTGGTGACCTCGTGCCCCATCATCATGCACGCGCCGCAGGCGATGCAGCCGCCCGAGGGATCCGAGCAGCTTCCCATGCAGTCCGCGACATGGTCGATCTCGGACGTGTATCCGTCCGCGCAAGAGTAGAGTGACCAGTTGAGGGCGCAGTCCTGGCGAACGAAGAGGGGCTCCGCCGTTGGATTGATGAAACGGATGGTCACCGCGTACGGGCCGGGTCCGTTGGAGGGAACGCTGCACTCTGGCGGCATTCCGCCGGACCCGCTGCTGCCTCCCGATGCGCCGCTGCCGCCGGTCGCTCCCGTTCCCGTTGCGCCGGTGCCGCCCGTTGCGCCACTGCCACCGGTTGCACCCGTGCCCGACGAGCCGCCACTGCCCTGGGCATCGGTTTGCCCTCCACAGCCGATGCTCACCGCCGCTATCAACCCGGAAAGCCAAACCAGCTTGTGCATGGCTCCCATTCAGCAAGGCGCGTGCCGACGCGACATTCCCATATCGCTGGGAAATCCGGGTTCGCGCTGGCCCACGCTGGCACACGTTTGCGAAGCTCTCGTCAGGCGTGCTCCGCCGGATCGCTTTGAATCACTGCACGCGCTGACGACGCTGATCGCCATGCTCCCGAAGAGCGTTCAGTACTGCAGCCCGAGGCGACCGACGCCGATGTACTGGTTTTCGAGCTTGCTTCCGTTGCCGTCGGCGAAGGCGTTTCCAGGGAAAAGCACGCCGCCTTGGACCCCGAGCTCCAGCGTCATGTCGTAGTCGAGGCCGTAGCGGTACTCGATGCCGCCATCGAGCTCGATCCCGAGATCGTGGCTGCGGGGGTCGCCGCCGTCGTAATTGACGAACTCACCACCCGTGGACACGCGCACTGGATCGACGAAGTCGGCCGTCGTCTGCGCGATGACCGCGCCGAGCTTGAGATCGAGGGGGCGCACCGGGCGGAAGAGAATTGTGGGGTTCAGATAGGTGGCGCCGAAGATCGCCCCATTGGAGGGGAGCAAGTCGACGCCGGGGGCCGGACGTGCAGAAAGGTTTGGGTCCTGGGCGATGCTCGCGGCGCGCGCCGTCTTCCAGGCGAGCACTTCGTCGAACATCAAGAGGCCGACGTTGTGATTCGGATCGAACCGGAAGCGATGGTTCACGCCGTCGTTGGGATCGGCATCACCCTGGGCCCAGCCCCATTCGAGGGTCGCGACGAAGTCGCCCCAGCGATCGTCGCCCACGCCCGACGTGGTCAGGGCGCCGAAGCGCACCGCGGCGCCGAGCGCGCGAATGTCCTCTCGCTCGTTGTTGCGAGCTTGGGTGAGGGTGCGGGTGAAGTTGGTGTCGCCCAGGAGGTACGCAACTTCGTATTCGCCAAACACATGACCCTCGGAGCCGGGGATCTTCGCGTTGAAGCGTCCGGCCGAGTCGAGCACCCAGACCTTGAGGGTTTCGTCGAACTCACCGCCCGGGATCGCCTCGTCGGTTCGCTTCTGGTGGCGGTAGACTCCATAGAAGCCGATCATGTTGTCGGCCTTGTCCTGATAAAACGCCGCCAGGACTCCCTGGAAACGCCCGATCGCCGTCGGTCAGATCGGCGGTCGCGTCCTTGAACACGAGGTCTCCGGCGATGGCGACGGTGACGGGCGATTCTTTGCCGGCGGGGCGGGTGGCAAAGGCGATGCGCTCGGTGATCGAGCCGCCGTAGTAGTCCCCGAACATCGAAGGATGATCCCCGTCGTTCGCGAGGATGCCCATGCCCCAGTGGGATGGCTGCTGGCCGACGCGGAATAGGCCGATCGGAGAGAGATACTCGAGGTAGAGCCAGCGTGGCTTCACCTGGATGGGCATGTGCTCGTCGTATGCGATTTCCGCACTGTCCACGTGGCTCGTCGTTTGGCCGACGATGAAGCCGCGGGGAACGTCGATCTGACCGATGAGCGTGAGATTGTCGCGGTACGAGATGCGCGGGGTGAAGCGCAGCCAGTGATACAGGCGAAAGGTCTGGTCGAGGGATCGGGTCGACGTGTCCGTTGCGAACTGGCGAAGCGGCAAGTCGCTGAGGAGTGTGGCTGCGAAGTTGGTACTCGCCGTGGAGCTGGATGCGGAGTTTGTCCGGATCAGGAGGGGCGACGGGCGTGCGTCCCGTTTCGAGCACGAAGCGTGACTTGAATTCGGTGCCTGCCGTTTCATCCGATGGAGGAGGTGGCGGCGGAACCGCTGCGGGAGGCTGCCCCATCTCCGGTGCAGTGGGCGCAGCGGCAGCGACTGGTGCGGGTGCTTCCGGCGCCGGTGCGGGTGCAGCAGCCGGCGGCGGTCCGGGCGGCGGCGGATCGGGCACCAGCTCCGGCTCGGGCTGAGCGTGCGCGCGCAGCGTCACACCCGTCAGCGCAAGTGCGAGACCGGAGCCGATGGCAGAGGATAGAAGACGCTTCTGACGGCCCACTGGCCGGCGAGCCTAATCGGCGCGGCTCGATTGGAGCAAGAACGATCACCCAGTCGAGTGCGCTTCTGCACCGGGCGCTTGCCGCGGTATAGGGGACTCGGTGACCTTGCCCGAAGACAAGACGGGCCAAATTACCCCTGTTCGACTGGGGATGCCCCTCAGTCTGTCCGATCTGCGCGACGTCGCCCGTGATGGGCGGCGGGTCGTGCTGGCGGACGGGGCGCGGGCTTCGGTCGATCGCGCGCGCCAGGCCATCGAGGCGATCGCCAACGAAGGCGATCTGCGCGCCGCGCGTCTACGGGGTCAACACGGGTTTCGGCGCGCTGTCCGAGACGCGAATCGACGCCGCACAGGTCCGACTGCTGCAGAAGAACCTGGTGCGCAGTCACTCCACCGGCGTCGGTCCCGATCTCGAGCACGACGCGTGCGCGGCATGATGCTGCTGCGCGCGCAGGCGCTCGCGCTCGGTCACTCCGGCGTGCGCGGCGAGCTCATCGACCTGCTCGTCGCGATGCTGAACGCGGACGTCACCCGCGCATCCCCGCGCAAGGATCGGTGGGCGCGTCCGGCGATCTCGCGCCGCTCGCGCACCTCGCGCTCGCCATGATCGGCGAGGGAGAGGCCGCGCATCGCGGGCGAGCTCTTGCCGAGCGCCGAGGCCCTCGCGCGCGCCGGGCTCGCGCCGCTGGAGCTCGAGGCCAAGGAAGGGCTCGCGCTCATCAACGGCACGCAGTTCATGACCTCGCTCGGCGCGCTCGCGCTGCTCGACGCGGCAGCGGCTCGCGACCGTCGCCGACATCGCCGGCGCGATGAGCCTCGAGGCGCTCAAGGGCTCGGAGCGCCCGTTCGACGAGCGCCTGATGCGGCTCCGCCCGCACCCCGGCCAGGTCGCGGTCGCGCAGCAACCTGCGCGCGCTCCTCGCCGGCAGCGAGATCATGGAGAGCCACCGGGACTGCGGCAAAGTGCAGGACCCGTACTCGCTGCGCTGCATGCCGCAGGTGCACGGCGCGTCGCGCGACGCGCTCGGCTGGGCGCGCGACGTGCTCGAGCGCGAGATGAACAGCGTCACCGACAACCCCAGCGTGTTCATCGACGACGACGGTCAGCGCCGACGTCGTGAGCGGCGGCAACTTCCACGGCCAGCCGGTCGCGCTCGCGCTCGACCTCGCCGCCATCGCGGTCGCCGAGCTCGCGAACATCAGCGAGCGGCGCGTCGAGCAGCTGGTCAACCCCGCGCTCTCGAGCGGCCTCACGCCGTTCTTGGCGCCGCGACAGCGGGCTCGACTCGCGGCTTCATGATCGCGCAGGTCGCGAGCGCGTCGCTGGTCAGCGAGAACAAGGTGCTCTGCCACCCGGCGAGCGTCGACTCGATCCCGTCGAGCGCCGGCAAGGAGGATCACGTGAGCATGGGCAGCATCAGCGCGCGCAAGCTCGATCAGATCGTCGCGAACGTGACGCGTGCCTCGCCATCGAGATCCTGACCGCCGCCCAAGGCCTCGATCAGCGCCGGCCCGCTTGAGGGCGGCGTCGGGAGTCCGCGCCGCGCAGCGGCGTGCGCAAGTCGTTCCTCCGCTCGATGCCGACCGGCCCGCTGTATCCGGACATCGATCACGTCGTCGAGCTGATCGAG
The DNA here is from genome assembly GCA_963781505.1 of uncultured delta proteobacterium. Lineage (GTDB taxonomy): Bacteria > Myxococcota_A > Polyangia > Polyangiales > Polyangiaceae > JADJKB01. Next base: position 189,572 of record CAWAHB010000013.1, on the reverse strand, counting down.
AGCGGTGAGCTCGAGCGCGTGGTGGGCGCCGCTTCGGGCGGGCTCGAATGAAGCGCTGGCCCGCGCTGGCTCTTGCGATCTGCCCTGGGGGGCTGCGGAGCGACGAGGCGTCGCGGCGGGGCCGGTGCTCTCCGGTTTCAGCCCGCGAAAATCCGGGCCCACGGCATTGGCGAAGTCCCCTGGCCGAGCGATTTGTATCTCGACGCGAGTGGCTCGGTGGTCGACGTACCCGGCCTCGAGCGCGTTGCGGAAGCATCACGCGAGCCTCGACGAAGGGCCTGCATGCGCTGGATGGCTTCGCCCGTTCGACCGGCGCGCTGTTCTTCACCGATGGCTTCGTCAATGACGCAGTGCTCCCCCGGGACTTCGATGCCGCGACCGAGGGGACGCCAGCATCTTCATCGCGAACGTGGATCCCACGTCGCCGAACCTCGGGACAAGGTATCCCGCGGTCGCGGAATACCTCCCCTCCATCGATGCCTCTCGGTGCTCGCAGTGCCGGGGATCGTACTTCCCCCGGGAGTGCGTCACGCGGTCGTCGTGAGCAGTGCCATCGCACGAGCGGACTCGGCGCTCCTGCCATCGAAGCGTCGACCCCCACGAGCGTGCGACCGAGGCCGAACAGCTCTACGGCGGCGCGATCGACGAGTTGGTCGAACAGTCCCTTGTCGATTCGCCTGGGGATGTCGCCGGGCTCGCCGTGTTCACGACTTCTCGTCGCGCGACCGAGCTCTTTTCACTGCGGGACGAGCTTCGCACGTTGCCTCCGCCGAACGTGATCTGGGACGCACAAGACGCTGCGCCGTACACGGTCGCCGTATTTGGCGCGGGCCAGAGCCCAGCCTGGACGACTGGCTGGGCACCCCCGATCGAGACGACAGCGGGCGGGAGTGGCCCGGCGGCGACAACCCGGGCGGCATCGCTCACGACGCGATCGGGGCGGTGGCTTCCGCGGCGTTCGTCGCGCCCACCTATCCTCGATGCAACCACCCATCATTTCGAGCGCGACGCAGCGGCGCGAACCAGCTCGAAGACGCCCAGGCGACGATCCCCGTGACGATCGTGTTCCGAAGTCCCAGCGCCCGACGCGGGCTTTCCGGTTGTCATCAATGGGCATGGGCTCAGCAACCATCGCGGCAGCATGCTGAACGTCGCCAACGAGTTGGCGCGCGCGGGCTTCGTCGTCATCGGCATCGACGATGTCGCGCATGGGGCGCGCCAAGGGCTCGTCGACGAGAAGAACAACTACGCTGGAAGCTATGAGGGCCCCGACGGCATCCCGGACGACACCGGGTTACCGCTGGCGTTCTTCGCCGGGTTTCGGATTTCGTCGCCATCCGCGACAACTTTCGCCAAACGGTGCTGGATCAGACGAGCCTCGTCCGGCTGATTGAAAATCCCGCGCTCGATCTTTCACCGCTCGGTCCGGCGCTCGGCGGTCCGATCCCCAAGCTCGATCCGTCCCGCATCTATTGGAGCGGTGGGTCCCTCGGCGGAATGATGGGGTCGATGACCATCGCCGTGGAGCCCGACATCCGCGCGGCCGCGCTTCAGGTTCCGGGCGCGAGCTTCGTCGAGCTCATCACCACGAACTCCGCCAAGGTGAGTGGGCTGGTGTCGACGCTCGCCCTCGGAACGTTCGGCGCCGTGGGCGAGGAGCCCTTCGACGAATTTCACCCGCTCGCGCACTTGCTCGGGGCCATCACCGAAGGGGGCGATCCAATCGCGTACGCGCCCCACGTGCTTCGGGATCCGCCGCCGGGTCGCCCACCTGCAGACATCCTGGTGAGCTTCTCGGTCTACGACGAGGTCATGCCAAACATCGCGACCCATGCGCTCATCCGCGCCCTCGGAATCGACGTTGGAGAGCCGTATCTCGTGGGGATCCCCGGCGTACCGACCGTGGCCGCTCCGGTGCGGGGCAATCTACCGAGTGGGCGAACGGGTGCCGCGTTCGAGTACTCACCGGCGAATCATGGGCTCGGATACATGCGCTACGACCTTCGGGAGTTCGTCCCCGGCGTTCCTTTTCCCGGCGACGAGCGGTTTCCGAAGCTCGACCGAGCCTTCGACGTCGAGATGGCGATCCGTGAACACGACGATCAGATGGTCGCGTTCTTCACTTCGCTGCAAGACGGCGGTCCGGCGACGATCCCGTCCACCGCTCCTCCGCGCGCCGATTACGACGGCGACGGCGTGCTGGATCAGGATGACACCGATCCGTTGGATCCGACCGTGAAGTGATTCAATCGTGACAAGGCTCATCGGTCCACGACCAAGCGTCTCTGGGAGTGGAGAGATCGTTTAGGAACCAGGCATGTTGAAAACGGCCGACGAGTACCTGGAGTCGATTCGCGCCCGCGGGATCGTCGTTCACTATCGCGGCGAGCGCGTCGCCGACGTGATCGACCACCCGGTGCTTGCACCTGCGGCGCGGGCGCTTGCGGAAACATACCGGTTGGCGCTCGAGCCCGAGACGCGGGAGCTCATGACCGCGAAGTCCGAGCTCACCGGAGACGACGTGAACGTTTCGAGCATCGTCTGGCAATCGCCAGCGGATCTCTTGCGACGGATCGAATGGGAGCGGCTCGTCGGGCGCCTCACCGCCCGCGGGGCGCTTCGCTCGCCGGGGCTCGACGCGATCAACACTCTCGCCATCGTCACGAAGCGCATGGATCGCGAACGCGGTACCCGCTACCGAGAGCGCTTCGACCAATTCTTGCGTGAGGTTCACGAAAACGACTGGGCGGTGTCGGGCGCGATGACCGATCCCCGAGGCGATCGCAGCAAGCGACCGAGCGAGCAGTCCGATCCGGATCTCTACCTTCGGGTCGTCGAGCAAAGGAGCGACGGAGTGGTTCTCCGAGGCGCGAAGGCGCACCAGACCTCGGCGTGCCACTCGCATTTCCACCTGGTCTTGCCCTTGGCCTGTCGCGCGGGTGAGGAAAGCTGGGCGATCGCCGCCGCGGTGCCATCGAACGCAAAGGGCCTGTATCACATCTATTCGCGGCAGCCTGGCGACGGGCGGCGTCTGGACGACGGGGACATCGACGTCGGTCTCGCGCGCTTTGGTGGCTCGGAGTCGCTGATGGTGTTCGAAGACGTGTTCGTACCGAACGAGCAAGTGTTTCTGAACGGGGAAGTCGAATACACGAGCGAGCTCGTGAGCTACTTCGGCTCGTTTCATCGGTTTTGCTACGGCGGGTGCAAGGTGGGGATCGCGGACGTCGTCATCGGAGCGGCCGCGGCGATTGCCGACGCGAACGGAGTTTCCGATCGTCCCATCGTGCGGGACAAGCTCACGGAAATGGTGTTCCTGAACGAGACGCTGTACGCCTGCGCGGTGGCAGCAGCCGCGAAGGGGAAGCTCGTGGAGGATGTGTGCATCCCCGATCTGGCCCTCGCCAACGTCACCAAGCTGAACGTGACCCGCGCGCCCTTCGAGATCGCGAGGATCGCTGCGGATCTCGCCGGAGGCGCTATGACGACGTTGCCTTCCGAGAAGGATCTGCGCCACGAAACGCTGGGACCGATCGTGAGGAAGTACATGGCCGGACGCGACGGAGTCGATCCCGAGGCACGGATGCGGCTGTTTCGCCTACTCGAGTTTCTCACCCACGGCATGGGGAGCACGTATTTCCTCCACGAGTCGCTCCACGGCGCGGGGGCCCCGGAAGCGATGAAGATCACCCTGCGTCGCGAAGTGGATCTCGCGCCGTTCATCGAAGCGGCGCTCGCCCTTTCGGGCTGCGCGCCCGACGCACTGTCGACTCAACGCCGGTAGCGGGGGTTCTTCCCGAACTCCAGGTACGCGTGCTGTGCGTTGCGGGGAGCGAAATCACGACTCTTTGCGCGCTCGAGCGCGTCGCTCAGCCACGATTTGTAGAAACCGAGGAAGTCCGTTTCGAGGCAATACATTCCGGTGGCGCTATCGAGGCTATCGACCCAGACACTGCCGGCCCGCGCTCCGGAAAGAACGAGAAAGAAGAAATCGCCGCAGCCGTATTCGGCGATGGGAAGCACCCCGCGGTGGAATTCCGGCGCTGCGTATTTTTTTTGGAGCTCATCCCAAGCGCGCGCGTAGCTTGGGTCCTCCTCCAGACGCTTGACGTGCTCGGCCCAGCTCTTGGGCTTGGCGCAGAGCTCGCCGAAGTCGATGTCCGCGGTCAGGGGGAAGTCCTCGGTGAGCCCCTCGGTGCCCCAGGCCTTCTTCACCCAGCCGAGGGATGCCGAAAAGGAGAGCAAGCCGTGGTACGGCCCGATACCCCCGTCACCGAGCTCGATGAGAAATGCTCGGTAGCCCTCCGGCAGAGTCAGCTCGCCCACCTCTTTGGGATCGAGGGGAGGGCGGAGCGTCATTCCGTGGCTCGACGCGCCAAAGAGCGAAGCGGCACCAATCGCCCGGAGCTCGGTGAGCTTGTCACTTATCTCGCTGAGCTCCGGGGTCACTGATGCATACGCTAGCTCAGATCTTGACTGACGAGAGCCTGCGGAATGCCATTCGGCCGAGAAAGTACAGCGGCACGAGGACAATGAGCGTGATTGGGAGCAGGACTCCCAGCAGTCGGATGATGCCAACCAAGAGCGCGGCACCCACGTTCACCACGTCGCCGGCCGCGCTCCGAAGTGCGCGCCCGAAGGCGGAAAACGATGCGCTCACGAGCGGGGCGTCTTCCACGAGGCTGACGGTGATCGTGGAAAGTCCCACTTGCTTTTCGAGAAAGCGCTTTCGCCCCTCCATCTTTTCGATCTCGCCGCGCACCTCAGCGAGCTGCTTTTGTACCCCGAGCATGTCGTCGACTTTCGTCGCACTCTTCAGGATCTCGAGGTACTGCGTCTCGAGCGCCTTCTGAGTTTTGATGCGAGCTTCGAGGTCGATCCATTCCTCGGTCACGTCTTCGCTCGTGATGTGCTCGTTACCCCGGCTCTTGCCCATCGCCTTGAGGGCGTCCAGCGCTCGATCCAGGTCCTCGGCTTTCACCCGCAAGACGACTCGCACGCTCGAGGTGCGCCCGGGCTCCTCGCCACCATTTTGCTCCGAGCTCACGACGTAGCCTTGATAGCGCTCGGCGATCTTCGTTGCCTCGCGCGCAGCGTTCGAGGCGGACGACACGGTCAGAGAGAGCTCCGCGTTCTTGATGACTTTCCGCCCGCTGTTTGCTCCTTCGAGATCCGCTGGCTTCGGATCGGCTGGCGGAGCCGCGGCGGCGAGTGTTGGACCCGCTCCGGCATCGGCTTTGCTGCAAGCTCCAACCGAGAGCGCGACGACGATCATGGCGCATACGAAAAGGACCGACCGTTTCATCCCCCGAGAACGACGTGCGCGGGCCTCGCCTTACACGAGAGCCCGGAGTAGGGTCGTCCGCGATGAGTGCCGCGCTTCGTTTCGCGATGATTCTCGCTGCTTTGCTGGTCCTCGGGGCTTGCACCGGTCCGCGCCTGGCGCCCTATTCCCCGATCGACCAAAAGACCGACGTCGACTCGAAGAAGCTCTACGACGCGGCCGAAGGAATGCTGCTCGATAGCGGCTTCTTGATCGAAACCCGCGACGAAGCCGGGCTCAAGCTCACGACTCAGCCCCGCACGATGCTCGGTTCAGCGATCGCCAACGACAAGTACAAGTACGTCTTCGTGGTGGAAACCAGTGGCGGCAAGCTCAGCATCCAGCTGAAGTGCAAAGCGGCCTCCGCCAGCGGAGCGACCGAGGACTGCGGCGAGGAAGTGCCGGAGAAGCTGGTCAAGGATCAGCGCAAGCTGGCCGATTCCATCTTGGAAGAGGCCAAAGGGAAATGAGCCGCTCGATCACTGTCCGCGAAACACTGGTGCTCGTCCCGCGCGAAAAGCCTCGACCGCTTCCCAGAGATCCTCGGTAGAGAAGTCCACTGCCTGACATTCGGCTTCGCGCGCCAGCTGAGCGTCGAGTGCCTCTCGCAGCGGACGAATCAGGGTTTCTTTCGTTTGTCGCACGGCGATGGGCGCTGCGCTCGCGATTTCCTCCGCGGTCTTTTTCACCAATGCGGCGAGCTCTTGGCGCGGAGCGGCGACGTTCACCAGCCCGATGCGCTCTGCTTCTTCGCCGCTCACGAGCTTGCCCGTGAGCAAGAGCTCCGCGGCGACGGCGGGACCGACCAAACGCGGCAAGAGCCAGGTGGCACCCATGCCCGGATGGAGGCCGACCCGAACGAAATTCGCGCCGAGCTTGGCTTCCTTCGCTGCCAGACGCAGATCGCAGGCTGCGGACAGACACAGCCCCGCACCCACGGCCGCGCCGTGGAGCACGGCAATGCTGGGTACCCGAAGCCGGGTCACGCTGAGGAAGCTCCAGTAGAACTCCGGCATCGTCCGGCGGTTCTCCTCAGCGCTCTTTTTCGAGTTTCCCTCGATGAGCGAGAAGTCGCCGCCCGCGCAAAATGCCCGCCCAGCTCCCTCGATCAAAACGACCCGAGGCTCGCTGGCTTCGTTGATGCGATCGACGGCATCCGAAAACGCGGCGCCCATCTCGGCCGTCATCGCGTTGTGTTTTTCGGGTCGGTTCAGCGTGATCTTGCTGATCGTGCCGAGCTCTGTGAGCACGATGTCCATCAGTGCTCTTCCAGATTGGCATCGGGGGGAGCGCCGGGCGCCGGAACGGTCGGGTAGGTCCGCGGGGGTGGCGACTTGGCGACCGCTCGCTTTCGAGCCCGGGGATCCTGACAAGCCACCGTGACGACCTGGGGCGTGTAGATGAGCGAGGTCGTGATCGTCAGGGCGAGGTCGACCGGTTCGGTCTTGGTGTCGATCTGAGACCAGCCCCCCGGACACAGTTGGCCGAGCTCGTGGGGACCACTGCCTTCGATCAGTCCGCCGATGTACCCGCTGTGCCAGCGTTCGTGATAGCCGGGCGGCGAGGCGCCCGGCGTCGTGCCGGAGCGAATGGTCGTGCGAAAGCAGCCTGTCGCCGAGAGCGCCAAAACCACGAGCAGGAGCGAGCCTTTCATTTCGCGGCCGGTTCCTTTTCGCACGTGATCGTTACCTTGCGCGGAATGTAGATCCCGAGGGTGATGATGGTGAGCCCCACCATCAGGATGTCGCTCGAGAGGTAGACCTCGCGCGCGTGTCCCGTGGAGCAGTAGTCGCGCAGATCGATGTCGGCGTGTCCCACGGTTCCCCAGAAGTAGAAATGCGACCAGTGAGTCTTCTCCTCTCCGGCCGGGTAGCGTGGATCCCGGAAGCTCGCATGGCACGCGGTCGAGACGAGCGCGAGGGCGACGAGCGCGCGGGGGAGCGTGTCGCGGAGCATCCGGGTTCGACGCTAGCGGGCCTTGGGATGCGTTTCAATCAGGCTTCGGCTTCGATCGGAGGTATCCTGGGGCAGCCTTCGATGCACCGAAATTGGCCCACAGCTCGTGGGTATCGCGCGGCGCGCGATCCGCGATCACTTCGTCAGTCAGGGCAGTCTGTCTTCGGAGCCCGGAGCACCGCGAGCCGGAGTATTCGTCACGCTCCGAAACCCCGATGGCAGCCTCCGGGGCTGCATCGGATCCATCGTTCCGGTCGAACCCGACGTTGCCCGGGAGACCGCCCGAAGCGCGGTCCTCGCGGCGACGCGTGACCCGCGCTTCGAGCCCGTGCGTCCCGAGGAGCTCGGCGCGCTTCAGATCGAGGTCAGCGTGCTCCTCCCCGAGGAACGGGTTGCCGGCGAAAGCGAGCTCGATCCCGCGGTGTACGGAGTCATCGTGCGGGATCGCCAGGGAAGGCGAGGTCTGCTCCTCCCAGACATCGAAGGCATCGATACCGCGAATGAGCAGGTGAGCATCGCACGTCGCAAGGCAGGCATTGCGCCGAGTGCACCAGTGGAGCTCAGTCGGTTCCGCGTCATGAAGTGGACCGAGTGAGCTCCGCGTGAATCACGCGCTCACTACGCGCCGTTGGGTTGACCCATGCGCAGTGGGCCGCCGCGAGCCGTACCCCAAAGCACGCAGTTCGTGGCGGAGCCGGGCACTTTGAAGATGTCCATGCCGTGCTCGAAGGTCTGTACGAAAATTTCGAGCACCCCATCGCCATCCAGATCGCCGACAGCGGGCGCTGCCGGCGCGCCGTTGCCATTGCCGTTGTGGCCGGGGTTCGGTAGCGGAACATCGTGGAGCAGGCTTCCGTCGGCGCCGAGGATGAACAGGTGCCCGGAATCCAGCACTTCAGGATCGCCGAATGTCGCGAAGATCACCTCCGGCGAGCCATCTTGGTTCAGATCCGCAATCGTCGCCTCCGAGGCGTACATGATGGATTTGCCGAGCATGTAGTTGAACTTCCAGAGCTGCTTGGCGCCTGCGTCGAAGGCGTACATGTTGCCGTCGTCGAGGGAGACGACGATCTCTGGCTTCTCGTCGCCTTGGAGATCGATGGTCGCCGCCGCGGGCACGCCACCCGGCGGGTAATAGCCGTCGACGCTGATCGGACTGCCACCCCGTGGCAGTGTCTCCCAGCCCGGCTTGCGCATCGCCGATTGGCTTCCGTCTCCATGGGAGCCCATGAGCGCGATGATGGCGTAGGCCTGGGTTTCGTACGGCTCGTTTTTCTCGACGTTGGGCACGCCGATGACTTCGTTCTTTCCATCGAGGTCGAGGTCGACGACGTTCGGTGGCGACGCCGTCCACTGGAGCCACTCGTCCCCATTGCCGGGGTTGGGCCAGTTGCCGGTGTGCTTGTTGTAGTGGTCGTCCTCGACGGTCGGATCTGCCCAGCGGATGAACTGTCCCCAGGTCATGGGCTGATCGAGGTACTGGCTGTCTGGATTCTTGAAATACGGCGCGGCATCGATGGCGACGCCGTCGTGATCGAACGCCTGGATGTGGTGGTTGTCGTAGGTGGCCAGCACCTCGAGCTCGGGGTCGTCGTCGATGTTTCCAATCCCGACGTTGAGGCCGTAGCAGCCATAGCCGTGGTGCCCCATTCCGTTGCGATCGGCGTCGTTGCCCGTACCGGTCGCGTTGTTGTAGCGGGGCCAGGCCTGCCAACTGATGCCGGGCGGTTGATACAGCTTGCCGTCGGGCTCGAACACGAACACCTGCGCGCCGCCGCTTTCGGTGGTCGCGGTCTGAGTCGTCGTCGCGACGATCTCGATCTTGCCGTCGCCGTTCAGATCCCCGCCAGCCAGTCCCCGGACCTCCGGTGCTTCTCCCGCGGAGGTGGTGTCGGCTGGGAAGCCCGGCTTGAGCGTCAGTGAGCCGCCCTTCCACTCGTAGGCGATCACGTCCTTGCCGTTGCCGACGACCACGTCCATCACCCCGTCGCCCTCGAGATCCACGACGACGTGGGGTGCGTACACCCGGCCATCGCCATCGCTGACCTTGCTGAGCAAGTTGGCCTGATCGTCGAACACGTAGGTGGAGTAGTAGGCCGCGACGAGCTCGTTCTTTCCGTCGCCATCGAGATCGATCACCACGGGCGAGGCGAACCAGCTCGTCTCGCCGTCGAGGTTCTTCCAGAACGTCGGCGCCTGGACCTCGCCGGTGCTGGTCCCCACGTCACAGGTCGGGTTGCGCGTCCCGCCGGTGGTGCTTCCGCCACTATTGCCGCTGCCTCCCCCTCCGCTGCTGTTGCCGGTGCCGCCTCCCCCTGCGTTCCCGTTGCCCCCGGTGTTCGACGAGCCGCCGCCATCATCACCGCCGCCACACGCAATCGCCCAGATGCTGCCGAGCAGGAGTGCGCTCGTGCCGAGCAGGCGACCGCGCCGAAGCACACGAGCGTTGAAGCAGGAGATCCCATTCACGACACACCTCCACCGAAGATGGTACGGCGTTTTCGAGACCGGAGCGAGAGCGACTCTCACGCGGGACTGATCGTCTGCATTGTCGCTCGCCCCGATTGCTCCGCCCGCCGGGCGACAGCTCGTAGGAGCTGGTCGGTCACGAACACTCCTCCCGGTCGGATCACTCGCCAGTACCGCGCAAAGCGATGCCGCGCATCTTCGTCGGTAGGAAGGGTCCGGTGCTCGAGCACCAGCAGAGTTTGCCCCGCTGCTCCCGGCAATACGCGCACGCTCATGGCGAGCTTTTCGTGATCCGGAGCATGGAACGCTCGGAACTCGGCCGGGGATTTCAGCGGAACCTGTTGCTGATCGCGGATCTGGTGCAGCTTACCCACCGAACCGAGAATGATTTCGTCCGGCTGCTCCTCGAGCACCAGGTTGCTTCCGTCTCGGACCAGGGTTTCCCAGAATGGGCGGTCGATTTCGACCTCCAAGCGGTGCGCCGCGTCGGCTGATCCGAAGAGAGCGGGTAGGTATCGGATCCTGCCGATCACGAGCGCCAGGGGCATCTCCCGCAACGTCACTTCTTTCATCGCCCGGAGCAGGCGCGGGCCCGGCGCGATGGAGTGAACGGCGATACTGTCTCGGAAAGGTGCGTCGGGCACCCAGGTGTCGAGGCGCTTCGAGGGGGGGATGTCGAGCTTCACGAGCGGGCTCATTGCAACGATCGGGCCGACGGAAACGGTCTGCCGACCGCGCCCGACCACGCATCGAGTTCGCGAAGCGCCCGATCCCGCGCAGGCGTTGCACCCGCGCTACGAGTCCGGCTTCTTCCTCGAGGCCCAGAGCAGGGGCAGCGCCAAGAGCGAGGAGAGTGCCAGCACTGTGAACGCCGTCCCATACCCCGCACGCGCCTGGATCCGGCCCACCGCGAAGCCCGCCCAGGCTTCACACCCGTTGGTGGCGCCCATGAAGGCGGAAAACTGGGTTGCGGCCAGCCGCGGATCGGTGAGTTGCATGAACAGCGTGTAGGAGCTGGCGGTCAAGAGCCCGATGCCGAGGTAGATGAGCCCGAGAATCACGAGCAGCACGGGCGGAGCACCGTGGCTCGCGATGGCCAATGCCAGGACCGTCGCCGCGACGATCCCCACCGATGCTGCGGTGGCCCGGCGTGCACCCACCGCGTCGGCCAATCTCCCGCCGGCGAGGGATCCCACCGTCATGGCGACGACGGCTGGCAAGAACAAGAAGGTGCCAACATCACCGGTGTCGAGCCCGCGATCGATGAGCAGCGGTCCAGCAACGGCCCCCACGGCTTCGAACGCTGCGCCGGCGGTGAGCGCAATGCCGAGCCCGAGCCACGTGCTCCGCCGGCCGAGCGCCGCGCCGAGCTCGGCCAGCAATCGACGTTCGCGGGGCGGTGGTCTCGCCGCGCTTCGAGTCGAAAGCGACAGCACGCTCGTGGCGAGCACCCATGCGATCACCAATCCGACCACCGCACGAAAGCTGACGAACCTCGACGCCATGAGCGCGCCGCCCCCGAAGACCGAGCGCCCGAGCAGCATCCCGGCTTGCATGAAGCCATTGATCGAGCCCCGTTCGTCCTCGGGGACGGTCTGGATCGCCAGCGCGTCGATCGCTACGTCCTGCGTTGCGGCGCACAGGGCGTGGGCCACGAGCAGGATCCAGACCCAGCTCCTCGCCGATCCGATGTCGACGAACGCCAGGGGCAAGAGCGTCAGAGCCATCCCGAGCTGCGCACCGGCAATCCAGCTCGACAGGCGCACTCGCGCGGAGAGCAGGTCGATGAGTGGCGCCCACAAGAACTTGAAGGTCCAGGGGAGCACCAGCGTGGCGGTGAGCGCTGTGATTTCCGCGACCGGCATGCCATCGGCGCGGAGCTTTGGTGGTAGCGCCCACCAGAGAAATCCGATGGGGGCTCCTTCGCAGGCGTACAGGCCGAAGAACAGGACCCGCCGCCGGCGTGGCGTGGCGAGAAGCTCCATGCCAGGTCATCTAAGCATGAGCGCACGAGGGAAGGTCATTCCCGAACGCGCTGTACACCGCTGCGAGGTTCCGCTTCGCGAGGTGAAGGTGTCCTTGGGTTTCGGAGATCAGAGCTCGCTGACTCGCACCTGATAAGTGGGTCTCATCAATCGGGGTAGGAGCACGTCCGAGAGCCAATAGCCCCCGCGTTTCACCCGTGCGCGGGGCTGCTTGCCGAGAGTCTGGTTTTTCTGCGTGAGATCGACCTCTGCGATGCAAAATCCTTCGCGATCCTTTTGGGATCGCTCCGCAACGCGATGACCGTCGGCGTCGACCACCTTGCAACCGGGCGTGAGATCGCACTGCATTTCCACGCGTCGGAACGCGCCGAGATCGATGCGCGGGCGGAACGGTGAGAACACGAGGGCGAGGGCCCCGGGGCGCGGAATGTCCGTCGTGATACTGCCCGAGCCGACGCTCGCGACTACCGGAACGCCGAGCCACGCGGCTTGCTCGTCGACCATCGCACCGAAAATCTCGTGGGCCGTGCCGGCGAACCCGCGCAGCAGCGGGGAGTCGTCCACGGTGAGGCGAGTGCCGTCATCGAGGCGAAACGTCGGGCGGGTCACGTCCGGCGGGCAGCTGGAGATCACGAGACAATCCACCTTGCCGGCGTATTCGGCCCAGAGATCCGCGTGCGCGGTGTCCCAACAGATCAGCATGCCGATCCGGCCGAGGGCGGTGTCGGCGATCACGCTGCGTTCCCGGCTTCCTCGAAACAGCGCTCGCTCCCAGCCCCAGGGATGCACCTTGTCGTAACGATGAAAATCCGCGATCGGGCTGACTAACGCCAAGGAATTGAAGACCTCTCCCTGTTCGGCGACGAGAAAGCTGCCGGCGACGTGGACGCCGAACTCGCGGGCCATCGTGGCGAGAAACTGAAGAGAAGGCCCTTCCCACGGCTCGGCGAACGCGGCACTGGGATCGTAGCCATAACCGGTGTTGAACATCTCTGGCAGGACGACGAGGTCCGCGCCGGCCCTGGCGGCTTCCCGGATGATCTCGGCTGCCCGCTCGAAGCGTGTCGCGCGCGGAGCGATCGCGGCGTCCATCTGCGCCGCCGCTAGGCGGATCGATTTCGGCATGGTGGCTACCCCGTTCGCAGCAGCTAGCCGGCTTACTTCGAAGGGCGCGAGAAAAAAGTTTCTGAGCACAAGAACTGCGGTCGTTCCTGCGGGACCGCCGTCGCCGGAGGTGAGCTGACACCGACTATTAGTGTAGAAATATCAATTACTTAGGTAATACGTCGCAACCGGCACTTCGTGGGGCCGAACAGGCCAGAGAATGTTCACGAAGCAATTCCAAATTTCGACGGTGGTGCTCGGGTTGATGCTGCTTTTCCAGAGCGCGTGCAGCGCCCCACACGACGATTTCGAAAGGACACGACGGCGACCAGCTCGACTACGAGCTTCAAGCTTGGACCACGGAGCTCGATGAGCATGTCCTCGCCGAGATCCAATCGAACGACATCGAGATGGGGATCCTCCGCTTCCACGGCGCGCCGGAAGCAATCCTGCGCCTCGAGCCCGGCGACGTTATCGTGGCAGGGAAGAGTGAGAGAACACCCAAGGGACTGATACGCGGTGTCGTCTCGGTGACGAACGAAGGGAACGAAACCGTCGTCGAGACACTTCCCGTCCCACTGCCGTTGGCGTTCAAGCGCCTGCACGCGAAGCTCGCGCGCGAGGGAATCGACCTCGCGAACCTCGATACACCGGTGTCCGGCTCCCCGTCGAAACAGCCCAACAGCAAACCCAGCTACAGCGCAGGCAAGGTCGTCGACAACAAGCGCGTCTTCGACAAGGAGGTCTACAACATCGACCAAAACGTCGAGACCAAGGATGATCAGTTCCTGGTCCACGCCGAGCTCGAAGGACATGTGGACCTCTTGGCGACGGTCGATTCTCGACTGGCTCGACAGTGAAGGCATGCTCAATCAGGCCCACGAGTGCCTGAAGAAGATCATCAAGAACCCGCTGTCGGTTTTCAGCGATTGCATCGAGCTACCCGACGTGAAGGTGGGATTCGACATCGAGCTCGCAGGAAACGGGGTGCTCGATGTCGATGGTGCCGCCTCGAAGAACTACGCCTCTGGGGCGATTCCTCTGAACGAAGAGCCCTGGGAGCTTCCCGAGCTCATCGCGGGCCCCGTGGTGTTGACGCCCGAGCTCGACTTCACGGCAACGGTGGAGGGGGATGCGGCGACGTACTTTCACGCGCGCACGGAGTTTGGGTACGATCTCGGCGCGAATGCATCCGTTGGAACTACCAGCGGCGTCAGCTCGAAGGCTCCGAGCTTCAAAAAGCACATCGTGAAGCCGACGGTCGAGGTTTCGAGCAGCGGTCACTCCAAGGCGAGCTTCGGACCTCGCTTGTCGCTCCTCGCGTACGACACGTTCGGCTTCAGCGCCAACCTCAATGGGTTTGGTGAGCTCGAAGCCAACCAGAAGAACACACCTTGCTGGGATTACACGGTGGGCATCGAGCTCGTCCCGAGCATTCGTCTTCGCATTCCGTGGAAGAAGTTCGGTCTGCAAAAGCTCGCGAACAAGCTGGGCTGGAACCTGGACTACGCATACGGCGTTCTGTCCCCCATCGATCTCTACTCGGAACACCCCTTTGCCGATGCGCCCGTTTCCGAGCGTGCCTGCAAAGAGCCACCCGTCAGTGCGCTCCCGCTCGGCGAGGGACCAAGCAGCGAAACCTATCAGAATCCGACTTTTTCCCCTTGGTCCTATCGCTTCGGAAACGTTGCGGCGACCCAGCCGTTCGTTTCGTACGCGGGTCAGAGTCGTGTGATCGTGGACAAGACCCATGCTTCGTCGTGGCTGGTGTCCGGCGCAAACATGGGCAGCGTCCTTCACCTCGCCGACGACGGCTCGGTCGCGTGGGCTCGATCCATCGGCCTCGGGCTCTTGCCGGACGAAGAAAAGCTCGCGCTCGATCCGAATGCCACGAGTGCGCTCGCCATGGCGAGCGACGCACTCGACGTGTTCGTCGCATCGGATCGCTTGACGCTGCTCGCTCTCGAGTACGACGGCACTCTGAAGTGGGCACGCCGCCTGCGCACGCCGAGCGGACTGCCGGCCCCGGAGCTTCGCGAGCTCACTCCCGTCGCCATGACGCGCATCGAAGGCGGAGACTTCGCGGTTCTGTATTCGCGACGCGCGGTGGAGCACGTCGGATCGCAGGTCGTACTGCTCCGGGCGAGCCCCACGGGAGAGCTGCGGTTCGCCAAGACGTTCTCGTTTCCGAGCGGACAGCTGTCGCTCGGCGCTGGCTTGATTCCGATCGGCCAGGAGCTGGTGGTGACCGGCCTTTCCTTCGAGCCGACGCACACGCTTTCGTACGTGATGCGCTTCGACGCAAACGGCGACATCATTTGGTCCAAGCGAATCGGCGTGAACGGCTCGTCTCGGGTTCGCATCGAGTCCATCACACTGCGTGCTTCGGGCGACATGGCTCTCGTCGGCACCTACGAGGTCAGCCCGGAGCGCACGTTCTTTGCAACGATCTCTCCCAGCGGAGAGGCGCGCGGCGCGCGTGGAATGTGGACGGGCAGCATCCTCGAAGACGTGAGCGGTGTGGCCGTGGCGGAGCTCCCCACCTCGGGCTTCGTCACCCTCTCGCGCTACACGCCCTACATCTACACGGGCAACGCACTCGAGCTCTCGACCCACGACAGCCAGGGCATTCGCACGGCAGGTAAGGGTTACAGTCTGAAGGACGAGGTCGGGACTGGAATCGCACACGTCGCGCCCGCGGGACTCCGACTCACGACGGACGGAGGCGCTCTCGCCGTGGCGTACGTCGACGGCGACATGGGACTCCTCGATCACGGTCTCTGGATCAGCAAGCTCCCGGCGCGCACGTTCGACGCCTCCTTCGACCCGAGCGAAGTCGACCCGGCGCTGAGCGATTTCGACGAGGCTGCCTCCACGCTCGACATGGAATCCGCGAACGTGAGCGCTGTCGATCTCGATCTCGAGGAGGTCGACGTGACCGCGCTGGCGAGCTCGCAGCCGACGACGCCGTCACGGCTGAAGCGCACGAAGTGAGATGGGGACGCACGCCCAGCCGGCCAAGCCGGCGTGCTGTGGCAGACTCGGACGTGTCGCATTCGGCCCCGTCAAGCGCGGCGGGTGAGCCAGGGCAGACGCCGCGCCCCGCGGTGGTCGAAACTCACGTAATAGCGGCCGAATTCGTCGCGCAGCACAGTCCACTTCCAGAGCCGGAACGTGGGACGCATCCAGGGCATGCCGGCGGCCCGAGCAACTGGCGTACCCAGCGGCACGCGACCTGCACTGAAGCGCCCGTGCGAGCCACGATCGAACAGCGCGGGGCGAAGCGACGTCTGATTCGCTTCGGCAAGATCGCGCTCGCGGTCCTTTTTTTGGCCGAGATCCTGTACGTCGTCGTTGCCAACGCGTTCTTGAATCTGGGCGGCGTACAGAAGGTGCTGAGCTCGACGGAGGACATCCGCGCGAGCTTTTCTCGAGCGTGGACAGTCGTCCCCGGGGAGGTGCACGTCGAAAATCTGCGGCTCCTGTTCCACGATCACAACCTGGAATGGTCGCTCGATCTGCGAGAAGTCTCGTTCCGGGTGTCGTTTCTGCCGTTCTTGTCCAAGACCTTCCGCGCCCATCACGTTCGCGGCTCGGGTGCGGTATTTCGCATGCGCCAGCGCGTTGCGCGAAACGACGCCTGGCTCGCGTCCACCAAGGCGTTGCCGCCCATCCCGGAGTTCGAAACCCCCGCGCTCTTCATCTACACGGTTCCGCCGCCGCCCACGACCGAGCTGTGGACCGTTCACCTGAGCGACGTTGACGTTATCGTTTCGGAGCTGTGGGTGGAGCAATTTCGCTACCAGGGCTCGGGGCGGGCGCGCGGCGCCTTTCGGCTGCACGCGGGCTATCACCTCTGGGTCGGTCCCGCGTCGCTCGATCTGGATCCGGGTGAGCTCACGGCGAGCCACCGGCTGATTTCTCCCCGCTTCGGCGGTCACGTGGAGTGCATCGCGCACCCTTTCTTCGTGAACGAGCCCGAGGGGCGGGACGTGTTTCGCTACCTGAGCACGCGCGTCAATCTGCACGGGGACGACCTTCGTCTCGGGCCGTTCGATCTGTTCTTGCCCGACCGCACCCGGCTCGGCGCGCCCGGTTCGGCGCTCGACATCGATGTGGCGACGGATCACGGCGTGTTCACTCCGGACAGTCGCGTGCGGTTTCACGGTCCCGAGCTGGCCGTCACCGTGAGCGGCTGGCAGGCAACGGCCGGCAACTTCGAGCTCCGCACGCGGACGTTGGACGCCGGCTTCGGCGAAGCGACATTTTCGGCACAACGCGGAGCGCTTCGCCGCGCGGCGGAAGTCGGCGCGCGTGCGACGGCGGGGTCCGTCGCGGCCGCGATCGGGAACGACAGCCTCGACACGACCGCCGACTGGAGCGTATCGCACGTGGATTTCGCGCTGACCGGCGGCCGGGTTTCCGACCTTCGCCGGATCGACGCGCTCACTCGCCCGGCCGGGCTTGCGCTGCTCGGAGGCGGCGCTGAGCTCGAAGTGAGCGGGCGTCACGCGCGCGGCGAGCTCAGCGGCAGGGCCGAGCTCGAGCTGCACCGGGCGCATGGCCGCGTACGAGCCGTGGACGGACAGATCGATGGGCGTGTCACCGTCTCGGTGGGTCGCGCACGCACCGAAGCCTGGAGCGACGGCAACGTCGACGTGGCCGTCGATGCGCGCCGGATCGCCGTGGGACGTTCGACGTTTCGGGTCGCTGCGCTGGAGGCCAAGCTCGACGCCCACGCGCGCATCGTGGACGGGCGAGGCGCGGGGACGGCACACGCATCGTCGCGCACGCTGGAGGCGACGGATGGCAAGGCGACGGTCCACGGTGAGCCCGAGCTCGATCTCACCCTGAGCGGCATCGACGTTCGGGCGCGACGAGCCGACGCCAAGCTTGTCGCGACCCTGGGCGCACTGCGAGCATCGGGCGGCTCGCTCCGCGCGAGCTCTGGGAAAATCACGGTGCGTTCCGAGCTGGCGCTTCGCCGCGGGCACTCACTCGATGGTTTCGTGCAGGTCAGTGCGCCGGCGAGCGCCTTGCACAGCGGCGGCAGCAGGTTCCATGCGGACACCGAGCTCCTGGTCGATGCCCAAGCGTTCGATCCGGTAGACAGGAAGGGGTCGGCGAAAGCGCTGCTGTTGATTCGCGATTTCTCCATGGTGGACGCCGTGCACGGAGCAGGCTGCCAGTGGGCGAGCGTTCCGCAGGCCACGGTTCGCGCGAAGGTCGACTTCGCGTCAGAGCACGCTCCCGAGCTGTCGGTGTCGGCCGATCTCGAGCGAGCGCGCGGGCAGTGGGACGACTTTTCGATGGGGAGCAACGTGCACGTCGAGGCGCGCTATCGCGATCGGAGCTCGGATCCGATTGCTCTCGTGCTCGACGCCAATCACCTCGAGCTCCGGAGCGGCGACACGAACGACGAAGGGTGGCAGGCGCGCGTCGACAAGGCGCGACTCGTGAGCGGTCTGAGAAAAGACCTGAATCAGCTGTCCGGACGCGTGCGCGTTCAGGCCGACGACATCGAGGGCCGCATCGGCAAGACCAGCGTGCACGGCACGGTGGCGGTGGACTGGAAGCTCGCCTTCCTGGATCTCCAGCAGCGAAAGGCGATCGGTTCGGGCGAGATATGGATCGACGATGCGGGCCTCGAGGCCGGAGCACTCCGCGTCCACGACTGGTGGGGTCGGGTCCACGTTCCGCTCGCTCAGATCGACGTCGCCAGGAACGTCGAGCTCTTCGGCAATTTCGACGCGAAGCTGCGCGACGGCCTGCCGGCGCTGGCCATCTTCGCCGCCGATGGCGATCTGCCCAGCTGGGTTCCGTCGGTCCTGCCCCTGCGCGCGCTCGAGGCGCGGGGGGAATTCGAAAAGCGCTGTCGCACCACCCAGATCGCGATCGAGCGAGCCCGGGGCGGGCCCCTGGCCGCCGCGGGACGGATCCAGAGCGAGCCGTCCGCCGTGCGCGCGGCGTTTCTGGTGCAACTCCGCGTGCCGCTGCCGATCTCGGCGGGGCTTTCGAGCTATCGCGACGACGTGGGCGTGAAGCTCTTCGCGGGCAACTCCTGGCTCGCCGAGCAATCCACGAAGCTCGATCAGTTCGCGCTCGTCGCTCGCTGCGAGCCGGCGCCGGAGCGCTGCACGAAGGAGCGCACGCAATCGCCACAACGGGCCATTGCGCCGCGAAGCGATCACCGAAGCGGCGAAGTTTCATCGGATTTCGCCTGGCACGGCGATTGAAGTGTTCCGGCGAAAGGAGGCAGCGCATGCTCAGTTGGGCTCTCGCATTTTTCATCATCGCGCTCATCGCCGCGTTCTTCGGGTTCTTCGGCATTGCCGGATCGGCAGCCTGGATCGCGAAACTTTTGTTCATCGGCTTCTTGATCCTGGCAGTGGTTTCGCTGCTCACGGGACGCCGGCGCGCGATCTAAGAGCGACGAAGCTGGCACGAGGATTGAATGAGCTCGGTCAGGAGGCATCGTCATGTTGAGCTGGACACTCGCGTTTTTCATCATTGCGTTGATTGCAGGTTTCCTCGGGTTCTTCGCCATCGCCGGCCTGGCCGCGACCATCGCGAAGTTCTGCTTCATCGCGTTCCTGATCCTGGCCGTGATCTCGCTGGTCACCGGACGAACGGGGGACCTGGTATGAGGCGCTTCGCCACCGGGCTCGCAGCACTGGGACTTTTGGCCGCGGCTTGTGCCAAGGACAAGCCTCCCGACAGCCCCGAGGAGAAGAACGAGGGCCCGATGGAGAAGGCTGGCGAGAGCGTCGACAACGCCGCCGAGGACACGAAGGGGGGCGTGGAGAAAGCGGCCGACAAGGTCGAGGACGCCGTCGACAAAGACGACGACAGCGGCGCGTCAGAATAGCTGGCCGGAGGCGAGGTAGACACCAATGGGACGTGCGTCTGGCGACCAGGCCACGTCCCCGCGCAGTACGAACGACTCGCCCCCGGTGACACGCAGCCCTCCACCGAGCCCGAGTTTGAGACCGACGCTTTTGCCATCGAGGTCGGGACGGGCGTGGTAGTCGGCGAACAGGCGGCCGGCATCGGCGAACGCGGCGACGCCGAAGCGATTTTCCTTCGACAAGAAGCGGAAGCGAAACAGGTTCTTTCTGAGCTCCGCGTTACCGAAGATCTTCACCTTGCCGTGGTAGCGCTGCCCGGGAACGCCGCGCACTCCGTTGGGTCCGCCGAATGCCCCCGTCTGATCGAAGCGCGCGAGCTCGTAAATCGGCGGATCGCCGAACAGCAGATCGCCGACGCCGCGGAAGGCGAGCGCCGAACCGTCGTGACCGATCGGAAGGTAGAAGCAGAGCGACGCGTCAGCACGCCAGAAGTTGTACGGGAGTGCATGCGTGCCGCCCGGCGACCAGTCCAGGCGCACCTGATGGTGCATGCCCTTGGTTGGCGAGACGCTGTGATCACGAGTGTCGGCGGCCAGGCCGTAACTGAACGTGGCCACGCCGTGCTCGCGCAACGGTCCGATGAAATCCGAGACGGCCGAGTTGTCGCTCGCGTCCTCGGCGAGCTTGGTGCCCGCGGGGACATCGAGCCAGTTGTGCGTGTAGCGAATGCCGAGGTCGACGGAAAATGGCGACAAAATATCGTATTTCGACGAGATCCAGAGCGTGGGATGCGTCCAGTCGTACTCGAAGAACGAATCGGTCAGGTCGCGTCCGGGAGGCAGCGACGACTGATTGCCGATGCCGTAGTACTTGAGCGTGGACTCGCGCGTGTACGAGACGCGAAACTGGAGCTCGATGCGACCGTCGTCGATGTGGGGCAAGCGCACGAGCACGTAGTGGTCCTGATAGGGAACCTCGATCGAGCCTCCGTTTTCCGGCGGTCGGAACGTGGTCGTACTCGTGAGCTCGACGCGCCACAGGTAGGGCTCGACGCCCGGCTTCACGCGGGCGAGCGAGATGATGGCTCCGCCGCCGAACCCGACGTTGCTGTTACCACCGACGATGGGCACCGGCGTGAACTCGGTGCGCGATTTCTTTTCTTCGTCGGCGAATGCGATCCTGGAAAGAAGAAGCAGCGGGCACACGATGACCCACCGGGGAAGTTTTCTCACGGGCATCCTGCATGCAGCGACCATGCCCGCCTCGGTGAGGCAAAGCTCTACGCCTCATTGGCACCGGGCATGCAACGCGCGCGGCGTGACTCGCTCGGATACCAGCGCTCGGCTATCGAAAAGAAGCAGCGCCTCCTGTTCCGAGCGGTCGACATCGGCGTGGAGCTACTCGTGATGATGGTCACCGCCGCCCGTGGTCAGTCCCTGCACCAGCAGGGAACAACCACGGGCGCGCTCGATCTGGCGGACGTGTTTTGCCGGGGTGCCCGACGCCGGATCGATGGCTGGTTTTCGGCCATGCGACACAACGACGACGTTGTCGAGTACCAGTCCGCTTGCGACGTGCTCGCCGGACGCTTCTGGTTTCTGGAAATGGACCATCTGTCGCAGCCCGCTCCCTCGCTCGGCGACAGCAAGCCTGCGCGTCCCTCCCACGCTGCCGAATGAAGAACCCCCCTCGAATCGATCAGCGGGGCGCGGACGCCTCCTTGGGGGGATTTATCTTTTCCTTCACCGACTCGGTCCACTCGTCGATGTGCCGCATCGCCTCTTCTTTTTCGTAACCGTAACGGCGTACGAGCGCTCCGACGAGCTCGTCCTTCTTGCCGGCGATCTGACCCAGATCGTCGTCCGTGAGCTTCTGCCAGCGCGAACGCGCCTGACCTTTGAGCTCGTCCCAGCTTCCTCGGATTTGATCCCAATTCATGTTCGTAGACTCCCTTCGGTTCGCTTGCAGGTGCAAGCCGAAGGCCAAGCGAGTGATCGCCGAACTTCGCGCAAAGCGCGTCATCCGGGTGTGCTCCACGGTCACGTCGGGGGCGAAGCGCACGCCACGATCTGGGTCGTCTTGCGAATCGACACGCTCCATGATTTTTTTCGCCAAGAAATGGGCTCTGCCGGCGAGGCAAATTGCCTCGCTGAGGCAATGCGTCACGTCGTCGTGCAAGCCGCCGATCCAGCACGAAAAAGGCGCTATCGTGAGAGCGCGCATGGTGGCCGCGAAGAGCTCCGAAGAAGACTTGCGTCCCCACGGAAAGATCCTGGTGGTCGACGACCGGCAGGCGAACATCTTGGCCATCGAGGTCGCGCTGGAGGACTACGCCGATCGTCTGATCAAGGCGCAGTCCGGCGAGGAAGCGCTGCGACTTCTGTTGAACCAGGACGTTGCGCTCATCTTGCTCAACGTCCAGCTGCCGGCCATGGACGGCTTCGAGGTCGCGCGTCTGATCCGACAGCGCGAGCGATCGCGCGACACGCCCATCATCTTCATCACGGCGTTCAGTCAAAGTGACGCGAACATCCTCAAGGGCTACGCGGCCGGCGCGGTCGACTTCTTGTTCAAGCCCATCGTGGGCGAGGTACTCAGTGCCAAGGTGGGAGTGCTCCTGGCATTGCAAGAGCGCACCGCGGAAGTCGAGTATCAGGCCAAGCTGCTGCGCGATCACGAGCGGCGCGAGCACGAACGGGAGCTCGAAGCCGAGCGCGCTCGCTGGGAGGAAGAATCGCTGCGCCGGCAGATGGCCGAGCAACGGCAGCAAACCGAGGAGCTGCGCGTCGCCGTCTCGGAGCTCGAGCGCGCCGAGAAGGAGCTCACTCGCATCAATCGAGAGCTGGAGGCGGTGGACCGGCGCAAGGACGAGTTTCTTGCTGTGCTCGCTCACGAGCTCAGGAATCCGCTCGCGCCCCTCGCCGCCGGGCTGGATCTGCTGCGCGAGACGAGTGGTCCAGACGTTCCGGCGGTGGCCACCCGCGCGCGCGAGGCCATGGAGCGCCAGCTCGCGCATCTGACTCGCCTCGTGGACGATCTGCTCGATCGCTCGCGCATCCAGTTCGGAAACATCGAGCTTCGGCGCGAGCCCGTGGAGCTCACCGAGATCATCTCACAGGCCATCCAGACCAGCGATCCGCTGATCCGCAAGCTCGAGCACACGCTCAGCGTGGACCTACCCAAGGAGCCGATCTGGGTCCTGGGCGATCTGGTCCGCCTGGTTCAGGTCGTGTCGAACTTGCTCAACAACGCCGCTCGCTACACGCCCGAGCGCGGCAAGATCTGGATTGTCGGCGTTCGCCAGGACGACGAGCTTTTGTTGAGCGTCCGCGACAACGGCCGGGGGATCCCCCGAACTTGCTGAGCGACGTGTTCGACATGTTCACGCGCGAGCGTCCTGACAACGGCGGCCTCGGCGTGGGCCTGGCGCTGGTCAGTCGCATCGTGACGCTTCACGGTGGCAGCGTGGAGGGCAAGAGCGAGGGCAGGGACCGGGGCTCGGAGTTCATCGTTCATCTCCCCGTCCACGAGCGAGCCGGACAAGTCGACCGTCCAACGACCACGCCCAGGGCGGACGTGAGCGGCGTCCGGGTCGCAGTGGTCGAGGACAATGACGACATCCGTGACCTGATGTGCGCCTCGCTCGAGCGGCGTGGCTTCGCGGTGCGGTCGGCAAGCGACGGCCAGACCGGGCTCGATTCTGATCCTGGAGATGCGACCCGACGTGGCCATCGTCGACATGGGTTTGCCCCTGCTGGACGGCTGTGAGGTCGCCAAGCGGGTCCGCGCCACGATGAGCAAGGAAGTCGTGCGTTTGATCGCCATGACCGGCTACGGACAGGCTTCGGATCGCGCGCGGGCCAGGACGGCCGGATTCGACAACCACCTGGTCAAACCGGTGGCACCCAAGGACTTGGTCGAAGCAATCGCAAAAACTCTGCGGCGTGATTCGGCGCCAGGAAACGAATGATGGAAACGAAAGTCACTCGAACGAAACCGAAGGTGAATCGGACCAAGTCGAAGTCCAACGGTGCCCTCGCCGTCGGGCTCGATTCGCGTCAGCTCCTGGCGGCGCTCCGCGCCTTCAAGCGCGGTGACTTTTCCGTGCGCCTGCCCGATGAGCTCACCGGGATCGACGGACAGATTGCCGAGACGTTCAACGACATCGTCCAGGCAACGGCCAGTCTCGAGATCGAGACGGTCACCGTCAGCGATGAGGTGGGCAAGCAGGGTCGGACCCGGCGGCGTCTCCGCCGGGGAGACGCGCAGGGCGGCTGGGCGCGCACCATCGGCTCCGTCAACGACATGCTCGACGACCTGACGCGACACACGAACGAAGTCGCCCGCGTGATGCACGCGGTCGCGGTCGGCGATCTCAATCAAACGGTCGAGATCGACACGGCGGAGGTACCGCTGCGGGGCGACTTCCTTCGTTCGGCTCGCACCGTGAACGGCATGGTCGAGCGGCTGTCGATGTTCAACTCCGAGGTCACGCGCGTGGCTCGCGAGGTCGGAAGCGAAGGCAAGCTGGGCGCCCAGGCGCGCGTGTCCGGCGTTTCCGGCGCCTGGAAGGAGCTCACGGACAACGTGAACTTGATGGCCATGAACCTGACCTCTCAGGTTCGTGAGATCGCTCGCGTCACCACCGCGGTCGCGCAAGGAGACCTGACCAAGACCGTCACCATCGAAGCATCGGGCGAGATTCTGGAGCTGAAGCGCACGATCAACGTGATGGTGGAACAGCTGAGCGCGTTCGCCGACGAGGTGACGCGCGTGGCCCGCGACGTAGGCACGGAGGGACGCCTGGGCGGTCAGGCGCGAGTGAAGGGCGTGTCCGGTGTGTGGTCGGAGCTCACGGAGAGCGTGAACTCCATGGCCAATAACCTCACGTTCCAGGTGCGCAACATCTCCGAGGTCGCGACGGCCATCGCGAAGGGCGATTGTCCAAGACCATCACCGTCGAGGTGAAGGGCGAGATGCTCGAGCTCAAGCGCACCATCAATACGATGGTCGGGCAGCTGGGTTCCTTCGCTCGGGAAGTGATTCGTGTCGCTCGCGAGGTGGGCAGCGAAGGCAAGCTGGGCGGGCAGGCGGAGGTTCGCGGCGTTTCCGGCGTGTGGAAGGAGCTGACCGAGAGCGTCAACACGATGGGCAAGAACCTCACCGATCAGGTGAGAAATATCGCGGAGGTGGTCACGGCCATCGCCGAGGGCGACCTCGGTCACAAGATCACGGTCGATGCCCGAGGCGAGATCCTCACCCTCAAGAACACCATCAATTCCACGGTCGACAAGCTGAGTCGATTCTCCGTCGAGGTGACCCGGGTGGCGCGGCTCGTGGGCACCGAGGGCACGTTGGGCGTGTCGGCCGAGGTGCGCGACGTGTCCGGCGTGTGGAAGGAGCTGACCGACAACGTGAACTTGATGGGTCGGAACCTGACCGATCAGGTGCGCGACATCGCGACGGTGACCACCGCGGTCGCCAACGGCGATCTGTCCAAGAAGATCACGGTGGAGGTGCGCGGCGAAATCCTCACGCTCAAGAACACCATCAACGACATGGTGGATTCGCTCTCGTCGTTCGCGGACGAGGTGACCCGCATGGCGCGCGAGGTGGGTACGGAAGGTGTGCTGGGCGGGCAGGCGGACGTACAGGACGTATCGGGCGTATGGAAAGAGCTCACCAACAACGTCAACTCGATGGCGGCAAACCTGACCAATCAGGTGCGCAACATCGCGGAAGTTGCGACGGCCGTGGCGAACGGCGATCTGTCCCGGAAGATCACGGTGGATGCGCGCGGCGAGGTGCGGGACCTCAAGTCGACGATCAACGCCATGGTGGACGTGCTGAATTCGTTCAGCGCAGAGGTGACCCGCGTCGCGCGCGAAGTGGGCACCGAAGGCAAGCTGGGCGGCCAGGCGGAAGTCGAAGGCGTGCGCGGCGTTTGGAAGGAGCTCACCGACAACGTGAACTCGATGGCTTCGAACCTGACGAGCCAGGTGCGTGACGTGGCGCTGGTCACGACCGCGGTGGCGCTCGGCGATCTGACCCAGAAGATCACCGTCGATGCGCGTGGCGAGATGCTGGAGCTGAAAAGCACCATCAACACCATGGTCGATCAGCTTCGTTCGTTCGCCGCGGAGGTGACGCGCCTGGCGAGCGAGGTGGGTGTCGAGGGCAAGCTCGGTGGTCAGGCGGACGTGCGCGGAGTTTCCGGCACCTGGCGCGACCTCACCGACGCCGTGAACTCGATGGCCAATAACCTCACGGCCCAGGTGCGAACATTTCCCAGGTCGCCACGGCCATCGCGCAGGGCGATCTGGACAAGAAGATCGTGGTCGATGCGCGGGGCGAGATCCTCGAGCTGAAGAACACATTCAACACGATGGTCGATCAGCTGAGCTCGTTCGCCGAAGAGGTGACGCGCGTCGCGCGCGAGGTGGGAACGGAAGGCAAGCTCGGTGGTCAGGCGTCGGTGGGCGGAGTCCGCGGCACCTGGAAGGAGCTCACGAACAGCGTGAACTTCATGGCCTCGAACTTGACCGCCCAGGTGCGTGACATTGCGCGCGTCTCGAGCGCCATCCAGCGCGGCGATCTTTCGAACAAGATCACGGTGGAGGTGCAAGGCGAGATCCTCGAGCTCAAGAGCACGATCAACACGATGGTCGATCAGCTGAGCTCGTTCGCCGACGAAGTGACGTTGGTGGCGCGCGACGTGGGCGTGGAAGGCAAGCTCGGCGGACAGGCTCAGGTGCGCGGAGTGTCGGGCATCTGGAAAGAGCTCACCGACAACGTGAACTTGATGGCTTCGAACCTCACCGACCAGGTGCGCGACATCGCCGACGTGACGACCGCCGTCGCCAACGGCGATCTGTCGCGCAAGATCACGGTCGAGGTGCGCGGCGAGCTCTACGATCTCAAGAACACCATCAACACGATGGTCGATCAGCTGAGCTCGTTCGCCGACGAAGTGACGCGCGTCGCGCGCGAGGTGGGCACCGAGGGAACACTCGGTGGTCAAGCAGAAGTTAGAGGAGTTTCAGGTACTTGGCGCGAGCTAACGAACAACGTGAACGTCATGGCAGCCAATCTCACCGGTCAGGTGCGCGGCATCGCACGCGTCGTGACGGCGGTCGCCCGCGGCGATCTCAAGCAGACCCTGACGCTCGACGCGCGGGGCGAGATTGCGGCGCTGGTGCAGACCATCAACTCGATGATCGTCACGCTCTCGACCTTTGCCGATCAGGTCACCAGCGTGGCACGCGACGTGGGAGTCGAGGGCAGGCTGGGCGGTCAGGCCGACGTGCCCGGCGCGGCCGGCATCTGGCGCGATCTCACCAACAACGTCAACGAGCTCGCCGGAAACCTCACGCGCCAGGTGCGCGCGATCGGCGACGTGGCTACGGCCGTGATCAAGGGCGATCTGACTCGAAGCATCACCGTGGAAGCGCGCGGCGAGGTCGCACTGCTCAAGGACAACCTGAACAAGATGATCGCGACGCTCGGCGAGACAACGCAACAGAACAAGGAGCGCGATTGGCTGAAGACCAATCTCACTCGCTTCACCCGCATGCTCCAGGGTCAGCGCGATCTCCTCACCGTGATGACACAGGTGCTCTCCGAGCTGGCGCCCGTGGTCGACGCCCAGCACGGCGCGTTTTATGCCGCGGAACGAGGCGACGCGGGCACGAAGCTCCACCTGTTTTCGTCCTACGCCTACACCAATCGCAAGGAGCTCGCGAACGAGTTCCGGCTGGGTGAGAGTCTGGTCGGACAGGCGGCGCTCGAGAAGAAACGCATCCTGGTCAGCGAGGTGCCGCCGGACTACATTCACATCTCGTCGTCGCTCGGACACCTGCCTCCGCTCAACATCGCAGTCGTGCCAATCTTGTTCGAGGGCGAGGTGAAGGGCGTGATCGAGCTCGGCTCGTTCCACGATTTCACGCCGATCCAGCTCGATTTCTTGGATCAGCTCCTGGAAAGCTTGGGCATCGTGATCGCGACCATCGAGGCGACAATGCGCACGGACGAGCTCTTGAGGCAGTCCCAGAGCCTGGCCGAAGAGCTGCAGACACAGCAAGAGGAGCTCCAGCAGACCAACGAGGAGCTCGAGGAAAAAGCTCGCCAGTTGACGGCGCAGAAGACGGAGGTCGAGCGCAAGAACAACCAGGTGGAGCTGGCCCGTCGCGAGCTCGAGCAGCAAGCCGAGCAGCTCGCGCTCACCTCTCGTTACAAGTCGGAGTTCTTGGCCAACATGTCCCACGAGCTCCGGACGCCGCTGAACAGTTTGCTGATCCTGTCCCGTCAGCTCGCTCAAAACAACGACGGCAACCTCAGCGACAAGCAAGTCGAGTACGCGAACACCATCAACCAGTCCGGTGTCGACCTGTTGGCGCTGATCAACGAGGTGCTCGATCTGGCGAAGGTCGAATCGGGGACGATGAACGTCCAGATCGAAGCGATTCCGTTCGCGGACATCGGCGCGTCGCTCGAGCGTTCGTTCCGGCAAGTCGCCGCCGAGAAGGGTCTCTCCTTCGAGGTGAAGCTGTCCGAGGAGCTACCCGAGAACATCGAATCGGACGACATGCGCTTGCGCCAGGTACTGAGGAATCTGCTTTCCAACGCGTTCAAATTCACCGAGCGCGGCCGCGTGAGCGTCGAGATCGCGCCGATCGGCCCGCCCTCCGGGAAAGAAGAACCGTACGTGCGCTTCCTCGTGCGCGACACGGGCATCGGCGTGGCCAAGGACAAGCAGCGCATCATCTTCGAGGCATTCCAGCAGGCCGACGGCGGAACCAGCCGCCGCTTTGGGGGAACCGGCCTCGGGCTCTCCATCAGCCGGGAGCTCGCCCGCTTGCTCGGCGGCGCGCTCGGCGTCCAGAGCGAGCCGGGCGAGGGCTCCACCTTCTTCCTCGATCTGCCGGTGCACTACCGACCGCGCTCGGCTCCGCCCGAGGTCGAGAGGCGCCCAGAGTCGCGCGAGAAGAAGCTACGACCCGCGGCCGCGACCGTGGTCCAGAGCGGGATCCGCGACGATCGCAGCTCGATCCAGCCCGGTGATCGCACGCTCCTGTTGATCGAGGACGATCCGCAATTCGCCCGATTGTTGCTCGACGTCGCTCACGATCACGGCTTCAAGGGTGTGCACTCGGCCGAGGGTGGCTCGGCGCTCGAGCTCGCGCGGGCGTTTCATCCCGACGGCATCACGCTGGATCTCGGTCTGCCGGACATGGACGGCTGGGTCGTGCTCGATCAACTCAAGCGCGATCCAGCGACACGCCACATCCCGGTGCACGTGATCTCGGGATCCGATTCCGAGCACCGCTCTCTCGAACGCGGGGCGCTGTCGTTCGTGTCCAAGCCCGCGGACGAGGAGGAGCTCCAGCAGGCCTTCGCCTCGCTTAACGACTTCCGGGACAAGCGCCACAAGCGCCTGTTGATCGTCGAGGACGACGAGACCCAGCGCAAGGCCATGGTGAACCTGGTCGAGTCCGACGACATCGAGATTGTCGCGGTCGACAGCGGAGAAGCCGCGCTCGCAGCAATCGAGCGGGAGTCGTTCGACTGCGTGGTCGTCGACCTGTCGTTGCCCAACATGACCGGGATGGAGCTCATCGAGCACATCAAGGAAAGCGACAAGATGCGTCGGTTGCCAATCGTCGTGTACACGGGCAAGGAGCTGTCCAAGGAGGAGGAGACACGCATCCGCCGCGTGGCCGAGAGCGTGATCGTCAAGGACGTGCGCTCGCCCGAGCGTCTGCTCGAGGAGACGACGCTGTTCTTGCACCGCGTCGAGGCCCAGCTGCCCCCCGAGCAGAGAGAGATGCTGCGTCGACTCAGTCAACGCGATCCATTGCTGGACGGACGCAAGGTGCTCGTCGTCGACGACGACGTACGCAACATTTTCAGCATCACGGCGCTGCTCGAGCAACACCACATGCAGGCGGTGTACGCGGAAAACGGCAGGGAAGCACTGGAGGTGCTCGAAGCCGAGCAGAACGTCGACATCGTGCTGATGGACATCATGATGCCCGAGATGGACGGCTACGAAGCCACGCGCCGCTTGCGGGCTGTTCCCAGGTACGCGAATCTGCCGGTCATCGCGCTGACCGCCAAGGCCATGAAGGGGGACCGTGAGAAGTGCATCGAGGCGGGTGCCTCGGACTACATCAACAAGCCCGTGGATCCGGACCAGTTGGTCTCGTTGATGCGAGTATGGCTGTACCGCTGATCGGCGCCCCCGCGCGCCCAACCCTTCGCGACCTGGAAGAGCTGGAGCTGGATCTCCTGCTCACCGCCGTCGCCGAGCATTACGGGTACGACTTTCGTCGTTACGCGCGGGCGTCGCTCAAACGCCGTCTGCGCCATGCCATGCTCAGCTCCGGCGCCTCGACATTTTCCGAGCTCCAGGATCGAGTGCTGCACGACCATCGCGCGTTCGATCAACTGATCGAGAACATCTCCGTGCACGTGACCGCCATGTTCCGCGATCCGCTGTTTTATCGAGCCGTCAGCGCCCACGTCATCCCGCACCTCAAGACGTATCCGTTCATTCGAATCTGGGTAGCGGGCTGCGCCTCCGGCGAAGAGGTCCATTCGATCGCGATCCTGCTGGAAGAGGAGGGGATTTACGACCGCTGCCGCATCTACGCGACAGACATCAGCGATCACCTGCTCGAAAATGCCGCGCGCGCGGTGTATCCCATCGGGGCGCTACGGGGTTACACGCAGAACTACCAGCGCGCAGGGGGCAAGCGAGCGTTTTCCGATTACTACAGCGCGGACGGCAAGAACGTGGTGTTTCGCTCACGGCTTCGCAAGAACGTGGTCTTCTCGCGCCACAATCTCGCGTGCGACGGACCCTTCAACGAGTTCAATCTGATCTTGTGCCGCAACGTGATGATCTACTTCGACCGTGAGCTTCGTGAGGACGTGCAACGGCTGTTGCACGCGAGCCTCGCTCGCTTTGGGATCCTGGCCGTCGGGTCGAAGGAGTCGTTGGCGTTCACTTCGATCGCGCACCACTACGAGGAGCTGGTACCCGGGCAGCGCATCTACAGGAACGTTCGCTGATGGCGCAGGTGGTCAACCCTCCCGTCGAAATGGTGGCAATCGGCTGCTCGCTCGGCGGCCTGTTGCAGCTCGAGCGCTTGCTCAGCCGTTTGCCTGGCGATTTTCCCGCGGCCGTCGCCATCTGCCAGCACCAGCACGAGGGAAACGACAGCGCTCTGGTGCGCCTTTTGTCTCGCCACTGCACGCTCCCGATCTCGGAGCCGGAGCACCTCGAGCTGATCGTTTCGGGCCACGTGTACGTCGCGCCCGCGGGGTATCACACGCTCGTCGAGGACCAGAGCTTCGCGCTCTCCGTCGATCCACCGGTCTGTTTCGCGCGACCGAGCGCGGACGTGCTGTTCGAATTGGTGGCCGACGCGTTCGGACCGAAGGGGGCGGCGGTGGTCCTGACCAGCTCGAGCGCCGACGGCGCGGAAGGCGCGCGCGCCGTGAAGGATGCCGGAGGTCGGGTGGCCGTGCAGGACCCTCTGTCGGCGGAAAGCCCCATCTGCTCCCGCGCAACGCTTGCTCTCACGAAACCGAACTTCGTCGGCGAAACCGAGAAGATTGCAGAGACCCTGATCCGGTGGTGCTCCACCACGCTTCGCTGACCGGAGGCAGAGATGAAAAAACGACGCTTCACCCTGAGTTGGCGAGTCAAGTTGACGCTGCTCCTGCTCGTCTTTTCGATCCTGCCGGTGCTGATCACGGCGAGCTACGACTACGCGGTCTTGAGCCAGAGCTACGAGAGCTCGACGATCCAGTCGCTCGACGCACTGTCCAAGGCCAAAGCCGACGCCATCGATCAGTTCACCGACATCCGCAAGCGAGACGTGGAGCGGATCGCGACCTTGGTCGCTCCGCAGGTGCAGGACGTCGAAACCGCGCGCACTCACGTCGAGACCGCGCCGTTGCCCGATCTCAAGGACGCCGAGGAGCTGCCGCAGGCGCCGCCCGGCTCGGCCAAGCCGCCGCCGCCCTCCACCCCGCCGCCGCCTCCCTCGAACCAGCCGTCCGCCCCGACCTCGGACGACGATCTACGAAAGACGCTGCGCCTGATCCTCTGGGATCAGAAGGAGTTCGAGGAGCTCTTGATCATGGACAACAAGGGCAGCGTCGTCGCGTCCACCTTCACCGACCACGAGGGTCACGACGCTTCCGCTCTCGAGTATTTCGTCCAGGGTCGCAAGGCGACGTTCGTGCAGCCCGTGTTCCTGTCGCCGATCACCAACGAGCTCACGATGATCATCTCCGGGCCGATCCTGGACACCAACGGCAGTGTGATGGGTGTCCTCGCCGCGCGCCTGAATCTCGCTCGCTTCTTCGATCTGATCAACGACACGACGGGCCTCGGGACCACAGGGGAGGTCGTCGTCGCCAAGTTGATCGACCAACAGCTGGTGTTCATGGCGCCCACGCGCCACGACGCCAATGCCGCGCTCGAGAAATTTCCAGCGAGCAATCCCCATCCCACGCCGATGCAAGAAGCGACGAGGGGCTCGTCCGGCTCGGGCCTCGAGCTCGACTACCGCGGAATGATGACGTTCGCGGCCTGGCGCCACGTGCGCTCCCTCGATTGGGGCCTGGTCGTGAAGATCGATCGCGACGAGGCGCTCAAGCCGGTCAACACGGCGCGAGAGCGCACGGTCCTGATTGCATCGGTGATCGTGCTCCTGGCCTTTCCGGTTTCGCTCCTGGCAGCCGGTGCGCTGGTCGCGCCGCTGCGCAAGCTGAAAGCGGCGACCGATCGCA
Organism: uncultured delta proteobacterium; assembly: GCA_963781505.1. Lineage (GTDB taxonomy): Bacteria > Myxococcota_A > Polyangia > Polyangiales > Polyangiaceae > JADJKB01. Next base: position 157,083 of record CAWAHB010000013.1, on the reverse strand, counting down.
TCAGTCGCGGCGACTTCGCGGTGGAGCTCGACATCCATACCTCCGACGAGATCGGGCAGCTCGCCGACAGTTTCGAGCGCATGGTCGCGGCAATCAAATTCTTCCGAGAACGTTCGCAACGCAGTACCGACGCGGACAGCGATGTCGACGCGGATGCGCAAGCCCAAGCCGAGGCGGAAGCCAAGCTCGCGGCGGGCTCCGATCCGAAGCAGAGCTGACCGAGGACCGATGGCCCACCTGTACGAAGAAATCCTGGCCATCGCGACGGAATACATGGGCGTCGCGGCGGAGGACTACATTCGGCGGCGCATCCGCATCGTCCAGCACGGCGACTCTCCCGAGGCCATCGACGAATCTCGCCTCGAACGCCTCGCCGCGGGCATCGACATGACCGCGAAGGGGTACATGAGCGCGGCCAAGGCGGCGGAGTTCCGCGACGCGATCCTGTCGTTACGGAAAAAGTGAGCGGCGCACGCGGATCCCGGAGCTCGTGGCGTCGAGCACCGCGGGCAAGAGCAGCGCGATGCCCGCTGCGCACAGCACGAGAGAGCCGAGCGACGCGCTGACGCCGATGAGCGTCGCCCCTCCGACGGCGCGCATCTGCCGGGAAACGAAGCGTTTGGCTTGCACCGAGGCTCTGGTGAAATCGGACATGGGTCTCGGGGGAGTTGCAATGGTCGTGCCGGCGGCGGTGTCCCGTTTTCCCGGCGACAGTGACGATCGGGCCCCCACGGGGCAAAGCGCCTCGCAACAGGTCGTGGGACGTTGGCCACAAACGCACACCGGAGCGCGGCACGGCTCGTGCTGGCTAGCGATTGGACGGAGCTCCTACATGAATTCAGTCGATCGCCCGAGTCGAAATCCGCTGCTGAGCGGAGGGTCCCGCGTTCTCTTGATAGGTGCCGCCCTGGTGGCGCTGGCCTTCGGGATCCAGTTCTTCCGGCCAGTCCTGATCCCGATCCTGCTGGCGCTGTTCGTCGCCACCGCGAGTCAACCGATCGTGGACTTCTGCTCGCGCCGGGGGCTGTCGCTGCTGTTTTCCGGAATCATCGCGCTGTTCGTGGTGCTCGCCGGGCTGTCCGTGTTCGTGGCGCTCCTGGTGTACGGCGTCGGGGATCTGTCGCGCGAGCTTCCGACCTACGAAGCGGCGCTCCGGCGTTTCCAGAACGAGCTAGCGTTCCACTTCAGCGCCCACCACATGGGTCGGGCGGCGCTGGCCGTTCAGCGATTCGATGCCGGCGCGGTGACCGTGAGCGCGATCACCGGCTCGTTCGCGTCGGTCGCGGGCCTGTTCGCCAACGCGACCTTGGTGTTCCTGATCGCGGGTTTCGTGCTCTTCGAGCGCGCGATCTTCGAGAAAAAGTGGGCGCTCGCGTTTCATTTCGACAGGGTCCACGCGCTGATCGACGGAGCCCTGGCGGACGTTCAGCATTATCTGTGGATCAAGACCTGGATCAGCGTGGCGACCGGAATCGGTGCCGGGGCGGTGTGCGCGGTCGCGCATGTACCGAACCCGGCGTTCTGGGGTCTGGTCACGTTCGTCTTGAATTTCGCGCCCATGGTCGGAAGTCTGGTCGCGTCGATCCCACCGGTGGCGGTGGCGCTGGTGATGGAAGGCCCGCTCGCGGCCACGCTGCTCGCCGTAGGCCTCGGCGTGCTGCACCTGATCGTCGGGAACATCGTGGAACCACGGGTGATGGGACGTCGCCTGGGGCTTTCGCCGTTGATCGTCTTCCTGGCGATGCTGCTCTGGGGCTTCTTGCTCGGGCCCGTCGGTGCGCTCTTGTCGACTCCGCTCACGATGATGTTCAAGATCAGCGTGAGTCACTCGCCGACACTCGGGTGGATCGCGATCCTTCTCGGCGATCTGCGCGACACCAAGGAAGAGGAAGCTCGACCGTCGCTGCGACGACCGAGGCGACCTTCGTACTCGGAGCCCCCGGAGCCCGCCGCGGGCTGATCTCAGCCGGGCCGTCGTTTGTCCCGCTTGGGAGCCTTGGCGCTCTCGAATGCGCTCTTCAGGATCTGCCGCAGCGGCCGGCTCGGCGTCGATTCGCCGAGGCTGTCGGCCATGACCGCGCCCCGCTGGCCCATCGGCGCCGGTGGTCCCACGGTCGTATCGACCGAAGTTTGATGCTCGAGCTCGGCGTTCACCTCGGCTCCCAGCACGATCGCGAAGCTCGAGACGAAGAACCACAGGAGAAGCACGATCACTGCGCCGATGGTTCCGTAGGTCTTGTTGTAGTGACCGAAGTTTTGCGCGTAGATGCTCAGGCCCACGGACGCTCCGAGCCAGATCAACGTGGCCAGCGCGGCGCCGGGCGTCACCCAGCGGAATTTCGGCGGCGTGCGATTGGGCGCGTATCGATACAGGACCGACAGACCCGCCATCACCCACAGGGCCAGCGCAGGCCAGCGGCCGATGCGCACCAGCCACTCGACCGCGCCCCGTGCTCCGAAGTACTCCGAGATCGTCGGAAGTACGGTCAGGCTCGTCATCGCGACGCACACGAAGAGCGAGATGCCCACGGTGAAGCGGAACGCGAGCCAGCGCAGGACGAGGAATCCGCGCGTTTCCTTCTCGTCGTAGGCGAGATTGACGGCATCGATCAGCGCGGCAATTCCACTCGACGCCGCGAAGAAGGAAACGCAGAGACTGATGGCGAGCCCGACGCTCAAACGGCTGCTCGACGCCGAGATTTCCGTGACCTCGGACAGGATCAGAGAGCGCGCCGACCAGGGAATGGCCACCGTCAGGTCGCGCACCTGGTGGGCCAGGGTCGCGGGATCTTCCCAGAGCGCATACAGTGAGAACGTCGCGATCAGGGCCGGGAAGAGGGCGAGCGTTGCGTAAAATGCCACGCTGGCGGCGACCATCGAGGCGCGGTCCTGGCTGATCTCGTCCACGACCCGCGAGGCGACGTTGAGCCAGCCCGCCCAGGGGATCGACAGCGGAGAGATAGCCTCGCGTCCGACGCCGTCGGGCTCGCTCTTCCGGTTTGGGGCGACTCGCGTGTCGACGGCGATGTCACGCGCTGACACGGAGCTCGGCCGGGGGGGTTTCGAAGAAACGGAGCTCGACCGAGATGCCCAGAGCGAGCTCGCTCCGGACCGAATCGAGCAGTGAAAACAGCTCGATCTGTGCGTCGACAGAGGCGCCATGGGCGATGAACGACACGTTCACGTCGGCAGCGGCGGCAGAAAGTACCGCTTTGGTGATGCGAGTACGGCTGTCGAGCCGCTCCTCGCCATGCACGTGTCCGACGAAGTACTTCGCGCCGTCGATGGAATGCTTTGCGCTCATCCGATCGATGCTGCGGCTCACGCGTTCGGCGAAGGCCGATGGTGCTTCGGAGCGTTGTTCGCGCAGGACCACGACGTTGGGCGCCGGCTCGAGATCCCCCGCGTCGAGCCTCGCATCCCTCTCGATCAGCAGCAGAGTCAGCGACATGCCTGCGCTGGAGCAAGTGGCATGCCCGCTGCGCGCGGCCGGATCCCGCATCGTCAGCGGGGAGCGCGACGTGCCGGAGCGCCCCGCTGAGGCAATTCGTCGCTGCGCGCTGGCATGGCGCTCGCCAGGAGGCGGTCATGAATCGCTCGAAGCGGCGACGACCGGCTGGTGCATGATGCCGGGCGAGCGGGATATGTGGCGCTGCTCAAGCCCGTCGGGATCGCGGTTCTCACCCGAGCGCTCCTCCAATGAGCTTGAGCCAACACGCGGGCGGTGCGGGCATGGACCTGAACTTCAACCATCTGAGAAACTTCCATCGCGTCGCGACGGGCTGGCTCCCTCGTCGAAGCCGCGCGCAAGCTCGACGTTCGCCCTCCACGCTCAGCGAGCCTGAACGACGTACCGTTCGTCCACTACACACCGGTTTGCTCGCTGCGCTGGCCGGTCGAAAATTACCTGACCCAGAGCTCGCTGGCGCCCAAGGTGCTGGCGGAGGTCGACGACGTGGCATTGATGTGCGGGGTCGCCTCCATGGCCGGCGCCTGGTGCATCGTGCCGAAGCTGTCGGCGTATACCATCGACGGAAACGAGCTCGAGACACTGACCAAGTTGGGCGAGGGATTCTCGGTCGAGATCACGTCTTGCATCAAAGCGAGAGCAGGACTGACCTGGTCAAGAGCGTCGTCGCCAATCTGCAGAAGAGCTTCGACTTGTTGCACGCCGATTGAGCGAAGCGTCAAGCCGACCGCGTCTGCGAGCGTTTGAACGAATCGCCCTTGAACAAGCTGGCGACGATGGTGACGGCAAGCACGCCCAGCACCACGCCGATCGCGATCCACGGGGGGATCTCGATCGAGTGAGGCAAGACGAGCTTCACGGCGGCGAACGCCAGGATGGCGCTCAGACCATAGGACAGGCAGCGCAATCGCTTCAGGGGCGTGATAAGGACCGCGTACAGCGCGCGCAGTCCCAGCACTGCGAACACGTTCGAGGTGAACACCACGAAGCCGTTGCGGGTGACGGACAGCGCGGCCGGGACGGAATCCAGCGCGAAAATTATGTCGCTGAGCTCGATCGTCAGCACGGCGACGAACAGCGGCGTGGCCAGGAGCTGGCTCCGGCTTTTGGCGAAAAAACGCCCCCCGTGAGCCTTCTTGGTGACCGGTAGGTGTCGCGACAGAAAGCCGATCAGGCGGCTCTCGCGATGTCCGCCCGGTCCCTCCTTGAGCATGTGCCAGGCGGCGAAGAGCAAGATCACGGCGAACATCCAGCTCAGCCATGCGAAATGCGGAGAGCAATCGAACGCCCGTGAACACCATCACCGCGCGCGCCAGGACGGCGCCAGCAATGCCCCAGATCAGCACTCGTCGCCGATCCTTTTCTGCGACTGCCAGGGCGTCGAAGATCACGGCGAACACGAACAGGTTGTCGACGCTCAGGCTCTTTTCGATCAGATACGCCGCGAAATATTCCTGACCCGCGACGCGTCCGAACGCTCGCCAGACGAAGACCCCGAACCCCACTCCGACCGCGATCCAGCCCAGACTCCACAGCAGGGCGTGCTGGGCGGGTTTCTTTCGGCGATGCAGCCCGATGTCGACGGCGACCAGGCACAGCACGGTGACCGCGAACGCCAGCCAGGCCCAGGCAGGGAACGATCTCATCGCCCTGTCGGCTTCAAACACCGTGCCCGGCACAAAGCGCGTCATTGCGGCGGACTTCCGCGCAGGTGTGGGCACGAAATGACACACTGCGGCCGACTGCCACGGCGGGACGGTACGAGCATTGCTCGTGGTGAGGATGAATATCCAACAGCTCACGGTCTCTGCCTCGGCCTTGCTCGGCGCGCTCTCGATGGCTTTGCCCGCTCACGCTCGCGACGATCGCGACGACGATCACGGTGGCAAGACGACGCTCGCGCTCGACCTCGAATATGCAGGCCCCATCGACGAGGGCAGCGTGAAGGGAGGCAGTGGTGGGGCGCTTCGACTCGGTCGCGAAGCCGACCTCGTTTTGGTTTCATTGACGGGAGAGATCGGCGGAAGCTATCACTCGTTTTCGGGGACTCCCGACGTCAGCGTCTGGCGGGGATTCGTCGGCGGACGTTTCGCGGTCGGCAAGATCCTGGAGCCGGGCGTCTACGGTCATCTCGGGATCGGTCGATTGAGCGTCGATCCGGGCTCGCGCACCTCGCCCACCTTCGACGGCGGATTGTTCCTCGATCTGACCGTGCTGCCCCTGGTGGATCTGGGTGTGCACGCCGGTTACGACACCGTGCTCGGCAAGGACGGAGCGCAAGCGTTCGACTACTACGTCGCCGGGGCCCACGCCGCGCTCGTGTTCTGACGCGTGCGAGCTATTTCGCCTCACTGCGACCGAGCGTCCCCAGGAAACCCACGGATCTGTGGATTGCTTCTGGCCTCGGTCTTGCACCCTCCCGCCACCCCAGCCCATCGTCAAGGCTCGGTGGGTCGAAGCTTAGGGCAAGGAAATTCACGCGGTCCTGGCCTCGGGCTCGAGTGCTGCTCACGCCTGCGACGCCCTGGTGCGGGCGGCTCTCGATGGCGGCGGCAGCGACAACGTGACCGTCGCCGTGGTCCGCATCATCAGTCAGTGAGCGAAGCTGACAGCGGCCAGCTGAGCGCGAGTCGAAGCGCGTCCGGGTCGCGCGCGAGCTCGATCCGTCCCCCCAGGCGCCGGCATACGCCCAGAGCCGCGGCCAGCTCCAGGCCTTCGATGGAGGCGTCCACGGGCTCGCTGAACCAGGGTTCGCACAGATCGTGAATCGTCCCGGCGAAGCGGCTGTCCACCGGACAAAAGACACCGACGCAGGCCTCCGAGCTCGAGCGCGTGCAGCGCACGACGACGCGCGAGCCCGAGCTGGCCCGTTCCACGCCAAAGCGCGTCAACGCCAGGAGCAGCATCAGACCCGACGCGCGCGGGAAGGGTTCGTCGTTCGTCTCGAAGTTCACGGTCACGCCGCGCTCGGAGATGCGCGGTGCGAGCATCGTCGACACCCGCGTCCAGAGCTCGCGGGCGTCGCACGAGCTGTCGTTGCCAGCGAGAAGCTCGATCGGAAACTCGATACTCCGACCGAGTAGGGACTCCATCGTGCGCACTTGCTTGATGATGCTGGCAGCGCTGAGGGACTCGGGGGTCTCCTCGAGCAGCAGCTCCGAATGACCGAGCACGACGTTGAGCGGCGTGCCGAGCGCGTGCGCGACGCTGCGCACGGCGCATTGCCAGGCCGCGACGCGCGTCAGCGTCAACAGGGCGGTGAGCTCGTCATCCACCAGGGCTCGATCGGGTCCTTTTCCCGGTTCCGGCCCTGGCTCGCAGGTGTTTTGGGCGATCGTCGAGGGGTTCAACGTTCGAGCTTTCGATACAACGTTCGACGATCGAAGCCGAGGATCTTCGCCGCACGCGTCTTGTTGCCGCCGGCGGCTTCCAGCACGCGCTGGATGTAGCGTCGTTCGAGCTCGGCCATCGTCAGAAGCTCGTCCGGATCGTCGCTGGTGATGAAGGGTGCGGCTCGCGTATGTTCCCGAATGCGCTGTGGCAGATCGTCCACCGTGAGTTGATCGTAACGCGCCAGGGCCACCGCACGTTCGATCGCGTTCACGAGCTCTCGCACGTTGCCGGGGAAGGGATAGGTGACGAGCTTCTCGGCAGCTTCCTTGACCATGCCGGTGACCGGCTTGCCCGTCCGTTCCGAGGCGCGAGACAGGAACACCTGCGCCAGGAGTAGGATGTCGTTTCCGCGCGCGCGTAGCGGCGGCATCTCCAGGCGCACCACGTTGATGCGATAGAACAGGTCTTCGCGGAAGCGTCCCTCGGAGACCTCGGTCTCGAGGTCCCTGTTGGTTGCCGCGACCAGTCGCGCGTCGAAAGGAACTTCCCGCGTGCCGCCCACGGGCTTCACCTTGCGCTCTTCCAGAGCCCTGAGGAGCTTGGTCTGCATCGTCAGGGGCATCTCGCCGATCTCGTCGAGCAACAGCGTGCCGCCGTCGGCTTCCACGAACAGACCGGCGCGCGTGGCCTTGGCGTCGGTGAACGCTCCGCGAACGTGTCCGAACAGCTCGCTTTCCAGGAGTGGCTCGGGCATCGCAGCGCAGTTGATGGCGACGAAGGGACCGCGTCGTTCGCTGCGCTGATGGATGGCGCGAGCGATCAGCTCCTTGCCGGTTCCGCTCTCGCCGGTGATGAGCACGCTGGCGTCGCTCGACGCGATGCGGTTGACCAGATCGATCACCTTCTTGATCGCGGGACTTTCGCCGACGATCTCCCGGAAACCGCTCCCGCTCTCGACCTCTTTGCGCAGTCGCTGCACTTCGCGAGAGAGGGCACCGTGACGGATGGCCCGATCGACCACCAGACCGAGCGCTTCCATGCCGATGGGCTTCGTCAGAAAGTCGTAGGCCCCGGCACGAATCGCGCCGACGGCTGCGTTCATGCTGCCGAATGCCGTGAACACAACGACCGGGAGCTCCGGTTGCTTCTCGAGCGCGCGACGGCACAGATCCAGACCGTCTCCCGGCCCGAGATTGAGATCGGCCAGGACCAGCGCAAACTCCCCCGAGTCTAGCGCGGCGAGGCCCGTCTCGAGCGTGGTGCGGCTCTCGACTGCGTAGCCCCGCTTGGTGAGGGCTTGAGCGACCAGCTCGCACATGCTCGTATCGTCGTCGACGACGAGCACGCGCGACTTGGTGTCGGTCATCGGAATCGTACCTAAGCGGGCAGGCGGCGCATGACGCAAGGGCTGTTCGGCGATCCCGCTGCTTTGGTTGGTGTGAGGGCGGCGATCGGCGTCGAAAGCTTGGGGGGTGGGCTGGGTCATCTACGTCCTCCAGTGCCCACCCCCTGAGCAATGCCCGTTCCGCTGAAATCCCCAATGATTGCGCAGACTGCCCGCTCCACATCGTGGCCATCTGCCACACGTGTGGCAGATCGGCTCCATCACTGGATGGAGCTCTTGAGGGCCGAGATCGAGCGCACGGTTTCGCGCTGAGCCGGCAGGATGCGCTCCTCGACCACCCTGCGTCCGTCGGGCGATAGATCCTCGATGTCGGCCAGGTAGTCGCGCAGCCCGTGCTCCTCGCCCTCTTCGAGCATCCCGATCGCTTGCTCGGCGCCGAGCGCCGCGGCGGTGCCTTCGATGGCGTCGGTGAGCGCGCCCCACGCGCCCGACGACTCGGGCACCGTGCCGCCCAGCCTTTCGATCTCGCGACCCAGCAGCTGCACGCGCTCGCGATGCGAATCACGACACGCGATCAGGGTCGGGGCAAACGGCCCAATCACGTCGGACAGCAAGGCGGTGGTGTACGACTCGACTGCGGACATCTCTCCTCGGCAGAACGATTGCAGATGCTTGACCGTACGCGAATTGATCTCGGTTGAAAGCTGATTCATGGATTGTCTCCTTGAGTCGATTATTTCTTCATGTTGGCTGCGGCTTGCGCCGAGCTCTGGATGACGATTTCCACGCGACGATTGTTGGCGCGTCCCTCGGCGGTGTCGTTGGATGCCACCGGGCTCGATTCGCCGCGACCCACGGCCCGGAGCTTCTCCGGTTTCACTCCCTGGCTGACCAGGTAGTCCTTGACCGCGTTCGCGCGGTCCTGAGACAGCTTCATGTTCTTGTCGTCGGCGCCTCGTGAATCGGTGAAACCCTCCACGGACGCGAGCTGATCGTCGTCCATGTCCAGGAGAGCTTTGGCGACCTCGTCCAGCTTCTGCTTGGCGATGGGCAACAGCTCCGCCTTGCCGGTCACGAACAGCACGGAGCCGTCGAGCGTGATCACGACGCCCCGCTGCTCCTCCTTGACCTGCGCGATCTTCGACAGGCTTTCCATCGCGGCGGCGAGCTTCTTTTCGGCCTTCTCGCGCGCGTCTTTCTCGGCGGCGAGCTCACCTTGCTGGGACGCGATCTCGCGGCGAGCCTGGGAGAGGTTGCTCCAGGTCGCTACCAGGGACTTGTGGGCTTCGCTCGCGTCTTTTTCGGCGGCGCGCCGCAGGTCGTCCTGCTTTTGACGATAGGCGTCGGCGGCGGCGGTTTCGTCACGGCGATCCTTTTCGTAGTTTCCGTAGACCTTGGCGTACATCGCCTTGCGCTCGGCGACGTAGGCCAGGCTCGTTTCCTTGAACGAACCGGGGTCGTCGGAATGCGCGCGCTCGGCTTGCTCCAGCGCCTGCTTGGCGGAGAGCAACTTGTCCGGCGAATAGGTCGCTGCTTCGGAGCTCCGCGCGTCGTCGTAAGCGCGTCGAGCGTCGATCAGCGCGGGCGACGGCCCGGTGGTGGCGCAACCGTACGCCAGCGCCAGAGTGAGGGGACAGAGTAGATGAGAGAGTCTCATGGGGTCACCTGTGCGACGCTCACTGCGTCGAATTGGAAAGAGCTTCGGTGTCGGTACGCGCCTTTTGCACCTTCGCGTTCTCGTCCGCCTCGCGCTTGATGATCAGCGCGAGCTCGGCGTCGGCCTGGGCCTTTTGCAGTACCAGTCGTGCGGCGTCGTCCTGGCCGTCGTTCAAGAGTTGTCGGGCTTGCGCCAGTTGATCGCGCGCCATCTTGAGATGAAGCGCGGCTTGCGGATTTTGCTGGGCTCCGACGGCGTCTGCCGCGCTGATCGAAGACTGCGTGTCGGCGACTTTCGCGGGCGGAAGCGCACTTGCACCGCAGGCGACGAATGCGAATGCCAGCGCGCCGGTGGCTAACGAACGGATCATCATTTCCTCCTTCGGCGATACGCTCTGTGGGGGAGCAACAACCAGGCCAGTCTTTGCGCGGAAAAACCGTTAAAATCGCCGTCCCTCGCGCAGCGGATTGCCCCGTTTCACCCGATTGCCACAGCACGCAGGCGCGCTGCTCGCCGTGACGAGTTGCCGCACTAAAGCGTGTTGACAGTTTTTGCCAACGCCACCCTTCTCGGGTGTCGAGCCGAAGCTCTTTCTGTTGGCGTACGTTGCCGATGCGCTGATGGAGTCTTTGCAGGCGCTGTCGCGCTCGATGCCGATTGTCGAGCCGAGCTTCTTTCGGCTCAACGCACGGCTCTTCTTGCGAAGTCGTGGTAGGTCGCGCCGGAGCGGCCTCGGGCTCTCGATGCGTTCGAGCTCGTTGCCCTCGCCACGCGTCCGAACCAACGCTCGATGACGTTGCGGCACCGGTAGGCTTCGGTGTCGAGCCGACGAACCACGCGCCGTCCCTGACGCGACGGCACGATCGCTGTCAAGACGGGCTGTTTAATGGCGACGTGATTGTCGAGCGCACGATTGTGGGCCACCCAGACCGAGCCCATCCCGCCCGAGCTCACCACGCGCAGTAGCTCGTACTTGTCGGAGATGACCTGGTGCGCATGGGCGCGAGTGCTCGCCATGCCGGCCGCGGAGCAAGTGTCGTACCGGACCCCGCCGCCGGAAACCCCAAGGGAATTCGTCCCGAGCCGTGACCACTGCCACGAAGGAACCTGCCGGTGACATTTCCGCCTCACACGCCGGCCGTGGCATCCGGATTGCTTCTGTCCCGCCTGGAAGGACCCCGATGCACACGCCCAACGTTTCCCTCGCGGGCCGCTCGTGGTTCACCCGATTCGCTCAGGCGACGGCGCGGCTCGCGGGTCGCCCGAGCGCGTTCGTGGGCGCCCTGATCGTGCTCGGCAGCTGGGCGCTATCCGGACCGCTGTTCGGGTTCAGCGATACCTGGCAGCTCGTGGTCAACACGGCAACGACCATCGTGACGTTCCTGATGGTGTTCTTGATCCAGAACACGCAAAATCGCGACTCCGAAGCGCTACATCTGAAGATCGACGAGCTGCTCCGCGCGACCCGTGCGGCGCACAACGCCCTGCTCGATCTCGAGAACCTGGACGAAGCCGAGCTCGACCAGATCCGCGACGGTTACGACGATCTGGCGCGCAAGGCGCGAGGACATCTCGAGCGTTCACGCGCGAAGACGTCGTAGAATCAGCCGATCGGCAGCTCCAGCTCGACCACCAGTGGCAGGTGGTCGGACGCGATGCGCGCGAGGCGGCTGGCCACCACGCGCGGCGACGTCAAGATCGTCGAGGGCGTGGCGAACACGTGGTCGATCGCGAAGAGCGGCCACCACGAAGGCCAGGTGCGGAGCGGTCCGGCGTCGGCGAGCCGTTGCTTCAAGAGGCGATACGCAGGGTCGCGCGGGCGAGCGTTGAAATCGCCGGCGACGATGCCGAGATCCGCGAAGCCATCCACGTTCACTCGAAGCTACTCATCGTCGACGATCGCGTGCTGTGCGTGGGCTCGGCGAATCTCACGAATCGGAGCATGAGTGTCGACTCCGAGCTCGAGCTGACGTGGGAGTTTCCGGCCGACGATCCCCGGGCGACAGCCATCGGAGAGCTTCGCGCGCGGCTTGTCGCCCATCACGCCGGACAGAAGAGCCACGCCCGCTTCGCCGATCGGCATCGTCTGGTCGAGGCGCTCGATGCCGAGGTGCGTTCCTGGAGCTCCCGCTTGCGGGTGCATCCCTGCATGCTGGAAACGAGCGGCGAGCGACCGGGCCTCGCCAGCGTGCTGTTCGATCCCGACAAACCCCTCGATGAAATCGTGCGCGACGACTGTGCGTGAGGCGAACTGCTTCAGTCGTGGCGAGTCAGGATGAAGCGGCGTGCGCGCACGCACGGGCGAGCGACGCGCCAGCTCGTCGAAAGGTCGCGCTCGGCCTCTGGCACGGATGTGGCAACCGCAGCTCCAGCCAGCACGGGCACCGATCCTGGCGGTGCCCCTTGCCTCGTGTCGTGATCGAGGAGGACCCAGATGCAGGTGCTCGAGCTCGCGCACCCTGTCGCGCACAGGAAAGCGAGCGACCAGGCTCCGCGCACTGGCTCGATCGTACCAAGACACCATGCGTGGCGCTCTGCCACATGCGACCAACAGGTCCTGCTCGGGCGGCTGCGGTTCGTGGCGTTTCCGGCAGCGAAATCGGCGGCCCAGCTCTTGCACGACCGCGGGTCATGCAGGCGAGTGACTTGGACTTCAGGGACGACGTTTTGCTGCCCGGGACGATCGTCGACGGCCGCTATCGCGTCGAGGAGCTCCTGGCCTGGGGCGGAATGGGCGTCGTGTATCGAGCGGTGCATCTCGAGCTCGGCAGCGACGTTGCCGTCAAGACGATGCGTCGGGAGCTTTTGGACGACGATTCCACGTACGAACGTTTCGTCCGTGAAGCGCGCAACGCCGCCAAGCTCACGACGAGTCACGTGGCGAAGGTGTTCGACTTCGGCCGCATGAACGACGGCCGACCCTACCTGGTGATGGAGTACTTGCAGGGCGAGTCGCTGAGCGCACGCTTGCAGCGAGGTGTGCTTTCCAATGCGGAAACGGCTCGCTACTTGATTGAGGCCTGCGCTGCGCTCGCCGACGCTCATGCTCACGGAATCGTCCATCGCGATCTGAAGCCCGACAATCTGTTCCTGTGCAGGTCGGTCAACGGTGTGATCGAGCTCAAGGTGCTCGACTTCGGAATTGCCAAGAGCCTGACTCCGTTCCGTCCGAACCTCACGCTCGCGGGCGGCGTGGGCTCTCCGACCTACATGGCTCCCGAGCAGATGCGCGCGCGCCCGGATCTGGATCACCGCGCCGACATCTGGTCGCTCGGAGCCGTAGCCTACGAGCTGGTCTCCGGTGAGCCCGCCTACGACGGCCAGACGGTGACCGAGATCTGCGCTAAGGTGCTGACCGAAGACCCGCGTCCCCTCCGATCCGTCTGCGCTGGCATCTGGCCGGAGCTCGACGCCATCGTTTCGCGCTGCCTCGAGCGCGATCCGAACCTGCGATTTTCGGACGTGCTCGAGCTGTCTCGCGCGCTCCAAGACGCGCTCGAAGTGCACGGCGGCAGCGGCCGTCCCTCGGGGCCGCGACCGGTGCTCGAGCTGGTTCCGTCCTCCATCTCGGTTCTGGTCACGCCCGAGGCGGAAGGCGGGGCCGTGACGGAATCGAATCTCGACGTGAGCGCCGAGCTGTCGCAGATCTCCGGTCTCGCTCCCCGTCGCTGGCCCAAGGTGCTCGCGGTGGGCGCCGGCCTCGCGCTCTTGGCGGGAGGCGCATGGACCTGGTGGGTCGGTTACGATCGAGTCGTCGAGTACGTTCGCTACGAGCTCGGTCCGCCGCCCTCGGCGCCCGCGTTCGTGGACGAAGCTCCGGTGCGGCGCGCGCTCGTGCCCACAGCGGCGTTCGTGACGCCGAGGCAGAGCGTGCCCCCGGCCCGCGTAGGGAGCGCCGTGGTCCCAGCGCCGGCAGCGCCCCAGCGGAAGATCGTGATGAAGCAGATGAAGAAGAAGGAACGAAAATTGGCTTCGGAGCCGAGCGAAGAAATGACGCTGCCGTCGACGATCGAACCGAGCTTCGTCTTCGAGGAGCCGGCGCCCGCCGAGCCGACCCCGCCCGCTGACGCCGTGGAACCGGTAAAGTAGCGGCACGAGCGTTGCAGAGTTCCCTGCATGACCCATCGCTGTTCGACGACGTTCCTGCAGGGCGACGCCCTGGAACCGAGCGGTACTCGCGAGGGCGAGGTTCCATGAAGAAGGCGAAACGAGGCAACGCGGCAAGGCCGCCGTCCCGCAAGAAGAAATGGCGGGAAAAGGCGGACGAGGCTCTCGCGAACGTGGCTCACAAGGTGAGGCACGCCGCCAAGACGCCGGGCAGCAGCAGCAAGAGAGCCAGCCGAATCACCCAAGCGCAAGACGACGCATTGAGGCGGAGCGAGGCTCGACGGGCGGGCGAGCTTCAGGTCGACGGCGATCCGGCCCGACGGGTCGTAGCGCTCGATGGATTCGACGGGAAAGAGGCGGCGGCCGACCGCGTCGTTGCCCTCGACGTCGACGTGATCGATGGCGAATTTCCCTCGAGGAATCGAGGCACACGCGAGGCAGGAATGAGTCAGCATCATGATAGCGACCATTCGCCACGAACGAGACAGAACGCCTCGACTCCCTGGACGAGACAGCCAAGAAAAGGACTTCACACAGCGACCGGTGCAAACCACGAGCCACGGCGCGGGTCCTGCTGGTAGCGTCGATGGTGAAGCGTTTGCTCTGGCTCGCGTGCGTCGCGGCGTTCGTCGGATGCTCGAGCGGTCAACCTGCTCCCGTGTTCGGAGTCCATCCCGAGCCCGAGTTCGTCGCCGTCGATTATCCGCCGCCCGCCGCCGTCGTGGAGATCGTTTCGGAGCATCCTCGCGACGACGCGGTCTGGGTGGACGGACACTGGATCTGGCGTGGGCGTTACTGGGTGGGGAAGCGTGGTGGTTGGGTACTGCCGGGGGAGGGAGTCAGCTACTGCCGTCCGGAGATCCGTTACACGCGGCGGGGCGGGCTGCTCTACGCCGAAGGTGTCTGGCACGACGCGCACGGAGCCGTGATCGACGCGCCGCCGTTTCTCTTGCCCGCCGCCGTGCCGCCAACAGACGAGACCGCCGAGCAGAGCGTGGTTCCCTGAATCAGAAGCTGCCCGCGAAGCCGCTGAGCCCGAAGCCCGCTCCGCCACCGAAACCGCCGAAACCGGGCTGACCCGCGAATCCGCCGCCGACCCCGCCGAGGCCCGTCAGCCCCGCGAAGCCTCCCGTGTCTTCGCCGCCGCTGCCGCCCGCGGCCGATCCGCCGATTCCAGCGCTGCCGCCCGATCCGCCGCAGCTTCCGCCGGCCCCCGAGTCGACAGCCCCGCCCGTTCCTGACGAGCCCGAGGTTCCATCCAGATCGCAACCGGTCTGGCTGATCCCGAAGCCCGAGATCAGGACGGCGAAAAGCAGCGTCGTGGCCTTCATCCCCGTACTTTCGAGCGTGCTCGAAAGCGACTTGCGAAGCTCGGTCACCAGCCCACGCTCGCGCAGCGAGTCGACCGCGTCGCTCGTTCGCCGCGCGAACAGCAACGCGTACACGCTGGTCAGTGAGCGCGACGTGACTCCGTCGTAGGGGCGAGCGCCCCGGGTTTCGATCCCCACGAGCGGCAACGCCAGCCGCTCGGCATGCGAGCCGAGCCCCGCCGGGCGGATCGTCGCCGCTTCTTCGGGCAGGCACTTGACGAGGTCCGTCGAACCTTCGTCGATCCAGCGGCTCCAGCGCCCGACATCGAAGCGCACGCCGCTGAAGAGTTGCGCGCCGACGAGCTCCAGCATTTCGGCCGTGATCTTGCTATCGCTCGCCGACAGCGCGACCAGAATCGGCGTCTCGGCCGACAGCTCGCGCACCCGTTCGGCAAACAGGAAGTTCATGCCATCGTTCTTGGTGAGAGCGATCACTCCGGCTCGCCTTCCCACGTCCAGACGACGCAGCGTGATCTCGTCCATCACGTTGCCGTGAGCGACCCGCAGGCCGGCGCTCTCGGCCGCGCGGCAGGCGTCGGGATCCGAATCGACGCACAGGACGCTCTGCCCGGATCGATCCAGCAGACGCGCCACGAACAGCGCCAGCGGATTGGCGCCGAAAATCACGAATCCGTCGCGGGTGTCGAGCTCGAGACCGAGGAGCTTCGAGAGCGGATGACACAAGACGCTCGCGGAGACGACGCTGGTCGCGATGAGCAAGAACACCAGCGCCTCGAGCTGCACGCCGCCCGCGATCCCGCGGCGCGCGAGCGCACTGCCGAAGTAAGCCGCGACGGCCGCCGCGATGATTCCCCGCGGACCCATGGCCGCGATGAAGGTGCGCTGCTGCCAGGAAAGCCCGGTGCGAATCGTGGCCGCGAACACGGAAATCGGGCGCACC
Source organism: uncultured delta proteobacterium (assembly GCA_963781505.1). GTDB lineage: Bacteria > Myxococcota_A > Polyangia > Polyangiales > Polyangiaceae > JADJKB01. Next base: position 140,901 of record CAWAHB010000013.1, on the reverse strand, counting down.
ACGAACACGATGGCCGCGACGGCACCGAAACCGGCCCAGCCGAGTCCGACGATGTCCTTCACGCGAACACTCGCGGCGAGCAGGATGAACACGAGTCCGAGCAGCAGCACCGTGAGCTGCTCCTTGAAGTCGTGGAGCTTGCGCCACAGGCGCGGTCGCCGGCTGCCCACCACCATTCCCGCCGCGATCACCGCGGCAATGCCGCTCTGGCCCATGATGCGGTTGGATACGACGAACAAAAGCACGGCGAGCGCCAGCGTCGACACGTTCTCGAGCCCACGCGGCACCACGCTGCGATTGCGAAACATGGCGATGATGACCAGCCCGCCCGCCCCACCGGTCAGGGCACCGAGCCCGACGCGAGTGAGGAACTGGATCGGACCCCACTCCACGCCCGGCGCGGTCAACACCACCTCCAGCGCGACCATGGCCAGGACCGCGCCGATGGCGTCGACGAAGATCCCCTCGGCCTCCAGCACGGTCGCGACCGACGCGTCCACGCGCACGCGCTTGAGCAGCGGATTGATCACGGTCGGACCCGTCACGACCGTCAGAGCGGCGAACAAGCCGCACAGCCGAAAGCTCCAGCCGAGGATCCAGTGGCTCGCCAGGGTGATGCCGACGCCGGCCACCACGATGCCGACGGTGACGAGACGTTGAATGGGAAGCGCCTGATGAGTCAAGCGCGTCAGATTCAGATTCAGACTGCCCTCGAACAAGACGATTGCGACTGCGAAGTCGACGATACTCGCCAGGCCGCTACCGAGCGCGCGTGGCTCGACCCAACCGAGCACGTCGGGACCGAGCAAAACGCCCATCATCAGCAGCAGCAAGATGCCCGGGACTCGACTGTGAATCGCCAGGAGCTGCGTGGCCATGCCGGCCGCCAGACTGATGGCGACGACGACGGTGGGGGCTTCGCTCATCGTGACCGACGGAGCAAGTCACGTGCCGCGGGTCAGCCCTGGGTTGCGTCGGGCACGGTGATGCCGTTTTGGACCGACACCACGCCCGCGCACTGTTCAGCGATGTTTCCGGCGAGGACCTGCATGTGGTGGTCGGCAACCGTTCCACTCAGCCGGACGACGCCCTCGTTCACTTCGACCGTGACTTCGCTCGCGTCGACGTAGGGGTCGTCGAGCAAACGGTCACTCACGTCCTCGTAAATGCTTCGATCCGAGCGCACGTACCCCCGCGGTCCGAGTCCTCGAAACGAGCCGCCAGCGCCGGCGGAATCGTCGGCGGGGCGCCACTGGCCGTTCTGGGTGAGGTGGGGACGCTGTTCTCGTCGCTGCATGCTTTGCCTCTTTTCGTGTGCCGACCAGGTGCAACCCGCGTGCCTCCCGCTTCACTGCCCCGACGAGTGGTGGAGGATCGCGTCGCTGTGTCAGTTTGCCTCGCCGCCGAGCCCACCCGGGCACGGTCGATGCAGCGTCGTGGGCAAGGAGGACCCCATGTCCACGACAACCGAGGTCGGTGTCCACACGGTCCTGCAGCTCTGTTCGTTCTATCGCGGCGAGGCGGCAGCGGTGGAGTGCTACACGACGGCACTTCATTCCCGCGATCTCGCGCGCTTCGCTCCGGAGCTGCGAGCGCTTCGTCAATCCCATCGCGAGCGAGTTCGGATCCTCGATCACCGCATCCGTCAGCGCGGCGGCGTCGTTCCGCCGGGCTCGGGACCGTGGGGAACGTTCGCGCATGCGCTGGAGGGAACCGCAGCGATGATCAGCTCTGGCGCGGCGCTGGCGATCTTGCACGACGGGGAAGAACACGGACTGCGCGACTACTTGATCGACATCGAGCATCTTCCCGACGACGAGCGTTCGTTCGTGGAACGGCGATTGATTCCGGCGCAGCGGAAAACGGTTCGCACCATCGCCAAGCTCGCGCGCGCGATCCAGTGAATCTGCGCGCGCGTCGGCGTCTCGCTGTGGCGTGATGACCCGCCGTGCGCTGGTTGTGCGCCTGATCGAGCGGCAGTGAACCTGGCCCGGATCGTGAATGTACGTCGTTGGTGAGACTGGGATTGAAAGTCGCCGCCCGATTCATTCGCATGTCGCTGTTCGGCGTTCTGGTCTCGTCTCTGAGCTGCACGCCGGAACTCGGAAAGCCAGCTCTCCTGCCGGCGCCGCTGCTCGTCGCTCCTCAGCCGCTCGGTGACGAGGTCGACCAATCGCGTCCGCAGACGATCGTGCTCGTGGCGATCGATGGCGTTCGCTGGCAAGACGTGTTCGACGGCGTCGAAGGATCTCGCGCCGAGGCCCAGGGGTTTCGCGCCGAAGAAGTGCTGAGTGCCGACGAGCTCTTGCCGAATCTGCACGCGCTCGCGGCGCAAGGCGTCGCGCTGGGTGCCGACGGGACGGGTATCGCCGCCAGCGGTCCGAACTTCGTGTCGCTCCCGGGTTACCTGGAAATGTTGTCGGGCAAGGCGAGTGGCTGCATGAACAACGGCTGCGCCGCGATCTCGCGCCGCACCGTCGTCGGCGAGCTAGCGGCTCGCCCGGGCGACGTCGCCGTGATCTCCTCCTGGGACGTCATCGGTCGCGCGGTGGGCCCGGCGGACAGCGCCATCGTTTCGACCGGTCGCACGCACGGATGGAACATCGACGAGCTCGGCTTCGATGCCGTCGGTCGCGACCTCGTTCGTGAGGGACGAAGCGCGGGTCCGGCGCCCGGTTCCGGTGATTTTCGTCGGGACACGGTCACTGCGACGATCGCCCTGCACTATCTGATGAAGAAGCGTCCGAGCTTCGTCTTTCTGAGCCTGGGCGAGACAGACGAGCTAGCTCACAAGAACGACTACCGCGGATATCTCGAGGCACTCGTTGTCGCCGATCGCGTGGTTGGTGAGGTGGCGAGCGTGCTTGCGGCCTACGAAGCGGAAGGCAGGCGCACGACGCTCCTGGTCACCACCGATCACGGACGAGGAGCGGACTTTGCCGGTCACGGGGCCTACGCTCCCGAGTCGGCCGAGGTGTGGCTGATCGCCGCCGGCTACGGCATTCGTCGTGACGGTGACGTCTCGAACGTCACGCTGGTATCGGCTGGGTAACGTCGGCAACCTGGTCCGTTCCCTCGCCGATCCCCGGGGAGCCGTGGCGATAGCTGCCGTGCAGTCGCCCCGGCCTCCGGAAGCGAACGGAGCCCTGTCACTGGTTCAGCGCTGAGGAGCTTGCCCGCGCAGAGCTCGACTCAGTACCGCCATGGCGGTGGGCTTGAGCAACGCGACGTAGCCCGCGTTGGCGGCGTCCCGCAGAACGCGGTTGTCTCCGGTGAGCACCACGATGCGCGCGTTCGGATTGAGCGCGCCGAGGCGCCGGCACACTTCCAAGCCGTCACCCGCTTCGAGCACGAACGTCGGCGACGATCCCCGAGACGCGCGCGGCGTTGCCCTCGACGAACGCCATCGCGGCTTCTTCCGTCGCGAAATCTTCCACCTGGAAGCCCTCGTGACGGAGGGCCAGCGATACGAGCTCGCGAAAATCCTCGTCGTCCTCGAGGATGATGACGACGGGGTCCATGCGCGTGGATAGCTCGCTATGCCTAAGTCGCGCAATGGCTTCGGTTTTTCCGAACCGACCCCGCTCGAAATCCCCAATGGCGGCGCCTAGTTTGGCGGCTTCACGACGGGTCGGCGCCCGCCCGCGGCAGCTCGAACTGGAAGCGGCTGCCCACTCCGAGCTCGCTCGACACGGAGATGGAACCGCCGTGGGCCTCGACGATCCCTCGGGCGATGTACAGGCCGAGACCCGTACCGCGTCGATCGTTCACGGCTCCGCGGAAGTACCGCTCGAACACGCGTCCCACGTTCTCGGGGGCGATCCCGGCGCCCGTGTCGGCGACCGTGAAGCGAACGGAGCTGCTGTCGAGCTCCGCACGCAGGCTGATCGTGCCGTTCGATTCGGTGAAGCGGATGGCATTGCCGAGCAGATTGGACAGAACCTGCAAGATGCGGTCTTCGTCGCAGCTCAAGACCAGCGATTCGGGCACCGGAGCGACATCGAGCGTGATCCCCTTCGACTCCGCGTTGAAAAGGACCATCTCTCTGGCTTGCTCGATCAGCGACCAGACGGACACGGCACGAGTCTCGATCTCCAGCGGGCCGCTCTCGATGCGGGCGGCATCCAGGATGTTGGAGATCAGCCCTTCGATGCGCCGGCTCGCGCGCAGGATGCGATCGGCGACGCCGCGAATTCGTTCACCCTTCGGGTCGAGGCCCGACCACTGATGGAGCATGGCGGCGGCCATCGAGATCAGGCCGAGCGGATTTCTGAGATCGTGGGCCACGATCGCCATGATCTCCTCGCGCGCTTGCACGGCGGACTCGACCTCGAGATACAGACGCGCGTTTTGCCGCGTGGACTCCTCGGCCGCCAGACGCGCTTTGGCTTCGGCATCGGCGCGCCGGGCCAGCTCGCTCAAGAGGTGCGCGTTGTCGATCGCGAGCGCGGCGCGCGAGGCGACCTTGAGGACGACCGCCACGTCGTTGCGATCGTACGAGCGATCGACGGAGGCCAGCGTGAGCGCTCCGAGCCGGCGCGACCGCGCCGTGAGCGGAACGATCATCATGCTCTCGATACCGAGCTCGGGGGACAGCTCGAAAACCTGCAGCCCGGTGCGATGACTCTCGGTGGGGTAGGGGTCGACGACGTGCAGCGCGGGGCGTCCCGTCTCGAGGACCCATTGCTCCGCGCCCGGTGCCTGCGGCGTGGTGGCAAAGCGGTCGCGGACGCGCTCGATGAGCGCGGAGGCCATGCCCTTGTCGAGCTCGGAGGCCACGACCCGAGGCGCTCCGCCGTCCAGCGCGAGGGCGATCGTCACCCAATCGCCGAGCGCCGGCACCAGGAAACGGGCGAGATCCACCGCCGTCACGTCACAGTCCGTGGAATGTCCGATCACCTCGGACGAATCGAGCAACAGCGTGAGTCGCTCCGCGGCCAGCCGGCCCCGTCGCTCGTCGTCGTACAGGTGGGCTCGCTCGAGCGCCTGCGCGGACAGTCCCGCCAGATTTTCCAGAAACGCCTCGTGATCCTTGGTGAAGGCGTGGGGCCGCCGCGCCGCCACGCCGAACACTCCGAGACTTTTCCCATTCGTTTCGATCAAGGGCGCCGCAACGAACGACGCGACGCCCGTCACGGGTGAAAACTTCTCGAACGCTTCCGGAAAACGCCGCTGATACTCCTCGGGAGAATCGATCGCCACGAGCTCACGCTCGCGATGCGCGACCACGCTCGGGTACGGCGAGTCGAGAGGCAGAGAGTCCTCGAGCGCGCCGGGCATTCCTCGTTGCCGCACCAGCACGAGCTCGTCCCCTTCGACGAGGTAGACGAACGCGTAGTCGCCACCGAACGCGGGTAGCGCGGACTCGAGAATCACGTTCGCGACTTCGTTCGATGTTTTGGCGGCCGAAAGCCCGGCCATCACGCGGTGCAGAAGCTCGACACGCTCCTGCGCATCTTGCTCGGCGCGCCGGAGCAGCGCGCGCACGTGAGACAGCTCCACGGCCAGCGAGATCCGTTCACTGAGCTCACGACCCGAGACGGGCTTGATCAGGTAGTCGTCGGCGCCAGCGGCCAGCCCTTCGATGCGCGCGTCGTCGCCCCCGCGCGCGGACAGCAGGATCACCGGCAGATCGCGCGTGCGTTCGTCGGAGCGCAGCGCCGAGAGCACTTCAAGCCCGTCGAGCTTCGGCATCATGACGTCGCTCAGGACGAGGTCGGGCTTCTCGCTCCTGGCGAGCGACAGAAGCGCCTCGCCGTCGGCGACCTGTTTCACGTCCCAGCTGCGCTCGAGCAGCCGCGCGAGATACGAGCGCAAATCGGCGTCGTCGTCCGCGAGCAGGATGAGCCCGCGCTTTCGTTGCAAATCCTCACCCATCACGTGGTTGGTGAAAGACAGTCTAGCCCGCGTCAGATGCATTGTCCGACGACCAAGCCTTCTAACGGGAGATGCCGAGATCCCAGCATGGGAGGACCATGTCCGCGCTGGCTGCAAATGACATGCCCGTCGATCCCGGATCTTCCCCGCGACATTGGGCTGAACGTCCGACCGCGTGTGCAACGTCTTGGCGCGTTGATGCGTTTTGCCACGATGACCACGAGCGCGTTCGATCCTGTCCGCTCATTGGCAGACCTCGCGGAATGTTGAAAGATGGGATCACGCTTGCTCCGGGCGCGAGCCGCGACCAAAGCAGCGAACCGCGACGCACCGAGGCCGGACGTGATCGACGAGGAAGAATTATTGCTGCTACTGGCTGCGGAGCGCGCGGCCGCCTGGGATTGCGCCGTTCGCTCAGTGGCACACGAGCTCGGAACTCCGCTCAACGTGGTGCTCGGTCACGCCGAGCTCCTGGAAGGCAGCGGCGCCGGAGCCAGCGCGCAGACGATCGTCGCCAAGGTGCACGCGATGGATCACATGCTCACCCGCAGCGTGGAATTCGGCAGAACCGCGGACGCCCCGCACATCGCTCTCGTCGTGTCGGCCCAGCCCTCCGCCGACAAAGTTCGCGGAATGCTCTCGGGCCGCATTCGCGAGCGCAATGTCACCCTCGAGCTTTCCACCGGCGAGCTCCGCATTCCGTATCCAGAAGGTTTCCTGCTCCTCTTGGCGATGGCGCGCTTCGGTGTGGAGCGCGCCGATTCCGGCGGACGGGTCGATCTCCACGCCGAAGCATCCGAATCGCAGCTATCCTTGCGGCTGTCGTCGAGCTCCGCGCCCATCTCCGCGCGATCCATTCGGGAGCTCGCCCAACCCTGGTTCAACGCACGCGATTCGACACCCGAAGCGCTGGCGCTCGCCGTCGCGCTCACGACCTGCCGTCGGCTCGGAGGCGCTTCGGAGCTCGAGCGCGACGATTGCGGCTTCCGCCTGACGCTCACGATACCACTGAGGGAGTGATCCATCATGAGCTGGGCGGGTCGCTCGGCATGCGTCAGGCTCCCGGCAGCCGCATTTCGGGAGAGCAAGCCCACGGAAACGAAACGTTGGCGAGGCGTAGCGGGTCCCCGCAAGCCATGTCGCGAGGCAACGGAGAAGAATCTAGCGAGGCGTGGTGGGCGCAACAGGATTTGAACCTGTGACTTCGACCGTGTGAAGGTCGCACTCTACCGCTGAGTTATGCGCCCGAAGCGGGAGCGAGTAGTAGCGCGCTCCCCCAAGGCTCGCAATCCCCCAGGTACTTCGTGATATAGGGGCCCTCCATGAGCGATCCCCCGCCCGTGAGCGAGCCGCTCGGCGAGAGCGAAAAGCAGCCGGACCCAGTTGCCGAGCCGGCTCCGGAAGAGGCAGCCGTCGGCCCCGTTACTTCCGCTGCGCCCCCGAGCGCTGGCGGGGATCGGCAGCACGTCGTCGACGAGCTCGAAGTGGCACGGCGTCGCGATCGCGTGACCGGCCTCGCGATCCTGATCATCGCGTTCGTCATCGGTCTCGGCATCTCGCTCTGGGCGAAGAAGGCATCCCGTCCCGAGGTCGCTGAGCCGCCCGGGCCGCCGACGGTCGGTGGCGTGGTGGGGTTTCCGACGAATGTGGACGTTCTCAAGAGCTTGAACGGCGCCCGAGCGGTGACGCGCCGGCCGATTCTCAGAAATATCACGATCGAAGGCGTGCGCAGTGACGGGACAATCGATCTCAGCGAAGGACCGGGTCGCGCGCGCTACGTGTTCCAGAGCGCGGAAGGGCAGGGCGCCCAACCACCGCGAGAACCGGGAAGCTTGCCCCGCCGCCACTACTGCGGAAAGCAGACCGTGCATCTTCGAAGCGAAGGTCTCGTCGCCGATCCCGACATCACGGACTACCCCTGTCCGGCGCAGCACACTGACGCGCTTCCAGAGCCGCGGTGCACCCTGGCCGACGTGTGGGCCCATGCGGTGAAGAACGGTGCACCGAAAATCGAATGGCCCGCATCGAGTACTACCGCTCCCGCGCGGGGCCGGCCTGGCGCTTCGAGCTTCCGGGCACTCCCCACAAATACGCGCTGTATGGGGATTGCGGCCGGGAGCTCCCCGAGCCCGAGAGCGTAGCCGTTCCTTACTGAGAGCGACGACGTCGGATCGCGCGGCCAAGAGCTTCGAGCTCCTTGGACGAGACGAGAACGCCGGCGGCGAAGAAGACGAGCACGAAGACCAACCCGCCGGAGATCCCGGGAAGCAAGCGACCCAGGATCGTCGCCCTCCCGGAGACCAGCACCCCGTCGGGTATCAGGAAGCGTGGCATCCGCGCGACGAAGTACGCGGCAACGCCGGCGGGGATGCAGGCTGCGATGGTTCGGAGGGCGCTCCCTGCAATCTCGCCGAAGCGAGTCGACGGGAGTCGCCGTCGCAGAAGCAACCACAGCAACGTCATCTGCGCTGCGCTCGCTCCGCTCACGGCCAGAGAAATTCCAACGTGTCCCAGTGGCCCGCGCAAGAGCAGCGCGAGCCCGATGAAGACACCGAGATCGAGCGCCGCGACCACCACCGGCGTGCGGGTATCGCCCAGCGCGTAGTACACCGAGACGAGCTGCCGCACGGCGGCGACCATCCAGATCCCGAGACCCTGGGCCGCGAGAGCTTTGGCCGTCTCGTGCGCGGCGAGGGCATCGAACGCGCCACGTTGAAAGAGCGTGACGATGATGGGCTCGGACAGCGAAACGAACAACACCGTGGCCGGGATCGCAACGAAGAGCGCGAGTCGCATGCCGAACGCGAACGTCTTGGCCACCTCGTCGAGCTCGTTTCGCGCGACGAACAGAGCGAGGCTCGGCAAGGTCGCGGTCTGGAGCGCCATCACGAAGATCCCCTGGGGAAAATCGCAAAGCCGGAGCGCCCAGCCGAAATAGCTCTGAGCGCCAATCCCGAGCTCGGAGAGAAAGCGCCGCGCCAACACCACATCCACGTAGTAGACGCCGAGCCCGAACAGCACCGGACCCATGCGGCGAAGGACTTCCCGCACTCCTGGATGCGACAGCGAGAAGCTCGGCGCCGAGAAGTATCCAATCGCCCGGAGGCTCGGCCATTGGGCGACCACCTGGAGCGCGCCGCCCAGGAGCACTCCGGCGGCGAGAGCGAGCTCCCGGTCCCAACCGCGCGCATCGAGCCACATCGGACCGACCAGAGCGCACACGATGAATGCGACGTTCAGCAGGCCCGGCGCGAACGAGGTTGCGACGAACCGTTGATTCACGTTCAGCGCGGCGACGCCGAGGGCCGCCGTGCCCATGAAAAAGATGTAGGGAAACACCCAGCGTGTGAGGCCGACCGTGCGCTCGAATTGGCCGGGCTCGGAACGGAACCCCCCGGCAAAGAGGTCGACGAGCTGGGGAGCGAACGCCACGCCCGCGACCGTGACGGCCACGAGCACGAGTAGCGACAGGCCCCGGAGCACTCGGAACAATTGGCGCGCTGCCTCGTCGCCCTCCTCTTCCTTGGTCTTGGACAGCACCGGCAAGACGGCGTTCTGGACGGCGCCCTCGGCCAGGAGCTGCCGGAGCACGTTCGGGATCGTGAAGGCGACGAAAAACGCGTCGGTGACCGCTCGGGAAAAGATCGCAGCCAGAACCTGATCCCGCACGAGCCCGAGGAGGCGGCTGGCGAGAGTGCCGGCGGCAACGATGCCGGCGCGTCCGGTGATCTTCTTGCGCTCGGACTCGCCGGTTCCCTGGCTGCTTGCCTCACTATCGGTCATTCGACTGCCGCCGGCCCGCGCGACCGAGGTACACCGGCCGCGGCCCCCGGGCAAATCGCTGACGGATGGGCGAGCTTGGAATAGTGTCGCTGTCCCCGGCGATGGCGCTCCTCAAGTCTCGTCCGAAGCTCAAGCTCTATCTTCCCCACGACATCCATCCGGGCGAGAGCTTCGTGTCCAATCTGGTGATCGCGGCCAAGCGTGCGGTTCCGGTCACGTCCGTCGACGTCGACTTCGTGGGCATCGAGCACGCCAGCATCGGAAGCGGGCAGTACGCGACGCACGCGCGCGAGTCCCTGGTGTCCCAGCGCGCACGCTTGATGGACAAGCGCGAGATCCAACCGGGTGAGTCCACGCATCGCATTCGATTCGAGCTGCCCGCGGGGGCGCCGCCGTCGCACCAAGGTCGAGCGACGAGCATCTCTTACACGCTGAAGGTGCGGGTCGACATTCCCTGGTGGCCCGATCGGAAGCAGGAGTTCGTCGTTCCGGTCACACTTCGTCCCGCCGCGAGCGACCGTGCCCCCACGCCTGCCGTGTATTCGTCCGCGGTCGATGGTCCGATCGGCACCGAGCCCCATGCGGAAGTCAGCTTGGCGGATTCGGCGATCGAGAGCGGGGGGGTGCTCGTTGGTGCGGTCGCGCTCGGCAACGTCGAGTACGCTCGCTACGCGGGAGTCGACGTGTCGCTTCTGGTGTACGAGGTGTCCCTCATCCAGTCGCGCCGGCAGGAGGTAGAGATGGCGCGCTACAGCCTGCACCTCGATGCGGAGCATGCGGTCGAGGGCAAGGCGCTGGGATTTCGCATGCGATTGCCGTCGATCGTCCCGAGCTTCTCCAGTCGTATCGTGAAGGTTCGCCACGTGCTCGAGGTCCGGGGGCGCCGTCGCTTCGCGCGGGACTTGGTGCTTCAGATCCCGCTCGAGGTCTCGCCGGCTCGGGACAAGGCAAAGCCGTCCGATGGTTCTGCAACGCCGCCCGTCGTCGGGGCGGATCGATTGGAACGGGTGTGGAAGTCCCTTGCGGAGCCTCGGGGTTTCGAGCTCGTGGGCGAGGAGCTCGTTGCAAGCCTCGGCGAGGTGAACGCCACCATCCGACGTGAGCATCGTGGAGGCAAGGGCGTCTACGTCGTGGCGGAGCTTCGCTATCCGTCCCTCGGTTTGGGTCTCGTTGGCGGGCGCACCGGTGCGATCAAGCGTCTGCTTGGCTCCGTCAAACCCGCCCCCTGGGATTCGGGACTCGGTCTGTCGGCTCGAGATACCGAGCAGCTCGAAGCGTTCGCGAGCGCCCTGGCCCCGGCTCTTTCGGGAAGCAAAGTCGAAACGATCGACGACGACAAACTCCGCCTCGAGATGCGGGGCGCCGGCTTGGCGGTCAAGAGCATGGAGCGGTTCTTCGACTCCGTCCTCTCCATTGCGCGGGCCTTGCCGGTCGCGCGGGCGGACATCCCCGCACCCAAGGGTTTCGACGTTGCCGGCTGGACGGCCCTCGCGGCTTCGATCAGCGGGAGCCTCGAGCTTTCGCGCATGGCGGTGCGGGGAGAGATTTCGGGCTGTCGGCTCGAAATCGTGACCGAGTGGACGGGCATTCGCCCCCTCGAGACCCGGATCACCGTGCACCTCCGAGCTCGTATCCCGCCCCGCTCGATTGGCGAGCTCAGGCCGGACGGGCTCGGTCGCCTCGGTGTGGAGGCTCGTCCCATCGCCGAGCGTCTATTCACTCGCGCCGAGACATTGCTCATCGATCGCGATTCGATGACGGCGCTCTTGCCCGCGCCGCTCGCGTCGCCCGAGACCACGATCGATTGGCTCGTCGATTCTGATCACCCTCGGCGACGAGCTCGCCGCCGGTCACGGTGCCTACCGCTAATCGCCGAACAGCTCGCCGTGCACGTCGTCGAGGATTTCTTGGGACTCGTCTTTCTCGAGACCGAGGGCGCCGGACAGGGCTTCGATCGCGGCGGCTTCAGCGTGGGCAACGTGATCGTCCACGAAGGCGACTCCGGCGGCCAAACGAAACGCGAACGCTCGCGCGTCCGGTGACGTGATGCGCTGGGCAACGGCATCGAGCCGCGCTCGCCAGCCATCACGGGCGAGCTTTTCGTTGAAGCGGTCGAGCATCGACTGAAGCTCCAGGCCCTTCACCTTGTACATGTCGACGATGGCCTGGAAGCTCGCCGCGAGCTGCTCCAGCTCTTCTCGTTGAATGACGCCATCGACGGCGGCCATCAAGAACATCGCTTCCAGCGTCGCTTCGAACTCCGCGGCTTGGGATTTTGCGCGATCGTCCAGAAGCTCGGTGGGTCGTAGACTTCGGGCGAGAGCGTGCGCGGCTTCCCCCGCCGACACTCCCGTTGCGAGCTTTCTCAAACGGGCATCGAGAACCATGACGCGAGCATATCTCACTCGATGCCAGCGTGGACGCGGAAGGCGGCCTCCACGATTTCGAGGGCTGCTTCCACGTCGGACGGCGTCAGGTCCACCGGCTCGCCGGCGCTCGCCGCCAAGAAGAGCTTCCGACTTCGTGCGTCGAGCCGGCGGGACCCACCCCCGCACGCCCGACAAATCACGCCTCCCCGGGCCACGTCGAGCAGCGCCGAGCGTCCGTCGGGGCAAGGTTTTCCGCACGAAACGCAGCGCTCGAGGTCCAGGCCCCATCCGAACGCGCCGAGCAGTCCGAGGCCCGCGGTGGCCAGGGCATGGCGTGGCTCGCGATCGGGCTGGTCGAGCTCGTCGAGCAGCGACTCGAGCACGCGCCACGCGTTCGGTTCGGGTGTGCGCACCGGCGCAGTCTTGCGAACCCAGAGCAGCGCTCGCGCCGCCGCCTCCATGCGGGCGAGCTCACCGACGAGTTGCATGCGGGTCACGTCGAGTCGAGCTTCCTGAAGCGTGAGCAAGTTGGCTCCACTCGTTTCATGAATCCGAATGACGAGCGTGTGAATGGGTTCGAGCACTCCTCCGAAGCGGCGCCGACTCTTTCGTGCGCCGCGAGCCAGCGCTGACACGCGTCCGAGCCCTTCGGTGAAGAGCGTGAGCACGAGGTCGCTATCGCCGTAGTCGACGCGTCTCAGGAGCAGCGCTCGAGTGTCGTGACTCTCGTGCGCGCGCTGACCTCGACGCGCCGCCACGTTCAGGCAGAGCGCACGAGCGTGACGCCGGTCGCGTCTCGAGACAGCTCTTGCGGCATGTCGTCACCACGCGGTTTGAGCACGATGCTGAGCGCGAGCGTGAACAGGATCAGCAAGAGAACGAACGCGAGCGCAACGCCATAGCGACGACCGCGCGCCGGTCGACCCACCGAGGTGGAAAGCGGCAGCGGCGTGACGAATGCCACGCGACGGCTGGAGGTGTAACGAGCGAGAACGTCGTCCGGCAAAAGTCCCACCGCACGCGCGTAAGCCTTCAGAAATCCACGAACGAACACTTCACCCGGAAGCTCGTCGAAACGATCGGCTTCGATGCGCTCCACGCTCGACATCGGCATTCGCGTCGAGCGCGAGATTTCTTCGACGCTCATGCGCTTCTCGATGCGCTGGCGGCGGAGTAGTTGACCGACGGTCTCCATGGGCGGGGGCCCACGTTACTTGAGATTTGCGAGAATGGAGCTGCATTCTTTCCCGGCGTCGGTGGCCGCCGAGAGCTGCTTGCACTTCTGTAGGTCCTGGGTTGCGTCGGCCACCCGCTTGAGCCGGAGCAGCACCTGACCCCGGCCGAGGTAGGCGTCCTGCAGGCCATTGCATGCGGGGACCTCCGTCTCGAGCGCACGGGTGTAGGCCTCGACGGCCTCTGTGAAGTGGTGCTTTTTGACGTGGGCTACGCCCAGGCGGTAATTCCCGACACAAAACATGGGCTGGGCGGCCACGCTCCGGCGCAGAGCATCGATGGCCAGGTCGGTCTGCCCCTTCTCGAGGTAGGCCCAGCCGAGGTTGCCCCAGGCGTTCTCGGGGGTCTGATACAGGATGTCCTCGGACAGGGGTCGGAGCACCTGGATGGCAGCGTCGTAGCGCTTTTCGTGGATGAGGATGACGCCGAGGGTGTTCTTGGCCTCCCGGAAGTCACTCTTGGCCTCGATCGCGGCCCGGGCGAACTTCTCGGCCTCGCCGAGGCGGCACTCGTCCTTTTCCTCGCTGCTGCAAAACCCCAGATAGATGAGGGCGACCAGGTGGGCGGCCTCGGAGTTGTCCTCGTTCAGCTCCACGGCCTTGAGGGCATGACCGAGCCCCTCCCGAGCCTTTCCTTGACGGAGGAACAGGTCCCGGGCCACGTCGTACTCGGAGTCACTCATCCGCTCCGGATCCCCGCCGCCGGGGTTCTTGGCCTCCCCGGCGCATCCGGTCAGCCCGAGGGCCAAACACACGATCGAGCCAATGGCGAGGCGAGGGAGCATCGCCCTCGCCGATACCCTACGGGTGGGGGTGGGCCAAGAAAGTGGCGACCGTCACTCCGTCTCGGCGTCGGTGGTTTCGGTTCAAGTCGCCGGATTCGGCTCCACGCCGTCATCCCCACCGACGATCTGGTCGCGGACGCCCAGGAGCCCATACAGCTCCCGAAGGGCGGTCACGTCGGGCAGCTCGACGCGCTCGTCGTTGATCTGGATGTAACCCCGGTCTCGAAGCTCCTGGACGATCCGCTTCACGCCTTCCACGTCCAGGCCCGCGCGGGCCGAAAGCTCCATGGGTGAGACGGCGATCTGGATCGGGCCGTCGGTCCGACCCGCAGCGGCCAGGGCTTGCTGGCCGAGCTTCATGAGGGCGACCACGACCTTCGATCGAGAGTCGCGCAGCATCAGGATCTCGATCTGGTCCTCTGCGTCGCGCAAGCGGCGGATGAGCTGTTGCAGGACCCTCGCTCCGACAGCAGGGTTGGTGGTGAGGACCTGCTGGAAGGTCGCCTGGTCGAGCTCCAGGGCGGCGCCGTCGGACAGCGCGACAGCGGTGGAGTTGCGGGGCGCGCCTCGCATGAGGGCGCTCTCGCCAAAGAGATCGCCCGGGCGGAGTACCCGCAAGCTTCGCTCCATCGCGCCGACGCGTTTGATGAGCCGGACGCGTCCCTCCTGGAGGAGGAACGCTTCTTCAGCCGGCTCGCCATCGCGGAACAGCACGTCACCCGCTTTGAAGTGACGCCCGAACCGCGCAAGCAGTCGCTCCTGCTGTTCCTCCGCCGACGCCATGCGGCGCCTACTCTACATGGTCAGGTGTCGAAGGGCGAAGGCGGAAGCGACGGCAGCTTCGCACCCGCGTCTCGGACATAGAGCGGCTCGGTGATCGAGTGGTCCGGATCGAGCTCGCTGGCGAGCAGTGCCACCCCGGTCGCGTCCGGCAGGTCGGTGAGCTCGGACCGAAACGCCTCGGGGATGTTCAGAGCTTCCGAAATTTCCCCGAGCACCAGCCGTGGGCTCGGCAATCCGTCCAAGAACGAGATCACGTCCCCACGCGGAACCGCGATCGGTGCGTGGAGCTCGCTGCCGTCGGCCGCGTACATGGCCGCAAAGACTTCGTCTCGTCGAGCATCGAGAAGCGCCACACGGGGCAGGGAATGCTCCGCCGGTACGGAGCGAGCCATGGCACGGAGCGAGCCAACGCCAAGCCAGACGATCCCGAGTCCGAGTGCGATGCCCTGTGCAAACGCAATTCCGACGCGGAGCCCCGTGAAGCTTCCGGGTCCCATCCCCACCGCCACGCGTTCGAGCGCGTGTTTGGACACTCCCGCCTCGGCGAGCATGCGCTCGAGCAAAGGCTGAAGCTCTTCGGCGTGGGCATTTTGCCGCTCGTGCCGTGCGCGGGCGACGACATGACCGTCTCGCACCAGAGCGACGCTCCCCCGGCGTGACGACGTTTCGATTCCCAGTACGAGCACGCGCGCATTTTTAGCACGGCGCGCTCGATCGAAAAGCGCCGTTGCGTCCCTGGGGCGAACGCGGGAGTTTGTCGCCATGGGTGAAGCGACCTATGACCGCTTTGCACGAAGCTTTCTGGGCCTCGACCAGCGAGATCCCGTTCGTGATGGCTCCGGGGGCCGATCGCTGGCGCGTCGCGTGTACCTCGACACGACCGCCACGGCACTGATGCCGGACGTTGTGTGGCAAGGGCTCGAAGCGTACTTTCGTCACGCCTGCGCCAACAGTCACACCGAGGCGCACCGCGGTGGGCGAGACACCACGCGCGCCATCGAGGAAAGCCGCGACGCGATCGGTCGTCTGGTCGGCTACGACGCCGACCGAGACGTCGTGCTCTTCACCGCGAATGGGGCCACCGGAGCCATCAACTTTCTGGCGCGCGCTCTGTTTCCGAGCGAGCTCCGCTCTCCCCTCAAGCGCTTTCCAGAACCGCCCGCTGCCGTCGTCGAGGCGCTGCGGGCAACGCTCGACGAGCATGGCAACTCGGTGCTCGAGGAGGTGCTGTCCCGCCCCCTCGTGGTCGTGACCACGATGGAGCATCACTCCAATCTGATCCCGTGGATGGAGGCGGTCGGGCACCACAACCTGCGCGCCGCGCGCATCCACCCCGAGGACGGGAGTCTCGATCTCGACGATCTCGCACGTATCCTCGAACGAGAAGGATCGCGGGTGCGGCTCGTGGCGGTGACGGGCGTGTCCAACGTGACCGGGATCATCAACCCGATCGCGAAGATCGCGCGCATGGCCCACGCGGTCGGTGCGGAGATCCTGGTCGATGGAGCCCAGTGGGTGCCCCACGCACCGGTCGCGATGCACACGGGCGATCCCGCCGAGTCCCTCGACTACCTCGTCCTGTCCGGCCACAAGCTCTACGCTCCCGGAAGCCGCGGAGCGCTCATCGGTTCACTCCGGACTTTGAGCGGGCGTCGCTGCGTGACCGACGTTGGCGGCGGAATGGTGGAATACGTCACCCTCGAGGACTTCGAGATCAAGGACGAGGTCACCGCACGCGAGGAAGCCGGTACGCCGAACATTCCGGGTTCCATCGCCATGGGTCTCGTCGCCGAAACGCTGATGACCATCGGAATGGATGTCGTTGCTCGTCGCGAGCACGTGCTCACCCGAGCGCTCGTCCAGCGTCTCGCGCGCATTGATGGAGTGACGGTGTACGGCAGCACGGATCTCGAGCGGGTTCCGCGGGCGGGCGTCGTGTCGTTCAACGTACGAGGGCTCTCTCACGGCCTCGTGGCCACCTACCTCAACGACTTCCACGACATTTCGGTGCGCGATGGTTGCTTCTGCGCGCATCCGTACGTGAAGGCGCTCCTCGGTGTCGATGCTCAGACCGAAGCGAGCTACCGCCACGAGATGCTCTGCGGGGATCGCCGAAACATCCCCGGCATGGTGCGCGCGTCGCTCGGGATCTACTCGACCGCCGAGGACATCGAGGCGCTGGGCGACGCGCTCGAGGGACTCATCGGGCGCTCGGCGGAAATCCAAGAGCGCTACCGAGCCGATCTCGATGGCACCTATCGCCTCGAAGGCGTCGGGGAGCTTCCGGCCGCGTACCGCGTTGCGGACGAGGTCAAGCGCTGGCTTGGCTCGAGTTGACGCAGCTGCTCAGCAGTTGGCGCACTGTTTCAGCTCGCAGTTGATGAGGTTCGTGTACCCGGATTGGACGCCAGGGTACTCTGCTTCGCATGCGTCTCTGCAGGCGCTGTCCGAGCAGGCGTTGAAACAGTCGGCGTACGCGCCGAAGTCCGGATCCGAGAACACCGCTTCGAGCTCGTTGCAGCAACTCGTCTTTGCGCACTGTTCGCAGGAGTCATCGCTCGACACCACCGTGCACGCGATACACTTCGCGTAGGCCGTGTACTGCGACGGACAGCTGCCCGTGATCTGACCGATCGAGTAGCCTCCATTCCCGCTGGGCTGGCACGACGGCTGGACGTGACTGATGCAACTGAGATAGGCGCCGACCACGCTTCCGCACACAGACTGGTACTTTGCCGTCGAGTCCTGGCAATCACTCGTACACGCCGCAACGTCCGTTGCGACCGGACACCCCAACGACCCCACCTTCTGGCACGTCGCTGCACACGACCCCGATCCCGTGCCGGTGCTCCCGCTGTTGTCGCCGCTCCCGCTCGAGCAGCCAAACGCCACGAGGCCCAACAGGACCGCTCCCAGGAAACCGCGCATTTCCCAATGATAGCAAGCGCCCCGGAAACCCCTTGCATTCGCTCGAAAACCGTCTACGTTCCGCGGGCTTCGCGCGAAACCGCGAGGCGGTTCGGGGCGTAGCGCAGCCTGGATAGCGCACCAGACTGGGGGTCTGGGGGTCCCGGGTTCAAATCCCGGCGCCCCGACCAATTGTTCCCTCCCGGCGACTGCTTCAAGGCTCGGAGGACGATTGGATGGCTGCAAGCGCTTCTTCCAAGGCGGGGATGACGGCCTGATCTTTGGGACGGTTTGCCGCGCGCTTGCTCACGACAATGCGGTCTAGAGGCAGAAGGCATACTGCGACGCCTTCGACGGTGATGGGTTGGGCCCGTTTGTACTCCTCGTCGAACGGACCCAGACCCGACATCTGGAGGACAACGTCGAACCGGTCTCCGAGGGGCCCACCAAGTTGCGCCGGCATCATGCCAAAGCCAGAAACCCACATCCCTCCAGCCGCCTCCGCCGCGTCGCGAATTTTCGGATCGCTGGCGCTCCGGAACCAGAGATCGATGTCCACTGTCGTCGTGTTCGCGCCCTGAAGCGAGGCAGCGCTGAGTCCGACGATCATGTACTTCACGCCGCGGGCAGCAAGCTCGCTGAGAAAGCGACGCTCAGCGTCGGTCAGCACGAAGTCGGCCAAGACCCCTCCTCAGCCGTTCCTCGGGCGAACGCTGCAGGTTGCACAGCACATGGTACACCCCGGACGTATCCATCCCTGGATGCATCGCCGCGATTTCCATTGCGCGACGCCAGAAGGCTTCGCGCTCGACGACCCACGCGCGTTGCTCGGGAGTCAAGCCGGCAAGAGGATCTGTCACCCGCCGAGAATACCAATTCTGTCGTGCTTCGCACGGTGTCGTCGAATGCGGCGCCCCGAATGGAGCTAGGCGCTCTTGGCACTGGTGGCAGCCCAGCTGGCGGCGCGCGATGCGGCGGTTTTCGATGTCGTAGCCACCAGACCGGGGTTGGGGTCCCGGGTTCAAATCCCGGCGCCCCGACCAATTGAGACGCCCGCGAGCCGGGCGAACTCCGCGGGGGGTCAAGAGTGCCGCGACCCTCAGCCATTGAGCGAGGCGAGGAACGAATCCAAGCCACACGAGAGTACGCCGCCCGTTTCGTGGGTATCGGGGACCTGCGACAACAGGATGCTACGCGTTGCGCCGATCATTCGAGCCACCTTCTGGATGCGTCGCATGTCGTCCTGGCCCGGATTCGTCGTGAGCTTGATCTCGATCGCCCAGAGCTCACGACCGCGTTGCAGGACGAGATCCGCCTCGTGTCGATCGCTCGTACGCAAGAAGTAGGCATCTCTCTGCTCGTCGAGCACACGAAGCCGTCCCAATACCTGTTCGATCACGTAGCCCTCCCAGCTGCTCCCCACCCACGGCGCGGCCAGGAGGTCTCTCCTGGTGCGTACACCCAGGAGTGCGTGGAGCACGCCGGTGTCTCGCACGAACACCTTCGGCGCCTTGACCAATCGCTTTCCGATATTCGCGTGGTAAGGGGCGAGTCGGCGCACGAGATACGCGCCCTCGAGATAGTCGAGGTAACTCGAGACGGTCTGATAATTGATGCCGAGACTCTGCCCGATGCGGGAAGCGTTCCATGCTTGTCCGTGCCAGGCGGCGAGCATGCGCATCAGGCGTTGCGTGATCTGAGGTCGGGCTGGCAGGCCCCACGCGGGAAGATCACGCTGGATGAGCAACGCGAGGTAGTTTTCCTGCCAATGGGGAAAGCGACGAGGAGTGAGGAGCCCTCCGTCCGGGTAGCCTCCCGTCAGCCAGTGACGGGAGAGGGAGGTGGGCGTCGGGCACTCGTCGCGGAGAAACGGGGTCATTTCGAGGACGGCGAGGCGTCCCGCGAGGGACTCGGACACCTCGCGCATCAGAGTTGGAGACACCGATCCGGTGAGCAAGAAACGGCCAGCCTTCCTGCGTCGTGAATCGATCGCTGCTCGGAGCCGCGGAAACACCTCCGGGTGGCTCTGTGCTTCGTCCAGGATCACCCGAGTGTTTGCCCCCACGAGCGCCGGCCACTCGATGTCGAGCCTCAGCCGGTCTGCGGATTTTTCGAGATCGAAGTACTGGCCGTCGAACGAGCGCGCGAGCGTCGTCTTCCCGCACTGACGCGGACCAACCAAGACCGCTGCGGGGTAGTCCTTGAGCCGCGACCGGAGCATGCGGGCGATCGACCGCGGATGCATTTCTTGCATATTGCAAATTGATTCCTAATTTGCAAGTACTCCTCTCCGAATCGGATCGCGATTCCCTTTTCGTGATCCTGGCGACAGCGCAGTTTCTCGCGATGTTTGAGCCCGTTTGAACCTCTCCTCCAGTTCACGATCCTCTATCCCAACGAGGACGTCGTGCGAACCGCCGTCCGTGGTGCAGCGGCGTACCAGCTCGCCTGGTTCGACGCACACATGTGGGCATTTGCAGAGGTGTACGGGTTGGACGAGCTCCTCTCCGAGGACTTCGAACAGTGGTTGTCGCGACGCTCGAACGCCAGCCGATTCGCACCGATGAACAAGCTGCTGGAAGCGTATCCGCTTCCCCAGCCGCGCATCGTGCGGACGATCTGATCACGCGCAGCAAACCCGTGGCCTGACGAGGCGGACGCAGGAATCTGCATGTCCGGATCTGTGGGAGCTCCGGAGGAGGAATCCTCCGCAGCCACCCGGCAGCAGTCGAGTAGGGACCCCGCTCGAGCAGGGGCCCCTCTCACAGAACCGGACTTGTGGTCCACTCGTTCGCGTGTCGCGCATGCAGCACGCTGAGCCTCCCTGAGACGCGTCGATGGCCAAATGGCGAATCACAGAGTCAACGGATGCGGATACGTGTACGGCACGTAACCCGGCTTCGGTGTCTGCGTGGAAAACTCGCGATTGGCTTGGATGAACGTGGTCACCGAGAAGGTCAATTCTTGCTCTTTCGCTCCAGACCAGTCGAGTCGTTCAGATTGCCAACGGAGCTGTCTCGAAGGAGAGCTTTCAATCGATCGACGCGCGGGGCGTACTCCGTCGCGTCGATGACGTCGTGCTGCTCGGTGGGGTCGGTTCGTTCGTCGAAGAGGGAGAACCGGCCTCGATGCACGTCTTGAAACAGTGCGAGCCCGGACTGGCGCACGGTTCGACGAAACCAGGTGTCTCGCGTGTCGTTCTGGCTCGCGACAGAGCAGAAGATGGGTCGATCGGGCCAGATGCTTTCTGGCGCGAGAGTTGGCACGAGCAAGCTTTGTCCGCTGAGATCGTCGCCGTTTTCGGTTGCGCCGAGGAGCTCGAGGATCGTGGGGACAACGTCGACCAGCGCGACCGGGGTATCGATGCGCCGAGGCTCGACACCGGGGATGCGGACAATCAGGGGAACGTGGACGCTCTCGATGTGACAGGTCTTCGCGTGACTGGTGTTGCCGTGCTCGCGGAACTCGTCGCCGTGGTCGGCGGTGATCACCAGGATCGTGTCCTGCCAGAAGAACGGCCGCGCTTCGAGTGCTTGTAGCAAGACCTGGAGGTGTTGATCGACGAACGCGAGCTCCGTGTCGTACTTGCCGATTTCGTCGGGGGAGAAGGCCTCGTGGCTCACCAGATCGCGGTGGCGCGTGTAGGCCGAATGGGGATCGGGGTAGTAGGCGAGAAGGAAGACGGGCTGGTTTCCGGTCTCGCGGGTCGCGTGCTCGGCGAGCCAATCGATTGCGCGAGACGTGACGAGCGGGCTCAGTCGAGTCCAGTCGGTGCGGCCGGTGGAGGTCCTGCCCGCTTGAACCACCGAGCCGAACCCCTGACTCAGGTGCGGTGTTGCCATGATCGTGTAGCTGCTGAGGATTGCGCCAGTGTCGTAGCCGAGTGCGGCGAGACGTTCGGCGAGCAGCGTTTCGCTCGATGCGACCTGAGGGACGAGCTTCGTGCTCGAGGCGTGGGCCTGTTCAACGTCGATCCACCACCTGAGCTCGTCGGGGTTCTTGCCCGTGAGCATGCTGGGGAAGGAAAGCGCCGTGGCCGACGATTGGCTGAAGGCTCGCGTGAAGACCAGCGAATGTTTCGCGAGCGCATCCAGGTTCGGCGTGGTCGGCTTGGCGTATCCGAGGAACGAGACATGATCGGCGCGCGCCGCATCGATCACGATCCAGACCACGTTGTACTTCTTGGTGGCACGCTTCTGGATTTCGCTGGAGAAGAGCACGCGTCGCCCTGCGGTCACCGCGATCGGCGTCGTCTCGTCGCTGCCGCTGCAATCCTCGTCGATGCCGTTGTCGTATATCTCTGGCTGGCTCGGGTTCCGGCGAGCATCGAAGGGCGCGCAGTCACCGCCGCCAAGCAGCGAGGAAGCGCCGTCGCGGTCGAAGTCACTCGCGCCGCGCAGCATGCGAGCGCCGAGGGATGCGAGGGACCCTTTCTCGGCGGCGGAGGCGCCCGCAGGGACGCGATGGTACGAGATCACGCCGACCACGACGGCGACGATGCCCACGACGACCACTGCGCTCGAGCGGCGAAGAAGCAGCAGCGCTTGCAGCCCGGCGACCGTGAGCAAAAAGAGTGCGAGGAACGTCGCCGCTCCAGCCGAGAAGTGCGCTCTCTTCTTGGAGGAACGGGTAGAGGAGTGCGAACGACGGCACGAGCACGAAAACGAAGAAGCGCGCGGACGGCTGTGCTGGCAGCGGGAGAGGCCACCGCGCGTCCAGCTTCCGAAGCGGAGCTCGCAAAAGCGCCGCGAGTGGTACGACGCTTCCGAGCGCGGTGAGCACGGCCAGCACGACGCCGCCCACGGCGAGCTGCCGTGCGAGCGAGTCCACCTGGAGGTCGAACAGCGCAGGATACACGGCGCTCGCCACGACCCCGACCGCGCCCACGATGAGAAGCGCGGCCGCGACGAACGAGCACAGACCAATCACCGGTTCTCGATCGCGGTCGGCGTCACGCGTCGAGACGCGCTCGATCCACCTCGAAAGTCGCTGGGGCTTAGGCAGTCGGTGCGACGCTCTTCTCGTCCCCCACGCCACGAGACCGATGAGCGCCGCGGGCACCGACGCCAAGAGTGCACCGTACGCGATCACGATCGCCCGGGACTCGTGCGTGTCGACCATCACACTTTCGAATCCTCCCACGGCCCAGCCGGCGACGAGGAACGCCGCTACCGGAGAGCGTCGGGATGAATCGCGAGTCGTCACTCGAATCAGCTTCGCCGGCTTCGCCGCCAGGCTCGCTCGCCGTGCTCAGCCGATTTAGCCGGATTTCGGACGAGTTTTGCACGAGTGGTGATCCACGTCATCGGTTCGTGCGTTCCACCCGACGCAGAGTTGACAGGCGATCGTTGGTGGACTTTTCTCTCCGCATGTTCCGCATCTTCAAGTCGAACGGGGTGTTTGGGGTCGCTTTCGTCGTCCTGATGTGCGCTTGCGCGAGCTGGTTCATGAAGGGCTCGAGTCCGGCGAAGGGAGTGCCTTCCCAGCCTTTCGGAACGTTCAAGATTTCCAAGTGTACGACTACGCAGGGCGAAGACATCACGCCTCCGGTCGCCACGTATTATCTCGCTTCGGGCAAGAAGGGTGGGCTCTCGCTCTACGAGATCGATGCAACCGGCCAAGGTGCCGAGATCACCAACCATTGGCAAGACGAAGAGGGGCATCACTTCGTCACGTACGTGGCCAATAGCCACGGCTGGCACTACATCATCCCCGACGAACCCGGAAAGCCGGGCAAGCGGTTGGTGCATCCAGCGGGAACCTACACCGTTCAAAGAATCGCCGGAACGATTCGCCTCGCGGGCCAACCCGCGGCGACGTGCGACCTCTTGCCCGAAGGAATGGAAGCGTCCGACGTGGCGCCCACCGCAACCACCACCACTCCGACGCCGACTGCGACGGAGACAGCGCCAACGGCTCCGACTGATACCGGGACTGGCGTACCGCCTACGGCTCCGACGAGTCCGAGCTCATCGAAGAACGTCTGTGCGCCAGGTACCACCCAGGAGTGCGTCGGTTCGGGAGCCTGCAAGGGCGGGCAACAGTGCAGAGAAGACGGAACGGGATGGGGTGCGTGCGACTGCGGTAGGTGAAGCGGGCGCGTGCCTTCGGCGATTTTGGGATTTCCCGCGTTCGCGCTCAGACTGAGCTAGGCTCGGAGGGGAGCCGTCACGGTCGTGAGTGCCACACGCTTTGGACCTGGAACGGAGATTGCCGGGCGGTATCGTCTCGACGAGCTGCTCGGCAAGGGTGGGATGGGCGAGGTCTGGCGCGCCGAGCATCTGACGCTGCACGCGGGCGTCGCGATCAAGCTAATCGATCCGGCGGCCACGGCCGACCCCGTGGCGCTCCAACGCTTCATGCAAGAGGCGCGGGCCGCCGCGGCGTTGCAGAGCCCGCACGTGGTGCGGACCACCGACTTCGGGATCGACGACGGAGTCCCGTTCATCGCGATGGAGCTTTTGCAAGGCGAGAGCTTGCAAAAGCGGTTGGAACGCGAGAAGCGCTTGTCCCCGGTGATGACCGCGCGGGTCATCCGTCACGTCGCGCGAGCGGTTCAGAAGGCGCATGATGCAGGGTTCATCCATCGCGATCTCAAGCCCGACAACATTTTCATCGTCTCCAGCGACGACGAAGACCTGATCAAAGTCCTGGACTTCGGAGTCGCCAAGGCCATTGGTGGCATCGTCGGTGAAGCGCAGGGCAGCACCCGGACCGGCGCGCTTCTCGGCACGCCGTATTACATGAGCCCCGAGCAGGCCCAAGGTGATCGCAGCATCGATCACCGCTCGGACCTGTGGTCGCTCGCCGTCATCGCCTTCGAGTGTTTGACCGGACGCTTGCCGTTCGAGGGGACTGGCCTGGGAGGGATCATCGTCAAAATTTGTACCGCTCCGATCCCGGTCCCGTCGTCTTTCGCACCCGTTCCACCGGGGTTCGACGCTTGGTTCGCCCGGGCAGTCCATCGCGAGCCTCAGGCGCGTTTTCAATCCGCGAAGTCGATGGCAGACGCACTGTCCGCCGTGCTCACCCCACAGGGTGAGGAAACGGGGCAGTACGTACCGGTGTCGCCCGCTCCTTGGCCCGCGGGCGCGCACGTGGCGTCGCCAGGGGTGCGCCCCGGTGGGCTCGATCGAACGACGGGTGAAACGAGTGCCTCGGAGATCGAGATCCCGACACAAGGGGGTCGGCTGCTCTGGGTCGCGCTCGCGTGCGCGGGTGCGATCGGTGTCGGCGGGCTCTTCTTCGTCTGGCGCGCGGTTCGCGGCACAGTCGGCGAGCCCGATGGCGTGAACCCCGCCGCCTCGGGAGCGAGCGAAATTGGCGAGAGGGAGATCGGTCCACTCATCGATTCGGTGGGCTCCCAGGAAAAGGATTCCGCCCTCCCCCGCGGGCGAACCGTCAGCGGCTCCGTCGGCGGCGGTCGGGCAGCGACCGAACGTCCGAAACTCGTTCCCTCCGATCGACCACCAAGTCCGTAGCGACCAAACCGGAATCGACGAAGTCGACTGCGACCAAATCGACCTCGACGAAGTCGACTGCGACCAAATCGACCGCGACCAAGTCGACTGCCACGAGCAAGACCGCCGGGAAACCGGGACTGTGCGTGCCGGGGGCCACCCAGCTGTGTGTGGGCGCCGGCGCTTGTCGCGGCGGGCAGGTGTGCCAGCCCGGCGGGACCCTGTGGGGCCCGTGCGATTGTGGCAAAGGCAAGTGACGACGTTGGCGTAACCCTCGTGTCGAGCTAACGTGGTCTGGCGCGGCCTTGGTGCCCCGCGGCTGGAACCGACAAGTGGTAGCAACGGGTTGGGGACCAGGTTACGAAATCGCCGGCCGATATCGGCTGGTGGAGCTCTTGGGACGTGGCGGCATGGGTGAGGTGTGGCGTGCCGAGCACCTCACACTCCACGCGCCGTTGGCCATCAAGCTGATTGACGCGAGTGTGGCGGCGTCGCAGGGCGCGCTCAAACGCTTCATGCGTGAGGCGCGGGCCGCAGCGGCGTTGCAAAGCCCTCACGTGGTTCATACCAGCGATTTCGGTGTCCACGAGGGCGTGCCGTTCATTGCGATGGAGCTGATGCGGGGCGAAAGTCTCGCCGCGCGCCTGCGGCGCTTGGGAACGCTGTCGCCGAGAAGACCACACGCGTCGTGGCGCACATCGCGCGTGGGATCCAGAAAGCGCACGAAGCGGGCATCGTTCATCGTGACTTGAAGCCGGACAACGTCTTCATCGTGAATGACGAAGAAGAAGACGTCATCAAGGTGCTGGACTTTGGAGTTGCCAAAGCAATAGGCGGCACGTTTGGGGAGGAAGGAGGCAACACCCGCACCGGCGCTCTTCTCGGGACGCCGTACTACATGAGCCCGGAGCAGGCTCAGGGAGATCGCCAGATCGATCATCGCTCCGATCTCTGGTCTCTGGGAGTCATCGCGTTTCAGTGTTTGACGGGCCGCCTGCCGTTCGAGAGCGAAGGCCTTGGCTCCCTCGTCCTCAAGATCTGCACGGGACCCATCCCTCGACCCTCGGAGATCTGCCCCGTCCCGGCGGGATTCGACGACTGGTTCGCTCGTGCTCTGGTCCGAGATCCCGACGGCCGATTTCAGAGTGCCAAGGAGATGTCGGCGAGCTTGCGCTTCGTGCTCACCGGCGAGGAGGCGACCGGTCAGCGCAACTGGCTGTCCGCGGATGCGAGCGCGCCACTTGCCAGCCCGGGCCCGCTGCAAGCGTCGAGCTCCGCAGACAACACGGGACCGTACTTTGCTCGAGTGGTTGGGGCGTCGGTGGACAGAGCGCCGGGCGCCGATTTCAACCTGACGACTGGGCAGGCGGCTGCCGCCGAGGTGATGCCAAACGCTCCATCGCGTGCGGGCCTTGGCTGGCTTTGGGCGATTGGCGCGGTGTTCCTCACCGGAATGCTCGCGGTCGGCGTAGGGCTGATCCTGTTTCTCAGATATCGAGCTCCAGCGCCACCCGACCCGGTGTCGGATCCTGCAATCAGCGCTCCCGCGCCCGTGGAAGTTGCGCCGGAGGTGGAGCCCTCCACCGAACCTTCGGCCGTACCCACCAGTGAGCCGGAGTCGGAGCTCGATGCGTCCCCCGCACCCATTGCGGCAACAGAAAAGCCCGTTGTGGCTCGACCCGCGATCGCGACACCAAAGCCCGTCGCCACGACGCCCGCTGTGATGGAGCCGGTGGCCGCCAAGCCTCCCGAACCCAAGCCCAAACCGCCGGCAACGGCGAGCAGCAAAGGCAGGCTGGGCTTTTGAGCGCGTTTCGGTGACCATCACGACCGAGATGTTGGGTCGACTGCTCCGACTGACCTGTTTCTGCCTGCTCGCTCTCTCCCTGAGTCCGCCCGCGAACGCACAAGGGGAGACCTCTCCCCGGGAGCAAGCGCGGGTCTTGGGCGAAGAAGGACTGACGAAGTACGACGCGGGTGATTTTGCCGGCGCACTCGACAAGCTAGACAAAGCATATGGGCTGTATCCGGCTCCCACTTTGGGGCTCTATTCGGCGCGAGCTCTCGCAAAGCTCGGACGCTTGCTCGAGGCCTCTCGTCGCTATCTCGAGGTTTCTCGGGCGACTCTCGAAGCAGATGCGTCCGATCAATTGCGACAGGCGCAGGCGGACGCCCAAAGCGAGCAAGCCGTGCTCCAAAAGCGCATCCCACAGCTTCGCATCGAGCTCACCGGCGCCGAAGCGAGTGAGGTGTCGATCACTCTCAACGGGCAGCCCGTTGCTCCGTCCGAGCTCAATCAAAGCCGTCAGCTGGATCCCGGCAAATACGTGGTGCGCGGAGCTCGAGGTAGTGAAACGAGGAGACAGGAGGTCGCTCTTCGGGAGAGCGAAACCAAGACCGCGGTCTTGCAGTTCGAGCCGCCTCCTCCGCCCGCGCCGGTTGCTCCGACTCCAATTGCGCCCGCACCCGCGCCCGCACCAGCACCCGTCGATCGTGGCAGTCAGCAGAGCACTGGGTCGTCGCAGCGCACTCTCGGCTGGATCGTCGTGGCGGTCGGCGGCGTCGGCGTGGGGGTGGGGGTCGGGACCGGTCTCGCGGCCAGCTCGAAGAAGAGCGATCTCGAAAAAGTGTGCGGCGACATCAGCCGCTGTCCGGAGAGTGCGCGCTCGGACGTTGATCAGTACAACAACCTGCGAACCGCTTCGACGATCGGTTTCATTGCGGGCGGGGTGGGGTTGGCGGCAGGCTTCACGCTGGTGCTCACTGCTCCCACGGCAAAGTCGAGCGAAAAGCGCGGGGGCCTCCGTCCGTTCATCGGGCTCGGCAGTGCGGGTGTGCGAGGTGCATTTTGACCGCTCGCTGGCCGAGCGCCCTGGCAGTTGCTGCCCTCGTGGCCAACTGCGCGCTACCGAAAGCCTCGGTGGACGAAACAGCCGGCCAATTCGTGTACACGGTCGACAACGTATGCAGCGTGATCGTGCCCAAGCTCTGTGCGGCGCGGCAGCCCTGTTGTGATGCAACGAATGTGGGTTACCGAGAGAGCCTCTGCCTGGCACAAGAGCTCGAGGAGTGTCAGGCGGGTGTGAACGCGTACTACGAGGGTCGGGCGGATTTTCGAGCCGACTCGGTCGACGCTTGCGTCGCGCAAACGACTGCGTATTTCCAATCTTGCAGCACGTTTGGCATCGACGACTACTTCATCGATCAAGCCTGTCTGTGGGTACCCTTCCAGGGAAAACGAGGGGAAGGAGGACCCTGCAGCTTGGCGTTCGATTGTGCGCCGCCGGCCGATCCGAGGACTCTCGTGAGCTGCGAGAACGAAGTTTGCGTACACACTCACTACGTGGGCGAAGGCTCCCCCTGCAACGCGGGCGTGGGTGCGAGTCAGATCTGCGACAAGAACCTGTACTGCGACGCGGACTTCACCACGGGCAATCCGCCGTGGGGTGGGCTCTGCGTTCCCGGGATCAGCGATGGTCAGACCTGCGACCAAAGTTACTATTGCGGTCTCGGTCGCTACTGCGACTCGATACTCAAGGTCTGTCAGCCGCTCAAGGCACCATCCCAGCCGTGCAGCAGCGGAGACGAGTGTGAATCGTTCGTGTGCTCCGCGGGCGCCTGTACCAGCTTCGTCGCGTCGGAGCCGGTTTGCGAAAACTGCCTCCCGGGCCAGATGACCACCGCTGTCGGCGTCTGCGATCCTCTGGCGCAGCAGTGTGGCGCGGGCAAGACCTGCACGCTCCTCAGCGACGGCACGCTGGGGTGTGCTCCTTCGACCGGCGGCGGTCAGCTCTTCGCGCCGTGCAACGACCACCCGGATTGTGCGGGAGGATTCGATTGCTATCTAGGACGTTGTACGAGGCCCTGCTGTCCCAGCCTCGAATTCGCGCTCTGCGGGCCGCTAGGACGCTGCACCCTCGAGCTCAACAATGGAGTGACGGACGGACCGTTTCTCAAGGAATGCACCTTCAAGCCCGACTGCAATCCTTGGTCGGGAGGAGCCGGCTGCGCCCCTCCCGAGACGAATTGCGGCTCGTCCAATACCGGCAAGCCCGGCTGCAACGCGCCCTCGGGGCAGGTCACGAGCCCGACGCTCGGCAAAGCATGCACCTACGCGAACGACTGCGATGACTCGCAGATGTGTTACCTGGCGAACGGCGAGAATCTGTGCCGCTGGCTCTGCAAGGTGCAGGACTTCGGCGCACCTCCGAGTGGGCAGGTGGGAGGTTCGCCTGGCCAAGGCGGATGCGCAACGGGCGAAACGTGCACGAGGCTTCCCGAATCGACCTGGCTCGGAGTGTGCACCCCAGCGGCGTGACCGCACCGCGAATGCACGAGCTCCACGCTGACGACGCCGATCTGGACGGGCTGCTTCGCGCGGTCGTGTCCTCGTCCGCGGACCCGAACATTTCCTACTCGATCCTCCGGCGGATTGGCTCGGGTGCGATGGCCGTCGTGATGCTGGCCGAGCGCAGGAGCGCGACGGGAACGAGTCCGATCGTCCTCAAGATCCTCACTCCGAGCTTCGTGCTCGAGGCCGGGAACGCTGCTGACCTCGTGTTCCAAAAGGAAGCAACGGCGCTGGCTCAACTCAGTCAGCGGGTGCCCAGAACCCCGAACGTCGTGCACCTGCTCGACCATGGCGCGTTGCCGATCCGCTTCCAAGACCGTCCGCTGTCCCTGAGCTGGCTGGCGCTCGAGCTCGTGCACGGTGGTTCCGAGGGCACGACCTTGGATCAGCGCGTCACGCGCAGCATCGAACGAACCGGTGCAGCGTTCGACCCACTGCGAGCGGCGGATGCCATCCGCAGCATTGGCCTCGGACTTTCTGCCGTCCATTCCGTTGGTGTGATCCATCGCGACATGAAGCTGGCAGGATCGGAAAGCGTGCTCCGTCGGCTGCCGGATCCGAACGCGAAGGTCGAGGTGTTGTGCCGCAATGAAGGGTCCGCACCGTGTCGTGTCATGTTTGCCCAGAGCGGGCTCTTGCTCGCAGTGACCGCGGACGGCGGCGTGCTGGAAGGCCACGTTCGCGGGGCACTTGGCTGAAAGTCCTCGTCGCGACAAACGCCTCGGAGTCCCGCCTCGAGTTGACATTCCGCGCCGGAACGACTCTTCTACGCGCACTCGGATGGCGATCAGGGGCTTGGCACTCCGCATCCAAACAGCAGCGTGGGTTGGCGCGATTGCTCTCACGTCGTTGTCGGCGTTCGCTCAGCCGGAACCTGGGCCAGAGCCTCCGCCTCCTCCTCCCGCCGAGCCGCCGGCCGAGCCACCTCCCGCCGAGCCGGCGGCACCTCCGCCGGCTGAGCCCGCTCCGGCACAGCAACCCCAGGCAGCCCGGCCCACGTCGTACTCTGCGATGGCGGCGCAAACGACTGCAGCTCCGACCCAGGGAGCGACGGGAGGTCTCGAGGCGCATCTCGAGGAGCACGCGGTGATTCCGGTGCTCACGCTCGGGATTGTCACCAACGGTTCGGGCAAAGGCAGCTACGATTGCAAAGCTACAGGCTTGGGCGCGTGTTCGAGCCTTCCGGACGAGGACTACGACGAAAAATCTAGTTTCGTGCTCGGCGCGGATCTCCTGTTTCGCGTCGTTCCGAAGTTTCGTTTGGGGTTTGGGTTCTTCTGGGTTCCCACTCCCACGATCAAGTACAAGGTGGCCAGCTCGGAGGAGGAGTCCGGGCACCAAATCGACACTGTCTTCGTGGCGGAAGGCATGTTCCCTGTCGCGGACACTGTCGGGATCTACGTTCGCGGTCAGGTTGGCGTGACGATGCTCATTGCCGGAAACGACCACCAAGACCAGATCGACGCCGTCAAGGCTGCTTGCAAGAACGGCAATGGGTCGGGCGCCAGCTGTGACACCAACGAAGGTCCGTTCTTCGGGCCCACGTTTGGCCTTGGGGTCGGTGTCAACGTCCTCGTCGGTGACAGCGTGGGGTTGCGGGCAGGGCTCGCGGGTCAATTTTACAGCGTGCCGTACATCGACAGCAAGGTGAGCGGTGGCGGCTCCTCGGTCGACGAGACCGTGACGGCCACCGGCAATCGCGGGTTCTTGCTGATCGGCCTTGAGCTCTGACCGGGTCAGCGATCGCGGTCAGCGCTCCTCACGGACAGTCGGTGCAGCAGTCGCCGTAGTACCCGCAGTCAGCGTCGCAATAGCACGCTGCGCCGCCGCCCGATCCGCCCGATCCGCTAGCGCCGCCACTGGCGCTTCCGCCACTGCCGCCGCCGCAGTCGGTGCAACAGTCACCGTAGTACCCGCACTCGGCATCGCAATAACAAGCGGCTCCGCCGCTCGAACCGCCGCTGCCGCCACTGGCGCTTCCGCCGCTTCCACCAGCTCCACCGCTTCCGCTTCCGCTGCAGTTGCTGCAGCAGTCGCCGTACCCCGAGCACGCGGCATCGCAGTAGCAAGCCGGGTCGCCGCTCGCGCCGCCGGTTCCGGTTCCGCTTCCATCCTGGGAGGGATCCCCGCTCGACCCGGTGCACGCCCCGAGTGCGGTGCCGCCGTCGACTTGGGTCACCGTCACGGTCTTGGCGTCGCTCCATCCGAGGCCGCTCATGCCGAACAGATCCTGTGCGACCAGGGGCGAAACGTCCATGATGGGTTGGCCCGCCGCGGTCTCGACGCACACATCCGGACCGTAGTCGTCGGTTTGCGCAACAACGCACTTGCCGTTGGCTTCGATCTTGATCTTCGAGCCGCAGCCATAACGCTGGCGGCTCGCTGCGTAATACCAAGAGCCCGAGTCGGTATTGCTGCCGCAGGACATCTTCCCCGATTCGGTAGCGCCACCAAACGTGGTGATGATGTAGACCCCGTCACTCGGAATCGTGGACGACGCTTTTCCCTTGCAGCCCGACAGGGCGTCGTCGTTCGACTCGATGAGCGGAAATGCCGGTGGGTGGTTCCGGAGGAGCGGTCGCGGCCGAGCAGCCGGCGAGAAGCGCGCCGCACAACACCTGGAACACCCTCTTTTGCATCGCTCGCTGGGCCATGACCCATCGCAATGCACGACGCGCGCCAGTGAGGAAAACGCCGACAATCGCGAAAAATGCCCGCCGATCTGCCGGAACGTCCGGAATCCATCCGGACGGGTCCCGCGCGGCTCGGAGAGTGGACGAGCCCGCGCGTGCCAGGCGAGGGCCACGGCGTGCTAGTTTCTGTTTCGTGCGGAGCGGCCTTTTCACGGTCCTTTTCACGTGCGTGACCGCGTGCGGGTCGTCGGACGACCAGAGCGCTTCCGCCTCGCCAGGGACCGGAGCTACTGGCGGCACGACCAATGATGCATCCGCTGGAACCGGCGGCGATGCGGGATTGTCGATCGGGGGAGCGGGTGGCAGCGCCGGATCGCCCGGCGACGCCGCGGTCGGTGGTGGGGGGAACGCGGGCGCTTCCGGCGCGTCGGGCACCGGCGGAGGCGGGGGCTCGGGGGGCGGGGGCACCTACAAGAGCTCACTCTCGATTTGCTGGACCGATCCGACGTGTCCGCGGGTGTTCGCTGTCGCCCACGGTGGCATGTGGAGCCTCACCGGGGCGCCTTACGACTCCAACGCCGCGATCGCCGCTGCGTACGCTGGAGACGTGGACGGAGTGAAGATCGACGTTCGCGTCACCAAGGACGACGTTCCGGTCATTTCCCACTCGAGCCCGATCCAGCTCTACGAGTCGATCGATTGCTACAACAAGAAGATCGAGGAGATGACCGCCGCAGAGGTCACGGGGTGCCACCGCTTTCCTTCCACGACCGAAACGTTCCAGCGCCTCGACGACGTGCTCGTGTACCTCAAGGGGAAGATGGTGGTGGAGCTCACCGTGAAACTCAGCTCCGACTACGCGCGGACCATCGCGGAGGTTCACGCTCAAGGCGCGGAGGACTTCGCCTTCCTCGAGATTTCCACCTCCGAGCTCCAGAACCTGATCCCGACCCTCCCCGGCTCCAGCAACATCTACTACCTGATCAACGTCGCCTCGAACGTTTCGGAGGTCGATACCCTGATCGACACCATCAAGAATCCCCAGGCGTTCATGTACGAGTTCGACCCACCGATCGACGTCTCGACGCTCACCCCGACGAAGCTGCATCCCGCAGGCGTCCGCTCGTTCACCTACACGAGCTCCGCGTCACCTTCCCAGGCCGAGCTCCAGGCGCTCTTCGAGGGCGGCTTCGATGTCGTCTCCTCCCAGGGCGCTGCCAACTGTGTCTTGGCGCGCAAGGCAGTGAATCAGAAGAACGGCGTCTCGCCACCGTGACGAACGCGCCTCACGGAAGCGTGTTGCTCACCGCCGGGCCCGCCCAACCCGCTTCCGTCGCGAGCCTGAGGATGTAGAAGCCCTTCGGGTCGATGCTGATCGACGCGGGGGCAGTCGACAGGCTGAGGTGTGCCGTGGTCACGCTCTGACCCTTGGCGAGAGCGACGCTCGTCGACTGTCCATCCGCGACGACTTCCACGTCCGGAAGATCCTGGTCCGCGCCACCGATGCGCCGCACCTCGAAGCTGAGCTCTCCTCCTGCAAACGAATAGCTGCCGAGCTCGAGCGTCGGGCACGGGGTCACGTACACCCATTCGTCGAACAGCTTCGACCACACGGGGCTTGCCGTCTGGCTGATCAAGAAGTCTCGAAATTGCTCGGTCGTCACCGACTTGCCGTGGGAGGCGGCGTACCAACTCTTCAAGATGGCGACGAGGTCCGTGGAGAAGTCGCGCTGCAAGCGCTGGTTCACCATTTCCAAGAATGCGGCGCCATAGCGGTAGAAGAGCTGACCGTTGCTCGAGAGCTGTGCGACGAAGTCGCCGTCGTCCGGGAAGCGCAGAGGACCAGGCAGCGGGTCGCCCGAGTTTTTGGGATACGAGAGTGCGGCGGCGTCGGTCCGATACTTCTTCTGTTTCAGAGCGGCGGGCCCAGGGGACAGCGTGGGGCTGATTGCAAATACGGTCATCCACTCCGCAAACCCCTCGGAGAGCCAAAATGCGGCCAGTCAGCGACCTCCACGTCGTTGCCGAACCAGTGATGCACCGATTCGTGCGTCGCGACGTAGTCGCCCTCGGCGGCCCCATCGATGACGGCGGACCCGAGCCACACCGCCGACGTGTGCTCGAATCCGCCCGGGTAGCCGGGGACTTCGCCAAACGTCAATTTCGTGGGCCACGAATACGCGCCCACGTTCGTCTCCATCCAGTCGACCGCAGCTCGCGCCGCTTCGAGATGTGTAGTGATCTTCGTCTCGTTCCCGGGCATCACGCGAGCGCCGAGAGCGAGCCCGCTGGACGCCGGAGTGCCCTCGATGGGGACGTACGAGGGGCTCGCCGCAAACGCCAGGGTGTACAGAGGCATCCTGCCCTGGATCGAGAAGCTCCACGTGTTGCCGCTGTCCGTGGGCTCTCCCGGGCCCACCACGCTCCACGTGGCGTCCGGCACCGTCACTTGCAGCGAAGCTGATTTGACCGACGCCGCTCCCGCATGGTCCGGATCGAATCCAGGGCATGGTGTGGGGCGCGAGCATCCAGGTCGCTGCGAAGAACGGTGCCGAGTACGACCCGATCACGAAGTCGAGATTGGGTTTGCCCCACATGCGGATCCCGTTGAGGTTGCCTTGGGGGAACGCCTGGTGCTCTTCGGAGACGACGTAACTCACGCTGAGGGTTACCGTGTCCCCGACCTCGAACGGCTCGACGCAGAACGTAGCTGCCTGGCCGTCGTACGCGTAGCCAGCACTCGCTTCGCCGAGCAGCAGTGCTGCGCCGTACAGAGTCACGGCGTTCCCGGCGCTCGTGGGTCGAAGCGTGACGGTTTGCTCGATGGCGTACTCCCCCAAGGCGTAGTTTCGGAGATTCAACGTCGAGAGCCAGCGTCTCGAGCTCCGAGCCGACGACGTTCTGGTCCATGGTGCAGCCAGGATTTTGCCAGCCGCGTCCGCCCACCCCGGCCGCGCCTCCTACGCCCGAGCCCCCGCTTCCTGCCGCGCCTCCCGATCCACCGCCACCCGTTGCCGATCCGCTCGGGGTGGGCGAGCTGCCACAGCCTGCGACGAGCAGAGTCGAGAGGGCGCACAAAACCACCATCTGCCAGGAGTGCTTCATCTGACCCGAGCCCCGAGCAGATTTCGTGCCCGACAATCCCCGCAGAAGGTGGGAGCGATGTCAGCTTTCTAACGGCCTCGAGAGCGAACCCCCGAGGTTGGGTCGGATCAATCTCGAACGCTCGTTCCCGCGAGGTAGTCCGTCTGCGAGAATGTGCTGTGGCAGTCGATGCAGAACGAGTCTGCGCTGGAGGAGACCACGGTTCCGTCGAGGTTGTGCCGCTCGTAGAGCCAGTCGCCGAAATCCGGATCGAAGCCCGGGGCCTGCTTCACCATGTCCAGGATCATGTCCTGGGTGCCATCGCCGTCGAAGTCCTGAATCTTGATGGCCACCGTGCCCGTGGGGACCGAGGAGAGCGTGGTCTTGGTGATCACCGGCTGAATGTTCTTCGAGTAAAAGATCTGCACGATGTTGTGGGGGCTCGCGCTCAGCCCTTTGCGCGGAGCGGTCATCTGAGTGAAAAACGCCTCCGACGTGGCGTAATCGAGGGTGAACGCGCCCGGGCCATCTTCCAGCTTGGGTGAGGTGGTTGCATCACTCGAATCGTCGCTGCCGCAGCCGAGGAGCAGGATCACGGCCAGAAGGGGAGAAACGCGAGAAAGCGATGGCGTCATGACCACGGAATACGCCAGCGGGTGCAGGCTGTTACGGGCTGTCGTATTACACTGCCCCGCGTGCGCGGAACCGCTCTCGGAATCATCGGGCTCGTCGCCCTCGGATGCTCCAAGGAGCCGACGGCGCTCCGCATGGAGCGGCCGGAGGAGCACTGGCAGAAGAACGGATTCGTCCAGATGGTGCAGCCGCTGGAGCTTCCGACTCGCCTTGAAGCGAGGGACAAAGTCGAGGTCTGGTTGAAGCTCCCGCCGGAAGGGAAGATCACGACCCGGTTCGCGGAGGGGCAGCATCGTCACGTGATCCGTTTGCCGGTCGGAAGCGAAGCGGCTCGCGTGGAGTATCGCGCCTTCGGAGACGATCCGAAGGCATTCCGCTGGAGCGTCGTCAACGTCCGCGGCACGCGTTTCGAGCGCGAGCACGAGGTTTTCTTCGCTCTGAAGCCTGAATTCCCTGAGGCAAGCGGCACGCTTCGCGGCTACTCGTGGCCTCGCGACGATGCCAAGGCGGCACGGGTAGCAAAGGACAAGATCGTCGACATGGTTTCTCACCTCGCGTCGCCCAGGGATCAACCGAACGCAGTGGCGAAGGCGCGGGCTACGAACGAGTGCGCGAGCTGCCACACGTACGCTCGTCCCGCCAACGCCCGTCCCAAAGAGCATGGCGTGGTCAATCGAGCCACGGATGATTCGGGTCTATTTCAGATCCAGGCCGTGCTCGAAAATCGGCTTCCGCTCGAAAGCTACTTTCCCCGAGATCCCAATCTCGAAAATCCTCTGGTCACGGTCTACTGTGGAAAAATGCCCCAGCAGCAGAAGAGTGAAGTCTGCGCGGATGGGTCAGTGCCCACGGGCGAGCTCGATTTGAAGGCGGCGCTCGGCCAAATGAACCCTCGGGCGGTGGGCGTGTGCGCGGCTCGACGCTACCTCTATGAGCACCTCGACGACGCCGGCCGACGGGCCTTCTCGGCTAGTTTCGTGACCTGCGGCACCCCCGCGCCGTAACATGACATCCGTCATGGCGTACTCCGACGCCGAACGTACCTCTCAAAGGGGATAACTGATGCGCAAGAGTTTTGAAATTCTTCTCGAAGCCGTCGCTCTGGCGTCGGCACTCTCCCTCGCGAATTGCTCCTCCGACGATAGCGGTGGCAGTGGTGGCTCTGGCGGTGGCACGGGTGCAACTGGTGGCACGGGTGCGACCGGCGGCACGGGTGCGACCGGCGGTGGCGGTTCGGACGCCGGTTGTCCGGCTGCGGGCTCGACCTCGGGTTGTCCGGCTGCGGGCTCGACCTCGGGTTGCCCGGCTGCGGGCTCGACCTCGGGTTGTCCGGCTGCGGGCGCGAGCGGATCGGGCGGATGACGTCCGTCGCCG
Source organism: uncultured delta proteobacterium (assembly GCA_963781505.1). GTDB lineage: Bacteria > Myxococcota_A > Polyangia > Polyangiales > Polyangiaceae > JADJKB01. Next base: position 103,630 of record CAWAHB010000013.1, on the reverse strand, counting down.
GCGTGGGCATCGGGCTCCGCCGGCCGCTCTACGATTCGCTCGTAGCGACCGAGCGGAAGCTCGACTTCCTCGAGCTCATTCCGGAGAATTTCGTATCGATCGGTGGCTGGCGACGGCGCATGCTAAATGGTGTGCGAGGTCGCTGGCCTCTGCTCGTCCATGGGGTCAGCCTCTCGATCGGCGGTCCGGATCCGCTGAACCTCGAGTACATCAGCGGCCTCAAAGCGTTGCTCGACGAGATCGACGCTCCTTTTTACACGGACCACCTCTGCTACGCGTCGGCGCACGGCATCCAGTTTCACGATCTGTTGCCGCTGCCGTTCACCGATGAGGCCGTCCATTGGGTAGCGGGTCGTACGCGGGAGCTCGCCAATCGGATCGAGCGACCGGTCCTGCTCGAGAACATCAGCTACTACGCCGAGATGCCGGGGAGCGCGCTCAGCGAGGGGGAGTTCGTACGCGGTGTTTTGGAAGAGGCCGATGCAGGCCTCTTGTTGGACGTGAACAACGTCTACGTGAACGCCAGAAATCACGGGCGTGATCCCCGCCAGGCTTTGCTCGATTTGCCCCTGGAGCGGACCCGGCAGATCCACCTCGCGGGGCATCAGGTCGAAGGGGACATCCTCCTCGACGATCACGGATCCGCGGTCATCGAGCCGGTCTGGGAGCTGTTTCGCCTGGCCGTGGAGCGCACGGGGGCCGTCCCCACGCTGATCGAGTGGGACAACAACATCCCGCCGCTCGATCGCGTGATTGACGAGGCCGACAGCGCGCGAAAGATCCTGGAGGAGACGGGAGCGTGAGCGAGCTCCAGCACTTTTTCGACGAGATCGTGCCGTTCTTGCGGGGCGAGATCGACGAAGCCGAGCTCGAGAAACGTCTGGGTCCGAGTGCCTCGGGGAGTCGCCGGCTGGCGTTTTACCGCGTGCTGATGCAGCGGGACGTGGCGCTGATCTTGCGACAGCTCTTTCCGGCCACGCGAGCTTTGATCTCTCGCGTCAAGCCGGGTCTGTGGGTGAGCTGGGTCGAGGAGTACACGCGAGCCCATCCCGCGCATCACTACGAGCCCAATCAATTCGGCGCACACTTCCCCGACTTCGTCAGTGAGCGGCGCGAGAGTGCGGAACGTCCCGGCCGTCGCCGAGGAGGTTGCGGACTTCGAGTGGATCGAGTGGAGCGTTGGCATCGCACGAGACGCGATGCCGTCCGATCGAGTGGGGCTCGATCGAACGTTATTTCTCCGAGAATATCGCCACGACGTTTTGACGTTCGCTCGTGCGATTCGGCGGAATGCGAGCACCCCCTTGCCCGCGGAGCAGCCGACGAGGCTCATCGTCCACCGCTCCCCCGAGACGGGGCTGGCCGCCGTGTTCTACCCGACGGATCTCGCGCTCCTGGCGATTTCCCGCCGACGGGGCGCAGAGCTTCCAGAAAACCTCGTCGAGGCGGTCGAGCGCGTCGACGCCGACCTCGTTCGTCAGGGCGTGCTGCCTTGAGCCAGCGGCTTCGCGAGCCCTGGCAGTCGAGATACGACAAGACCGAGAAGCGCCGCGAGCAAGACCCCTCCCAAATGGAACGCGAGCAAGTGAGGGTGTGCCGTGTGAACCGGACAGTGAACGTGCAGCGCAGCATGTCCAGCCAGCGCCCCCGTCCCGCCCGCGGCGGCGAAGGGTAGGGGACCTCGCGGCCCGCCGCGGATTGCCAGATACGCAGCCGTCGCCAGCGGAACGAGCGAGACCATCACCTCGAAGGTCGCGCACTTCACTCCGACGGCGGGAAAGAGTCCCTCGCCCACACGCGAGAACACCGAGAAGGCCGCGCTCGCTCCGATTCCGGCGACGAGTGCTGCACCCGCGTGCTTGCCGCTCAGGCCGGCCAAGAGCGCCGCGAACGCGCCCACCAGTATGGCGGCCATCCAGGCCTCGCTGGATGCAGCGATGTGATGCTTGGACAGCAGGTTGCCCAGACCAAACGCGATCACCGTCGCCACGGCAAGCGGCACGGCGCTGGATCGAACGGCAGCGCGGGTGGGCACGCGAGTGAGATCGGCGTTGATTTCGTTCCGAATCCGCTCGAGCAGCGCAGCGCTCGGTGGCTCGGGCGGTGGCAGGAGCTCGAACGCGGAAATCAAGCGCTCTCCCTCTCGAAGCGCCCGGGCGCAGTTGGTGCATTCGGCGGCGTGAGCCACCGCGCCCGACCGCTCCGGATCGTCCTCCGGAAGCGCCGCGATGGACGCCGCTCGCTCGGCGAAGTGCTCACTCATGCTTCCGCCTCCACGAGCAGCGGCCCGAGCTCGGCTCGCAAACGTTCGTACGCCCGAAAAGCGCGCACGCGCACGGCGCCCGCGGTGGTTCCCAGGACCTCCGCGATCTCGGCGAAGGTCAGTCCCTCGAAGCGGTGAAGCTGGAGCACGACTCGCTGGGATTCCGGCAATCGATCGAGAGCAGCATGCAGCGCGAGCTTGATCGATGGATCCAGTCCTTCCGAATTGGCCGGCGATGGCTCATTCGATTCGACCCGCTCCAGAGCATCCTCACCGGCCTGAGGAGGGAGCCGGTACCGGCGGCGGAGCTCGTCCCGCCGCACGCTGGCCGCGATGGTGAAGACCCATGGCCGGAGTGGCCGCGTCGCGTCGTAGCGATGGCGGTTTCGGTGGAGCTTCAAAAAAGTTTGCTGGGTCAAGTCGTCGGCTACCTCGCGGTCACGGAAAGACCGCTGAAAGAACCCATGAACGCGCGGAGCGAGGCTCTGAAACAGGCGCTCGAACGCCCGCGGGCTGCCCCCCGCGTATGCCGCCATCAGCGTTTCCTCCGACTCGTCCTTCATGAAACTACGCTGGGAGTGCTCGGGGCGTTACGGATCAGCGCGCCGAGGCATGAATTAGATAGCGCTCGAGGGCCCGAAGATGGGCCAATTGGGATAGATCGGCCGCCGCGAACCGGCGCGCTCCGAACAGGGCCTGGGAGGCTTCCACCAGATCGGAAGGGGGCGTTTCGCACAGCGCGCGACGGAGCGCATCGATCTGAGCTTCGGGCAGGGTAGCCGCCGCGGCCAGCACGTCGGAGGGAATGGGGCCGGCGCGCTTGAGCACGCGGACTGCCCGGTCTCCCCAGCCGGCCCGGGAAACCCGACCTTCGCTGTCGATGTGCATGTAGGTGGCGCCAACGGTGTGGTCGTCGGCCATCACTTCGCGCACTACCGCGTCGTGGGTTTGCCCGAAGGTCTGCTCGCGAAATCCTCGGTCGACGTCGAAGCCATCGGCATGCAGCGCAGCACGAATCACCAAGTAGCCAGATGCGCTGTCGCGATCGACCCACACCACTCTCGCCTGGTGCAGGTTGGCCAGAGAGTGAAGCGGAGAATCCTCCCGCACGAACAACGCTGCCCAATACCATGGCGTATCGCCGCGCACCGGCAACGCGACGGGTGAGACCTCACTTTTGGATGCCGTCAGCGCCACCACCGGCGCAAGCCATGCGAGCTCGATTTCCCCCTGCCGCAATCGATACAGAAGTCGATCGTAGCGAGGGGCCGCATAGGCGACGATGTCGAGCCCCGAAGCGCGGGAGAGGCTTTCGCAAAACGCGGTGAGCAGTGCCTGGGTCGGGGCATCGGTCTCGCTTCCACGTCGCTTCGTCGCTCTTCCGAGCTCGGAGAGCGCGACGCCCAAACGGATTCGCGAAGCCACGGGCGGAGTCTATACGGATTTTGAAGGCGTTGATCGCGTCGATCTCGTCACAATCGCTGGTTGACTCGACCGACCGACGCGGGCAAGGAAAACGGGTATAGCGTGATGGAGAGCTACGACTACCTGGTCCTCGGTGGCGGCAGCGGAGGGATCGCTTCGGCGCGCCGCGCCGCGGATCATGGCGCCAAGGTAGTGCTGGTCGAGGCGGCTCGTCTCGGGGGAACCTGCGTCAACGTCGGATGCGTCCCGAAGAAAGTCATGTGGAACGCTGCCCACATCGCTGAATCGATTCACGATGCCGCGGACTATGGGTTCGAACGTCGGTTCCGCGAGCCTCGACTGGGCTCGTCTCAAGCGCGGTCGGGATGCGTACGTGGAGCGACTGAACGGGATCTACGCGCGCAATCTCGAAGCGTCCGGGGTGGAGCGAATAGAAGGCTTTGGCCGCTTCGTCGAGCCGCGAGTCATCGAGGTGAACGGACGCCGCATCGGAGCCGAGCACGTGCTCATCGCAACCGGCGGACGACCGACGATCCCGGACGTGCCGGGTGCCGAGCTCGGCATCACCTCGGATGGGTTCTTCGAGCTGAACGAGCGTCCGGAGCGCGTTGTCGTGGTGGGCGGCGGGTACATCGGCGTGGAGCTGGCAGGCATCTTTCGCGCTTTGGGCTCGGACGTGACCTTGCTCTTGCGCAACGAAACTCTGCTTCGCAAATTCGACGTCTCGCTCCAAGAAGCCCTGACTCACGAGATGAATCGCTCCGGCATCAACATCGCGAGCTGCATCCACCTCGAGGACGTGGTGCGCGGCCCGGACGGATTGACGCTCGAGGGCAAGCACGGCGAAAAGCTCGGCGCTTTCGACTGCTTGATCTGGGCCATTGGCCGAACGCCGAACACGGACCGAATGGAGATCGAGCGAGCGGGCGTAGCCCTCGACAAAGACGGGCACATCCAGGTCGACGAGTGGCAGTCCACCAGCCAAGATCGCGTCTACGCCGTCGGCGACGTGATCGGTCATCATCAGCTGACACCGGTCGCCATCGCTGCTGGCCGTCGCCTGGCCGACCGCGTGTTCGGTGGACAAGCGGATGCCAAGCTCGCGTACGACAACATCCCCACGGTGGTATTCAGCCATCCGCCCCTGGGTACCGTCGGTCTGACCGAAGACGAAGCCGTCGAGCGCTGGGGACACGACGGGGTGGAAATCGCCACTTCGCGCTTCACGAACCTCTACCATGCCGTGACGGAGCGACGCACGGCCAGCGTGGTCAAGCTCGTGATGGTGGGGCGTGAGCGAAAGATCGTGGGCATTCACGTGATTGGCATCGCGGCGGACGAGCTGATCCAGGGTTTTGCCGTCGCGCTCCGGATGGGGGCGACCAAAGCGGATCTCGACCACACGGTCGCCATTCACCCGACCGCCGCGGAGGAGCTCGTGACGCTTCGTTGATTTGCGTCCTCTGCTCGGGCGTTCGTGCTAATGACTAACGCCTCGCGTCTCATGCGTTTCGCCGTCGTCGTCGTTCCGTCGCACAAGGCACGAGGCAAGGGCCGTGCGCCTTCGCCGATCGCCGATCGAGTGAGCGATCGGCTGAGCGAACCCGACGCGGGCTACGAGGTCGTCGTTCTGGAAGCTCGGCGGCGCCTGGGTGAACGCTTGAGCCGCACTCTGTCGGCGCAGGAGCTCGCCCATTCACCGGTGTTCGTTCTGATCTCGGCGCGGGTGGTTCTCGACGGCGAAGGGGAGGCGTTCGTCCGCATCGCGAAGGACGAGCGACTGGGCTTCGCGGAAATCCGCTCGCTCCTTTCCAGTGCGACCGATCAGGCGTTCATCGTGGCCGACGTCTGGCACCGGCCGGACGAGGACGACCCAACGCTCTCTGCCACCGTGGTTGGCGCCATCCGCGACGCGATCGATCCCTCCGAGAGCGGCATCGGCTTGATGGTGGGTGCTTCGGCCGTCGAGGGCACGCCCGAGGGACCTTCCGAATTCCTCCGACTCTGGCTCGACACCCTCGAACGAGGACCCGAGCTCGTTCGCAAGAGTGGGGAAGCCATTGCGCGCGCTCTCTATGATCAGATGAAGCGGCAGAGCGAGCGCTTCCACAAGATCGCGGGCTGTGGGTTTTTCGTGGGGCGAGGGGACTTTCCGCTGCTTTCGGAGCCGAGCATCGTGGTCGGAGCGCCGAGTCGCCGTTCCGGTCGCCCGAGCGGCGGTCCGCCGTCTCTCCCTCCGGGAGTTGCGACGCCCGACGTCGATGAAGCTTGGCGCGCTGGTTCAGCTGCGTTTCACGACGGACGGCACCAAGAAGCGATCGAGCATTACAAGCGCGCCCTGTTGCTGCTCGGGCAAAAACCCGAGCGAGCCGAGCTCTATTATCGAATTGGACGCGCCAAGGAAGAGCTCGGCAGCGCGACCGAGGCCATCCACAACTACGACAAGGCACTCGGCATCGAACCGCTTCACCGCGAAGCGGTGGACCACGCGGCGAAGCTCTTGCGTGGGGAAAAAGACTACGCGCGGCTCGAGAAGCTGTTTCGCCGTCGATTCGAGGCAGTGAGCGAGCCGGCGGCTCGCGTGCGCGAGCTCAGCAAGATCGCCGATGTCTGGTTCGACGAAGCGAAGGACATGCAGAAGGCGACGGGCGCTCTCGAGCGGTTGCTCGCGCTCGAGGAAAGCAAAGAAGCGTACGAAAAGCTCGTGAGAGCACGTCTCGATCTTTCGAAGCCTGCCGGGGCGAACGAGGCGCGCAAGCGCTGGGCGCGCCTCGAGACGGAGGGGGTCGCGCGGGGCAGCATTCTCGCCGCGGCCGCGCGTACCGCCGCCGAGCATCTGCCCAATGGTGGCGACGCAGTGGAGCTCGCACGTCAAGCGCTCGAAGCCGATCCCGGAGCGCTCGAGGCGCTGGAGGTGGCGGCCAATCTTCTGGGAACTCGGCGCCGCTGGCGGGAGCTCGCAGATCTCTACGAGTGGCTCATCGAGCGAGCTCGCGACGAGCAAGTGATCTGGGACTTGGCGAAGAAGCTCGGAATGCTCGCGAAGGGGGAGCTGGGCGATCGCCCCGCTGCGATCCGGGCGTTTTGTCGTGCCGCGGAAGCGAATCCGGCCGACTTCCACCTCCGATTTCTCCTCGCCGATCTGTACGAAGCGGATGGCGACTTTGCGAGTGCGACCAAGGAGATGTGCGCCGCTGCGCATTTTGCGCCTTCGGAACCCGACGTGTATCGACGAGCTCTCGCTGGTTTCGAAAAGCTGAAGGAGGCCGATCGCGCGTGGTGTGCCGCTAGCGTGCTCGACGAGCTCGGTGAGGCCGACATCAACGAATCGCTGTTGGCCGATACGCACCGGCCCGAGGGGCTCATCACCCCACAGGCGTCGTTCGACGCCGAAATATTGACTCTGCTCCGACCCGAGCGGGACGAAAAGCTCGAGCGCGTCCTCGCCATCATCGCTCCGGCGGCGATTGAAATCGCGACCGAACGCTTGCAACTGCCGGAGCTGTCGGAGGCGAGCCTGCAGAGCCCGAGCAGCACGACCATGCTGGCACGAAGCTCGACCTGGGCGTCGCGGCTTTTGGACGTGGAGCCCCCCCGGCTTCACGTTCTCGGCGACGTTCCGGGAAGCATGGTGGCGCTACCCATCGCCGAGCGCACGGTCGTCGCGGCCAAATCTCTGGGCTCTGGTCTCGGCTTGCCGGAGCTTGCGTTCCTGTGGACCCGCGTGCTCGTGTTGCTTCTCCCCGAGCACCGAGTGTGGCTCGCCTATCCGAAGAGGATCGACCTCGGGAAGCTGCTACTCGGAGCGCTGTCGGTCGCGGAGGTCGAAGGTGCAGAGGCCGAAGGGGAAGCCGCGCGGCTGGCGGAAGAGCTCGGGGAGCGTCTCGAAGCCGATGCTCTCGATGAGCTCCGAACTGCCGCGAAGGAGCTGGGACGGCGACGCATCCGGTCACGGGTGGAAACGTTTGCACGCTCCGTCGTGGCGGCGGCCAGCCGCGCAGGGCTCGTTGCGTCCGGTGACGTCGCTCTGGCAACGGATCTGGTCCGACGCTTTCCGCTTCCGGGCGAGGTGTCGGTCGATGAACAGCTAGCGGACGTTCGAGCGTTCGCCATTTCGTCCGAGCACCACGAGATCCGCGAGCGATTGCAGGTGAGCGTGAACGGCTGAAAGGGCGCTCACTTCGCTGACGACGAAGCCGACGGCGTCGGAGCCGGCTCGCCGCCCTCGCGCTCACACTGCCAATCACCGACGAAATAGAACTTGCGATGGCAGGAGACGCGAGCACGTGCGCTCTCCCCCGTCTGGAATTCGAACGTCTGGCTGATGGGATTGCGGGCGTTCTCGAGAAGTCGCACCGAACAGTTGTGCTTGCCGCACGCGGTGAGCTCCGCCGTCCCCCGAGCCTCGGCGTTGTCGCCGAACACGTTGTAGAAACCGAAACCGGTGACGGCGATGCAAATCACCATGAACACCGGTCGGATCACTTTGCGAGCCTGGGCCACTCCTCAGCTCCCCGCCATCTCGAGCTCGAAGAACGGTGGCTCGCGTTCCTTGCTCCACCAGAGGCCGCAACCGATGCTCAAAAAGTGCTTGGTGAGGATGCCTCGATAGTACGAGCCGTTGCGCACGTGAATGTCGGAGTCGGTGCGGGATTCGTCGCAGCGCTCCCGGAGATCCAGGCGCGTCGTCACTTCGAGATACACCAGGCCGCGGGACATGGCCGCGATGTTGGCGATGGCAGGAGCCACGTCGGGATCGGGCAGGTATTGCAGCACGCCCTGGCACACGATGAGGTCGTGCTTCTTGCGGTCTCGCCAACGGGCGATGTCACGGTGAAGGTAGCCATGCTTCTTGCACATGGCCTGACTCACCTCGGTTCCGATGTACGCGACGCCTTTCGTATTCTTCTCGATCCAGCGCTTCCAGAGGCCCACGCCCGCCCCGACGTCCAGCACGCTCTTCATCTCGACGTTGTTGTAACGAGCGAAAGAGAACACGAACCCGGCGAGCGCGGAGTGTTCGTCCTGGGACGTCACTCGCGTTTTCGGATCTTCGTAGAAGCGGTGATAGTAGGCTTCGTCGAAGCGCCGAAACCGGTCCATGCGCGGAGTCTACCGCGAAAGGATGGGGGCTCCGCAAGCTCCCCTCCGAGAGCTCTTCGAATTGTCCTTCGCTTCACGACTTCGGACTCGGGACAGCGAGTACGGTGCGAGATCCACGGGGACAAACCCCTCGACCGTGTAGCCCTCGAGGCTTGGCCGGACGCGGAGCGCGACAAACCGCACGCCGGCCCGGTGAGCTCGGCGCGCTCCGTCTGCGAAAGCGGGGTCGTGCAAGTCGGAGGGCCGGACAGAGGTCACGTCGACGCGCTGGACCACGAAAATCACGACCCCCAGATGACCTTGCCCCACCGCTCGTTCGAGCTCCACGAGGTGCCGGAGCGCACGCTTGCTGGGCGCGTCGGGAAAGTATCCGCGCGTGTCCGCATACACCAGATGGCAGTTTTTCACTTCCACGAAGGCTTGGCGCGAAGGGATCTGGAGCCGAGAAATCCACTCGCGAATCGCCGTACGATTGCTCGGCGCGCAACTCTGACCAGCGAGAAAGTCCTCGGACACACCGCGCCTCGAGTGTGGCGCGGACGAGGCGGTTGGCGCGTGCCGGATTCGTTCCGATCATGACGCCGTCCACCTCCACCAGCTCCCAGGTATAGGCGAGCTTGCGTTTGGGATCCGGCTCCACGAGCAGGTGCGCGGTGACTCCCGGGCGAAGCAGGCCTTCCATCTTCCCCGTGTTGGGACAATGGGCGAGCACGCTGCGACCGGCTACTTCGATCTCGGCGAAGAAGCGCTTGAAGCGTCGAACGAACGTGCCGGTGACGATCCGGCGTTCGTGGGGGACGTGGATGGGCGACGCGACACGCAGCGAGCGAACGGGGAGCATCGATTCAGTGACCGTGCTTCTTGTCCTTCTTGTCTTTGTTGTCCTTCGGGGGTGTCGGCGGGGGTGTCGTCGTGGGAGGCGGGGGTGGGGCTTTCGCTGTCGTCGTTGCCGGGGGCTGGGCGGGTGCCGAGGACTGTGCCGGCCGCGTTGGGGGCGTGATGGCCTTGGAGGGCGCGGTGGCGGCGGTCGCAACCGCCGCAGCTTTCGTGGTGAGAGCCGGGGGGTTCGCTCCACTCGTGACCATGGGGGCGACGTCCGGTTCCTCGGCAGCGGACGGCTCGACGGGCGGGCTCGATTCGGATGCTGGGGCGGCGGGAGTGGCGGACGCACTCGTCGTGGCTGCGGGCGGCTCGCTCGCCTCCGAAATTCCCGCGATGGCATCGGAGCCGACGGTGTTGACCACGACGTAGATGCCAAATGCGATCAGAGTTCCTACGACGAAGAACGCCAGCACCAAAATCCAACCCAGCGCGCTCGACTTCTTTTTCTTTTCGGGCGCCGGTGCGGTCCCCATATAGCCCGGCGCGACGGGCAGCGGCGAAGCGGGCGGGACCGCTACCGACGCGGGGGCCATTGCGAATGCGGGAGGAGGGGCGGAGTCGAAGGTCGCCGAGTCGAACGGGGGCGGTGGAGTCGCCGCGGGGACGGTGGCGCCATACGCCGACGGCACAGCGGGCAGCGGGGACATGATGAGCGCGTCGAGGTCGTCGATCATCGGCATCGCGATCGCGCGCGAGTCCGGGCGTATCGACGGAGGAGGCTTTTCGACTCGTGACGCCATCGGTGCGGTGACGTTGTGCGTTCCGGGCGCCGTCGGTCCGCCGAACCCTTGGGGTGAGTCGGGCACGGTGCCGCCGGCGTGCTGGGGCACGACGACTCGCGTGGGCGCACTCAGGGACGAAGCCGGCCCCGTGTGGCCCTGGGACACCATCGTTCCTCCCGTGGGCGAATCGAGGCCCATCGCCGCCACGGCCGGAATCGCCTTCTCCATCCGAGTCGAGGCTTCTCGATGCGATGCGCTGCCCAGCGCGTAGGGCGGCCGGTGGCCCGCGAGCACCGCCCGGATGTCGCCCTGCATGGTGCGCGCGTCCGGGTAGCGGGCGTCCCTGGAAAACGCCAGCGCGAGGTCCACGATGGAACACACGGGTGCCGGTACGTTCGGCGCGACGGTACCGAGGGGTGATGCGGGCCGGGTCGCCATGGCGACCAAGAGCTCCGCCTCGCTTTTCTCGTCGTGGATGCGGCGGCCGGACAGAATGCGAAACAGGAGCGCTCCGAGCGCGAAGATGTCGGAACGCCCGTCGACTTCTCCGCGGCGACCGAGCGCTTGCTCGGGAGCCATGTAGGGCACCGTTCCGAGCGCCAGTCCGGTGCGGGTCTTGAACGCGCGCGGCACGTCGTCGAGCACACGTGCAATTCCGAAGTCCAGGATTTTTGCGTGGCGATCGTTCGTGATGAAGATGTTGTCCGGCTTGATGTCGCGATGGATCACGCTCTTGTCGTGGGCGGCCGCCAGCGTGTCGAGAATTTCGTCTGCGTAGCCCAGAAGCTCCCGCACGGTGAAATCGCTGAGCCGCTGAGCCCGCGCACTGAGGGGCTCGCCTTCGAGGAGCTCCATCACCAAGAACGTGTCATCGGTGTCGCTTCCGTGGCTGAGGACGCGCACGGCACCCGGATGGCCGACGCGGTTGGCCACGTACGCCTCTTGCAAGAACCGCTCACGTACGTCCTTGCGACGCGCCATCTCCGGGTGCAAGAGCTTGATCGCTGCCCGCTCGCCGTCCGGGCTGGTCGCGGCATACACCGCAGCCATCCCGCCCTCGCCGAGCCAATGCTCGAGCTTCCACTTTCCCCCGATTGTTTGGCCGACGCGCTGTTTCGCGAGGTCGTCATCGGGCTGCACGGCTGCTCCTTCGGCCCACGATTCGACGAATCTTCGATGGTCTACCCCAGCTTCGGCGGGGGCGAAACCGCTCGACCCCCGCAAAAGCTTTGGCTTGTGAGTTTTGCGCCAAAAACTATTCTACGCGGATGACCCCGAGCGAAAAGAAGATCGTCAAGTCCCTGGTTGCCGTGGCCTGGGCAGACGGCAAAGTCGAAAAAGTCGAAGAGCACGTGATCGAGGGCCTGCTCGCCGGCTTCGACGCGACGGACGACGAAGAGAAAGAAATTCTGGAATACGCGAAAGAGCAGCGCACGCTCGACAAGGACATGCCCCTTGGGGATCTCGACAAGGAAGACCGAGAGCTTCTCTTGGCCAACGCCGCGCTTCTCACCCACGCCGATGGCGAGCAGAGCGAGAGCGAGAAGGCACTTCTCGACAAGTTGATTCACTCCTCGAGCTCTCGAGCGAAGAAGCCCAGGCCATCCTCGATTCCGTGCGCGACGGAGCTCTTCAGCTCGGTAGCCGCGCGCTCGAAGACCTGGAATAGGATGCTCGACCGGAACGAGCGGAACTACTTCACGGGTCAGGACGTGCAGGGGGTGGTGATGACGCTGCAAGGCGCGCTTGCCGCCCAAGGCATCTATCTGCAGCCGTACGGTCCGAGCAACTGGTCGGGGCGGGGTCAGGCGGCGAGCTACGGCATCGCTCCCAAAGCGTCGCTGACCGCCACGCCCGTGCAGGGCGGATTCTTTGTCGACCTGCGCTTTTCACCAGACTTCGAATCGAACTCCTTGGTGCTGTTCATCGTCGCTTGGCTCGTGTTCTTTCCCGTTGCGGTGATTCTCGCCGTGATGGCCTACCAGGACTGGGAAGTGCGCCAGCGACAGCTGTTTTACGCGGTTTGGTCGCCAGTTGCGGGACTCATGGCGCCTCCACCCATGGGGATGTACGGCATGCCCCCCGGCGCGGGTCAGCCCGTGCCGCCTCCCGGTTTTTACCGCTGAATCGAAGAGGTCGAGATGAGCGTTTTTCGAGACAAGCTCTTGGACGGACAGGTCGCTCTGGTCACCGGCGGTGGCAGCGGGATCGGAGCCGGCATCGCACGGCGCTTCGCCGAGCAAGGGGCGCGGGTAGCGCTTCTCGGTCGTAGTGCGGACAAGCTCGACGCGACGGTGAAGAGCATCGAGTCTTCCGGCGGTCAGGCTCTCGCCACGCCCGCGGACGTGCGCGACTACGCCAGGGTCGAAGCCGCGGTGAAGCAAACCGTGGAACGCTTCGGCAGGCTCGACATTCTGGTCAACTCCGCTGCCGGGAATTTCATTGCGGCGGCTGCCGGCTTGAGCTCCAACGGTTTCAAGGCGGTGGTGGACATCGATCTAGTCGGCACGTTCAACGCGGCGCGTGCGGCGTTCGAGGCCCTATCGGTGCGAGGCGGCAGCGTGATCAGCATCACCGCGACCCAAGCGTGGGTCCCGACACCGCTGCAAGCTCACGTGGGTGCCGCCAAAGCCGGCATCGCGAAGCTCACCCAGGATCTCGCGCTCGAGTGGGGAGCTCAAAAGATCCGCGTGAACGCCGTCGCTCCCGGGCCCATCGCCGAAACCGAAGGCATGCAGAGGCTGGCTCCCAGCGATCCAAAAGTGCGCGAACGCCTGGAAAAAGGGCTACCCATTGGTCGCTTTGGCACCATCGCCGAGGTGGCCGATGCCGTGCTCTACCTCGTCTCTCCCGCGGCAAGCTTCATCACCGGCACCACACTGGTCATCGACGGTGGGCAATCGCTGATCGGATCGGCGCGGTTCATGCAATTGATGGAGGGCTGAGGCGAGCGCTGGCGCGTGGGGTCAGCAGGCCGATAGCGCTTTCGTCTCGAGCCTTCGGACAGCGAGATCCTTTACCGCTTGGCGGAGCGTCGCTTCGAGCGTGTTCTTGCGCGCGGCCACGCCACCACCTTCCCCACGGCGTCTCCTCCGCTCGGTTGGGTCTCGCGCCGAGCCTGAACGCGCCGAGCGATCTCGGAGCGCGCCAAAGGAGGTTCTTCTCGGCCCAAGCGGGCGCGCAACTGGGCCTCGGCGAGCGCATATAGCTCGAGTGCGATCAGCACACGACCTTGCGGTGTCTCATCACGGTCCACGTTTGGGGAGCTATCACGCCAAAGGCCCGATCCAAGGATCAGGACCCGTAGTTCGCGCTCACTTTTCGTCCTTGTGGGGCTCGATGATCAGAGTTTTCGTGGCCGAGGTCGACGGCGGCAAGCTCTCCCCGTGCTCCCCGATGCCGAGACCGCTCACCCCACCCGACACGATGAACGTCATCATGTCCGCGCTCGCGACGTTCGAGTGCTTCGATTTGATCTCGCGGCATGATCAACACGTTGCCCGCGAAGTTGTACGATTGAGGAAAGTAGACGGCGACGTGACCGCGGAAGTCGAGGTGGGTCAACGTCTCTCGTGTGACGAAACCCAGAGCGCGGGCGCTCGAACCCGGAACCAGTCGCGCCGCAACTGGCTTGTCGAATCGGCGCTTGTCTCCCACGAAGGCGTTGATCAGGTCTTTGATCGACGTGTAGAGGAGCTTCAGGAGCGGGACCCGACGCAGTAGGCGCTCGCCCTCCTGCACCACGGCCTTGCCGATCACGTTGGAGGTGAGAAATCCGACGACCGTGATGATGGCGATCGTCAGCACGAACCCGAGCCCGGGGATGCCCACCGGAAGGAGCTTGTCGATGGTGGTGAAGACGACCCAAGCGATGTAGACAGTGATGCCAACCGGAGCGAGCACCAGGCACCCACGCCAGAAGTAGCCGAGCAAGGTCTTCATGCAGGCCGAGATAGACGGATTTTGGAGGCGGGGAAGGTCTCTTTGGGCGGTGGCTGAAAGACTCCTTTCTCCGCGCTTCGCGCTGGCGACCGCGGGGAACGTCGTGTTCTTCGTGGGGGTCACGAGCTTCTTCTCGCTCCCGGTCCATCTGAGCGCTCTCGGAGCCAATCGCGCCGACATCGGTCACGTCATGGGGTCCTTCGGGATCGCGTCTCTTTTCGCCATCCCGCTGACGGGCGCCATGGCCGACCGCTTCGGGCGGCGGCGGTTCATGGTCACCGGGGCGCTTTTGTCGGCGCTGTTTGCCGCGGCCTGGATCAGCGTCGGCAGCATCGGGCCCTGGGCCTACGCGCTTCGCCTGCTCCAGGGCCTCGCGTTTTCCCTCACCTTCGTCGCGACGAACGCCGTGATCGTCGACCTCTCGCCGCCCCGGGCGCTCGGTCGCAGCATCGCCCTCTTCGGCGCGACGACCCTTTCCGCGCATGCCCTCGGACCTGCCGTGGGTGAATGGATTGCGGAGCACTACGGTTTTTCGCGTCTGTTCTGGCTGGCTGCGGGCGCGTTCTTTTTGGCAGCGATCGCCTTCGCTTTCCTCCCGGACTCGGAGCGAAGTCACGACGCTCCCGGGGTTCGAGGCCCCGGCATGTTGGGTCTCGCGTTCCGGCGCGGAGCTACCGGTGCGCTCATCGCGGGATTCGGCACGGCGATCACGTTCGGCTGCGCGATCCACTTCATGGCGGTGTTCGTGCGAGCCCGCGGTTTGGCGAGTCATGCCCCGTTTTTCATCTCCTACGTCATCGCCGCTATCCTGGTGAGGGTGACCGCCGGCGGGCTCGGTGATCGCGTGGGTCATCGGCGGGTCAGCGCCGTGGCGTCCCTCGGTTTCGCGGCGACGGCTCTGGGCTTCGCCTGGCTATCGACCGAGCGAGAGCTGATTGTCCTGGCGCTCGCGTTCGGGCTCTCCCACGGATTCGCCTATCCGTCGGCGAACGCCCTGTTTCTCGAAGGAGCGCCGGACTCGATGCGCGGGCGCGGAATGGCGCTGTTCAACCTTTCGTTCAACGTCGGAGTCACGTTCGCAGGTTTTCTGGCCGGCGAGATCGCCGAGCGCTTCGACTGGGGCGCGATGTGGGTCACCGCAGCGCTCGCGGCGCTCGTGGGAAGTTTGGCCCTCGTGCTGGACTCGCCGAAGCCGCAGGGCGAAGTGTCGCTTCCGTAGCTCCGCCAAAAAACAACGGACGCTGAACCACCGACGACCCGGAATCACTTCGATGTGGGGAGATCGAGGTGGATGATGCGCATCGCGTTCTTGCCGTAGACCTTGGCCAGGACGTTCGGGGGGAGGTGGATGCCGCTGATCTTCCACTTGCCTTGGATCGGAGTCGGGTGGTCGAAGTCACGGTCCGCGGTCTCGAAGTAGCGTCGCGTTGCAGTGAAGAACCGCACCTCGTCCTTTTCGGTCGCGGGCTCGGGTCCCTCGGATCCGAGAAACAACGGCTCGCTCTCGTTGCCAATGCCGAGATCCGAGCCGTACAGGATGCGGTCCTGAAACTCGATGAAGAACGCACGCATCTCGTCGGGAGGCTGGCGCCCGATCTCGGGGATGCGCGCCGCCGTGTCGATGTAGAGGTTTGGATACTTGCGGAGCCAGCTCGCGACGCGTTTCGGATCCTCGGCGCAATTGCCGAAGTGCAGGCTGATGAACTTGGTCTTCGGGTGACGCGCGATTCGGCGCTCGAGCGCCGCCAGGATCTCATCGAAACTCGGCACGTCTCGGTCGTGGAGGGCCCAGCCCGGGTGCGCCAAAAGCTCGTCTCGACGCTCGTTTTTCTCATCCGCTGGCTGCCAGAAGGCGCGGGGATCGCCCGCGTGGATCGCGACCGGCATGTCGAGCTCGCCAGCGGCTTCGAACACCGGATCGAGCTCCGGATCGTCGACGGCAATGAGCTTGCCATCCGGTCCGCGGAGACCGAGGCCGAGCACCTTCGCGATCTTCAGCCCACGAGCCCCGAACTTGTTGGCGACTCGAAGGGCCTCCGCCATTCGCTCGCCGTATCCGGGTGCCCGGGCCTGGTCGTACGCGAGAGTCGTGAACACGGTGACGTGTTTCGAGCCACGCGCGGCGGCCAGTTGGGAGCGAAGCCCATGCAGGGGATCGCCTCCGGACAGGTTGACGACATGATCGAATTCCCAGCGCTTCATCAAATGCTCGAGACGCGCGACGCCGTCGGCAGAAAGATGCACGTGAACGTCCACGATGAACGGTCGCTCGTTCGGCGGAGCTTCCGCGCTCGTGGTCGCGGAAGCCGGTGGCTCGGCGGATGGCTGCGAGCTCGGACGGGCGAGCAGAATGATGATGGTGATCGCGCCGACCGCCGCCAGCGACAGGGCCACTGCGCGACGATTCATCAGCGGCCCGTTGCAGCCACCATGCGCGCAAGGCTCTGGATGCGCTGGAGCACGAAGCGATCGGCGGGGCTCAAGTTCCTGCCCTCGAAGCGCGTCGCGTAGCGGCCGACCAGCGCCAGGTCGACTTTCGGCGTTTTTCGCGTCAGATCGTACAGGCCGTCCACGACGTCCGCCGGGAGCACCCAATCCAGAGCGGCGTAGAGGCGGAACGGGTATTCCACCCAGTTGGCGCGCCCCGTGCTCGAGCCGAGCTTGACGGCGCTCCGAGCGGCGCTCTCCGCCATCTCCCTCGGGACCTCTTCTTTTCCGCCCTGCGCTTCACGAAGTAGATCCTGAAGCAGGCCTCCCAAGAGCCGCTCTGCTTCGTCGGGCTGACCGAGTGCAATCGCCTTGTCGACGACGCCCGCCAGGAGCTTGAACGCGTGACCGCGTCGCGTGATCTCCTCGGCTTGCGCCTCGAACGAGGTCTGGGTGGGAGTGTGAGCCGTGATGCGGCTCTTGCGGTCGCCGTCGGCACGAACCAAGACCATCAACACGTCCGCGATCGAGATGCGGGAGCCCGGCTGGAGCAAAGTCTTCTTCGCGATGAGCGAGCCATCGACACGCACGCCATTGACGCTTCCGAGGTCCTCGACGAACACACCGACGCCGGTCACGTTGAGCTTCGCGTGCTTTCGGGACACCAAGTGCCCATCGATGACGATGTCGCACTCGCTCGCTCGGCCGATGATGGCCTCTTCGCGCAGGAAGAATCGCTGACCGCTGTACTCGATGGCCCAGAGCGGGGACGAATTCTGGGTCTTCACGAGGTCCGAGTCGGTAACCCTCCGACGGGCCGTCGACTTGGCATCACCTTTGTCTTCCGGCACGACGCGCAAGGGTACGCCCGGGTCGGGGCCGGGTAAAGCGAGGCGCAGGAATCCCCCCGTGATTTCGAGAGCTGCGGAAGCCCCGACGCGCCGTCGGTCGGGGCCTCCGCCGCCCGTCTCGGGATCACTTCAAGACTTCGGTGAGCTTCTGGAGCTTCATCGCCAAGCCCATGTCGCCTTCGATCTTGAGCTTGCCCGAGAAGAACAACTGCTGGCCGTTGGCACGACCCTCGACCATGTCGACGTAGTCGGTCGCCGCCATCTTGATCGTGCACGCCGCGTCGCCTTCGCCTTCGCTGACGCCGGGGTTGTCCTTGAGATTCATGATCCAAGTCCCGCCGCCGTCGCCTGCGAGCACGAACTTGTAGACCGCACCGATTTGCCCGGCCTGCATCCTTGTTCGCGGCAATCTTCGTCGCGGCCTCGTCCATCTTCTCTTTGGCAGTCGTCATCTCGGTTCTCCTGGTTTTCGTTGTCGGTTTGTCGAGGGGTGTGGACACCCCATCCGCCACCTGGCGGAGAGAATCAATCGATGGCGCGCGGCGGCCGGCTTCTACGCTCGACTGCGTCAATGAAGCGCTGGTGCCGCGACGATCCAGATCCAGAGCACGAGGGAGCGCGCCCGCGCCGCGTCTCGAATGCGAACGGCTTCGACCACGTGCTCGTAGCCTTCGGTGATCGTGCCGGCCGAAACCCACAGCGTCTCGAGGTAGGGCGTGTACTTCTCGAGCAGCCCGCGGACGCTGTTGAGGATCAGCCGCGGAACGATGTTGCGTGCCGCGCCGGCCAGCGCCAGTTGAAGTCGAAGTCGAGCCAGAACAGCTTCGACAGATTCTTCTCGCTGCGCATCCGCGCGACGATCATGTCGAGCTCCGCCAGATCGGTCTCGGTCCTGCGCCGCTCGGCAGCCAGGCCGGCGAGCTCGGCGCTGAGGATGCGCGCGAGCTCGAGCAGATTCGCGAGCACCTCGGTGTTGACCACGCCGTCGGGGGAGACGACCAGGTACTCGATGACGTCGACGCTCGCGTGCTCGCCATAGTCGAGAACGACGGTTCCGGCGCCAGCGCGCCGCTCGATGAGGTGCAGCTGCTCGAGCTGCTTCATCGCCTCGCGCACCGTGACTCGGTGGACGCCGAGCTCGGCCGCCAGCTGCGTCTCGGGGGGAGCTTGTCGCCCGGTGCGTGGTGACCCGACAGGATCCGGCGCTTCAAAAGCTCGGCGACGCGCTCGCCGGCTTTGGGGGTCCGGGACCTGTCCGCCGTCACCACGGCGGGCAAGCTGGCAGAGCAATGTCCAACAATCAATACCGATTGTTGGACAAATGCAATTATGTTAAAAACCGAATACTTAAAGCTCGACTAGGTCGAAGTCGGAGCGGTCGTGACAGCTGGCTTGGCAGCTTTGAGCCCTGGGGGCTTCCTGGCCGTCGTGCTCACCGGGGCCGCAGTCTCGGTCGTGGTTGCGGTTGCGGTCGCGGTCGCGGTCTCAGTGGCCACCGGGGTGGTGGTCTCCGTGGCAGCCGGCGTGGTCGTGGCGGCTGGCGGGGGCGGTGCTGGCTGCGGGCGTCGAATCCGCAGGGTGTTGGTTGACGACGCAGCCAGCGATGGCAGCGATCGCGAAGGCCAAAACGGGCGACAAAGCCTTGAAATTCATGAAGACCTACCTGTTAGGGGCCGGATGTCGAGACTCTACAACAAGTCCCGCCGGTGTCGTTAGACGGTCGTTGTGGCCAATTCACGCACCCCCGGTCTTTTTGCCCCTCCGCTCCCGAACCCGGCTCGGAGTGCTCAGCGCATTACCCCGAGCTCGGAGAGCACGAACGCATAGATGTCGGCATACTCCTCCGCGGTCTTGGAGATCGGCTTTCCGGCCCCATGCCCCGCCTGGGTTTCCGATCGCAAGAGCACGGGTCGGTTGGAGCTCGAAGCGTATTGGAGCGCGGCTGCCATCTTGCGTGCGTGCATTGGATCGACGCGGGTGTCTCCCTCGGCGGTCATGAGGAGCACGGCTGGGTACGGCGTTTGGGGCTTCACGTGATGGTAGGGCGAGTAGGCGTAGAGCCAGCGGAACTGTTTCGGGTCGTCCGCAGTGCCGTACTCCGGGATCCACAGCTGTGCGATCTGAAAACGCTGGTATCGCAGCATGTCGGTCAGCGGCACTCCACACACCACCGCGCGAAATAGATCCGGCCGCTGGGTGAGAGCGGCAGCGACGAGAAGCCCGCCATTCGAGCGCCCGTGGATCGCCAACAGATCGGGACTGGTGACCTTGTCGGAAATCAAGCGTTCGGCCACGGCGATGAAATCGTCGAACACGTTCTGCTTCTTCTCGAGCTGGCCAGCGCGATGCCAGTCCTCGCCAAACTCACTGCCGCCACGCAGGTTGGCTTGGACGTAGACACCGTTCTTTTCCAAAAACGCATAGGTCGCCCGGGAAAAGCGCGGCAAAAGTCCCACGTTGAAACCGCCGTATCCATACAGAAGCGTGGGATTGTTCCCGCTTCTGAGGTCCAGGTTCTTCCGGTGTACGGCGAGATACGGGATCTCGGTGCCGTCCTTGCTCTTGGCTTTGCCAGGGGTGACCGTGAAGTCGTCGGTCTGGATGTTGGCGTCGACCTTTTGCCAGACGGAGACTTTTCCCGACGCTAGATCGATGCGGCGGATCGTGGGCGGGGTGACGAACGACTCGAAATCGAAGAATGCCTGGGTGTCGTCCGGGAGCCCCGTGAAGCCGTTGCTGTTGCCGAGAGTCGGCAATTCGACGCCGCCCAAGCTCTTGCCATGGGAATCGAAGCGCTCCAGTCGTGCGACCACCTGGTGCGTGTAGGTGACCAGTAGCTGGTGATTCACGACAGCGACGTCGGCCAAAACGTCCTCGGGATGCTCGGCGAGCACTCGCTTCCAATGAGCGCGATCGGGTTTCGCCGGATTGGCGACCCAGACCGCGTACCGAGACGCTCCTTCGTTGGACCGGATCCAGAGAGCGTCGTCGAGGGGAAGGGGGTCGTAGACGTGGTCTCGGTCCGGCGTGATGCGCTGGAAGTGCAGCGACGGAGCGCTGGTGTCGGCCAGCCAGAGGCTGCTCTTGCTCCAGCCTTGATGTACCCGAACGACGAGCCAGCGCCCGTTCGGCGAGATCACGCAGCTCGGAAAATCCACCATCTGGTCGGCTCGAAACACGATGGGATCCCGCTCCGGATCCCGCCCGATCTCGTGCTCGAAGATCGTGCGATGGTATTTCTCTTCACCCGGCGGGACGCTCCCAGCCGCGGGAAAGCGCGAGTAGAAAAATCGCTTCCCGCCCGGCATCCAGCACACTGACGAGTAGCGAGCACGCGTGATGCGATCGGCCAGATCTCTGCCGGACTCAACGTCGCGAATCGCGAGCGTGCTCTCTTCACTTCCTCCTTCACTCGTCCCGTAGGCGACGAGAGCTCCGTCCCTGGACGGCGAGTACCAATCGAGACTGAGGGTCCCGTCCTTCTTCATCTGGTTCGGATCGATGAGAGTCTTGTCTTTTCCCTCGAGCCCATCGCGCAGCAGGAGGCGTGGCTGGTTTTCGTGACCCTGACGGCGCGAGTAGAAAAAGCGAAGGTGGCCGTTCGACCTCCGACGAACGCTGGGGAGCGAAACCTCACCGATGCCCAGAAGCTCCTCGATGCGCTTGCGAAGCGCGGGGCGGCCGGCAATCCGATCGAGGGCTTGTTCGAACGGCATGATTTTGGGCGTCGACCCAGTGCTCGACCTCGGGGTCGTCCGAGCGCTCGAGCCAGCGATACGGATCGGCGACTTTCACCCCGTGGAGGGTTTCGACCAGGTCGTCGCGTCGGGTCATGATGGGGTCCGAAAAAGCTGTCGTATTTACGATGACCGGAACGCTTTGGTGTCGGGCAACGTCGGCCGGAGGTTCGAGGGGCGGTTTTGCCGCGCAAGCGAGGGGGATCCAGCCGAGGATCACGGACAAGCGCATGGGGCAGGCAGGCTAACGCAAAAGCGCCCCGTCGAGCAGCTGGCCGTCCGCGCCGTCCGCGGGTGCCGACAGAAGCTCGAACAACGTGCGGCCGATGTCCTCGGCGCGGGCAGTTCGGAGGCGCACTCCTTGGCGCAAACCGGGTCCCGATAGCACGTACGGAACTCGCATCTGATCGTCGCGGAGGCCACCGTGACCGCCACGGTAGTCGTGTACGAACAGCTCGTAGTCGTCGCCGAAGTCCCAACCGGGCGCGGCCGTGACGACGAGATCGCCCACGTCGGGCGCCGAGACGAGCTCGAAGACGCGATAGATGGCATCCGGAAACCGCGTTGGAAGCGTCGCGCTGAGCCACGCGTTCGGCGAGTGAGGTTCGCCGTCGGCCAAGCGCGACGCTTCGCCGGTCGTGTAGCAGAGGGGATCATCCCCCTGTACACGATACGAGAGCCCGTGAGCGCTCCCCACGATGACGCCTTTGCCCCGCGCGCTTCGGATCACGGCGGCGCCCTGCCTGGAGCGACCGATGACCAGCTCCACGCTGGGGTCGTTCAAGAGCAAGGCGACCACGTCTTGGGCTTCCTGTCCGTCGAGGGGTCGTCGGGCGGCGAGGGCTTCGATCGGGACGTGCTCTTGCCAGGCTCGGGCGCCGGTCGCGTCGGGATCGCGGAAGTAGAGGTAGTTCAGCATGTTGCCGTTGATGACGACCACAGCATCCGCCTTCTCCCAGGTATCAATGGGCTCTTCGAGCTGGCTCTCGAACAGATGCGTCGCCTCATCGCGCTCGGCCACGAAGCCTCCACGGCCCAGCACTTTGCGAAGATCACCGTTCTGGCGAGCGTCCACCACGCCGTGATCGGTGATGACCGCGTACACGCGCTCGTCTTCCAGCCCGCGGCGACGGCTTTCTTCGCGGTAACGGCCAATCAGTGCGTCGGCGTTTCTCACGAGCTCGGCGTACTTTTCGTCCGTCCCGTAGACGTGCTGGTAGCCGTCGATGGAGGCGAAGGTGATCCACTGGATCTTCGGTCGATGATCAAGATCCTCGATCGCTCGATCGAGGACCTCGCTCTCCGCCTGCTCCCAGCTCGGTACCAGTCGCTCGCCCAAGAGGGGGATCTTGGCCAGGAGATCCGGCACCCACCATTTCCCCCGGTACTTGGCCATCGTGAAGGACCAGCCAATCTTAACGTCCTTTTTCACACCGCGATTGGCGTACGTGTTGATGGAGAAACTGTGCTCGGATGCGAAGCGTTCGTAGAGCGTGGGGGGCGCCGATGAAAAGTCGTTATTCATCAAGCCGTTCGTGCTGCCCACGTAGCTTCTGAGGTTGCCTCGCTCTCGCTGTCTTGCGAAAAACCGGAGGCCGAGCACTCCGCTTTTGGCGGCGTCCCTGCCAGTGATGAACGGATAAAAACCGTAGCCGGTCATGCTCGGGAACGATGCGATCCCGTTTTCGACCCACACGCCTTCGCGCACCATGCGCGCGATGTGGGGCAAGCGCCCCGCGGCGAGCTCGCGCAAGAAGACGTCTCGGGACAGACCGTCGAGCAAGAACACGGTGAGATACGGCGGCGTGGCGGCCGGAGCGTACGGCGCTTCCCCGGCATCGACCCGACACAGGGCGAGCAGCAGGGCGGCGTAGGAGAGCGCGCGGATCACGCGCCGAGAGCGTCGCATGCTCGGCATTGTGCCGCGATCGGCGACAAACGCGACACCTCGCAAGTGGGCTGACGCGGCCCAACCGATTTCCGAGCCACATCGCGGAAAGCTGCCCTATGAATCCCAACACCATGGTTGTCGTCACCAATCGCATCCCTGTGTCCCAAGGCCACGAAATCGATTTCGAGGATCGCTTCAAGAAGCGCGTGCACCTGGTGGATCAGGCCCCGGGCTTCATTCGCAACGAGGTACATCGGCCCAAAGCGATGAAGCTCGACCACTCGACCGGGCAGTGGAGTCCGGATCCGGAAGGGCAGGGCTACTACGAGGTGAAGACCTGGTGGCAGCGCTTCGAGGACTTCGAGGCGTGGACCCGCAGCCCCGCATTCGCCGAGGCTCACAAGAATCGCGCACCGAAGGAGATGTTTCGCGGCCCCAACGTGCTCGAGATCCACGAGATCGTCACCAGCACGGACCTCTGAGCCGGGAGTGTCTAGGAGCCTCGGGAAGGCGTAGAATGGGGACGTGCTGATCCAGCCCCACCGCGTCTTGCTCTTGGCGTTCGCGCTCGCACCTGCTGCGTGCGGCAGCAGCGACGATTTCAAATCGGATCCGGTCGACGTGAGCGGCTCCTACAGCGTGAGCGTCACGAACAAATCGAATGCGTGCGCGCTTCAGAACTGGACGGACGGAGCTCAATCCAACGCGATCCCCGTCACGATGACCCAAAATGGCACCTCGGTTACAGGAACCATCGACGGACTCGTCGGCGCATACGTCAAGCTCGTCCTCGGCTCGAATACGTTTCAAGGCAAGGTGGACGGCAGCACGGTGAATGCGACGAATTTTGGAACGAGCTCGTACAAGCAAAACAACTGCACTTACACGCTCAACCTGGAAATGAACGCCACGCTCTCGGGAAATTCGCTCCAGGGAACGATCACGTACAAGCCCAAGACGAACGCGAGCCCCGATTGCGGCACGCTCGAAAGCTGCGAGAACATCCAGGAGTTTGCCGGGTCGCGCCCGCCGAAGTGAGCTCGCGCGCATCCCTGTACCGCCGCTCACAAACGCGACACCTTCGACCAAAGCGTGGCACCATCCCTCGCAGGTGAGACGCGCGCTCATTGCGATCGCTTTCGTGGCTCTTGGGTGTACCCCCAAAGAGCCGTCGACTGCTCCGAGCGCGCTCGAAGCCGCCTCGTCGCAAGAGCCGGTGGTGGTGGCGAGCGCAAAGCCGGTCGAGTCCCATGCGCCGCCCGATGCCGCTCCCCGGCGTTCATTTCTCAAGGGCCAAACCCATGTCCACAGCGATCGTTCGTACGACGCCAAGACGCCCCCCGAGCGCGTGCTCCAATTCTATGCCGAGCGGGGCTACGACTTCGTTTCCATCACCGATCACAACCGCGTCACGGTCATCGAGCCACCGGCCGGGCTGCTATTGATCCCTGGCATCGAGCTCAGCCAAAATTCCACGGTTTGCCAGCCGAAGCCCACGCCGGGGTATCGCTGTTTGTTTCACATGAGCGGCCTGTTCTTGGATCCGAAGCTGGATCCGAAAAGCGGCGAGCGGATCCCGCTGCCTTTCCAGACCGGACGGCTCGCGGCGTACGAGGAAGAGCTCGGCATCATCCGAAAGATGAATGGCATGGCTGTCTTGAACCATCCGCTGTTCCACTTTGCTGCGGACGCTCGGATGATCGCCGCGCTGGAAAAGGAAGGCGTGGGCCTGGTCGAGATCGTCAACGCCAGCCTCGATGGGCAACATCCTCAGGGTCGGGAGGTCGCGGAAGCTCGCGCCGAATCTCTCTGGGACGAGGCGCTTTCGAACGGGAGCCACGTGCTCGCCCTCGCAACCGACGACGCACACCACTTCGATGATGCGAGCGACCGCGCGAGACACGGAAAGTTCGCCTACGTCGGCGACCGGGCGTGGATCCGGGTGCGCGCCGAAAAGAATCCCGTGGCGATTCGTGAGGCCATCAAGCGCGGGGACTTCTATGCGACCACCGGCGTGGAGCTTCGAGCTCTCGAGGAAAGCCCCCAGGGGATCTCGCTTCGAGATCGCCCCAGTCGATCAAGGTCACTTCGTAACGCGCTTCATTGGCCGCGGTGGGAAGGAGCTGGCCCGCGTCGAGGGCCTCGCGGCGAAGTACGAGGCGCGAGGAGGCGAAGGCTACGTGCGGGCGGTGATCGACGGGGACGCCGGACGCAAAGCTTGGATCCAGCCCATCTGGCCCCAATGAGCGAGCGGCTCTTCGTCTATGGCTCGCTCCTCCGGGGCCGAGAGCATCACGGCCGTCTGGCGGGAGCCACGTTCGAGCGACGAGCCGCAGTGGCGCGCGCTCGCCTGGTCGTCCAGGGCGACTACCCCGCGCTCGTGCTCGGGGGGGAGGGGGTCGTCCACGGCGAAATCTATCGCGTGAGCGCGGAGCTCTTGGCGGATCTGGACGTGTTCGAAGACGCGCCGCGCCTGTACACCCGCGGCGTCGTGACCCTCGACGACGGAAGCTCCGCGCAGGCGTATTGGGTGAGCCCCGAGCGGGCAGAGGGACTGGTCGAAATCCCGTCGGGGCGCTGGACTCGGTAGGAGCTACTCGCCCGCTGGCGGGCGAACGCTCCCGCTCTTGCGTTGCTCCATGGGCACGAACGATCGCTCGCCGTGGCCAGTGAAGACCTGACGTGGGCGCGCGATCTTCTGCTCCTTGTCGAGGAGCATCTCTTCCCACTGGGCGAGCCAGCCCGACGTGCGCGGAATCGCGAAGAGCACCGGGAACATGTCGACCGGAATGCCGAGCGCTTCGTAGATCAGCCCCGAATAGAAGTCGACGTTCGGGTAGAGCTTGCGCCCGACGAAGTACTCGTCAGAGAGCGCAATCTTTTCGAGCTCCAGGGCGACGGAGAGCAGCGGATTCTTCTTGCCCACGACGTCGAAGACCTGGTCGGCCAGGTGCTTGATGACCTTCGCGCGGGGATCGTAGTTCTTGTACACGCGGTGACCGAAGCCCATGAGGCGCCCGCCCACGCCGCCCTTCACTTCCTTCACGAAGGCGGGGATGTTGCTGACGCTCCCGATCTCCCGAAGCATGCGCAAAACCGCTTCGTTGGCCCCTCCGTGAAGGGGTCCGTAGAGAGCCGCCGCCGCCCCGGACACCGCCACGTACGGATCGGCTCGCGAGCTTCCGATGCTGCGCATCACGTTCGTGGAGCAGTTCTGCTCGTGGTCTGCGTGCAAGATGAACAGAACGTCGAGAGCTCGAACGATTTCCGGATGGATCTCGAAGCGCGGCTGGCCCACTCGCTTCATCATCGACATGAAGTTGGCGGCATACGAGAGATCGTTGTCCGGATACACGAACGGCATGCCGACGCTGTGGCGGTAGGTCCACGCGGCGATCGTTGGCATCTTCGCGATGAGCCGGATGATTTGCATGCGGCGGATGTCTTCATCCATCACGTGCTTCGCCTCTGGATAGTAGGTGCTGAGCGCCGTCACCGTCGCGATCAACATTCCCATCGGATGCGCGTCGTAGCGAAAGCCATCGATGAACGTCCGTACGTTCTCGTGAACGTAGGTGTGCATCGTGACCTCGCGCACGAAATCATCCAGATCCGTCTTGGTGGGCAGCTCGCCGTTCAACAGCAGATACGCCACCTCCAAGTAGCTGCTCTTCTCGGCGAGTTGGTCGACTGGGTAGCCTCGATAGCGAAGGATCCCCTTGTCGCCGTCGATGTAGGTGATCGCGGAACGGCACGACGCGGTGTTCATGAACGCCGGGTCGTAGGCCATTATCCCGAAGTCACCGTCCTTCACCTTGACCTGCCGGAGGTCGGCGGCGCGGATGGTGTCGTCGGTGATCGGCAGGTCGTAGGTCTTGCCGGTGCGATTGTCGGTGACGGTCAGCGTGTCCTTGGCCATGTCGCTCTCCGAGTGAGCCCCGCCCGAACCCCGATGTTCGTCCGCCTCGGGCGGCCGCTGCAACGCCGCTGGCGAGGCAGGCCACAATCGTCGGGTTTTCTGGACTTCTCCCGCTCGGATTCGCCGTTTTTTGGGCCGACTGGCTGGGTTTTGGCACACACGAGCCATGGCTCCGTACTCGCGGCTCCTCGCCTTCCTCGCTTTGGGCCTGCCCCTGGCCGGCTGTGGAGACTTCTTTGGCAAGCAGGACGACGCACCCGGCGCGGTCAAAGCCAAGCCCGAAAACGGCGGCGCCAACGTCGAGGAAGATTGGTCCCAGGTTCCCGTCCCGCCCGCAAACGGTCCGAAGCTCGCGCCGGTCGCGATGATCGTCAGCATCTACCCGAAGCCCGACAAGCATTCCGACACTGTTGGATATCTGCGGGTGGGCGCTCGAGTTGCACGCTCGGCAGAACCGGTCTCCAAACGCGACTGCCCTGGTGGTTGGTACGCGGTTCGCCCGGTTGGCTTCGTGTGCGTGGGGGACGACGCGACGCTCAAGCTCGACCATCCAATCGCCCGCGCGATCCAGATCGAACCTCATCGCGGCTGGGCGATGCCCTACCGCTACGCGTTCACTCGAGCGATCGCACCGAATTACCTACGCATCCCCAGCAAGGACGAACAATTCCAGTACGAGATGCGTCTCGAGCGACACCTTCGCAACTGGATGAAGCTTCGTGAAAAGTGGGACGTGCTCGACGTGGGCGCCAACGACGTTCCGCTCGACGAGCGCGGCGTTGCCCAGGGCGGCATTCCCGAAGAAGCCGTGCCCCTCGACGAGAGCCTGCGCTTTGGTGGCGATGACCACGACGAGGTCCCGTGGTGGCTGGTGGGCGAACGCCGCATTCCCAACATTTCTTCCTACAAATCACCGCCCTACGCCGTGATCGCGGACCGCGTGAAGCGCCACGCCGGCATCGCCCTCATCGGCACCTTCGTCGCCGGGCCCGGGGCCCAGGATCGCCGTTTCGCCATTTCCACCGATGCTCGACTGGTCCCCGCCGACAAGCTCAAGGCCGACTCCGGATCGGCTTTTCACGGCGAGTACATCAAGGACGTGGGCTTGCCGGTTGCGTTCGCGCGCAAGGCGGGCGCCACGTGGTGGGATCTCAAAGGCGGTGAGCTCGAGCGCGGGGAGCGTCTCAAGTGGCGCGAGTTCATTCCCCTCTCGGGCACGGTCAAGAACATCCAAGGCGTGCGGATGGTCGAGGCCAAAAATGGTCGCTGGCTCCGAAGCTCGGATCTCAAGACCGCGGCCAAGCCCAGCAAGCTTCCCTCATGGGCCAAGCACGGCACGAAGTGGATCGACATCTCGATCATCAGTCAGACGCTCGTGCTCTGGGATGGCGACCGGCCGGTGTACGCCACGCTCGTTTCTACGGGGCGCGATGGAGCTGGCGATCCGAGAAAGACCCTGAGCACTCCCCAGGGAACGTTCCGCATCTACCAGAAGCACATCACCACCACGATGGACTCCAACGTCGCCGACCACGAGTTCGAGCTCCGCGACGTTCCGTGGGTCATGTACTTCAAGGGTGGATACGCGCTCCACGGCGCCTACTGGCACGACGACTTCGGCCGCGTTCGCTCCCACGGCTGCGTGAACATGGCGCCGATCGACGCCCGCTTCGCGTTCTTCTGGTCGACTCCCCAGGTCCCCGACCACTGGCATGCGGCCTACGCGACCCCGGCGACCGACAAGGGAACGCTGGTCTCGATCCACCGCTGATTCAGAAGCGGCCCGATATCATCGCCTTCGCGCCGCCGGCCGACGGGGTGATTGCCAGCGCGATCGCATTCGGCTGGATCCGGATCTTCTCGCGCTCCCTTCCCAGGAGCACCGCGTCGACCACGCTGGTCAAAGCCAGCACCGTGAGGAACGTCGCGACCCCTTCGCCACAGCTGGCGGATTCGTTCCCTTGTTCATCGGTTTCGTCGTGACAGCCGATTTTGGCGAACGCGTAGCCAGCGGCGAACACTCCGGTCGCACGGAAGTCCAGGCTACCCAGCGCGGCCAGCCCCCTGCCGTGGGCTGCGTGCACGATCGGACCGCTTGCGCCAAACATCAGCAAGCCCACGGGCAGATGCCAGCTGTGATCCCTCGAGTACGTCGCCAAAAGAGCGATCGCCGCGGAGTCAGGGATGAAGATCTGCCAGCCGTAAAAGACCTCGTCCCCCAATCGGTATTGTTGCTCCTCCTTCACAGCGTGAGTTTTCTCGGCCGTCGACCAATCTTCGTGGTCGCGCGCCTCACGCTGCGCCCGAGCGGGCAGGCAGAACAGAGCCACAGCGAGCGCAATCGCGACGCGCATGGTGATCGCCTTGCAAGGCCCGTTCCCCGGCGGTCGACTCCTCGAATTGCGCGCTCAAGGCAGCGGCAGATGAGCCACCCGCACCACCTGGTTCCGCATGTCGGCGATGTACAGGAGCTCGTCGGTCGCTTCGAGGTAGGCGGGGCCCTTGAGCTTCGCGTGGTTCGCGGGACCGTTGTCCCCCGAGTAACCCTCGGTCGTGCCAACCACGGTGGTGATCACTCCGCTCGGATCGATGCGGCGGATGCGATGGTTGAAGCTGTCCGCGATGTACACCTGACCATCGGGCGCCACCGTAACGCCGCTCGGGTACTGGAGCTCCGCGTCGACGGCCGGTCCGCCATCTCCTGAAAGGCCCCGCGTGCCCGTGCCCGCAACCGTGTCGATCATGCCCGTCGCGCCATCGATGCGGCGGATGCGATGGTTGTAGGTGTCGGCCACATACAGGTTGCCCTCGGCGTCGAGGGAGAGCTCTTCGGGATGGAAGAGCGCGGCGGCGGTCGCCGGCACCTGGTCGCCGTCGTAGCCTTCCACTCCGTCGCCCGCGTAGGTGTGAATCGTGCCGTCGGGGCGGATGACTCGAACTCGATTCGCGAGATCATCGCTCACGAAGATGCTGCCGTCCGGGGCGATCGTGATCCCGGACAGCTCCTTGAACGTAGCGCTTTCGGCCGGACCTTCGTCGCCCGAGTCACCAATGTCGCCTGTTCCGGCGATTGCGACCAGCGTGCCGTCGACGTCGATGCGGAGCACCCGGGGATCGTGCAGCGACACGAAGATCGGCAATCCGTCTTTCGAGAATGCGACATCGAAGGGATTTTCGAGGGGCGAGTCGACGGCTTTGTTGCCGACGCTGGCGTAGGCATGAACGCCGTTGCCGGCCACGGTCACGATGGCGCCATCGACATCCCGACGCAGGCGGTAGTTGTCGTTGTCCATCACGTACCAGTCGCCCTCGGGACCGACACGCACGACGCTCGGAAGGCGGAGAGCGGTCTTCTGCGGCGGCAGTCCGTCGCCGTTGAACTCCCCCTGGCCCGTGCCCACGAGGTGACAGATGTCGCCGGGGCTCCCGCACTTGCGCGTCGGCCCGTTGGTGGAGGCGTCACTGCAGCCACAAACGGCCCAGAGCGAGCAAAGTAACGCGAGGCGAACGAACATCTGAGAGGGCTCAGGGGACGGTGCAGGTGTATTCGTACCCGCCGAGCGCGTCGGTGCAACCCGCGTGGCAGTTGTAGCAGCGAGAAGCGTTCTGGCTCACGACGTGCCGGTTTTTGTCCACCCGCTGCCAGCGCCAATCCAGCGTCTTCTCGGAGCTCATCGCTTCGAGCCGGGACATCACCGTCCACTGCAGGATGGGTCCCTGACACGTGACGTCGGTGAACTCGTACTCTTCCTTGAGAACGATGGCATCGACCGGAAACGGCTGATCGCGCTTCTGGTACGGCTCGAGCGCTGCCGGATCGGCGAGCACCCGGACGATGTTGAGATCGTGGTCGCCGCTCTGCCGGCAGTCTCTGCACCTCGGTGTAGCTCTGGGCGTAGTCGGCTCGGGAACAGTGGCTCGTGAACTGGATCTGCTTTGGATCCTCGCCGCTGCACGCAGCCAGCGAGAGCGCGGCGGCGACGACGGCGACCGCGCAGCGCTGCATCACAGGAGCACCGTGCGGATCACGTTGTTGCCGGTGTCGGCGATGTTCAGACGCCCGTCGTGCCACTCGACTCCATAGGGAAGCTTGAGCAGCGCCTTGGTTGCCGGACCGCCGTCGCCAGTCGAGTCCCTTTCGTTCCGCACTGGCCGGCAACGGTGTTCACGATGCCGTCAGGGTCGATGGCGCGCACGCAGTGATTGTATACGTCGGTGAAGTAGAGCGTGCCGTCGTCCGCCAAGCGCGAGGTCCACCGGGATAATTGAGCAGGGCGTCCATGGCCGGTCCGCCGTCGCCCGGAGTAGCCGTGCTGGGGTACGCCGTCCTTGGGAGGCTGACCGGCGATGCGATGCACGATGCCCTCGGTGTCGATCATCCGGATCAGGTTGTTCGCCGTGTCCGCGAAGTACAGATTGCCGTCGCCATCGTAACACGATGCGCCCTGCAGGCGTCGCCGACTGTCCGAACGGCTGCGACATGCGCATCTCCGCTCGCCGGGATTTCGTCGCCGGAGTAGCCGGGCGTGCAGGGCTTGCTGCACCACTCGGTCGGGTCGCCACACGTCCACTTGCCGGAAGGTCCGTTGGGACCGTCGGGGCACTGCACCGGCATCACACCCGCGGCGCAGGGTCCGGGACCCGAAGGCGAAGGCGCATCGATGATGCACTGGCCGGCGAGCTTGTGAATGTCCCCCGCGCCGTCGATGAAGCGCAAGCACCTGATTGGCCTCATCCATGACGACGAGCTGACCCTTGGGGTCGAGCGAGAGACTCGCCGGCAAATCGAGCGACGACGTGATCGCGGGGCCGTCGTCACCGAAGTACGCGCGCTTCCCATCGCCGCAGGTGTCGACGATCTTGCCGGTGTGCGATCGACAGCGTCCGGATCTTGCTGTTGTGCCACGCCGAGATGATGATGTTTTCGCCGCTCTGGTCGAAGATGATGTTGGTGGGGTGATTGAAGTCGCCATTGGCCGGATCGTCGAGGGTTCCCCCGAGCTCGCCGCGTCCCGCCACCCAGCGCAGCTTGCCGTCGGCGCTCAGGCTGCGAATGCGGTGGTTGTTCCAATCGAGGATGTAGAGCGTGCCGTCGCGGCGCCGTCAGCGTGTCCTGCGGCAGCGACATGCGAGCATGCAGTGCGTCGAGCGCCTCGGTTTCCGCGTTGTTGTCGTAGCCGTTCTCCCCGTTGCCCGCGATCGTGCAGATGTTGCCGGCAATCGTGGTGTCGCATTTCTGCTGGGGTGAATCAGGCCCGTCGCCTCCACCACAGCCCCAGGCAAACGTCACGAAAACCAGCGAGACCCAAATCGAGGATTTCATTTGGCCACCTTCACGATGCGGCTGTTGAGGGAGTCCATCACGTACAGGTTTCCGTCGGGATCGAACGCCACGCCGAAGGGACGGCGCAAGCGAGTCTCCGCCGCCGGAAGCTGTTCGTCTTCGTCGATTCCGAGCTCGCCGGTCCCGACGACCGTTGCGAATGTCACCGGAGCCGAGATTCACCGCCCGGACTGCACTGTTGTTCGTGTCGGCGAAGTAGAGATCGCCGTCCGGCCCGAACTCGAGGTCGTGGGGCGCGGAGAGGAGCGCCTCGCTGGCCTTGCCGCCGTCGCCGGCGTAGCCCATGTCGCCGGTGCCGGCGAATGCATCGACGACGCCCGTCGACGAGATCCATCACCCGGATGCGATTGGCCTCGGTGTCCGCGATGTAGAGCTTGCCTTCGTGGTAGACGATGCCGCCGCTCGGGTTCGGGTTCGAGCCCACGGCCCAGGAGAACTCGGCCTCCGCGGCCGGACCGCCGTCCCCGGTGCTGCCGAGGGTGCCGTTGCCGGCAATGGTGTCGATCATGCCGTTGGCGTCGACCCTTCGGATGCGCTCATTCTGCTGATCGACGATGTAGATGTTGCCGGCTTCGTCCTCGGTGGCGTCGTTCGGCTGCTTGAACAAGGCCTTGGTCGCTGGCCCTCCGTCGCCGGCGAAGCCACGCTCCCGAGCCGCACACCACACTCACCCAACCGGTGTCGGGATCGATCGTGAGAAGCTTGTGGTTGTGCCAGGCGACGAGCACCACCGATGCCGTCCAGTGCCAGGAACATGTTGGTGGGGTGATTGAGCTGCCACTCCGCGCCCGCGGCGCCGGCGGGCGTCGGACCGCCGGGCGGCCCGTCGCCCGGGAACGGCGGATCGGTCCAGCCGACCACGCTCTCGATCGTGCCGTCGGGGAGGACCTTGCGGACGAGGTAGTTGTTGAAATCGGTGAACCAAGCAGTGCCATCCGGTAGGAACACGAGATCCTGAACCTGGTTGACCTCCGTCTTGAACGCGCATCCGGCCGTCGCCGTTGAAGCCTTCCTGACCCTTCAAGCCGAGCCAGGTACAGGCCGTTCCCGATGCCTGCCCTGCGCAAGGGTCTTTCGGGCCCGTCGGATCGGATGGGTCCTCGCTTCCGCACCCGGACAGGGCGACAGCGAGCACGGCGAACGAAAACGTGGCTCCCAATCTGTGCATGCTCAAATGCCTCCAATAGCGACCGCCTTGCCCTTGTGGAGCAAGAGGCCTTCCGTGAGGGGAATGCTGGAAGTGTGCCCGCCCGCGGCCCAGACTCCACCCGCGGGGTCGATCCACACACCGTGAAGATCCTGCTCGAGCGTCAGGCCGATGTCGTCTTCGTGCCAGCCACTCGCGTTGCGCTCGTACACCGTGCAGTACTGACCCACGGCAAAGCCGGAATCCCCGGAGCCCAGCACGACACCGGTGAGACCCGACGGCGTGGCATCCCCCGATTGCTTCCAGCCACTCCCATCGTTCTCGACGATGACCCCCGTCGCGAGACCGCCCACGGCGGCAAAGCGCTTTTGGTTGGCGTGCACGGTGAAGAGCGAAGAGCCAACGCCAGTCTGTTCTTGGGAGAGAGTGGCGCCGTCCCAATGGAAGGACACGCCGTTGCTTCCGACCATCCAGGCATCGTTGGCCGCGAGTCCGAAGACCTTCCAGAGTGCTGCGTCGGCAACGACGGCGGCGGGCAGACTCGCTTCGGCGGTCCATGTACCCCCCTCGAGTCTCCAGGCAAACCCGGTCTTGTCGAACGCGCCACCCACCGCCCAGAGCTCCTCCGGGCTCGTTCCCCAGATCCCGAACACGGTATCGGTGCCGGGCGTGGTCATCTTGGTGAATACGCCGCTGTCATTGCGAAGGATCACACCCCCAGCGCCGCCCATGAACACCGGTCCCCCCTCGAATCCGAATACCCACCACAGGTCGCCCTGGGTCTCTCCGGTGTCCACCCGCGTCCAGGCCGAGCCGTCGTAGTGCAAGCAGAGGGGACCTGTGCCATCGCGAGCATCCGCCCCCACGACCCACACATCACTCGGACTCGTCCCCCAAATCGATAGCAAAGCGCCGGGCAGAGCCTCCTCTATCACCGTCCAGCGGGGCTTGGGCTCCGCAGGCCCCGCGTCGCTGCTTCCACATGCGGAGAGCGCCAGAGCGAACCCCACGAGCGCGAGTCGATGCACGGGCAAACAGTAGCACGCCGGACTCATTTCGCTGGCCTACTCGCAACCGTCGTGCCAGCGCCCGACCAGCGGTTTCCCGCTGAAAATCCAAGGGGCGGCGTGCCAAAGCGTGCCAGTGGTGTCACGGCTCACTCCGTCCACGCCTCGGGCAAGCTCTCCGCGATCAAGTCCAAGACGGCGAACGCCTCGAACCGACCCTCCGCGGCGAGCTTTTCAGCGGGGCATGGGAGACCCCCGGCCGGTCGCTCACTTCCGCGCCCAGAATGAACGCCGTCAGGCCGCATACGAAGACGATGACGAGCACCAGCGCGCGCACACGGAACCACCGCCACCCGCGTCGCAGCTCGGCTCGCCGGGCGGAAACGGTCTCGCTACTCATCCCTGACGAGCGATCAGTACCAACACGACGAGGGCGATCGTGGCGCTGACGAGTAGCGCGGCTGTAGACATCGTGGGTTCAGATGTGGAACGGGAGCTTGGGCATGCCGCCTGGGCCGTACAGGTTCGGCGGCTGCTTGAAATAGAACGATGCACCCGCCGCAGCGACCAGCAGGAAGAGGAGGATCAAGAGCCACAACCACCACAAGCTGCCTGAGCTCTTTTTCGAGTCGGGGATCCAGGAGGGCAACGCTTGTGGCGACGCGGGGTAGGGTCCGGTGAGAGGCGCGGCGCCGGTGTAGACGGGCGCTGGCTCCGGCGCGAGGCGCGCGGCGGAGTCGATCAGTGCGTCGAGCCGACTCGACTGGTCGGGCCCGCCGGTGACCGGAGAGGGTGCTGCAGGGTAGCCGACGGACGGTTCGTGGATCGTCGTCTGGTCCTCGTCGTCGTAGTTCGGCAACGGCTCGGACATCATCGTGGGGAAGTCCGAGAGCGGGCGCGACTCGGCTTGGAAGGACTGGCCGGTGGGATCATCCATTCCGGACAAGAGACCATCCACGCCCTCGCCAAAGCCCTCGAAGTCGTGGACCTGGGTCGGTAGCTCTTCTTCCGACTCGGGGTCGTCGTATTCGACCGCCTCTTCGGTCTCCGGCTCTCCCGCTGCGGCGCGCAGCATTCCCATCGCCTCACGGGTGTCGAGGGAGACCGTGACGTTGTCGAAGCCGACTCCCGCGTCGTCGTCGCCGTCTCGTCGTCCCGGCTCGTGCCAAACGCCCGACGGCATGGAGCCGCGCTGCGACGAGTTTGGACCGAAGCGTACCGATGCGACGATGGTCGCGTCATCTCCCTCGGGCACCCGCGCGTACATGTTTTCTTCCGCCACAGCGAGCTCTTCTGCGGTGGGCGGGCGGAGGCGCCGGGCGCTCAGCGCGGCGGAAATGAGCGGAATTTCCCACGGCCGCTTCCAATCCTCCATCCCGTCGGCCCAGATGAAGGTCTCGTGGTCGATGGTTCCCCGCGCGTAGAGCTCGACGACTTCCGTCGTGCGCATCTCTTCATGCTGATCGTCGGTCAGCGCGACCGTCCATTCCGGTTCGAGGTCGTTGTCGTTCTGATCCCGTGGGTCGGGCCCGGGCTCGGGTGGCGGCGGCTCGGGAGCCGGCATTCCGAGCATGGTTTGCTTCGAGCTCGATTTCGCGTGGGGGACGGGTGCTGGCGCTTCGAGTCCTCCCAGCATGGTCTGCTTGGTTGATTGCGGCCGTGGCACCGACGCTGGCCCAGCTGGTCGCGGGACGGAGAACGCGGGACGCACCGCCGGCTGCGCGGCGGCGGGCTCTCGCCATCCGCTGCCCGCGGGCTTTGCCTGAGTCGGCGCAGACTTTCGTGCGCTCGGGGGGGGTGGCTGCTCCTTCGGCGCGGCCGGTGGCTTGGGTGCTGGCGCTTTGGGCGCCGGCGCCGGCTTGGGCGCTGGCGCTGCGACAGCGGGTTTCGCTGCCGCCGGCTTTGGAAGCGTCACCGCTGGCTTCGGAGCTGTCGCAGCCGCCGGCTTGGCAGCCGCTGGCTTCGCCGCTGCTGTCGGCTTTGGGGCTGCCCCGAGCGTGGTGCCATCAATGACGATGGGCGCATTGCAGCGTTTGCACTTGATTCGAACCTTTCGGCCACGAACTTTGTCATCAGGCACCGCGAAGCGCGCCGGGCAGCTGGTGCACGAGACTTCCATGCGTCGAAACCTTACCGGACCTTACCGGGCGCTATTTTCGCGCCTTTTCTCACATTAGCGTCAAGGCAGTAATTTCCCCAGCCTAAAACGCGCTCCGGGCGGAAGCGACATCGATGGCCAAAACGACAGGCCGCGCCGGGCCGGCCGAACGATTTGCCCGGTGGCAAGCGACGGCGCCCCGTGGTTTTGTCCGGGACTCATGACGGTGTGGCACCTGTCGCGCGCAATTCTGGAGACCGCCTGGATCTCTGCACCCACCGTCCTCCAAGCGTCCACCGGACGACTGACGCCAGGAAATCTGTGACGCTCGACTCGACTCCTGGTCGCGCCGACTGATCGAGCAAGCTCGTCTCAGTGTGGAAACGCGGGGTCTCGAAAATCTCCGCCCGGGTGAGACGTACGTGGTCATGAGCAACCACCAGTCCCTGTACGACATCCCGGTGCTCTTTCAGACCCTCGACCTGAGAGTTCGCATGGTCGCCAAGACGGAGCTTTTCAAAGTCCCAATCTGGGCACAAGCGATGCGAGCGTCCGGTTTCGTGGAGGTCGATCGAAAGAACCGACATCGTGCCATGGAGAGCCTCGACAACGCACGCACTGCGCTCGCGAGCGGCACGAGCATCTGGATTGCTCCCGAGGGAACCCGCAGCGACACCGGCGAGCTCCTCCCATTCAAGAAGGGAGGATTTCATCTGGCACTCGGGACCGGCGCGCGGATCTTGCCAGTGAGCATCGATGGTACGCGTGAGGCGCTCGTCGCTCGGGGCTTTCGAGTCCGCAACGGAGCCAACGTTCGCGTGACGGTGCATCCCCCCGTGAACCCGAAGGAATTCGGTCGCGAGCGCCGGGCCGAGCTCATCGCATTCGTCCGCGACACGATTGGGGCCGAAGTTTCCGCGCATCCAAAGCCCACACTCCGTTCCCCGAGCGAGCGGCGCCAGTCCATCAGCACCTCGGACGAGTAGCTCAGATCGTGAGTGCGGCGAACTCGCGCCCACCCGGGATCCCCATGAGCTCCTGCAAGAGGGCGGGCACCTCGTGATGCTCGTACAAGAGGTGATAGACCGCACGCACGATGGGCAGGTCGATGCGTCGCTCCTGGGCCAGCTCGTAGACCGCTTTGGTGGTTTTCACGCCCTCGGCCACCATCTTCATGTCTCGCTGGATGTCTTCCAGTTTTTCGCCCTTGGCCAAACGTGCGCCGACCTGATGATTGCGCGATAGCGGGGAGGAGCAAGTGGCGATCAAGTCGCCGATCCCCGCCATGCCTCCGAACGTCATCACGTCGCCGCCCATCGCGACCCCCAGGCGTGCCATTTCGGAAAGGCCGCGCGTGAGAAGCAAGCTCCGAGTGTTGTCTCCGTATCCGAGTCCGGCCACGACTCCCGCCGCGAGCGCGACGATGTTCTTGAACGCTCCACCCACCTCGGCGCCGATCACGTCGGTCCCGTGATACACGCGAAAGTAGTCGTTGTGCAGACGCTCGCAGCCTTGCTCGAACACTTCAGCGTAGCGTGACGCGATCAGCGTGCCGGTGGGTTGCTTCGCTCCCAGCTCCCGCGCCAAGTTCGGCCCGCTGATCACGCCGATTTTTCGCACCGGCGTCTCGTCGCGCAGGATTTGGCTCATGCGCTTGAACGTGCCCTGCTCGATGCCTTTGGTGGCGTGGACGATGATCTGCTCGCCGCTCACGTGCTCGCCGATGTCGTGGGCAATTTCCCGAAAACCGTGGCTCGGGACGACGAGCAGGAGAAATCGACACTGGCATGCACGACGCAAGTCCGACGTACCTTCCACGGCGTCCGGCAAGCGGATGCCCGACAGGTAGACCGAGTTTTCGTGCTTGTCGTTGATCTCGCTCGCCAGCTCGTTTCGGCGAGTCCAAAGAAGCGTGTGGTGGCCATTGTCCGCCAGCACTTTGGCGAGAGTCGTGCCCCAGCTTCCGGCGCCGATGACCGCTACGTCCGAGCTCTTTTCCATCAGGAGGCTCCGACGGATGGCTGGACCCTTGTCGCCCGATCGAGCTTCTTGCCGAGGTCGTAGCCGCGCAACCGATTGCCGTAATAGAGTAGGAGGTTGCGATCTTCGTGAAACACTCGCTCCCCACGGCGTACCGCCGCCGCCTTCGTGTGATAGCGACCAAATGAGCGAAGCGCGTCCTCCACGATGCTGGAGGGGTCTCGGGACAGCTCTTCGGAAAACCGCGGAGGCGCGTCGACGCTGCGCAGGGCAAGAAGCACTCGTTCGGTTTCCCGGCTGAGTTCGTTGCCGGATACGCACGGCGATCGCCCACCCGTGCGCAAGAGCCGGTAGAGATCGAGGTCTCGATTCTCGCGCTCCAGTAAGCGCAAAAAGGCGTACCCCACCACGTGCGTCGACATCACGACGTTGTCGGACAAGAACGCCCGCACGATTTGCTCACTGAGCTCGTTGGTGTACTCGGCGTCACGCTGGTTGTCGTAGACCGGCTCGCCATTGCGCCGGACGTAGCTCGAGGCGTCGACGACGCGTCCCCGTGGGTCCAGGCTTCGCCCCTCTTCGTCGACCGGATTGCCAAAGACATCCAGGGGAGGGGAGAGGGTGATCACGATCCGGCTGTCGAGGGACATCAGGTTCGACATGAAGTTCAAGATTTGGCGCGGCCTGGAAAACTCGTCGTCTTCGATGATGTAGCGCGACTTGCCGACCTCCTTCAGGTGATCGTCGATGAGCGTTTCGGCTTCGAGCACCAGCTTGTAAGAGATGGTGCACGGCACGACGTAGAGATTGGGTTTCTTGCGCTCCGCCCGGAGATTGCCCACATAGGCGCGGACAGCAGTTCCCAAAAGCCCGCGCTTCAAGTGCGTCTCCACGGCCCCACTGCGACTCCGCGTTCCGCCCGGGAAGAAGAGATTGTTGTATTCGAGCTCGAGCGCGACGGTCGCGTACTCCTTGAGTACGTCCTTGTAGAGCGGCGCTGTCTTCTTCCGGTCGACGCGGTACGCGCCGAGGTTGTTCATGAAGAAGCTGGTGACGGGGTTGTTGAACAGGTTGAGTCCCGCGCCGTACAGCAACGGTGGAAGACCGAGCAGGTGGACTGCGTAGCCCAAAACGATGCTGTCCAGATGCGATGAGTGGGTCGGTACGACGACCAGGGTTCCTTTTTCGAGCAGGCGTCGAGTCTCGTCGACCGCACCCTGCACCTGGATGTGATCCGAGAGACCGTGGCGGAGTGAGCCCAGCGACGCCATCTTCCTCGGTGACATCGCAGTGAGCAGGAGGGAGAGGCCCATCGGAACCGCCGTCGTGGAGAGCTTGTACACACGATCGTCGAAGTTCCCGACGATCTCCGATGCAAACCGAAGCGCGATCTCGTCGAGCAACTCGCGAAGATCGCGCGCGGATGCGTGGCGCAGCCGTCGCTGAGCTCGATGATAGAATTGCGCGTCCGCCTGAGCGCGTTGGTCGCCGCGATACCGCTCCAGGCGTCGCCGTTCGTGATACAGCGTATCGTTGACGAGGGCCTCGAGGCCGGCGTCTTCCGGCGGACGCAGGCCGGCAACGAGGCGGTCGACTACCCGCGTAGCGGCTTCGATTCGGGCGCGTTCACGGTGCTCGGGGCGCATGGGAAATCACCTCTCGCGAAGGGGTCCGAGACTACACCGGGGAGGCATGGCGCGATCGGCCGAATGCTCCTGGTGGCCGCGGCACCCAACCGGCGTATCCTCAAGGGACTCGCCTTTCTTGTGGGGAAAAACACATGAGCAAACGATTCGTCTTTCGGCTGTCCGCCGTTGCCCTTGCCGCGCTCGGCTCCGCTTGCGGAGGAAACGACAGCGTATCGTTCACGGGAGGCGATGCGGCAACCGGCGGGTCGGCCGGCAGTGCGACCGGCGGTAGCGGAGGCGCGACCGGCGGCAGTGGAGGCGCGACCGGCGGCAGCGGAGGCGCGACCGGCGGCAGCGGAGGCGCGACCGGTGGCGCCGGCGGGTCGACGGGCGGGGCCGCTGGCAGCGGCGGGGCGACGGGCGGCAGCGGTGGCACGGGGGGCTGCAAGAACGCTTCCGATTGCCAGGATGGCGATCAGTGTACCTCCGACAGTTGCGTCGGTGGGACTTGCCAGCATTCAGCGGTCGTTTGCAATGACGACGACGCGTGCACGACCGACGCCTGCAATCCGGGGAACGGCCTGTGCGTGTTCACTCCGAAGTCTTGTAGCGATGGCGACGCGTGCACGACCGACGCCTGCACACCGGCAACCGGACAGTGTTCCCACACCGCCGTGGTTTGTGATGACGGCAATGCGTGCACCACCGATGCCTGTGACGCCCAAACCGGTCAATGCGCCTACGCCGCCAAGGTGTGCGACGACAACGACGGTTGCACCACGGATACTTGCAGCCCGACCACCGGGCAGTGCACGTTTACGCCCAAAAATTGCAGTGACGGCAACCTGTGCACGACGGATTCCTGCAATCCTCAAAATGGTGTGTGCGCACACGTTCAAAAGAATTGCAGCGACGCCAATCTCTGCACGACCGATACCTGCAACCCGGCCAATGGCGTTTGTGCGCATGCGGCGAAGAACTGCAGCGACGACAACTCGTGCACGACGGACGGTTGCAACACCTCGAATGGCCTATGCACGCATGCCAAGATTGCCGACTGCTGCGCGCACTCGGTGTGTACCACCGGTGCCCCACTCGACGGATCTGCGTGCGTGGGGTGCGTTGCCAAAGTGTGCTCCAGCGACCCTTATTGCTGCGGAACCACCTGGGACTCGGTCTGCGTCGGTGCGGCCCAGTCCAACACCAACTGCCCAACGACGCTTGCTAGCGGCTACTCCTGCCAGTGCAGTCACAGCTATTGCAGCACCGGCGGCGCGCTGTCCGACGACTGCGATCCGTGCGTCGCTGCGATCTGCGCCGCGGACACCTATTGCTGCTCGTTCGGGTGGGACAACATGTGCGTCAAGGCCGTGAGCACGGTTTGCAACATTCCGGCTGGCAACTGCCAGTAGCTCCACTTTCGGCTTTCAGGGGTCGGAGTCGTCTGGCATAGAAGCGCGGGTGTCCGAAGACGAAAAACCGAGCGTGCGACGCGCTCCCCCATCGCGGCTGAGGGAAAAGCCCGTCCGCTCCCGACTGCCGTGGATCGCCTTCCTGGTCGGGATCTCGGTGGGCGGACTCGTGGTCGCCGGGCTCAGCCGTCTGAAGGGCCCCTCCTTCCCGGACAGCGTCGTCTACGACCTGTCTTCGAGATGCGATCGCAACGAAGCAGCAGCCTGCCGTCAGATGGGCATCGCGTTGCTCGCAGGCCTCGAGGCGCCGCCCGATCCCAAGAAGGCGGCAGAGTTTCTGGAAAAGGCATGCTCCGCTGGGGATGGACTCGCGTGCGGGCGTCTGGCTCCTCTTCTGGAAGACGGCCGCGCCGGGCGCTGGGACCCAAAGGCTGCCACCGATCTCTTCGAGCGAGCCTGCAAGGCTCAGGATGCGGCTGCATGCGCCGCTCTCGGCAAGAAGTACGCAGAGGGAAACGGCGTCGAGAAGAACGCGACTCGAGCCGTGGAGCTCTACGAAAAGGGTTGCGACAACGGCAACGCATCGGCCTGCGGCGGTCTCGGCACTGGCGAAGTTTCTGGGGCAAGGCACGGCATCCAGCCCGGAGGACGCCGCGCGATTGTTTCAGAAGGGCTGTGACGGTGGCGACGGGGAGTCGTGCCACGGACTGGGACGAATGGTGCTG
Organism: uncultured delta proteobacterium; assembly: GCA_963781505.1. GTDB lineage: Bacteria > Myxococcota_A > Polyangia > Polyangiales > Polyangiaceae > JADJKB01. The sequence goes on along the minus strand of CAWAHB010000013.1, from coordinate 61,127 downwards.
AGCGGTCGCGGCGTCGCCAAGGACGAGAAGCGCGCCGCGGAGCTCTTCGAACGAGCTTGCAACGCCGGGTCGCAGTTCGGCTGCCGAGCTCTCGGAATCATCACGACCGACGGCTCCAACGGCGTGACCCAAGACCCGGAAAAAGCCAAGTCGTGGTTTTCCCGGGGCTGCAGCCTGGGCGATTCCGTGTCGTGCGAGAAGATGCGCATCGACCCCCGCCCGGCCCGGGCGCCGACTCCCGCTCCGGAGTAGGTCGACAAGGCGTCAGCGCAGTGGAGCGCGCACCTTGCACCAGACGCGCAGGATCACCGTACCGCGTTGGCTGCCGGGCGAAACGTCCACGCGGTCGATCTGATCCATCGTGGGCACCGGCAAGCGATGGAGCAGGCGCTCGGTGACGAATTCGCGGCGCGCCGCTTCACTCGCCAGGGGAGATACGTCTTCACCACGCACCACGAACGTGACGAGCTCGAACACCTCCAGAGCCGCAAGTCGTGCGCGGGTCGTGGAATTCGGCGCCCCGGGCTCACTGAGCACGGCTTGGGCGATCGCATCCAGCGTTTCGCGTCCGACGCCCGGGGGTGGTGCTTTGGGCGGCCGTGAGGATTTTTTCTTGCTTCGAACTCCCGTCGGCGGATCTTCGTCGTTTGCACGTCGATCGTAGTCGAGGGTACGCATCGGAGCGCGGGCACCACTGTCGCCCGCCACCTCGGCAGCGATGGTCTGGAGCGTTTCACGTCCAGCGGGGACGAGCTGGAACTCCAGATCGGGCGCGCTTGCACGGCGCGCTGCGCTTCCGCTGAGCTCCCGCGTGATTGCTTCGAGAGTCGATCGGCCTGCGGGCGAGAGGGCGATCTTCACGTCGGGGGCGCTGGTCAGCGGGATGCGCGGCGCCGTCGGCATCGAGATCATCGGTGATGGCGGCGAGCGTGTCCCGGCCTGCCGGGCCGTAGCTCACCTGGATCTCCGGGGAATCGTCGCGTTTTCTTCGCGGCGGAGGTGGCCGAGGCGGGCCTTTTTTGGGTGCAGGGCGTGAGGGCTTGCCGGCCATGCGCTTTTTCGATCCGGCCAACGCTCTTTAGTATCTCACGCTTTGTGGGTGCGCGGAAACGCCTCGGCGATTTCCGGGCTTTTACGGACGCTCGACAGCCAGCTGGCGATGAATGGCCAAAGCGGCCCGCCGTCCGTCGGCGATGGCCCACACGACCAGAGACTGGCCTCGCTGGCAATCGCCGGCAGCGAAGATGGTCCCAGCCGCTCGCATGTTGGCGTCGACGCGTACGTTGCCGCGCGCATCGAGCTCGCATCCGAGCTCTCCGAGCCAACCGTCGTGATCGGCATGCAAGAATCCGAGGGCGAGCAAAACCAAATCTGCGTCCAGCGAGAATTCGGATCCGGGGATCCGCTCGAAACGTCCGGCGGAAGGTCGCACGCGGACGCACGACAGTCCGGTGACACGACCTTGCTCACCCATGAACTGCTCGGTCAGAACGCTCCACTCGCGCTCGCCGCCTTCCTCGTGGGACGAAGATGTCCTGCAGCACGAGAGGCCAGAGCGGCCACGGCGTGCTCGGATCCCGCGTATCGGGAGGACGTGGCAGGATTTCGAGGCTCGTCACGTTCCGCGCATCTTGACGGTGAGAAGTACCAATGCAGTCGCTGCCCGTGTCACCGCCTCCGATGACGATGACCCGCTTGCCAGTCGCGAGGATGTCCTTGTCGACGACAGCGTCGCCCGCGACGCGCCGATTCTGCTGCTCGAGAAAATCCATCGCAAAGTGAATGCCGTCGAGCTCTCGCCCCGGGATCGGTAGATCGCGCGGCTTGCGCGAACCGATGGCGAGACACACCGCGTCGAACTCGCTTCGCAGTCGCGAAAGCGCGAAGTTCTTTCCGACCTCCATGCCGGTGAGAAACTCGACGCCTTCTTTTGTCATCTGCTCGATCCGAGCCTCGACCAGGCGCTTTTCCAGCTTGAAATCCGGGATGCCGTAGGTGAGGAGCCCCCCAATGCGGTCGTCCTTTTCCAGCACCGTGACGCGATGGCCTCGGCGTCGGAGCTCTTGTGCTGCCGCCATGCCCGCCGGCCCCGAACCGATCACGACCACGCTCTTGCCGGTTTCGCTGGCCGGTGGCTCGGGCTCGAATGAGCCAGCTCGATCGGCGATCGATTTCTCGATCAGCTTGATGCTCACGGGATTGTCGTCGATTCCGAGTACGCACGCCGCTTCGCACGGGGCAGGGCACACGCGTCCTGTGATTTCCGGAAAGTTGTTGGTCGCGTGGAGCGATCGCAGGGCCGCGTCCCAGCGGTCCTCGTACACGTGGTGATTGAAGTCCGGGATCAGATTTCCCAGAGGGCATCCGACGTTGCAAAACGGGATCCCGCAATCCATGCAGCGCGCCGCCTGCTGACCGAGTCGTTCGTTCACCACCGGGAGCTCCAGCTCGCGAAAGTCCCCGACGCGCTCTCCAACCGGGCGCTTGTCGGGCTCGCACCTGGGGAATTCCAGAAATCCGGTGATCTTGCCCATCGCCCTAGCTCACCTGGTGGCGCCCTTGGGGCATCGGTAGCGGGTCTTCATCGGGTGAGCTCTTGGCTGCCGCTTCCGCCCGCTCCGCGGTGCTTTGCGCGAGCACCCGGCGATACTCCACGGGGACGACCTTCTTCAAGAACGTGATGGTGCGCTCCCACTCGCCGAGTAGCTCCCGTGCCTTGACGCTACCGGTGCGCGCCAGGTGCTCTTCCAGCAGTCCGGCGACGAAGGCCGCGTCCTCCGAAGAGAGCGCGTCGATCTCCACGAGCTCACGATTGACCCGAGACTCGAAGCGAGAATGCGGGTCGAGCACGTAGGCGATCCCGCCGCTCATGCCCGCCGCGAAATTTCGCCCCGTCTCGCCGATCACCAGGACGGAGCCTCCGGTCATGTACTCACAGCAGTGATCGCCAACGCCTTCGACCACCGCGGTGGCCCCGCTGTTTCGGACCGCAAACCGCTCCCCCGCGACGCCGCTGAAAAACGCCCTTCCGCTGGTCGCACCATACAGCGCCACGTTTCCGACCAGCACGCTCTCGTCGGCTCGGAAGGTCGCGCCTCGGGGTGGGCGAATCGCGATGATCCCCCCGCTCATGCCCTTGCCCACGTAGTCGTTGGCATCGCCTTCGAGAGACAGCGACATCCCTTGCATCACGAACGCGCCGAAGCTCTGTCCCGCGCTTCCGCTGAAGCTCAGGGAAATTGCATCGTCCGCCAGGCCGCGCTTGCCGTGCCGGCGTGCAATTTCGCCGGCGATCCTCGCGCCTACGGCGCGGTGCACGTTGCGAACCGGCAGCTCGATGACGCACCTGCTTTTCGTCTTCGAGCGCGGGTCGAAGCTTGCCCAAGAGCTCCTGATCGAGGGAGCGCTCGATGCCGACGTCCTGTTCGATCGACTTGACGACCTCCACGCCCGGACGCGCATCGGCGCTGGCGCAAGAGGTCGGAGAAGTCGATGCGGCTCGCCTTCCAGTGCTCACTCGCGTCGCGAACACGAATGCGATCGACACGCCCCACCATTTCGCGGAGCGTTGCGAAAGCCGAGCATTGCCATGAGCTCGCGGGCTTCTTCGGCGACGTAGAACAGGAAGCGAATCACGTGCTCCGGTGTCCCGGAGAAGCGGCGGCGGAGCACCGGATCCTGCGTCGCCACTCCGACCGGACAGGTGTTGAGGTGACACTTGCGCATCATGATGCAGCCGCTCGCGACGAGCGGCGCGGTGGCAAATCCAAATTCCTCCGCGCCGAGCAGCGCGGCGATGACCACGTCGCGTCCGGTGCGCATCTGCCCATCCGTCTGGACCACGACCCGGCTTCGGAGGTCGTTCTTCACCAGGACCTGGTGGGTTTCCGCCAGGCCGAGCTCCCACGGCACGCCGGCGTGCTTGATGCTGGTGAGGGGCGCCGCGCCCGTTCCTCCGTCGTGCCCGGAGATCAGGATCACGTCGGCTCTGGCTTTCGCGACACCTGCTGCGATGGTACCGACGCCGGCCTCGGCCACGAGCTTGACGCTGATGCGTGCGCGAGGATTGACCATCTTCAGATCGAAGATCAGCTGGGCGAGGTCCTCGATGCTGTAGATATCGTGATGTGGGGGAGGGGAGATGAGCGTGACGCCGGGAGTGGAGTAGCGGGTCTCGGCGATCACCGCGTCGACTTTGTGACCCGGGAGCTGTCCGCCCTCTCCGGGCTTTGCGCCTTGAGCGATCTTGATCTGAAGCTCGTCGGCGTTGACGAGATACCAGGTCGTCGCTCCAAAGCGGCCCGATGCGACTTGTTTGATGGCGCTTCGTTTCGAGTCGCCGTTTGCGAGGGGAAGATAGCGCTCCTCGCGTTCGCCCCCTTCGCCCGTGTTGCTCTTGCCGCCGATCCGATTCATCGCGATGGCGAGGTTTTCGTGAGCCTCTTTGCTGATCGAGCCGAAGCTCATCGCCCCGGTCGCAAAGCGTTTCACGATCGCGGTCGCAGGCTCGACCTCCGAAAGCGGAATCGGCCTCTCGGCGGGCACGAGGTTCCACATGCCCCGGAGCGTGATCAGGCCCCGGATCTGTTGATTCACCCGGTCCGCGTACTCCCGGTAGCTCTTGTCGTTTTCTTCCCGCACCGCCCGCTGCAGCGCCGTCACGACCTCGGGACTCCACAGGTGACGCTCGCCTTGGACGCGATACTGATAGTTCCCGCCCGGATCGAGCCCCGGGGGGCCGCCCTTCTGATAGGCGGCTTCGTGTCGCAGGCGGCACTCTTCGGCGATCACGTCGAGATCGATGCCCGAGAGTCGGGACGCCGTTCCGGTGAAGTAGCGGTCGACGAGATCCTGCGACAGTCCGAGAGCCTCGAACATCTGCGCGCCCTGATAGCTCTGGAGCGTGCTGATCCCCATCTTGCTCATGACCTTGAGCACGCCCTTGCTCACGGCCTTGAGGAAGTTCTTCTTGGCGGTTTCCGGATCGCGCTCCGTGAGGACGCCGCTCCGTGCGAGCTCCTCGATGCTGTCGAGGGCGAGGTATGGGTTGATCGCGCCCGCGCCGTAACCGAGGCAGAGACAGAAGTGGTGCACTTCCCGCGCCTCGCCGGTTTCGAGCACGATCCCGATGCGCATGCGCGTGCCGTTTCGCATCAAGTGATGGTGAACGGCACCGAGAGCCAAGAGGCTCGGGACCGGGACCATGTGCTCGTTCTGTGTTTTGTCGGACAGGATGATGAGGCCGTGGTTATTGAGCACCGCCAGGGACGCTTGCCGGCAGAGCTCGTCGAGGGCGCTTTTCAGGCCCGATCCGCCCTCCATGATGGGAAACACCATGGGCAACGTGGTCGGCTGCCGGAAGTGGACCTTGTGGGTGAATCGGAGCTTGGCCATCTCCGGATTGGTGAGGAGCGGTCCGGGCAACTCGAGCATCTGCGCATGGTCGGGTAGCTCATACAGCAGGTTGTCCTCACCACCGATGAAATTGGAAAGGCTCATGACGAGCTTTTCGCGGATCGGGATCGATCGGCGGATTGGTGACCTGCGCAAAGTGCTGCTTGAAGTAGTTGAAGACGAGCTGCGGTCGATCGGAGAGCACCGCCAGCGGTGTATCGGTTCCCATCGATCCGATCGGCTCCTCGCCGCGCTCCGCCATCGGTCCGAGCAGCAGGCGCAGGTCCTCCAGCGTGTAGCCGAAGGCGCGTTGCCTCTGGCTCAGGGTGTCGGCGTCCGGCGGCGCCACCACCGATCCCACGTCGTGGAGATCGGTAATGTGCATCGTGTTCTCTCGGAGCCACTTGCCGTACGGCTTGGCTTTGGCAATCCCGTCTTTGATTTCGTCGTCCTCGAGCACGCGCTTCGAATCGAAGTCGACGAGGAACATCCTGCCCGGCTCCAGGCGTCCCTTTTGCAGGATGCGCTCCGGGGGCACGTCCATCACGCCCGTCTCCGAAGCGAGTACCACGAGGCCGTCGGTGGTTCGCATCCAGCGGGCGGGACGAAGACCGTTTCGATCGAGGAGCGCCCCGATCTGTCGGCCATCGGTGAAGGTGAGGGCGGCGGGCCCGTCCCAAGGCTCGATCAGGCAGGCGTGATAGGCGTAGAAATCCTTCTGCGCCTGCGGCATTTCGTCTGCAGTTTCCCAAGCTTCGGGCACCAGCATCGCCATCACGTGGGGCAGGGAGCGGCCTGCACGCAGCAGCAGCTCGGCCACGTTGTCCAGTTGAGCCGAGTCGCTTCCACCCGGAGTGATGGTCGGAAGCAGGTGTCGAATGTCGTCGCCGAACACGCTGCCGTCGAACAGCTGCTCCCGGGCTCGCATCCACTGGGCGTTGCCCCGCACCGTGTTGATCTCGCCGTTGTGCGCGAGCAAGCGAAAGGGCTGCGCGAGCTGCCAGGTCGGAAATGTGTTCGTGCTGAAGCGCTGATGCACCATCGCCAGCGCGCTTCGACACAATGGGTTCTGAAGGTCGAGGTAAAAGCGAGCGAGCTGTTGTCCGAGAAGGAGCCCTTTGTACACCAGCGTCTGGCTCGAAAGGCTCGGCATGTAGAACACGTCGCGCTCGGCAATGGTGCTCTCGCGCAAAGTGCGTTCGGCCCACTTCCGGATGACGAACAGCTTGCGCTGGAACGTGATTTCGTCGTCCGTCGTCGCGCCAATCAACACCTGGCGAATCACCGGAGCGCTCTCGCGTGCCAGCGGTCCGAGGGCCTCCTCGTCGACCGGGACGTCGCGCCAGCCGATCAAGCGCTGGCCGGTCCCCATGATCTTGTCTTCGAGGATCTGCTGACAGCGCGCCCGGGACGTCTTGTCTCGCGGCAGAAATACGCAGCCGACTCCGTAGCGCCCGGGTTCGGGCAACGATTGCTCGCTGGCGAGGATTTCGTGGGGGATCTGGATGGTGATCCCCGCCCCATCGCCACTCAGTGGATCGCATCCGCACGCGCCTCGGTGTTCGAGGTTGAGCAAGATGCCGATGCCGCGCTCCACGATGTCGTGGGAGGGCTCGCCCTCCACGTGGGCCACGAAGCCGACACCACAGGCGTCGTGCTCGAAGCGGGGGTCGTAGAGGCCAGAGGAAGTCCGCATTTTTCCCTTGAGGGACGGTTATTGGGCCATGCCTTGACGCGCCGCGCAAGGCGCCAAACCCTCGTTTTCCGACGCTGTCTCGGCGCGCCGAATGGATCCCAGGGGTTGAGCAGTAGCGAACGAGCCGCTACGAAGACGCATGGCTCGAATTCACCCCGTCGGGTGTCCCAGAAGCGTGTCGCGTAGGGCGAAGCGCTTCGAAGCGCGTCACGTGGCCGGAGGGGTCGTCGTCCTCTGCGCGCTGCTCGCGTGCAAGAAGAAGGATCCCCCGCCGCCGGCCCCCGTCGCCACCGCGACGAGCACGGTGGTGACCCCCGGAGTGTGTCCGGGAGGCCAGAGCATCGACCCCGGCCAACCGGAATTTCGCCCCGCGGTAACGGCGTTCAAGGACAAGGACTACAAGACCGCGAAACGCTTGCTCGACTACCTGATGAAGCAGTACCCGAACAGCGCGACCGTTCGCGTGTGGCGCGGGGATGCGGCCCTGTTCGACAAGGACGTGAAGGTCGAACCGGCGGCTGACGACGCGCTGCCTTTCTACGAGGAAGCGCTCAAGCTCCACGACAAGGGCTGCACGTTGCCCGAGTACGAGCACTACTACCTACGAATGGGCTTTGCGTACGCGCATCTGCGGAAGAAGAATGCGGACGACGCCATCGTTCATCTGAACGTGGCGAAGAAGAACTGGGACAACAGCTCGGAGGTTTTCTACAACCTGGCGCGGGCATATTGCTCGAAAAACGATGTCGACCAGTGCGCCGACAACTTCGAGGAGTGCCTGAAAATCGCGAAGTCCCTGCGTCGGCCCAAGTTCTTGCGCTCTCACAACTCCCTCGACGATTGGATCTCTCGCTCCAAGAGCCAAAGCGAGTTCCCGATCTTGCGGCGCAACCGGCGCTACTCTCAGATCATCGCGAAGATGAAAGCCGACGAGTGATCGTGACCACGGGGCGGTGATGTCAGGGGCAGGCGGGAGCGATCGTGAACGGGATGAGGTCGTCCGGCTCCGAGTGATCGTCGAGGTAGTACTCCCACTGGAAATAGCCCGTCGGTAGATCGAGGTGCTTCTGAGAGTCGTTGGGATCCTCGGGACCCCTGTGCTCGATGGTGAGCAAAATTTCGTCCCCCTTGCCCGGCGCCCAACTACCGAATTCGGCTAGCTCTTCGTCCTCGAACTGAATCGGCACGAGCGGTGTACCCGCGGTCCCCATGTCGCGCAGGACCGGGGTCACGATCGTGTCTTCCCGCGCGGAGAACAGCTTGATCGTGACGAAGTAATGGGTCCACTCCGGGCGGATGCAGTCGGTCTTGCGTCGTCCGCCCTCGTCGCGCGCGATGTAGATGTCCGTGATGTGCGCGGATTCGCAGCCCGTCGTCGTGGCAAGGATGCCGAGGCCGAGGACAATCGTCGACCAAAAGCGCATTCCGAGAGCGTACACCCCCTGTTTGGGCAGAGACAACCCAGAGAAATCGACGAATGTCGAACCAGAGCCCATCTGCCTTCGAAATCCGTTCGCGAATCGGCCGTGGCGATTTAGCTTATGCGCCGTGACGCCCACCGAACGCGCGCTCTCTCTCTTGCCGTGGCTGGTGGTGGTCTTGGGGATTTCCGAAGCGGTGCTCTGTTGGCTCGGACGCTGATTCGCCCGTGGTCGACTCCAGTCGCCGTCGGACTGGTGTCGCTGTTCGTGACGCTGTACGCCTCTCGCGTCACTTCGCTCTCCTTCGACGAGCTCGCGAGCTTCGGCGCGATCGACCAGGGCGAAGAGCTCGTCAAACGCGTGGCCTCGTACGGGGTTTCGGAGCTCGGGGCACCCGATGTGGGAGCCCGCCTGTCCGCCGGCGTCCCGGCTCTCTTCTGTTTGCTCTCGGCCTGGGCCAAGCTCTCCATTGGTCGCGTCTTCGATCCGCTGACCAGCATGCGGCTGCCTTGGCTCTTGCTCGCCGCCTCGGCGCCGCTCTCCGTCTACGCGATCGTGTCCGCATCGCGCTCTGGCGTCGTTTCGGTCATGGCAGCCGCTTCGCTCTTGTTTCTCCCCCGCTGGCTCCATGGGGCGGCGGTCGCGAGCGAGGGCGTACTCGTTGCGTCGCTCTGGTTGGCGCTGCTGGCGCTGTACGTTCGTTCGCAGGTCGGTCGAAAGAAGGTGTGTTGGGCCGTAGCGGGAGCTCTGCTCTTCGGGATCGGCGCGGCGCTGTCTTTGGCAACCCTGTGGGTGCTCCTGCTCATCATCGTGCACTTCGCGCTGGCACGGGGAAGCTGGCGGGGATCCCGAAGCGGGCGCGTTCCACTTCCGTCGATCGTCGTGGCGTCGCTCCCCCTCGCACCCCTGACGTTCTTTGCAACGAGTCCGATTGTCTGGCGCGTGCCCGCAGCCGCGATCGTTCGTCACCTGCTCTCGCCCCTCAGTCCCGCGATTGTCCCGACCCAGTTTCACGGCCGGATGGTCAACGCGCTGCCGGTTCCGGGGAGCTATGCGCTGTCCTGGCTCGTCGCCACGTTGCCGTTTTCCCTCCAGCTCGCCGCGTTGGTCGGGCTCTTGGCAATCGTTCATCGGGCGCTCGCGCGACGCTTCGCTTCGGGAGCCCTCCGGCCGCCGCGCGATCGTATGGCGTTGGGAATGCTGTGCACCCTCGGGCTCGGGCTCGCCATCGGATTGCCCGCGATTGCCCCCGAGCCCCTCGTTCGGTTTCCGCCTCGCGTTGAGCTCGCCTACCCGTTCGTCGCGATTGCCGTGGCTCTTGGCCTCGAACGGCTGGGCCAATGGGTTCGCCCCGAGCGGCTGCGCCTGGTGCCCGCCGCGTGCGTGCTCGGCGTGCTCGCACTCGGCAGCATCACCACCGTTTCGACCGCTGGCGCGAGCTTCGATCCGCTATTTGGCGGAGCTCGTCGCGTCGCGCACAGCGGGAGCTTTCCCGTTGGCGATGGGAGCGAGCTCGGACCGCTGCTCGCCGCCATCGATGAACGCGGCGGCGTGGAGCTATCCGCAGGAGTTCCCCCGGGATTGTTTCAACGCTTGCTCGATCTCGGTCGAATCAAGACCGCGGAACCACCCGCCAGTGACGTTCGCCTCGAGCCCAGGCCCCGACCGAATGCGTCGATGGTCGCGTCGGTGCGACGGGACGGCATCGTGCTCTGGGCACTGGTCGAGAAGCGCTAGCTCACGGCACGCGCCACACGCCGACGAGCACCTCACCGCTCGCGCCGGTCACGCGGGCTTCCAAGCGATAGTCTCCTGGTTTGTCGACGCACACCGGTCCGCCGCCGCCAATCAGTGCAATGGGTCCCGGAAGCTCGTCGCGACCGAGCTCCGTCCCGTCCGGAGCGTACAGCGTGAGGTCCACGTTCATCGGCCGGCTGCCGACGGCCGCGGCTCGCAGGCATCCGCTCGCGTCTTCGACGTGCACGGTGTGCTCTTTCTTCTTGTCCGGCTCGAGCCGTTCGCTGGTTGGCGCTACGACGACGACCCGTTTCGGCATGCAGCTCGTCATGACCCGATCGAGCACTGCCGCTGGCGAACCGTCGAACGACACGCCGGCGTGACAGCCATCGCCGAAGAGCGGCGGGGGAGGGGCAGGAGCTTCGGCGACGGGGGCCGACGCGCTCTTCGATGCGCTCGGTGACGAGCCGACCGCGGGCGCTGCCGGTGTGCGATTGCAGCCCGTCAGAAAACAGAAGCAGAGAAGCGCGCGACGCATGGCGCCGCGATCATCTCACCTTTTCTTGGCCTGCGCCTTCTCGGCGCGGTCCCGAGAACCGGTGACGGCTTCGTCGGCTGCGTACGCGACCTCTCCGGTCACTACGGAGCCCGGAACGGGGAGCTTCGGCACGATCAACAGCTCGAGGTTGAGTTGCGTATTTTTGTCGTCGATCTTCTTGACCCGCCACCACGCGTCCAAGCGCTTCACGTTGCCTTTGAGCATGTGCCCCTCGAGCACTTCTTCGCCGCCCACGGTTTTGATGGGCTCGAAGCGAACGACGGCCCAGACCTTCGCGGCGCCCTTCAAGATTGGGACCTGCAGGTAGACGTCGGTCATGTCGCCCTTGCGTCCCACGACCTTCGACTTGTCGAACTTGCTGATGAAAGCGGAGTAGTGCCGGAAGTCGCTGATGACTTTCTTCACGGCCGTTTGCGACGTCGCCACATGAATGCGCGCGGCACCCGCCTTGGTGCTGCTGTGCTCCGTCTTGACCTCGTACCGCTCCGAGTCGCGACTCTTCATCAAGCGCTTGGCCTCGGCATCCGTAGCGCTCGCGCTCGGTGCGATCAGCGCCAAGCTGAAAACGGCGGTCAGGGACAGGAGCATGCGTCGGGTCACGTTCATCTCATTCTCCGCTGTGCATTCTTGCGTCTTACGTTGCGTTCGCCCGATTGCTTTCCAGACCAAAGGATATGGCTCGAGCGCCCGAGGTAAATCCCCGAGGGATGTTTCTCGTCTCTGCAGGCATCGTGCCGGCGGACGCGCTTCTGCCGAATCAGGAAGAGTGTCGGGTGTTTGTGCGTCGTGTCGCCGACTCACGACCCGCGCCGAGCGAAGCCCGACGTTTACGGGTGGGGTCCTGGTGTCACAGGGGAGCCATCGTGCAGTTGCCCGAGAACTGCACACCTTTATCCATGAATATTTCCGGTGAGTGGAGGCTGCCGGTCACCTTGGCGGGAACGTAGAGCTCGATTGAGTGCGCCGCGCGCACGTTTCCCGTGACGCTTCCCCCCTTGATGATCACGGTTCCGACCTCGATTTCGGCCTCGACTTCGGCGCCTTCGCCGATGATGAGCACGTCGTCGCTCTTGATCTCACCCCGAAAGCTGCCGTCGATGCGCACTCGGCCCTCGAAGTGGAGCTTTCCCTCGAAATGCGTGCCCCGACCGAGGAGTGCCGTGATTTCCGTGGCCGGTAGACTCTCGTCCATCGGGGCGCATCCTAACGGAAGAGCCCGTCAGCAAGCGAACGGCCGGGGTGTGAGGGGGATGACGACGGGCCGGCCGCGCCGACAAAGACCACGATTTTCCGGCAAAATGGGGTGTCGGACGTTCAGGAACGGATCCTGCTTACAGAGAGCGGTTGGGTCAATTGACCCTTGGGTTCGGGTTCGTCCGCGCCCTGGTTGACGCCCTGCTCCCCCCGTGGAAACTCCGCGGTCCGGGCGCTGGGGCGCTCGTTTCTTTCACGAGACAAGAGAGCCATGCGCCGCATTCTTTCGTCCGTCACGTTGTCGCTCACCCTCAGCGTGCCTGCGTTCGCGCAGCCCGCGCCTCCGCCTCCTCCCGGCGAGCCCGCTCCTGAAGAGCCGGCCGCGGAGCCGCCGCCGGATCAGCCGGACGGTGAAAAGAAGCCGGAAGAAGAGCAACCTCCTCCTGCCACGCCGCCCCCAGCTACCCCGCCGACCGCGGCAGGTGCTCCTGCGCCTGCGGGGCCGGCGCCCGCGGGCGCTCAGTGGACGGTGGGCGCGAGCACGTCGCCGGAGGCCGATTCCGCGAACAAGCCCAGCACGCCGCCGGGCGGCGAAGCAAAGCCCAAGAAGCTTCCCTGGCGAGCCACCACGTTTGGCTGGGACAACTCCGCTACTACCGAGACCGTCGGCATTGGCCGGGACACGCAGTCGCGCAACCCCACCTATGAAATGACGTTCTCGCTCTTGCCGCGCTACTACGTCTGGGAAGCGGAAGATCCGAGCCAGGCCATTTCGATCCGCGCACGTCTCGACCTGGCTCGCGAGTTTACCAACAGCGACACCACCACCAACAAGGGTGAGTGGACCTTCAGCGACTTTTCGCTATTCCCGCAATACGGTGTGAACGTCTACAAGCAGGGCGCGGACGTCAGCACCGATCTCGGCATTCGCGTCCCGACCTTGGCGTTCCCGACCTCCAAAGTCAGCGCCAACAGCGGCCGCATCATTCAGCTCGGCGCGATGTTGATTGGAGCGCAAAAGGTGCCCGTCTTGGGCTCGGACGCCCCGGCTCTGCAAACCTTCACGCTCACCGGGCGTGCTGGGTACACCCATTGGTTCACGAAGGCGACCCAGGCGACGAGCGGTGATCTGAATCGCGTGCGGATGGGTCCCGACGGTCGGTCGCTCCCCGGTGACCAACTCGGTGGAATTGCCAATGCGAAGCACAACGTGGCCTTCGACCTGATTGGGGAGCTCGCGGTTCACGAGCGGGTCACTTGGGTCAACTGGTTTCAGTGGGGGCTGGCGTACAAGTACAGCTTCGACAATCAGCCGGTGTGCAACGTCGTCTCCTCGGGTTGCGTCACTCCCACGCAGGTCGACAACCCGTCGACCACTGCGGTCACCACGCTGTTCAACACCGAGGTGGACGTTGAGATCCTGAAGGAGCTCGAGCTCGATCTGGGCTACGTGAACCTCACCACCCAGCTCGGCCCCGACGGGAAGCGCAGGAACATCCTGTACAGCCCCGATGCTCGCGTGTACGCAACGCTGGTCGCGCACCTGGACGAGATCTACCTGACCGCCACCGGAGCGAATGAAGCTCCCGCGACGAACACGCGTCAGCTCGCGTCGGCCCGACCCGGAAACGGACTGAAGCGTCAGGTCGCGAAAGCCGACAGCCACAAGCAGCGCTGATTTCGTCCGCTTATCGAAGCGGACCGGGAGAGAAGGGTCGACGCTCTGGCGCGTCAGAGCGGAGCGTGCTGAAATCCATCTCGTGATGAGATCTTCCGTCCGCTGGGTGCTGCTCGCTTTCGTCACCCTGGTCCCGATTTCCGTTTCCGCGCAGGACGCCCCTCCGGCGCCTGCCCCCGCGCCGGCCGCCTCCGACGCCCCCGCGCCATCGGAGTCGGGTGCGCCGACGGTCGACAAAGCGGAGGAGCCGAAGAAGCCGAGCGTTACGCCGGGATATTCGTGGACCGACAAGCCCGCCGCCAAACGCCACTGGAAGAAGCGGCGAAAGATCGATTCCAACGCTCCCCAAGCGACCTATCCCGGCTTTCGCATGAAAAAGGATGGGACCAGCGAGGTCTGGGTCCAGATCAGTCAGAAAGTCACCGTGACTCCCAGCATTGCCGCCGGTCACGCGACCTTCGTTCTCACCGGTGTCGAGGTCGGAGTGCGCAACAACCGAAATCCACTCATCACGGAGTACTTCGACACACCCCTGGCGCAGGCCCGCCTGCGCCGCGACAAGGCGGGCGCTCAGCTCGTGCTCGTGCTTCGAGAAGCCGTGCAGCCCACCCAGCGGATCGTCGACGGTCCGGCGGGCACGATGATCCTCTACATCGACTTGCCGAAGGCCACGAAGAAGTACTCCGTCGATCGGGCCACCCACAACGGGCAGGACCCCTTCGATCGGCGACGAACAACGCGCAGGCGCTCGACGCTTCCGCCCAAGGGCTCGTCGCGCGGCCCCACCCCCTGAGCCGAGCTCTTGCGTTCGAAGAGCCACGAAGGATGCGCTTCGTGACGCGGGATGCGGCCCACCAAGAATTTCCTCTGGCGCCTCTTGCCGCCCTTGACGACGTTTGGCGGTTCAATTTCGAAGCGGATGGCGAGCTCGACGTGTCGGGCTCGGCCGACGATTCGCTCCACAAACGCCGAGTGGGATAGCCTCTCGGCCGTGAGATCCCTTCGTCTGGCGGCCGCCCTGCTCCTCGCAGCCACCCTGCCGGCGCGGTCGGCCCAGGCCGACGAGGAAGCGCCGCCCCCGGGCCCCCGCTATTGGGTCGACTTCGAAGCGGGGCGGGTGGAAGTCGACGGCGACCTCAACCGACTCGAGCTCGAGCGCCACGTCAAGATCCGGGTCGAGCGCTATCGATTGACGAGTGAGCATCTCACTCTCGAGCGCTCCCCGCGGGGATTGATCGTCGACGGGGGAGGCGAGCTCGCATTCTGTCCCTGTGAGAGTCCACCGATCACGCTGGGCTTCTCCCGCGCCATCGTGGCGCCGCCCACGGATCTGTTCGTCGAAGGACCGACGGTACGTCTCGGCGGCGTGCCGGTGATGTGGCTTCCCGTGTTGTGGCTGCGTTCGCCGGATCGGATCGGAATGCTGCCTCCGCGACTCGCCTGGCGCGGGAAGGATGGGCTCTTGGCCGGTACCGGCGTTCACTTCCCGCTGGGTGGGAAACGGGGCCCCACTCTGGAGACGCTCGATGTCTCCGTGTCGGGATACCTGAAGCGAGGGATCGACACCGAAGGCCTGCTCGCAACCGAGCACACGACCACGCGGGTCCGCTTCGACTATTTGAAGCAGAGCTTGCTCGCGGTCGACACCCGGGGCTCCGCCATCGGCAAGAAAACCGAAGTCGGCGCCATGTGGCACATCGATGCAGTACGCGGTCCCCGCGGCCGGTATGCCACGCTGGAGCTCGAGCCAGCAGCTCGCCCCTACGATCGGGCTCGCGCCGTCCTGGGCGGCGCGTTCGGAGACTTCGTGGCTACCGTGGGAGCCGAGGGCATCGCGCCCAGGGGCGGCGCTTTGGACGATCCCGGGCTTTTCGGGCCGGAGGTCGTCGTCGGCAGTGGGTTTGCCCTCGGCCCCACCTCGAGCTTCGATCTGATTGCGCGCGGCGACACCCTTCGAAGCCGGAGTGGCACGACTCGAAGTCACGCGCTGGAACGCATGCAGCTCGACACCGGCGCTCACGCAGGTCCGCTCCGCCTCGGACTCGATCTCTCCCGCGGCAGCGCCGTCGCGTCGAGCGAGGTCGCCTCGAGTGTCGCCACCTGGGCTGGAGCTCGCGCAACGCTTTCGGCGCCGGTGGGCCGTGCATTTGGTAGCGAGCCCGATCCGCTGCTCCACGTCGTTTCGCCCGTGCTCGAAGGCGGTGGGCGCGTGGCTGCCGTACGGCTCGAAAACGAAGCGCCTCTGGAAGACGTGGCACTTTCCGATCAGCCGATGCTCCTCGGGCTCGGCGGCGTGGACACCTCCCTCGGTCGCTGGGCGGCGCGATCGGCAGCTCAGGCTTTCCCTCCGTGGCGGCTTCATCGGACCGAGTGATGCAATCGAGCCAATCACCAATGCCGTGCTGGGTGCGGACGCCCGGGTCTTGGGCGCTCGCATCGAGGGTGGCGTCGACCCGAGTGACTCCGAGCGTGCTTCCGGCTCGGGCAGCGTGCGCTTCGGCCGCGTCGATTCCATTCACTTGAGCGTGTTCGGCGAAGGCCGCCGCTCCCTCGAGCCGGTGCTCTCGCGTCTCGTGAGACGTGATTCATGGGATGCGCCCGACGCAGGTTTCTACGCAGCGCAGGGTTTCAGCGCGGGAGGCGAAGCCCTCGTGCCGTGGACGCACTGGCTCGCGACCAGCGTGGCGGTGGCTCGCGACCTCACCCACGAGGAGTGGCTCAGCATGAGTGGTGCGCTTGGCTATCGGCACCCCTGTGGCTGCCTCGCGACTTTGGGCTGGGTGGGTCATCGTCTCGGTCGCGAAGGCATCGACGTGCAGGTCTCGGTCGACTTGATGCCGTGACCATGCTCATGAGTTCGAGTACGCTATTCACGTGGCCGAGACCGAGCGCCTGAGCGAGCCTCCCGTATCGGTGGGCAGAGCCGTGATCGGCTCCACCATCGTGGTCGCGGACGACGAGCGGCTCATGCGCGAGCATCTGGTGTCACTTCTTCGCTCGAATGGCTACGTGGTCGAAGCGTTCGAGGACGGCCAGGCGCTGGTCGAGCGGATTGGCCGCGGTGGTGTGGATCTGGTGCTCCTCGACGTGCTGATGCCTCGTCTGAGCGGGCTCGAAGCATGCCGCATCATCAAGAGCCTCTCCCAAGAGAATTTCGTCCCCGTCGTGCTCCTCACCGTGCGCGCGGACACCCAGAGCCGAGTGGACGGCCTGCGCATCGGAGCGGATGACTACGTGGCCAAACCCTTCGACGAGCGTGAGCTACTCGCGCGCGTGGAAGCGATGCTGCGCATCAAGAAGCTCCACGATCACGTCGCCAAGGCCCGCGCCAAGCTGGAGCAACTCAGCGTCCACGACGAGCTCACTGGGCTCTATAACTATCGCTACCTCCACACGCGACTCGGCGAAGAATTCAAGCGAGCGGAGCGCTATCACGACCCGCTCGCGTGCGATCGTGCTCGATGTCGATCGCTTGCAGGCCGTGAACGAAGTCGGAGGGCGAGCCCTCGGTGACAACGTCGTGCGGGGCGTTTCGGACATCGTGCGTCGAAGCGTGCGCGAAGTGGACGTCATCGCTCGCTTCGGGGGCGATGAATTCTTGCTCGTGCTACCGAGCACTCATTTCGCCGGTTCCGTCACGGTGGCCGAACGCATCTGGCGTGAGGTCACCGAGCGGCCCTTCTTTGGTGAGCAGACCGGACCGATTCGCGTGACTCTGTCGGTGGGCGTTGCCCTCTACCCATCCAGAGACGTTCGTTCCAAGGACGCGCTCTTGCGCGCCGCCGATGCGGCTCTGCATCAGGCGAAGAAGGACGGCGGCAACCGCATCTGCGTCTTCCAGCAGCACGGCTATCTCTACACGCCGGTCGTCGGCCCGTCGCCCGAGACACAGTCGCAGAGCGACCGCCCACCCCGATCGGCACGATCGCCCGCGGTCTCCAGCCGCCCACCCCCACCCTCCGGCCGAGCGTCGTTCCCATCGCTCCGCGATTCGGATCGCCCGCGCAAGAAGGCAAGTGACCGACCGCCATCGACCCGGAGGAGCTGAGCTGCCCAACGGCGCTGCCGTTTGCTAGGCTCGCGGCCGATGCGCCGCTTTCGGATCTGCGCGCTCGCCCTGAGCGGCGCTCTTCTAGCGCCGGGCGCGGCATCGGCAGATCCCGCCAGACCCACCTCCAAGCCACTGCCCGCTGCGCACGGTCGGCGTGTGTACGACTTGCGACGCTGTCTCGAGCTCGCCGAGCTCAACTTCCCGAAGGTGCACGAAGCCAAGGCGAAGCTCGGGCAGAAGGAAGCACAGCTCTCTCAAGCCTACACCGCTCCCTACAGCGAGTTCACCCTGACCGCGGGACTCGGTCCGGCGCCCACCGTGCGTGGCACGAGTATCTACAGCCCCAACACCGACACGGCTCTGACCAGCAACATGGCGCTGGCATGGCAAGTCGGCATCGATGGTGTCGTCCCCTTGTGGACGTTCGGCAAGATCACGAATCTGTGGGATGCGGCCCGCGCCCAGGTGCACGTCGGCGAGCACGAGGTAAGAAAAGAGAAGAACGACATCAAGCTCCAGGTGCGTCGCGCGTACTACGGCGTACAGCTCGCGCGGGATTCGGGGGCTTTGGTCCGCGATGCTTCCAGCCGCATCGACAAATACCTGCGGCGCATGGAGAAGAGCGTCGCTGAAGGGGAAGGGGACGACATCGAGCTCTTGAAGCTCAAGATGTACCGGGCGGAGCTCGATGCGCGACAGAGTGAGGCCAAGCGCCAGGAGCGCATCGCGCTGGCGGGGCTGCGGTTTTTCACTGGGGTGAAGGACGATCTCGACATCCCCGGATCGGCCTCTCCGGCGAGTCGCTCACACGCTCGGCCCCCTGTCGCGATACCTGGAAGCGGCACGGCTATTTCGGCCCGAAATCAACATGGCCCGCGCGGGCGTGGTGGCGCGCCAGGCTCAAGTTCGTCTGGAAAACTCCCGCTACCTTCCCGACATCGGCATCGCGATGTCGGCGAAATACGCCCGCGCGCCCGAGGTCACCAATCAGATCAATCCCTACGTCAGCGACTCAGCCAATCGTTTCTACTACGGCGCTGCGCTGGCCTTGCGCTGGAAGCTCGACTTCTTGCCCCAGAGCGCTCGGGTCGCGCAAGCCCAAGCGCAGCTCGAAGAGATTCGTGCCACGGAACGCTACGCTCTGGGCGGAGTCGCCACCGAGGTCGAGCAGGCGTTCGCAGAAGCCGCAGACGCTGCCACTCGTCTCGACGCCTACAGCCGCGCTCTCGGATATGCGCGGCAATGGCTGATCAAGGTCCAGCAGGGAATCGACGTGGGCACCTTCGAAGACGAGGACATCGTCTCGCCCGCCAAGGAGTATGCGCTGAAGCGCTTTGCCCGGATGAGCGCCGTGTTCGACTACAACGTCGCGGTGGCCAAGCTCGCTCAGGCCACCGGCTGGGACGCAGTCGCGCCCGAATAATTCAGTTCACAGGAAGGCGGAAGGGCGGAAGGCCGATTGCTTCCGCCCTTCCGCCTCCCTGTTCCATTCCTCCCACGAACTGCGCAGGAATGGCTCAAGCAAAAGAGCGCGAGCGAATGTCCCGGTCGTCGAGCTTCTTTTCGATGCTCGCGAGGCCGTTCAGGATCGCTTCGTTCATCATCTGAGCGATTGTCGGCAAGCTGCTCTTCAGCGCCTCGTAGTAGCGCTGGCGCTCGGTCGAATGAATGATCGACGGCGGGTAGCCCGAGCGAAGAAGGATCAGGTTCATCAGCAAGCGCACGACCTTGCCGCTGTCGATGGGGAACGGGAAGACGCGCAAGAGATCGTAGTGGACGCGACTCGCGATGCGGAGCGGGTGCTTGATCTTCTTCGGCTCGGGCCCGTTCAGCCAATCGATGACCTGGCGCACCTTGTACGCGATCTTGTCGGGCGGCGCGTACTCGTGGAAGTACAGGCGGTGCTGGGGGATGTCCTTGCGGTACTTCACGCTCTTGAGGTCGCCCTCCTCGGGATGCAGCGTGAGGTAGATCTTCTTGATGGTGTCGACGCTGATCGTCGCGCGCTTCTTGTCGCCGAGCTCGCGTACGAGCTCGATTGCTGCCTTGTGTCGGCGGATCTCCTCGCACACTGGCTGCAGGCTCGAGTCGGGCACGACGGTGATGCTGGGATCGATCGCAGTCTTCAGCTCCTGGAACGTGTAGACCGTCCCTTCGAGCGCACTGTCGTGATAAATCCACGACATATCGAAGCTCTCTTGGTACTCGCGACGGAACGATTCGTCGCCCTCGGCAAGTCGCTTCTGGATGAGCGCAAACCGATCTTCGATGGTGTCGGGCACCTCCAGCCGCGGGGGCGGCGGAGGGGGCGGCGGCGGCGGGGTTGGGGGCGGCGGCGGCGGGGGCGGCGGCTGTTCACCCTCGGAAACGCGACGAGTCGTGCCGGCCTGATTCGGGATCGCATCGGGCCGATAGACGCGTGTCGTGGCCGTGCGTCCCACGCCGGAGCGCTGCGCCCGCTTCGTGGCTCGCGCGACCTTGCCTTCGAGGGCCCGTTTGGCGGCTTCGCGCTCCGCTCGTAGACGCTCACGCTCGGCTTCCTTGGCCTTGCGGTACGCTTCTCGCTCGGCGTCCCGCTTCGCTCGCTCTTCTTCCTTTACGCGACGCGCCTCTTCACGGATTTGCTCCCGCTCGGCCTCGCGGCGGGCGCGCTCTTCTTCCCGGGCGCGCTTGACCGCTTCGCGCTGTCGCTGACGTTCGGCTTCCCGGGCCTTCTTCTCCCGCTCCTGCTCCTTGAGCTTCTTGATTCGCTCGGCTTCGCGGGCTTTCGCCTCGCGCTTTCGATTCGCCTCGCGCTCCTTCGCTTCGCGCGCCCGCTCCTTTTCGCGCTGCTTTTTCTCCCGCTCGCGCTCTTTCTCGCGCTTGGCCCGCTCGCGCTCCCGAGCGACTTTTTCCCGAGCCTTTTCCCGCAGTTGGCGCTCACGGTCGCGCGATCGGTTCTTCGCGCTCGGCTTTTTGCCGGCCTTTGCCCTGCCCTTCTTCTTGGACGCCTTTTTCGCCAACTTCTTTTTCGGCTTGGGTCGGCGTTGGGCGGTCTTCGGCTTGGACTTCTTCGCCCCGCGCTTCGTCTTGCGGACGAGAGGCCGCCTTGCCCGTTTGGCCGGCTTCCGCTTCTGCGCGGATTTCTTGGGCTTTTTCTTGGGTCGGGCCGGCATCTGGAGCGCGGGATCCCGGGGGAGGAAACTCCCGAATGAGAGCCGGGAAACTAGTCGGGAGCCGCGCTTTCAGTCAACAGGTTTGGCAACCATTTCGGGTGGATTCGGTCGAGAGGATTCAGGTGTTCAGCGCCCGAAGTACTCGCCGAAGATCTCACTATGGGCCAGGGGCTTGGCCCGAGCGGTAAGGATCTCCGCCCCGTCGGCGGTCACCAGAATGGTGTGCTCGAACTGAGCCGAGAGCGAACCGTCCTCTGTGACGGCGGTCCAATCGTCGTCCAGGATCTTCACCTCCCAGCTGCCCGCGTTGATCATCGGTTCGATGGTGAACGTCATCCCGGGCTTGAGGCGGATGCCGCGACCCCAGGTGCCAACGTGGCTCACCTTCGGTTCGTCGTGAAAGACGCGGCCGATGCCGTGACCAACGAAGTCGCGCACGACGGAGCAGTCCTGCCCTTCGGCGAATTCCTGGATCGCAGCGCCGATGTCGCCGAGCCGTCCACCCGGACGAACTTGCTGGATGCCGAGCTCCAGGGATCGACGCGCGACCTCGGTGACCCGCTTGGCCGTTTCACTCGGCTCGCCGACGTAGAACGTCGCCGACGTGTCGCCGTGAAAACCCTTGTAGATGTGTGTCACGTCGACGTTGATGATGTCGCCGTTCTTCAGCGTGCGGGAGCCAGGGATCCCGTGGCAGACCACTTCGTTGATGCTGGTGCAAACGCTTTTGGGAAAGCCCTTGTAGTTGAGGGGCGCGGGACGAGCGCCTTTCTTCAACGTGTCCTCATGCACGAAGCGATCGATCTCCTCGGTGGTGACACCGGGTCTGATGAGCTCCGCCACTGCGACGAGAGTTTCGCCGGCGAGCCTCCCCGCGTCGCGCATCAGTTCGATTTCCCGCGGCCCCTTGATCTCGACCGAACCAGTCCTGAAACCCATCTCACGTCTCATGGTGAAATCTCACCTAGCAATCTCGCATTTTCCACCGCCGCGCGGACCTGTTCCGTATTGGCTTCGGCGTGCCAGTGCAAGGTCGTCTGGCCCGCCACGTTGTAGCGCTTGTAGAAGAGAAGCACATAGGTTCCGACCAGGCCGGATTCCAGTGTCCTCAGGGCCGAGTAGCTGGGGCTCCAGGAGTCGACGCTGAGCACCAGGTCCCCCGGCGGTGGGGGGCCCTTGAGGGGCGGTCCCACGGGCGTCAAGTGGAGCTCGTAGCTTTCCTTTTCGTCTCCCTCGGTGTCGCGGCTCACGGTCACCACCCGCATGGGGAGCACGCCCTCGGCTGCTTTCGCCCGTGCGTCGAGCTTGTCATCCGTCCCCGCCACGATGATTCCGAACACCTCTGGCGAGAGCGCGTGGTCGAACAACCGGGCGTCGATCGCGGTGAAGGGCGGCATCCGCGAGGCTTCCGGTCCGTCGGCGGCGGAAGGAGTTTCGGCGCAGCCGAGCACCAGCAATGCGACGAGGGCCCCCACGGAACGAAGTGCTCGGCCAATCACGGTAGGTTTTGGTGGTGGGAGCTTGCTCCATCGTTCGGCGGGGTCCAACGTCTAAGGGAACGTGGCTTGAGCTAACCCGTGAATCGGGCTAGCTTCTGGCCTCACCCGCCGTCAGAAAAGAAGGATTTCGGGAGGATAGCCATGAAGTTCCGCGTCTACGGAATGCTCGCCGCCTTGAGCTTCGCGGTCGCTGCGCTGGGAGCCGATCGAGCCGAGGCTCGGCCCGTCCCCGTCTTCGCCCAGAAGAAGATCAAGGCCAAAACCAAGGCCAAGGTCGCCGCCGTCGCGCTCAAAGAGCCCGCGAAGATGTCGGGCACCCTGAAGCTCACGCCCACGGGGGTCAAGTGGGGCGTCAGCGTCGCCGCCCTCAGCAAGATCTACGACAAGGTCTTCGATAAGCAGTTCGTCCCGCTCTACAAAAAGACTCAGCCCGGTGTGGCGATGACCGCTCTCGATGCAGAGGTCGCCGACAAGAAGAAGCTCATCAAGCGCAACCAGATCGACTTCGGGACGCTGCCAACCGGCGTGGACCAGTCGGCGCTCAAGGGCGAGTACAGCTACGGGAACAAGGAGAGCATGACGCGCCTCACGCAGCGCTCGGGCGTGACGCGAAACTTCTTCTTTTTCTCGGACAAGCTCTGGAAGGTCTACGACGAGCACAAGCTCAAGAAGGGCGGGGCCTACGGGGAAAACTGGGAAGAAGCCCTCGCAATTCTCAAGAAGAAGTACGGCGGCGTCGAGCCCTACAAGCTCGAACCGGACTACGCCAAAGGGCGGATGTTCGAAGAGGCGCAGTGGCAAGACAAGAGCGGGACCGTGATCCGCGCGATCAATCGCAGCCCGGTGCTCGGGCTCGTTTACTCCGACGCCAGCATCCATTTCAATTTGGCGAAGTACCGCACGCACAAGCCACCAGATCCCCTCCGCGATGGACAAGGACGTGGCGGCGGTCACGGCGAAGCAGCCGGAAGAAGAGAAGAAGCCGGCGGACGACGACAAGGACAAGAAGAAGAAGAAGCGGACGAAGAAGTAGTCTTCGTCGGCCTCCTTCGTCCTTGCGAGCCGCCTTGGGACAGAGTGCCCGGGGCGGCTTCCGTCGTCAGTCTTCCAATCGCGAGGCGCCCTTGGGCAGGAGCGCCCCAGAGCTGATTGTGATCTGTGCCTTGGGTGCGACCGCTCGGATCGCGGGCTCGATCACCTGACGGCGGGCCACGTTGTTGCCGGGGCAGCCGGCGTAGCGGCCCGTGAGGTGGAGAACGACCGCGTCGGGATCCAGGCGGACCACGTACACCTCGCCGCCGTCAGCCCGCACGAGCGGCCCGAGGACTTCCTTCAGGACCCGCAGGATCGCGTCCTCGGTCGAACCCATGACAACGCGCGAAGTTACCACGACGCTTGACCCCACCATAAGCCTTACTCTAGGTTCCCGGCCGCCTTAACTAGACCCCGGTTTTTCCGGGGTCGCTTTTTTCCCGATCTGCGCGTAGGGACGAGCTCCGAGAGGGCTCGGCGCCTGGCGTCGGTCCAAGCGGGTGCTACGGTTTCGATGTCCGGGCCACCGCGCATTTTCGAGCTCAACTGAGGAAATCATGGTCACGATCCGCCTAGCCCGACACGGCACCACCAAGTCGCCGTTTTACCGCATCGTCGTCACGGACCACCGCGATCCGCGAGACGGTCGCTTCATCGAGCGCATCGGGGTCTACGACCCCACGAAGCAGCCCGTTCGCTTCGAGCTGGACCGCGACCGACTCTCGTACTGGCAGGGCAAGGGTGCCAAGCCCTCCGAAACCGTGAAGCGCTTGGTCAAGCGCCACCCGCCGGTAGCAGCCGGTTGAACGAGCACGCCTCGGGTCGTGGCGGAGCTCGAACGATTTCTAGCATTTCCCCCCGCACCAATTCGGGCGCGAATCCCGCGCCAGCGACCCCGGAGTTGTTCCCCTCATGGCTCTCAAGGAACTGATTGCCACCATTGCTCGTGCTCTCGTAGATGACCCCGAAAGCGTCGAAGTGACCGAGATCGAGGGCGATCACAATTCGCTCATCGAGCTCAAGGTTGCGAAAAACGACATCGGCAAAGTGATCGGCAAGGATGGTCGGACCGCACAATCGATGCGGACGATCCTCACGGCCGCATCCACCAAGCTGGGTCGCCGCGCTCATCTGGACATCGTCGACTAGATCTCTTGCTCGTCGAAATCGGCACCGTTCTCGGCCCCCACGGCCTCCGCGGCGAGGTGCGTGTGCGCCTGCATTTCAGCGCCAGCGAGCTCTTGTTCGAGCGCGATAGCGTGTGGGTGGGCGGCGAGGAAAAGCAGATCGAAGGAGCGCGTGGGACGGGCAAAGGAGTGCTCCTCAAGCTCGAGGGAGTCACCGATCGCGATCAGGCCGCCGGCCTCGCCGGGTCCGTGCTGGCGGTGCCCCGGCAGGAGCTCCCGCCCCTCGACGAGGGCGAGTTCTACCTGTGTGATCTGGTGGGCGCCGAAGTCTTCACCCCGACAGGTTCGATCGGTCGGGTCGTCGAGGTCCGGATCCACACGAGCGTCGACTCGATAGTGATTCGCCTGTCCGACGGTCGCCTTGCGGAGCAGATTCTGAACGGACCGTGGCTCGAAAGCGTCGAATCCGGCCGCATCGTGCTCGCTTCGACCGACGGTCTCATCGAGTGAGACTATGCTGTCTCGAATGCAGGTCGCCGTCGTCACGCTGTTCCCCGAGCTCTTCGCGCAGTTTCGACTGACGAGCTTCGTGAAGCGGGCGATTGAAACCGGAGCCCTAGAGCTCGAGCTCGAGGAGCTCCGAGCGCACGGCATTGGAAAGCACGCGAGCGTGGACGACACACCGTACGGCGGTGGCTCGGGAATGGTGATGCGCGTCGATTGCGTCGTCTCCGCCATCGAGAGCGCTGAGCAGAAGCTCGGAGCTCGGAGTCATCGAGTGCTGCTCACACCCCAGGGGGAACGACTCGACCAGCGACGAGTTCGGGATATCGCCGGGCGCGACCGGGTGTGCCTGGTCTGCGGGCGCTACGAGGGCTTCGACGATCGGGTTCGCTCCTTCGTCGATCAAGAGCTCTCGCTCGGGGATTTCGTGCTCACCGGCGGCGAGGTCTGCGCGATGGCGATCATCGAAGGGGCCGTTCGGCTCCTGCCCGGAGTGCTCGGAAACGAGGATTCTCCTCGGGAAGAGTCCTTCAGCGAGGAGCTCGGGGGCCTGCTCGAGTACCCTCACTTCACCCGGCCCGCGACGTTTCGAGAGCTCGACGTGCCGGAGATCTTGAAGAGCGGCGACCACGCCAAGATCCTCGCCTGGCGCCGGGCGCGAGCGCTCGAGCGGACCCGTAGGCGCCGCCCGGACCTCTTGCCGGACGAATCGAAATCGTGAGGCGCGTGGCCGCGCTCCTCGCGCATCATCCGGTCGTCGACCGGCAAGGCGACGTGGTGACGACGGCGATCACGAACCTGGATCTCCACGACATCGCGCGAAGTTCGTTCAGCTACGGCTTGTCAGATTTTTTCGTGGCTCATCCGGTCTTGGCCCAGCGTGAGCTCGCGCTTCGGGTGCGAAGCCACTGGACCAGCGGCAGCGGAGCGCGTCGGATCCCCGATCGCAAACCGGCGATGGAGATCCTCCGCATCGTCTCGTCCATCGACGAGGCCAAGGCAGAGCTGTCCGATCCCGAGGTTTGGGTGACGAGCGCGAGCCCCGGCGAGAACTGCCTCGGCCACGACGCTGCACGCGTCCGGTTGCAAGCAGACGGGCCGCCGGTGTTGGTCATTTTCGGGACGGGCTGGGGACTGTCCGCGGAGATACTCGAAGCGGCCGATCATCGACTCGAGCCGCTGATTTCCCCGCGAGCCGATGGTTACAATCACCTGAGCGTACGCGCGGCGGCGGCGATCATTTTCGATCGGCTCCTCGGCCCGCGATGATCTGAGTGAGCTCCGTGGTCCGGCGACCGCTCGGTGACCACTCGACCAAGGCCGGCTCCACCACCAGACCGCCGGGCTTGGCGAGCTTGAGCTCGACCAGCACGACCCGGGCAGGCGCATCGCCCCGGGGATGCACGAAGCAGATGCGCTTGGCGACCAGGCCTCGGGCCTCGGCGAGAGCCAAAAACCGGCCGGCTTGCCGCGCTGGGTAGATGAACACCGCGCGACCCCGGCCTCGTAGCGCCCGGCGAGTCGCATCCAGGAAGGGCGTGACCGAGCCCGTGCGAGCGCTGCCCCGCGCTTGGGTCGCGGGCCTTCCAGAGCCTGGCTCGAAGAACGGCGGATTGGCAACGACCAGAATCCGCCGTCTTGTCGAGGGCCGCTGGCAAGCCGCGGCCGAGATCGAACCGAAACACCTCGGCACGAACCCCATTGTCGTGAAGATTTTCTGCGAGCAGCGCGGCCGCTGCGGGATCCCGCTCGACGCAGGCGCCCTGTTCGATGGCTTGGTGATGATGGAGCGCGAGAGTGATGCCCCCAACGCCCGCGCCGAGATCGACCGCGAAACGCGCCTTGCCACCTCGCGCCGCAAATGCGGCCAAGAGCAGCGCGTCGATATTGACCCGATACCCGTCCAGTGGCTGGCGGAAGTGAACCGCCCCCGAAAAGAGGGTGTCTTTCGTGATGTTCCCGGGGCGTTCGCCCCGCGGAGTCATGGCGTGGGGACCTGGAACGGCCGCAGGCCTCTCAAGCTCACACTGGTCACGCTGTCGGGAAAGATGCGGGCATCGAAGTAGCCGACGTTGACGAGCTTGGTGCCACTGCCATCGGGAACGAGCCCGCTCGCAGCAACGCGGGCGTAGCTGCCCGCGCTCCCGGTGAGCTTGATGTCGAGCCCCGAGTAGAGGGCCGTGTTGCCCGTTCCGAGCCGGCTGGCGTTGGGCAAGGGATTGTCTTCGTTGTCGTCGAAGTACACGAGACCCGCCCGCGGGATCGAGATGTCCACGGTCGCGTTTTGGATGCGAATGTTGTCGCAATCGTGGACTTCGCCGCCCACTGCGCCATTTCCTGCGGTGATGGTCTTGCCGATGGCTGCGGTGGGGATGGTCGTGAAGTCGTCGCCGGCCAGCGCGCGTACGTCGTGGGTGTAGCTGTTCGTCGCCGCGTCGTAGTCCGGGTCGCTCTCGGAAATGTACACGTTGTAAGCGTACAGCGGTGCCCAGCCGTCGCCGGAAGTCTTGACCACGAGCTCGGTGTACATGGGGACGTCCGGGTATTCGTAGATCAGGTTGTAGCGCGTATCTTCGACGCACTTGTTCTGGACGGGTTCGGTCTGGACTTGCATCGTGTCATTGGCTTCGAGTGCGACACCCACCAATTGGTCGAGCGCACCGTCGTCATCCGGATTGCCGGTACGCTTCACCGTGTAGACCTCGATGGAAACACCACTGTGAGTCGTGGTCTTGATCATGTCCTCGGGCGTGCAGCCACCGTTGGCGAAGACTTTGAGCACGCCCGTGAGCTTCGCGGTCTTGCTGGTTCCTCCGGCGGGTGGCCCTGCCGGATAGCCCGACGGCTCGAAGCAATCGAGGTTGGGAGGGGCTCCGCTCGGATCGGAGAACTCTTTGGTGTTCGTCGTGCGCGTCAAGAGCATGTTCTTCGAATCGCGTCCGGGCTCCCCGGTGAGGACGCAGCAGCTATCGATGGGACGGCCGGTCGCGCTGCAGTTCGGCTTCGCCAGACAGTTGCCGTCGCAGAACGCGTCGTTCGCGGGGCGCGTGGAGCAAGAGCACACGCCTTCTCCAGCGTTTGCGTAGGCGTCGCTGGCGCCGCAGCTCGAGTCGCCCTTCTTTTCGTCGGACGAGCACCCGAAGGTGGCGGGGAGAGAGCAGATCAAGAGGAGAGCGGAGCGCTCCCACAGGCCCAACCGGATCATCGAAACCTCACTTCGGGCGCTAGCCCCGGAATCATTTGAATGAAAAGCCACCCACGCCTCGTCCGACGGACGGGATGAGCCTGGGAAACTTAGCGAAAAAACCGACGATCCGCATGGCTTTTGCGGGCTGGCTCGGCACCAGGGGTTTGGTGGCGCCGAAATTCGGTGGCAATGTGTCGGTTCTTGGCGGTCTCATGAGCATCCGAAGGATACGTTCCATCCTGGTCGTCGCGGCCTCGCTCTCCTTGGCGCTCGCCGCCCAGGCAGGTCCTGACGAGCTCGCAGCCTCCGCGAAGAATCCGCCCAAAGACCCGGCTCAGGCCCTGGATCTCGGGATCGCTCTCCGGCGTGCCGGGCTCTACGACGCTGCGACTCGCGTCCTGCACTCGGCGTATGGCAAGGCCAAGGGCGATCTGGGCGCGCGAGTTCGGTTGGAAGCCGCCCGAAGCCTCATCGCCCAGAACAAGCAGAAGCAAGCAGTGCGGGAGTGCGCCACGATCAAAGCGCTCAGCGTCCCGAAGTACGAGACGTGCACGGCTGAAGCGTATCTGCTCTGGCGCCGGGCATCGCTCGCTCTACCGATGGCAGAGAAAGCCCTTGCTGCGGCGCCGAACGATTACGACGCCCTCGTCGCCAAGGGACGAGCTCTCGAGATGATGGGCAAGCCCAAGGAAGCGGAGGCGGCTTACCGCGACGCGGTCCAGGCCAGCAGCTCGCACTTCCAAGCCTACATGTACCTCGGTCAGCTTCTCTCGGTGGCCGGCAAAACGTCCGCGAGCACGGACATGCTCAAGAAGGCGAACGCGGCCGAGCCCGGGGAACCCGAGCCGCTGCTCTTGCTCGGCAAGCTGAGAAGCGGCAGCGAAGCTGTCGATGCACTGCGCAAGGCGATCAAGATCCGTCCGCTGTACGGCGCGGCTCATGCGCGTCTCGGCGAGCTCTTGTTGGCCAACGGCTCCCTCACGGAAGCGGAGTCCGCGCTGAAAAAGGCGGTGTCGATCGACGGCAAGCAGGCTGATTGGCACGCCGATCTCGCCAGCGTCCTGGTCGCGAAGAAGGACTTCGATCCGGCGCTGAAAGAAGCAGCAGCGGCCCTCAAGATCGTCGGCAATCATGCCGAAGCGAAGCTGGCGGAGGCCGATGCACTGGCGGGCAAGGGCGACATCGATCTGGCGATCGAGTCGTACGAAAAGGCGTCGGCCTGGGCGCGGACGAGCCCGAACGCGCTCATCCACGCCGCTCAGGCGAGCCTCGCTGGAGGACGCCCCACGACAGCGCGGGCGTTCGCCGACCGCGCAACCCAGAGCTTCGGCGATTGGGGGCCGAGTTGGGTGGCGCTCGGCAACGTCGCCGTTGCGACCAAAGACAAGGCCGCCGCGAAGAGCGCGTACAAGAAGGCGCTCAACGCGAAAAAAGGCGGCGTGGACAAGTCCAGTGTGAAGAAGAAGCTCGCCGGCTTGAAGTAACGAAAGTGTCGAGTTTCGCGGGAGGATTCTGGCGCCGTCTGGCGTATCTGGGCGCGCGCTACGGACCGGAGCCTTGGCTCCGTTTCAGTCCCCCATTCTTCGGAGTCGCCATCGCCGCCGTGCTGCCAGGGATGCGCCGCACCGTGCGGGGCAACCTGCGAACCGTCGTGGGTCCGCGCTCCGCTTGGCTCGAGCACGTGGATGTGGCGCGCACGTTTGCCAGCTACGCGGGCTGTCTCGCCGAGTCCCTCGCCAGCGAGCGCCCGGAAGCGAAGCGCGCGCGACGTCGCGTGGTCGACCGAACGCTCTTCGATGTCCTCGAGCGTCCCGGTGGATTGATTCTCGCCACAGCCCACGTCGGTGCTTGGGACGTGGCAGCGTCGCTCTTGGCCCGAGACGTGAAGCGGCCGGTGATCATCGTGATGCAGGCGGAGCAGAGTGAGGCAGCCCGACGCTTGCACGATGGGGTGCGGGAGCGAGGCGGAGTCCGGGTCGTCCACGTCGGGGACCATCCTCTCGACGCGCTCCCGCTGCTTCACCACCTGCGAGATGGGGGTGTTTGTGCGGTTCAGCTGGATTGAGTGGGCCCGAGCTCGCGCGCCGTCGAGGTGCCCCTATTTGGACAGACCTTCCGGCTTCCCGCCGGGCCTTTCGCGCTCAGCGCCTTGGCACAAGTGCCCATCGTTCCGCTGTTCGTACGGCGGGTGGGGTATCTCGACTACGAGCTCTGGCACAGTCAGCCCATTCACGTCCCGACGCGCCCTAGCCCCGGAGACATCGAGCTGGCAGCGCGGCGGGCGGCGCAAGGGATCGAACGATTCGTGCGAGCCCATCCGACGCAGTGGTTTCATTTCGCCGCAGGCTGAGGAAATTTCGGCTCGAGCTGGCATTCGGGTCCGGGCTTTGGCATACGGGCCCGATGGAGCTCCGCGTCGGAACCGCCACGCTCACCGGCGGAATCGAGAAGTACGCTTCCCGATTCGATTTGCTGGAGCTGCGCGCCGAGCCCGGACGGCTCCCTCGGGCGAGCAAGCTCAGCGAGATGCGCCGAAGCGTGCCCGAGGGTTTCGTGTTCACCATCACGCTTCCCCGAAGCGTTTCGAGCTTGGAGGGAGACACGGGGCTCGACTACGCGCTCGAGGCCGCGGATGCGGTTCGCGCCGACTGGTACCTGCTTCGGACTGAATCGAGCGTGATGCCCTCGGCGCGCACTCGACGGCGTCTGGCGGACCTGGCTCTACGCCTGGGAACCAGCCGTCGGATCGCGTGGGAGCCGAGCGGCGTGTGGGAGGACCGAGATGCGCTCGAAGCCGCGGCGGAGCTCAACCTCCATCTGGTGCGCGATGCCACTCGCGAAGAGCTACCCCCGACCGCGGTCGTCTACACGAGGCTTCGTGCCTTGGGTCGAGCTTCCGTTTCCCTCGAAGCCGTCGAGCTCGTCGCGGAGCGTCTGGGAGAGCGTGAGGAGGCGTTCGTCGTCGTCGAAGGGGATGGAGTCGGTCGGGCCGCCAAGCATCTGCGCGAGATCTTCGAATCTCGCACAGAAAGGAGTCGAGGTTTCGTGAAGCGTCGCAGTGCCGCAGTCTCCAACGATCCGGTGGCCGGTGAGGCCGCTCAAGCTTTCGTGACCGCTGGCGGGTCGGCGACGGGGGCTGTGCTGTCCGGTTTCTTCGCCTCCGCGGGTGCGTATGCCGGGGTCCTCATGGGACCGCTCAGCGTGCTGGTAGGCGGCGTCGGGGTGGGAGCCCGGGCGTTCGACGGTCGATTGAGGCAACCTGGGATGGGAGCCAAACGCCCCCGGGGAGTGAAGAGCGGCGAGGAGGTTCCCGACGCAGCTCGTGTCGCGGTCCCGGCGAGCGCGACCGCGGCCCTCGTGGCTCTCGCGTACGACGGCAATCCGAGCATCACGGCCATCCTCCGCCCCGGCATGCAGCGAGCCGAGCGAGCGGGCGCCGAGGGGCGAGCGTCGATCTTGAAGCTCGTGCGCAGTGTGGGAGCTGGGGCATTTGGCGATCGCATGTTCGTTCGCGCGCTGTTGCGCGTTGCCGGCCCGAGTCAGGGAGGGCTCTTGTCACCCGGGGACTTTGGCGCGCTGACGGAGCTCGATCACGATGCGGCCATTCGAGATGTCGGCGACGGCAAGTGGATCGAGGCTCCGTGGGCGGGCGAACGTCGAGGGCGTGGAGATGGAGAGTCTCGGCGTGGGCTATGCGATCTGCGCGGTGGACGTGCGCGGAGTGTTTGCCGCGGCCGCCTTCCGTCGCGTGGGCGAGGGATTCAGCATCGAAGAGTTGGAGCTGGAAGCTCCGCTCGCTGCCTCTCCGGTGATGCGCGGGGTGACCCGTGTCGATCCCGGTCAGCCGCTGCCAGCTCCCACGCCCATCGCGCTCATCGCCGACGCCTCCGGGCAGATCGTCGGAGTCTCGGCTCAGCCGACGGCGCTCCGCCTCGACACGCCAACGCTCTCGCTTCGCCGCTCGTCAGCGACCCAAGAAGTCGAAATCGTTGCGGGCTGACTCAGAGCCGCGCGTTGTGGCGCTTGGCGAACGCGAGCAGGCCGATCTTGTCGATCGTACGCAGATCGGCGGTGGTGACCTTGAGCGTCACGTAGCGACCGAGCTCCGGAACGAAGATGCGCCGGCGCTGGACGTTGACGTTCTGCCAGCGGAGCGTCTTGATGTTGGAGTGCGAGACGTTCCGGGCGCGGAGCCGTCGTTTGCCGGTAATTTCGCTGCGGGCCATGGTGAAGGGGCGGGACCCTAGCTCAGGACCTTTGGACCATCAAGCCCCGGGACCGCTGGATCTGGGGGTCGCGCCCGATTCCGCCGCTTCTTCGATGCGGATCTGGGGCGTCATCGACAGTCGCCGGGCCTCGGGAGCAAACAGGGTCGCCAGGAGCTGATACAGGCCGAAGCTCGTGAGAGCCGCCGTACACACGATTCCGACCGCGGTGGCGGGGTAGGTGAGGTAGCCGGTGTCCAGATCGGCCAGGGTGAAGTGCCGGAGACTCACCTCGACGGGCAGGACGATCAGGATCAGAACCGCCCACAGGGCGCTCCAGCCAGTGGTGCCCTGCCCCATGAACCCGAACAGGCTGGTGAGGACGATGGCTGTGCTGGCTGCAGCGGCGGCTCGAGCGACGGCGGGCGCGGTCCCGTCCAGGCCGAGGGCGATCTCGAGAGCCACGAAAGGCAGCGCCGCCACGAGCGCCACGGCCAACACCGCTCGGGCACGACGATAGGCTCGATAGCGTGAACGAAAGAGCAGCGCGGCCGGCAGCGCGGTCATCGCGACGAGCCTCGCCACCATGCGTGCCAGTGATCCGTCGACGGCGATCCCGGCGAGGGGGCCAGCTCCCCGCAGCCCAACAGCCATGAGTGCCACGCCGACGATCAGCGCCAGCCCGGCACGCAGCGCATAAGGGAAGGGCAGCACGGCGATCGCCGCCAACGCACCGGCCGCCGAGAAGGACAGCGTTGCTGCATCCACACGTAGTGCGGG
Organism: uncultured delta proteobacterium; assembly: GCA_963781505.1. Classification (GTDB taxonomy): domain Bacteria; phylum Myxococcota_A; class Polyangia; order Polyangiales; family Polyangiaceae; genus JADJKB01. Next base: position 27,908 of record CAWAHB010000013.1, on the reverse strand, counting down.
CACGCCCACGCCGAGACGCATGGCGAGACCGAGAGCGATGAGAGCGACAGCAATGCCCGCGAGCCACAGGCGACAGGCCACCCGTCCTGGCTGCAGGGGAGCGAGCTCCTCGCGCAGCACTTCGGATGCGAGCAGCGGAGGTTTGGGCTCCGTAATCGCGCGATACGTCCCTGAAGTCGGTCCTCGGTTCAGGGCGGGGGAGGGCTCTGCCATCAATGCCGAGCTTTCATGCTAGCGCCACGGCGCCAAGGCGTGCCACAAGCGCTCGGCAGTAGTCACGTATCTTATCGAAATCAGGCTGTTTTTTGTCGAGCGTCCGCTCGGACATGTACAGCCTGCGACTGAGCTCGACCTGGATTGCGTGGATCCCCTCGTGGGGTCGACCAAAGTGGCCGGTCGTGAATCCTCCGCGATACGGCTCGTCGTGGGCAACGGTGAGACCCCGTTCGCGAGCCAGGTCATCAGGCACCTGGATGACGCTCGGCGCGGCTGTGGTTCGACCACGGGATCCCGGAACCACGTCGGCGCGGGCGCGGCCCGGATCGGTGTGACCCACGCGGCCTCGGCTCGGCATCGAGTGCCCACAGAGCAAGATCGCGTGACCGAAGCGCTGGATCTTGCCTGCGATGAGCTGCTGGAGGGTGGAGTGATACGGGCGATAGATCTCCCGCAGACGCCGTTCAAGCTCGGCGGGCTCGAGGGGTCCGCTCAGGGCAGGGAGGTTGTCGGTCGTCAGGCGCCACACCAAACCGTGGGGCGCGGCTTTGCCGCTCTTCCCCTCGACGGTGGCTCCGTCGATGTCGCGTTCGCCTCGGTTGAGATCACACACGTAGCGGCTGACTCGCGCCGTGAGCAGTGTGGCTCCTTCCGCCGGCGCGTCGACGTAGAGATCGTCCACGTACAGATCGGCGTCTTGGCCGAGCGCCCGGGCGGGAGCCACGAGCGTGGCCAGCGCGGGCGCATCCAAGCCGAGGCCCGCGTGGGGCACCTCCACGACCACCGGCGTTTCCTTCGCGGTGGGCTCGCGGACACAGAAGTATTTCTCGTGCTCGGTCACGACGAGCCGCGGGGTATAGCACGCTCGAGGGCCGTCAGCCCCGCGGGTGGGAGCGCCGATGGGCCGCGCGGACATGGTCACGGCTGACGTGCGTGTAGATCTCCGTGGTCGCCACGTCGCTGTGGCCGAGAAGCGTTTGCACGGTGCGGAGATCTGCGCCGCCCGACAAAAGATGCGTCGCGAAGGAATGCCGGAGCTGATGCGGATGGACGGGGTTTTTGATGCCCGCGGCGCGCGCCGTGCGTCGAACGATCTTCCAGAGCGCCTGACGGGTCATGGCCCGCCCGCTCGGGCCGGGAAAGAGCACGCTCGAGCGGGTGAGGGAGCGTTTGGCCGCACGGGTTTGCTCGCGGGCCGCGAGGTATTGGGCGAGGTGCTCGAGGGTGACTTCGCCGAGGGGAACCAGCCGGCGCTTGTTGCCCTTTCCGGTCACTCCGACGATGCCGCGGGAGAGATCGAGGTCTCCCAAACTGAGCGAGCAGAGCTCGCTGGCCCGGAGCCCGGCGGCATACGCCACACTCAGCATTGCGCGATCTCGAAGACCTCGCTCCGTGGTCGGAGGAGGCGCTTCGATCAGGCGCACCACTTCCGCTTCGCCGAGAGCGTGGGGAAGCTTGCGACCGAATCGGGGGCGAATCGTGAGCTCCGTCGGGTCGGCTTCGATGGCTCCTTCCCGAACCAAGAAGCGCATGAGTCCCCGCGCGGCCGAGAGGTGACGAGCCGCGCTTCGAGCTCCGAGACCCGACTTGGCCAGCGACGAGAGCCAGGCGCTGATGAGGCCCAGATTGATCTTGGCTGGATCGCCGGCGCTCCGACTTTCGGCAAACGCAGTGAGCTTGCCGAGATCCCGCGCGTACGCGGCGATGGTGTGGGGCGACAAGGCGCGTTCGACCCGCAGGTAGTCGAGGTAGAGATCGAGCGCGGTGTCGAGGCGCATTGTGGCCATTTTACCCCGATTCCGGCTTCGGGCCGCATTCTCGGACCATTCGGGAAAGCAGGTCCCTCGGGTCGTCCTGGCGCATGAGCGCCTCGCCGACCAGCGCACCGTCGACGCCGCTTCGAGCCACCCTCGCCACGTCTCCGGGCGTCCTCAGGCTCGAGAGGTGCAGGCGAACGACGGACGCGGGAAGACCGCCCAGCACCCGGCGGGTGCGCTCGGCGTCGATGTCGAGGGTGTCGAGATCACGAGCGTTGACTCCCACCAGCTCCGCCCCGGCATCCAGAGCTATGGCTGCTTCTTCCTCGGTCACGATCTCCGTCAGCGGGTCGAGCTGTCGCTCGTGAGCCGCCTGGACGAGCTCGGCGAGGCGTTTCGCATCGCCGATGAAGCGCACGATCAAGAGCACGGCGTCCGCGCCCATGGCTCGAGCGACATCGAGCTGCACCTCGTCGATCACGAACTCCTTGCACAAGACGGGGAGCGTGACCCGTTCACGGACCCGCGACAGGTCCTGGAAGCTTCCAGCGAACCAGTGCTCGTCGGTCAAGACGCTCACCATCGATGCTCCGGCTTCCTCGTACGCGTGCGCTCGCCCGCCCACATCCAGCTCGGTCGAAAGCGCTCCGGCGGATGGGGAGCGTCGTTTGATCTCCGCGATCAAGCGCATGGCTGCGCCGGCGGGGCGGCGAAGCGTGAGAGGGCGTCGCGCTGGCGGTGCCGGAAGCGAGAGCTGGCGGAGCGCCGAGAGCTCGCTCTTCTTACGAGCCAAGATCTCTTCGAGCAGCGTCATGGCTTCCGACGCAAAGCGGCCTCTCGCCAGCGCTCGAGAAGCGCGAGGCCCTGGCCAGTGGCGACCGCCTCGTTCACGCGCTCGGCTGCCTTTTTGGGCGAGATCGTTTCGTCGCTGACCACGAGGGCGGCAGCCGCATTGAGCACGAAAGCGTCCCGGGCCGGGTGCGGCTCCCCCGCCAGGACGACCTCGAGCACCCGGGCGTTTTCGGCCGAGTCACCGCCGTTCGCCGCTCCCGCCGGGCTCACCGCCAGGCCGAAGTCCGTCGGGTGAATTTCGAGCTCGGTGAGCTTGCCACCGGAAAGCTCGGTGACGCGGGTCGCTGCGTAGGGGCTCACCTCGTCCAGGCCATCGGTGCCCCGGACGATCCAGGCCCGCTTCGATCCCAGGGTGCGAAGCGTTTCCGCCATCACCGGGCGGATCGCGTGGTCGTAGGTACCCAGAAGCTGATGACTCGCGCGCGCGGGATTGGCCAGAGGTCCCAGACAGTTGAACAGCGTTCGGATCCCGAGCTCCCGTCGCGCAACCGCGCCGTGGCGCATCGCCGGATGGTGGGTCGGCGCCATCAAGAAAGCGATCCCGACTTCGCGCAGGATTTCGCCGCCGGCCGAGCCGGGAAGATCCGTCGGGACACCGAGGGCTTCCAGAACGTCGGCGCTTCCCGACCGACTCGAGACCGCGCGGTTTCCGTGCTTGGCCACGCGAACTCCGAGAGCTGCCACGAGGATCGCGGCGCCCGTCGACAGGTTCAGCGTGCCCGAGCCGTCGCCTCCGGTGCCGCAGGTGTCGAGCACACATTCGTAGTCGTGATCGACAGCGACCATGGCCGCACGCAAGGCTTCGGCGGCTGCGGCGATGACTTCGGCAGATTCCCCACTCATCCGGAGTGCGACCGCGAATCCGGCAACCTGCACCGGAGTCCAGCGTCCCTCCAGGATCGCGTCGAACACTCGCCGCACCAGCGCCGGCTCGATCCCCTGCTGGGAGGAGATCGCCTGAAAGATTTGCGAAAACGTCGGCGGCTCGCTCATGCGGGGAGTCTCAGCCAATTTCCGAGAAGCGTCATGCCGTGCTCACTCAAGAATCGATTCGGGGTGGAACTGAACGCCTTCGACGGGAAGCTCGCGGTGGCGAAGAGCCATGATTTCGCCTTCGGCGGTGCGCGCCGAAACCTCCAGGCATGCGGGAAGGCTGCCGCGCTCGACGATGAGGGAATGGTAGCGCGTCGCCACGAACGGGGAGGGGAGCCCGGCGAAAATCGAACCCGCGTCGTGCTCGATGGGGCTGGTCTTGCCGTGCATGAGCCGCTCGGCGCGGATGACGCGTCCGCCGTACGCTTGTGCGATGGACTGGTGGCCGAGGCACACACCGAGCATCGGGATCTTCCCGGCGAGCTCATCGATGATCGAGAGCGTCACTCCGGCGTCGTCCGGCGTGCCCGGACCCGGGGAGAGCAGGATGCCGTCGGGTGCCATGGCGGCAACTGCGTCCAGCGTCGTCTGGTCGTTCAAGACGACGATACACTCGGCGCCCAGAGCTTCGAGGTATTGAACCAAATTGTAGGTGAAGGAGTCGTAGTTATCGACCACGACCACGCGCGCTTTCACGACCTCTGCCATACACCGGCGAGGCGAGAGACGCCGGGAATTTCTCCGTGATGGCGCCCTACCGGTACCATTTCGATCATGAGCGAGCGCCGCGTTTCCACCCGCCGAAACATCGACTTCTATTTCAACAAGTACCTGGGAGGCTATCCGCACCTCTGCCGCAGTGTGGATCTCTCCCCCAAGGGGATTTTCGCCATCGCGATCAACGAGCCGAGCATCGGGACGGAAGCCTTCCCCGTCGAGATCCGGTTACCCGGAGACTCCCAGACGCTCTGGCTCTGGGGCCGGCGCGTCCGTCAAAAGGGCCGGCTGCAGGCGATTCGATTCGTGAATCTGAGCGCTGACGTAGAGCGGCGCATCGCGCGCTATCTCGACGTCGCTGCCGCCTGAGCCGATGGGTCACGCGCCGGCACGATCGAAAATCAGTACCCGTGCTCCCGCAGAAACTTCTCGATTCTGAGGTTCACGAGCTCCGGGTACTCGATGGCGGCGTAGTGAGTCGCGCCCCGCACGACCAGGATTTCTCCTCCGGGAATGCGCCGCGCCATCTGCTGGGCGAGCTGGCGGGGCGTGAAGGTGTCCCGATCTCCGGTGATGACCAGCGTGGGGACGGAAATCGTCGGCAAGACGTGGCTGGCATCGTGGTCGCCCAGAGCTCGAAGGATGGCCAGGTAGAGATCCATGTCCACGCTCGCGAATTCGACCGCGAGATCGCGGAACAGCTCTTCGTCGAGAGTGCTCCCAACGAGGCCCAGACGTTTGAGCCACAGGACGGTCTCCGGCCAGCGCGACGCGCGCTTGAGAAGACGTGAGCCGATTCCGTGGAAGCGTCGCGCTTGGGTGACGACACGAGGGACGACGCGTGACGCGAGAGGGACCGCGACGGTCTCCAAAGGTTTGCCGTAGGTGCCGTTCACCAGAACGAGGTGGCTGACCAGTTCCGGCCGCCGCTCGTAGAGCTCGAGGATCACCTGAACCCCCATGCTCCAGCCGACGAACGCGGCGCGCTCGACCCCGGTCGCCTCGAGCACTTGCAAGAGGTCGTCGACGTGGGCCGGCACGTCGACCCGAGGAGGGCTCTCCTTGGGCGCTGACGACCCGTACAGGCAGCGGTAGTCCCAGCTCACGATTCGATACCGCTCCCGCAGGTACTCCACCTGGTGGCGCCAAGCGCTGAACGGGCCACCCAGGCCGTTGGCGAGGACCAGCGGGGCGCCCGACCCTCCCGTGTCGTGCACGGCGATGGTCGCTCCATCGCTGGAAGAGATGGTCGTCCTCTTGCCGTCGAAGCTCGACATGGTTGGGGCCCCTTCGAGGCCGCCGGAGCCTCGGAGTCAACCCGAAGTCACGGCCCCGCGCAAACCCCGGCTGCCGAAGAACCCAAGCGGGGAGGGGGGCAAGTGTCCTTCCAAGATGGCGCGCGAATCAATCTTGCCGGCGCGAGACGAGACCGCTAGGGTGCCGGCCATCTCGTCGCGTGGGCCACGACACATCCCGCATGCGACGAGCCGACAGATGGCCGACGAAAAGAAGCCCAAGAATCGACCTCAAGGCGCGGCTCGGTAAGAAGACGGTGTCCGGCCCGAGCGGAACCTCTGTACCGCCGCCCGTGGGGCTAAACCGTCCAATCCCCGCCCCGCCATTCGGCTCTCAGCCCTCTGGGCCGAGCCGTCCCAAGGTGGACGCGTCCAACCCGTACGCATCCATCTCGGCGGACCAAGCGCCCGTGCGTGCCGAGCCTGCGGCCATCAAGGTCGAGCTCAGCCACGAGGTGATCCAAGCCCAACGTCGCGGACGCTTGCGCTACGTCGCACTCGCCATCATTGGCGGGATTGTCGGAGGAGCCATCGGGTTCGCATTCGGCAGCGGATCGGAGCGAGGCAAGCAGGCGGACGCTGCCGTGAGCGGTGCGGGTTCCCTGGTCGATGAGATTGACAAGGCCAACACGAGCATCGACGAGCTGGCCGAGGTCTTGAAGAAGGCCCGGGAAAAGCTTTCGAGCAACAAGTACCCCGACGAAGAAGTGAAAGCGCTCGGCGGCATCGACATCCCGTTTTCCGGGGCGAACCTCACGAACAAGGGCATCGGGCGTTTCAAGTCGGACGTCGTGAACATGCTCATCGAGTATGCCAGCGGCGCGAAAGAAGCGAACGACGGCAAGGACAAGGTCCGCAACGTTTTGGCCGGCGCCAAGGCTCCGATCGAGGACTTCCTCGCCCAGGAGACGAAGCCGAAGATCCGCTGGGCCGTCTTCTTCGAGCCGGGTCCTTCCGGCCCTTGGGTGAGCATGCAGACCTTGCCCGAGCCCTTCCTCGCCGCCGAGGACAAGCAGGACAAGGACAAGAAGCCGAAGGACGCCAAGCCCTTCAAGTGGCCGGACGATTTCAAGATCGCCAAGGGCGGTCAGACTTACACGCTCAAGCGCTACTCGAGCGGCGATCCGACCAAGGCCAAGTCGGGCGAGCCCTTCATGATCCCGGTCAATCCCGAGACCCAGTCCGCCGTGTGCCCCTCGGACATCGCCACCAAGCTCCAGCGCGAGATCGTCACCTTGGAAAACATCTTGCGTGGTGACAAAAGCGATCCCACCGACGAAAAGCTCGGTCTCGTCGATACCGGCAAGGCGCTGGTCGACAAGCTCAAGGGTATCGGCAACCCCTGATCAGGCTGCCGACACGGCCGAGGCTTTGCTCGGCTTGTCGGACTTCTGGCCACGCTCAACGTCGACCTTGAGCACGCGGCGCTCGTCCGCGTCCCGGACGTGGAAGACGTAGCCATGGGCGTGGATCTTCGCGCCGACGCTGGGCACTCGTCCGACACGGTCCATCAAGAAGCCGTTCAGCGTGAGGTAGTCCCCGCTTTCGGGGAATTCGGAGCCGAGATGGCGGCCGAGATCCGCCAGGGGAATGCTGCCGTCGACGACGACGCGGCCGTCCCCTGCGTCATTCAAGAGCTCCGGCTCGGCGATGTCGTGCTCGTCCTGAATGTCGCCGACGATTTCTTCGAGCAAGTCTTCGAGGGTGACGATGCCGCTCATCCCGCCAAACTCGTCGATCACGATCGCGAGATGATGGCGACCGGCGCGCATGTCCTTGAGCACCTTGGACGCGTTGTGGGTCTCGGGCACGAAGGCCACGGGACGGCGAAGAATCGATGGCAGGTCGACGGAGTCCACGCTTTCGTGCACCGCCGCGTACGCCAGGAGGTCTTTGGCGTGGAGAATGCCGACGACGTTGTCGATGCGGTCCCGGTAGACCGGGTAGCGGGAATGGCCGCTCTCGGAGATGAGCTTCATGAGCTCGCTGGGCAGGGTTTCCACATCGAGGGCCGTGACCCGGGTTCGCGGCACCATCGCCTCGGCCGCGGTCAGATCGCGGAAGTCGAGCACATTGCGAATCATCTCGGATTGGTCGTGGTCGAGGGCGCCGGCCGCCTCCCCTTCGTTCACCAAGATCTCGACCTCGGTCTCGGTGACGCTGGGAGGGGGCAAGGTGAGGGGGTTTACCACCACGTTGCGGCTCACCAGCCGCCCGAGAAGCGACAGCGGCGCGGCGAGGGGTTCGGCGAAAAGCTCGATGACCCGGAGATAGCGGAGCGAGAAAACGGCGGACCGCTCGGGAGTACGAAGAGCAATCCCCCGCAAGATCTCAGCGGGGATGCCGTAGGCGATCACGGCGGCAAGGGACGCGAACAGGGGCGACCAACCGCTGACCGAAGCGCCCGCGTGGCGCACGATGAGGCCAGCGCTCGTGGCGATCCCGACCACGCGCAAAACCAGCCAGCGCGACTCGATGAGTAGGCCCCCGGTCAGGTAGCGCTCGAGGGCGCGTCGGTCGCCCCCTTCCAGGGTCTCTCGGAGAGCAGCCTTTCGCGGATGCGACAGCGCACCAAGCGCAGCGCTGGCGGCGCCAAACACGGAAACCAGGGCCGCGGGAAGCGCAGCGACGAAAAAGCCGATGAATATGTCTGGTGGAGAAGTTGGGTCCAACGGCGGAACGTCCAGAGGCCCGGAGGTCACGAAGATAGCGACCCCCTAACGGACCAACCTTACCGTCGCGGAACTGGGCCACGCAACCCGACCGGGCTCGGACCCGAAGCCTCCCTCGTGCGCGTCGCCAAAAGCTCCTCGTCCGCCGATCCACGTCCTGGCCGAAGTGCTGGAAGCGCCAAGGAAAAACCGAGTCGACACTCGCCTTTCAAGAGTCTACTCAGCCGCCACAAGAACCATGCCCCGGCCTCCCGGCTGACCCACGGCCGGGACAAGGACCCGCCCGCCCCGTCTCAGGAGCGGGTCGTCCCCGAGGACCTCGAAGAACGCCGCCCGAAGGATTGTGAGCTCGAGCCCGGCCCAGCGTCGACCGAGCTGCTCGATCCGATGCTGTGTGCCCTCTCGCGCCCAGCGGTTCATGGCGCTCCGGCGCCGACCGCTCTTTTGACCCAGCCGGCGCGAGCGGAGCTCCCCGTCGAGATCCTGCTCGAGCGTCTGGTCCGCAAAGTGGCGTGGGGCGGCAATGGAAAGCGTGCGACCGCTCGCCTCGAGCTTGGGTCGGGAAGTCTGTCGGGCGCAACCATCGTGGTTCATGCCGATGGTGGGGAGGTGAGCGTAGAGCTCGAGCTTCCGCCCGGCGCGCGCGCGGAAGGCTGGCACGACGATCTCTCCGCTCGGCTCGAGCGACGCGGACTGTCAGTTCGAAGCATCGAGATCCGCTGAGTCAGCGAAAGCCGCGCACGACGCGGAGCTCGTCGCCGCGCTGCTCACCCAGGGCGACGAGCTTTCCCGAAGGCGACAGCCACGCACACACCCCAGCGGCCACCGGAGCCTGGACGAAGTCACTCGGGGTGAGCGCCTGACCTTTGCGAGCCCGGGATTCTCCCGACTCGCCGAGCTCGGCCATCGGCAGGGAGCGGCGTGCGGCGTCCTCGAGGCTGGTGAGAGGTGCCGGGGTCGTCAGCGGCCACTTCGCGGCTTCTTCCACTCGGAATACTCCGCTGGCCGTGCGGCGAAGCTCGGCGAGATGGGCCGGGACTCCGAGATTCTGACCCAGAATCTCGGGCGAGGGCGCGGACGTAGTAGCCCTTGGAAACGTCGAGCTCGAGGCTCGCTTTCGCCGATTCGAGCTCCACGAGCTCGAGGCGATGGACGCGAACGGGTCGCGGCTCGAGGATCAACGGCTCGCCTCGACGCGCGGCGCGATGAGCGCGTTCGCCACCGACCTGGATCGCGCTGACCTCGGGCGGTGTCTGCTCCCGTCGCGCCCGTTCGATCTCGAGGGCGCTCTCGAGCTCATCGCGCTCGGGAAAGCTCTCGGGCAGCTCGCGCTCTTCGATGGTGGTTCCGGTTCTGTCCAGGGAGTCGGTGCTTCGCCCGAATGCAACGACGGCCCGATAGCTCTTGTCGGCGCTGGTGAGGTAGGGAGACAACTTGCAGGCCTCCCCCAGCAGCAGCACCAAGACGCCGGTTGCCATTGGATCGAGCGTGCCCGCGTGACCGACGCTCCTGGTTTGGTAGAGCCGTCGCACGCCGCTGACGATGTCGTGGCTCGTCGGGCCCGACGGTTTGTCGAGCACGAGGACGCCGTCGATGCTCATCCCAGCCACACGCTCTGACGCTTCTTCACTCCTTCGTCGACCATGCGCTGGATCGTGGCGCGCACGCGTTCGGAAAGACGGCCAACGAGCACGTGATCGTCGGCGGCCTCGGGTCCATACCCCTCGAATTCCAGGGGCTCGCCGAGCTCGATGCGCCACTTGGTGGGCGCGGGCAAGAGGCCCATCGGGCCGAGAGCGGGAAAGGTCGGAGTCACCGGAAGATAGGGCAGCCCCAGGGACTTAGAGAGAAACTCGACGCGGTAGAGCATGGGGTTCGATTCCTCCGCGCCCACGATTGCGGCCGGGACAATCGGCGTCTGGGTGCGGAGCGCGAGACGGATGAAGCCGCCGCGACCGAAACGCTGCATGCGATAGCGCTCTCGGAAGAGCTTACCGATGCCTTTGACCCCCTCGGGAAACACGGCGACCAAGCTTCCCTTCGAGAGCAGGCGCTCGGCGTTTTCCTGACATGCGCGAACCGCACCGATGCGATTCATGAATGCCCCCAGGAACGGAAGGTAATAGATGAAATCTTCGGAGAGCCAGCGGAGCTCGCGCCGTTTCGGGTGCATGAGCCGGATGGCCGTCCGCAGCATGACTCCGTCGAGAGGCAACGTTCCGGAGTGATTGGCCACGACGAGGCACCGGCCCTCGTCGGGCACGTGCTCGACGCCAACGGTCTCGATGCGAAACCAGCGCTTGTAGATGAAGTCGAGAAGCGGAAGGAGGCGACGCTCGTAGGTGGGATCGAGGCCAAAGTCGTCGACCTCTTCGGAACGGTGGCGCATGCCCATCCGTCCCCACTTCTTCGAAATAGAAGTCGCTCGACATGAGCTCGCGAACGGCTTCGGTTGCTCCCTCTTCCGGCGTGAGCTTGTCCATCACGCCGCGAGCCACGTGCTCCACCTGCTCGCGGATCGAGGGCGGGGCGGGCTCGTCTACCGCGCCTTTGATGAGCCCATCCAGGCGCGCTTCCAGGGCTCGGATCTGCTCCGCAACGTCGGGATCCATGGGGGATCGGGCTCGCGCCGGGATCTCCTCGCCCACGGAAGTGAACGACATGCCGGGAGGGAACACCCGTGAGCCGATCCCGAGCTCGTGCTCGTCGCTCGATTCCGGAGGTGCACTGATTCGTTTCGCGCGCTTCGGACGCTTCGGGCGCTTGGGGGCGGGGGCGCGGGTCTTTCGACGCTTCGTGGTCATGCGCCGCTCTCCGACAAGAGCTTCACGTCCCGCAAGTGCTGGGCGCTGGCGTAATCCATGACGGCTTCCCGCGTGGTGTAGAGCGGAGAAAATCCCATCACCTGCTCGGCGTGCTCACCATCGGCCACGCAGAGGTACTGGAGGTAATCGAGAAATGCGGGAGGTGCTTCGGACAGGTGAGCTGCCCAGAAGGCCGAGATGGCGGAGCCTGCCAGGCGCCTCGGAAGCGGAAGCGCGATGCGCCCGGCCAGCTTCACGACGGTCGAGAGCGGCAAGACCCCATCGGCGACGATGTTGAACACACCGGGACAATCTCGATCGATCGCAATCTTGAATGCGGCGACCGCGTCGGCTTCGTGGACGAACTGCACCAAGGGGTCGAACCCCAAGATCGTGGGCACGAACCGATGGCTCAAATAACGGCTCACGAAATTCGTGACCGTTGGCCCCAGAATCGGCGCGGTGCGCAGCACCGTGGCAATGCGCCCCTTGCCGGGTCGCCCGAATCGCAACACGTCCGTCTCTGCTTCGATCTTGTCGGCGAAGAACGGGTCGTCGCGCCGAGCCCGAAGCGGATGGCGCTCCGAGAGGAAGTTCGGATTCGTCGGATGCGCGCCGTACAGAACCGTCTGGCTCCAGAGCGCGATCTTTCGCACCTGAGTCCGACGACACGCGTTCAAAAGGTGCATCGTGCCGACGCTCTCGAGCTCGTGCGCCCAGGCGCTGGCATGGGTGGGCGAAGCGAGAAACGCCAAGTGCACGACGGTGTCGACGCGCTCGGCGGCGAAGATTTCACTGGCGCGCTCCTCCGCGATCGCAGCGGTGAGATCCACCTCGTAGACGTGGGTCTTCTGGCCTGCCGTGTCGGGCGGCTCCACGTCCAGGGTGACGATGCGTCCCACCCGGTCGTCCTCCTCCAGAAGCCCGATCAGGTTCTTCCCAATGAAGGAAGCCGCGCCCGTGACGGCGACACTCTCGATGCGGTTGGCCCGGGTGGACAGTCCCCGAGCGGCCTCGTGGCTGAGGCTTCTTTCCGGGGACTGACGGCGTGCCCCGTTGCGGCTTCGGGCCCTGGAGGCTCGTGGCATCGCCCCGAAAGTAATCGAACCGCGGGCAGAGTGGCAGCAGCCTTCTCTCCGGGGTTTTGACCAGGCAGGAATTGTCGGCGGCGCTGTCACGAGCGGGGGCGATGGGCTAGTCTTTCACTAGATGGCAGACGTGCGCTCGGCGCCACGGCATTCGCTCGGACCCTACGAGCTCGGAGAGAGACTCGGAAGCGGTGGGATGGCCGAAGTGTACGTCGCGTGGCGTGCGGGACCCCGGGGCTTCGCCAAGCGACTGGCCATCAAGCGCATCCTGCCGCAGCTCGCTTCCGATGCGCACTTCGTTTCCATGTTCTGTGACGAGGCGCGCATTTGCGCTGCGCTCTCTCACCCGAACATCGTGCAGGTCGTCGACTTTGGAGAGCACGATGGCGAGCTCTTCATGGCAATGGAGTACGTCGACGGCATCTCCTGCGCCAAGCTCCTGCGCGCCATCGCCGCCCGCAACGAGCGTTTTCCTCTCGGCGCTGCGCTGTTCATCGCCCACGAGGTGCTCCGAGCTTTGCGCTACGCCCACGGCGCTCGGGACGAACGCGGTCGCTCCCTGGGTATCGTGCATCGAGACGTGTCGCCGGGGAACATTCTGATCGGCCGTGCAGGGGAGGTGAAGCTCACCGACTTCGGCATCGTGCGCAGCGCCTTCATCGACCGGCGGACCTACCCCGGCGAGCTCAAAGGCAAGATCGGGTACATGTCCCCCGAGCAAGCGCTCGGTACCGAGATCGATCCCCGGAGCGATCTCTTCACGCTGGCGATCGTTCTCGCCGAGCTCCTCCTGGCCCGGCCGCTCTTTCCGGGAAAGAACGAGCTGGAGATCCTGGGGCGCATCCACTCGGCGGACCTGTCCGTGCTGGAAAAACACGCCGATTCGCTTCCACCGGAGCTCTTGGTCGTGCTGCGACGGGCGCTCCAGAAAAAACCCGAGGATCGATTTCAAGACGCGCGCGAGCTGAACGATGCTCTGCGCAGCGTTGCCCAAAAGCAGGGCATCGCTCTCACCGACAGCGAGCTCGTACCGTGGCTCTCGAAGCTCGGGGTGCTCTCGTCCCAGAGCGGAACCAGGCCTGCTCTCAAAGTTTCCGACCGCCAGGAGATCCTCGCGGCCATCGACAAGGCTCGGGAGCGACGCCCCACTCCGGCGACTCAGCCGCAGATCGCCGGGCGTCGCCACTTCATGGTTCAAGTCACGCCCGGATGCGCCCTCGGTCCCGTTGCGTTGCCGGAGCTCATCGAGCTCGGCGTCACCGGGAGAGTGAGGCCGCGGGTGCTGGTTCGCGAAACCGGGAGCCGGGAGTCCGTTCCCCTCGCCGACATCCCGGGCATCGGTGCCGTGGTGTCCCGGCCCATGTACCTATTCGGCGCGCCCATGCGAGCCGCGCGCAGCGAGCGCGTCGAGCCGCTTCGGGTCGCGGCGTTTCTGTACTCGCTGGTCCGCGCTCGCTCGAGCGGGCTTCTGGTGCTGCGCTTCGGCGAGCGGGAAAAGCGGATCTACCTCCGAGGAGGCGCTCCGGTCTTGATCAGCTCCACCGATCCCGTCGAGCTCCTCGGCGCCCGCCTCGTTGCGCGGGGTCACCTCACCAAGCACCATCTCGACAAAGCCCTCGAAGACGCTTGCCAGAACGAGGGCCTGCTGGGAATGACCCTGGTCCAGAGCGGTCGTTTGCGACCCGCTCAGCTGCTGCGGGCGCTGCACGAGCAGCTCGAGGATCGGTTCATCGAGATCGGCTGCTGGCGGGAAGGCGAGATCCATTTCTCGCCCCGGGAGCGCCCCGGTGTCGAGACCCTGCCCGCCATGCGCGGCCCCGCGGAGCTCGTGACGCGTCTGATCCGCGCCTGTGCCCTCGACGAGGACATCGCGCTGCTCTTCAAAAGCCTCGGCGCGCGGCCCATCGCGCGGGCTCCCGAAGGCACACTCGCGTCAATCGATCTCGGGCTGAGTGAAGCCGAAGCCCTCGCCCTCGAACGCGCCTCCGGAGCGGACTCGGTTCGCAAAGTGGAGCAAGGCCTCGTGCACCTCGGCGTCGCACCGGTGGATTCCCGCCGCGGCATCTTCGTCGGCCTGTCCTCGGGTGTGTTGGTGATGCCGGGCTTCATCGCGCCGTCGCTGGTTTGAAGCTCGTCTAGCAGCGCCCCGCGAGCTCGGTGAGCGTGGTGCCGGACAGGAGCCACAAGCGGAAGCGGTCGCCCTTCGTGGTCAGGGCGAAGCCCGTCGCGTCGGTGACGGCCATGGGACTCGGTACTCCCGCGTCGCCGGGCGAAAGCAGGGTGAGGTACACGACGCGACGCTCGAGAAGCTGGCAGCTCACCGGCGCGACCCAGGCGACCAGGGCGCGATCGCCCAGCGGATGCGCCACCAGGCTTTCGGGTGGGGCGGGAGTTCGGATCACGAATTTGTCTTTGCCGTGGAAGATCGTCAGCGGAAATTCCTCCGTGCCACAGGGACGATCCGGAGACGCCCCCGCTGCGACGATCCACGGCGCCGACTCGCCGACGGCGTCGTAGGCGCCAAACGGTGTCTCGACGCGGCTCTCCTCCGAGGCCCGCTCGCCGTCGACTCGCCAGATCGCCACGGCTTTGCCGCTCGAGAGCGCAACCTTGGCCGTTCGACCCCGGAAGCCGAGGAGCGAGAGCGGCTGCCAGGTCTCGCCGGCGCCGGGCTCGATGTCGGCGTGATGTCCGTCGGTCGTCGTGATGGTCGCACCGGGCAGGCGGGCATGACGGGCGATGGAAGTCAGAACGGCGCAGGTGTCCTTGTCACACGCTGCATCCGCCAGCACCACGCCATCTCCTTCGGCCATCAGGGTCGCGCGCTCGCCACCGGTCCAGCCGAGCACGCGGCTCGGATCGCCTTCGGTGGACCACGCCGCGAACCAGCCGCTCGATCGCCGCTCGACGAGCGGGGGCGCATCGACGAGGGCCCACGGCATCGGGGTGACCTTCTCGTCACCAAAGGAAACGAGTCCCGCACGGGTCACGCGATCGCCGCTGTCGGCAACCGCGACGGACAGGGAGTCGAGCTCCCCTCGAATCGCGGCGAATCGCTGCTTTCCCTTGGGCAGCGAGCCCTGTCGAAGCGCCCCATCGAACTTGCATCCCGCCGGCAATCCAAACCCAGTGAACGACGAGAGCTCGCGCAGCGCCGGCGCTGAGAGCACCGGGGGCGTTGCCACCTCGAACGTCGGCGTCGCCCCGTCCTGCTCGTGCGCCCGCTCCTTCGAGCAGCGAGAGCAGGAGCCGAGGAAGAGCAGACAGAGCGAGATCGCTCGAACCATCACAGACTCAATCGCAGCACCGGATAAGGGCGAAAATCGTGATGGTTTCGAACCCGGCGCTTTCGAACAGCGACAGCGGGCCCGTCCAGAGCTCCTCGTCACCGACGCCTTCGGCATTGCGGGGAAAGGCTTCGATGCACGAGGCGCCTGTGCTCTTGGCCAGTCGAATGCCGCCATCGAGCAGCGCCCGAGCCACGCCGCGATGGCGAAACCGTTCGTCGACCAGGAAGCATCCCACCGACAGGACGCCCTCGGGATCCCGATCGAGAACCGGCAAACCTTTGTAGAGACGCGTCGCGTACAGCTTCGTCAGGGACGCGGCGGGTGCGAGCTTCATGAAGCCCACCACGGTGTCGCCCTCCAGAGCGACGAGCCCCCGCATCTCGTCGCTGCCCTGGCGAAGCGCGTCGAACATCTCGGCGCGATTTTCCTCGGCTCGGTTCGCAGAGCGATCGAGCCACTGATTCTTGTCGCCAGTGAAGTGCCAGTACCTGCAAAAGCAGGGTGACCCGCTCCGCTCGAAGAGGCCCGCCAGTCCTTCGGCGTGCTCGGCGCTCGTGCTCACGACCTTCACGGGGCGATCCGTCCTTGCCAGGGCGACAGAGCCTCGGTCGCACGAGCCAGCGTGAAGAGCCGCTCCTCCTCGAATGCGGGCGCGATCGAGCTGGAGCCCGACGGGCAACTCCAGTCGGCTCGGCGTCGCGGTCGTGGGGGCGATGGGTACACTCACCGCACACACGCCGGCGAGGCTCGCGGGCAGCGTGTACACGTCGGCCAAATACATGCTGAGCGGGTCATCGATGCGTTCGCCGAGCTCGAACGCGGGCGTCGGGCTCGTGGGAGTCACGATCGCATCGACCTCTGCGAACACGCGATCGAAATCCCTCCGGATGAGTGTGCGCACTTGCTGAGCTTTCTTGTAGTACGCGTCGTAGTAGCCGGCCGAGAGCACGTACGTTCCGAGAAGAATGCGGCGCTTCACTTCGCGCCCGAAACCGGCGCCTCGGGTGGCCGAGTACATGCGATCGAGCGTCGCCCCCGGGGGCTCGACCCTCGCGCCGAACCGCACGCCATCGTAGCGAGCGAGGTTCGAGGACGCCTCGGCCGTGGCCAGGACGTAGTACGTCGAGACGCCGTAGCGCGCGAAGGGCATCTCGATGGGTCGCGCTTCGCAACCCTGGCTCTCGAGGCGAGCGATCGCGGCCTGTACGCTGGCTGCCACCTCCGGATCGAGGCCCGGTCCGAGATCCGAGAGCACTCCGATGCGCAGTCCGCGCACGTCGCGATCGCACGCGGCCTCGTAGCTGCCTACGGGGCGAGGAGACACGGTGGGATCCCGAGCGTCGGGCCCGGCGACCACACCGAGCACGCGGGCCGCGCTTCGTACGTCTCGAGCGAAGGGTCCGATCTGATCGAGGCTCGAAGCAAACGCGACGAGACCGAATCGCGAAACGCGCCCGTAGCTCGGTTTCACACCAACCACGCCCGAAAGCGCGGCGGGCTGAGTTAAACCCCGCTCAGGTCCGGACCCTGTCCGGACCCTATTTTCATCCGTTTTTTCCGGGGATCCTCGCACATGCGCAAGACGACTTTCCTGGCTTTGTTCGGCGCGACTCTGCTCTTGAGCGCTTGCTCCGGCTGCGGCAAGCCCGGCCGCGTTCCCGTCTACCCGGTTTCCGGCAAGGTGACGCTCGGCGGCCGGCCGCTACCCGGGGGGCGGCGATTGCTTTCGTCCCTCTGGACGGCCGGGCCGGCAAGACGGCCGGCGGCACGATTGAAACCGACGGCGGCTACACGCTCACGACCTACGATGCGGGCGACGGCTCCATGGCGGGTGATTTCCGTGTCGTCATCACTCAAGCGACGGGTCGCGAGCCGGAAGCCACCCCCGACGGCACGAAGGCGCCCAAGGCGGTCCCGGTCCTCTCGGCGGCGGACCGCATTCCCGCGATCTACTCCAACCATCACCGGTCGCCCCTGAAAGCGAAGGTCGAGGACAGGACGAACGAGCTGAACTTCGACCTGAAGCGCAAGTGAGCCATGGCCAGCGTTCTTAGTCCTGCCGCCTTGCCGGATGTCTCTACGCCGGTTGGCCCGCCGCCAACACGGCGCTGGCTGGTCGGTCCCTGGTTCGACGGTCTGCTCCTGGCGAACGTCGCCTGGCCGCTTGCGTTGCTTTGGCAAGGGACCGAAGTCTTGGGCGGTCGGGCCGGCCTGCAGTTCTGGCAGGTGTATTACGTCACGACGCCGCACCGCTGGGTGACGCTGCTGCTCGTCTTTCTCGATCGCGAGCGTCTGTCGGCGCGGCGCGGCGTTTTCTTGGCCATCACCGGCGTCGTCGTGGCGTGTGCCTGGGCGTGCGTCTCGCCACGGGCGCGCTGACTTGCTTGCTCGCGCGTGGACTATCTGTGGAACGCCTGGCACTTCGCGGCGCAGCACCACGGCGTCTATCGCATTTGCCGCCGGAGGCCGGCGTCCGTTCTGGCGGCGTTTCTCGAAAAATGGCTCATGCGTGGCTTTCTGCTTTACGTCGTCCTGCGCGTGATCGCCGTCACTGGCGTCGAAACCGCCTGGGATCCCTTGTGGCGGACGCTGGATAATCTTGTCCTGCTGATTCCGGCCGGGTTGCTGCTCCGCGAGTTGTCCGGGCGGCCGCGGCTCTCGAGCGGGACCCTGTACCTGGTCAGCGTCTCCTGTCTGTATATCGCGCTGCTTTGGGCCATTCATCGTCGCCGCCTATCCCTGGTGCTGGCCCTGACCACCGCCTCGGCCCTTTTTCACGCCGTGGAGTACCTGGGTCTGGTCAGCTGGTCGGTCGGGCAAAGATACGCCCGGTTGGGCCGCCGCATGGGGACGCTCGGCTATCTGGCGCCGCGCTGGGCATCACGCTCGGGTTCTTCGTCCTCGTCCTGGGGGTTGGGGGCTGGCTGCTCGACGAGCGGGGCATGGAGGCCTGGCTTACCGTGAACGTTATTGTCGCCTTCCTCCATTACGCCTACGACGGCATCATCTGGCGCCGTCGCGCGCGAGCGGACCGCCATGACACTTGTGCTTGCCAGGATTGTCGCCCTGCTGATTCTCGCCGGCGGCTTTTGGTCAGGGCTTCCGTCGCTGATGCAGGCCGGGTCGCTCTACCCTTTGCCCGACATGGCGGCTTGTATGCGCGGCGGCGGCGGCGCCGCTCGCCGCTTCTCCTTCGCTCCCAGGCTCGCTCGCGCTTTTCCGCAGGCGCCATCCTCCTTCTGGCCGGAGCGTGCGCGGCCGCTGCGCTGTTGCTCGCGGCGCCGACGGGCAAGGGGTCCTCGGCCGAGGCGCACCTGACGCGCAGCGCCGCCGCGCTGGCCCTCGACCTGGCGGCGGCGCTGCTCCTGCCCTCCACTTGGGTCCGGAAGGTCAGGGCGGGGCGCGTCGCCTTCGTGCTCGGCGCCGCCGTTCTTCTCCTCTTGCCCCTGAGTTACACGGCGTCGCGGCGCCGGCACGACCTGACGCTGCTCGGCCAGTGGATCGAGCAGTCGCGCTTCGCCGAGGCCCAGCTGCGGCACGGCGCGTGCTGGCGCTGGACCGACAGTGCGGATTTGGCGGGGCCGACCCGTTCGGGAGGTCGAAGGCAGGATCGACGACATCGGTGCCCGGCCTCGAGGCTGAAGTGAATGCCGCTCCGGACGATTCGGCCTTGGCCCAGCTCGACATGCGCGACGTCTGGCCGTCGCGCCGAACCGGACGGACCAGGCCCTCCGGCGGTCCTGGACCGATAGAGGGCCGGCCGCTGCCTTGTGCCATCGACAATCTTTCGCGCACGATCCTGGTTGCCCGGGAAGAATGGAGCGCCGCCCTGGCGCATATCGAAGGTCGCTGGCTGCGTCCATGCCGGCGCATCGAGCGTGTCGCAGCGCGGCGAACGCCTGGCGGCCGGATCGGCGTCGCCTACTGCCTGAGAAAGCTCGGTCGGCATGCCGAGGCCGCGAAGGCTTATGAAGGCGGTTGCGTGCGCTCTTCCACGGCCGATTCGCATTTTCTTGGCGGCGCAGTTCTTCGAGGACACGCAGCAGACGGAGAAGGCGGGGATTCATGCCCGCCGCGCGATGGCGCTGGCGCGAGCGTTATGGCGCGGCGGGCGAACGGCTGCTCCAAGATGCGCACGTCCCATTTCGGTTGCCTGGCGCCCGATGGGTCCAGGCGTTGGCCTGGATCGCCTGGAACAGGTCGGCGAGGGCGGATGCGCAGGCCGAGGGCGATGCGGTAAAGGGTTTCGATGGAGGCGGCATTTTTGCCCAGCTCGATCTGGGACAGGTAGCCGAGGGAGACGTTGGTGCGCTTGGCCATCTCGGCGAGGGTCAGGCCGAGGGATTTGTGGCGCTCGCGGATGGCGGCGCCGATGTGCTCGCGCAGGGCTTCCTCGGAGAGGCGGAAGAGGCCCCGGCTCTCCAGGGCGTGCGGACGCCGGCCCTTTTCAGCTCGTCGACCTGAAACGGCTTGGTGATGTAGTCGTAGGTATGGTGCGAGGCATTCAGGGCGCTGTCGATGGAGGGATAAGCGGTCACCACGAGGACGCTCGCGTCCGGCTGATGGTCGCGCACCCATTGCATTCACCTGAACCGAATCGAGGCCGGGCAAGACGTAATCGAGGTATACGGCATGATAGGGGGGCTCTTGATCTTAGCCCTTCGACCTGTTCGGGATCGGAGACGACGTCGATCTTGAAGTCTTGCGAAGCGAAGGTGGCCTCGATCAAGCGGCCGATACCCGGATCGTCGTCAATGACGAGGAGGCGGACGTCGCCGGAGCTGTAGAGTTCGGCCTGCGGGCGCGGCTCGTCTGCTAGCGGGTTCCCTTGGCTTTCGGGGGGGCTCGCCATGGGTCATTCCTCTCTGGAAGGCGATGCCTGGCGTCGGGCCTGCACGGCTGCGGCGGCGGGCGGCAAGGGCGAAGACGCGTTCGGGCGCTCGGATTCGGAGCGATAGGCAGGGATGAGGACGCGGACGCGGCAGCCGACATCGGGGAGAGTTGCACGGCCAAGCCGCCGCCATAGCAGCGCAGGATACCATAGGCAACCAGCAAGCCCAGACCACGGTACCGATGGGGCGGGCCCAGAGCAGCACATCCGCGAGCCGCCCCGCTTCCAGCGCGGGCGGGCGCCGTGCCGCGATTGCTGATCGTGACCTCCACGAATGACCCGGGCGCCGGCTGACCGATGAACTGAACTGCATTCGAGGGCCGTCGCCTCGGTTTGCCGCGCCGTCAGGCGGATCGGACCTGCTTCTCCGGCAGCCGCCGCGGCGTTGTCGAGCAGTTGCGTCAGGAGGGTCTGGAGGGACGGGTCTTCCATCGCGGCCGCCGGCAGGTCGGCAACGATCTCGGTTTCCAGTCTTGTGCCGAGAGCAAGAAGCCGGGCTTGCTCGGAGGCGACGGCTTCGCGCAGGGAACAGGCCTGGCCGCGGCGGCGGTCGCGACGGCTGAAGATCTGAGCTTGCGGACCCAGGCGGCGGCCTGCTGGGCGGCATCCAGAGCTTCGCCGACGAATTCACGGCTCATGCCCGCCGGCGCCTGAGCCAGGGCAAGCTCGCCGAAGCCGAGCACGCTGGTGAGGGCGTTGCCGAAATGGTGCCGTCAGCTTGCCGGTGATCAGGGCGGCTTTGTCCAGCTCTTTTCCTGGCGGGCTCGACGCAAGGCGAGGACGAACGGCACAGGCGCCGCCGTTCGCTCCAGGCAGTCCGCAGCAGCAGCGTCGCGGCGGCGGGCAGCAGGCGTTTTTCCTCGGCGAAAGGACCGGTCCGCGCGCCGCCGCGATCCAGACCACCACCGGCGGAGCTTCTCCCAAGGTCGCCAGCAGCCAGGCGTGGGGTCCTTGCCGCAGACTCGCGAGTGCGGAGGAAGTTTGCTGCAGCGCGGCAAGCAACTCCTCTTTGCGGCAAAGCTCGATGTTCGGGGGGCAGTTGTCCTGACGCCACCATGAAAGAGTGACGCAGCCGTCGGCGAGGGGTGTGGAGAAGCCGGAGCCGCACGCCTGGAAAAGATGGGCGAGCCGCTGCAGACCCGAGGACCCATTTTTCGCCGCGTCCTCTCGTTCTAACCAGGCGAGCAACTCCTCCAATCGGTCATCATGGGAGGCATGCTTCCTGAAGCTTCTGGGCTCATTGAGAAAGTTTATCCTGCCTCTGCTATCATCAACACTATGATCGAGCACCGCTGGACTTTTTTTGGTTCTGCAGGCCGAGAATTATGCTGGCAGCCGAATAATTCAGGCCCCGCATGAAATGATCAAGCGCATTCCCGAGGACTTCCGTGTCCCAGAGCAAAGTTTCCGACGTTGGGCCGGGCGCCGGACCGTTTGCCCTTTACCTTCTGGAGAAGAAGGGCTGGACGACGCCTGATGGCGCTGGCCGCGGTGCGGCGCCGCTCGGCATCGAGCTGCGCCGCCTTTCCTATGGCGGTCTCAAGGATCGTCATGCCCACACGCTGCAGTATTTCAGAACTATCGCGGCCGCACGCAAGCTCAACCACTCCGGCGTGCAGGTCACCTACCTGGGCCAGACGAGCGAGCCTTACACGTCGCAACAGATGGCGCCAACCGTTTCCACCTGGTCCAGCGCCGTCTAAGCAAGGAGGATTTGGCTATGCGTTGAGAGGCGCCGGCCTTGCACGACTTCGGCGTGCCGAACTATTTCGACGACCAGCGCTTCGGCTCGCATCGCGGAGGCGGCCCGTTTCTCGCTCGCCCCCTGATGCTCGGCGAGTTCGAGGAAGCGTTCGCCTGGCCCTCACGGCAACGTATCCGCACGACCCGCAAGGCGCAGAAGCAGGAGAAGCAAACATTCAGGGCATTATTATGGGCGGACTGGCCCGCTGTAGCAAGAGCGCTGCCGCGCAGTCATGCCCGCGGCCTTGTCGACTTCCTCGTCCATCATCCCCAGGACTTTCGCGGCGCCCTGGAGCGCTGCGCCGAGCTGCGAGGCCTCTACCTCTCCGCGCGGCATACCAGAGTCATCTTTGGAACCGCGTTGCGGCCTGGCTCGACAGCTTCCTGCCCCCGGAGCGGCGGCTCGATGTCCGCGGCTCGCTGCTGGGCGCCGTGCCGATGTATCGCCGGCTCGAGGCGGAGAACTGGCCGGTCTGGAAGCGCACGCCATCCCCCTGCCCTCCGCCAAGACCGGCCTGGCCGCCGACGACCCCATGCGCCGTTCTTCGAGCGGGTGCTGGCACAGGAGGGGCTGACCGCGGAGCATTTCCGTCTGAAAGGCTTCGAAGAAAATGTTCTTCTCCCGCGGCGAACGTGCGGCGCTGTGCCGGCCGCACGACTCACCTGGGAACACGCGGGGGCGACGACATGCACGCCGGCGCGACAAGCTCACGCTAAGCTTCGAGCTGCCGGCCGGGAGTTACGCGACGTTGATCGTCAAGCGTCTGAGCCGCGATTTCGTCCGGACCGATCCCAGGTCGCCGGTTGGACGAGACCTGCACGCGAATGCGATCTGAGTCTAGGCGAGCAATGGCCCACGGGCCCTGTCCTGAGCACGCGATGGGAGCCGTAGAATGAATGCTGTGAACTATTTCGTTACAATTAGTTTGCTCGTTGACCGCGGGCATCGATGCCAGTGGGCCGATCTGATTTAGGCGAGCTAATAGCCCCGGCAAGGCCTTCGCCGCGCCAAAAACCGGGCACGCGTTCCTCTCCGCTCATCTAAACCTGAATGGCACTACCATGAACGCTCTGACTCTCTTGGCCGACGCTTCGTATCTCGTTGGGTTTTGATGATACCTCTGGGACGGCTCCAAAACGAAGGGTCCTTACCCCATTTCGCCTATTGGAGAGGCGAGAGCATCTTTTTTTGAGCGGGCCGAACGACTGGGGGCCTTTTGGAAGTCGACAGGCAAACTGCGTGGACGCCGAGAACCAAGGAATACGGGAAATATGGGCTCTTCGTGGGCGCCGATGGACTTGGTTGTTGTAGCTAGTTTTTCGAGTGACTTCGCTGGATGAAATCGGGCCTGCGGATGCACCGCGTTCCTTTGGATGAGGTGGAGCTACCAAAAGGATCTTCCAGGCGCGTTGGTCCTCCTGAAGATGAAGCATCCCGGGCTGGCCAAGTCGGATTGGAGCTTTCAATACTGGGACTTGCCGCCGCCGCTCTTGCACATCCTCTGGATCGGCGAGTTCCCCATGAACAGGCGGAGATCGACCACCGCTTCGACGGCATCCCGATTGGCGATGAGCGCCTCGAAGACCTGCTCGCTGAAAAAGAAGAGATCATTTCCGTCTGGGACATCAAGGGGAAGTGGCAGAAGGGAGAATGGGTTTTGGATTATATAGAAGGCGCCGGAGGAGATCATTCGGCCCGGCGTCAAGGAGGGCTTTTACGCCTTCATGCGTGGCGAGGACTATTTTCTCCTCACCTATACGGGCCGCCTGCTGTCCGCGGCCAAGCCCGCGGCGGGCGCCGATCACAGCGCAAGCTCGTTGCCATGACGATGCCCAAAGGGGATCTTGAAAAAGTTGTCGTCTTCACCGACCTGGACAAGGACAAGGTGTTCCTCCTCGTCACCACGGCCAAGAACGACGTGATCCACTTCGCCGAGCTGAAGGCGGACATCCGCTTCGAGACCTTCCCGCAAAGGCCCTTGGCCGCCATCAAAAATGAGGAGCCGCGGTAGTGCCCGCCGAAGCGCTTGTAAGTCCTGCGCAAGCACAAGCTGATGCCTGAGAAGGCCGAGAAATAGACCCGAGAAGGTTGCCGACGATGAAACTGCTCGTTTCTTTGAATGTCCCTAGAATGTCCCCATTCTTTGCCTCCCAAGCGAGAATCGCCTGCTCACGCTTTCATTTTCTCGCCGAAAGCCGATCCGTCGCCGCTTGCCCTCTTCCGGAGGGGCCCATGAGCCGGCGGATGGCTTCGAAATTGCTGCCTGATACCGCCGTCATGGCCCCCGACCTTCTTTTCCAGCTCGGCGAGTTTTCCAGCCAGTTCCTTGTGGCTGGCGACAACCTTGCCGCAGATTGACGAAAGCCCGCACGACGTAAACGCTGACCTACATCGCCCGGCGGCTGTTCAGGACGTTGGCCGCCATGATCGCCCGTGCTCGGTGAAAGCGAACGGCGAGTAGCGGCGGCCGCCGCGCCCGGGCTTTGAGGTCACAGATTGTGACCTCAAAGCGTCCACTTCGTCGGCTCAACTGAAATCGAAAATCCTCGGGAAAACGCTCCGCGTTGCGCTTCACCGCCTGGTTGAGGGCCTTGGTAGCGACTCCATAGACCGCGGCCAAATCACTGTCGAGAAGGACCTTCTGGCCGCGAAGGCTGTGGATGAGGCGCCGAATCCGATCAACGAGGACAATCGGGGCGTCATCAGGCACCGGCCCGTCCCCCTCATGGTTGGTTTCGTTGGGGTCTCAAAAAGCGATTGTAGGCCCGCGTGGATAGGTCGCCAACCTTGAGCTCCGTGTGCCTGGCGACAGCGTTTCTTGATGATCTCACCGCACGCCTGTCTTGTCCGCGACGGTGGTTCCGAGGTAGTCGATGAGCCACCGGACGCCGAAGAAGCCGCCGACGAGGACGGCGGCGATGATGATGCGCCAGAGGAGCAGGCCCAGGCGCCCCCCAGGCGAAGCGTCAGGTTGTGGAACCGATCCGCCCCGCAGCCGGCTCTTCTCCTCGGCCTCGATCTGCTTGTACATCTCGCGGTAACGCTCCCCCTTTTTCTCCACCTTCTCCGTGATGATGTTCTTTTGCAGATGGGGGAGGAACTCGCCGTACAGGCCACGCGCGGAAGCCGCTCTTGGGCTGCGGCTGACCTGTGCGTCGGTGTCGATAGCGCCGTTCTCTGATGAGGGTGAGCATCTTCTCCTTGGTCAGCTTCTTGGTGATGGTCTCCCCCTCGTCGTTGTCGACGCGCCAGTACAGATCGCCGGTCTTCGCCTCCTCCTTGGCGGCCGCGGCCATGGCGGTGGCGCCGAGCGTGGCCGGCTTGGGGGCCGTGGCGGCCGCAGCGCTGGGTTTCGCCGTCTTCGCCGCTTCAGCCCCTCCACGAAGCTGAGCCGGTTGTGGGCGAGGCCCAGAGACTCCAGATCGGCGAGACCCTCAAGGTGGCATGGCGGTGTTCCGCTTGGCCGCCAGCATCTTGCCCACGATCAGGTCGAGCTTGTCGGGGATCTCGTCGTTGTGCTTGCGCATCGGCGTGAGCTTGCCCTTTTCCTTCGCCTCGATGACCTCCACGTAGCGTCTCCCCCTTGAACGGCATCTCCCCCGTCAGCAGGATGTAGAGCATGACGCCGAGCGCGTAGATGTCGACCCGCCCGTCCACGTGCTTGACGTTGTGCTTGCTCGGGCGCCATACGGTAGATCGGCGTGCCTGCGCCGGTGCCGGTCTTGGTCAGGCCCAGGTCCTCGTCGGTCGCCTTGGCCAGTCCGAGATCGGCGACCTTGACGATGCCCTTGCTCGTCAGAAGGATGTTGTCCGCCTTGATGTCGCGGTGAATCAGCTTCTGCTTGTGAGCGTGCTGCATGCCTCGGCGGTCTTGAGGACCATGTGCAGTGCATCCCCCAGGAAAAGGCGGCCGTTCTTGAGGCGATCCTCGACGCTGCCGCCGTCCATGTCTTGATCACCAGGTAGTTGTGCCCTCCCTAGGCGTTGCCGACATCGAAGCAGCGAAGGATATGCGGGTGGTCCAGCTTGGCCATTACCTTGGCCTCGCGCTGGGAACCGTGCGACGAACGCCGGCTTGCCGGCGAGGTCCTTGGACAGCACCTTGAGCGCGACCTCCTTTTCGAGCTTGACGTTGATGTCGCCTTGTAAACCGCCCCCATGCCTCCCTGCCCCAGCTTCTTGAGCAGGCGGTAATCGCCGAGCATGACGCTGGCCGGACGCCGTCTTGGCCGTCTCGGCCGGCGCCGCCTTCGCTATATTCGCCTCCGCCGGCATGGCCTCGGTCTGAGCCAGGTCCGCCTTGGGCTCCGCTTTGACTTCCGCCTTGGCTTGCGGCTTGGCTTCCGGCCTGGGCGCGGCCTTCAGCTCCGGTTTTTTCACGGTTTTCTTGGACTCGGCCTTTTGCCACGCCTTTATCATCTCGGTGGCGCCCCCCTCCGGTTCACTGTCGTTCAGGAGGAAGTCGGCGGCCGCATCATCGCTCGACGCATTCATCGTAAACGCCTCGGTCTGGGCCAGTTCCTCTTCGGGCGGGTGCGTGTCGCCTTTGGAGGCCGCTTCGCGGACCTCGGTCGCATCGACGGCCGTGCCTCCGCGTGTCCGGCCTGCAGGTTGCTTGTTCATGGTCTACTCCCCAAGAAGGCAAGAACAAAGGACAAGAAGAAGTCCGCGCATACCGGCTCGGGGCCCGAGCCGGGGCAGCTTCAGCCGAGGGGATACGAAGAAAAGGGGATCGCCGGCGACCTCCGATTATCGACGCGGGACGAACCGCCCGCAAACAAAAAAAAGTGGGAACGCAAGCGGGCTCGGCGCCCAGCGGGGCGTCCGCCGAGGCAATCGCCTTTCCCATCCTGCCCCACCGGCCAATATCTTTCTTTCCGCTCAAGCGGCGTAACCCCACCCGTCGATACATCCGGTAGGACCGGAAGAAGGAGAGAGACATGGTTGGCGGCGGCGCGATAACCGGATGCATGCTGTTTGTCCTGCTTGCTGTGTGCTCGCCATCCGGTGCAGGAAAAAGCGGGCCCCGCTCGACCTGCCCGCTGCCTGATCCCGGACGATGGGGGCGCCGGTCTTTCCCTGCCGACGCCGATCTGGCGCCCTCTGCCCCCAAAAGCACTGTGCCGAGAACGCTGCCGGACGAG
This sequence comes from uncultured delta proteobacterium, assembly GCA_963781505.1. Classification (GTDB taxonomy): domain Bacteria; phylum Myxococcota_A; class Polyangia; order Polyangiales; family Polyangiaceae; genus JADJKB01. The sequence continues at coordinate 565 of CAWAHB010000013.1, read as the reverse complement.
GTGCTCGCCTCCCCCACGCCCGGGATCGGCCCAAGTTCCCCACGCTGAGAAACTTCGAGCCACCCTGGGGACGCCGGACACCGCTGGCGAGAAGAAGGCTGCCTCTTTGGCCTCGCCGCCGGGCTTCGCCGCGAGCCTCGAGTGTCTCTGGGAACTTACGCTCGTCAATCAACCCGAGTTGCGCGAGGCGGCGTTCACGTTCGCCGAGGCGCGCGGGCGGCAAATCCAGGCTGGCAAGTACCTCAATCCCGTCTTCTCCTATGACGAGACAACGTCGACCCCCTCGGGCCGCCAAGGCGACATCCTGATGATGGTCCGCCAGGAAATCATGACGGCCGGCAAGTTCGGCCTCGACAAGCGAATCGCCGCGACTCAATATGCCGCCGCCAGCCTGGAGCTGACGCAAAAGCAATTCGACCTGCTCACTGGCGCATCCGCCGCGGCTACTTCGATTACCTCACTCTCACGCAGGAGAACTACGTCTTCGGCGTTGCCAGCAAAACCTTTGACGAACGCCTCAAGCAGGGGCGCCTGTTGATGAAGAAGGCCGGCCTCATCTCCAAGT